>NZ_JBKGTY010000001.1:868857-1416107 GCF_053543375.1 Myxosarcina sp. GI1(2024) | reverse complement strand
ATTCCCTTTTTTGCGCTTTAGTTCTCAGTAAATCATCAAACTTTTGACACCATCTCATCTATCGAAACAGGGAGGCATGGCTGCGGGAGTAGTTTCTTTCATAAAGTAAGTGCGATCGGGCTTTAGAATAATGTTAAAGTTAATCAGCAAAGGTATTCTATCTTATTTTGTCTGTTTAAATTGTTTAATTACCGTTAATACATTCATTGGCGATTGAGGTATAAACCTCGTTCGGGAGTAGTTGTTTTTACAAACTAGTTTGCTCTTTCTAAATACCTATTTCTTACCGGATCTGTTCGATGAAAGAATGAAACTAGCCCTCTAAATTACCCAATTTTAGGAAGTTAGGAGGCTTAAATTAACTAAATATCTAATTTTTTGTCTCTCGCTCGGCTCAAACAGAATTAGGGAGCTTGCAAGCTAACTAGTTTGTTTTCTGGTACGTAACTGCGATACTCACCGCGATCGGCAAAAATAGCAATAACGTCCAAACAATAATCCGGTTCGATGTGTAAATCTGCCCAGGGAACGGCTATTTCTAAGCATTTATCAAAAACCGCCTCGGCACGACAAGCACGGGTGTGCCAGCGAAAGTGTTCCTCAGCTTCTTCTAGCCAGACAGATTCGGTAACGAGATTGATGCCGAGATGATGGTGAAAATAGTAATTCAACGGGGCTTCGTCGGGCAATTTAGATAGAGTTGCGGGACTGTTGTGGGTAATTACATTGGGGTAGTACCAAAACAAATGTAATTCTCCTGGTAAATCTTCTCCTGGTTTGACTCCTGCTTTAAAATCGAAGCGAAAATAAAAATTACGATGATCCAAACCGTAAAACAACCGCTGTACGGTGCTACTGCGGTGCATGGTGCCTCTAGCTCCACCGATTTCAATTCTACCTGCCTTGTCCCAATCTTGCTCTTCGCCAATACCGTTGATAATCGGATGAATGTAGCTGAGGGGAGTGCGATCGCCTCTTGCTTCATGAGTGTCTACCGCTTGATAGATATTTTGAGGAACTGGTTCGTTTAATGCCCGATAAATCGCACAGATATGTTCGCGGAACAGGCGATCGAACATGGCATCTTGATTGGAAGAATGTCCTTCACCAAACCACCAAAACCAGTCAGAACCCTCGGCAGCATATAGAGCTTCCCAGACTTCGGGGTTATTTTCCTCAGTCGCTTCAGGATGTTGGGCTAATACTTCTCTAGCGGCAGTTAACAAGTCCCAAGCGCGGTTTTTAACCGGATCGCCGATCCAAGTGGTGAAGTTACCGTCAACCCAAGAACCACTGTGTAATTGCGCTGCGGGAATAGTTGCAGTAGGGGGAAACTGTTCGATAAACTCGTTGACCGTTACTAGTTTGATATCTTCATCCTTACTCAAACGTTCGTAGAGAGCCTCTAAAAAAGGAATGCCATCGCGCTGATAGTATTCCCAACAGTTTTCGCCATCGAGAGCAATAGTCACCAGCCAAGGCTGTTCTAAGGCATCTTCGGGATTATCTTGACGGGATTTGAGACAACGAGCGATTGCATCTAAATGTCCGATTAAGTCAGCTGCCGCTTGACGGGGGTTCATACCGCCATAGGTAAAGCCAACTAAATCCGAAAGACGATGGTCGCGGAAAACGATCGCTAAATCTCCGTGTTCGGTTTCCAGACGGTAGGGACGGTAGAGTAGTTCTGGTTCGTAAACATTGCCCACTTCATCGCGATGGAAAAAATGCTTGATACTCCAGCCGAGTACTGCCTCGTCCGAACAAATCCATTTAAAGCCCTGTTTGCTTATGTAGGGTAAAATTGTCGGACTGACCGACTGTTCTGAAGGCCATAGTCCCCTCGGTTCGCGATTGAATCTTTCTAAGTACATATCCCAGGCCTTACTGAGATGACGGGGAATATCTTCTTCCCACTGAAAACGCAGTTGAGGCAAAGCCATTTTAGGTACTGCTACTCTTCCCGAGTTGGTATCGGCAAGCAGGGGCAAAATTGGATGGGTGTAGGGAGTGGTGGTAACTTCTAGCCGTCCGGCATCCTGCATCTGTTTGTGTTGGGGTACGATGCGGCGGATAATTTCTTTTTGCTTGGAATAAATTCGTTGGCGATCGCTCAAAGTAAAATTTTTGCCCCGTTCTAACCAAGCGGCAATGTCGGGATCGTCCCAAAACAAGGGATCGATCCAAGCTAGATTGTGCCAGGCGAGTAAGTCACTGTAATCTCCCTCTTGCCAGTTTTCCAAACACCAAAGCCTACCTTTGTCCTGTCGCTGATGATAGAGTTGGCTATAGCGAGGATGGGGGTCTATCAAAGTATGATAATAGCCATCAAAAAAATGCTCGATGATATACTGTTTTTGCGCGATAGTTAACTGCGACTCTGGAGTTAGTGCCAAAGCTAAATAAGGATCGATCGCTTCCCCTGCGGCATAGTCTTCTAACTGCAAAATTAGAGAAGGAACCAGATTTACCGTCTGATGAAGCTTGGGATAGCGCTCCAGCATTAAGACCAAATCGAGATAATCTTTGGTGCCGTGCAATCGTACCCATGGCAAACGATATTGTCCCCAAGAGTCAGAACCTACTCCTTCACGGGATTTATAGAGAGGTTGATGTTGATGCCAAATGAAAGCGACGTAAAGAGGATGGGACATTAATCAAAATATGAGCTGTAAATCGTCAGTTAGTAATGGCGATCGTTGTTATGATTGAAAAAATGAAACCGATCGGTCATTGCCTCAGTCTCATTGCTTAAAAAATATTACCAAGATTTTAGTTTTATAGAAACACGAAAACCCACGCTTTGAAAGCGTGGGATGAAAAATCAAGCTGTAAGTAACAGCGATTTACAGCAAAGTGCAGTTCGTGGTAAAATAATGCCACGGGCGGCATAAACGCCTGAAATGAATTCAGGCGACGCGCCCTCATGCAACAGCTTCGAGGATTTAAATATCGATTTTACCCCAACTCGGCTCAACGATTAGAGCTAGCGCAGACGTTTGGCTGTGCGAGATTTGTTTACAACTGGGCTTTAACTCTCAGAACCAATAGCTACTATGAACAACAAAAGTCGCTGTCATATACCGATACATCTAATGCACTAACTAAGCTGAAGAAAGACCCAGAGAAAAGCTGGCTAAAACAAGTTTCCTCCGTACCGTTACAGCAAGGATTGAGAAATTTAAACAAAGCATTTGAGTCATTTTTCAAAGGTCGAACTAAGTACCCAAGATTTAAGAAAAAGAGCGGTAAGCAATCGGCTACCTATGCTACTAACGCTTTTACTTGGAAGGACGTAAAACTAACTCTAGCCAAGATGAAGCAACCACTAAAGATTAAATGGAGTAGAAGTTTTCAAGGTGAACCAAAGACGGTGACAGTCAGCAAAGAACGGCACGGTAGATATTCTGTCTCGTTTTTAGTAGATGAAGAACTACAACAGTTAGAGCCAGCCACAGAGCGGACATCTCAAGCGTCTGGGGAAACCCCAGACGACGTGTCCTTAAGCATTGGGATTGACTTAGGTGTCAAGGACGTGATGGTCACATCAAAAGGTTTGGCTTCGGGTAATCCCAAATATTTCTCTAAGTACCAAGCGAGACTTAAAACGTTACAAAGAAGGCTAGCCAAAAAACAAAAGGGTTCTAACAATAGATACAAAGCAAGGGCTAGAGTGGCCAAGCTACACGCCAAGATAGCCGACTGTCGGAGAGATTTTTTGCATAAGCTGACGACTCGATTAGTTGCTGAAAACCAAAGCCTGTATGTTGAAACGTTAGCCGTAAAAAACATGATGGCTAATCACAAGTTAGCCAAAGCAATAGCCGACTGTGGTTGGGGCGAAGCCTTGAGACAGTTGGCGTATAAGTGCAAATGGCACCAACGAACGTTAACGGCAATTGACAGGTGGTTTCCGTCGAGTAAACGGTGTAGCTCATGTGGCTATATCTTAGACAAATTACCGCTATCAGTTCGTAAGTGGACTTGCCCTAATGATAGCTGCCGTACTACTCACTTGAGGGATGTTAATGCAGCTAAGAATATTTTGGCGGTCGGGCAGGGCAGACCGTATTTACAGCTTGTGGAGATACCTCTGGTGGAGAGACAGATTTGTTGTCTCTAGCTATGTGTCAGTGAAGCAAGAATCCCCCAGCGAAGCGTTGCTTGATTCTGGGCGAGTGTCAATACTGTATTTTCACGGCTTATAAGTTACATGAGTTTAAAACAGTCGATCGCGGGAACCACCAAACTGCTAGGGGTAATTGGGGATCCGGTCAAACATTCCCTGTCCCCAGCGATGCATAATGCGGCGCTCGCTAGTTTAGGCATGGATTACGTTTATTTACCCCTACCAGTCAAACCAACAGATCTCAAGACTGCACTGGCAGGATTTGCCGCGATCGACCTCGTCGGGTTCAATATCACTATTCCCCACAAAAGAGCGGTGATGCCCTTGCTTTCAGAAATTTCCCCTGTCGCCCAGCAAGTAGGGGCAGTTAATACCGTCTGGCGCACTGAAGCAGGGTGGAGTGGTACTAATACCGACGTTATTGGCTTTATTGCTCCTTTAAAAGCTATGTCGCGCCATTGGAGTAAAGTTCGGCCTGTAGTCTTAGGTAATGGCGGTGCGGCGAGAGCGGTAGTAGCAGGATTGGTAGAACTTGGTTGTTCGGAAATTCATATCGTCGGACGTAATCGCCAAAAACTGACCGAATTTTATCAAAGTTGGGCAGATATACCAGAGATTAGTTCGATTTTAAAAATTCACTACGCTGAAGATTTAAATATGTTAATTTCTGCCGCCGATCTGCTAGTCAACACTACCCCAGTAGGTATGTCCCCAAATGTCAATCGTTCCCCTGTAGATGCAGCAATAATGAACCAACTTCAACTAGGAGCGATCGCCTACGACCTAATTTATACCCCCAGTCCCACCAAGTTTTTAAAGCTAGCAATGGCAAAAGGCGCGACGGCGATCGATGGTTTAGAAATGCTGGTAAGGCAGGGAGCAGCAGCTTTAGAAATTTGGCTACAGCAACCCGTACCAGTAGATGTGATGCGTCAAACACTTAGAGCAGCGATTTATCGATAGGGGCAAACTACAGTTGGCACTCTATTATTTACCCCAAACCAGGAATAAATCTCAGTTTTTTAGTCGCCATAGCAGCTACTTCAGAATAGGTTAATTCACCACAAAGAATTCTACCCATTAATTGCCCCGCACTAGAGCGTTTCAATCCTAATTTGTATGCCAGCTTGGGGGCTTTATAGAAGATATTGGCTAAAAATTGGGCTTTAGCGAGATCTGACCCCCATTCTTGCTTAATAGTTTCGCTGTAGTGTGCTAAAGCCTCAGCATCGCCAGCTAGGGCTTTATCAATCACCTCGGCAGCGGCAACTCCTGTAGACATCGCGGGGCGAATTCCTTCACCAATTAAAGGATCGACAATGCCTGCGGCTTCACCAATAATTAAAGCCCGATCGCCATGTAAAGGACGATTTTCCTGCCAGAGATTGAGTTGGTGCTCTCGATATTCGCCTTGAGTGTGGTCTAAATCGAATTTGGCAGCATAGTTAAATAGCTGCTGTTTGAGTTCTTCCGGTTTGCCCTGGCGATCGCGCACGAATGCCGCGCTCAAAGAATAGCCATCGGCTTTGGGAAAACACCACATAAAACCGTTTTTAAGAGAGCCAAAATCAAAAAAAGCCATATTGGCGCGGCGATCGCTTACCTCCCCTGGGATTTCCAAACTAGCGGCAAGAATTTTTTGGGCTGGAGAATAACCCAACCACTCAGCAACTTGACTATTGGCACCGTCGGCAGCAATTAAATATTTAGCAGCAAAGTTTCCATTATCGGTATTTACTTGCCAACTATCTGCCTGCAACTTGATTCCAGTTACTACTAAATTGTCTTTAAACTCAACTCCTCGTTCTACTGCCCGTTCGATTAAAAAGTTATCGAACTTATCGCGCCGCACCATCCACATTGGCGTGATGCCTCTTAAGCGGATCTCTTTGGGATCTTCCATTTTCCAGGTATATTTCACTTGAGACACAGTGCACTCGATAACCGGGGTAAAGTCGAAATCGAATAGCTTGGCGATCGCGGGAGAAACTCCACCACCACAGGATTTATGACGCGGAAAAACAGCTTTGTCAATTACTAAAACCGAATGACCTTTTTTGCCCAAATGGTAAGCTGCGCTCGTTCCTGCGGGTCCGGCACCAACGATAATACAGTCATACATATTACAATAATACCTCTTCAAAAAAAACTGCTTTTATTCTGCCCTATTGTCCGATCGCTAGATCGAGCAACAGTTTAACTCGTTTTATTTGCCGAAAGAAAAAAGAATTGAGGAGTTTAGTTTTCCCTTAAGCTTGGCAGGAAAAGAAACTGTCTATCTCTTACTCTTCTATTTCCTAGTCTCTACTTTCTTCTTTTTTTATCGCCGTTGATGCTCTTCTAATAAAGCCTTAGCTCTGGGCTTATAGATTAGATAGAATAACGACTCGATATAACGCAACAAATCTTCGCGCTGTTCTTGGGAAGTAAAGTTCCAAAAACCATAGATCCGAGCCAATGAGAGTAAACGGCTGGTATGGATTTTCCAGGTATAGGTACTATAAACTCTGTCTATTGCTTTCTCTGAAATCTGATGCCAATAGTTAGGATCGCGCTCGCATTGGGCGATAAAATCGAGTAGTTTCTGAGCGGTTTCTTTTAGGTTAGTGGGGTTGATATAGAATCCGTTAACCGTGTCTTGAATAATTTCTAAAGGTCCGCCAAATTGGGTACCGAAGGTAGGTAAACCCGAAATCATTGCTTCGAGAATGGTTAAGCCAAAAGCTTCAAACAATGCAGGCTGGACGAAAATTCCCTGGCGGTCGGCAATGATGCGATAGATTTCACCAGAATCTACTTTGGGCAAGCGAATACCCAACCAGCGAATTTTGCCATGAAGTTCGTACTGGTCGATCAGCCGATACATCTTTTCTACTTCTTCTCGTTCCTCATTATCCGTTGCACCTTCGACGCTAATCTTACCAGCAACCAAAATCAAATTACAGCGTTCTTGAAGTTCTGGCGATCGCCCAAAACATTCGGTCAGACCCGTAA
The DNA here is from genome assembly GCF_053543375.1 of Myxosarcina sp. GI1(2024). Taxonomy (NCBI): domain Bacteria; kingdom Bacillati; phylum Cyanobacteriota; class Cyanophyceae; order Pleurocapsales; family Pleurocapsaceae; genus Myxosarcina; species Myxosarcina sp. GI1(2024). Next base: position 1,408,984 of record NZ_JBKGTY010000001.1, on the reverse strand, counting down.
GATTTTTGATGCGATCGAGTCGCGCCATGGAAAATAGAGGACGTTTGTTGGGATGTTCTAATCGTCCAAAAATAAATTCTGGATCTTCAGCCGTAAACAGTAATTCTTCCAACTTTTCGATTTTGTAATCGATGCGGTCTTCGTGGCGAATATAGGGGAAATATACGCTTTCGTTGACTCCGGGAGGAACCACATTAAACTTGGGGGAAAATAGTTCGATCCCATTGACCACATGATAGAGGTCGGGCATGGTCAAATTTTCATAAGATTCGTATTGACCGACGCTATCGGGTCTACCGACAATCTCTTGATAGGTACTGCTGATAATACAGTTAGCCGCATTCATGGCGATAATATCTGCCGTAAACTGGAGCGAAAAATGATAGGCGCTTTCTAAATCCTGCCAGTAAAGGTTACTAAATAGATATTTGGATTTTTCTAATGCATGGGCGACATTAAACTGGGTAATTTTTAAGCGTCTCGACAACAAAAATGCTACCAAATTACCATCGGAATAGTTGCCTACAATTAAATCTGGTCTGCCTTGAAACTCGGCGAAAAGTTCTTTTTCGGCATCGATCGCATAGGTTTCTAGATAGGGCCAGATTTCAAAGCGCGAAATCCAATTTTGAGTTACCTGGGGATTGAATTCGCGGAAGGTAACCCTTAAAATCCAGGCATTATCAGTACCGTGTACTTTTTCTAGTCTTTCGTTACAGCGAGTACCGTCATTATTGGGAATCAACCGGGTGAGAATAATCACCTTGGGAGTAACTTTAAAGTTGTCCAAACCAGCCAGGGTAATATCTTCCTGTAGCTGCTTTTCCAAACTTCTAGCTTGGTCTAAAACGTATACTACCTGTCCTCCCGTATCGGGACGACCCAACACCCCTTCTTGAGCAAACCAGCCGTGAACCGATACTAAAACGATGCGGAAAATCATCGGAATGCGGGAGAGAAAAGCTTCTAAAACTCGATCGTCGGGAGAGTCGATCAGTTCGTCTAGAATTTCGAGGGTTTCTTTAACTCGTCCTGCAGTGTTTCCCCAACCTGGTTCGAAACCCAAATTTTGCAGGTCGAAGTGAAACTCTTCATAGGGTTTATCTTTGGGTAGGTCGCCGACGAAGCTTAAAGCCTGTTTGACAGAGTCGGAAAGTTGATGTCGGTTAGCGATTCTACCATTAATTAGCAGAGTAATGCCATTGTAGCTATGAAGATTGAGAAAATTATAGAGAGCTTCTAACCACTGATTGGGTGCCTGAAACAGTTTACTAGATAAGTAACGATTGAGAAACTGTAGACCTTTGCCAATGTTTTTCGGATCGCGAATGATCGGCGAGTAGTCATAGAAAGGCTGAAAGTCAATTTCAAACACATCTCCCTCTTCGGGATGATAGCGGTTGACGAAGCGATCGCGTATGTCTAATAACTGGGAGGTAGAGATCGCTTCTACAGTAAGATCGTCAAACAAGCGATAGGCTTCCTGTCGCGCAATTTTGGGTCTGATAATCAGGCAGATGCTTTCTTCCTCTAAAATAATTTCTTGGGTGTAGTAAATTAATTTACCCAGACGAGAAGTAGCCTCAAATTTTAGGTCGTCTTTTTGCTGACAAAATTGGTGAAAAGTATTGAGAATATCGTTACGCAATAAATACCTCTGGTCAGAAGCTTCTATTTCGCTAATAAATTCGCGCAGATCGCTTTTTTCTGTCGAATTTAGTATTGCCTCAATCAGATCGGACATATAATTGTGGACTCTCCAGATAGCTATTAGTTAGTTGTCGGAGGCAACCGCCTCTCTCAAGCAAAAGTTTTCAGACAAGAGACGAGATCTAACCTTACCAGTTCCCGTTGCCTAATCCCTAGGTCTAAGACCTCGACGTTTCGATAGACGCAGCAGAGCATAAAGTTAGAGTCGGTCAGTGCCTATTCTAGAAGCTCGATGCTAATTTCCTTTTGCCTATGAATTTTAAGTCGAATCGAATCATTGCCTCTAATTTTACGGCTAATTTTTAAATTCTGCCGGATAAACTAGGCTCCAGAGTTCAGACGCTTCTAGCTGAGATGCTAGGGAGAGAATCGTACCTTCAGCAGCGGGTTTTCCTACTAACTGTACGCCTAATGGTACGCCGTTACGATCGAAACCAGTAGGAAGATTGATTGCCGGTTGTCCCGTAGCGTTGAAGGGCGGACAGGGTAAAACCCAGCTAGCAACCTTATCAAAAGTTACTTCCGGACTGAGACTCACCCACTCACCAATTTTAATCGCCGAGTGCATGTAGGTAGGAAGGATCAAAACGTCGTAGCGATCGCAAAAACTGACGAGCTTACGAGCGATTGCTTGCATCTGAGCCACTGCCTGTAAGTATTCTGCTGCGGTGCCAGACTGCTTCATAATCCAGCGGTTGACCGGACTCAGCATTTCTAAGGGAATACCTGTCGCCGCTACTCCTGCCGCCCAAATTCTTTTAAAAGGTGCGATTAACTCGTCAAAATCCAAAGATATGGGTTCGAGATTGTGACCTATTTTAGTAGCTAAATTCACTGTTGCCATGACACTTTGCTGACACTCGTCCGTAGCTTCCCCAAAGGGCAAAATCTCCGTAGCATAACCGATTTTTAACTGGGGCAGTTGTTGCTTAGCTGCATCTAAAAAGGTAATCTCAGGAGTGGGCAACCAATAGGGATCTCCTATTACATAACCAGAGATAATATCCAATAGGGCTGCGGCATCGGCTACGGTGCGAACCAGCATTCCGCTACTGGCAATTCCGTTTTGGCGATCGCCGCTGGGTGCATAGGAAACTCTGCCCCGACTGGGTTTGAGTCCGACTAAATGACAGCAAAAGGCAGGTCCCCTAATCGAGCCTCCCGCATCTCCTCCCTGAGCTATGGCACATAAACCAGCCGCTACTGCTGCTGCCGCACCACCGCTAGAGCCCCCTGGAGTATAGGCTAAATTCCAAGGGTTGCGAGTCGGGGCAAATCCTTCTGGTTCGGTGTAGGGCAGCGAGCCAACCTGGGAGGTAGCAGTTTTACCCAAAATAATCGTCCCTGCCTGTTTGAGCTTAAAGGCAATATTATCGTCATAATTAGCCAGATTATTTTCGATTGCCCTTACTCCATAAGAAATTGGCATTCCCACTACCGAAGTTAGGTCTTTGATCGCTGTCGGTACGCCAAAAAAAGGGGGCAAATCGTCATTATTGCTACTCCTTGCCAATAATTCGGTTTTTTGCCGAGCATCGGCAATCGCTGATTCTACTGCTACGTAGTAAAAACAGTTTAGCTGGGAGTTATATCGGTCGATTCTATCTAGATACAGCTCGGTTAATTCCAAAGGCGAAATGGCGCGATCGCGAATTAAGCGGGCTTGTTCCAAAGCGGGAAGAAAGGCTAAATCCTCATTACTAAATGACATTACGCTCTACCGGGTTTGAGTCAACTCTTATTTTTGTACCACTTCAGTAAAAAAGTTTCAGGTTAATCACACCTGCTTTAAATTCCTGAAATACGATAAACTTTCAAGGTCACATACTCCGTTATTTTATGATGGAGAGCGAGATCGTACGCAAACTGCACATTAAGAAAAACTTTGTTAGCTATATTTAAAATGAAAAATCAGTCTTCTAATAGTTGGCAGCCATTAGCAGGAGGTATTATCGCCGCCTTAGTTATCCTCGTGGCGTTTAATTCTTTCGTAATTATCAATCCTGGTGAAGCAGGGGTTCTCAGCATCTTAGGTAAAGCTCAAGATGGAGCATTGCTCGAAGGACTTCATTTTAGACCACCCCTAGTTTCTAACGTGGATGTTTACGATGTAACCGTCCAAAAATTTGAAGTCCCTGCCGAAAGCTCTACTAAAGATTTACAAGACCTGAAAGCTCGCTTTGCAATTAATTTCCGTCTCGATCCGATTCAAATTGTGGAAATTAGAAGAAAACAAGGGACTTTACAAAATATCGTCTCCAAAATTATTGCCCCCCAAACTCAAGAATCATTTAAGATTGCCGCAGCCAGAAGAACGGTAGAAGAAGCAATTACCAAACGTAGCGAACTCAAAGAGGATTTCGATATTGCCCTCGGTACGCGCTTGGATAAGTACGGCATTGCCGTTCTCGACACCAGCGTAGTCGATTTGAGTTTCTCTCCTGAATTTGCCAGAGCCGTAGAAGAAAAACAAATTGCCGAACAAAAAGCTAGAAGAGCGGTATATATTGCCAGAGAAGCCGAACAACAGGCGCAAGCAGATATTAACCGTGCTAAAGGGCGAGCCGAAGCCCAAAGACTACTTGCCGAAACCCTCAAAGCTCAGGGTGGGGAACTGGTGCTGCAAAAAGAGGCGATCGAAGCTTGGCGACAGGGAGGTTCCCAAATGCCCAAAGTTCTAGTGATGGGTGGCGAATCTAACGGCAGGGTTCCTTTTTTGTTTAACCTAGGGGAAATTAGTAGTTCGGACACTACGCAGTAGGAAGGTAAGAGGTAAGAGGTTAAAGGTAAAAGAGACAATAGTCTCTCCCTACCCTCGCACCCTTACCCCCTTTCTTCCTTGAATAGGACGCGCTTGGCAGGCTACGCGCAAGATAACGTATTTTTGCAAAAACTCTTAATTTCAAGTTTGGTGTCGAGGTTTATTTCAGATTATAGAGAGAATGAATCCGACAATCATCAATCCTACCGCGCTCGCGCTCAGTACTACTGGCGGTGTTCCTGGAGTTCTAGTTTTCACTAATAAAGTGGCAGATAAAGTTCCCAAAGACATACAAAGACTAACGGCAGGAATCGCATAGAGCGACCAGGTATCGCCAGCCCTCCAAGGAATAATTAGCAAAAGAAATATAGCCAATCCCGTAGCGAGAAATCCTTCACCTGTAGCTCTCATCAAAGCGACAATCAATACCTGCATATTTTCTTCCAATTCAGATCATGATGAGCCGTTAGCCTTGCTGTGATAGGGCATAAACTGCTTTTTAATCAGGTAGATCGAGCCAAATAATGTAAACCCAAGTGCTACCCCACTGTAGCTGATAAATGAGATTAAGGATGTGGTTGGCATTCTTAGCATGAGTTTATCTCCAACTAATCTCGATCGCGGTCACAGATGATTAATATTTTAAAACCGATAATTAATCTAGATAAGCGTCTATAAATCTCCATATTCAACAATAGTCCTGGCAATAACGTCAGGACTTATTTTATTTATGATTAATAGGGTCTGATAAACCAGACCGAATTTGAAATTAAGAGAATATTCTGCTTACTCTTTCCCAACTCTACTTCTATCGCGATCTCTTTTTTAGCTATACATTGCATAATCTCAGACTAGTTCTTCTCCTATGGATATTCTTGTAGATCGAAACTCGACATCTGTTAGATAATCGAGAAAACAGCTTTGATTCGAGATTTGAGAAAAAGGATGAGACGAGTATTGGTTACGGGAGCGACGGGAAGAACTGGTTCGCTAGTCTTACAAAAACTACGAGACGAACCAGATAAATTTGAGGCAATTGGTTTGGCGCGATCGCCAAACAAAGTTGAAGAACTATTCGGCTCGACAGAAGGTTTTGTTATTGGAGATATCAAAGATAAATCTAGCTTAAACTCGGCAATGGAAGGCTGCGATGCTCTGGTCATTCTTACCAGCGCCGTTCCTAAAATGATTGCACCACCCTCAGAAGGACAAAGACCAGAATTTGAATTCGAACCAGGTGGACTTCCCGAAGAGGTAGACTGGCTGGGACAAAAAAATCAGATCGATGCAGCCAAACAAGCAGGAGTCAAACACATCGTTCTAGTCGGTTCGATGGGCGGTACTAATCCCAATCATCCTCTCAACCGCATTGGTAATGGTAATATTTTAATTTGGAAGCGCAAAGCCGAACAGTATTTAATCGATTCGGGTATCGACTACACCATTATTCGCGCTGGTGGTTTGTTAGATAAACAGGGCGGAGTCAGACAACTACTAGTAGGCAAAGATGACGCGGTGTTAAATAATCCACCCGACGGGATTCCTACTTCAATTCCCAGAGCCGATGTAGCCTCTGTAGTAGTTAAAGCTCTAACCGAACCCAACGCTCGCAATAAAGCCTTCGATCTCATCTCCAAACCAGAAGAAGCGGACGATGCCGTAGTGACAACTGATTTTGCTGGCTTATTCGAACAAACTACGGCGGGAATTTAGATGATTCGAGCGTTAAAAAATACAACTTGCCGTTAATGGGAAGAAATCAAACTGGCAAAATCGAAAAGTTGAGTATCTGCTAACTGGGAAGGAGCGACATTCTGTAGACTGCGAAAAATGCGATCGCTCCTACCAGGAGATTCACGTTCCCACGCCTGTAGCATCTGTTTGATTTGAAGCCGCTGTAAATTTTCTTGGGAACCACAAAGATTACAAGGAATTATGGGAAATTTTCTAGCATTAGCGTAGCGAATAATTTCTTTTTCCGAACAATAAGCTAACGGACGAATTACAATATTTTTACCGTCATCACTAAGTAACTTGGGCGGCATGGCTTTTAGCTGTCCGCCATGAAACATATTTAAAAATAATGTCTCGATAATATCATCGCGATGATGACCCAAAGCGATTTTAGTTGCACCTTCTGCTGCGGCTACCCGATAGAGAACTCCGCGGCGCAAACGGGAACATAAGCCACACATGGTTTTGCCTTCAGGGATCAGGCGTTTGACAACACTGTAGGTATCTTGTTCGACAATGTGATAGGGTACGCCCAAAGAGGTGAGATATTCGGGTAGGATGTGAGTGGGAAACCCTGGCTGCTTTTGATCTAAATTAACTGCTAATAGTTCAAAGTGTACTGGAGCCTTGCGTTGCAGACTGAGCAACAGATCGAGCATGGTGTAAGAATCTTTACCCCCAGACAGACAGACCATGACGCGATCGCCATCTTCGAGCATTTGGTAATCGGCGATCGCTTTACCTACTAAACCCCGCAACCGCGCTTGTAGTTTTTTAAAGTTTTTTGAGGTACGAATTTTTGTCTGTAGCTGTTGCATACTTCGATGATTAGGATACTCAGCATGATTGTTTCGGTGAAGCAGAATGGTTAAAGGATAGAGGACAAAAATATTTCCTTTTCTCCTTTACCTTTTATACCTTTAACCAATCTTACCTAAGAAAATAGAGAGCCTATTGTTTGGCTCTAGCGGTCTACCGAACCCATGATGATGTCGATGCTACCCAAAATTGGCATAATATCGGCTAGTTTAACGCCTTTTAATAGATGAGGTAAAATCTGCAAATTATTAAAATCGGCAGAGCGAATTTTCCACCGCCAGGGGAAAACATTATTGTTACCGACAATAAAGATACCTAATTCGCCTTTGCCACTTTCGCAGCGAACATAGTGTTCTCCTTCGGGAATCTTAAAAGTAGGTGCAACTCTCTTGGCAATGTACTGATAGTCAAAATCATTCCATTTAGATTTTTTGCCTTCCGCCATTTGTCTGGCTTCTAGGTTTTCAAAAGGACCGCCAGGAATTCCTTTAAGTGCTTGGCGAATAATTTTAACTGATTCGCGCATCTCTCTAACTCTGACCAAATAGCGAGCGAAGCAGTCGCCGGCGGTTTCCCAATGAACTTCCCAGTCAAAGTCGTCATAACATTCATAGTGGTCTACCTTACGCAAGTCCCACTTGACCCCAGAAGCCCTTAACATTGGACCTGAAAGTCCCCAGTTAATCGCTTCGTCGCGATTAATCGTACCTACGCCTTCTACTCGTCGGCGAAAGATAGGATTATTGGTAATTAACTTTTCGTATTCATCTACTTTGGGATCGAAGTAGTCGCAAAAATCTTCACATTTATCGATCCAGCCGTAGGGCAAGTCTACCGCAACCCCACCGATACGGAAGTAGTTATTATTAATTAGTCGCTGTCCCGAGGCGGCTTCCCAAAGGTCGTAGATCATTTCCCGTTCGCGGAAGATGTAGAAAAAGGGTGTTTGCGCGCCTACATCTGCCATGAATGGTCCCAACCACAGTAAATGGTTGGCAATGCGATTTAGCTCCAGCATAATCACTCTGATATACTGAGCGCGTTTGGGGACTTCGATTCCCGCTAGTTTTTCTGGTGCGTTAACGGTAATTGCCTCGTTAAACATACCTTCTGCATAGTCCCAACGACTGACGTAGGGAACGAACATGATATTGGTGCGATTTTCAGCAATTTTTTCCATGCCTCGGTGCAGATAGCCAATTACGGGTTCGCAATCGACAACATCTTCACCATCTAGAGTAACAATTAACCGCAAAACCCCGTGCATAGAAGGGTGATGGGGTCCCATGTTGATTACCATGGGTTCGGTTCTAGTTTGTATTTGTGCCATAAATTAAGCGATCTTGTCTCAATTAAAATGCTGTGCTTAATATATCTTATCGAGTTTCTCGCGCTACAATTGCAGGATTTGTACTGATGGAGATCGAGCTTCGCAGCTGCTGAGCGATCGCTGGTAAGCTTTACACCCATAGTTTAAAGGCTTGGTTGATTTGGGGGTTATTTTGTTTGTAGTCATCTACCACTTCAAAAATCCGGCAATTTGACTGGCTAGAGTCAGAGAGTCGAAGGGTTTATTAATTACTCCTTTGGCTCCTGCAGCATAAAAACGCCTTCTGTCGGCAGCTTGGGATTTTGCCGTGAGGAAAATTGTCGGAATATGTTGGGTTTTGGGGTTAATTTGCAGCTTTTTTAGAGTTTGTAAACCATCGAGTTCGGGCATCATCACATCTAACAAAATGGCATCTGGCTGTTCGGTTTCGGCGATGGCGACACCTTCTTTACCAGATGAGGCAGTTATCAATTCCCAACCACTTTCTAGTTCGATGCACAAACTAGCTAGGGTTTGAATATCTTCTTCGTCATCAATCAACAAAATACGTTTGGCGTTCATGATTGGTGAAAGCTTAGTTTCAGGTATTGAAAAAGCTATCGATCGCAACTACTTTACTCAACTATAGACTTTATACTAAGTCTTTATTGTTGCGGCAGCGTAAAGAAAAATGTACTGCCTCGACCGAAAACGCTCTCTACCCAAATTTTTCCTCCATGTTGCTCGACGATATGACGGCAAATAGCCAAACCCAAACCAGTACCGTCTTTGTTACGGGAGTCGGAAGCATCTACTTGCTGGAAGCGTTCGAAAATAGTGTCTAGCTTGTCGGAGGGGATTCCCCTGCCTCGATCTCTGACGGCAAATAAAACTTCATCATTTCGTTGCTGACAGCTTACCCAGACTTTACTATTGGCAGCAGAAAACTTAATCGCATTGCTAAGCAGATTGCTGAGAGTTTGGACAATGCGATCGCGATCTACTTCTAGTTCGATCGCCCTAGCATCTGTTTCGATAGTTATCTGATGCTGTTGAGCCATAGTTGCGAGCGTATCTACTGCCTGCTGAATTAGCTCGAAACTATTACACCACTGTTTTTCCAAGGTTTCTCGTCCTAATTGCAATTTTTCCAGGTCGAGCACGTCATTAACCAGGCGAATCAACCGGTCTGTATTTTTTAAAGCAATTTGAGCCATTTCCTCTCCTCCGGAAGTGAGCTTACCCAAGCGTTCGGCACAAAGTAGTTTTAAAACTCCGTAAATTGAAGTGAGAGGGGTACGCATTTCATGACTGGTAACCGAAACGAACTCGCTTTTCATCTGCTCGATGGTCTTGCGTTCGGTAATATCTTCAATCATGGCAAAGAAACCCTCGACTTTACGACCGCAACTGCAATCGGTAATATAAGTTGCATTTACCCAGCGATGATTTCCCCACTCGTCAGTTAGTTCCATTTCAAAACTAACCGACTTTCCCGATAAAGCTTGTTTAATATAAGGTAAAGCTTGCTGATAGTATTTGTTACCTATTACTTCGCTCATGTGTAGTCCGAGCATTTCTTGGCGAGACTTATTAAACCAGGTTTCATAGGTTCTATTGTTATAACGATAACGCTGCTGACAATCTACGTATGAAATCAGCACCGGTAAAGAATCAGTAATTAATTGCAGTTGCTCCTTGCTGCGATGAAGAGATATTTCTGCTCGTTTGCGCTCGGTAATATCGACGATCGTCCCCCACACCTTGAGCATTTTGCCTTGAGAATTGACAGTAGGCTCTCCTCTACTTTCTAAGTATTTAATCGAGCCATCAGTACTGAGCAAACGATAGTTAAATTGCCACGATTTACCCTCTCTGTATGCTTGCCAGAAAGCTTTTTTAACCAAAAAACGATCGTTGGGATGAATCAAGTTAAAGATTTGCTCCCAATCTGGTATTGCTTGAGTTGGGGCAAAACCTAAAATTCGAAATAGTTCTTGCGACCAAGTTAACTCCTCGTTAGCCAGATCGTATTGCCAACTACCGATTTTGGCAATGTTTTCAGCTTTGGCGAGTAAGGTTTCAGAAGCCAGCAGTTTGGCTGCTGCTTGCTGGCGTTCGGTAATATCTTTAAGTATGACGGTGAACAACAATCCATCTCGCGTCTGCAGTTTAGAAATCGAGGCTTCGGCGGAAAACTCTTCGCCATTTTTGCGCCTACCGCGAACGTTATTATCGCGCTCTGACATGATTCGAGTTGTTTTAACTGAATTCCCGAATTCTCGAACATGCTGGCGATGTATCTGACGGAAGGCTTCTGGCATTAAAATATCTAGAGATTTGCCCACGACTTCATCTGCCCTATAACCAAAAACTTTCTCTGCACCCTGGTTGAATAGTTGAATATATTGTCGTTCGTCAATCGAAATAATAGCTTCGTCAGCATTATCCAAGATCCCCGCTAGTTTTTGTTGGTTTTCTCTTAAAGCAATTTCGGTTTGTTGACGTTCGGCAATTTCTGCTTGTAGCAATTGATTGGTTGTTATCAACTCGTTAGTGCGTTCTTCTACTAACTCTTCTAAATTGTTGAGTAACTGAGCCTGAGAAAGTGCTACCCCAATTTGGTCGGCTAACTGCTGTAATAGTTCGATCTCGCTACTCTGCCACTGACGACCGCTGTGACACTGGTGGGCAACTAACAAACCCTGTAAATGATTTGGGCTCAAAATGGGAACCACCAACTTGGCTTTAATTTCAAACTGTTGCCAGAGTTGTTCGATCTCAGGAGCGAGCGCTGCAGTGCTGACATCACTGATAGCTAGAGTTTTGCCCTGATGATATCTAGCAGAATATTTGCCGACAAGCAGCGGATCGGCTAACTCGTAACCCAACATAGAAGGTAGCTCGGGCAGAACTGACTCACTAATAGTTACTGCCGTATGATGAGAACTTAGTTTGACGATTAAGACGCGATCGCAAGCTAGTAACTGGCGTACTTCAGTGACGGTAGTCTGCAAGATTTTATCTAGTTCGATGGACATCCGAATCTTGCGAGTTATCTCTGCAAGTAGTTGAGTCTGACGATATTGGTGTTCTAACCGATTTTGAATCTGACGTTGTTCGGTAATTTCTATTCCCGTGGCAATAATAAATTCAATCGTTCCCTGAGAATCGAATAAAGCAGTATCCGACCAGGAAATTAAATGGGTACTACCGTCTTTTGCCAACCAGTAAGCTTCATAACGGTCGCGCAGTTGTCCTGCTAGCAACCGCTGAAAAACTGCTTGAAAAATTTGTTGCTCGCTGGGCAACACTAGTAATTCCCAGACTCGTCTGCCTTTTACTTCTGAAAAGGTATACCCAGTGACACGTTCGCAGGTACGATTGAATCTAATAATTCTTCCCTGACGGTCGATTACTGCTACCAAGGAACCCACGGTATCTAAGACAGCCGTACTAAAGTCTCGTTCTTGTTGGAGTAATAATTCTGCCTGTTGGCGATCGCTAATATCTTGGGCGGCGGCGTAGATAATTTTTTCTTCTCGATACAGCTTAGCCGTCCACAACAGCCAACAATAGGAACCTTCTTTAGTAAGATAGCGGTTTTCAAAAGCAGTTATCGTTTGATCCTGTTTGATTTTTTCAAATTCAGCTAAGGTTGCGGCGCGATCTTCAGGATGAACGAAGTTAATGAATGGTTCGGCTAATAATTCTCGCTCGGTAAAACCAAGAGTCTGGTTAAAGATCGGGTTGAGACGTTTGAAATAGCCATCTAGTCCTGCAAGGCAAAATAAAGTAGGAGTAACGGCAAAAAAGCCTTCTAATTCGCTTTCTGCTCGTTTACATTCGGTAATATCCTGGGTAAAACAGCGAGTATGAACGAATTGGCCATTTTTCCACAGTAGGTTGGAGCTAATGAGAATGTAACGAATTGAGCCGTCTTTACATCGAAGCCTGGCTTCGTAATTATATAAAGTTTCTTTATCGATTAGCCTGCGTAAAATGTCGGCAATTACCTCGGCATCGACATGAAATTCGGCAATATGATGACCGATATATTCCTCGCGACTGTATCCCAATAAATTTAATTCAGCTTGATTTGCCCATAAAATCCTGCCATCTTCTCCTACCCAGTGTAATCCTACTACTCCATTTTCCAGTAAATCTCTCACATCTTCTGTATTTTCGAGAATTTCTGGCGGTTTTTCTGGCCGATCTAGCGAAGTAGAGCAGTCTAAATCTGTCGGACTGACTGTTGATAATAGTCGCTCTAAAGTAATTACCCCGAGTACTTCTTGGCGATCGCCGATTACGGGGAGGTAGCGGAGATCGTGTTGCTCGAACAAAGACCAGACAGTGAAAATATCCTGGCATTGGGAGCTTGCTAGGGTGATGACCTGCCCGGTCATCACTTCACCGATGGTAGTAGCAGCAAAATTAATTTCCCTGGCTACCAAGCCAACTAAATCTGACTCAGTAAAAATGCCTGCTAGCTCTTCTCCTTCGATGACTAAAGCATAGCTCTGTCGAGCCACATTCATCGCTCCAACTACCTCTGACAAGAGACTTTGAGACTTAAAAATTAGAGGATTAGATTCCCAAACTTCTGCCAGGGTAGGTAGATTGGGCGATCGCCGCAGCTGCTGCATGATAACTAGAGTTAAACACCAAATATAATAATTTTTCAGCCAATTCTACGAATTTTAAAACCGCTCGATATCTTTTAAATTAAAACAACCAAGTATCAAACTTTTCTAATTTTTTCATTAGCGATAGCGATTTTTACCTAATATTATTTAATTTTAATTTAACCCGAATCTTCTTGGTTGCCAGAAAGTCATCTGAGTAGTTAGAGCGAGACGATCCACATTGCTCTGTTTCTGAAAACCAACCCGCTTTTTTTGAAATATTTTGTTAAGAAGCACGGCACAATTCTGTCTTAAATTTAGCGATGGAAGCTTAGAAATATTCGAGGTTTGCTCTTGCCGATGTGTCTCTTGACTCGCTCTAACTTCGTAAATTTCCTAGGAACTAAACTAATACTTTTGGCTGTCAATTTAGCTCGTTCCTCACAAATTCCTCAAATTGTTTTCTTAAGTTTTAAAAATATAAATTTTGAAGTCGTTCGAACGAGGATTCCAAATATTAAAAATGTTAAAAAAAATTACCAATTTTTTACAGTCGGAGTTGGGGATTTCTACAGCAGCCATATCTTTGGCGCAAAAAAGTCCAATAGTAGAGCCCAATTTACTACCGATAATTCTCTGGCAGTATGGCTTTATTAGTACAGAAGAACTAGATCGTGTATTTGATTGGCTAGAAACAGTGTAATTAGAAAATTATGAATGTTTGTACAGAATACCTATACTCCTTTGCCAACGCCAGTCTAACTATTAGAGTAATTGAATATCTAAGGCAAGTAAAGTTACCGATAGATTCGGTAGCGGTAATTAATCTGGTAGATCGTTGGCTAGTTAAGGTAAAGATGAAATATCCTCTTGCGGTTCGCTCGAGTAAAGATCTTCGAGCCGTATTCGGCGAACTAGGAACTATCCATCAACCATCACCACGCTTGGCGATGGCTTTACAAAAATTGGACGCAGGAGAGTCGCCAACCTCAGTAATGAATCGCTATCAAGTTGTCATAGTGGCTCATGGCGAGCCGGATAAAAAAGAAATTGAAATTTTTTGCGCACAAATAGTTGAGAGATTGGGCTATTGTCCGCAACATCTAGCTTGATGCCAAAAATTGAGTGTCAGTTTCGTCTGGGTCAAGGCTACTCGATGCAGGGTAAGATATCACAAGAAGCAAACTAAATTTTTGAGGAATCGAGGTATTAGGTGGCAGTTGATTGTCTTCTAAAGTGCTAAGTTACAATAGAATCGAAAATATGTACTAAAGAAAATTTCTTTAGAATCGTTGAAGACTCTATTATAAGTATGGATTCAGACAAATGAACCTCACACCAATTTGGGGTTCTCTAGTCATCTTTATAGTCTGTCCCCTTCTGGGTGGATTACCCCTCATCGACTGGATAACCTATGCGATTACTGGTCGTCAGTTGACTAAATTAGGCACGGGCAATGTCTCCGTATCCGCAGCCTTCTATCATGGCGGCAAACTAGTAGGAATTTTGGCAGTAATCTCCGAAGCGGCTAAAGGAATTATTGCAGTATTGTTAGCGCGGGCTTTTTTTCCCAGTGGTTCGGTTTGGGAAATAATCGCCATAATTGCTCTGGTTGCGGGAAGATATTGGCTCGGCAAAAGTGCGGGAACGACTAATGCAGCGTGGGGAATAGTAATTCACGATCCTCTAGCAGCTGGATTAATATTTTTAATCACTCTAGTTAGCTTTACAATTTTTCGCGATCGCCAAGTGGGAAAATTTGGTGCTTTAATCTTGTTGGCAATTGTCATTGGTTTGCAACATCCCCAAGAACCGGAATTTGCGATCGCCGCTGCCGCTTTAGGGGGTCTATTAGCCTGGATTTACACTCAAATACCAGATGACCTCAACTTATCCACCAGTGGAGGACAAACACATACTCAATCGGTGTTTCGTTTTTTTCGGGGCAACAAAAATATAGTTACTTTAGATAGTAAATTAGATGCCAATAAAGTAGGGAACAAAGCCGCTAATCTCTCTCGATTAAAACGATTGGGTTATCCCGTACCTGAAGGCTGGGTTTTAGCTGCCGGTGAAGATTGGCAACCTTTAATCGAGCATATAGCTCCTTCTGAAGCCGAACCTTTAATCGTACGCTCTTCTGCCATCGGAGAAGACACTGAAACTGCTTCAGCAGCAGGACAATATCTCAGTGTAGCCAATGTTACGAGTTCTCAAGCTTTAGAACGAGCAATTTTAGAGTGTCAGGCTTCATATTTTCAAAGCAACGCGGTGGAATACCGTCAAAGATTACTGCAACGGGAGCCGAGTTCGCCAGCTGCCGCAATTAATTCGGCAGCGACAAACCCAGAAACTAAAGCCGTACTGGGATTCGAAACAAGATCCCTAGACGACTTCTCCAGAGACAACACCTTACCGTCTGCGAGCGAACCTGAAAACCGCTCTGAGAGAGTTGAATCCCTAGTCATCTTAATCCAAAAGCAAGTTAAAGGAGAGTTTAGCGGTGTAGCTTTCAGTCGCGATCCCGTAGATCGGCTCAATGATGGAGTAGCGATCGAAGCTTTACCAGGAGAAGCGAATAAAGTCGTATCGGGAAAATTTACTCCTCAAAGATACTGCGTTACTATCCCCAGTAGTTCTTCTCAGGCAGAAATTACCATTACAGAAGCTAGCACTAATAATTCTGAAGCTATTATTCCCCAACACTTACTCGAGTCGATAGCTGTACTCGCTAGAGAAATGGAAGACCTGTTTGAAGGTATTCCCCAAGATCTAGAATGGACTTATGATGGTGAAAAGCTCTGGCTGTTGCAAGTTCGTCCCATCACTAATCTTCAACCTATTTGGACTCGTCGCATTGCGGCAGAAGTCATTCCGGGGAAAATTCGTCCTCTAACTTGGTCGATCAATCAACCTCTAACTTGTGGTGTATGGGGACAATTGTTCACTTTGGTTTTAGCCAAGAAAGCGCGAGATTTAGATTTTAATCAGACTGCAACTTTGCATTTTGCCAGCGCCTATTTCAATGCCACCCTGTTAGGTAAGATCTTTCGCCGCATGGGTTTACCCCCAGAAAGTTTAGAGTTTTTGACTAGAGGGGCAAAATTTAGTAAACCACCACTAATGTCTACGATTAGAAATCTTCCTGGTTTGTGGCGGCTCTGGCGACGAGAGTTAAACTTAGTTAGCGATTTCGAGCGCGATCGCCAAAAGCTCTTCGAACCTATATTACGGGAACTAGAAGCACAAGAGATTCGAGAATTATCTCCCGCAGAAATACTTTCTAGAATCGAGACAATTTTAGAATTACTTAATAAAGCGACTTACTATAGCATTCTGGCACCATTGAGTTTGGCATTAAGACAGGCAATTCTTCAAGTACCAGAAACCAACCTAGACAACAGTCAAACTCCAGAAATTGCCGCAGTGCGAGAGCTTGCCGACTTGTCTGCCGATATTCGCAAATTATTGGCTTCAGAAAAAATTACCATGGACTCTTCCGCTTCCTTGTTCGCTCATATTGCCGAAAATTCAGAGGGAGAAAATATTCTGGAAAGATTCAATCGTTGGTTAGATAATTACGGTTATTTAAGCGAAGCAGCTACCGATATTTCCGTACCTCGTTGGCGAGATAAGCCAAGTATACCCAGAGAAATGTTGTCACAGTTTTTCTTCGACCGAGAAAAAAGAAAACAAGCCAAATCCATACCCGAGAAAACTACTTCTTCTAGAAAAACTAAAATAGTTCAAACTCGATTGAGACTTAAGGGTAAAGTCAGCGAAGTATATAATCGACTGCTGGCATATTTACGTTGGAGTTTTTTAGCTTTAGGAACCTACTGGCAAAACTCAGAAGTTATCGAGACTTCTGAAGACATTTTTTTTCTGAGTTTTGAAGAAATTAAGCAGATTGCAACAGAAAAAGACCGAGAATTCAAACCTCAGCTACACCAACAAATCGCGCGACGAAAAGCACGATGGCAACAGGAACGAGAATTAACTTCCGTTCCCTATCTAGTCTATGGTCAGCCTAATTCGCTATCTCAGTTCGCTCCATCTACTCTAGATGTTCGAGAGCAACTCGAGGGTATTGGAACGAGTTCGGGTCAAATAGAAGGAACTGTTAGAGTCATATCTAATTTATGGTCGGCATCAAACATCGATCGCCAGACTATTATTGTCGTTCCCCACACCGATGCTGGCTGGTCTCCTTTATTGGCTCGTGCCGGAGGGTTGATTTCCGAAGTGGGAGGTCGTCTATCCCATGGCGCGATCGTTGCTAGAGAATACCATATTCCTGCAGTGATGGACATTCCTAATGCGACTCAAATATTAAAAGATGGTCAACGAGTGAGGATAGATGGTCAAACTGGCATAGTAGAAATTTTAAGTTGAGCGACGTTTACCTGCAAGCCCCAAGTTTTACAGTAGGAGATGAGTAAGCGATGTTTAATTTGCCTTCTGCATGCAAGCTGCAAAAAATTTTAAGATTACGCCCCCGAACTTGAAAATTCCCTTCTTTTGAATCTTCGAAGGACTAACACGTAAAACTTTAAAAAATTTATTGAATATGTATGACGATGACAGCAAAAAATAATCTTATTAGCTCACTCTAAAAAAATTGTATGCTCGCCTTAATCATTGCAGTGGTTGTGGTTGTTATCGGTTCGGCAATTTGTTCCGGTTCCGAAACTGCTATCTTGTCAGTATCTCTCATTAGAGCCAAACAACTGGCTCAATCTAAAAAACCAGCAACTCTAGCACTGCTTAAGATTCGTAGTAAAATCAACCGTCCTATCGCTACAGTTGTAATCCTTAATAATATTTTCAATATCGTCGGCAGTATTGTGGTTGGTAGTCTAGCGACGAGAGTATTAGGCGATGCTCTATTGGGTGTATTTTCAGGAGCTTTAACGTTTTTAGTAATTGTATTTGGCGAAATCGTTCCCAAGACATTGAGCCAAAGGTATGCTGAATCTATTTCTGTAGCGATCGCCATACCGATAAGATTATTAACGGTTCTGTTTACGCCGTTAGTCTGGTTAGTAGAAAGAGTAACCGCACCTTTTACTCAAACCAACAAAATTCCCACGACTAACGAGGCAGAAATTAAGTTTTTAGCTAATATCGGTTATCAAGAAGGGGTAATCGAAGACGATGAAGCAGAAATGATTCAGCGCGTGTTTCAATTAAACGATTTAACCGCTGCAGATGTGATGTCTCCTAGAATTATCGTTACCTATCTTAAAGGAGATTGGACTCTAGCCGAATGTCAACAAGAGATTATTCAATCGCAACACACTAGGATTCTCGTAATTGAAGATTCTATCGATCGCACTATTGGATTAGTCCTAAAAGATCGATTATTAACCGCCATAGTTACGGGGGATAGCGAGCGTAAAATTGCCGATTTAGCTCGCCCAATTCACTTCGTTCCCGAAACCATTAGAGCCGATAAACTACTCAAGGTGTTTCAACAAACCAGAGAACATCTAGCAGTGGTTTTGGATGAATACGGTGGTGTTGCTGGAGTAGTAACTCTAGAGGATGTCTTGGAAGTATTGACTGGTGAAATTGTTGATGAAACCGACCGCAATGTCGATCTGCAAGAAATCGCCCGTAAAAAGCGCAAACGCTTGCTACAGTCTAGAGGTATTATCAACGAATAATTGTCAAAATTTCTCTCTCAGTGGATAAACCCCAAAAATTCGGCTTTTAGGTATAATAAGTATTGCGTTTCCGAGGTCTCTCAAAGCTATAGGTAGAAAATAATTACCTCTACTTTAGTAAGATCGACAGCTTCATGGGTGCATAGCTCAATGGATAGAGCACCGCCCTTCTAAGGCGTAGGTTGAAGGTTCGAGTCCTTCTGCACCCGTAAATTTAATTTATATGTAACTCTTAACGAAAACATAATGGTTTTAGCTTACGAAATAATCAGGCTTTAAGCCTCTGTCGAACTCACATTTTGTTAGGCTTTCAACTGTAGTTTTTTACCAGGTCAGCGAGACTTTGCTCAAAAAGGTGAGCTTGGTCTAACTTGAGCGACACCTAGGTTCTATAGCTCAATTTCACCGCAAACAATTCGAAAAAATAATTTGAATAGTTATTTAACTATTTTAAAATTACCTATTCGTTATTTTTACAATTTATTGTTAATTTCATTCCTGAAGGAAATTCGCCATTAATTAAAAGATATTGGTCTTTGATAAATTAGCTCGATTGTTAACAATCGATTTGATTAAAAATCGTGATTTTAGGAGTGAGAAAGTTGAACGACAACAGTTTTAAACAGCGGCTAAAATTATTAAGCGTAGCTGCTGTTTTCGCTTTTTCTCTATTTGGAGTCAATTCTGTAAAAGCTGCTACAGTAGAAAAAAGAAACTTATCTTCCAAACAAAAACAAGCTAAAGTTAAACTTAAATATCCCCAACCTAACACCGAACGGGTAAACTTATTATTAACAAAAAACTTATTAGATCGAAATTCTGTTAACTTAAATCTTAAATACTCTAATTCATTAGCCAAAACACAAGAACTAATACCAGTTTTCCAAGAATTTCACCTAGCTCAAGCCGCTAGCGGTAAAGCATCTTGGTACGGACCGAAATTTCACGGTCGGACGACTGCAAGTGGCGAAAAATTCAATCAAAATGCACTTACTGCTGCTCATCGCAGCTTACCATTCGGTACGCAAGTCAAAGTGACCAATGTCAACAACGGTCGTTCTGTCGTGGTCAGGATTAACGATCGCGGTCCCTTTGTAGCAGGAAGAATAATCGACCTATCGGCGGCTGCAGCTCGCACTCTCGGTTTAGTCCAAAGTGGAGTAGCACCAGTAAGATTGCAAATCTTAGGAAAGTAAATTAATTACCTCAAGGCGATCGGCAATTGATAGATAATTAGTAACTATATTAAGTATAGTATCGATCGCCGTTAGAAAATTGCTGTTAGCCAAAACAATTGCCGAGTTACGTTCCTATCTCGCCAGTCGTCATTCCAGTACAATTGGCTTGGTACCGACAATGGGAGCTTTGCATCGAGGACATTTCAGTCTGATCGAACGGGCACTGGCTGAAACCGAGTTGGTAGTAGTCAGTATTTTTGTCAATCCCTTACAATTTAGCCATACAGAAGACTTACAGCAATATCCCCGTCAGCTAGAAACAGATGCAGAAATTTGTCGAGATTTAGGAGTAGATGTTTTGTTTGCTCCAACCCCAGAGGAAATGAAACTAGCCAGCTCTACCGTTCAAGCCCGAACCACTACAGTCGTTCCTCCCGACAATCTGACTTCAGTACTGTGCGGTAAATTTCGCCTCGGTCACTTTGAAGGAGTCGCCACTATCGTTACCAAACTGTTAAACATTGTCAGATGCGATCGCGCCTACTTCGGACAAAAAGACGCTCAGCAACTGGCGATCGTCCGCCGACTGGTAAAAGATTTGAATCTACCTGTAGAAATTGTCCCTTGTCCAATTATCAGAGAAGCATCGGGATTAGCATTAAGTTCTCGCAATCAGTATTTAACTCCTGCAGAAAAAGTCTCTGCCGCTCGAATCTATCGAAGTTTACAGCAAGCTGAAATTGCCTTTAAACGAGGAGTAAGTCATACTCAGAACTTAGTTAATTTGGTCCGACGAGAATTAGACCTGCTACCGGGAGTTACAATTCAATACGTCGAGTTAGTCGATCCCCAAACACTCCAGCCTATAGAAATCATCGAGCAATGGGGGTTACTAGCGATCGCTGCTTATGTTGGTTCTACTCGTTTAATCGATAATATCTTGCTAGAAAAACGTCAGCCGATTATTGCCATTGATGGTCCTGCAGGAGCGGGAAAATCTACCGTGACTCGCCGTGTCGCTCGAGAATTAGGACTGCTGTATTTAGATACGGGAGCGATGTATCGGGCGGTAACCTGGTTGGTAATGCAGTCCAATCTTGCCTTAGAGGATGAAGCAGCGATCGCCAGCTTGGTTAGAGAAGTAGAGATTGAATTGATTTCTCCTCAGGCGATCGATTTGCCAACGAGTGTATACATTAACGGACAAGACGTTACTCAAAGTATCCGCTCCCCAGAAGTGACGGCTAATGTCTCTACTATTGCCGCTCAAGCTGCCGTGCGCGATGCCTTGGTATCTTTACAGCAAAACTGGGGGGTCAAAGGAGGTATCATCGCCGAAGGCAGAGATATTGGTACTAACGTTTTTCCCGATGCCGAATTGAAGATTTTTCTAACTGCTTCTGCAGCAGAAAGAGCGAGAAGACGCAGTAAAGATCTAGAAAAGCAAGGACAGCAAAAGATCGATCTCGAACGATTGACCAAAGAAATTCAGCAGCGGGACGAACGAGACAGCAATCGTACTCTTGCGCCGTTAACCAAAGCTCCTGATGCGATCGAATTAGTTACGGATGACTTAAGTATTGAAGAGGTGACTCAATTCATCGTCGATCTTTACCGAGAAAAGATGGCATAAGTTCGGAGTTTGGAAGTATATAAAACAACTTATAACTTCAGGCGATCGCGTAGATTGGACTATTTATTGGTATTGACGATCAACTCGGCTAATTCACAGAAGCCTTCGCTCTCAGCTTTACTAGTTACATATGCAGGTGAATATTGCAGGCGTTCTCCGTAGTTTAAGACATTGGCAACCCCTACAGAAAAAGGAAATTGTTGGGGATTAAATAAAGTTTCATCATTCGGACTGTCGCCGACGGCGATAATATTTTCTGCTGTTACATCGGGAAAATATTGCTGTAAAATCTGTTTCAGAGCACTGGCTTTATTTTGTTGAAAAGGTTTGATGTGGCACTGTACCGTACTATAGGTAAAATCCCAACCTTTAGATTGACATATAGTTGCGATTTCCTCTAATTCTTCGGAGGTAAAATTGTCGAGATCGAACGTCCAATCTGTAATGCGGAAACGATTATCTTCTGATTCTTTGGCTTGAGGAAATTTGGTTTGGATTGCTTGAAAAACGGTTTTTAGCTGCTGTCGATGGCGAGGAAGATCGGAGATTTCGGTGATCAATTGACTGCGGCGCAAATGACTCCATAAGATTAAACCGCCATTCTCGGCGATCGCCCCCACGATAGGCAAATAAGCGGCGATCGCATCCACCCATCCCGCCGAACGTCCCGTTACGATTAGAACGCTAACTTTTGCCGCCGCCAATTTTTCTAGGGTCAGCAATAAATCGCTGGTAAACTTACCGTGTTGGGTTAAAGTACCATCGAGATCCGTTGCCAATAAACGAATGTTACCCAGACGACCCTCGACAATCGATTTTAAAATTGGTTTACTGTCCATTATACTGTACTAACTCTACTTGAAATACTTCGGCAAAAGCTACTGCTACATCTAGCCTAATTCGCTCTACTGTAATATCGGGAATAAATTCGACTAAACTTCCCACTGGCTTATCGGCAATACCGCAGGGAACGATCTGCTGAAAACCACTAAGATCGGGACAGACATTGAGGGCAAAACCGTGCATGGAGATCCAACGGCGAACTTTGATCCCAACTGCCGCAATTTTTTTGCCCTCCAGCCAAACTCCAGTTAAACCTGCTAGACGATAAGCTGTTAAACCGTAGTTGGCTACCACGCGGATAATTACGGCTTCTAATTGCCTCAAGTACCAGTGCAAATCCTGTTGATAATAGCGCAGATTGAGAATGGGATAAGCTACTAATTGATTGGGACAATGATAGGTTACTTCACCTCCTCTTTCTATACGATGCAACTCATAACTAGTTTGCTGGGGATCGAATTTGAGAAATTTTGTTTTCGCACCCGTACCTAGAGTGTAAACCGGCGGATGTTCTAGCAGCAGCAAAACATCCTCGAGCTGGGGGTTGTCAAGACGTTCGTCGACCAGCGATCGCTGCTCTTGCCATGCTTCTAAATAGGGGACTATTCCTCTGTTTTTCAAGATACAGGATCTGCGAGTTTTCATACCTTGTAGCCGCTACTAATAAATTAATATAGCCACACCTAGTTTAAACAAATGTCAATCAATGTAACAGAAAATCAAAAGAAATTGCAGAGATGATGTTTTGGAAAATACAAAATGCTAACCTGTTAAAATAAAAATATAAAACAGGATGAAGATTTCAAGGATTACTTAAAATAATTTTTTCCCAGCTCCCAGACAAGCGAATTATTGCTAGCGAATAATTTAACTCAACTAAAAATAATTTTACTGAAGTAATCTTTATTCTTCTAAAACCCAAGATATTGGAGTAAAAAAGCTAAAGATTTTAATTCAAAGAGGCATCAACAGTAATTTCAAAAAATATAGATTTCCTGTTTGGAAAACTCATCCAAATTTAGCTAATCTCAAGTAGATAAAAATTTTTTCTGCGTTCGATTAGCTGTTTCAAACCGAACACGCAGCATGGAGTAATTGTAAAAATATGAAACTTTTAATCCAAGGTAACAATATTGCGGTAACAGATTCAATTCATGAATATGTCAGCGAGAAATTAGCCAAAGCAGTTAAGCATTTTGAAAATATTACCAGCAAAATCGACGTTCATTTGTCGGTTGCACGCAATTCTCGGATTGAAAGTAAACATAAGGCGGAGGTCACTGTATATGCTAACGGTACGATAATTAGAGCCCAAGAAGGAAGTGGCAATCTCTATGCCAGTATCGATATGGTAGCAGATAAGATTTATCGTCAGTTACGCAAGTATAAAGAAAAACATCTCGCTAAAAAAAACCACGCTCAAGTTAGAACGGGAGATATGATTGAAGCCACAACAGTAGAATCTAATTTAATTGGCGATCGCACTGCCGAATTACCAGCCGAAATTGTCAGAAAGAAATACTTTGCTATGTCACCAATGACCATAGAGCAGGCATTAGAACAACTACAGTTAGTAGATCACGATTTCTATATGTTCCGCAACAGTGAAACTCACGAAATCAACGTGATTTACGCTCGCAATCATGGTGGTTATGGTGTAATTCAGCCCCGTGCTAGCCAAGCCGAATATAGCTAAGAACGAGCGAAGGTGGGCACTACCCACCTTTTTTAACCGCGACTTATCGGTACGCTGCCTGAAAAAGAAAAAAACAAATTTAATTTTTAGCTGCTGAGAGGGCAGCTTCTCTTTCCTCGACCGTTTCGTGTTTGAGATTTCTGAATTTATCTAGCAGGCGATCGGCCCAATACTTAACATCGTAAGTAGTAACAGTTTGATACATGTTTGACATTCTTTCTTGCTGTTCGGATGTCGACATCTCCAAAGCACGCTCGATCGCCCGATCCATACCATCAATAGAGTAGGGATTGGTTAAAATTGCCTCTGGTAGCTCTACTGCGGCACCGACAAACTCCGATAAGACTAAAACGCCGTCATTTCCTTGATGAGCGACGACATATTCTTTAGCTACCAAATTCAAGCCATCTCGTAAAGGAGTCGTCCAACAGATATCTGCTGCTTTGTAATAAGCAATAAGTTGAGAAAAAGGTAGGGGTTGGGTAAATAACCTAATGGGCATCCAGTCTAATTTACCGTAGCGACCGTTGATTCTACCCGCCAACTGCTCGATGGTACTTTGAGCATCTTTATAGACTCGCATCCCTGAAGCAGCCTGCACGCAAGTCATCACAAAGTTAATTTTGCCGTGTAAATCGGGACGGCGTTCTAGCAAACGTTCGTAGGCTTCTAATTTTTCTCGATTGCCCTTAACATAATCTACTCTGCCTGCAGCAATGATTAATTTGCGTCCCTGCAATTCTGCTTTAATGTCAGCTAGTTGCTGTTGGGTTTCTGGCTTTTCTAACATCGAAAGAATGTATTTAGGATTGGTCCCTACGGGGAAAGCATCGATATTTACTACCTGGTCTTTGTAACTCAGTTGGGTCGTAACTTCCGGTTCTGCCAGAGCAACTCCCACAGAAGTCATGTGTCCTTCTGAAACTGCTTCTTGTTGCAAGATTTTCACGGGCTTGAGACTGCGAGCGACATTAACGAAGTTCTCTGAATAGCGAGGAACGTGAAAACCGACGATATCGCAACAGAGTAGACTTTCAACGATCGCATCTCGCCAGGGCAGAATGTTAAATACATCTACCGAAGGAAAGGGAGTGTGATGAAAGAAGGCGATACGCGCATCGGGTTTTTGCTGGCGAATATACTGGGGTGCGAGCCAGAGATTGTAATCGTGAATCCAAATTAGCGCATCATCGGCAGCCTCTTCACAAGCAGCTTCGGCAAACAGACGATTGATTTGCTGAAAATTTTCCCAGTCGGCAGTTTCAGAGGTGAAGTGATAGGGAAAAGAGTGGAGGATCGGCCAAAAAGCTTCTTTTGAGGTAATGTGATAGAAGTGTTTTACCTGGTTGGCATTTAGCGGAATGCGTCGTACGTTATAGTTACCTTCTCCTTCAATATTAACTCGCTGTTGAAAGTTAGCTTTTTGTTTGGCAGTTATCTGTTTCCAAGCAATCCAAGTTCCTTGATTGACATCGGCAAAGAAGCTTTTTAGAGTGGGAACGATACCATTAGGGCTTTTTTTAGGTAGGTAATGAGTTTTGCCATCTTTAACTACTTCGTCGTAAGGTTCTCGGTGGTAGAGGATTACTAAAGAAGATTTCATAGTTTTTTAGAGAATGTTATTAACTATTTTGGCTTTCGGCGATTGCTAGCTAGATTTGGTTAGAAAATCGCAATTACTGCTAACTTTAGCTAACTGTAGTAAATTTACTCAGACACATTTAATTTCAAGCTTAACCTGAAAAGTCCAGTATAGATGCCTTTTTCTAGATTTGAATTTGTTAGACTTAATTCAGCAGTCGGTGACATTATTTATTATTCTAGAAAAACCAATTTATATTTCCAGGGTTATTTTTTTTTGTCTGGAGACTCAAAATCTCTGCTGCTAGAGTAAACAAATAACTGTTGAGTTTGAATTTACGATGACCGAAAATACCAATATAGTAGAATCGTACACTATTGCCGCTCATAACCCAAGTTTATTTATCCTTAAAGAAACGCTCGAAAATTATAGCAGGGCGATCGGGGTCAGACATTTTTGTTAATATTTTTGATGATAAAGGTGCGCTAATTCCTGGGCATAGCTCGAAATATGTCCGAGAAATAAAGCAGTCTAACTACTAGAGATAATGGCGTGAAAGTTGAAGTAAATAAATCGATCTCATTAGTTGAAGAAGCAACAGGACAATTACTAGCTTGGGCAACAGGGCTAGAATCATCCACCAATAATTATTTAGACCAAGTCAGAGCCTTAGCGCAAAAATTGGGTGCCCATTATCGTGCCGATGGACTGACGGAAATCGGTTTTTGGGTGCCGAGATTGATGGGAGATGTCTTGCACGAACGAGAAGTCTACTTAGAAGTCTTTACTCCTCTAGACGAGATTGACTGGCAAAATAAGGAACAGAGAATTAGGTTCCGACGCGATCGCCTGCATTTAGAACAGCAGGGAGAATTTATCTGGGGTGTAGTGTCGGGAATGCAGGCTGGTAACCGCGAACGGGCTGGTTCTTTCTACTGGTTGCGCTACGTAGATCGCGCTCAACAATTACGAACTATTCGCGATATAGTGCCCTACTCTCTACCATATGGTGTTTTCGCTCCTGCCGAACTTTACGACATGGCAAGCCTGCAGGCAAGTCGAGCCGATGTAGCCTATTTCCAGCGTACGGCAGTACCTACTAAGAAAAATTTAATTCCCAGAGTTAGCGATCCCAGAAACATTTTGCAGCTTCATGTCGGTACAGCTTCTGCCGAAGGCACTCTAGCAGGATTGACTAGGATCTATCAAAATATCGCTAAAAAAATTGAAGCGCAATTACCTTTAACTCCGGCAGAACAAAATTATTTCGGTTATGATGCCATAGAGCTACTGCCTACCGAACCAACAATAGAATTTCGCGACCAGTATAGTCCTGAAAGTGAGTTTTTCTCGTTTATCGCCGAAGATGACGACATCGTTGAAGTAGAACTAACCAAACCCAATACTCAAGATTGGGGTTATGACGTACCGATTTTAGGTTCTAGTACCACTAATCCCGCTCTCCTAGAAAGTTTGCGTCCTGACGAAGTGGTAGATTTTATCGCGACGCTGCACAATTTTCCTACGGGTCCGATTCAGCTAATTTACGATTTAGTCTACGGACACGCCGATAATCAAAGCGAATTGCTCATCTCTCGTCAGTATCTCAAAGGTCCTAATATGTACGGTCAGGATCTCAATCATCAATTACCGATGGTGAGGGCAATTTTGCTCGAAATGCAGCGGCGGAAAATCAATACTGGTGCCGATGGAATTAGAATCGATGGTGGTCAAGATTTTCGCTTTTTCAATCCTCTTTCGGGCAGAGTTGAATATGACGATGCTTACTTATTGGCAATGAGCAACGTCGTGCAAGAAATTGAGAGCAATCAAAGACTTTTAGTCACTATTTTTGAGGATGGTCGTCCTTGGCCTGAAGAAGGGTGGGAAGAAAAATCACGCTATCGCGAACTAATTGAACTTCAGCCCGAATCCTATCAGTGGGGACCTTTGATTTTTGCTCATAATACACCCACTCTTCAGGGATTTTGGGAACGCAAATGGGGTAGAGTCAGAGAAGTCATGGAAAACGGGGAACGCTGGATTACCGGTTGCGCCAATCACGATACCGTCCGACGGGGCAATCAAATTCCGCTCGATAAACCAATTAACTGGCATTTGGGTAAAATTCTCAGTCAGGTGTTGCACCATGCCTACGACCATCCTGCAATTACTATGTGGGTATATGGTCTTAGTCCCGGATTACCTATGGACTTTATCAATGCGACGATGCACGCCCCCTGGCTGTTTTTCCGCAATACCGACGAACAGTACGGAGTTAAAGTCGTCTCGGAAGAATTTGGGTTTTTAGATTGGCAAATTACTCCCCAAATGTACAAGCAATCTTATTGTTTTCCCCGTTTAAAATCTTTGGGTTTCAAACAATTGTCTCAGCTACAAGAATTTGGTAAAGCTTTGCAGCTGGCTATGATCGAACAAGACTACAATTTAGCAGAAGTAGTAGAAGTATTGCGTTCTTGTTGTGAGGGCAACTGCATTAAATCAATTGCACCACTTAGAGAATTGAAACGCGGAACTATGGTGCGCTTTCTGAAAAAGCTCGATGAAGACAGACTCAAAAGCTTTGCTTTATTGTTTATGGAAGATTGCTATCAAATTTGCAATGTCGCTCACTATCAAGATTTTCTCGATCCGGCACAAACTGTTTTCAACTTATCTTTGAGACAATTTCGCCACCAACATCCCTGGCTGCAAAAGAACATTTTGCCGACCGACACGTTCGATAAGCTTAGCGAGGGAGATGCCACGATTGTTTACGGAGTGCGCTCTAATCCCGAAACTGAAAAACCGACGGTAGCGATGGTGGGGAACTGGGAAGGCGAACCCACAACTCTTAATGTCGAAGAGTTATTAGGCATTAAGCTCGATAACTGGCAGGTGGCACTGGCTACTACAGGCTTGATGACTGACAATCTTAGTTCTCTGACTTTAGCTAACAGTCAGAGTATACTATTGACCAGTGGTTCGAGTTCGAATAGAAAAGCTGGTAGATGAGACAATAAACTTTACCCAAGTAAGGCGCCAAATTTTTGGAGAATAGCCGAATCTTGTCGCAAACAGAAAGCTTGGCATTACAACCACTACCAAATCTTGGACAGAGACAGATGTCGATGCCAATGTTTTTGTATTGGCTGTCTACGATGCTGTTGTCTACAGTCGCGATCGCTTATTTACTTTAATTTAAAGCCAAGCTGTAGTTTGCTATATTGGTTTAATTAGTTACAGATTGAAATTGTTCTGTTATCGGACAATTGAAGCTACTGTAATCTTTATAATTTTTCTGTCAGACAACTTGCAACGAATAACTAAGAATATCTCAACGACTAACCGAGAACCGCGCTTCTATTATTTTGCCTATGGTTCTTGTATGTGCCCCGTAGATTTACAGCGATCGCTAGGAGAAAACACCTATAGCTATGTTGTCGGTAAAGCTTCACTCCAAGGGTACCGTCTCGGATTTAATCGACGCTCGCGACTTCGCAACAGTGGCGTATTGGACATCGTTCCCGATCCCCATTCTCATATAGAAGGAGTACTATATTATCTTCCCTGGCGATTGAGTCAATTGCTAGACGAGCGCGAAGAAATTCCCCGCAATGGTTACCGACACGAATTTATCGACGTTGAGAGTGACGCTCGAAAATATATCCGAGTCCGTACTTACGTGGTCGTCGATAAACTCGACCGCGAATTAGCACCTGATGACTGGTATTTTCAAATTGTACTACGAGGAGCTTACACCTGCGGTTTGTCTGAAGAGTACTGCTGGAAACTATTCCATCATATGTATCGATTGCAGCAGCAATATCGCTATGTATAGGAATTTAGCTGGGGACGGTTATTCGCCCCCGATTGCTTTAATTCACACTTCTACACTTCTGTTAGACCGCCAAATGTACCTTTAAGTGCGGCGATCGCATCTTCTGCTGCCGACCAAATACTATCTTCTGGATCTTCTCCGACTAACTGACGAGTACCGTATAGATAGATCGCGCCTTTAAGTTGTTCTTGATGCGCGCGGTTTTTAAAATTAACTTTGTTAATTGGGTCGATTAGTTTTTGTAAAATCCCATCTGTAGCTTGTGCGGCTTTGTGTACCAATAGACCGGTCATCACTAGCTGGTGTTTTAAGCCTTCATGCTGCATAATTTTTTCATACAGAGCTAGCTTATTTTCCGTCATCATGTTTTCAATAGTTTCCACCATACTTTGAACGGTTTCACTAGGATCGGAAGTCATTTCTAATTCGACGATCGCTTCGGTAATTGCGGTTAAACTTTTGCGATCGTCTTCGAGCATGTTATTTAGCTTTTCGGTGACTTTGTTCTCGCCAGCGCAAGCTACTAATAACTTCTCTTCGTTAGAAATCATCAGATTTTGCAGGGTTTTCATGTCCGCTAGTTTTCTAGCGATCGCATTTTTCTTAGTTGTTTCTAATGTTGCTGCCATTATTAATCTTTACCTAAAAATACTACAAATTCGAGCTATATTTTTAGTTTTACTTTAATAAAATCTAGAAACATCGTACTTACGAATGATTAACCTAGAGTTTACTTTTGTCTATCTTTATCTAGGCATTAGTCAGAATAAAAAAAAATCTCCATTAAAGTGTATATATCTCTCGCCAATCCACATTCATCTAGTATGATATATTTCTCTAGATAGATAAAAATTACTATATTGTCGTAATCAGATAACTCTTAAAAGATTTAGAGCAGTCTATTTCTAAGCTAATTTAAATTAAATTAGTATAATTTTATACATCTATTTATTTGTTATTATTATTAATAATGAATGTGAAAATTCCAAATGATTTTAGTTTGACGAAGCTGTATTAAACAAAATGGCAGAAGTATATCTATCTAACCAGATAAAAAAATCTCAAAACCTAGAAATTAGCATTGATAGCAAACCCGAAAAAATTGTCAAAGGTGAAATTGATGCTATAAATTTAATTGGCAAAGGTTTAGTAATTAAAAATATTACTATAGAAGAAGTTAAGCTTAAGTTGGACGATCTAGCTTTAAATCTAATTGAAATTATTTCAGGCAAGTTTAAACTAGAAAGACCGGGCAAGTTGAATACCAAAATTACTTTAAATTCAGCAGATTGCGATCGCTTACTTAACTCAAAATATTTAAACACACTGCTAAAAAGGTTACCGGTAGAAATTAACCAGAGCTTATTTACTTTTGAAATTCAACACGTACGATGCAATTTAAAAGAGCGAGCTCGATTAACCTTAATTGCCGAGTTAGTTCTAATCAATGGACAGCAGCAAGACTATGTTTCTGCAGAAGGCAGAGAACTTTTGCCTTCGAGCATCGAAAGTAAAAAACGGAGTTCGAAATCGATTTATTAGTGACAGAAGATGGTAAAAAAATTATGTTTGAAAAAGGAAAATATCAAAAACATCGAGCTTTATCATTGGAAGCAACCATAGCAATTATCAGCAAAATCCAAGATCTGCTTTATTTTCGCCAGTTCACTTCTTCAGACTTTAGCTTTGAAATCGAGGCAATTCGAATCGAAGCAAAACAATTAATACTTTGGGTTAAGGCGACCATTTATCAGCTTCCCCGCTCGATAGAAAGCCCGCTTAAAACTACTGCAATAGAGATAAACTAAACTAGATCTTGCAGTCGCGATCGAAAAAAAATTCACATCCCAAGATAGCGATTGTTAGAAATTCACAAGCAATACTATCTCGATTGAAGATAGTTTACTGACGAATTAGAGGAAATTAAGTAAATTGACTGATAAACAAATAGGTAAGCCGCAGCTACCAAAACTACCAACTTCGGAAATCGAACCAGATCGAGGACTACAGGCAACAACTCAACGCTGGTTTGAGTATCCTGTAAAAGCCCAACCCCACCATACAGACTATGCGGGGATAGTTTGGCACGGAACATATTTAACTTGGATGGAGTCTGCCAGAGTAGAATATTTACGCTCGATTGGCATTGATTTTTCCGACTTAGTAGCTATGGGGTGCGATTTACCAGTAGTAGAACTCTCGTTACGCTATCATCGTCCCGTTCGGTTGGGAGCCTCGGTAATGGTTAAAACACGCCTGATAGAAACTGAAGGAGTACGCATCCATTGGGATTATCGCATTCAGTCTCTAGATGGTGAAGAACTACACGTTAGCGGAAGAGTGACTTTGGTGGGAGTCGATCGCGAAAAAGGCAAAGTTATGCGTCAACTACCTACTACCGTCCAAGATGCTTTGGTTAGAGTTTCTCAGGCTTAGTTTTCTATAGCTCGATTAAGGTTACCGCAATATTTCCAGAAAAACAAACATCGACATCGGTTCCGGGTGTACGTTCCCGCTTAGCGTATTCTCCCCGATAGTAATATAAATCTCCTTCAACTTCAAAGTCTACTGGCAACGGATCGATACTGAGATCGCAAAACACGATTTCTGGTTCTGGTGCATCTGGTTCGAGATGGGGTAAATTAACGTTCCAAAAGCTGTACGGTGGCAGAGAGCGAGCGAATAAAGTTTCTAAAACCTTATCCGTCCAGCGAGTAGCTAGTTGCCAATCAATAGTTAACGGTCGTTTAATCCAGTGGGAGATTGCTATACCGGGAATACCGTGAATGGCGGCTTCTCTAACCGCAGCTACGGTTCCCGAAATATAGATATCCGTACCCAAGTTGCCGCCGGCATTAATCCCTGAAAGTACCCAATGTATATTTCTATCTCTAGCAATTTGGGTAATTGCCATGCGGCTACAGTCAGCAGGAGTGCCATCTACTGCATATTCTACAGGCGATCGCGCTATAAGTTGAATCGGTCTATTGGTCGTTACTCGATGTCCGCAACCAGACAGGGGGTTTTTGGGCGCAACGATAATCGTTTTATCTGCCACTGCTTGCTGTAAGGCTTCAATGCCTGGAGCATCAATGCCATCATCATTAGTCAAAATTACGGTCATGCTCTAGCTATAGCTTAATTTGAGAACTGACTTCGCGCGTTGGCGATAGTCGATAAAATTGAGGGCGTGTCTTATTGACCTAAATAGGCTTCTAAGACCTTATCATTATTTTGAATTTCTGTAGGGGTACCTTCTGCTAAATTAGTTCCTTCAGCTAGTACCCACACGCGATCGCACAAACTCATAATTACGTCCATATTATGTTCGATAATCAAAAAGGAAATTCCCTGCTTATTCCACCTCTCAATATGTTGGCAAATTTGTTCGATTAAAGCTGGATTGACTCCTGCCGCAGGCTCGTCCAGTAATATTAGTTTAGGGTTAGTTATCAGGGTCCGCGCTATTTCTAACAACTTTCTCTGTCCTCCAGACAATGCGCCAGCGTAATCATAGGCTTTTTCTACTAAGCCTACAGATTCTAAAATATCCATTGCTCGTCGTTTATTTTCTCGTTCTTCCGCTCTTAATTTTTGTTGCTGAAACCAGACTTTAAAAAAGTTTTCTCCAGTCTGTCTGGGTGTTGCCAGTAACATATTTTCTAGTACGGATAATCTAGATAAAACTCTGGCTACCTGGAAAGTTCGAACTACGCCTTTTATAGCGATTTCGTGAGATGGCAGGTGGTGAATTGGGTTGTCGTCAAAAATTATGCTGCCGCTATCTGGTTTGATAAAATTGGATAGTAAGTTAAATAAGGTAGTCTTACCCGCACCATTAGGACCGATTAAACCAGTAATACTTCCGGTGGTTACTGCAATCTTGGCATTGTTGACAGCTTTGATCCCACCAAAGCTTTTGGTTAATTGTCTTGCTTCTAAGATAAAAGTGGAGTCGGGATTTTGAGTCACGATCTTATCCATATGCCAATAAACTTTAAAATAATTTTAAATTACCTCTAGATTACCGTAACTTGGGCAACATAGCGATCGCCCGATCTGGGCAATATTTCGATCTCAGTAGTACCATTGCCAAAATTTTGTTTCTTTGGTTATCTTGTCAGTTTGGTGTTACCACCCAAACACAAAAGCCAAACGACCACGACTGTCCAGTGAAAAACTACAGGAGTCCACAACGAACCGCTGTTTAAATATAGCGAGGTACAAAATATTCCCAATCCAGTAGCTAGAATTAAAAAAGTTGGATCGATAAAGATTTTTTGTTCCGAGGTAGAAAAAAGTAAACCATTAAGAGGATGATAGACTACAAACGAGAATAAGCTAATTATTATCCAGCTCAATAGAAAACCGAACGAACTATTTTCTGAAGGATGAGGTAAAAGCAAAACGCGAAAAAAAAATTCTTCGAAAATCGCTGGAGCAAATAACGCCATAAGCATTACTCGTGCAATTAATAACAAGTTACGTTCGACTTTAAACTCTAAGAACTTAGTTCCAAATCCAAGGAACACAGCCAAAAAAGCATAGATAAATAACGCTACCAATAAATAGCATAAAGCCTCGAAGCTTGGTATAGTTGAGCTGGCCGCAATTGCTCTGTATTTTAAAGTATTTGCTACATTAATTAGTGTTAAATACATTCTTTATCGAGATATTTTTGTCCGGGTTTATAGTTTATTTAAACTTGAGAAAACTTTATGTTTAAAATTTCTCTATTCTCGATTTAATTGGTGACAACCTAACAAGTGTCCTCTCAAGAAAAGACAAAAAATCGATTCAATCATAAGTTAAAAATAGACTTGTATAAAAATTTAGTTCGTTAATGACCAACCTCAAACAAGACCGAGTAAAAAATAATATAGACACAGAAAAATTAGATTCGCTAAATTCTCGCATATCCCCTTGGTTAGCACGAATACTCTATCCTCTCGGTCGTTATTTAGTTCTGCCTTTGTTTTTCAAAGAAATTGAAATAAACGGCAGAGAAAACATTCCTCAAACTGGTGCGATAATTGTCGCACCGACGCATCGTTCTCGTTGGGATGCTTTGATAGTTCCTACCGCAGTAGGTAAAACCGTTAGTGGACGAGATTTACATTTTATGGTCACTAACAACGAATTAAAAGGAATACAAGGTTGGTTTATTCGTCGTATGGGTGGGTTTCCTGTCGATACCAAACATCCTCAAATCGATAGTGTACGTCACAGTATTGAATTATTACAGCAAAAGAATAATATGTTGGTAATTTTCCCGGAAGGAGACATTTTTCGTGACGACATAATTCATCCCTTAAAAAGAGGAGTAGCCTCAATTGCTCTAGAAGCCAAACTAAAAAAACCCCAGCACATAGTAAATATATTACCTATAAGCGTACGCTATAGCGAGCGATATCCTAGTTGGGGTAGTAGGGTAAAAGTGAATATTGGTTCGCCGTTAATTGTAGAAACTGCTGCAGGAGAATCTTTGCGGTCTAGTTCACAAAAATTAACACAATCTTTACAAACAAGTTTGCATAAATTGCATCAAACTTAAATAGTTAGCGATCCAGACTGTGAAGCGAGGGCATTGTTAGCCTGGAGCAATCGTGTTGGAGTGATAAAAATCAAACAAAAGGTAAGTCAGAAGTCAGGATAAACCGCGTCTACTTTGAAACTTCTTGATTTTTCTACTTTTAAGTCATCGGTACACAGCCGTTCAACGGCGGTGCCTGCGATGACCACATTCCGAGGTTAAAGAGCAAGGGGCAAAGGCAAAAGGAATTTGGCTAAAATTCCAGTTTTCTATATGGACGCAGTTTGATTAGGGTATGAGCGATTTTTTTGAATGATTTAGGATTGCTATAGTAGAATTTACAATCGTTGATTACTGGAATTTGACTTGGTAAAGGCTCGAATCCTAAAACTTCTTTTAGATATTCTCAAGCCAATGCTAGACGCTATAATTCTTGGCGTAATAAACTAGAAATAAGATTTAAAGCCTAACTTCTATGCGCGAGCGACACTAGTTTACTTTATGTTGTTTGGGTTTCTAGAAATGTGCCTTAGCAGCAAGCTTCGGCTTACAGGCACATTCAGTTTGGGTAAGTCAACTTTAACCTATTGCCCAGTATACTCAGGAGCTTGCTCAAATTTAATTGAGATTCCCTTTTTAAATTACAGAAGCGGTATAAACTGTAGTCCAGCAAAACCTACTCAGCGCAAAAAAGTATGGAGCGCGCTTTTAAGCCTAAAACATCTATGCCAAATTCTGAGCCTAGAATTCAATGCTCTAATCACCTTTGTGTAGCATCTAACCATCTAGAGGCTAATTTTTGTCATGTATGCAAAACTCCAACCACTAAACGCTATCTGTGGGCAATTAGAGAAGCAATATCTCCTGAGCAAACAAATCAGTTAATTGGCGATCGTTACTTTGCGCTGAGTAGCAGGATTTTTCTCGATACCAAACCAAGATTATCCCCTCAGATTCCAGAAGATATTCCCCCAGAAATTGTAACTTATCTGCAGCTTTTTCCCCTCTATCCCCATATACCTCAGGTTTACGGACAACTAGAAGGAACCGATGTCTGGCTGTTAGATTACGGCACGATACCTACGAGCAACACGGGTAAATTAATCTCTCCAATAATTCCCGAAATAACGAGCCTGTGGCAAAAAGCCACAACTTTGCAGCAGCTTATTTGGCTGCAGCAACTGGCGAAATTGTGGCAACCTTTGGCTGAAAAACAGGTTGCTTCTAGTTTGCTCGTTCCCCAATCGATTGGAGTAAATGGTTCGTTTATTCAATTGCTACAGCTCCAATCAGATGGCAATCGCCACCTCAGTTTGCAGGATTTAGGCCGATCTTGGAGGCAGTGGATAAAATCCTGTGCTCCTGAAATTAGAGATGCCTTAGAGCAGTTGTGCGAACGTGTAGAAATAGGTTCGATAAAGACAGCAAGACAATTAGTAGTAGCCTTAGATCGAGCCGTCGATTTAGCTCGGCGAGCGTACGAATATTCTTATCAAATTTATTCCTTTACTGATGCCGGTCCTAGCCGTCAAAAAAATCAGGATGCAGTTTTTCCCACTCAAGGCTTTTTGGTAAATGTCGACCAGTCAAAACAAGCTCTAGCAATTGTCTGTGATGGGGTGGGAGGACATGAAGGAGGAGAGATTGCGGCTAGAGAAACAATCGAGCACTTGCGATCGCGCATCTCCGAACTACCTTTGGAAGATCGAAATTTCACATCTGCAGCAATCGTCGAAAAACTCACTAAGTTTATCAATGTTACGAATGATGCCATCAGCAAACGTAACGATAACGAACACCGACATGAAAGGCAGCGGATGGGAACTACCTTGGTTATGTCCCTGGCTCGCGCTCACGAAATTTATCTCGCCCACGTAGGAGATTCTCGCATCTATTGGATTACTCCTACAAGTTGTCATCAACTTACTGTTGACGACGATTTGGCATCGCGAGAAGTACGATTGGGGTATGCCGTCTATCGTGATTCGCTTCAGTATCCTTCTGCAGGAGCGTTGATCCAGGCGATAGGTATGCGAAATTCAGTAGCACTGCACCCCAACATTCAGCGTCATTTTATCGATCGCGACTGTGTTTTTCTATTATGCACTGATGGATTGAGCGATTTCGACCGAGTAGAGCAATATTGGAAAAAAACGATTTTACCAGTCTTACAGAATAAAATAGACATTTCTAGCGCAGTCAAAACCTTAATCAGAATTGCCAACGAAAGAAACGGTCATGACAATGCTACAGTGGCTTTAGTTCATTGTCGGGTGAGACCTAAACCGAACTCTTCAGAAGTTCGTATTTCTTGGTCTGAGATCGAATCTGGTATTAATGATGAATCTATTGAGTGCTCGGAAATCACCCCAGAAATCGAGCCTTTACCCGACACCAAATCAGTAGATGCTTCAGTAACTTTAGAAACAACAGTAAAAGCAACAGCTAAGGCTAATTCCTCACAGTTGCTAAAATCGGTCGCTTTAATCTTGACTACTATAGTGGCAGCAGTAGCTTTGTTTTATTTATTTTTGGAAGTTTTCTACGTTGACCCTAATGGCTCGCAAACTGCACCCGAAGACTCCGAAACAGAAGTAAACGAAAATAATTAAGCCAAAACAAACTCATCTCGCACTTACAGCAATTCACGAACATCAGATTATTATTTAAATTTATTGGCAAATAGTTCTTTTTGAAAACCTTTACTAGATGGTTTGGGGTAGTGCTAAAAAGGAAAAGATGAATGCACTGGTAAAGAAGCATTGTAATGATGAATAAAATACCAAATTGCGCTGATGTGATGTTCTAACTTTTTAGAGAAAGATAGTGTTTTTCTAACCAGTCGTGATAGTCTTTGCCGTAAAGTACCGTTAAATCGTTCTATATAGCTTGTTAGACCTGTTTCTTTCCCTACTGCTCGATGACGATTACTGGGGAAAGCCACTGGATATGAAACCCAGAAATCACTGTAAAATACGGCACATTGTCGATAAACCGCAGGTAGCGCTCGCCACAGAGCCTGAGCTGATTCTCCAGAGCGCTCGCCAATATAACAACCAACAAGTTCACGAGTAACGACATCAACAGCTAGCCAAACCCATTGTTCATTGCCCTTCTCATTTACCAATGACCATAGCTCATCCATTTGAACAGTGAGACGCCCCTGTGGTTTTGATTGTACTGTCACTTGTCGAGGAACCGCATCATATTTATCGTTGACATAGTTTGGCAACCAAGGTTCAGAAATCTTGAGCACACGGGCAATACCAGCTAAGGGAATTTTCTCTAATAGTAATCGGTCAGTAATCGGTCAATCAGAACTTTAGTCTCTTCTGGAATACTTCTCCATTGTGGATTTTCCACAAATTGACGACCACAATCATTACACTTGTAATTTTGTTTTCCATGGCGGGTTTGACCATTCTTAACGCTCGCCTGAGAACCACAAGTTGGACAAGATAACAAGGAATCTGCCATGAATGAACTTTCAAGATCGAACTACTTGCTATCTTCCCTTATTTTTCCTTTTTAGGACTACCTTTAATACTTTTACCCTAATAATTTGTAATTTAAAATTGTATTGGTAAAAACAAGTAGAGTATTGAGTTTTTAAATTTTTTATTCCGTATAAACTCTTAATTATTTAAGTAAATACAACTAAAAATCAAAGATTATCTTGAGCTTTTGTTTAAGGCAGAGTATAACGGCAGAAGTATTATAAAAAATGCAGTCGCTCGATTTTACTAATCGTAACTGCATTGGTTTATTTATTAGCAAGCTAATGATAAACATAAACATTGCTCCTTATTCGTTCGACTTAGATTTGCTGTCAATTGCAATAATTATTGCTGAAAGTGTATGCGTATATTTATTACTTCTGTTTGTTGCACCGTAGTATTTTTGCCAATTTCAGAACTAAGCGCGTTAGCAAATACTACCGACAAATCGCCCCAAAAACTGGTATCTTTGAATACTCAAACCTCGAACGGC
This sequence comes from Myxosarcina sp. GI1(2024), assembly GCF_053543375.1. Classification (NCBI taxonomy): domain Bacteria; kingdom Bacillati; phylum Cyanobacteriota; class Cyanophyceae; order Pleurocapsales; family Pleurocapsaceae; genus Myxosarcina; species Myxosarcina sp. GI1(2024). Next base: position 1,370,058 of record NZ_JBKGTY010000001.1, on the reverse strand, counting down.
GATCGCCATAGCACTCCAATTGTCAAGCAAGATTATTTAGCGCAAAACCACTGGACGACGGATTCTGCATCCCTAGAACAGATAGCTCAAGGGGAAGAAGAAGCTCTTGCTGATAGTTCTTGGAGTGATTCAGATGCTAAGAGTAGTGAAGCAGAAGAAGTAAGATTTAAATTACAAGAGCTTAGTAACCGTAATTTTACTCCTAACCGAGGTGCGCCAGCCCTAACCATAGCCAATCCCTATGGTTTCGGTACAGATCGTGGATTTTACTCTAGTTTTGGCTATCAAAACGATACTCGCTTTGGTAGTGAAGACGAAAACCAAGATGATGCAACCATGGGATTCGGTTTTGGGATTGGAGATTCCCGCAAAGCTGTAGGTGCAGAACTAAGCTACACTCTAGCTAGCTTTGGTAGTAACCGAGATTTTGGTACGGGTGGTTTTAATGCCAAAATTCATCGTCAGTTAGGAGAAGGTTGGGGTGTTGCTGCAGGTTGGAACAGTTTTCTTGCTGTGGGGGACGATAACGATTTACAGGATTCTTTGTATTTGGTAACTACCAGAATTTTTAAAACGCGAGAAAATTTAGATTCTGCTTTTAGTCGGGTAGCAGCAACAGTAGGAATTGGTAACGGGCAATTTCGTTCTGAAGAAGCGATTGAAAACGACGATGAACAATTCAATGTCTTTGGGAGTTTAGCTTTTCGAGTTGCCCCCCCTGTTAGTTTTGTTACTGAATGGACGGGACAGGATTTGGCATTAGGTTTGTCTGCATCGCCGTTTAGAAATATTCCCGTGACCATCAACCTGGGTGTGCGAGACCTTGCAGGTGCGGGTGATGGAGCGCGTTTTGTAGCGGGAGTTGGAACCGCATTTTAATTTAGTCAAACTCAATCTATAAGAATTGAATTATGAAATATAAACAATGGCTTTGGCAAGGCTCAATTGCTGTGCTCTTAGGAGTGGTTGTAACAAATTCAGTCGCTGCGCAAAATCAGTCTGATACCTCCGAATATCAAAATTTTAGTGCACCCTTCGTTAATATTGGTGGCGGTGGAAATAATCCTAATTTTTTTGGTGGCAGTCGGGGTGTTTATAACCCGGAAACGGGCAGGATAGATTTTTCTTGGCTTAGTGAAGGATTGACTATCGACCCTGGAATTAAATTTAACAGTGGTGCTAGTTCGGCAGAAGGCGATGACGGTGCTTATGGCTCTACTTCGTGTACTGGTGAATTATGCCAAGAGACAGCAGCTGGTGAAACCCAAAAAATTACTCTAAATGAAATAGCCGAGCTTTTAGAAATCGATCTCAATCGCTCTTTGGAAGAGCTAGCAACGGCTGAAGATGCGGTAAAAAAAGCTGCTTTAGAGCCAAGACGCATTGTGAGAAGGGAAACTCAAAGCGAGTGTGTAAATCCTTACATTAGAGCTCGCGATGAAGTCGATCGCAAATTAGAGCAGTCGAGAGAGTTTATCGAACGAGTCGATCCGATTAGACCAGAAAACAGTCTTTGGTAGTGAGGAAAAAAGATGAAGCTCAAACAGCAAATGCAGAAATTGTTTCCCAAATTAACAGAAGTCGATCTAATTAGCCTGCCTAATGTAGCTGTTGCCATGGGAACCTTCGGATTATTTAATACCTTAATTTTACCCGCAGCAGCAGAAGACTATATCGGTAATCAGGGTATTAGCTTCGATCGCGATACCATCGTTGAATTTGAATTTATTGAATCTCATGGAGCCTATCAATCTACTTTTGGCGCGATCGACTTAGATTCTTGTCAAACCGATACTTCAGGGGCAATTATCTTTGATTCTTGCGACAAAACTCCTTTATTTCAAGAAGTCAAGCCTGCTGATAACTATGAATACGAAAAGGTCTATAGCAACTCTAGCTATGAAACCGACCTGGGAAAGGCAGATTCAGAGGATTTTATTGGAACCCCCGGTAATACCGTTCCTCAACCTAAAGCGGAATTTTTGTTTGAAGCAGGGAAAAGATATGCTTTCTATTTAGAATCTCAGTTTGAAGGTCAACCTTCTGGTGTAGTTTATTCTACTGATTTATTTAACTCGGAAAACAATCGACAGGCTCTGTTTGAAAATGAAATACTCTCTACCACTGAAGTAGCTACTCGTAGAAATAGTCCTTCTAGTAATAGATTTGCTAATTTAGTCGATGGCGGTTTACTAATCAATTTTGAGGATACTGGTGCCACTTTGGTTAAAGAAAGCGATCTCGATGCTGACTTTGATGATTTCGTCGTTGGTGTCGGTGGTAGTCTGGAATGTCTTTACCCCGAAATGGAATAACTATGACTGACTAGGCAAGCAGAATTCTTAAGCGAGTCACGTAGCGCGATCGCCAAACCCAACTTTTTGTAATCAAATAGATCGAATATAAATGAATTTTATCTACATACTGCAGCTTGACTGTGTTCGATCGGGATTTTTAGCGATCGCTACCGTTTCGGGTAATTTTAGCTGAGGAACTAAAGCATAAACTTGGGCGGGCAATATTCCTCCTTCTGTCTGCATTGCAGTCAGTAGAGATGGTGATAACTCAGTTAATGCAACGTCTTTTTCTATGAGTGATACCTTGCCCTTACCTCGAACAGAATTAGTTAGCTTCCATCTAAAAGTAGTAATAACATTCCACTTTGCCTGTTGCGATCGGAGATCGTAGTTTTTGACTCCTACTAAATGAGTGACGAACTTAACCGCTTCACCAGGCTGTAATCTATGGTCTGAAGGAAAGTCTTCAAAAATTAACTCAAACTTCCTAGTAATTCGGGGATGTCGATAGTGATAGTGTTGCTGACAGCGATCGCATTCTTCCAAATCCCAATAAAAAGGAAGTTCGTCGGCTGTTTCATACTGATATCCACCTGGTGGTGGATCGTTGTAGGGCGTAGAAAGCAAAGAACCAGCTTTATTAGCCATTCCATAAGGATCGTGTTCGACATAACTGACCCAGTTAAAGTGATCGTATCCCAACCTCGATGCCAGTTTATTTAGTTCGATTGGTTTTCCCTGGCTATCTTTGGGTGCAAATTTGGCAATGATAATTGAATTAATTGTATTAAAGGTGAGAGCGGATTTTAGAGATAGAGGTTTTTTAAATTTACGCTGACAAGTAGATTCCGATCCATTAGATCTAACTGGTAAACCCAGCAAACTCAGCACGATAAAACTACTAATAGTTAGTTTATTTAAAACTAGCATCCTATATTAATTATTCTTATAAATATGAATATAGGTATATTACTACGTACTTTTCCCTAAGTTATTACACTACTAGGCAATTCATCAATTCTTTATCAAACTAGCTGAGCTCGCCGCGAAGTATCTCAATTGTGTATCGGAGTATCAGAATCGCTTTGTAGACAATCTTCCCAACTAAGTTTCGATCGATTAACTTAGCAACCTCAAGTTTAAAACTACTTAAGTATTTACTAACAAAATATTCTATTTACTTTAAGTCATCCTAACAAACTAGAAAAAATACTGAATCAAATTTTAGTTTTTTTGGGAACACTTAGTAAGTCAGTTTTCTAGTTTACAGCTAAATACTTGGGTGAAAATATAAAGTGTTTAAATTGTCAGATTTTTGGGGAGTTGAACTCCAAAGCTTTTTTAGGCAAACCATACAAAAAGATCGAAAAAAGCTCCGATATAAAGTTGCTAATTTTCGCTTGTTAATTATTACTCAATTCTTTCCGCCAGACTATGCCGCTACGGGACAGCTTATTCAAGAATTATCAACTCAATTAAGTCAAGAAAATATCCAAGTAAATGTATTTACAGGTCAGCCGGGATATGCTTTCAAACAAGAACTGGCACCAGCGTCGGAAGAAGATGGATTGCTAAAAATCAAGCGATCGCGGTCGGCGCGATTTTGGTCGCAGCGAGTCCGTGGTAAAACTATTAATGGTATTGTTTTTTGTATCCGGGCTCTATTACATTTACTACGAGCGGCTCGAAAAAATGATATCGTGTTGTTAACAACAGCACCACCATTTTTGTCACTAGTCGGTTACCTGAATAATTTGTTATTTAAACTCGATTATGTTTGTTTGGTGTACGATCTTTATCCCGATGTGGCAATCGAATTAGACGTGATTTCACCCCAACATCCTATAGCTAAGCTATGGCATAAATTTAATAGTTTAGTCTGGCAAAGAAGTAAAAAAATTGTCGTTCTTAGTGAAACTATGAAAGAACGAATTATAAATAAGCATCCAGAAATTGCTGACAAAATTTCGGTAATTCATAATTGGGCAAATGCTGATTGGATTAAACCTTTAGCTAAGCAAAAAAACTGGTTTGCACGACAATACGAGATCGATCGGCAATTTACAGTTTTATATTCTGGTAATTTAGGACGATGTCACGACTTAGAAACAATTTTGGGTGCGATTAAAATACTTAGAGAGAGACCGATCCAATTTGTATTTATTGGTGCAGGAGCCAAACATGAAATGTGCCGTCAAACGGCAAAAGAGCTTAACTTATTAAATTGCAGGTTTTTGCCGTATCAAGACCGTGAAAACTTGCCTTTTTCTTTAACTGCTTGTGACTTGGCTTTAGTTAGTATCGCTCCTGGTTTAGAAGGAGTAGTTGCACCAAGCAAACTATATGGAATTATGGCAGCAGGAAGAGCGATCGCGGCAATTTGCGAACCTCATTCTTACTTAAGAGAGTTAATAACTAATGCTAATTGTGGTGCTTGCTTTAATAATAATCATAGCGAGAGTTTGGCTGAATTTATTTTAACTTTAGCCAAAAATCCGACTAAAGCACTCGAATTAGGGAATGCGGGACGCGAATATATGGAATTATATTTTACCCCTAAAATTATTGCCAGACAGTATAGTGAAGTTCTCGCACCTAAGGCTAAGTCTGCTCTTGCTATCGAATAAAAAACGAGCGATCTGAATCTGCCAGAGTAGCTTGCGATCGCAGTTTAATATTGGTACTTTATTGCCATATTCATTAGGTTCTGTTGACGTAAAGAGGCAAAGATGAGAAAGTACCTGAAGTTGCTGATTTTAGTCAAAAAATTCTTCATGAAATCTCGTGTTAAGTTGGACGATTCTGCTTGGCAGCAAATTTTCGTTGTTCTGAGCCACCAACAAGACATCCGTATCAAAGACCCCAAAGCTTGTCGTCGTTTTCTGAATGCGGTTCTCTGGATTACTCGCACAGGTGCTCAATGGCGTGAATTACCCAAACGTTTTGGCAACTGGAACAGCCTCTACAAACGATATCGGCGTTGGTGTCAGAAGGGAGTTTGGCATCGTCTCTTGCAAGAAATGTCCCACTCTGCTGACTTAGAAAGTTTAATTCCCGATAGCACCATGATTCGTGCTCATCCCTGTGCAGCAGGAGCAAAAGGGGGTCAGAAAAACACTCTTTAGGAGGTTCTTGTGGCGGATTTAGTACCAAGTTACATGCTGTGGTAGATGCGTTGGGCAATCCGCTGCGGTTGCTTCTGACTCCAGGGCAAACCGCCGATATCAGTCAAGGAGAGGCATTGGTGGCTGGTTATCGAGCTCAACAGGTAATTGCCGATAAAGGCTATGATTGTGATGCTTTTGTGGTCTTGATTGAGGAAACTGGTGCTCAAGGCGTGATTCCGCCTCGTTCTGGTCGCCTCAACCCTAGAGATTACGATTCACATCTGTACAAGGAGCGACATCTAGTTGAGTGCTTTTTTAACAAACTTAAATACTATCGTCGCGTTTTCAGCCGTTTTGACAAAACTGACGAATGTTATTTGGGATTTGCCGAATTTGCTTCGGCTTTAATTTGGTTGCGTTAATTGTGTCAACAGAACCTAAATAAATCGCGCGATCGCTATTTTAAATTTTATATGGCTCTTTCAGATCGTCTTATTACCTTGGGCAAATATCTTGCTGGAGAATTTGATAATCAACACCAGGCACTAGAACAGCCTGCATGGTTCGTGCATCTTCGTCTCTGGATGCGTCCAGTTCCAATTTTTACCAAAGACAGCATTACTCTATTCGCCGAACAAGCAAACATCGTCAAATTAGATCGACCCTATCGTTCTCGGATACTACGTCTCAGGGAAAGAGAAACTATAGAGGTAGAGTACTATATGTTTGAGAACATGACGGCGTTTAGCGGTGCGAGTCTAGATAAAAATCTACTGCAGCAAATAACTTCCGAACAAATTTATTTTTTGCCCGACTGTAGTTTAAAAGTTGCAGTCAATTGCCTTAATAACAATCGGTATCACTTTCAAACCTCACCAATTAAAAATACTCCCTGTAGCTTCAATTATCAGGGAAATACCTACCAAGTTTTTGTCGGGTTTGAAACCACTGGTGACGAGTTGCAAACTTACGATAAGGGAATCGATCCAGCTACGGGAAAAGCTACTTGGGGAGCAATACTCGATTCCTATCGTTTTAAAAAACGCCGAGATTTTGCTGGCGAATTGTATATTTAAGTAAATGGACTAAATTAAAGTTAACTGTGAAGGTTAGAAGACAGGAGACAGGAGACAGGAGTAATAAAGGTTTTGGGCGAGCTACTAACTCTTGTTATTTCGCATTTAATTCTGTCTACCTACTTAATCTACTATTTAGTAATTTATGAAAAGTATATCTTGGTTGTGGGAAATTCCTTTGGCTTTATTGTCTTTTATATTTTATAAAGTCACTAAGTTCGTTGTTGGCAATTTGTTTGTAGTTTATTTGGCGATCGCTAAAGATAAGGCTTCTCAATGGCGAATCTTGTCTCAGGAAACTATCGATACTCCTCTTAGTTTACCAGTCTTAATGACTAAAGGTCCTCGTTGGAATACCCACGCAGTCATCGGAACTTTGGGTCCTTTCCAAGTACAAAATGAGATTGCTATGAATATAGATTCGGCTAACAATTCATCTCGGTCTTGGATTGCAGTAGTTTACAGTTTTCCTGATTATAAAACCATTACCAGTATAGACTCTAGTGAGATATCCCAAGATAATAGTTGGCATTTAATTAAGCTGAAATCTGAAAAATATTCTTTGGGAGTTAGATATTATAATTACTTAGATAAAATTTGCTATCCTGCGGTCAAAATAGACGGCAAACAATTGACCGAAACTTATACTGTTTCTAGTAAGGTTAATGACTATTATCACAATTTAATTCAGTATAAAAATTGGTTTTATATTAGCTTGCATTATTATATATACGTCATTCTTAAATATAGGAAATGGTTGCCAGAAGCTTTTGTTAGAAAAGAATATTTGCCTGTAGGTGCACCGGATACTTATTTTCATTATAATTATCTGGCAAAGCAGCAAGCTCTAAAGCTAGATTTTACGCCGATAATTATTAATAATTTTGACCTCTACTTTACTTTATACGATCGCTCTAGTCTACCTCTAACTTGGTGCAAAATTACCGAAGAGCAATATCTCTTACCGCCTCAAGCAGTCGATGGTTTTTATTTATTGAGAATTCGACCCAAACCGGAGAATTCCCAGACAATAGCTGTGTCGGAGTGCTTCGACTCTCAATCGATCGAAGAAAACGATTCAATCCAACATTGGCAAATAAGCAGCTGATACCATTTATCGAAAGTAGAAGCGAAAAATTCTAATCCCTGACTTAACCGATCGCAAGCCGATCTATACCCTAGTTTCTATCATTTACTCGAGACTTTGATTATTTTTGAAAATTGGCATGAGCAAAAAATCAAGAAACTAATATTTTTCTAAATTTGTTTTAATTTTAGTTAAAAATTAATAAATTGTATTTGTAAGCAACAGCATTTCCTAAAATTTATAAGCATGGATATTGATAGATATTTAGGTTTGACAAGGTTAAATTTTAGTTAGAGTTGAGGTAAAATTATGGCGCGATCGCCAATTAATAATAGCAAAAAAGCATTTAAGATTTTGGTTGCAGTTGCCTGGATTGATGGGGAAATTCAGCCTCAAGAGCGAGAATATTTGCTCAAAATAGCTCAAGAGCAGGGTCTAGCAGGAGAAGCTGAAATACAGGAATTACTGACGAGTAACAAACCGATACCACCTACTCGATGCCATCAGCTACTAAGAGAATATTTGGGTTCTTCTCCTTCAGTAGACAACTATCAAGATTTACTCTCTGCTATTAGCACCATAGTTTACAGCGATGGAGATATTGCTACAGAGGAAGCAGAACTTCTAACTCAAATGCAAAACTTAGACCCTAGTAGTTTGACTTCAAAATCCGTACTCGATAAAATTCAAGCTAGAATTCAAAAACTCTATCGACGGGGTTTAAAATCTGTTTGAACGAGTTTTTTAGGCGATCGCCACATTGCCATTGGCTGATGAAGACAAAACCGATAAGATATTGCCATTTAGTCAGCAAGTAGACAAAGATGGATCCCCAACTTATTTTTAATGGTCTTGCCCTTGGTAGCGTACTGGCTCTGGCAGCAGTCGGTTTAACTCTTACCTACGGTATTTTAAATCTTTCTAATTTCGCTCATGGAGACTTTATGACTCTGGGAGCTTACTTAACTTGGTTGGCAAATACTAACGGCATTAATATTTGGTTGGCAATGTTGTTCGGAGCAATAGGAACGATAATTGCCATGCTGATCTCTGAATATTTACTGTGGAAGCCGATGCGCGATTGCCGCGCTAGCACGACCACCTTAATTATTATTTCTATTGGTTTGGCATTATTTATTCGCAGTGCCATTTTACTAATTTGGGGCAGCAGCAACCAGTCTTATGCCTTACCAGTGGTGCGAGCGTTAGAATTTGCCGGTATTAGAGTTGCCTACTATCGTTTGGTAGTTATCGGACTAGTTTTGTTAGTTATTATCGGACTGCATTTTTTATTGCAAAATAGCAAGATCGGTAAAGCGATGCGGGCAGTTGCCGATAACATCGATCTTGCCAGAGTCTCGGGAATTAATGTCGAACGAGTAGTAATTTGGACTTGGGTAATTACAGGAATTTTAACTGCTTTAGCGGGAGGAATGTACGGCTTGATTACGGCAGTGCGACCGAATATGGGCTGGTTTTTAATTTTGCCGATGTTTGCTTCGGTTATTCTAGGTGGCATTGGCAACCCTTACGGCGCAATTTTGGGAGCATTGGTTATTGGACTGGCACAGGAGTTGAGTGTTCCCTTTCTGGGTTCACAATACAAGCTAGGAGTAGCTCTATTTATCATGGTGCTTATTTTGTTAGTGCGTCCCCAGGGTTTATTTAGAGGTACGGCGTAGCGAATAGTTAGTAGTGAGTGGTCAGTAGGAGAACGTAACGACATCAGTCGGGAGTAAGTTTTACCCACCACCCACTACCTATACTCTCTTACCTCTTACCTTCTTACCCTTCCCCAGCGTGATAGGAACTACGAACTAAAGGACCAGAACGAACGCGAGCAAAGCCTAATGAGCGTGCAATTTCTCCTAGGCGCTCGAATTCTGCAGGAGTCCAATATTTTTGTACTGGTAAATGCTCTAGAGAAGGACGCAGATACTGACCGATGGTCAGGCGATCGCAGTTTATTTTTCTTAAGTCCTCCATGGTTTCGATAACTTCGGCTTCGGTTTCTCCCAAGCCCAACATCAAACCAGATTTAGTGGGAATACTGGGATCTATTTCTTTGACAAATCGTAAAACATTTAACGAGCGATCGTATTTAGCACCTCTTCTCACGGGTGCTTGCAGTCGTTTGACGGTTTCCAAATTATGATTGTAGCAAGCAGGTCTAGCCGATACTACCGTAGCCACTCTAGCTCTCTGATTTGGTAATCCTGCTTTGCCACTCCAAAAATCGGGGGTCAGAACTTCGATCTGAGTCTGAGGATTTTGTTGACGAATCGCCTGCATTACTCTGACAAACCACTCTGCCCCGCCGTCGCTGAGATCGTCTCTAGCAACAGAAGTAAGCACTACGTATTTCAAATCCATCATAGTGACAGCATCGGCTACTTTTTGGGGTTCTTCTGGATCTAAAATCATCGGCGCACGACCTTTTTCTACCTGACAAAAAGCGCAGGCACGGGTACAAGTTTGCCCCATGAGCAAAAAAGTAGCTGTTTTATTGGCATAACACTCACCGCGATTGGGACATCTTCCTTCTTCACAAATGGTATAAATATTCTTTTGCTTGATAATTCGTTGTACGGTAGAAATATCACTAGCTTTTCCGATCGAACCCTTTAGCCATGATGGTAAAGAAGTAATTTCCTGGCGCCACTGGTGTTTTATCGACTCAAGCTGTTGAGATTTATTCATAATTTATTTTAGTTTGGCGATCGTCAGCGCGACCGAGTTTATAGATAGTAGATAGTAGTCGGTATACCAAGATAAATATTTTCTGGCTGTTATTTTGACGCTCAGAAGGGGAATCCTATACTTTGTAAACCCAACTGTGACAATCTAGAACAAATTTAGCAAACCTCTAGAGTCAGAATTCAGCCATTAAGGAGATAATCGTGCAGACCCATAAGATTCTGGTTATCGACGACAGTAAAGTCATTAGAATGCGAGTTAAAGATATGTTACCAGAGGGTAACTTTGATGTAGTAGAAGCTAAAGACGGTCTTGAGGGATTTAATCTAATCCGAACCGAAAATCCTAACCTAATCATGCTCGATTTTTTATTGCCCAAAATGAGTGGTTGGGAAGTCTATCAAGAGATTCAAAAGCAGCAGCAATTTAGAGTAATACCTTTAGTGGTAATGTCTGGTCGCAAAGAAGAAGTGACTGATAAAATTAGCGAGCCTTTCGAACATTTTGCTTTCGTGGAAAAGCCTTTCGATCGCCAACAGTTAGTAGAGGCGATTCGAGAAGCGATGACGAAAGCTAAAAAACTATCCCAAAGTAAAACTTCTTTGCCCGGTAGCGTTGCCGACATTGAATCTGACGAGGTTTCAGCCTTGGGTGCTGAGGTTCAATCGTTAAAAGCTAAGGTTGTCAAAATGGAACGAGAAACCGAACAGTTGAAAAAACAGTTCTCTCAGCTAGTTAAATTTATCAAGCAAAAATTAAAATAAATTATCAAACCAATTTTTCTTAGAGTTGGCGATCGCGCCTCCAGCTTTTTCTTTCCCCTGGCAAATTATGCTGCGCTGGGGTCGATCGATCTTTAACATATTTAATTATAATTAATAATCTTCGCTCTAAAAGCTACTGCTAGAGTTATTCATAAGTATATACGGTCTCTAAATTACCAATACATGATGAATTCTCAGGCAGCTTTTATTACTAAAATTCTGCTTTTCTCGGCAATAATCTCAGTATTTATTAAATATAGTGGTCGATTTATCTCTTTATATCCTACGACTAGTATAGCTTTAGTTATTGTTTTCTTGCCGTCTGTAGTTGTGGCATTGACTCTTTATTGGCAATACAACAAGCAGTAGCGAGGTAGTTTGTGGGAGTTGGCTAAAAGTGAATTTTGGAACTTGGATTGGTTTTGTTGTCTTTTTTATTTGTTTGTACGTACTGTGGCAAATCAAACAGCTACTGCTATTGCTATTTACAGCAGTTGTCTTAGCTACCTCGTTAAATATTTTGGTCAAAAAATTCCAAGAGCTAGGAATTAAACGCGGCTATGCGGTTTTATTAGCGGTGTTGTCGGTCCTAGTAGTTGCCCTTGGTTTTTTCTGGATTATCGTTCCGCCTTTTATCGAGCAATTCCAGCAGTTAGCTTTACTAGTTCCCATCGGTATTGAAAAATTAGGTAGCTGGATCGATTCGATCTCGGAACGCCTCGATCCGAGATTAATTGCTTTATTACCCGATACTGAGCAACTATACAGACAGCTACAGCCAATAATTCAGCAGTTTTTAGGCGGTGGCTTGAGTATTTTTTATAATTCTTTGGGCGTTTTATTGAGCATTTTGCTGCTGGTAGCAATAACTTTAATGTTACTTGCCGATCCGACTCCCTATCGCAAAATGATCGTTCGTCTCTTTCCTTCATTTTATCGGCGACGGGTAGATGAAATCATCGATCTTTGTAGTATAGCTTTGCAAGGGTGGCTGGTAGGTATTCTTTTCAATATGCTGGTTATCGGGGTACTCAGCTTTATCGGACTGTTAATTTTAAGAATTCCTCTGGCTTTATCCCAAGCTATGTTGGCTGGAATTTTAACCTTTATCCCCAATGTCGGTCCAACTTTAAGCGTTTTGTCACCGATGGCGATCGCTTTGATTGAGGCTCCTTGGAAATCTCTAGCGGTTTTGATTCTTTATATCGTTATTCAACAGTTAGAGAGTAATATTCTAACTCCCTTAGTAATGGCCCAGCAGGTCTCATTACTACCTGCAGTTACTTTATTGTCTCAGATATTTTTTGCTACTTTCTTTGGTTTTTTAGGTTTATTTTTATCACTTCCACTTACCGTCGTCGGTCAAATTTGGTTTCGAGAAGTGATTATTATCGATATTCTCGACCGCTGGGATTCTCCCGAACACAAACCCAAGACTAATTTTTCTTCTCAAATGGTTGGAGAAGCGTCACCGATTTCCACAGACGACAGAGAGCAACGCCAACCCAGGGAGCAAAGGAGCACGGGAACAGGCGAGACTGGTGAAGTGAGATAATATATTAACTATTTTTATATTAACTATTTTTATTTTACTTAATATCATCATGGTCACCATCGCCGAAATTAATGACAAAATTCGCCGTCGTCAAGCAGTAGCCTGGACGGTAGAAGAACTCAAAGCAAAAGTTAGGGAACGAGGAATATCTCAGGTCTACAAACAAGTGGATGTCATCTGTACCGGCACTTTTGAACCGATGGAGTCTTCGGGAGCGGTAATCAATATCGGTCATACGGATCCGCCAATCAAAATTCGTCAGTGTTGGCTCGATGGAGTTCCAGCTTATGCCGGCTTTGGTGCGGTAGATCTCTATCTAGGAGCGACGGCAACCCCGGATCTCGATCGCGATCTTATAGAGGTCAATTCTTCTAACAGATCGGTTTGTCAACGGGGAGGAGGACACGTGATTGAGGATTTAGTCGCCGGTAAGCCAATTCAACTCAAGGCGCTCGGACAACAAACCGATTGCTATCCCAGAGCTAAATTTGAAAATATTATTACCAAAGAAACTGTAAATCAGTTTTACTTATTTAATCCCCGCAACTTATACCAAAATTTTATTGTCGGCGTCAATGGCGGCGATCGCCCCCTATTTACCTATCTCGGTCCTTTGCAGCCTCGTCTGGGAAATGCGGTCTACTCTTGCCCTGGAGCAATTTCTCCCTTACTCAACGATCCCGATTTAAACCATGTGGGAATTGGCAGCAAAGTTTTTTTGGGGGGAGGTATTGGCTATGTTGCTTGGGAAGGAACGCAGCATTTCCCCCTGCAAAAACGCTTGTCTAATGGCACTCCTATTGGACCTGCTGCTACCGTCGCTTTAATTGGCGATGCCAAACAAATGGCTCCCAGGTGGGTTAGAGGATGCTATTTCAAAAATTACGGTTCCTCATTGATGTTGGGCGTAGGAATACCCATACCGGTCTTATCAAAGGAAACTCTTCGCCTATGTGCGGTAAGCGATCGCGATATCGTCGCTCCCGTAATCGATTTCTCAATTCCCAGGCGGGTTCGTCCCACTTTTGGTCTAGTTACCTACGAAGAGCTAAAACAAGGACGCATTACCATCGAAGGCAGGAAAGTAAGAGTCGCCCCTTTAGCTAGTATTGCTCTTTCTCGACAGATAGCCGAATTGTTAAAACAGTGGGTTGAAACAGGAGAATTTACTCTCACAGAACCGATCTCCCCGCTGCCTAAAAATCGCTCGTTTGTGGCTCAAGACCTCCGCAAATCATCGATTTCTCTAGAGTAATCCTTAATCTAGCTTTTAGGTTTTTTTTGCAGTATGGGACGACTAGTCGCGGCAGTGTTGGGTTTACGAGGTTTAAAAGGTTTGTTGGGAATTTGTTTGCGGTTTTTCTTGTATTTATTGGGTTTCCGTTTCTGAGCAAAACCCAAATCCGTGCCTTCATCAATTACTAGAGTTTCGCCTTCTAAATGGACTTTGATATCCCAAAAACGCTTTAAAGGTTTGTCTCCTAAAACTCCCTTGAGTTTCAATTTGAAAAATTTTGGTTTGTCTCCTTCTTTACGGGGAAACTGCTTGATTTTTACCACAGTTACTTTTTCTTCATTAGAGAAAAAAATTACCTCTCCTCGAATCGAAAAATAACCATCATCAGCATCTTGACTAGTTTGATGGTCCGAATCCGAAGTTTTATCTAAAGTTTCAGGTTCCCATACTCCTACAATCTGGACGTGCAAGCGTTCTTCTTCTGCTTTAGTTCGAGGATAGACTACCCAAACATGATCGGTTTCTAAATCGAGATGATTTTTGAGCAGGCTGATCACGCGACCCAAAACTACAGCTTCAATTTTTGTGCCTTCAGAAGTAACGATGACTCCCTGGGTCATTTGTTCGCCTTGTTGATATTTACCCTTAATCAATCCAATTGCCCGATACTGTCTGGGATGAGAAGGAGGTGGAATTGGCTGCTTTCGTTCCCGATTTTCCGACTCCAAATTAACTTGAGTGGTAGAGTCGAGAGATTCTCGGCTTCGATCTGAAGGAGCAGAAATTTTTTTGGGAGAGTTTTTTTTAGCCAAATTCATAAGGAAACCTTAGAGCAGATTTACTAAGCTGAGTGTAAAAGAGATCTGACATCAGACTCTGATAGAGGTTACAATAGCCCGCAGGCAGATAGCTAGATAAAAATTGAAGCAGAAATAGCTTCCATGTTTAGGATAAACGATAGCAAAGTCGGTCGAGTAAAGATGCAACACAAGTTTAATCTAATCTGCTTATTATATGAATTATATGAATATATTCGATCGTTAAAATTATGCAGGGCAAACAAAAAAGTTGGCTTTATGCGGTTTTGGGTTTGATGTTATTGTCTTTAGTAATTTTTTCGGCGCTACCTATCGTTGGTAGCGTTGTCGAAGGAGAAAAATTTGACTCTACCAGCGAGCGCCAAATTGCTACATTTTCTGAAATAGATTTAGCCAGACTAGAAGCTGAAGCTGCCGGCTATGAAAAAGTTCTACAGCGAGAATCCGATAATGAAACGGCGTTAAGAGGTCTAATAAATATCAGGCTCGAACAAAAAGATCTCAAAAACGCCATCGCACCTCTAGAAAAATTAGCTCGACTACATCCACAACAGAGCGAATATTCCGTTCTTCTAGCTCAAGCCAAACAGCAGATTGGCGATAATGAAGGTGCAGCGGCGGCTTATCGTGAGATTTTAGCTTCCGATCCTGGGGATATTTTGGCATTAAGAGGCATGGCAAATCTATTTCTCAGTCAGAATCTACCAGAAAGAGCGATCGCTTTACTTCAAGATACGATCCAATTGGCATCTAGTGATACCAAAAAGGATTCCATCGACGTTACCTCGGTAGAATTACTTCTAGGAGAACTATATGCTACTCGGGAAAGATACGATGAGGCGCTCTCCATTTACGATAAAATCGCCAATGATAATGACAATGATTTTCGCCCCGTACTAGCTAAAGCTTTGGTATTTAAAAGACAGGGGCAAACTGATGCCGCCAAACCGATGTTAAAAACTGCTTATACTCTCGCACCCGCACGATATAAAGATCGAATCAGTGCAGAAATGAAACGATTAGACCAAACTGCTCCCAAAGAATAATTAGTTGTGGAAACCAAACAACGAGAACCTGTTTCGAGCAGAGTACTATATCACCTCTTAAAATGGTCGATTGTTAGTCCGCTGTTAAATACTTATTTTCGGGGAAAAATTTACGGAGCGGAAAAAATTCCTCGTTCGGGAGGACTAATTGTGGTCAGTAACCACGCCAGTTATTTCGATCCGCCAATTATTGCTAACTGTATGGGTCGTCCCGTCGCTTTTATGGCAAAAGAAGAGTTGTTTAAAGTACCCGTACTCAAACAGTTAATTAAACTTTATGGTGCTTATCCGGTCAATCGAGCTACTAGCGATCGCCGCACGATTCGCATGACGATCGAGGCAATTGAAAATGGTTGGCTTGCAGGAATTTTTTTACAAGGTACGCGCACTAAAGATGCTAGCATCGTCAATCCTAAGCTAGGAGCGGCGTTAATTGCGGCTAAAGCAGGGGTTCCTCTAATTCCCGTAAGTCTGTGGGGAACTGAAAAAATTTTGGACTCTAACTCGCCAATACCTAATCCCGTAGCAGTTACGGTTCGGATCGGCGATGCGATCGCCCCTCCTCAATCCACTCAAAAAGACGAACTACAACTCGTAACTACCCGCTGTGCGACGGTAATTAATTCCCTGCATAGTTTGGGAAGATAAGGCTTGCTAAAATTATCGAGCAGTAATTTTACCTAGATGATTAACTATAAGAAATAAATATTAACTTGAGTTAAATTATCTTTTATTGGCTCTAGAACTCACTGTAACTATGTATCTACTCGATCTGTTGTGGGCAAAAGAGAATTAGGTAGTTCCTCAAAATTGCGATTTATCGCTTGGCAAAAAGCTCTCATTTGAGCCACCGTCATTGTTGGTTCGGCCTGTCCTTTTTCCCAGCGGCGAATAGTCGAAACTGCTACCCCTATTTCCCTAGCTAATTGTTCTTGAGATAGTTTTGCAGCCAATCTAAATTTTTTAAATGGAGAATTTGTCGTTTGAGGTTGAGACTTCTTAGGTCGGGTCATAGTCTAAGATTTTTAATGAGCGCTTAAATAAAATAGTTTTTTAGAGATAAAACGACTAATTGATATAATTTCAACAATTACAAGATTGTCAAAATCTCAATAAGTTTTTATATCAAAAAATATATATATAAATATATATAAAAAAGTAGCTAAAAACGTTACTACGATTTTGTTGTTTGCATATTACTATTAATATCATAGCAATAAAAGAGTAGTATACGCAAAAACACCTAAAAAACCAAAGCAACTTCATTTGAAATATACAATTTAGATAATTATAAAGAGCGCAACAAATTTATGTTTTAAATATTTGAGCTTAATTCTTTTCAAGAGCAAATTATAATTTCAAATTGAATGCTTATTCTTTTCGTATTCACAGATTTAACTAAAAATCAAACAATCGTAGGCGATGCTAATTTTTTCACTGTCTGTTTTTTCAATTTAAAAACCCAAAATAATATAAAAATACTGCAACAAAATTGCAATTTAGTAGGCTATTTATATTAAGCAGGCAAAGTACCAAATACATTGATTAATGTTCAATTTTAGATAAAGCTATTTGAATTTTTAAAGCAAAACTTTACCTTTGCTCGGATCGAACACTCAATTCAAAGTGGCGATCGCTAGCTCATTTGCTTAAAATCACTAGTGAACTGAATTAAATTTTGAAGATTACCAGTTCTTATCAGCCAATCTGCTTTCCAAGTTAAGCAATAATTCAAACTGAACCAGCTGAAAATTAAAATTTATGCGCATAGCATACCATAACTAATTTATGGTTGTAAGTAACTGGCTGGAAAAAATCCTACTAACTAAAGTCTTAGAAATCTGGGAGACAATTTTTTGCTCTCCGCTATTAGAATGCTAGCTTTTAACGCCAACTTGATGTAAGATACTAATATGTATGCAAATATGTATGCAAACCCCAGGGTACAAATAAACTATAAAATTTAAGTTTATACTTTTCGGGCGATTAGCTCAGCGGTAGAGCGCCTGCCTTACAAGCAGGATGCCACTGGTTCAAATCCAGTATCGCCCATTTACTTTTAAAATTTAGGTTTCAGAGTTTTTGTGACAGGAATCATAACTTTGCCGCTTTGGAAGCTTTATGCTTCCTCTGACTCTGGGCAATTTTATCCTTCCACTCTAGAATAGAATTTCAAATTCTCAAGTAGTCTAGTATAGCTTGATTTAAAAATCTTCTGACTTCCTTATATCTAAAATATCCAGGTTGAGAGATTAATTGCGATACGCGAACCTCGCTAGGATATTCTCCCGCTTGATGAAGACTGCGTACAGCTTGTTTTACTTCTTGGCAACATTTTTGTATCCGTTTTGCTGTTTGTTGTTGTTGATAACTAGGATATTTAGCTGATATGGCTTTACACCACACCAGCGACCGCATTTTGGACAAAAGCCAACTTGAGATTTTCCAGTTAACCAAGAAATAGAGCGATCGCAATCTTTCGATTGGACTAATATGAAATACAAAAAAGAACGCTACAAATAAACAGGAGGAAATAATCTAAGGAAAAGCTGATGAGTGGAGTGAACTTGTTTCCATTCTTATCTATAGCTGTAGCCACGTCTTAGTAATTTTGTATTGAGACTTGGTGAGTATTTATGTACTGAAAGCTTTGGCTGGCTTGATTCTAGGCAGTTGAAGGTTTACACAATCAGTGAAGAATAATCAAGAGGCGATCGCAAGTTTTAATATGCCTGAGAGTCAGTATGAAGCTTTGATTATGTCCAGCAGATTTCCTGGATTGGTTCGACTCATAGTCTCAATTGCCGCCTCAGATATTCCTCGTGCTCTTAACTCACTAATAAATTTTTTATAGCCTTCAACAGGATCGGGATCGAGACTGCGTCCTAAATCCGTACTTAAAACAAAATGTTCTGCACCGATGAGTTTAATTGTATCTGTCATTTGGGAGATCGACACCCGTTCCCAGTTTCGATGTGCTTCAATTGGGGAATCTTTACCCATTAAATGATTGACATAGGTTAATTCTAAAAAAGCTCCCCAATCTGCCATTTCCTGCATTTGCTCTAGAGATAAACCAGGAACATCGGCGATCGCATGAGTGATTAAAATCTTCTTAATGCCTAAATCTCGAGCTTGCTGGACTACTAGTCGTACTTCGTCGGGAGAAATATGACCAGTCTCTAAAACCAAATCGTATTTGGCAACTAATTCTAAAATTTTTAACGTCTCTGGTAAGAGTTTTCCTGCACTGGCAACTTTAATCCCTGGCTGCTGTCGACCGAACACCTGTCGGTGATAATCAGCATCGATAGTCGGCAGCCAGACGACTTTTCCTTTGCCTTTACCGATTTCGTACATTACCTCAACCGCATCGGGATTCAAGCCACCAACGGCATAGTTGAGTACCACTCCTCCAAACAGTTCGATATTAGGTACGATTTTATTCGCTAGTACTGCCCGATCTGCGGTGGGAGTAACGTGATTTTTTAAGACGATCGCTTTCATGCCCTCATCTGCAGCTCTCTTAGCTAGCTCGAAATCGTCAACGCTGCGGGGAGTAATATCTGGTGCTGAATGAACGTGAAAGTCGATCGCGCCCTCGAGCCGATATAAGTTAGAGGTTTCCTCTAATTGTCGAGTGTTTAGTGCTTGCCCTATGCTTTTAGTTTTTTCTATCGCCCTCACAGGCAGATGAACCAAGCTCGAGGCAATAATAACAGCGATCGTGATGGTTGCAACTAGTTGCTTAATGCGAAACGTCGAAGTTTTCAGTAGATTTTTAACCGAAAGTCGAACTATCCCAACCCCACATATAGCCTTGCGCATCGGCAAATTCAATATAAATTCTTTTAGTCGGTACTCCCAGAGTCTGGCTAATTTTCTGACAGAAATCCTGACTCATCGCCGAAGTTTGCTCCGAAGTCATCTTCCCTACGCTTTTAATTTCGATGTAACAGACGGGATCGAAACTACCGGCAAAAGTCATGGGTACTTCTGCTTCAAAGGCAGTCATAATGTATGATTCGGGTTTCCCCGTATGCTTGGCTAAATCGGCAGAAAGACTCTTGAGCAGACTTTCTACAGTGCTTTTTTCTGGTTGGGAAACGGATGACTGAACTTTAATTAATGGCATTTGAACAAAAGGTTGAGATCGATATCGTTGAGCGATAGTTATCATCGCGCTTGAATTGTAGTGATTATACCAAGAAGTGAGATTTTAATAGATTGACACCCTTAGTTTAGCCCTCTCCTAAGAAACAGTAAAAGTAGGTACTCTGACTAACTTATAGTAAACTGTGTTCAACTCTAAAGCAGACAAGATCGTGAGCATTACTCTGGCAGGTTTAGCTACACAATTTTTGGAGCGTACCGATTTAAGTAAGAGTACGGTGCGTTTTACGAATCGACCTTACTACCGCTATTACAAAGACACGGACAATGTGGGATCGCATCTTTAACACGACAGCAGCTAGAGCTATACCTCAACAGCTTGAACTAAACCCTTTGTTAATACCCCCTTCAATACTTTTACCTAAATATTTGTACAGTCTTTGGCAATGACTATTGATGGTGAACATTTACCTCACAGCGGAGAAACTCTAGCTCAGTATCTAAGGCGAAGAAGAATTGGTCTAAAAATAAGTCAAGAACAACTGGCTCAGAAGGTAGGTATTAACTCTCTAAGTTTAGGCAAGATTGAATCGGGGTAATTCTTTTTCTGGAACTTTTCGATAACTTAACGCTCGCTACAGTATTTTTCTGTGTATCCTTATTCTTCCAGTTAAAGGAGTTTTTAGTGTAATTAAAAGCTAGATTCCTTGGCTTCCACCATTTTTACGTTCGCTTATCATACCAATTTTCAAAAATAATGAGAGACTTGGTAAAATAACAAAAAGATAAAATGCTAGCGAATGTCTGGAGTACCTAAAATAGAAATAGCCGAATCAGTAGAAGAGTTAAAGTTACTGATGAAGCGGCAAAAAACGGGATTAGGATATGCTAAAGTACAAAGCCTATATCTGCTAAAAATTAAGGTAGTAGAAAATGTCAATTATTTAGCAGTAATTATAGGTAGAGGAGAGTCAACGATTCATCGCTGGTTACAATTGTATAAAACAGGAGGATTATCTTTACTCCTAGAAGAACCACTAAAAACAGGAAGACCAAAAAAAACTAGAGATAGAAACAGTAGCCAAGCTTCAAAAAGAGTTATCTGACCCCGAAGGTTTTAACAGTTATCAAGAAGTACAACGCAGCGCGTATGCGCAGCTCGTCGTCTAACGACGACTAGGACAGCAAAGCTGTCCGCGCTGTTTAGTTGTGAAGATATTGAAATAAGTTATGCAACTATACATCGAGTCGTTCGATATGAATTACAAAGTAAACTCAAAGTTACTCGACCCAGACATGAGAAACAACAACCAGGAGTAATTGAAGTATTCAAAGCTCATTTACCTGATAGAATCAAAGGTTTAATTAATGACATTAGAGACAAACAGGAAGACAATCGCGATATCATCGACTGGTTTCAAGATGAAACAAGATTAGGATTTAGAACAGAATCAGGCAAAAAAATTACTCTCAAAGGAGTAAAGCCACAACAGATTTTACCATGGCATTATAACTATTATTATTTGTATGGATTAGTTGAACCAGTTGGAGGGAGAAGTTTTTTCTACGAGTTTTCACATTTTAATTCTAATTGTTTGGGAGTATTTTTAGAAAAATTTGCTCAAGAGTATAGTAAGGAAATACATATTATTCAGTTAGATAATGCTTCTTGTCACACGACCAACAAACTAATAGTACCTGAAAATGTGCTCTTATTATTTCAACCTCCCTATTGCCCTGAACTTAATCCTATAGAAAGAGTTTGGCACTACATCAAGCAACAGTTGAAAAATTTATGGTTTAATACTTTAGATGATGTCAAGCTTAAAGTAGCTAATATTTTAAACTCTCTATCAGAAAATATTGTTCATTCTTTGACTGGTTGGCAATATATTTTAAATGCTCTATCTCTCTAGCTACTTTTGAGAATTGGTATTATCAATAAGAAATTAGTCAATTATATATATAACGCTGAAAACAGCGAAGAACTATATCTCCGCTGTGGTTATCTTTCATGCCGAATACTTAACTATCTA
Source organism: Myxosarcina sp. GI1(2024) (assembly GCF_053543375.1). Lineage (NCBI taxonomy): Bacteria > Bacillati > Cyanobacteriota > Cyanophyceae > Pleurocapsales > Pleurocapsaceae > Myxosarcina > Myxosarcina sp. GI1(2024). The sequence goes on along the minus strand of NZ_JBKGTY010000001.1, from coordinate 1,348,225 downwards.
ACGAGCTAGTTGTAGTATTTGAGCGGTAACAGACATACTTTCTTCATAAAGCACTTCTCTGCCAGTGCGCTGTAATTGTTGACCGAGTAATGCTTCAGTTTTTTGTTCGGACAGGGGAGTGACTTGTTCGATATAACAAGATTGGGCACCGCCCCCAGCCTCCATTCTCATACAGCCTGTGGTGCTTGAACAGAGTACGGTACAACAGTCAGCATCGAGATTTTTGGAACTAAGGCGCAAGCTAATTAAATCTCCTGGAATCTCGCCCCAGTCGGCAGTAGGTATTCCCGCAAGTTCGGCTTCAATTTCTCTTTGTTTGCTGTCGCTAAATTTGACTCGACGAATATCGTAGTCTCCTCCTTCTAACTGATATTCTACAGGAGTCCACTTAAGGCGACTGGCAACCCAACCCAAGAACATTAATGCCTGTGCTTGATTGCCCAGCTCGTAATCGATCGTTACTTTATCTACTTCATAAATAGCCGCTCTTCTTTCTGGAGGATCGAAAGCTGCAGCAGTTAATTCTTGCCAGGGTGCTAGCCTGCGCCAGTTTAAGTCTGCTAGAGTAGCTTCTTGCTTTTGTAATTCTGCTAATAATTTTAAATCGGTTTCGGGATGAATAAAGCCACTAGAGTCAAAAATAACCGTATCGCTGCTGCCAACTAGGCGTTTGAATAGAGGTAAATCGGGAGTTGCTGCGGCTTTCCACCAGAGATATTTTGGTAAATCAGCGATCGCTAAAGCTTCAATAATGCCACCGATGCGCTCTAGGGCTTCGGTAGTACCACTTAATGTAATATATTCGCAACAAACTAGAGTATTGCTGCTCCGCTTGTTCACGGGACAGTAGGCAGACACCTGAGCTTTAACTCCCGTATCTTCTCCTAAAATCGGACACAGAGTAATAATACGACAAGGATTAGAAGCGGCGATCGCATCGGCAACATTTACACTTGAGTCGGGACTGTAGTTAATTGCCGCCGTTTTATTTTCAGAAGTTAGCTTATCTTCAGTCTTAACTTTTTGAAACTCTGATTGTAATCTTTCCAGTAGTTCCTGGCTAGATTTGCCCGTAGTTTCCATGCCATATTGCTGTTGAGCCGCTTTGATGGCAACTTTGGTTTTAGGTCCAGAAATTCCGTCGATCGGACCGCTATAGAAACCGAGAGAAGCGAGAAACTGTTGCGTGCCATCGGGTTCGTAGACGATGAGGCTAAAAGTTGCGGCTCTAGTAACTGCATTCGCGTCTTCATCCAAACCTTGGCTCTGCCAAAGGGATTGCAGTTCGGCTTCAATTTCTTGGATGGATATGTCTTTTGGTGCTTGTAAAGATACTATTGGAGAAACCATAATTGGTAAACTGTTAAGTGTTTATTGTCAATTGTCGCTCGCGCTCGGATTAATCCCTCCTTCTTAAAGTCTACGCCAGCGACGACCATCGCGGTTGATTAAAAATTCGGCTTCTGGTGGTTGCCAGGTTCCTGCTTCGTACTGAGGCATTAAATTGGGGTCGCTGGGGGTCTCCCAAGCATTAAGTACTGGCGTGACAATGCGCCAAGCGGCTTCTACTTCGTCGGCGCGGGTAAAGAGAGTTTGATCGCCTAACATACAGTCTAGTAACAGGCGGTGGTAAGCATCGGCAGTGGCCATGCCAAAAGAAGTACCATAGCTAAAGTCCATATTTACCGTCCGCGTCCGTAATTCGGGACCGGGCATTTTGGCTTCAAACTTTAAGCTTATACCCTCATTGGGTTGAATTCTCATACTGAGAATGTTGGGACTTGCCTGCTGTGCTGCCGATTGAAAAATCAAAAAGGGAACTTCACGAAAGTGAATCGAAATTTCGCTGACTTTTTTGGGCATCCGTTTGCCAGTACGCAGATAAAAAGGTACTCCTTGCCACCGCCAGTTATCCACCATCATCTTTAAGGCTACAAAGGTAGGCGTAGTCGATTCGGGACTGACTCCCTCTTCTTGACGATAGCCTTTAACCGGCTTCCCTTTCATCCAGCCTTCAGAATACTGGGCGCGAATTGCTGCCCGTTCTAAATTATTAATATCGGCAATGCGAGTTGCCTGTAAGACTTTGTTTTTTTCGTTGCGAATGCTGTCGGCATCGAGGGAATTGGGGGGTTCCATCGCAGTAATGGCAAATAGTTGCATGAGGTGGTTTTGCAACATATCTCGCATTGCGCCAGACGTTTCGTAGTAACCTGCCCGTTCTTCCACCCCGACAGTTTCAGCTACGGTAATCTGGACGTGATCGACAAACTGACGATTCCACAGAGGTTCAAAAATGGCGTTACCAAAACGGAAAACCAAAATATTTTGAACGGTTTCTTTACCCAGATAGTGGTCGATGCGATAAACCTGTTCTTCTTGGCAAACTCTTCTAACGGCACGGTTCAAAGATTGTGCCGAAGTCAAATCTTTACCGAAGGGTTTTTCGATAACAATTCGCTGCTTTAACGGATCGGCAAGCATTCCCGCCTCACCCAGATGTTTTAGGGCTGGTTTGAAGAATTTGGGCGATACTGCTAAATAAAATATCCGATTTCCCCGGGTTCCTCTTCTACCATCGAGTTCTGCCAAGAAAGCTTTTAACTTTTCATAGCTTTCGGGTTCGTCCATGTTGCCCGAACAGTAAAATATGCCTTCTGCAAAACTTTTCCATAATTCTTCATTTTGGATCCCGTCACTAAATTCGTCGATTCCCTGACGTAGATGTTCGCGGAAATAGTCGTGACTCCAATCTCTGCGAGCTACTCCGACAATAGTCATCTCTGGGGCTAAACTATTTTCCTGTTTTAGTTGATAGATGGCAGGAATTAATTTTCTTTGGGTCAAGTCGCCCGATGCGCCAAAGATGACTATAATTGAGGGTTCTGTAGTTCTTTGCAGTTGCAGTCCTACTCTTAAGGGATTTTCTAAGATTGCTACCATTGTCGATTATGTTTACTAAAACTCTTGCTGTTCGATCGAAACTCTCCCTCATTAGGGGACAAGGTCGAGTAATAAAAGTTTCAATTAGAATACTTTGCTAGTATCCAATTTCTGTTTCCCAGTCCCCTAAACGCTTATCTTGTTGTTTTTGGCTTTTGACTAGTTAAGTTTGAAGCCCTCGAATTATAATTATTTTTTTGCTATAGCTTTTTAACAAAGAACTAACTGCTAGTAGCTTTGTAAATGCTAAACTGCAGCTAGTTGCTTGACTTTTGATTCTAAAGCAGACATCAGAGATTCAAAAGGCTTGATGAATTTATCGATACCTTCTGCTAATAGTTCGTCCATTACTTTATCGAGATCGATGTTAACATCGGGATCTTTGAGAGTTTCTATAACTCGATGGGCTTCATCAAGATTGGTTTCAACGCGGTTAGCAGGATCGCAATGATCCGCGCAGGCTTCGATAGTTTGAGGGGGTAGGGTGTTAACTGTGTTTGCTCCCACTAACTCGTCAACATACATGACATCACTGTATTCGGGATTTTTGGTGCTGGTGCTCGCCCACAACAATCGCTGTACGTTTGCTCCTTTTGCCGCTAAAGCTTGCCATCTGTCGCTACCAAAAATTTCTTGGTATTTCTGATAGGCAATTTTGGCATTGGCGATCGCAACTTTTCCTTTAACGCTTTTAAGTTTGGTTTTTGCCTCTTCGCTAGCCTCGGCTAATTTACTGTCAATACAGTCATCGATCCTGCTGTCGATGCGACTGAGGGAAAAACTAGCCACCGAGGAAATTTTACTAATATCTTCTCCCTGAGCTCCTCTGGCTTCTAACCCACGAATATAAGCCCATGCCGTATCGATATAACTCTGTACGGAAAACAGTAGGGTAACGTTGATACTCATCCCTTCAGCGATCGCTCGTTCTACTGCGGGTAAACCTTCTGGCGTACCGGGAATTTTAATCATCAGGTTGGGGCGAGCGATCGCTTTTTCAAAAATGTCAGGGTTAGAGGTAATGCCACGAATGCCGCGATCGCGCTTTAGCCGTTCTAATTCTCCCGAATCGATAATGTCGCGGCTGAGGTTGTCCATCCAGATACTTTGTCCGTACTGATTGCCAATTTCTAAAATTGGATTGTTAACTGTAGCCATAATATTTTATTTTTGCTCCTGTAATCGATCGAAGTTACGCACCAGCTACTTTTGTACTATTAATTGTTATTTCTTTGAGGTTTCTCGGACTTTACCCGACTCAGATTCGCGACGAGTCCAATCTTGGATAAAAGACTCTACTAAGTTGACATCTTCGGTACTACCAATCACCAGTGGCGATCGTTGGTGGATTTTTTCTGGTACGACATCTAAGATACTTTCCGTGCCCGTACTAGCTTTTCCCCCCGCTTGCTCGGTCAAAAATGCTAGCGGTGCCGATTCATAAAGCAATCTCAATTTTCCTGCGGGTTTGTCGATCGTTCCCGGGTATAAAAATACACCGCCTTGTAAGAGAATCCGATGGAAATCACCCACTAAGGCACCACTGTAACGTGCGGTATAGCCTTCATGACGATGGACGTAACGAATATATTCCCGAATTGATTCTTCCCACTGCCAGTAGTTACCTTCATTGACGCTATAAACTGGACCGTGTGAGGGAATTTTGATGTTTTCTTCTGCTAAAATGAATTCTCCCAAACTAGGGTCGAGAATAAATGAATGTACTCCCTTGCCTAAAGAATAAACCAAGATCGTAGATGGTCCATAAAGAACGTAACCTGCGGCAATTTGTTGGTGACCATTTTGCAGGAGATCTGCTGCGGTTTGGTCGATATCGTCACCTTGCTGCTGACGTAAGCAAAAAATTGACCCTACGTTCAGGTTGATATCGACATTAGAAGAACCATCAATCGGATCGTAAAGCAGCGTATATTTTCCTATAGGGCAATTTTCGGGAATATAATAAGGCTTTTCCATCTCTTCTGACGCCAAGCGACATACCAGCCCACTTTGCTTAAATACCGAGATGAATACCTCGTTGGCATAAATATCCATTTTTTTTACTGATTCGCCTTGAACGTTGGTTTCTCCCGTAAAACCCAACGCTCCTGCTAATAATCCCGCCCGACTGAGACGGCGAGAGACTAGTTTAGCTGCTAGGGCAAGACGACTCATAATCGCACTAATATCTTGGGCTTCTGCGGTGAAACTAGAAAATTGTTGCAGTACGTGCCGCGATAATGTAGTACAATCTCGATCTAAGCTGTGTTCTGGGACTATATTTTGCCCTGGATTTGCCATATTAATTATTAACCTCTCTAAGCATTTGCCAAGCAATTTAGTTTCTGTTCGAGAACGGATAACGATTCGGTGGCGTTAGCTTTATATTGTTGGCAGTAGAGTAAAGCTATTTGAAGCAAGTTGCGATCGCCTGGGGTTGGTTTGGGGCAATCGCCTCCGTGCTGTATCGCTGTCGATTCCGTCGAACGATAGTATACTAGCGACTACTGCTTACTTTTTGCTTCTGCTATACTCTATCTATTTATCTTAGAGAGGAATATCAGATTGAGATTAGAAGCTTAAGACTAGCTTCAGGTTATAGCTAATTTTTACTCACCCTCAAATCAAGCGATCGCTCTTAATAAATAAAATAAATAAATTTATGTTAATCGATCGTAATTGATTGTGGTCGCTCCTTGTTGTTGCTATCGTTATCGACCCGTGTAGGAGTATATCCTTGTTTATCCAACCACTCTGATAGAGGAGGTTCGGTTAGTTTTAGTTGAAATACTCCTGAAAAGAATCCCCCGGTGAAGGCTAGAGGTTGCTGTCCAAATTTTTGAATAATTGAAAACAATTCGCTAAGAAACATGGTGTCTTTAAATTTATTTGAGTTTAAATTTCTAAATATATTATTAAAAATTTTAGCGTGACTTCAGACTGAGTAGTTATACTCATAAAAAAATCTTGGAACTGGAAGAAATTTTGTTCAGATTGGTTGGATAGCGATCGCCTTAAAATTGCAACTGACTCGGTACGGGTTTTTAATATGTACCACTCGCCAGAGATATTGAGATATTTAAAGTTAAATTAGATTTAATTAATTAAGTTTAAGTCAAATTATAGTTTAGTTATTCTTTTTAGATATATCTAAACTAAGTTTAAATAGTGGTTTTCGCAACGGTTTAAATTAGCTTTAATGCAGACATAAATCTCGAGCGATTTAATTGACTAACCAATACTCGAGATTTTGCTCATTAAGTTTCGGAGTAGGGCGATGAACGAACCACCCTCAAGGTATGTTTTGTCGAGAGAATTAGAAAACGAACGTGCTATACGTCGCACCGCTAAATTACTACAGGCAAAGCAAGCACGCATTCGCGACGATTTAGACTGCTTAGTTACTCATCTGGCTTTACTGATGCCGCGATCGCGCCATAGGGCTACAGAACAAGGAATGAATGCTGAATTATTGCTAGAAGCGGCTCGGCGCTTAGATGATGAGATTTTTAGAGATCTCTTGAGGCAAATAATTCAAGAAAAAAATATCTAATACCAGGTGTCAAAAAGTTTTTAGTGCAGTCAGAGCGAATATTAATTAGGCTAAATATTAGTTCAATTTGTAATCTTCGACTTCCAAACACGCCACTATGGTAGAACAAGTTAAGCCGCAATATTCTGTCTCTTGGATTACTAAAATCGCCGAAATTCCACAGCCCGAATGGGATGCTCTCGCTCTACCTCTGGCAACACCATTTTTAGAATGGGAATGGCTCAATAATATTGAAACTTCTAAAAGTGCCATACCGCGCACTGGTTGGCAACCCTGTCATCTAGCCGTCTGGCGCGAGCGCACTCTAATTGGTGCCGCACCACTTTATATTAAAGGACATAGTTACGGTGAGTTTGTCTTCGACCATCAATGGGCAGATTTATCCCATCGCCTGGGAGTGCCATACTATCCCAAAATGTTGGGTATGACTCCTTTTACCCCTGCTGTGGGCTACAGATTTTTAATCGCACCAGGAGAAAATGAAGACGAGATTACCGACATTATGATAGCCGCGATCGACCATTTTTGCGATCGCAACTGTATTTCAAGCTGTAACTTTCTTTTTGTCGCTCCTCGATGGCGAGAAGTAATGGAACTTCACGGCTTTACTAGTTGGCTACATCACAGTTATATTTGGTCGAATCGAGATTTTAATAGTTTTGACGATTACCTGAAGATGTTTAATACCAAGCAACGCAAAAACATCAAGCAGGAACGAAAAGCCGTTGCTAAAGCAGGTTTGCAGGTCGAAGTCTTTAACGGCAAAGAAATTCCCCGTTATCTGTATCCCTATATTTATCGTTTTTATAGTAGCACCTGTGATAAGTTTTATTGGGGCAGTAAATATTTAACCCGTAAGTTTTTCGAGCAGCTTTATCCCAACTACAGCGATCGCATTTTATTAGTGGCAGCTTACACTGAAGACGACGACAACAAACCAGTAGGAATGTCTTTTTGTTTGCACAAAGGAAAAAACTTGTACGGACGTTATTGGGGTTGCTTAGAAGAGTACGACTGTTTGCATTTTGAAGCTTGTTACTATAAACCGATCAAGTGGGCGATCGCCAACGGGATCGAAATGTACGATCCTGGTGCCGGTGGCAGACATAAGAAAAGACGGGGTTTTCCTGCCACTGCCAATCATAGCCTGCACCGTTTTTATAATCGCCGCATGAGTCAAATTCTGCGCAACTATATCGATGAGGTGAATCGAATGGAAAATGCAGAAATTGAAGCAATTAATAACGATCTGCCGTTTAATAAGCGAGAAATTAATTTTAAATTAGATTAGCTAATTGAGGATCTAGGGGAAAAGCGATCGCCTTAAATTAAAAAACTAGAGTGCTAAAATTACTCAGGCGATTCTTGGCAAATTATGTATGGGAATGCGATCGCATCAATCAAAAATTCCAGACAAAGATACAGAGATTAAACCTAAACCGTTTGTTAAATGGGTTGGCGGCAAAACTCAACTGCTGCCAGAACTAATCTCGCGAATACCTGAAGATTTCGACAGATACTTGGAACCTTTTGTTGGTGGTGGAGCATTATTTTTTCATCTGCAACCTCGGCAGGCTATTCTAATCGATATTAATCAAGAGCTAACTAATACTTACAAAGTAATTAAAGAGCAAACTGAAGAACTAATTGCCGATCTGAAACAACACGTTTACCAAAAAGATTACTATTATCAAATTCGCAACAGCGATCGCACCCATGAATACCAATCTTGGTCTGACGTTCGACAAGCTAGCAGATTAATTTATTTAAATAAAACTTGTTTTAATGGATTGTACCGCGTCAACTCAAAAGGTGAATTTAACACCCCTATGGGAAGGTACAAAAACCCCAAAATTGTCGATGAGATTAATTTACGAGCCTGTAGTCAAGCACTGCAAAAAGCAGAAATTATTACTGGTTCGTTTCTTAGAATTGAAGAATTAGTCGGCGATCGAGATTTTGTCTATTTCGATCCTCCCTATGCACCATTAAACCCTACTTCTAACTTTACGGGGTATAGTCAACAGGGTTTTAATGTACAAATGCAGTTAAGTCTGCGCGATCTTTGTTTTCGTTTAAATCGCCGAGGAGTTCGATTTATGGTATCTAATTCCAATGCAGCATTAATTCTCGATCTCTATCAGGATTTTAAGATCGAATTTGTTTATGCCAACCGCGCAGTTAATTCCAAAGCACACAAGCGAGGCAAAATTCCCGAAGTGATAATTACTAACTATTAAAAGGGAAAGATAGTAGTATAACACGCTTACAAAAGCTCTTGAATCTTATATTTTTATATTTATTATTGATGACTGAACCAACTCCAACTCAGGGAGGTACAGCAAATCGACAGGGAAAAGTTCTTGAAAGAACCATTATTCCTACCTTTGAAGCTAGAGGATTTGAAATAGTTAAATATAGTGATTGGAAGAAAAAGCGAGACACATATAGCTCCGAAATTCTTTTAAAGCACGTCCCTTATACAACTATCTACGGACATCAGGGATATACTGAGTTTTTAGCTCAGTCCCAACAATATTCTCTTAACCATCGAATTGAATGTAAATGGCAGCAGTCTAGCGGGTCAGTTGACGAAAAATTTCCCTACCTTTATCTCAACTGCATTGAAGCAATGCCCGAACCGAATATCATTATCATTGCTGGCCGTGGAGGTATGAAAGAAGGTGCAATTCCTTGGTTAAAAAGAGTAGTATTGGAACGACCTTATTTGCCTGATGGAGCGGCAAATAAAAATATTCAAGTTTTTTCAATTGAAGAGTTTATTCTTTGGGCAAATCAGACTCTGAAATAAGGCTGGTGACCTATTGCCGCAAGTCACGTCAGTGAGGCTGTGGCGCATTCGTGCCTGTAGAGTTCTGAGGATAGCCCCTCTAAGAGGCAGGAGCTAGTCTCAATTAAATAAGCTTCATCACCAAAGATGAAAAAGGTTTTTGCTTCACTCCCCCACCCTCTTTTGAGCCCGAAAAAAAAAGTTTATTGATTGTGTTCTATTCAACTGAAAAACGCTGTAGATTATTTAGCAATTACAAAATTTACTAGTTTATTGGGTACGACAATTACTTTTTTAATTTCTTTTCCTCCTATATAACGTTGGGCGATTTCTGAATCTCTGGCATACTTTTCTAAAGTGGCTTTGTCAGAATTAGCAGGAACGGTAATCGTACCGCGAACTTTACCCATAATTTGAATCACCAGAGTAATTTCGTCTATGGTTAAAGCCGCTCGGTCTAATTGAGGCCACTGTTGACGATGTACTGATTCGCTATTTCCTAGTTGATGCCATAATTCTTCTGCAATATGGGGTGCAAATGGTGCTAAAAGCAAAATTAAAGTTTCAATTCCCTCTCGATATACTGGAGAATCAATGCAGTTAGCATCTCTGATGGCGTTACTTAACTTCATCAGTTCTGAAACCGCAGTATTAAACTGATAATCTCCTGATAGATCTTCAGAAACTTCTTTAATCGCGGTATGAATCGCCCTTCTGAGATCTTTTTCGGCTTTGGTTAATTCTTTTGATTCAGTAGCAGGACTCTGAGAAGAAGCGTACTCTCCAACCAAAGTCCAAACGCGATTGAGAAAGCGAAACTGTCCTTCTACATCGGCATCATCCCATTCTAAGTCCTTTTCGGGGGGAGCTTTAAACAAAATAAACATTCGTGCGGTATCCGTACCGTACTTGCCCAAACCCTGTTCTAAATTAACGCCGTTGTATTTAGACTTGGACATTTTTTCATAGGAGACTTCTAATTTATCTCCCGTATCTGGGTCTAAATATACACCTTCCTCTGCACCAGCTTTAACTCGCTCGAGAGGTATGTATTTTCCAGTTTGGGGATTTTTATAAGTTACATTTTGCACCATCCCTTGAGTTAGTAGACGCTGAAATGGTTCGTCAAAATTGAGTAGACCGCGATCGCGCAAAACCTTGGTAAAGAAGCGAGAATAAAGTAAGTGCAAAATTGCGTGTTCGATTCCGCCGACGTACTGATTTACAGGCATCCAGTCATTTGCCTTATCCGAGTCAAACACCGCATTATCATTATTGGCATCGGTATAGCGCAGGAAGTACCAAGAAGAATCGATAAAGGTGTCCATAGTATCGGTTTCTCGTCGGGCGGCTTCGCCACAACTGGGACAGGTTACATTAATCCACTCGTCTATTTTGGCTAATGGTGAGGGACCTCTACCGGAAAACTCTACTTTCTCTGGCAAGCAAACGGGTAAATCGGATTCTGGTACGGGAACGATGCCGCAACTAGGACAGTGAATTACGGGAATGGGACAGCCCCAATATCTCTGACGGGAAATTAGCCAATCTCTTAGGCGGTACTGAATTCTAGCTTTGCCATAGCCTTGTTGTTCGGCGTATTCGATAATTTTGGTTTTTCCTTCCGTAGAAGGTATACCGTCAAACTGCCCAGAATTGATCGTGATGCCTGGTTCGACATATGCCTCATTTAAAGGTTCTTGCCCTGCCGTGTCATCATTTTTTGGAACGACAACGGTTTTTATCGGTAGATTTTTTTCGCTAGCAAATTTAAAATCTCTGGTGTCGTGGGCGGGTACTCCCATAACTGCCCCCGTACCGTATTCATAGAGAACGTAGTCGGCAACTAAAATCGGAATTTCTTCCCCATTAAAGGGATTAATTGCCATACCGCCCGTTATAATACCCCGCTTGGGTCTATCTTCGGCAGTGCGTTCGATTTCGCTAGTATTTTTAACTTCCTCGATAAATGTTTCTACGGCAGCGCGATTTTCAGCAGTAGTAACCTGCAAAGTTAAATGATGTTCGGGAGCCAGAACCACATAAGTTACACCGTATACTGTGTCGGGACGAGTGGTAAATACGCCAATCTTTTCATCTCTATCTACGATGGGAAATTCTAGATACGCTCCGATAGATTTACCGATCCAGTTAGCCTGCATCGATTTTACCCGTTCGGGCCATCCCGAAAGTTTATCTAAATCCTGTAATAATTGTTCGGCATAGTCGGTAATTTTAAAAAACCACTGTTTGAGTAGTTTGCGTTCTACAATTGCACCAGAACGCCAAGAACGTCCTTCATTGTCTACCTGTTCGTTAGCTAAAACGGTTTGGTCGATGGGATCCCAGTTAACCGCAGCTTCTCGTTGATAGGCTAATCCTGCGTCTAAAAACTGCAAAAATAAATATTGCGTCCATTTGTAATAATCTGGCGAGCAAGTAGCGACTTCTCTCTCCCAGTCGATAGAAAGCCCCAACTGCTTTAGCTGCTGCCGCATTTGGGCTATATTTCGATAAGTCCACTCAGCAGGAGGAACTCCGCGATCGATCGCCGCGTTTTCGGCAGGTAAACCAAAGGCATCCCAACCCATCGGATGTAGCACGCGATAGCCCTGCATTCTCTGATAGCGGGCAATGACATCGGTGATGACATAGTTGCGGACGTGACCCATGTGTAGGTTACCCGATGGATAGGGAAACATCGAGAGAGCATAATATTTAGGTAAGTCTCGCTCTTCTTTGGTGCGATCGAGATGGGATTCTGCCCAAATTTGCCGCCACTTTGGTTCTATTTCTGCTGCGTTGTATCGCGACTCCACAATTAAATCTTTAGCTCCGCTTGGTCTTGTTTGTATTGTATGTTGACCTAGCTATTGTATCAATTCTGTTTGGCAACTTACACGACTGGAGCTCGATTGAATTTGAGACTATAGCAATCTCAAATCGTCAATATTAATTAAATTTACCAGGAGGAATGAAATGAATTTCGATTCTACGTCGTGTTTCATCTGGTTGTCGATCTACCGGTGCTAAATTACCATCGGGTAAATACAGTTGAGCAGCTGAATAAGAACGGAACTCTACGTTTTGTAAGCCCGTTCTTTCTAGTTCTCGAACTACTGCCAAAGCTCTCATCAATCCTAAGTCAACATTAGAACCAGGTGACAAAACACTGACTGGTTGCTGTCCGTTTGCGACTATTTCTAAAGTATTATCGAGATTGCTATTGCGTCTTATTCCTTCTCCGTCTGTATGTCCGATAACCTGAATAAAATCAATTTCTCTTTCTTGTAAGATCGCCTTAATTTCGAGACTTATTTTAGTCGAAATATAGTTTTTCAGTTGGGAATTGAGTTCGGCACTTCCCGACTTAAATTTAAATTTACCAGAACTTTCATCAATTACGATTGGAGAAGCTGACTGCAAACGTTTATTAGCTTCTATAAGATTTTGATTGAGTTTTTGAGATTGAAATAGAACTAACAACAATAATAAACTAAGAATCATAAAAGCATTAGAGATTAAATCTGTAAAAGATTGAAAAATCTTGTGAGATGCCAATTTATGATTATTTATATATAGCGACCGCCTAGACATAAATATATCCAAAGATAAATTCTAAAATAATTATTTTTTTGGCTTTTCTTATTAATCTGATATTTTATTCATAAATTGCTTGAATTCTACAATTAAATTTTGGATTTCTTGAATATTATTTTGCGATCGCCGTTCAAAACTAGTTAATAGTCGATAGCTATTATTTGCCAGATTATTAAAGCTCTGACTAATTTGTTCTCCTTGTCTTTTCGACAAATCAACTATGTTAGTTAATGTAAAATTAGTAGTATTTAAACTATTTATACAATCTTGTAATATGGTTAAAAATTTTGTTGTTTCTATTTGATTTTGTTGTAGAGAATCATGACTATTATTTATTTCAGAAGTTGGTTTTTGAAGTTGGATAGCGTTATTATCTGTTTGTTTTTCAAAGCTTTTAAGTATTCTGCCTGCAAAGTCAGTTAAACCTAAATTAATTTGTTCTTTATGTTTATCGAGTGTATTGACTATACGATTGAGTTCGGCGTTAATATTACTGAAACTGGTAACTTCTTCTTGAATGTTGCGATCGCTTGTTTCTAATAATTTAATTGAATGTTGATTGAGATCGGTAAGTTGTTGAATTAAATTATTAGTTTCTTGAGAAACAGTATCGATTTTCTCGATCGCATTACTCAAAGTGTTAGTTGACTGGTGTAAAATGGCGGTAGACTCGTTAAACTGCTGCGGAATAGTGGTAAGTTCATTAGTAGCAGTTGTTAGTTTATCGGCGAAGTCGCTTTTTTGAAATGTCTCTGCGGCTTCAATAAAACCTACGGGACTGTCTTGTAATTTACTAGAAGCTGTTTGCAGTTGAGTATAAACCTGTTGTGCCAGTTCTGTTACTTGTTGCTGACTTTGAGCAAACTGTTTGACGCGATCGCCTAAGAATTTTGTAGACTGAGAAAATGATTTTTGCGTAGTAGCTAAATCTCGTGTCAGGTTTTCTAGGTTGTCAGAAAACTTGCTGGCTTCTATTTTTTCTGCACCTTGTAAGTATAGCTGAGAACCAAATTCAATTTTTTTAGTTGCAGTTTCAAACTTGGGTACTATTTCGTTTACTGTTTGAATTTGTTCTTTTAAGTCAAATACCGAACCGTGAAAGCTATTGGTACTAGCAGCTATAGAACTAGATATGTCATTAAATCTACTAACCATACTATCGACATTATTTTGAAAACCTTGATTAGCCGCCACCATTTGATTAGCTGCATTGCCAATAGTGGTTTCTAGCACCTGTCCGACTTTATCGTGAAAGCGAATGAGAAATTCTTCTTGCTGTTTGACCATGCGATCGACGGCTTTATCCAAACGGCCATAACCATCGATATCGATCTTAAAAATATTATCGAGATAGTCTTCTAGAGAACTAATTAATAGAGATTTAGCAAAGTTAGTATTGCAGCGTAGATTAACCATAATCAAAATCGAGCTACAGGCGATCGCAACTAAACTAGTAAAAAAAGCAATGCCCATATTTTGTAACGGTGTCTGCAATTGGGCAATGAGGTTATCTACATCTGCCGCGCCTTCACTAATAGTTTGACTGAGATTATATAAATTAGAGCTAATGCCGATAAAAGTTCCGAGTAAACCAAAAGCGAGTAATAAATTAGGTAAAGTTTGACAAAAATAATCCCACTGTTCGCATCGTAAGTTTATACCTAAAAACTTTAGTTTTTCCCGACTATACAAGCCATCAATAAGAGCAATAGTATTTACCTGTTCTAATTTTTGGCTGGCAGCTTTAAATCTGGCTTCTAGCTTAGTAATTAGTTCTGGTTGTTTTCCTCTACTTTCTCGGAATAATAGTCTGGATACTTTATTTGCCGAATCTATTAGATGGTGATATAAAGAATATCTTAATAAAATAGCAACTATAGTTAGTAAAATTATCAAGATTACAGTTAACAGAATTAATAAAGGAGGAAAAATTTTTAAGGCGTTAAGCATTTTAAAAAAATTAGATAACAGTAGTGACAAATAGCCGTTAAAACTAATATAAATATGTCATTTTGAATTAAATTTAGATCTTATATACCCAGTATTTTATTAACAGCCTCGTCATATTTTTCTTTTGTTATTACTCCTCTCTCTAGATAATCTTTGTACTCCTTAAGCTTTTCGTCTTTACTTTCTACTGAAGAATTATTTATATTGCCTATAGATTCGGTATTGTTTGTATCTTCTATTTCTGCCTCAACTAGCTTGGGATTTATATCCGCTGTTGTCGCGTCACTTGCTGAAGTATTTGAGCCTGTCAATCTAAGATCGCTTGTAGATTCAGCCGTTAATTTTTTAGAATTTTGTTGTTGCTCTTGTTCTCTAACTTTTCGAGCGAAAATATCCTGCAATTTTTTCCAGAAACGATTGATAATACCTTCTTGTCTATGGCGATCAATAGTGGCTGGACTACCAACAACTGTTTCTTTGTAAAGATAATTGGGGTCGCTTTCTGGTAAACTATCAACTATAGTAATAAACTGCTTTAACTTGGGTAAATAGTAGCTATCTAATTTATGTGGATTCCCAACTAGATCGGTGAGTACATCTTCTAGTCTTTTGTCTAACTCATCTACCATATCTCTACGACTGGCGAGTTGTTCTAAGGCTTCGTCCCAGATATAACTTAGATGAACAGTTTGATAGGTATCGCGGAAGCGATCGAAGTATCGAAATTCATAGCATTGCAATTCTTCCTGATTGGTGTCTCTGTCGGCTGAAGGCAACAGTTTAGTGTTATCAACTTTGGTAAGCAGTTCTAAAGCAATGGCAGGATAAAAGATATCTTGTAGTTGCTTCATTTCCCAACCATCGGGAGGAATGGGATCGATAAATTGGGTTCGATAGTCGTTATGCAAGAAGTTGCCGTAAGACTTATAACGTTCATATTGTTGCCGCATTTTTTCCATACCCATAATTATTCGCAAAGGAAATCCTGCATATTCATTAATTAAGATAATTTCGTCTTCAGCCTGGATGGGTTTTAAATTACTGGCGTTGATATCTTCTATGTCATTGGAAAGGATGTTTTTAAATTGGGTTACTTCTAATTTGTCGGTATCTTTAAAGCCAATGATTTTAAGTCTTTTGCTAGTATCTGCGCTAAAAAAATAGGGATCGGTAAGATTGAGGGGTAAAAGTGGTTCAGATTCTCGTATGATTTGTTTTAGACGTATGGCGCGATCGCTTAACGGATAACTCTCTAAGAATCGTTTCACCGCAGACTGCACTGTAGAAAGACTCCTCGTACCATATTCGCGATCTACTATTAAGTTTATTTCTGACTGTAAACTGTGTTCGTCTACTATTCCGCGTTCCAAACACTTTGCTAAAGATTCTCCTAAGCCTACCTTTTCGGTAATTTTGCTACTAACCATTCCCAATTGAGTGGCGCGATCTGTTTCTGGTAAAAGATTCCTATAACAGTCATCGGTATCGACATCGGCAAAGATAGCTTCACTACTCATGTCATCAACGTCTTGCTGTTTGAGTTCGTCTTCGATTTTTTGATAAGCGAGTTTGACGTTACTCAAAAGATTATTAAAGGCACTAGCTTTAGTAGTTAATTCGCTTACGTGGTGTTGTAAGGCTTTGACTATGGTTAATGCTTCCCGTACCAAAGAAATTTCATAATTATCTTTAATAAGTTTACTAACCTGTCCGACTATTCTTTTAGCTTCATCTTGAACTTGGCTAGTTTTCTGTTTGTCTCTAAAGAAAAGTCCTGTTTTACTTTCAATATCTTCTATAGTTTGTCGCGCATCTTGCCATTTTCTATCGACGGTTTCAAGACTATGAAGAGATCCCATACTGTTAATGCGATCTTCTAACTCTCGATAAGATTTATTTAGTTCTGTAGTTAATGCTTCTAGCCAAGCGCGAGTATTGGTTAGGGAGAAGTTATAGCTATTCGGGTTGAGTAACTCAGTTAAGTATTTGTCAATATCTCTAATATATTCAGAAGTCAGGCGATCGCGCTGCTTTTGTAAGTTTGTCAACCACATTCCCCTGCTGCTTTCGGTTTCTCCTGGCTGTACTTTGAGGAACTCACTATGAATTTTTTTACCCAGTGGGGAAACTATTTCTTGTCTTTCGTCGCGGTTTTGAATTTCTAAGATATTATTTTCTAATTGATTTTTCCAACTAGTTAAAGCATTGGTAAAAGTTTTACTACCGTCAGTAGTAGCTTGCTGTAACTTATTAACAAAACCGTTTTCGTTTTTGTCGCGATCGTACCAGCGATCTATGAAATTAGTTAGTAAGTTATTTGAATCGGCACTTTGTCCTTCACCGTGTAGCCAGTAGTCAACTAATTTAATTTTGATACGGTTAAGAGATACCTGTACGGCGATGTCGCGGGGAAAATAAATCTCGGCTAAACTGAAACTTAAATAACGCTGTACGTTGGGACGAGGATGCAAATCTGTTTGAATTAAATGTTTTAAAAAATCATCTCGTTGTTCCGTAATTAGAGACGCTAGTTCTCCTGCAAAGTCCAGCGTAATCTTATGAGCGATAATATTACACAGCTTGCTTTTTTCCAAAATACGATAATCTCTAGCCGTGCGGTTGGAAACTAAATAAACATATTCAAATGGCGGAAGTGATTCTTCTACAGAGTCTAAAGTATGTAGATCGTATTCTGCTTTAAAAGTCGTTCCCGCAGTAGCGTAATAATTTAATTCTTTTAAAGCGGCGTAAGCGTTGGCGTGTTTATCTGGTGCATCACCATAGAGTTCGGGACTAATAACAAAATAGCCAACGATTTGTGCGCCATCATTCCCCCGTACATTTGCCGCAAACAATAAGCCACATCTAAAAAAATGCCGCTACCAGTACCACCACATAATGAACCTACTACAAAAACATTTAACCTATTTTCTACATTCCAGTTATTGCGAATCATAAAAGCTTCATGTTCCAGCGTTCTCCGTTCTGCTGATTCAATAACGGCTTTGATTTTTCTATAATTATGAAAAAACGCCAATCTGCCTACAGGACGTATCGCCTGTGCGCCTTCATCGATCGCTTTCAAATTCTTTAATAACTGCGGTGGAAACCAGCTAGAAATATTACTAAAAACACCAGGTGAACCATCATAATTTCTCGCCGTTCTTGATAGTTCTTTAACCATGTTGTCCACTTCGGAACGAGTCATCGTAGCCGATACTTTTTCAGCATCGCTAAACCGCAAGTCTACACCATGATAGGTGTTTCCCGTTCGCAAACCTGTTGTATTGTTGTTGGCACTATCAGTATCGATATGAACAAAACTGATAATAGGAAGCTGTTTAAAATCCCCGTAGCGGTCTACAATTAAACGACGGATACGCATCAAAACTTCGCGACCAGTTCCACCTAAACCAATACAAACGGTACGATTAATGTTACGGGATTGTTTTTCTTCAAATTTCATAATTTTATTCTCTTTTACTTAACTACTTTTATTGAGATATCAAAATCTTTTCCTCGTTCGGGACAATTAATTTTGAAGCGACCGCTATTTATCAATTCTTCTTTAGTCAACTCGCGATCGCGATACAAAATTGGTGGAGCATTTTTAGTAGGCTTTAAATAAAGTTTGTTACCTTTTCTGTGTAGATATCCTCTGATATCCTCACCAGGACAATAAATGTCTTTTAAATTATTACTGCCGAGCGCAATCTTTTGACCGTGTTTTAGATAGCAAGTTCTCGGTTCTATATTGCCATCGGAATCAAAACTAATTTTGAGCTTCCATTTTTTATTGAGACTAAATAAATACCTACTATATAAACCCCCCGCAATTAATATCGCAGCTAAAACCAAGGTTGGAAGCCACAGCATTTTCACTATGTAGGGAGTTACCAAACAGGTTTCTTTCCCTACTGGTGCGGGGGTACAAAATTCTTGAACGGTAGCTGGGAGATCGACTACAGAAAGCTGATAGGTACGATTGTTGTCAGTAGTAATTGTCTGCGATCGCTTGTTTAGTGGTAAAGTTCGTAACCAGCTTTGTCTTTCTTGACTGAGTTGAGAATTAGATTTGCGAAAAGGACTGTTTGCAGGTGTCTCTATCCAAGTAGCCGAATCAATTCCAGGTTCAGTTAGTAGCGGTGCATCGGTCAACCAAACTACAGACTGAGGTTTGAGTGGGATACTTCCGACTAGACGACAGTGATTGAGACGTGCTAGTTCGCGATAAGTAAATAACTCAGCGTTTTGGATATCGGTATTGTTGAATTGTATTTCTGAATTGAATGGCAGAGTATTAACAATTTGTTTGATAACTTCTGGCTTGTGCCTAAATTTGATGCCGCTATCTAAGTTAATGGGATTGCGATCGCTTTGTAGGGGATTTACTTTAGAAGCAAAGAGAAGGACATAAACTAAATCTCCAGACTGCAAACTGTCATTTATAATTTGAGTCAGACGTAAGCGTCCTTCAGCATTCAAACCAACACTTTCAGTAAGATCGACAGCAACTACTACATCTCTACCACCATAAATACGAGATACTAACTTTAGCCCAAATTGTTGCCAGGGTTTGAGTGGTTGTCCTGGTGATATTTCCGTGCAGTTAGCCACAAAAAAATGCTCGATCTAAATTCTTAATTTTGTGTGAATGTTTTTCGATCGTACTCGTGAATTTATTTAGCTGTTACAGGAAATTCACCTAAATCCGATTTATGTTTTGGTTTTAAGATTAACTATTAGCTAAAGATTCCTCAGTAGTTAAATTTAGATTTAAAATGGCTTTAACCCGCTTTGTTTCATAGGGATTTGAAATGCTCGATCTAGCGAAATTAGCAGAACAACTTCCGGGTATCAGCCAGCATTTGCGTCAGGAAACTATTATCTCCCGTCAGAGACTGGAATTAGCACAAACTCTACAACAGCAAGCCAAAAGCCGACAAGCAGAGTTAGTCACCATTTTAGAACAGTGGCGCGATCGCCTGTTGTTTGCAGCGGCTACTCCTGTAGAACCGTTAGATAGCCGCATAGCGATCGCCGCACCACCCTATAGTCATAGCGTCTTTGCTACCGACGGTTCGCAGATTTCCCCTTCTCATCATGAAATCGCGTATTGCTATCTAATCAATGTCGGTCAGATTATGCTGCACTACGGACAGAGTTTACATCCCCTTTTAGATAGCTTGCCAGAGGTATTTTACAAAACCGAAGATTTATATATTGCCAAGCAGTGGGGCATTCGTTTAGAAGAATGGATGAGCTACCGTAGAACCGTTTCTGAAGTGGAAATGCTGGCGGATATAGCTTGTAATTGGGTATTGCCTCCAGGTTCCCATCAAGATATTCCCAATTTAGCAATGTTAGATGGTTCTTTAATCTATTGGTTCTTAGACGGATTGCCCGTAGAAGCTAGAGAGCGCATTCTACCACCAATTTTAGCGGCTTGGGAACGCTTGAGAGCTACCAAAATTCCTTTAATAGGTTATGTTAGTGCCTCCCGTAGTTTAGAAGGGCTTAATTTTTTGAGAATTGACAACTGCGTTCACCAACATCCTAACTGTGTGGCTCACTGTGGGGGTGTTACCCATAAATATCCCTGTCAAAAAATTGATTCACTGCGCGATGCTACCTTTTGGGCAAGTCAGCTACAGCCTGGAGAAAGAAGCCCTCTGTATCGCAGTAGTTTGCGAATTTTAGAGCTTTATGAGGAGTCTCAGAGAGTTTACTTTTGTTACATCAACGTTGGTACGGAAATAGCGCGTGTAGAAATACCTGCGTGGGTAGCAGAAGATTCGGAGTTACTCGATCGCTCTCTAAGTATCATGCTGGCACAGGTACAGAAGGGTTATGGTTATCCCGTCGCTCTCGCCGAAGCACACAATCAAGCTGTAGTTCGAGGTAGCGATCGCGCTCGCTTTTTTGCATTGCTAGAACATCAGTTGATTCGTTCTGGTTTGCATAATATCGGTACTTCTTATAAAGAAGCTCGCAAACGAGGCAGTATTGCTTAATGAATCTCAAATAATATTTTATGGTTTTTAATTTCTAATGTTACAATTACTCCGATCGACCTAGATAAACTGAGATTCTTTGAGCCAACAATCTTTAGACACACCTACTACTACCCTCGATACATTAACTCAAGAACTGTCTGCAATTCAGCAAACCAGTTCCAAACGAATTGCCTTACTGGGTTCTCGTCATGTGCCCATCATGCACCAGCAGCTAATTGAAATGATGAGCTATGCCTTGGTTTTGGGAGGAAATCGCCTAGTCACCTCTGGGGCTACTGGTACCAATTCTGCTGCTATTAAGGGTGCGATGCGAGCCGAGTCTAATTTACTGACGGTTATTTTGCCTCAGAGTTTATCCCGTCAACCGAAAGAGTCACGCAAACAGTTAGAAAAGGTAATTCATTTAGTCGAAAGTCCTGAAAACGACAATCTCTCACTAGCTGAAGCAAGTGCCTTATGCAATCGTGAAATTATTACTCGTTGTCAGCAGCTAATTTGTTTTGCTTTTCACGACAGCCATACTTTACTACAAACCTGTAAAGAAGCAGAGGAGCTACATAAAATAGTTACTTTATTCTATTTTGATTAAATGATTGACCTATCCGTTAGCGCAAGTTTACTCTATTCAATCGCGGGAGCGGTAATTTTGGTTTATGCACCGTTTCTGCTGGTTGGTTTTGCTCGCTTCAACATCGGATACAATAGCTCTGCACCTCGGGCGATGTTTGACAAATTGCCGCCCTATGCCCAAAGAGCGACATGGTCGCATCAAAACTCTTTTGAAGCTCTAACAATATACGGGTTGGCAGCGTTGATGGCTTATGCTACGGGAGTGACTTCTAGTTGGGCACAAATTGCCGCGATCGCTTTTCTTATCGTCCGTTTGCTTTATTCGGTTTTTTATATTCTCGATATTCCCTTATTGCGCTCTTTAATGTTTGCCCTTGGCTCTGTTTGCGCTTGGACTTTATTTATTTTGAGTTTGCTAAAAGTTACTTAATTGGAACAAACACCAAACCTGCCGCTACCAGGACAGAGGTATTGGCAATAATGTCATTGCGAGAACACAACCAAACAGAAGACATATTTAAATTATCTCTTCGGTGTTTAGTCAATAGAAACAGACATAAGAGATTGGCAAGTAAGGCAACAACTCCAACCATACTCATCACTCTTGCTTCTGGGGTTACACCTACTAACAGTTGATAAGTCGCTCTAGCAAACACGGCGGTCGCGAACAAAAACATAATCATTCCTTTGAAAAAAGCCGCGCCAGCCTGAATTTACTGCCCTTGTTAATAACATACAAACTAGTCGTGTAAACCAAAGCTTCCCCCAGCATATCGAGTGAGTCTCCAGTCAAAGACAGGGAATCGGCTCTAATTCCCGCACCGAATTCAATAACGAACATTACTAGGTTAATAATTAGAACTGCCCACAGTACCTTTGCTTGCTGTTTTTTAATTGGGATAGTTCACGACCTTTATTGTGGCAGCAATTGTCACTCACAGTTTATTTTGCTCGAATATTTTAACTTTGTTTAAACGTTATCATAAACAGCTACTGTCAGACTTTGGTTGAGATATGGTCCTAATTATCTTACGCTTTACTGCTCGTCGTTCATTGCCACAGTTTGAGGGTAGGCAAGGTGATGTTTGGCGAAGGCTTTTTTAGCTCTAGTAGTTAAATCGGTAATGTAAATGAATTCGTCTCGCGCATCGAGAGGATAGCATTTAAGCTTGAATTGAACTCCCCATGGTTTAGCTGCCATAATTACCACAATTGGCATTTTAAGAGCGGTGTATTTACTAGTCTGAGCGACTCGATAGAGAATTTTTTTAATCAATTGAACGTCAACTTCATGAGCGAAGAAAAACTCAGTTACTACTTGTGCTTCTAGCTCTCCAGTATTGGCATTAGCAATAGCTTCAGTCCAGATTTTATTGTGGGGAATAGTAATTAAATTATCATCGGGGGTTTTGAGCCGAATACTTCTCAAACCGTAGCTAACTACTTCACCGTAATGCTCGCCAATTTTTACGCGATCGCCTACACGATAGGGAGCTTCGAACAAACCGACAATGCCGGCAATAATTGAACTGGCATAGTCCTTAAAAGCAAAACCCAAGGCTACTGCTATCGTTCCCGTTATCGCCAAGATATTATCTCTCGATAAATTGAGAAATAAGTTCATTAAGGTTACAACGGTAAATACCAAGACCACGGTTCTCAAAAGAGGTAAGGATTGTTTGATGCGCAGTCTCCATTCCTTAGCCGTTCTCTCGGAGAGCCAAATAATTGATTTATCAATTAACTTGATAACTACAAAAGCCAGTAAAATGACAATCAAAGCCTGGGTGATTTTCCAAGTAGTAATCTTGCTGACAAGTTCTCTGGTTTCTCTAGCCGTATCTTCTACTGCATCTCCAGCAGACTGAGCTAAGAGGGCTAACTTAGAGTAATTTAACATTAGTCTTTAGTCGATTTTATCGATTACAAAATTGTTGCTAGCCAGTTCTTGTTTGAGTTTTGGATAGTAAATTGGATTGACTTGTAAAATCTGGTTTCTTTCTTCAACTATTCCCGCACGGCGCAACATTTGTACCTGTGCTCTGACTTTATATTCCTCATCTCCCAAAGTCTCTGTTAGAGCAGATAAAGAGATATCTCCGTGGAGCAACAACGAGTATAAGATATAGTGGTCTTCAGAGCTTAAATTGGGTAATTTTGGCAACTCGGGATTTTCTACTAAGAGAATTTTGTTATTCTCATTAGTTTCAGTTTTCGTTCGCCCAGACTCCCGATCGTCCCTCATAGCAGCTTTTGCACTGCTTTTCAGCTCATCAGCTTTTTGTTTTAATCCCTCGGGAATTATTTTTTCTAACCTACCTTCTGCAAGAAGATTTTGACGACTGTTATCGTGAGCGTTACGATCTTTAGCGATCTGTTCGGAAGTTTTATAGCCAAGAGAATGCAAAAACGCCTGCACGGCAACTACGCTCACCCCCGCCGAAACCGAGGCTAATTTGTCAAAATATTTATCTTCCACGCTCTTATCGCCGTCGAGTAAATTAGAATTGAGCTTGGATTTGGCAAAAGAAATGTTGAATTCTGAGAAAAGAGGATTCAGCCATGCTTTTAAAGATTTTCCTTTTAGCCGAGGTAAGGGAAAAACTTCGCCACAATAAGCACCAAGATTAGTCACTGAATCGAGATAATCCCAACACACCAAACCCGCACCAATTATCCAAAAACGAGAGCGATCGCGCAGCAGCATCGAGCGCAAATAGTCAATTCCTTCTAAGCCTTCAAGGCTGCGTAAAAAACACCAGCCTAAGTTAGGAATAACTATAATTTCTAAAGATTCCGAACTAGCTTTAGTAATTCCTAATTTTAGAGCTTGGCGTAATTTTGTAGCAATTGCTTCTACATTGTCTGGTCGAGCAGTCCACGTTAGAAGCTTGAGGGGGATTTGTCCCTTTTCTGCCCAGTCTCTCAACCCTTCAACCATAACTCGCGACACCGGAGTTACGGGAGAACTGACAATTATTACAGAGTTATCTGCATTTTCGGGCTCGGTTCGCCATTGCTCGAACTTTTCGTCTATAGCCGAGATTACACTCTTTCGATCTGCAGGTGGTAAAGGCAAGTTTCTGGTAGCAGCAACCAACTTTTCTCTTAGTTTAGGGGGCAGTTCTTCTAACGAGCTTTCTGGTTCTTGGATTTCCTTATAGTCTCTAGTAGTCCAGGAATATAAAAAATCTCGCTGTTTGACCAGCCAAGTTTTAAAGCGATCAAATAATACTTGAGCCATTACCGTCGGGGTTGCGGTTTGGCGAGCGCGCTTTAATGTTAATGGCGATCGCCGTACTAAAAATAATCAAAAAAATAACTACAATAATTATGGCTAATAGAAGACTAGGTAGCAATTTAATCCTATCATCGATTGAAAATTGAAGTAATCTTTAATAACTTGGCAAAAACACATTAATTTACCTTCAATCGATCCTATTTTGACTCCCAATTATCGATATTTAATAGCGATCGCTATATTACAAAAATGAAATCGATTTTGTTTTACAAACCTTATGGAGTTTTGTGCCAATTTACCGATAACAGCGATGGAAAAAACCAGCGTCAAACTTTAAAAAATTATATTCCCATACCTTCAGTTTATCCCGTAGGTAGATTGGATTTGGATAGTGAAGGTTTATTATTGTTAACCGATAATGGCAAGCTACAACATCGCCTTGCCCATCGACAGTTTGCCCATCCTCGCACTTATCTCGTCCAGGTAGAACGGATTCCCGATGAAGTCGCCCTTAATACTCTGCGACAGGGTGTAAAAATCAAAGATTATACCACTCGTCAAGCCAGAGTAGAAATGTTATCCGACCAACCCAATCTTCCACCCCGAAATCCTCCCATTCGCTACCGTAAAAGCGTTCCTACTTCCTGGTTAAAAATAACTTTGACGGAAGGACGCAACCGCCAAGTAAGAAGAATGACCGCAGCGGTGGGTTTTCCAACTCTTAGATTAGTCAGAGTTGCCATTGGGGGCGATCGCGGTTTAACTTTGAAGAGTTTAAACCCCGGTGAGTGGCGAGAATTAACTTTAGCTGAAAAAACAACCTTACATCAGCTACTATAAGTTTGCTTGCTACTTTTTAAAATTAATTAACGATCGCCAACAAGAGTATAAAAACAATCACCTCAAACCAATAATTATTAATAAATGTAAAACAAAAATCTAAACAAATATAAATAAATTTGCCCGATCGTTCAGCTTAATAAAAATAAAGTGTAAATATTATATTTAAGTAGTAGGCAACAAAAGCTTGCCAAAATTGTAGAATTAATTCAGCCATACATACATTATGACAACTATCATCCGTGAAGGTGACGGTTACGGTTTATGGGAAAGATTTTGTCGCTGGATTACTAACACTAACAACCGCCTTTATATTGGTTGGTTTGGTGTGTTAATGATTCCGACTCTCCTGGCCGCCACTATATGTTTTATCATTGCCTTTATCGCCGCACCTCCTGTAGACATTGACGGCATTCGCGAACCCGTATCGGGTTCTTTGCTTTACGGCAATAACATCGTTTCTGGGGCAGTAGTACCGAGCTCTAACGCCATCGGGCTGCACTTTTATCCCATTTGGGAGGCAGCATCCTTAGATGAGTGGCTCTACAACGGTGGTCCTTATCAGCTGATCGTCTTCCATTTCTTAATTGGGGTATTTACTTATCTCGGTCGTCAGTGGGAACTGAGCTTCCGCTTGGGAATGCGTCCCTGGATCTGTGTAGCCTACTCGGCACCAGTATCTGCAGCGACTGCAGTCTTCTTAATCTATCCCTTAGGACAAGGAAGCTTCTCCGACGGAATGCCCTTAGGAATTAGCGGTACGTTCAACTTCATGTTCGTCTTCCAAGCCGAGCACAACATCTTAATGCATCCCTTCCACATGTTGGGTGTAGCAGGTGTATTCGGGGGCGCACTATTCAGCGCTATGCACGGAAGCTTGGTAACTTCTAGCTTAGTCCGTGAAACCACTGAAACCGAATCTCAAAACTACGGTTACAAATTCGGACAAGAGGAAGAAACTTACAACATCGTAGCCGCACACGGTTACTTCGGTCGTTTGATCTTCCAATACGCGTCTTTCAACAACAGCCGTTCCTTGCACTTCTTCTTAGGAGCATGGCCGGTAATTGGAATCTGGTTCACCGCAATGGGAATTTCCACCATGGCGTTCAACCTCAACGGATTTAACTTCAACCAGTCGATCTTGGATTCTCAAGGACGTGTCGTCAACACTTGGGCAGACGTACTCAACCGAGCTAACCTTGGATTTGAGGTCATGCACGAGCGCAACGCTCACAACTTCCCCTTAGACTTGGCTGCTGGTGAGGCTGCACCTGTAATTAACAGTTAATAGTTAGTCAATGTAATAGTTGCTAGGTTTTAGGATCCAATTAACCATTGCTCTTCTACGGAAGGGCATTTTTTTTGCACATCTGCAATCGCGATCGGAATTATTGGAGATTTATTCTTCGACAGTAAAATAGAATATTAGACGAGAGTGATATAAATTTTTATTCAATCTCTGACTATTAATTTAGATTATTTACAGGTCAGCAGAGACGGTGGGTGACCGTCGATAAAGTCGGATGAGAGAAACCTTCTCAATTTGTGCCTGTAATAATTTGAAATAGGGAGAACCCAAGCGTAAGCTAACTAATATGAAATTTTCCTCGAACAAGCTGGGTGTTTATTTCGGTATATTGGCATTAGGCGGTTGTGTGGGATTATGGGGCAGCCGTTATCTCGAGCGGGAGCAAACCGCGACCGAACAGTCTCCAATATATCCCAAGGCAATTCCGACTTTATCAAATTCAACAAATACTTTTGACCCTAGTGAAAATGTTAACTTTATCGCTACGGCCGTCGAAAGAGTGGGACCTGCCGTAGTTCGGATCGATGCTTCTCGTCAAATTTCTTCTGCCGTACCCGATATTTTACCCAACGAACCGTTTCTACGAAGATTCTTTGACAATGCCGACCCATCCGTACCAGAAAAAGTAGAACGAGGAACTGGTTCGGGATTTATTATTAGTTCTGATGGACGTTTGATTACTAACGCTCACGTAGTTGACGGTACAGATCGAGTTCAGGTCACTCTAAAAGACGGTCAGGTTTATCAAGGAATAGTATTGGGTACCGACTCGATTACTGATGTAGCTGTGGTTAAAATTAATGCCGTCGACTTACCAACAGTAACTTTGGGCAATACAGAAAATTTAACTCCAGGAGAGTGGGCGATCGCCATTGGCAATCCCCTGGGCTTAGACAATACAGTTACTGTAGGAATTATCAGCGCGATCGATCGTTCTAGTTCCCAAGTAGGAGTTCCCGATAAACGAGTGAGATTTATTCAAACCGACGCGGCGATCAATCCTGGTAATTCTGGAGGACCGCTGCTTAATGCTCAGGGAGAAGTAATTGGGATTAATACCGCTATTCGTGCCGACGCTCAAGGCTTGGGCTTTGCTATTCCGATCGAAACCGCACAACGCATTGCCACTCAATTATTTGCCAAAGGAAGAGCCGAGCATCCCTACCTGGGAATTCATATGGTCACTCTCAATGACCGCTCGAAAGCAGAAATCAACTCTTATAGCCAGTTTGAATTTAAGGTCAATGAAAACAAAGGAGTGTTGATTGTTAGAGTTATCCCTGATTCCCCCGCAGAACGGGCTGGTCTAATGCCCGGAGATGTGATCGCTCGAGTTGGCGATCGCTCCGTAGCAACTTCTTTACAAGTTCAAGAACAGGTGGAAAACAGTAAAATTGGGGAAACTCTAATTTTAGAAACGATCCGAGAAGGTAAAGTAAAAATCATTGAAGTTAGACCGGGAATTTTTCCCGATACTAAGGCTGAGTAATTAGCTCAGTTGGCTGCTGTTAGATAGTTAAATGTGTTTGAAGTAGAAGTTCATTCTGTTCTGCGAGATTATATCAGAGAAAGAGGCGATCGCAATTGGGCTCATCATTTGACTATGGCGAGGTTGGTCGCCAGAGCATTGCGTTTGGAGCGTTCGGCTTTACTACAAACTGGTAGTAGCGTTAGCAAGTATTGTTTGAGCTATTTAATGCCAGTTTTATGTGGAGATAGAGCGGCACTGATCGTTGCTCCGTCACCGATTTTACAATATTTATTCACAGAAGAAATTCCTCGACTACAGGACTGGTTGACCACTGACAAACCAGTCAGAATTGGCGAGCGCTGGAAATCCACCGATGAGCTGCTGTTAACTACTCCAGAAAGCTGGTTGAGCGATCGCCTCCATCTTCACCGTCGCTTTCCTCCAGAAATTCCTGCCATAATCGATCGCGCCGAAGATTTAGAGGAAAATGCCAGAAAGCAGCTTACCGTAAATTTATCCCTGTCTGACTGGAATGAATTGATGCTCCATGCACCTCAGTACGGTGAATCAATCCGCAATATCAAAGTTAAATTAACCAAGGCGATTTTTAACCGACCTCATAATCCCTACCAACATTATTTATTAACTGGATCCGAGTCAGATTTATTAGAAGAGTTATGCGACAAATTGGCATCAGAATCCCTGCTAACTCCAAAATTCAGTTATTTTTGGCAATTATGGCAGGAGCGACCTAATATTATGTGGTCGTCTAGAGATAGAGAAAGAGGATTATTTAAGATTTATCTCGCTCCTGTGGAAGTGGCTACAGCTTTAAAACCTATTTGGCAACAACAGCCAGTAGTTATTACCGGTAGCTTTCTCGATCTCGACCCTTCAGCACCAATTTATCGTCAAGAATTAGGTATTGAAGACATACTGTGTTTAAAATTTTCTCCCGATCGCCAAAACGAACCAGTTCAATTATACGTACCAGATCGCTTGCCGATGCCCAATACACCTCAATTTCGCCAGGCGATTTTTCAACAGGTAACTCTCTTGGTGGGTCTGAGTAATAATATCGATCGACCAGTGGTAATCTTGGTAGAAGATGTTCCGCTCAAGGCTCAGGTAGGCTCGGTTTTAGCCTCAGAATTTGGTTCTCGGGTGCGAGTTGAAGCTCGAGATTTAAGCGAGCGCAGTATTTTGGTTTGTGGCTGGTCTTTTTGGAAACTGCATCAAGATAAGCTACCCGTACCGCAGTTACTGGTAATCGTTACTTTACCCCTTCCTTCCCTAGAAAATCCCTTAGTTGCCAGTCGCGTTGCCTACTATAAAAGTCAGCGTCAAGACTGGTTTCGTTTTTATTTGTTACCTACTGCCCTCCGTAAGTTACAGCAAGCAATAGTTCCCTTGAGAGAAACTCAGGGAATCGTAGCTTTGTTAGACAATCGCGTTAATTTTCGCAGCTATGGCAAGACTATATTATCGGCTTTAGAACCTTGCGCTCGGATTAATTACATCGACCCATCTTGGTTTGGTTATCTCGGATCTTAGTTCGATAGTATCAGTGAGTTGCAGTTTACTCAGGGGTTGGAGCGATAAAAATTAGCAACAGCAATCAAAGTTGCTACATTTTTTAAAGTTTAGTTCGAGCTGCGATCGCCATATTTTCAGATTACCTTAATCGAAGAAACTCATTGTAACACGGACATCGACTTTGCCGTTCGACTCTGACAGAGAATGCGGGGATCGTGTTAAAGCAAAGTGAAATCTATATAAAGAAAGGTTTTATTTACTGAAAAAGAAAATATGATAGATAAAGATGAGTTAACATTGTCAAGTTTTGTTGACTTACAATTTTAATACTTTTAACCAAATCTAAGTTTAAATCTTTACGAGATCATGACCAAATCACAAACCGTTCGCTGTCCCAACTGTGGCGAACTAGCTAAAAAACATATAGTAGATAATTCTATAGTGCGTACTTCCTGTCCTAGTTGCGACTATTTGTTAGTTCAATGTTATAAAACTGCTAAAGTCATTGAAGCCTATGCCCCAGGGGTTGATGCTTGCGCTGTTTCTACTTAACTGCAAGAAGCACGTAACTGTCCGCAAGCCGCATCGGCAGATAAACCTCTTGAATAGCGTACGCTGACAGCAATTTTTTGCTCCTGCAAGATTCGCTGGAATTCTTCTATCTTATGTCTATCTGGTCTTTGATAATCCACCTCTGAAATTGGATTATAAGGGATCAGATTGACATGAGTTTGAAAACCTCTAAGTAGATTGGCTAATTCTGTAGCGTGTTCTGGCAGATCGTTAACTCCTGATAATAAAATGTATTCAAAAGTTACCCTTCTGCCGGTAGTCGCTGCATATCCTCGACAATCAGCTAGTAAAGCATCTAAAGGATAGTATTTTGCACTGGGAATCAACTGCTGGCGCAATTGCTGGTTAGCAGCGTGGAGACTGACGGCGAAGACAATTTGTAACTTATAGGCGGCTAAGGCGCGAATTTTACCCGGAATACCCACTGTAGAAACAGTAAGCGATCGCTGTCCGATACCGACATCCCGATTGAGAGATTTTACCGCAGCTACGGTTGCTGAGAGGTTCATCAGAGGTTCTCCCATACCCATAAACACCACATTGCTAACTCGTTGCTGAAAATCTTCCCCTACTGTTAACACCTGATCGACAATTTCGTAAGGCTGGAGGTTACGGATGAAACCACCTTTACCAGTGGCACAAAAATCACAAGCCATCGGACAACCAACCTGAGAAGAAACGCAAACCGTCAGGCGTTTGGCAGTAGGAATACCTACAGTTTCTACTATGGCACCGTCGGCTAGTTTTAATAAATACTTACGGGTAGCATCGGTAGCAACACTACGATAGTGAATCGTAGAACGCCCTAGAGGGTAGTCCGCTAGTTCTTCGCGCCACCGTTTGGGAAAAACGGAAATTTCCTCGAGCGATCGCGCTCCTTTTTGATATAGCCATTGGTAGAGTTGTTTGCCACGATAGGCAGGTTGTCCTTGCTGCTGAACCCATTCGGTTAACTCCAATAGAGTTTTACCTAATAGAACTTCTGATGCTGGCTGAGTATCTAGATTGGCGGTTTGTAGCGTCATGAAATAATTTTATAAGTAGTTGAGTTTTAATAGATTAATTCAAGGTAGAGTAAATGTGAATGTGTTGCTTTTAGATTCACCATTCACGATTTATCAATTTACTTTATGTTACTGATTCAATTTCAGTCTCCAGGTCCAATAATTGTTGAAATTGGTCCTTTGACCTTGCGTTGGTACGGTTTACTAATCGCGATTGCAGTATTAATTGGTGTTAGTTTATCGCAGTATCTAGCCAAGCGACGGGGAGTTAATCCAGATTTACTAGCAGATTTGGCAATCTGGTTAGTCATTGCCGCCATTCCCTGCGCCAGATTATATTATGTTTTATTTAAATGGTCTGATTACGCCCAGCGTCCTCAAGACATTATCGCCATTTGGCAGGGAGGTATTGCGATTCACGGGGCAATTATTGGCGGAACCATTGCCACTATTATTTTTGCTCGGATAAATAAAGTTTCTGTGTGGCAGCTATGGGATCTCGTGGTACCTTCTTTAATTTTAGGACAGGCGATCGGTCGTTGGGGTAATTTTTTTAATTCCGAGGCTTTTGGCGCACCGACAGATTTACCTTGGAAACTGTATATTCCTCCTGCCAATCGTCCACCAGAATATATAAACTACGAGTATTTCCATCCTACTTTTTTATATGAATCTTTATGGAATCTGGGCGTATTTATCTTACTCCTCTGGCTGTTTTTTTGGGGATTGAGGCACAAAAATCGTTTAAAACTAGGAACGCTGACTTTTGTTTATTTAATTGCCTACAGCAGCGGTAGGATCTGGATTGAAGGTTTACGTACTGATAGCTTAATGTTTGGCTCGATCAGAGTAGCACAGTTAATCAGTCTAGGTGCGATCGCCATAGGATTGCTCGGTCTCGCTTGGCTGTATTGGTTCAAACGTCCCCTACCCGATGTTGTCAATAAAGTAGCGAATAATCAAGAAGGCACTAGGCAGTAGGGAAATGAAAAATAGGGAAGTAGGAACATTTTCCCGAGTCCGCAAATCCCTAATTCTCTGAATCTCATTCTCCTCTGCTTCCTCTGCTCTCTTACCTCTTAATTTTTCTTTCATGTCCGACAAATTTCCTCTCAAACCTGCTGTATATATAATCGGTGCTGGTCCTGGCGATCCCGAACTACTGACTATTAAAGCTCACAAAATTCTCAGTCAAGCCGATGTAATTCTCTATGCAGACTCCTTAGTTCCCAAACAAATCTTGCAGCATGTTCGCTCCGATACCGAACTAATTACCACTGGTAATAAAACCCTAGAACAAATTATTCCTCTAGCGATCGCCAGAGTTAGAGCTAATCTTGCCGTAGTGCGCCTACATTCAGGAGATCTCAGTCTTTATAGCGCGATCGGCGAACAAATTCGCGCTTTTGCTGCCGCTAATATTCCCTTTGAACTAGTTCCTGGTATTAGTACCTTTCAGGCTGCTGCCGCAACTCTAGGGACAGAGTTAACCGTACCTGAATTAGTCCAGACAATTATTTTAACTAGAATTAGCGGTAAGGCATCATCCGTACCAGAAGCCGAAGAATTAGCTTCTTTAGCGGCTCATCGAGCTAGCTTATGCCTTTATTTAGCAGCGCGTCACGCCGAAGAGTCTCAAGCTAAGCTGTTGCAGCATTATCCTGCCGATACCCCCGTTGCTATTTGTTTTCGTTTGGGTTGGCAAGACGAAAAAATTTGGGTCGTACCACTATCAAAAATGGCGCAGGTTACACGAGAAAACAAGCTCATTAGAACCGTGATGTATTTAATTAGTCCTGCTTTAAAACAAGCTAAAATAGCGCGATCGCGCTTATATCACCCCGAACATTCTCATCTGTTTCGTACCGCTAAGAGTTAGTATGGTGTAAATCGGTGAGAGATAACTTATTACTTTACTGCCAGTTCGCTGATTTTTGGTCAGAGTGTAGAATAAATATTTGTCCAAGGCGAGCGCATTGTTTAGCCCATGAGAATTTGACCTGAGTCTTTTGTTGGCATTAGGTTTGAGGAACATCATCACATGAAGCCATCCAGTAACTATGTCCTCACCCCAGCCACGCACCACCTCAGAACGCAGTGACGAGATTCCTGTAATTATACTGGTTACTCCAGTTGAACCTGTCCGACATTCTAGATGCAGCCCTGCCATCACCACACGGAAATCGCCGAGGGTTGAGTTATGGACAACTGAGTGTGCTGTTACTGAGCTACATCATGACTCAATCAGACCATCATCTATGTGCATAGAATCTTGGGTAACTCAGCACCGACATACCCTAGCACTAGCGACAGGGGTGGACCATAGATAGATGCCAAAGATGCCACCGACGACCGCTTGGCTTCGGTAATAGAGGTAATAGGTGTAAAGACCACCGTCTTGACTTGCGCCAATATCCTCAACTATTGGGCACTCTCGACCCTCCCCCAGACCACTGTCAGCTCAAAAACAAGTTGCAGGCTATTCTCAAACGCTATCGGGTCAGTGCTTACTTTGCCACTCAAATCGATGCGCAAACGGTGACTTATCTATGTAGGGCGCGTGGACGTCCGAGTGGCAAAGACCCTTCACGTAAACGGTCTAAAACCCAATTCCAGCTCACATTTGAACGCCAAGCAGAGGCGTTCGATGAGGCTGAGCAACTTGCTGGTTGGCGCATTTACGTCACCAACATGAGTGTTGAGCAACTGAGTCGATCTCAAAATGAGCGAACGATGAGTCACTAAGCAAACTAGACATGAAGGCATGAAGCAGCTAAAGTTTAATTACCAATGGTTACTGTGGTTTGGCTTGGGTATTTTACTAATCTCG
Source organism: Myxosarcina sp. GI1(2024) (assembly GCF_053543375.1). Taxonomy (NCBI): domain Bacteria; kingdom Bacillati; phylum Cyanobacteriota; class Cyanophyceae; order Pleurocapsales; family Pleurocapsaceae; genus Myxosarcina; species Myxosarcina sp. GI1(2024). The sequence continues at coordinate 1,313,994 of NZ_JBKGTY010000001.1, read as the reverse complement.
ATCGCCAGTTATCTCGAATTAGACGAGTATTTATCCTCAATCTTGCTGTGGATCGATTCTTTAGGAACTTGGAGCACGATCGCTTTTATTTCGTTCTACACCACTGTCACGTTATTCTGCATACCAGGCTCTATTTTGGCTTTAGGAGGCGGGGCCTGTTTGGCACTTTTTGGGAGCGATTGTGGTGTTTATTGGGGGAGTTTTAGGAGCGGTAAGTGCTTTCTGGACGGAAAGATTCTTGCTAAGAGACTGGGTAATGCAACGGTTAACTAAAAATCGCTATCTACAAGCAATCGACCGAGCGATCGCTACTGAAGGGTAGAAAATTGCCTGTTTGCTGCACCTGTCCCCAATAATTCCTTTTAATCTGCTCAACTACATTTTGGGGGTTTCTAAAATTGCCTTTAAAGACTTTACTATGGCTACTGTAGTAGGCATTTTACCGGGAGTTATACTCTATACCTTTTGTGGCTCTCTAGTAGGAGACTTCACCATGCTGGCAATAGGAATGTCCGACGACTCCCATCCTGCGATTCGATGGTTTTTCTCTATATTCGGTTTGTTAGTTACCCTGCTGCTTACGGTTTCCCGTGTTGCTCGCTATCAGTTACAAAACAAATTAGATTCGCCAAGATAAGGCGAGCCACAACAAAATCAAGCGTCGCGTCGCTATTTTGAAATTTACTGCGCTTTTCAGTTGAATAGAATACAACCGAGCGACTTTTTTCTTCTACCTCCTGCCTCCGGTCTAATACCAAGATGTGGTCTACTCCATAGAAAACTGCTGTAATTTAATTACGTAGAGCCAAGTGATTGAGAATGCGATGAGCTAGTTCTCGGGCGACAACTGGTTTGGCGATCGAGTCGCTAGCACCGCTGGCGAATGCCTCCCTGGCGATCGCCGCATCGTGATGAACGCTGAGAAATAAAACTGGTAGCTTACACCAATAAGGATGAGTCCGCAGCACTTTACACAATTCAATGCCGCTTAGATGGGGCATTTCGATATCTAAAATTACTAAATCGGGGTTTACGGCTTGCAGTACCTCCCAAAACTGTCGAGGATCGTTGAGAGTAGTAATTTGAAAACCCCAGGGTTGTAGCAGAGAAGGTAGTGTTTGTAACAGTTCAGCATCATCATCGACAATCATAATTTTTTTGCCGCTAGAAGAACGTCGTAAAGCTTGCTGACAAACGGCAATAATCTGGCTCGAGTTTATTGGTTGAGTGAGGTAAAAACTGCCTCCATGACGTGCTACTTGTAGACGATCGCGAAAACGATCGCGATCGGCAATAACGATAACTGGTATTGATGGTTCGAGCAACTTTAACTCGGCAATTAAGGTGAGATATTCTTGTCGGGAGTCAAGCTCAGAATTAGCAAAGGATATAGGTAACAATACTGCATGAGGGAGTTTTTCGTAGAGATATTCTTGCTCTTCGAGCCAAATTTTTACTGATTCTGGGTCGGATAAAATTTTAGTCTGAATTCCCTTGTTTTCCGCCTCTTGGGTTAACTGAGGAGCTAAGTTAAGGTCGTCCCCGACGATTAACAATAGAGGTGAATTTTCGGAAATTTTTCGGTTGATGTAACTGGAAATATCTCGATCTGTAGCTATTTCTTTACTCAAGGCAGCTAATTTAGTTGATAATTCTCCCCATCGTTCTCGGTCAGAATTATTTTGCAATAAATTTTCCAGTTCTCTGGCTAGTTGAGAGCCTCGATTTAAACCAAATTGTCCCAAATTTCCCGCCAAACTATGGGCGGCAACGATTGCCGAAAGGCGATCGCTCAGTTCGAGATTATCTTGGTGTAAAGCGGCGATCGCCTGCTCTAAAATAGTTAACTGTCGTTGTCGTTTGGGTTGATTTTTTTCCCAAATCGAAGTTAAAGCGGCTAAATGTTGGGCTCGTTTGTTTGGTTTTTCTTTTCTAGGAGTCAAACCTATATTCTCAGCAAAATTATCGGCTTGAGGTAAGGACTTCAAACAATATCCCCGTCCTCTGACAGTGGTAATAATGTCTTCTGGTAAACCAGCTAATTTTAATTTTTCCCGCAAGTGTCTGATGTGAGAACGAACCGTTGCCCCAGCAGGATATTCCATCGACGACCAGAGACTTTCAATAATATCTTCGATACTCAAAACTTCGTGGTGGTGCCGCAAAAATAACTCTAGTAGCCGATATTCTTTGGCTGCTAAAGATAATATTTTGCCTTCATAGGTAACTTGACAACTACAGGGATCGAGTTGTAGCGCCCCCCAACTCAATACGGGAAGAAAGTCGCAGTTTAAGCGACGTAGTAATGCTCGAATGCGAGCAGTTAATTCTTCAAGATCGAAAGGCTTGCAGATATAATCATCTGCACCAGCATCCAGTCCCTTAATTTTATTTTGGCTGCCCTGACGCGAGGTAAGTAAAATTATCGGAGTATTGTAACCGCGAGCGCGAAAACGTCGACATAGGCTAATGCCATCGAGTTTGGGCAACGACCAATCAAGAATAATTAAATCATAGGTATAAGTAGAACCATAAATCCAACCCTGTTCCCCATCAGTAACAACATCGATCGCATAACTTCGTTCTGCCAGAGTTCTGGTAAGTATATCTACTAAGGCTTCGTCATCATCAACTAGTAAAATCCTCATGCTCGATCGCGCTATGATACGGGAAATTTGCAAGTATTAAAGAGTTAGTTTAGTTGTTAATCGCTGATAACTACAGTTCCCAGTGTAGAATTTTGGTTATTTGACTGGCTAGAGTCATCGAATTAAAAGGTTTGGTAATTACATCCACAACGCCCAAACTTTGTAACTGGTCTTTTTCTGCAGCTTGAGTTTTGGCAGTTAGAAAAATTACTGGAATAGAGCGAGTTTTGGCATTAGCTTTGAGGTTAGACAAAGTAGAAATACCATCCATATCGGGCATCATGACATCGAGAAGAATCGCATCAGGTTGCTGAGTTCGTGCTAAATTAATCCCTTCGGAACCCGAAGAAGCAATTACCACTTGCCAACCAACTTCAATTTCGATGCCTACCTGCACCACTTCTTGAATCGTCTCTTCATCTTCAATCAATAAAATTCGTTTGTTATTCATGACGATTTTCCTCTGACTGTATGAGTTTGGAAAGAGTACGATAAAGGGTGCTACCTATTGCCAAGCAACTTTTCGCCCAAATTTGCCCTCCGTCTCCTTCAATAATTTGACGATAAATAGCCAAACTCAAACCAGTACCTCCTTTTTTCCGAGAATCGGAAGAATCGACACCAAGCTTAACTCGAATTAAAGTTGATTAATTTAAGGTGTTACTAAAATTAATTCAAAAACAATAAGTAATAAAAATGAGTCAAAAAAAATCGCTCGAAGTTATAAACAATAACCACTAACCAGGGAGAACTAAGGACAATTAAACAGTATTTGGCTGATGTAGCGCTCAGTCCAAACTCGACCGAAAGACTTTGATAAAATTCGTTGCGTTTTGAGGATGAGATAATTACAACTAATAAACTTTCTCAATTTAATATGATTTGAATCTAGATCGAATCAGTCCTAACTCTCCAGTCAAAGCAGCGCGATTATATAATGGACTGCTGCGAAATGGACAACCCACACTATTGAAACCATAGCGAAGCTTCCTCAGGGCATTTGTTCTGGTGCTTACTGTCGACCCGACTTAAGACAACTTCAAGAGGAGTCGAGAGTCCTGAGGAAACCTCAAAACTCGTATCCTGGCAACTAATGACTAAGGATAAATGAAAAATGGTAAAGCAATCACTCTTTAGCCTCTTCAGTACCACGCTGGTTAACTTTGCTTGGCATTTTAAAGCTATCGAGGGGTTGAATGTTAACGATCGTGCCACCCATTTTGCTAATGCGCTGCATTTCTTCATTCATACGGTTGTAAGGAACACGCATGAAAACATTGCTACTGGTGCGTAAAGGATAGTTGTTTTTGCTTTCGTTTTCGTCCCCTTGTTTTAATCCCTTAACTTCATAGACAAAAACTCGATTTTTGGCTGGAGAATTAGAGCGACCTCCAACTAAATAATTACCTAACATGATGTTTATCTCCTGTATGATTTAGGGATTTAAAGAACGATTCCTCGTCCTCGATCCCTTATTAGTTTCTAATTCTTATGCCAAACTAATGCTGGCGACCTTGCCGCCCATTTTGTTGATTTTTTGGAGGGTTGGTGATAAGCGGTCGTAGGGAACTAATAATGCTCTACTGGAACGTCGTACTTTCGGATAACCAGGCAAATTAATACCCGCTATTTCTATACGATAAATACGACCTTCCCGATTAGCATTTCTAAAGGCGCGTTTGGGTGTAACGCCTCGTTCGGGTTCTTGATAAGCCCAACCTTCAGTACTACCAGATGGGGCAACTACTGCCGAAGCATTGTTAGCCGCTAACTCTCTAGCCAGACGAGACGGTTTTCCAGCTACTTGAGAGCGATCGCTGTTGGCATAACCTCGATATAGCTGGAACATACGGGTAAACCCTACAGTTTTTTGTTGGGTTTGGGTAGCAAAACCCCTGTAGTAAGGAACGATATTATCGCCAAAGTTCCGTACGTATTCCTCAGAATCAATATAAGAATCGATATCTGCCTCAAAACCTTTATTTTGATACAGATCTAAATGATAAATTACTTCAGATTCATCATAGGGGGCGCGACCCAAAAGATGCTTGAAGTTTAGTTCGATAACTCTGGTTTGAAAGTTGCCGTATAAGAATTTTTTCTTATACAGTTCGGACTTAGCCACTGCCCGGACGAAATCTCTTACTGTAATCGAACCATTACATAGTAAAGATTCTGTAGCTGTGAGACGCTCGGACTGCATAATATAATCGTTGCCTAAAACTTGCCGATAAACGGCATTAACTGCCGCCATAGCTTCATCTTTAGACCAGTTGGGACGTAATTCTAAAGGCTCGGAATCTTGATAAGCAGAAACACCCAAACGAGATGCTGCTGTTGTAATTGCCACTTACTATTCTCCTGTTCTGTTTGTTATAGTTTTTATTTTTTAACTAGTGTACCTTGTAACGATAACCAACCAAACTTAAGCGTTGGTAATGCTGAGAATTCGACTGCCTTGTTTGTTGAGTTTTTGCAGAGTTGACGAAAGTCTTTCGTAAGGTACGACATACTCTTTTAAACTACGACGTAATTGGGGAGTGCTTCCTGGGGAAGCGCTAGTAGTAAACCGCAGTCTATACAAACCGCCCCTTTCGCTTGCCGTGGTACCCGAGAGAGAATCTTTTCCCTTTCCGCCGGGACTGCGCACGGGAGTTGGGATATTGCGAGCCAGATCGTAAGTCAAACGAGGGCTACCCGTATTACCTTGAGCGCGATCGCTGTTGGCATAACCGCGATAGAGTTGGAACATTCGCGTAAAACCTACGGTTTTCTGACCTCTTTGAGTCGTAAAACCCCGATAGTAAGGAACGATATTGTCGCCAAAGTTCTCTACGTATTCTTCTGAGTCGATGTAGGAATCGATATCTGCTTCAAAGCCTTGTTTTTGATAGAGATCTAGATGGGCGACAATTTCGGCTTCGTCGTAAGGAGCGCGACCGAGTAGGTGTTTGAAGTTTAACTCTATAGTACGGGGATGATAGTTGTTATAAAAGAATTTTGATTTATATAGTTCTGATTTGGCGACTGCTCTAACGAATTCACGAACAGAAATCGAACCATCTTCCAACAACGATTCAGCACTAGTCAGACGCTCCGAGTTCATCAGATGGTCGTTGCCTAAGACTTGTCGGTAGACTGCGGCGATCGCAATTTTGGCATCTTCTTTATTCCAGTTGAGTCGCAGTTCCACGATATTGTTCTCTTCAAAGGCAGAGATTCCCAAGCGAGATGCTGCTGTAATTGCCACTGGTTATTCTCCTAAATTTACTATTGTGTTGGTTAAAAAAACTGCTCGGAATTACAGCCAACCATTAAACTCAAAGACAAGCTCAATAGTCATCTGCAATTCCGAGCTACTAGGTAAACTTTTAGCTGAGAGCGTTAATCGCGTAGTCAATATAGGAATTGGCTTCGACGGCAGGATCGCCACTTAAACCATGGTTGTCTTTGATATATTTGAGAGCTTCAATATACCAGCTAGGAGACAACTCAAAAGTAGAGTTGATTTCTGCAACTCCTGCAATTAGATATTCATCCATAGGTCCCGTACCACCAGCAACTAAACAGTAGGTGATCATCCGTAAGTAGTAGCCGATGTCACGAGAGCATTTAGCTTTACCTTCGGGAGTAGAAGCATAGTTTGGTCCCTGCATTTGAGTAGTGTAGGGAAACTTGTTATAAACCGCTTTAGCCGCACCTTCAACTAAACTATCACTCTTGCTAGTCAATGCTTGAGCGGCTTCCAAACTAGCGTTGGCTTGACGAAAACGACCAAAAGCAATTTGGATTTCGCTACTGCTCAAGAAACGACCTTGAGAATCTGCAGTAGATACTGCTTCGGTAATGGGAGTCTTCATTGGCAAAATACCTCTTGAAATAAATTTTTACTATGTTGTTAATCGAAAATAATTTAAAGATGTTCTGAGAGCGAACAGACATCTAGCCTACCGAGGCGGCAGCGCGATCGAAATAACTGGATAATTCTGACATCAAGGAACTGCAATCTCCTTGAGTAATATTGTTTCTGTCGTTAGCAATTTCAATAGCAGCAGCTTTCATTTTGTTGACAGCTTGAGCTACAGAACCGCCTGGAACTCCTAGAGCTACATAAGTTTCTCGCAAACCGTTCAAACAACGATCTTCTAAAACGCTGCCATCACCACTGAACATGGCGTAGGTAACATAGCGTAAGATAATTTCCATATCTCGCAAACAAGCAGCCATGCGGCGATTGGTGTAAGCATTACCTCCTGGCGCGATTAACTGAGGTTGTTCGGCGAACAAAACACGAGCGGCGTTAGCGACAATAGCTGAAGAATTACCAGTAATGCGATTGACAACATCCATCCGTTTGTTGCTTTCTGCCACCATGTTTTTGAGAGCATCAAATTGACTGTTGTTGAGATAGTCTCCTCTCGCATCAGCCTGGGAAATTACCCGTGTAAATGCATCAAACATTAATGTTTCTCCTAAATATTTATTTGCACAAAATGAATTAATTAGAAAACTGAATCCTAACTTACTGACTCAGCCGAACCAAAGTTAAATAGAAAGCTCAATGCTTTGTTTTCCTAAATAACTTAGTCGATTGATATTACAAGTTTATAAGTTAAGAGATTCAGTGGCTTTTGGACTAAGCTTATTCAACCAAAGCTTTTGTGCAATCTTCGTGCAATTACCATCTTTTAAAATAAAGTTTTGTTATTATTTGTAACGATAACTTTATTTTAAAATTTATCTTCGTATGGTCTAATTGCTTTTGGCGATTAATCTCAACTCCAAAGCTTGGGTCGTGCTAAAAAAGTTTACAGTACCACTAATTTTTTAATACGTATTGCTTGCTTGAAATCTAGCCAAATTAGCCCATAGTTTGATTTTTCTAAGGTAAATTTTGCTGCCAAAAGTTTGAAATTAATAATTTTTGCCTTAATTTAACGTCAGTTCGACGAAAAATATTTTTGAGATTGTTCTAGAATCTGAAGCTGAATTTCATTTACTGTGGTTACGAAAAATATACCCTTCTGCCCTCTGGAGGGCGCGTCGCCTGGAGAAACCCCAGGCACGGGGCGTACAAGCTCTGTATTCCTCCAGAGTCAGCCCCTTGTTTATTACGTAGATGTAGAAAAATTATCATCTACCAGGCGCTCGCCTCTCTTTAGGTTCGGTTGATGGAGCAGGAAGGAGCGGCGACTGTATAGTATTATTCGATTCGAGCGTTTGGCGCTCTTCAATTGTCGTAGAAGTTTGGGAAATAGCATCTGGAGGAGAAGCATTGGGTTGCCGAAACAAAGACATCATTCCCCCTTGATAGTTAGAAGTGATCGCCAGAAATGCCCCCGCTAAAATATAGATTGGAAGAGGCAGAATAAAATCTTTAATCCACAAGACAAATTCTGCCAAGACAAATAAAATACCTACGCAAACCAACCAAAATTCAATCATTTCACCATCCCCAAGTACCCATTCCACCTTTAAAAGGTCCGACGATATCGCTAGTAATCCAGCCACCGTAAAAATCTCCCGGTTGAGATTTAACTAGCTCTTCATCAACATAACAAGCATCCATTTTACTCGGATAAACAGCTACGTAATTTTTAATTTGGGCAAAAGCCTCATTGGGTTGGGGATAATACCAGGCAGCTTCGGATACCTGTGTGTCGCCGACGATAATTGTGTAATAGTTGGCAAATCCTTTCCATTCACAAAAAGAACGTTTGTCAGTCGTCTTTTGAAAGTATTCCTGCTGAATATCCTCTGGCGGAATATAGTAGGTAGGAGGATGGCTGGTTTCTAATACCCGATAGGTATTGCAACTATCGGCAATGGTTACGCCATTAAGTACTACTCTAATCCGTTTCGGCGATCGCTCCAAGCGTGGTGGACGGGGATAATCCCAGACTGATTCTTGACCGGGTTGTGGTTCTATAGGTTGAGGATAAGCTGCCATTTTAGAAATCGAGGGATAAGTTCGAGCTACTATTACTGTTTTAGATTAACTAAAAACTCTCGTTAATCGTGGTTCGAATTCAATGGCGATCGCTCCGTTAACCCTGAACGACTTGCTTGACAGTAGTAAAAGTCTCCAAACCAATCAATCCCTGACGATATCCTTTTTGATTGGACATTCCCAAAAATACGCTTTCACCATTATCGGGATTGCGGTTAAATTTGGGTGAAGCGTTGATATAAACCAAAGCCGTATCTACACCTTGAACGAATTGACGGCTTTCTTGATAGGATTCGGTAAAAATACAATCGGCATGATGGCTACTGTAGCGACTAATCCAAGAAATACTCTGAGTTAAATTGTCAACATAGCGAAAAGCCACGGATTTATTTAAATAAGGCTGTTGCCATTCTGATGCTGCGGTTGGCTTTAAATATTCGGGAAATTGATTTACTAGAGTTTTATCTCCTTTGAGAGTAAAACCCTGTTCTTGCAAACTGTTGAATAAAGATTGTATCGAAGAAGCTTTCTTGTCTCGATGAATCAAAACTTTTTCGATAGCGTTAACTGCATCTGGTTCGCTGGCATGGCTATCGACGATCGCATGGCGTAACAACTCTAAATCGCCGCTTTCAGACCAATAGGAGTAGCAATTCCCCATCGCGGTTTTTAATACCGGTGCCGTAGCTTGTTCGGCAACCTGCTGAATTAGACTGGGACGACCATAGGGAATAATTAAATTTAAATACTGATCTTGGGTGACTAACTCTTGAATTGAAGTTCCCGAATCGGAAAAAATTGCTTCTAAGCAACCTGGAGGGAGATTTGTTCCTCCTAGAGCATTCTGCAAAATTTTGGCGATCGTTTGATTGGTGTTGCTGGTAGTACTACAACCTCTCAAAATAATACTATTGCCCGATTTGAGACACATTCCAGCGGCGATCGCTGCTAATTCGGGAAAAGCTTCGTAGACAAACGCAATAGCTCCCAAAGGCATTAGTTGACAGTAGGTTTGACAGGGTTCTAACTGATAGGGAGCATTAATTAATCTCCGCGTCGGATCGGGCAATTTCGCCAACTGCTTTAAGGTTTTTACTGCCATTTCTAATCTTTCTGGCGTAAGCTTTAACCAGTCGACAATTATTTCTGGTACGACCATTTCGCGGCTAATTTCCAGGTCGAGAGTATTTGCTTCTAAAATTTCATCAAAGCTGCTAGCTAATGCTTCTGCTAAGATTGCTACTGCTTGACGACGCATCAATCCCGAAGTCCAGGCTAATTGTTCTGCGGCTCGTCGCGAGCGCTCGACTATAGCTAGCTTTTTGTTCGATGAAGTTTGCATTTGTCTTAAATTAATGCCGATAAATTACCCAGAGCATTATTGTTAGCAAGAATACTGATATTAACAGAACTATTGCCAAAAAAATAATACTTTGAGCCGAAAGCCAGTGCAACAACATGGGTAAAATCACTGCGGCAGCTACGGCTAAGAAAATAGTAGTTCCCAATATTGCCGATAAATAGTTTTGCGTCCAACAACTGTAAGCATTGACCCAGCGATATCCCGTCCATCGCCAGGCTTTTTTGTGATATATCGACGATAGCTGTTCGATTACTCGACCGTTTTCTTTTAAAACAAAAATTTGCTGACAGCGGTCGCACCCCAACGCCTCGGTTAGGACTATCGGTTTGAGATTGCCACGTCGCCGACAAGGACAGGGATAATCGCTGTTAAAATCTATTTTTTGGGTTTTCTGATAGGGTCGCACGCTGACTCAGTAAAAGTAATATGTTAAGACGATAAATTCTACAACTATTTATAAACATATATTACTACTTACTTTTATCATCCCTTAAATGTATCTTACTCTAAACAAATTTAATCAACAAATGTATCTTACTCTAAACAAATTTAATCAACTTCTCTTAACATTTACCATACTGGGGAGAACAAAAGACCAAGATTCGCAGCTCTAGATCCCAGTCTAGCGATAAAGTTGGTAATTATATATCGAGTAAGCGATCGGGATAGCGGGATTTGAACCCACGACCCCCGCTTCCCGAAAGCGGTGCGCTACCAAACTGCGCCACATCCCGAATCAAACACATCATAAACCTTTTTAGGGTTAGGGTGCAAATTACAGACTGGGCAAAGGTTGTGGACGATATAGAAGTAATTGTAGAAATTAGTTGATTGCTTATTTAAAGCAGTTAATAGTAGATAATTCGTGTAGTCTTTTGGAATCTCTTTGTAAAAATGGTGTGAATTTGGTGTGAATTAAATTCACTGCTGAAAGTCATGTATATCAACAACGAAGAGAGAAAAGCCAAAATAGGAATAGTAAAAATTTCTGTCAGCCGATACGATAAAATCAATCTGCGTTTTACTTACCCAAAGAAGAAAAGAAACGATATTAATGTAGCGACTAACACAGAAGAAGGTTGGGTAAATGCCCTCAGAATTGCTCAAACTAGGTAGTCTAAAAAGGAAAGGATAAGGGAAGATAGCAAGTAGTTCGATCTTGAAAGTTCATTCATGGCAGATTCCTTGTTATACCAATTTTCAAAAATAATGAGAGACTTGGTAAAATAACAAAAAGATAAAATGCTAGCGAATGTCTGGAGTACCTAAAATAGAAATAGCCGAATCAGTAGAAGAGTTAAAGTTACTGATGAAGCGGCAAAAAACGGGATTAGGATATGCTAAAGTACAAAGCCTATATCTGCTAAAAATTAAGGTAGTAGAAAATGTCAATTATTTAGCAGTAATTATAGGTAGAGGAGAGTCAACGATTCATCGCTGGTTACAATTGTATAAAACAGGAGGATTATCTTTACTCCTAGAAGAACCACTAAAAACAGGAAGACCAAAAAAAACTAGAGATAGAAACAGTAGCCAAGCTTCAAAAAGAGTTATCTGACCCCGAAGGTTTTAACAGTTATCAAGAAGTACAACGCAGCGCGTATGCGCAGCTCGTCGTCTAACGACGACTAGGACAGCAAAGCTGTCCGCGCTGTTTAGTTGTGAAGATATTGAAATAAGTTATGCAACTATACATCGAGTCGTTCGATATGAATTACAAAGTAAACTCAAAGTTACTCGACCCAGACATGAGAAACAACAACCAGGAGTAATTGAAGTATTCAAAGCTCATTTACCTGATAGAATCAAAGGTTTAATTAATGACATTAGAGACAAACAGGAAGACAATCGCGATATCATCGACTGGTTTCAAGATGAAACAAGATTAGGATTTAGAACAGAATCAGGCAAAAAAATTACTCTCAAAGGAGTAAAGCCACAACAGATTTTACCATGGCATTATAACTATTATTATTTGTATGGATTAGTTGCAGGGTAAGCTCATCTAATTTTGTATAAAATGTACTTGACAAAAACAAATGGCTTTCAAAACTTGATGGGTAAAGAAAAAACTGCACAAGTCATAATCACAAACTCTTCTTTAGTTCCAACTTTGACAAATCTCTCTACCTGCTCAAATCCTAACTGCTGCCATACTCGTTGCGCCCGCTTATTGAACTGGGCGACCGTTACCCGCAACTGTTCTACCTCATATTGATTTATTCCGTACCTAGCTACAGCTAGAGCATACAACTTACCGCGTCCCTGACCAACTAAATCTGGTTTTATTCCCATACCGATGTCAAGAGCTTGAGTAGTGTAACAACCACCTAGCACTTGACCATCTGAGCCGAAAGAGCAAGAGCCTTCAAGTTGCCCTCGTAGATTCAAGAGAGCAAAAAAGGCGTTTTTCTTATCCAGTAGATAACGCAAGTCTTCTTGGGTAGTATTAGCCTTAAAATTATAGTAGTCATACGGGGGAATATACTGCCACTTTAGGATGGCGAGTGCATCTTCCTCAATAAGTGGTCTAAATAATAGTCTCATGTTAACTATCCTTAAAGCTGTGACACATTATGACTTGAATATCGCTCTAATATAGTTTTACGTTTAAGACGATTAGAGGAAAGAATTAATGGCATTAGGATTTGCAAGCGCACAAGCCGAACCAGCTAAACAATCAGCCAAACAAGTAAAATTGACCCCAATTGCTGAAATCCAAGCCAATTTGTCAAGCTATTTTTCTGAGATTAAAGACCCTAGAGTTACCAGAACCAAAAAGCATTTGTTAAAAGATATTTTAGTCATAGCTATTTTAGCCGTGATTGCTGGAGCGGAAGGTTGGGAAGATATCGAAAATTACGGTATCTCTAAGCAAGAGTGGTTAACAGAATTCTTGGAATTACCCAATGGAATTCCTAGTGATGATACATTTCGTCGAGTTTTTGAGAGGCTCGACCCATCAGCTATTGAAAACGGTTTTACTAAATGGGTGCAACAATTAATCCCTTCATTAGAGCAAAAAATCGTGCCAATTGATGGTAAGTGTTTGAAGAGTTCTTATGAGCGAGAGCGAGGCATTAAAGCTTTACATCTAGTCACAGCCTGGGTTGCAGAGCAAAATTTGACTCTAGGGCAAATAAAAGTTGAAGATCATTCTAATGAAATAACCGCCATTCCTGCTCTATTAGAATTAATCGATATTCAGGGCGCGATTATTACTATTGATGCAATGGGAACACAAACTGAGATTGTTCGTTTAATTCGCGCTAAAAAAGCTGATTATGTTTTAGCACTCAAAACTAATCATCCGACCCTTCACGCCCAGGTCAAAAATTGGTTCGACAAAGCTCACGCCTCAGACTTTGAAGCTATTAAAGTTTCTCATGACCGCAGGATAGAAAAAGCGCACCGCCTGCGCTGAGGTCTCCTCAGCGTAAAGACGGAGCAAGAAGGACATCATCGCACCGAAAAACGGCTGGTTTGGGCTGTGCCTCTGTCTGAGTTTGGCGGTCTTTACAAACAAGAACAATGGTTAGGACTTGAGAGTATTGTAATGGTAGAAAGAACCCGTCTTTTATGGAACAAAGTTACTTATGAAGTTCAATTTTATCTCTGTTCTCTAGTGGCAAAACCGCCAGTCGAAACAATTAACTTGGGAAGCAGAGCGAATTCGGGATTGTCTCTTACAAGAATCGTTTGCGGTTCGTCGCAGTTTGGAACTTTCTCTGTTGAGGTCACATAAATCAGCAATTCATCCAGATCTTAACTGGATCGAGCAGTTTCAAATTTTCCACGCTTATTTAAAAGAGCTAAGCGATCGCCTCTCTCCTCCGTATTTAGAGGAAGGTTTGCCCTTGGCTATAGAATGTTTGGTGCAAAAGTGGCAGTTAGCAAAACCTAATTGTAAATTTCAATTAAAATTAACTTCTCAATGGCGACAGAATTCATCCGATCGCAATCGCATCGTTTTAACTGCTGTAGATGGGATTTTAGAGCTAAAATTATCAGATCTTAAAAAAGTTTTAATTGGTATCGAGCTTCAGCAAAACGCAAGAGATAATCAGCTAAAGATTACACTCGAACGTCATGCATCACACTCAGCTCTATCTTCTGACAAATGCCGAGAATTGGAATATCTCAGCCAATCTTTTCGGATTTTGACATCGGGGAGATGGATCGCTCAAACACAAAAATCTCTCGCTACCTCCCATCTGAGTTGGTAGAGCAAATTAAACTAAGTATTAATAAAAACTTCGTCAAGGCGTGATAAGTAAAGTTTTGAGGCAGGCAAGAGGCAAGAGAATTTAATTCTTAACAACAATAAAAACTATTGGTTTCAAAATGGACACAGTTTATTTATAGAGAAAAATTATGATAGATATGATAGACCAGTCGGCTAAATCCCTAAAAATCTTGATTATCGACGACCATGAGGCGGTAATAGGCGGTACGATGGACGCGATCGCCAGTGAATATCCAGAAGCAGATATTCAGTTAGCCAAAAATGCCAGAGAAGCCAAAGAAAAGCTGCACAGTTTCACGTATAATCTGGTAATTACAGATCTTTCGATTCCCGAATTAGCAGGCGAGCGTCCCAAACCAGAAGTAGGAATCGATCTGTTGAGAAGTATGATGGATAACTACTCGTCTTTGAATATCGTAGTTCAAACTGCCGATGCTAGAGCTTTAATTCGATTGCGTCCCAATATTTACGAACATGAAGGTGGTTTTACCGTAGCCGACAAAGGCGAACCATTACAAAAAATGTTAACTAAAGTCGATTGGTCGTTAAATGGGGTAAACTGTACGCCGAAGGAGATGCGGACTGGTTTGGAATTAAAAGAAGAATGGTTGAGTTTGCTAGAGTTGGCTTTTAATCAAAGTTTGAAAGATAAAGAGATAGCCAAAAAAATGAATATTGCCGAACGAACTGTAAGACATTACTGGACTAAAGTTCAGGATTTGCTGGAGGTTTACCCAGAAGAAGACAAAAATATGCGCATCCAAACTGAGAATAGGGCGAGAGAAGTAGGTTTAATCGATTAAAATTCGATAGTTTTAAGCTTTAAGCCAGAGCTATAAACGAGAAATACAGAGGAATTGGCAAGATAAATGTGCATCTGGTCGAAAATCAGACGGGAACTTAGTATTTGGCGTGCTGGTGCAATGCCTGGCATTGCAGTAATTGGCTTAGTGGTTTTGGTGCGCTTATTAGGGGGATTAGAGTTTTTAGAGTTAGTTGCTTTAGATAACTTTTTGCGCTGGCGATCGCCAGAACCAATCGATGACAGAATTTTAATTGTCGGCATCAACGAACGAGATATTCGCGGTCTAGAAAGTTATCCCATCAGCGACAGAGAATTAGCTAGTTTAATTACAATCCTAGAGAAGTACGATCCCCTAGCGATCGGAGTCGATCTGGTAAGAGACAAACCGCAGCCTCCAGGTACTGCCGAGTTAACCACGATTTTCAGCCAGCAAGATAATGTTTTCGGAATTGAAAAGGTATTATCTAGCTTAGAAGATGGACGTATTGAGGCGATCGCCCCATCTCCCGCACTACCACCAGACAAAGTAGGATTTGCCGATGCAGTCTTGGATCGAGATGGCAATTTACGTCGTAGTTTGCTGAGTTTGGTCAAAGACAACGAATTAAAATTTTCTTTCACCATTAGACTGGCAGAAAAGTATTTAAGCGATCGAGGCATTACTCTAGAAAATGCTCCCGATGAGCCAGAAGTGATGCAGTTGGCAGGAGTCAAACTAAATAGAGTTACTCCCAATACTGGCGGCTATGTTAATGTCGATGCGGGGGGCAATCAAATCTTACTAAACTTTCGTCGCGGCAAACAGCCTTTTCGTATTGTTTCCCTAACAGATGTTACGGCAGGAAAAGTAAATCCAGAGTGGATACGCGATCGCCTCGTCTTGATCGGCGTTACCGCCTTGAGCGTGAGAGATGATTTTAGTGTCCGTGGGCTACAGTCAGATAATCCTAGTTTGGTTTACGGGGTAGAAATTCAGGCACATGCCATCAGTCAAATTATCGGTGCGGTTTTAGACGATAGACCCCTATTAACTGTCTGGAGCGATATTTGGGAATATCTCTGGATTTTAGCCTGGGGATTTCTCGGTATCGGTTTGGCGAGACTGCTGAGTCAATCTCCCTGGAAATTGCTGATTACTATTATCCTCAGTAGCCTTATAGTGGTGGCAATTTGCTATTTACTGTTATTAGAATTTGCCCTGTGGCTACCAGTCGTTCCCTCACTACTGGTGTTATTAATTAATGGTTTGGGTTTGACCGCTTCGCTATTCTATCGCGATCGCCAAGATTTAAAATTTAAGCTCAAAGAACGACAATACGCGATCGAGTATATGTCATCGACAATTCACAATCGACCGATACAAACCCTCAAGCAAATTCTCAGAAATATTCAAGAGCGACAATTAGATGGCGATCGCCTAATTAAAGAATTGCAAGTACTCGACAACGAACTACGCAGCGTGGGAGAGTTGGTAGAAAAAGAAACGATTATCGACGGCAATAGTATCTATGTCGGCAACGCCAAAATAGATTTGCAGTGTCCATTAAAAGAAATACTCTATCAAGTTTATAGCAATACTATTATCCAGCAGTTACCCTGTTTGGCAGCAATTAAATTTAAAATAGTCAAGTTTGAAGACATGAATGGTAAAAACTTGACCGTAGAGCAAAAACGTAGCTTGTGTAGATTTCTCGAAGAAGCCTTAATTAATGTCGGTAAGTATGCAAAAGAAGCTACTAGATTAAAAGTTACCTGTACTCAAGAAAAAACTACCAATATTATTCGAGTCGAGGATAACGGCATTGGTTTGGAACACTACGGCAATATGGATCATCGAGTTTGTGGCGGAGGAACCAAACAAGCCAGAGACTTAGCCAAACAGTTGGGAGGGAATTTCCGCCGCTTTCCCCGTCAGTCTAAAGGTACGGTATGTGAATTAACTTGGTCGAGCGATCGCAGTTGGTTCTGGAATTTTTAAGAACACTTGCGACTCAAAACCAACTTACCATTATTCAAACGATACGCTCCTTGTGGTTCGATAATTGGTTCTCCAGGTTGCCAACTGCTATTATTATCTGCAACATTACGCACTCTACCTGTAGGATATTCGGACTGTAGGATATTCGGAGATTTCTGCATTGCCCGGACGAATGGGTAAACCCTCACCACCCGTAATAATAAATCTACCGTTATTTTGCCGACTGCGAACTACGCAACTGTTAGCCACTAAACTATCTGTATCGATCGCATTATCTGGCAGTTCAGTCAAGCTGTTTTGAATAAAGCTGACATCGGGAATAGCGACAAAACCAGACACTGCACCCGTAGCGTTGATATCGGCGCGTTGATTATTAATTAAATCGTCGGGATCGCCAGTCAGGGAATTGAGAGTAAAGTTTTCGGCAAAGAAAGCAGGAGTATCGAGAGTAATGTTTCCGCCTTGTCCATCTGCTGCAAAAGCCAAGATATCGCTGTCATCGAAAGCAATAATTGAATCAGCAGTTATCTGAATATTGCCACCATTGTTTGCACCTAAAAAAACTGATGAAGCAACGTTGGTATTTTTAAGTAACATATCTTGGGTATTTATATTGATATTTCCACCAGATGACATAAGTGAAACTGTTGAAATTTCACCATCGGAAATATTGATGTCTCCTCTTACATCAAGAGAAAGATTTCCCGCTCTGCCCATGCCAAGACTACGAGAAGACATCCTACCACCATTTTGCATATCCAAGCTGGTAGTAGACAAACTAATATCTCCAGCCTCACCCAAAAGAGTATCTGAGCTTGTAAACAAACCACTAGCAGTTCCGTCAGCCGACTGACCCTCAATTTTTACCGAATCAAAAGCAGTTATATCTAATTTACCACCTCGTCCGTTGCCACGACTACCAGCACCTATCTGTGCGCCATCTATAACAGATAAACTTTTGGTTTCAATAATCAATTGTCCCGCATTTCCACTGCTGTCAACTTCGGTGTCGGCAAATAGACCACTAGAAGTTAAACCACTCTCAGATAGTCCCGCTCCTATTAACTCAATTGATTCCAAAGCTTTAATCTTTAGATTTCCTGCCGTACCTGCGTTGAAAGTTAAAGACTTTATTCGCGCTCCATTTTGTAGGATTAAACGCTCTGCATCGATCGTCAAATCTCCAGCATTTCCAGTTAGATTTCGAACCGTTCTAAAGTCAATATTTGGTAGAATAAAACCGCCAGTCTGTGTAGTTATACTGCTACTGGAGTCATCATCGTTGATTATTCCATCTATTTCTATTTCCTTGGCTCTAATAGTTACATTGCCAGCATCTGCCAAACCGAAAGTAGAGGCTGATATAGTTGAACCCGTCTGAATCGATATATTTTCGGCTTGAATATTTAAATCGCCACCGATTCCAACATCAAAAGAGTCTACCGATATTGCCATCTTGTCTTTGAGAACAAGATTTCCCGTAGCGATTTCTATATTGCCAGCAATTCCACTTCCCCTAGATTCTGCAATTAATCCACCACCAGTTAATATTCCAGTATCAGGTAATCTACCTGCTTCGTCTCCAAGAAGAAGGACTGATTCAGTAGCATCAATCTTTATATCTCCTCCTTGTCCTCGATTTAGAGCAATGGTGGAAATTCTCGCACCGTTCCGAACGATTAAATTGTTGGTTGTAATTTCTATATCACCAGCCTTGCCACTGCTTGCACTGGCGTTGAATAAACCCGCACGAGACGGAAAACCATTTCCTTCTAATTCCCACTAACTCTGTCGCGTCCAGTATAATGTTTCCACCTTTTTGAGAACCTAAAGTAAGAGAAAAAATATTAGATTCGTCCCTCAAAGAAATTCTACTTCCTGAAAGTCGAACCGTACCTCCTGTTTGATTAGTAGTATCAATTAAAGTTCCATTAGTTAATAACATATCTGCTCTAGCAATATTTTGAGGAAATATTAAATTACCATTAGGAGCAATATCGACTTTTCCCCTTTCTGTCAATCCACCTATATTGATTCTGCCTCCGAAAGCATATATATTGCCACTGATATTTACATTACCGCCTAATAATGAAAAATTTTTACCATCTGAAACACGAAGACCAAAATTGTCATTTCCCAATAGATTTTGCCCAGAAGGGGATCTGTCAATAAGTTTGTGTCAAAGAAAGTTAAAGTGGAAGCCGTCCTTCAAACTCGATGGCAAATCGATTTAAAGCAGCTTTCCAATCCCGTAAAGGTCTAGTCCATCTCTGAGATAAGTTATTAATCGCAAGATAAATAACTTTGAGCGCAGCTTCATCTGTTGGAAAAATCCGATGATTCTTCAACACTTTTCTAAGAGTCATATTCATCGACTCGATCGCATTAGTGGTGTAAATAATGCGACGGATTTCTGGAGGAAACTGGAAAAACGGAATCACGTGCTGCCAGTGAGCCAGCCAAGACCTACTAATTGGGGCATAAGTGGAGTCCCACTTGTCAGCAAAAGTTATTAGTGCCTGTTCGGCTTCAGCTTCAGTAGCGGCAGTGTACACTCGTTTGAGGTCAGCGGCAACAGCTTTACGGTGTTTGTAGGAGACATAGCGTAGGGAGTTCCTGACCATGTGTACCATACATAACTGTACGCGGGTTTGCGTAAATACCGTTTCAATCGCTTCGGCGAAGCCCGTCAGACCATCGATACAAGCAATAAAGATATCCTTGACTCCACGATTCTTTAACTCAGTTAACACCGACAGCCAGAATTTTGCCGTTTCTGTCTGGGTCATCCACAGCCCCAATAACTCCTTATCGCCTTCGATGTTGATTCCCAGAGCTAGATGGACGGCTTTGTTGATGACTCTTCCCTCCTGTCTGACTTTGACGACCAAAGCATCAAAAAAGATAATTGGATACACTGCCTCTAGGCTGCGATTTTGCCACTGGAGTCGCTCTTCATGAACCGCATTGGTTACTTGAGATACCAGGGCTGGCGATACTTCTACTCCATAAAGGTCTTGTAGTTGGGCTTGGATATCACGAGTGGTCATTCCTCTCGCATACAGGGCGAGAATCTTGTCATCGAAGCCTGTAAAACGAGTTTGTCCTTTTTTGACCATCTGAGGCTCGAATTGGCGATCGCGATCGCGAGGCACGGCAAGTTCCGCTTCGCCAAACTCCCCCTTAATGGTTTTACGGCTGTGTCCGTTGCGTCGATTTTGTCGCTCTTTTTTGCCCCGCTCTGCCTTCTGAGTCTCTAGATGTACGTCTATTTCAGCTTCTAAACAACGCTCTACGAGTTTTTTGGTCAGTTGTTTGAGGATTCCTCCTTCTCCAATAAGGTCTTCTGGTTTTTCATAGTCTTTGAGCAGTTCATCAATTAACTCTGGTCGAAAGGTCATAGTCTCATTCCTCACATTAATTCTATTTATTAGAGTGTGTTTTGACCTTTGACACAATTTATTTTACATACCCCACAAAGCGAAGAGTTAATTAGTTGTGAGCTAAAGTAAGCTTAGAAGCAGCCATCATTTCCGAGGAAGTTCATTTTGAGCCATGAAAAAGCCGAGTAATACTTGGAACGACTACCTATTACTCTGTAGAGCTATAAAGGGCGCGAATTGGTTCTGGTTCAACAGTCGCGAAATTTAGCTAGAATTAACCCTGTCAGTTGCTTTTCCCTCCCTCAGCATAAACTCCCACAAAGTCTGCCAACTCTCAAACCATAAATATCTGGTTAGTGCCCGAACATCATTGAAGAAAGTTTGGCGAGTAACTAACATCGAGCGAACGGCACGATAAGTGATGTGGACTAAATCCCAACTGGTGTGGAAGAGATAAGCTAACCAATTAAGGCAGAATAGAAGTTCCGCCTGGTGGTTTTCACCGTGACCCAAGTTGTGTTCGAGATGATAGCCTTTAGTTTTGAGAATATTATTCCCTTCATTTTCGAGCTTCGAGCGCGCACGAGCAGCAGTGACAATCTCGATCGCATTCTGTCGCTCGATTTCATGGCAAGTAGCAAAGGCATTGTAATACAAGGTTTTCTCGTCGCTGGTATCTGTAACCGTTACCTCACACCAGTTTACGTCCAGGGCTGGTTGGGTAGCTCTGAGGGGAATTTTATTCACAAAGCGGTAGTAGTAAGACAAACATTTTCGTCCTCGAATCTCCAACTGGGTTAGAGTTTTCACCTCCCCGACTCGTTCGAGGTAATCCACCCACTCATAAAGTTCTGAATGAGATGTACGCTTACAGACAAAGATAAAATGATAACCATGAGCCAAAGCCGTTTCACAGATGGGTTGATTGCAGTAGAGGTCATCCCCAAGTAAAGTTACAGGGAGGTCTTCTGGGTCGCGGGGATGAGCAGCAATCCAACGCTTAGCGGCAGCGTTCTCCCAGTCTTGTTTATCATGACCATCTTGGGAAGTGATGAATTCTGGTTCTAAACTGATGAGCTGTGGTCGTCCTGGAGCCACCAGTACCGGAGTAACCGCAGCATGAAAATAGGTAGTACTGCCGTTTTTATGAGTCCGATGGCAACAATGACAACAGTGAATCTTCTTGGAGGAGAAATATTCAGTTCCATCAAGTGTCAGCAAAAATCCTCCACCGAAGCAACGATAGGGCGATAGGTTCCCTGTCTTGGACAAACCATTATAGACTGAGCGAAAAACGCCAAATACCGTCGAAGCTGGCACCAAATTGAGCAGGGTGCGAATCTGAGGATCACAGGGGATGTTCTCGATGCCAAACAAACTCTGGGCATTATTTTTCCCTTTCTGACTTTTCATCAAACGTTGATGGTCTAAAAAAGAAGGAGATTGCATAAAAAATACAGAAAATGCACTTAAGTGAGCTTCTTCAACCGTATATTTAGTATTATTGCTTGGTTTTCGTTCCTCGGGAAGATTATTTAACTCGGCACTCAGCATCGATAGTAATTCAGGCATTCCTATTGCTAGACCCATGTTGCTACTCTGTGAGAATTTAATGCCTTTTACTTTAATCTAATTCACCCGAATCTTAATCAGAGTGGTTTTTGTTAGCAAATAACTTTCGCTAACAAATGTTCATTGCTCGTCTATTTTTCTCTGGGAATTTTTAAAATGAGAATTGCTGCATTACTCATGCCGATCATTCCTTCTCTTCCTTGGTTATGGTAGAGCGGAACTCTGCTAATAATCTTTTTGGGATGTTGCTCCAATTTCTGTTTAACTATCGGTATAGTAAGTTCCATAAGAATAGCGTTGATAGTTGCGATTGTAACCCGTGTCTGTTGAGAGAACTTGACTGTTGGGGTATTGTTGTAACCAACTTCCCAGAGTTGACTTGACTGCGGGAATTCTAACTAGATTTCGATTGACAGCTCGACCTACTATGCCCATTGCCCAAGGCTGAGAATAAAGAGTCTCATCGGCGCGATCTTACATCACCAAACAGCTTTGATACACCTTGCCCGACACGCCAAAAGTAGTATTGTTGCGTTCGAAGGCAACAATGGTGTCGCTCAAAGGACAATAAGAAACTGTAAGATTTTTGCCACCTATAGTATCGTTAACAATCTCGTGCCAATTCATACTTCCGAAAGGATAAGCTTTGGCTTCCCTATCAGTACTCAAACAATTTTATCCGAATCGCTTAAGTCTGAGGGATAAGATTTACGAGTCATTTTTAGCTTTCAGTTCTGCTTACTTCTTTTTTATGACCAGATTTTGATTTTTACAGCCTTCTTTATTTTCTTTTTACAAACAATCTCTTATTGGCGAAAAGTTTTATTGTTTTGGTTAGCTTCAGAATTAGACCAAATTGGAAGTTGATTGACGATTTGTAGCGTTAAATCTAAATAAGTATAGTTCTCTCCCGGCACGGTTTTTTGTCCAAAATAACCTCTAGCTCCGTGATGAGCGTGAGGACCGCTGATGTAAGAGGTATATCGTCCCTGTTGTTTAGCTCGGTTAAACGGTGAACCAATCGTCCAATACCAGCGCGATGGAAAGATAATACCGCTAAGATTTGTAATCCAATCTTTTTTGCCTTTTAAATGATAGACGTGTTCGACTGCATTAAAACCTTCAGCTCCAGAAAAATCACCGCCAACAGAGATAACAATAAGCCGAGCTTCAAGCCATTGATTGAGATAATCCGCTGCACCAAGAGCAATTTGAGCACCACCACTCGTTCCAATGAGAATCAACTTTAAGGAACGAGATGACGAACGTGGAATCGAATGTGCTGCATCCATACGATTGATAACTGCGCTAGCAATTCCGCGGTTATAGACAGGTCCATAGCGATCGTCTATCGAAATAGCAAATCGCCAAAGATTGCGAATTTTGATGAGTACATCAACATTTTCTAGCCAACCATCTGCCTTCTGGGCAAAACGCCACAGGGGAGATAATAAGCGATCGCCTCCCAAACTTTCGTTAGTTGCTGAGTAGGGAAAAACGTCTCGGACAGCTACGCAGTTAGGATGTTTTTCTACTAAACGATCTACAAATACTTCTTCTCCAGATGCTAATTGATTTGCAGAATAATCTCCAACTCCGGTAAAAAAAACGATGTAACAATCGAGCGCTGATGAATTAGTAGCGGAATTTGGAGCTTCGTTAGACGGCAAATTTTTGAAACGATTTTTTTGACCGTTAAAACTTTTAGACTCTTGACTTATCCACCAAAACAGCGTTCCAACAGGCGCAAGAGTTCCCCAGATCAACAACAATGCTCCTGCTAGAAATAATAGCTTTAAAGTTTCATCTTGAAACCAGGATAATATACGTCTGAATAACCGAAACATTTAAGCATGATGGCGAATTTAGTGACACTCCTCACTCCCTAGAAGGGAGTGGGCTTCTAAGCAACATTAGTAGTTTAGGCTTGGAGTCAGAAACTCCCTCTAAGAGTGCTTGACCTACTAACTAACTTAGACTACTTTGAGCCGTGTCCGAGCCATCTACTACTTCTAAACTAGAAACTAGCTTAGTTGTAGATACGTTTACTACATGTGCTAACAATTTGAAATTGTTTAGCTAACTATCTCCACCGCAGTAATTTTTACCTACTGAACGGACTGCAACTGGAGGACTTTTCAGTAGAACCAGCTAATTACTATTCAAGGTTCAAGGTGCGTATTCTCCTTATGGTACAACGAACAAAAGCTTTATTTTATGAAGATTCTATTGCTTATTTGTAAACCCCGACCTCGCTTTCATCCCGTTGTCTAAAGGCTAAACGGGAATTCTCGCTCGGAATACTTTAAATTTTGAACCAATTTGTCAAACTATGAAGTTTATCTATTACTCTAGCTTTTGTATAAAATCATCTCATAGCAAATTTGCGATCTATCGCAAGCATTAGGAGAATCCAGCTCAGTGGCTCAAGCTCAAAAAAAGGGGGTTACGGAAAACGCTTTGCAAAGCACTTAGTTTAAAAGCTGAATTTTATGAAAATGCTCGCGCTTGCCCCAGAGCTAAACGAATAGCTTTGATGATTGTAATTTTGGCAGCTTTATCTCATGCCTTGGGTACTGCAGTCATTTTAGTGCTCAATCGAGTGGCACTTCCCAATCTGCTAATAGCTCTTTTCATTATTACTTTTAGCATAGTGGGAGGATACTATTTGTGGACTTGGATGATTTGGAAGGTCGGTCATAGGTTAAAGGCAAACGCTCCAACCTACGCAGATTTATCAATTCCCATTGGCTTTGCCTATGCACCTCAAACATTAAATTTTTTGACTTTAATTCCATTATTGGGACGACCGATTGTCTCGATCTTAGCTGTTTGGAGTTTCTTGGCAGTGATTGTTGCCGTTCGAGAAGGATTGGCTATTAGTACTTCTCGTGCTGTCACGATCTGTTTGGTAGGCTGGACTTTAATTCAATTAGCAGTCGGCTTTATACAAATTCTAAGTACATCTTGAAGGTAACTCGCTCTTTATCTAATATAGTAACTTTGTACTAAAGTAGCAGAAAAAATTACCCGTGATGGAAAATGGCAAACTAGCGAAATCTCTGGACGACGAGCTTAGACCCCCCCAGGCTCTAACCGAGCGCAATACCACACAAGCAGCTATCAAAAGAGTAATTCTCAACCGCGACCTGCGATCGCTGACTGAAGTTGAGAGGATACATTACAATTTTGCACTATGCAAGAGCTCGATCCGATTGATTACCTAGTCAATAACGGGAAAATATCACCCTATAAGTAGGTAGACAGAATTAAATGCAAAATAACAAGAGTTAGTAGCTCGCCCAAAACCTTTATTACTCCTGACTCCTGACTCCTGACTCCTGCCTAATACCAAGATGTAGTCTACCCAAACGAAAACTGCTGTAAATTCAAGATACAAGGGTAAAGGGGAAGGGAAAAAAGTATATTTTTCGTTCTCACAATTGCTCGATTTCTTCCAATTGCTCTGGAAAATCTTTGGTCGAACTGACGTTAAACCAAGGTGCTTGAGAAACGAATTCTAAAATTCTACTAATAAGAACCTTCTGAATCGAGTTTTACAATCCAACTTTAGCCTCTAAAGACTTCAAATATTCTGTATTGACTTTGGATTCTCGAATTAGAGCGATTTTACCAGTCCGGGCAATTTCGCGGATGCCAAATTTATTTAACATTTGAATAATTGCCACCATTTTACCGGGATCGCCCACCACCTCGATGGTTAAAGTTTCTTCAGACATATCTACGATGCGAGCGCGAAATATTTGAGCCACCTGAATTGCCTCGGCACGATTAGAAGCCGTAGCATTGATTTTGACTAGCATTAATTCTCTTTCTACACAGGGCTTTTCAGTAATATCCTGTACCTTGAGCACGCTAACCAATTTGTAAAGCTGCTTGATTAGTTGTTCGATAATCCGGTCATCTCCAGGCACTACCATCGTGATCCGAGATATGCCCATTTGTTCGGCAGGACCCACAGCCAGACTTTCAATATTAAAACCGCGACGGGCAAATAAACCAGCAATCCGAGTTAAAACTCCGGCTTCGTCTTCTACTAAAACAGAAATTGTATGTTTCATCATTAATAAAAAATTATATATAGACCTTACTAATTTAATAATTTAACCGAAGCTTGGAGCTTGTTAAAAATTAAAGCTTTTCTAGCCAATTTAATAACAGAGAATTAAAGCGGTCGGGACATTCATCATGGGGACAATGACCGACATTTTCTAGTTCGACTAGGTCGATTTGGGGATTTAATGCCGCGATCGCCCTAGCTTGATGGGGAGGAACCATCCGATCTTGCAGTCCCCAAATTAACAGCATGGGTATTTTAAGTCGAGATATGGTTTCTTTTACTGGTGCGGCAAATCCTACTTTTCTGATGCTTTGAGAGAGGGCGTATAGAGTTTTTTCCGAGCCGCGATCGTAAGCGGGGTTGGCTAAAATCTCTACCAGTTCTTCAGTAATAGCAGTTTTATCGTAATATGCTATTCCCGCCCAGCGACGAATTATTGTTCGCTTTCTAAGTAATTTTAATAAATTTTGGATTAGTAAAGGGGATGCGACCAAGTTTTCTAATTGGGTGACTAGGGGACGAATCAAACGAGGCAGCATTTCCTGCCGCACCGAAACGTCAGGTAAGCTTAACATAACCAAACCAGCAACCAGATCGGGATATTTATCCGCAACGCTCAAGCATACCAGAGAACCAATCGAGTTACCGATTAAGATCGCCTGCTGACCGATAAAAGTCTGCCAAAAATCCTTAATCTGTTCTCGCCACAAATCTGCAGTATAATCGACGCTGGCTTTTCGCGATGCCCCAAATCCTAAGAGATCGATCGCATACACGGTATGGTGTTTACTGAAGAACGATAAATTATTGCGCCAATGCTCGATACTCGCACCAAAACCGTGAATAAAAATTAACGGCGGAGTCTGTCGGCGTGCAGTTCGATTTCGAATGTAAGTATAGCGAGTTTGCCATCCTCGCCAAACCCAGTCCCGTTGGTTGCCGATACGCTGTTGCCAGGAAAGATTGTGTGTCAAAATTTGTCTGCTTAAAAATTATTTACATTAAGTTAATTTTGAGCCTCAAACTCTATTCAGTTCTGGCTCGAACCTTAAATTATCCGTCGACTAAATTAAAAAATAAAAGTTAACTTAACGCTCTATTCAAATCTAGATCGGTAAAATAGCAGGTAAATAAAATATCTTACTACTCGCTTTAATTATATTCAGATTACAAAGGAATACTCAGATACGCCTGTGAGAGATAAAAGACGCAATAATCGCGATCTAACCAAAACTAACGAAAGAATTCGTTTTCCCAAAATTCGTGTTATCGATTCGGAAGGTCAACAGTTAGGAATTATTACGCCCAAAGAAGCTCTAGCCATAGCCAGAGAAAAAAATCTCGACCTAGTGTTGGTGAGTGAGACAGCAGATCCCCCCGTCTGCAAAATCATGGACTATGGTAAATATAAATACGAACAAGATAAAAAGCAAAAGGAAGCGAAAAAGAAACAGCATAATGCTGACGTTAAGGAAGTCAAGATGCGCTACAAGATTGAAGAACACGATTATAATGTGCGCGTCAAGAATGCCCAACGTTTTCTCAAGTCAGGAGACAAGGTCAAGGCTACCGTAAGTTTTCGGGGTCGAGAAATTCAGCACTCTAACTTAGCCGAACAGTTACTGCACCGTATGGCATCGGATCTAGAAGATGTTGCCGAAATTCAGCAATCTCCCAAGCGAGAAGGTCGTAATATGATGATGATGCTGTCTCCTAAAAAATAGGATTCGCTCGGGCTTCGGCTTGGTTAGAGAGAAGGAAGAAAATTGACCAAAGAAGGAGCTCCGAAATAATTAAGTAAGTTTTAAGCAATCGGGAAGAAAGATTATTTCCTCTTATTCCTGTTTGGTTTTTTCTTCTTTAGCTATGGTAATTATTTATTAGATTTTCTTAACCCGAACTGGAGTCGATTTATAGTTTAAATATAGCGATCGCGCTCCGTAAAACTTAAATTTAAATTTTAGTTTAATGCCGCTAATGCTGCTTTGATTAACTGAAAATAGGGCGGTTTAGTAACCTCAACTTCTATAGCATTATCGCGGTTGTTACCTAATAAACCCAAACGTTCGCCCCGATTGACTACTAAGACTTTACCGCGATCGTTTCTAATTCTCAATTCTCGTTTAGATTGCAATAAGCTACAGGTATAGATTTTACCGCTGTAGGTAAAAACCGCTGTTTTAGCCTGGTGTTTCCTCGGTTTGAAGTGCTCTGGTTTGTGGTGGTGCGGGCGAACGTCTACCAGTTCTAATTCGATATTGGTAACCCCCTGCCAGTGATTTTCTCTAAGTTTGTAAGCAATATCTACGAGACTCGGTAAAGGAAAATACTCTCGCCACCGCCAGGCGATCGCTTTAATTCCAGGTGAAGTATTATCTTCTTGCACGACTAGTTTTAAGTGATTTTTACCGACAGTTTGTTGCTCTTTAATAATTACCTTGGGAGTCCAAAACACCGGAGTAGGATTGCCAATGCCCCAAGGTTGTAAACTTTCTATCTGTTGGTAAAGCTCGAGGTTAATTCGATTGAGACTAGCTAGAGCATCTATTTTGACCAAAGGCTTGAGATGTTCTACTTCTAAAGACTTATGGGCAAACTCACTGAGTTTTTGTTTAATTATTTCTAGTTTGGCAGCCGGAAAACTGAAACCACCCGCAGCTTTATGTCCGCCAAACTTACCCAAAAAATCTCGACAATAATTTAACGCCTCAAAAACATTAAATTCCTCAATGCCTCTTGCCGAACCGCGAATCGTTTTGCGATCTTCTTCATAGGTACCGATAAAAACCGGAACCCCGTAACGTTCTACTAGGCGAGAAGCCACAATACCAATTACGCCGTGATGCCAATTGTCCGCTATTACTAGCAATACTCGCCGTTCCTTCCAGGGAATCGGAGTTTCTCTAACCAGCGCGATCGCTTCTCTTTCGATTTGTTCGCATAGTTGCCGCCGTTTGAGATTAATTTGTTCGCACTGCATCGCCCTTTCTAAAGCCAGTCCAGGATCGTCAGTAGTCAGTAATTCGATTACTAACTGGGGATCGCCAATTCGCCCAACAGCGTTGATTCTCGGACCTAACTTAAAACCAATATCATCTGGCTGAAGCTGCTTTTGTTCTTCTCTAACTCCCGCTACCTGCATCAATGCCTGGATTCCTTTGAGCTTGGAATTAGGTAAGGCACGCAAACCCCGTTTTAACCAACGGCGATTTACTCCAACTAAAGGTGCGAGATCGGCAATTGTCCCCAGAGTAAAAAGTTCTAAAAGTTGTTCGGTCAAGCCCTTTAATTTCCCCAAACTCCGGGCAGTAGTTACTGCCAAAATATACGCCACTCCCACTCCTGCCAATCCCTTATAAGGGGAAGTATCGGCAAGTAGCTTGGGATTGAGAATGGCATCGGCAGGGGGTAATTTGGGTGGTAGATCGTGGTGATCGGTAATAATTACGCTCAGACCCAATTCCACTGCCAGGGTAATTGGCTCGTAAGCGGAGATCCCATTATCGACGGTTAAAATTAAACCTACTCCCGCTGCAGCAAATTCTTCGACAATCCGATTGTTAATGCCATAACCATCCTTCATGCGGCTGGGAATAGCATAATCCACATTTGCCCTCAGATGATTTAAAGCTCTCAATAGTAAAGCGGTACTAGTCATACCATCGGCATCGTAATCACCACAGATAGCAATCTTTTCTCCATCAGCGATCGCTGTTTCTAATTGATGGCATGCCTTAGCCAAATCGGGGAATTCTGTCAGAGGTGAGGGTAAATGCTGAGATTCTGGTTCGATGTAGATCTCGGCTAATTCTAAGGTTTCAATGCCGCGATTGACGATTACTTGAGCGACCAGGGGGAGTAACCCAGTGCTAATACTTAATTGTTTTACCAAATCGGGCTTAACTGGGGCAATTTGCCATCTTCGCTCGGGTAAACGGTGGTTGGGGACGGCAGATACCGAAGATTTATCGCTCATCAATCGCAATCGAAAGACATCTATCTTAAGATATCGAAATTCTCCAGCTTTCTCTAGTAAGAATAATCCTGAGGAACTTCGGTCGAGTTTGGTGAATCTGAACTTATTTTTTGTAGCCAATCTTCACCAATTTGGATAGTGAGATCGGAACCTAAAACCCCGGTACTTTCGATCAACACTTCTCCTAAGCCCAACACCGAACGCAGTTGTTTTGCCGCCTCAGCATCACCTGACTGAGCGATAATTTTGGTTTCTGCCAGGGTTTCTGGCTCGTCGTAACCGATCGAGATTCTTCGATAGCCAGCTTCTGTTAAAGTCTCCAGTGCCACACTTGCTGCCTCAGGATTTTCCGTACTGTTTTGAAGGTAGATATTTAATTTAGCAGCGCGATCGTGAGCTTTTTCTTCCCAAGAGACATATGGATCTTCGAGATTTTCAGGTCGGTAAGATGAGAACTCGAAATGTTGAGCCATCAATCTGTCGATGCCATCGCTATCCGGTAGCCAGTAGCTCACTTCCGTACGTCCATCTCCACTAAAACTACCCGGTAACATCATCATATTGACTTCCGAACGTTCGGTATTAGCAGCAAAATTAGCTAAAGCCATTAGTTCTTTTACAGTTAAATTAGTATCGATATGAGATTGAATCACCGACAAAATTTTGGGAATTTTGACTATAGTTGAAGGCTTGAGACTTTGCTCGACTACAGAACGAATCAGCATCTGCTGTCGTTGTACTCGAGAAATATCGCCAAAAGCATCGTAGCGAAAGCGTAAAAACTGTACTGCTTTGTCGCCGTCTAAATGTTGTACGCCTTTTTTAAGATCGATATACAGATGTTGACTAAAATCATTGTATTTCATGTCTTTAGGGACGTTGACCGTAACGCCTCCTAAAGCATCGATCAATTTTTCGATTCCCTGGACATTTACTCTTACATAGCGGTCTACACTTACTCCACCCAATAACTCGCTGACTGTAGCAGCAGTTAAAGCTGGACCGCCATATTCATTAGCACGATTAATTTTTTCAATTCCATATCCGTCTAAATCTACGCGAGTATCTCTGGGAATAGATAAAATAGAAAGTTTTTCCGATTGGGGATCGAATCTGAGCAATAACATGGTATCGCTCAGACCCTCAAAAGAATTAACTAGTTGATGATAGCCAGCTACTTGTTGTGACGGTTCTAAATCTCTTTTTAAGTCCGAGGTGAGAACTTTTATTCCCAAAACTAAAATGTTAACTGGACGAGATAATTCTGGAACTTTTAGGGTTGGTGCTACTGTTTCTTCTTGGCTAAAAACCTCTGCCTCTTCTACTGACAATTCTGCCTGTTGTAGGGGAGAAGATACCGAAAAGATCGCTGCTAGAAATGCGCCGACTGCTGCCGAAACTAAAGAAATAGTTCCTAATCCCAGTCCAATTAAAACAGTTCTTCCTCCGCGTTTACTGGCAGAGGACATTTGACGACGGCGATTGATACTTGACTTTAATTTTTTTCCCGAAGGACTAGATCGATAGACTTTTTTCAGTGGCACTTAATATCCTCACACTATCTATAGAAAAATAAGCTTTGTTAATTAAATTTAGGTATACGTAGGTATAAACTATCAACCTCTAGTTTAATTTTAGCTACACATGAGTTACATTTTGGAGTTTGGCTTTTTAATGACAGCATTAATTGCTAAATTGTGCCATAAGTATTTACACTCTTTAACTAACTATCGATAGTTTTACGCAGCATACTAAATATAGATATAGATAAGTGAGATTTTCCAGCTTTGAGGTTGACGATTAACCAGAAGCAGGTCAAAAAATAGCCAGTAGTTAATAAAGCATTAATATACAGTAGACGAAAAGCCAATAGTTCAGAAGCACGATCTGCACCCAAAAACAATAAAATATACGCGATCGCCCAACTCAGGAGTAAACTAATTGAAAGACGGCTAACTTTTTGCTGTTGAGTACTACCTTGTTTTCTGGCTAAAGTCCAAAGAGCCGGAATAATGCCTACTACTGGCAGTAAATAAATCCAGAGTTGCAGATATCGTTCTTTTCGCTCTCGAACTAGGTTGTGATTATTCATCGCTCTATACTGCGATCGCTAAATTAATGACAAATGAGTTGCAAAAATCAATTACAGCTATAGTGTTAGCTGGAGGGCAAAGTTCTCGGATGGGAACAGATAAAGCTCTGTTAACTATAGGGAATCAGACTTTGCTAGCTCGAATGTACCTGGTTGCCGCTGAATGTTCCTTGTTGGTTTATGTAGTATCTCCTTGGAGTTATAAATATCGCGATATTCTACCATTAGGTTGTCAGTTAATCGAAGAAAAACTAGTTTCACCCAACCTTAAATCCAATTCACCTATAATTGGTTTTAGCCAGGGACTAAGACAGGTCACTACTGAGTGGGTATTACTACTTCCTTGCGATCTGCCCCTACTGTCTTCGTCTCAAATTAAACAGTGGATACCCTATTTGGCAACAGTATTATCCACAGAAATTGCCCTTTTACCGCGCCATCCTAAAGGTTGGGAACCTTTGTGCGGATTTTATCGTCGTAGTTGTCTACCCCTACTCGAAAATTATATCGATCGGGGTGGTAGATCGTTTCAAGATTGGCTGGCAAGACATCCAGTAAGAGAATTACCGGTCGAGAACGAGCGAGTTTTATTTAATTGCAATACTCCTAGAGATTGGCGACTAGTTAGCGATGAACTAATGAGCGATAAAAACTTGAGTTCGGAGTACTTGCCATCCCCAGAAGCAAGCAATGAGGTGCGAAATACAGATGATGATTTTTTCCCATAGGTTCTACGGAAATTTAGACTTAAAGAACTGATAAGTTCTCGGGGTTTAGCTTTGATTTGACTCACGCCATGAACGACTACGAACGATTTATTGCTCAACCTACTGATGACGGTTCTCTAACCTTTTTTTCAGCCGAGTTTGATGAGGCTTTTCATTCTTATCGTGGTGCCAAACAAGAAGCTGAAATCAAGTACGTCCAACCCACCATGATTAGAGAAAAAGCTCGGCGATACTCTAAAATTTACCTCCTTGATATTTGTTATGGTTTGGGTTATGATAGCGCGGCAGCTATAGAAGCGATTTGGTCGATTAATCCTCAGTGTCAAATTGAAGCGATCGCCTTGGAACTCAATGCTGCCGTTCCCCGTCAGGCTAGTGCAGAAGGACTATTATGTCAGTGGCGACAACCAATTCCTCAATTGTTAGATGAATTAGCCTCGAACTCTCAAGTAAGAAATAAATATCTGTCGGCAAAATTATGTTTCGGAGATGCCAGACAGACGCTCCAGCAAATTTACTGTCAGGGATGGCAAGCTGATGCAATTTTTCTCGATCCTTTTTCGCCACCGAAGTGCCCCCAACTTTGGACGGTAGAATTCATCGCTATGGTGGCTAAATGTCTCAAGCCGACGGGTAGACTGGCAACCTATTCCTGCGCGGCAGCAGTGCGAAGGGCTCTATCCTTAGCTGGACTCAAGTTTGGTTCAATTTACGTTGCTAATAGCTCTCCAGGTACGGTTGCCAGTTTTGTGGGTGACAATTTACCTTTGTTATCCCTTCAAGAACGAGAACATCTCCATACTCGTGCCGCCATTCCTTATCGCGATCCTAGTTTGAATAATTCTGCCGCTCGGATTAAAGAGCATCGCCTCCAAGAACAAAAACAAAGTCAACTAGAACCGACATCTCAGTGGAAAAAACGCTGGCTGTCGTTACGTCACCAATAAGCTAGATAAGTATATTTATCTAAGTAATTTTTCTTAAATCAGCCAAATAATTCAATTTAACGCGCAAATCTCCGTAAAATAACTGATTTCAAATTCTCCGAGGATGATAATAATATGATTACTAAAACACAAGAGAAATAATTACCAAGAGCCGATCGTAGGGGTATGAGTACCATTGGGTACGGAAATTTAAATTGTTTTTCTTATAAAATTAAAGTATCAGATTGCCAACAAATTATTTTCCCTGCGTTTGCTCCTGAGATTACGAGTTTTAGCATGATTTTCCTGCGAAATAAATGGCTCAATTTATTAATTACTGTTTACAAATATAAACAAATATAATTTATAAAAAATGTTCCGATTTTCTTCGTCGGCTCAAGTTAATTCTCCAGTGGTAAACAATCTTAATATTATTGCTTCAGCTAAAATCTTAATTATTGACGACAGTCGTCTTAGTCGCATGACGATAGCAGATTTACTATCATTAGATGGTTATGAGGTATTAGAACTAGATGGCGACTCGTCAACTTTTGATTTTATAGTCGAAAACGAGCCAGACATAATTTTGCTTGATGTAATGACTAAAGGATTAGACGCTTTTGAAATTTGTCAACAGTTGAAGCAAACTTCTATTACTAGCGATATCCCTGTCGTGTTAATGACTTTGACCGATCGCCGCGAATACCGTCTCCAAGGAATACAGGCTGGTGTAGATGAGTTTTTAGTTAAGCCTATAGACCGTATCGAACTATTATCTAGAGTAAAGTCTCTAATCGATCGCAAACGCCTCAACGAAGGGCTGTACCAAACAGAGCAGGTTTTATTTTCAATTGCCAAAGCGGTTGAAAGTCGCTCTTCCAATGGCGATAGTTCTGCTAGAACAACAGTTCTAGCACAGACTTTTGGCGAGTATTTACAACTTGCCCCCGAAGATATCGACCATCTAGTGTTTGCCGCCCATCTTCACGATATCGGTACCATTGCCATTCCCGATGCAGTAATCTTGAAGAAGGGAAAATTAACTTCCGAAGAGCAGGAATTAATTCGACAGCACGTTTTAATTGGTGAAAAAATTTGTCAGCCATTGCGCAATCGCAGGGGCGTATTGCCGATTATTCGCCATCATCACGAGCGTTGGGATGGAACGGGTTATCCCGATGGTTTAGCAGGGGATAAAATTCCCTATCTAGCTCAAATATTTCAAATTATCGATATTTACGATGCTCTAATTAGCGAGCGTCCCCACAAACAGGCTTACAGTCCTGAAGAAGCTCTAGAAATCATTGCCGATGAAACTAGAAAAGGCTGGCGTAATCCTACTTTAATTGCCAAATTTGCCGCCTTTGTTCACGAGAGTTAAGCAGTTGTTTTACTAAAGTAATTGGGGTTAAAACCCAAATTAATTAGGATAAAGTTAAAAGTTGGCGATCGGGTCGTAAACTTCTTCTTCCCGTTCGTATTTTTCAAGATGTAATAATTCTAGCTGTCCGCCATACTCCTGAATCGTAGCCAGTTCTTTTAAATATAAACCTCTAAAGGTACTGGCAAAAAACAGGGTAAAAATTGCAATCACTAAACCTGCAGCAGTAGAAGTCAAAGCTTCTCCAATGCCAGAAGTTACCCCAGTAGCCTGAGATTGTTGGAAATCTCCAATTCGCAACGAGGCTAGTGAAGTAATCAAACCTAAAACCGTACCTAACAATCCCAAAAGGGGAGCGATACTAATAATCGTTTCAAAAGCGTTACTAAATCTTTTCAACACTGGAACTTCAGCTTGCGCCGCACTATCTAAAGCCAATTTAAATTTTTGTGGTGTCGGACGCTTGAGAGAAACAGCAACTAAAAAAATTCGCGCTATAGGTAATTGTCGATTGCGTTCGAGCATTAGCTTAGCCGTTTCTACATCTTCACTGTAAAGAGTGAGGATTCGCGCGAGCAATTTTTTTTGCTGACGCGATAAACGAAACCAAAATAATGCTCGCTCTAAAATCATTGCTAGAGAAAGAATCGAAAGCACTAGGAGCGGCCACATCACCACTCCACCATCGTTAAAAAATTGAGCTGCAGTTTCCATAAAACCTGATGAAGAATATCTGCTAAACAGCTACCCTTTGCATTTTATCGGTAAATATAAATATTGAAGTTAAATTCAATATCCAAAGCATTTAAAGGATAGCTTTCAGGCAAAGCATTAAAGGGAGCCGAGCGTCGAACTGCTTCTAAAGATTCGCGATCGACTACTTCCGAACCAGATGTTCGTGCTACTTTTAGTCCGGTGATTTGTCCATTTTTTTGAATAGAAAAAGTAAGCACGGCATGACGTTCGTCTCTCGAAACACTAGGATTCCAGTTGCGTTTTACCCGTCGCCTAATCTCCTCGAGGTAAGGAGCGAGATCGAGATTTTGGCGAGCATCTAATCCTTGAGGATTATCTGCCGCTCTGCTGGCGATCGCCTGTGGGTTGAAAAACGAGTCTCCACCATCATCTGCTAAAGAACGTTCGTAACTTCCACCTAGTAAACTTGCCGCTCCAGAACTTTCCGAATTTGAAGGAACGGGTTGGCTAGGAACGATATTAGCAGATGTTTCTGACCGCGAGACTGGAGGTGTCGTTTCTTGGTTAAGATCTCGGTTGGGTTTAGTTGGCTCTGGGACGGTCTGTTCTGGTAGGGGAGTTTCAGGGGGTAAAGGCTCTTTGGCAGTAACCAAGGGTTTTTTGGGTTTAGCAATTTTGGCAGGGGGTTGAGTGGACTTTGATGGTACTGCTGTATGCTGTTGGGTTTGAGGCGGTGTAGCCGGTTGAGGAGTTGTCGGTGATGTTTTTGGTTGAGGTGGGGAAGATTCGGTTTTTGGTGGCAGAGAGGGTTTACTTGTGGACTCTTCACCAAGATTATTAGTAGCAGTGGGTGTTTTCGGTTCTACCTTTCCCCGCGCTACAGAATTGTTAGCAGCTTGACGCTGAGTTTCTGGTGGAGGTTCTTCGGTTGCTGCTTCTGGAGGAACGACTACAAACTCAATTGGAGTAGACTCTATTTCCTGTTTGGTAACTGATGGCGATCGCTCTAAAAACATCAAGACGAGCAATCCCGCACTATGAACCAACACCGAACTCAAGATAAAGACGGCTAATGGTAAACGGCGATTATAGAGAGAAGAATGTCTTTCTGATTCCACAGTTATCATTGCTGAAAATGGTGAAAACAATCGCTTGATTGCGTGAATTTAAGCTTAACAAATTTGCAATCTAAAAAACTATTTTTTTAATTCCCAAAAATAAAATCTCAATTAACAGCTATCTTTTAGTAGTACTAGTCAAATGTATCCAATATACAATAGATTTATTACTTTTTATACTCGAGCTAAGGGAGAATAAAGTATTATTATTTGAGTTTTCAAGTTTGAAGCGATCGTTAGCAATTTTTCCGTTAATTGGTTGTCTGTTGGCACCACAAAGAACATCTGGTTAACATCTGGTTAATACATCACAAAGCTTTTACGCTCGTAAACACGAGTAAAATTAATACGATTGTAAAACTTATCATCACTAGTGGTAAACAACACGACATCATTTCAGCAAACCGTTCTGATATGATTCCCGTAGCTTCAATACCATTTATAATAGGCATTTCGATGTCCATTATAACCAGATATGATTGATATTTTCTACAGCATTAATTGGCTCTTTACCATTACTAGCAAGCTCTATCGCTTGAATATCTGGTATGCGCTCAAAATTAATTCTTAAAAATTCTCTAATACTTTCTTGGTCGCCACCTACGACAAATTTAATCATTTAATAAATCACTCAGTTGAGAATAGAGTTGTATGTTTATTTTATTAATGAAATTTAGATTGATATACGTGTTGCGTATCATACTAAATTTTAGTGTAGTTTAACTAAGCTATGTTAGATATCATGGATGAATGCCAGAATTTTAGGTAGCTAATAGATAGAAAACAAAAAATTATTACTATAGTTAGTGTAGTAGTAAAGAGCAAAACTAGTTTATTAAACAATTGCTCGATAAAAAATTTAATTGCTTCAGGAGACTTTGGATGCTGAGACTCGAAAATATAAGTAAAATTTATCCTACGGGAGAAGTTCTCAAAGATGTCACCTGGGAAGTCAAGGCAGGGGAAAAAGTAGGTTTAGTAGGAGTTAACGGTGCGGGGAAATCTACGCAACTGAAAATTATTAATGGTGAAATTGAACCGACTTCGGGAGAAGTCATTCGTCCTGCCAGTTTACGTATTGCTTATTTAACTCAAGAATTTGAAGTTGAGCCAACGCGGACGGTAAAAGAAGAATTTTGGACGGTTTTTGCTGAAGCCAATAAAGTACAGCAGGGATTACACAGGGTGCAGCAGGAAATGGAGATTGTAGCACCTGAAGAACTCGAGCGATTAATCGAGCGACTAGATAAGTTACAACGAAAATTTGAAGCTCTCGATGGATACACATTAGATGCGCAGATCGAGAAAATTCTGCCAGAAATGGGATTTAGTGCGGAAGATGGCGATCGCCTGGTAAGTTCGTTTAGCGGTGGTTGGCAAATGCGCATGAGTTTGGGCAAAATTTTACTGCAAGAACCAGATCTATTACTTTTAGACGAACCGACCAACCATCTAGATTTGGAAACCATTGAGTGGTTGGAAAATTATCTCAAAGGCATTAATACCCCGATGGTTATCGTCTCTCACGACCGGGAATTTTTAGACCGCCTCTGCACTAAAATCGTGGAAACTGAACGGGGAGTTTCTACTACTTATCTTGGTAATTACTCGGCATACGTACGACAAAAAATCGAAAATAGAGCGGCACAAGAAGCTACTTTCGACCGCCAACAAAAAGAAATTGCCAAGCAACAAGAGTTTATTGAAAAATTTCGCGCTAGTGCTACTCGCAGTACTCAAGCTAAAAGTCGCGAAAAACAGTTGGCAAAAGTTGAGTTGGTCGAAGCACCAACCACTAACCTTCGCGGTCTCAAGTTTCGTTTTCCCCCTTCTCCTCGTAGCGGTAGAGAGGTAGTAGTTATCGAAGATTTGGTTCATACCTATGACAACAATATTTTATTTTTAGGAGCGGAACTAACTATCGAACGAGGCGATCGCATCGCGATTTTAGGTGCTAATGGTGCGGGAAAATCGACTTTGCTGCGCCTGATTATGGGGATAGAAAAATACAATGAGGGAACGGTTGCTCTAGGCAAACATAACGTGATTCCCAGTTACTTCGAGCAAAACCAAGCTGAAGCTTTAGAACTTGAGAAGACGGTAATGGATACTATTCACGATGAAGTACCAGACTGGAAAAATGAAGAAGTTCGTACTTTACTGGGTCAGTTCTTATTTAGCGGTGACACGGTATTCAAACCAGTTAAAGCTTTAAGCGGTGGTGAAAAAGCTCGCTTGGCTCTAGCTAAAATGTTACTTTCTCCCGCGAATTTACTAATTTTAGACGAGCCGACCAATCACTTAGATATTCCTGCCAAGGAAATGCTCGAAGAAGCCTTACAACACTATGATGGAACGGCGATTATCGTTTCTCACGACCGCTATTTTATCTCTAAAGCCGCTAATAAAATTGTCGAAATTCGCGATGGAGAATTAGTTGTTTACTTGGGAGATTATCACTACTACTTAGATAAAACTGCTGAAGAGAAAGAACGAGCCAGACAAAAGCTAGCAGCAGAACAAAAAGCCGCCAAACAAGCTGCCAAAAGAGCCAAGCAAACTGCTAAGAAAAAGCAGAAAAAATCTAAAGTGTAGTTACGATCCTAATGGATAATTGTCCGCAAGCGATTATCCATTGCCCATCTTTTGAGTAGCCGATTCTTTTTACCCGTAGTTGTCTCTTGAATAATGAAATTAGAACAACAGCTTAAAACTCTAATAGATGATGCTCCGCAATATGGCGTTTCTTCAATAGTGATTCAACAAGTGATCGCTCCCGTACTGCGTTTATTTGCCGAACAATTGCAGCATTTAGAATATTACATCTTACAAAACTTAGATGAAAATTGGATTCTGACCACTATTAGCAATCCGAAACTGCAACAGCAGAAAAAAGTTATTTATGCTTTTAGCAGCGTTAGAGATGCTGCAAGTTTTCAACATAATCCCGACCCTAGTACGATTGCTGCGGTTATTCCCGTCACCCATTTGTTGTTTCGGCTATTTTCTCTCCAACAAGTAGATAGTATTATTTTTTTAGATAAGCCTGGAGAGCTCAATTCCGGAATCGAAATACAGCGCGAGCGCCTATCTAGGCTAATTCAACAGCAACTCCAGCAACTAGATCGAACTCCCCCCAATCTTGCTTAGGCATAGTCAATAGTAATTAATGGCACTCGATCTAAGCTGACCGTGTAAATATTGATATTTATATCAAATCGGCGGCGAACTCCTCGCGGGGCAAATTTTATTAACTATAATAAAATTTTGAGTACCCAAAATTCTCATCATTGGTATTGTAGTGTCGCTCTAACTATAAGGTATATGTATAAAGCGCCAAATTTTCGCGATCGCTCTAAAGGACTATGGGTTGAATCCGATCGCTTCTATTCTCAAGGAGAATACTCTTGTCCAGTTTGTCGCCACGGAAAAATTTCGGCAATGCCACTAATGGAAACCTTTGCGTGTAACTTTTGTCAGCACATTTTCACTGCCAATTTTGACAAGCAGCTCTTAAAAATGGCTGACAGCCAACTACCTTTAACCTGGTATTGGAATGGTAAAAATTGGAAAGGAATCCATCGAGAAGGTGCTGAAGTTGGCTGGGGTTACTTAGTTTTCGGACTGAGTTTTGTAATTTTTCCTACTTCGATTGTTGGTTTGGGTACTTATTTATTTCCTCCCTTACCAGATAGTCCGTTGTCTTGGCTGCCCTTATTTTGGACCGTACTGACTTTTTTAACTCACTTATTTTGTTTGATTTGGCTGGTAATAGAATACTATCAGTTTCCAATTTTTCTCTATGTCGGGGCGATCAAGAGAAGATTGTTAGCTATGAGTTTTTTGAGTTAGATTAGTGCTTCGCTTGATTATGAACTAAAAAGGGAAGTTGTCCACTCCCCAAGCAAATAAATTCTTTCTATTCTATGGTTTTTAACTGCGTCCTATTGGCAAGGCTCTACCTTCAACTCGATCGCGATAAGGCTGTACCGCTTCGGTGTAATCAATCGGAAGTACGGCGCATACATTCTCATGAGGGCGAGGAATAATTACCCAAGACTCTAAAGTCGCCCCTTCTGCTTTTTCGACTGCGTCAATTCCAGCTGCCATCGCAGTCTTTACTTCTGAAACATCGCCGCGAATATTAACGGTAAAACGGGCACTACCTACTCGAATATAACCAACCAGGGTAACTCTTCCTGCTTTTACCATGGCATCGGCGGCTGCTAGTATACCTGGAAAGCCTTTGGTTTCAATCGAACCTACCGCAGATTGAGCGGGCATATGTTTTCTCCTTATCTATTAGTTACTAATAAAAGTAAATAACTATTAAAAGTAAATAACTATTAACTATATATTTACAAATCATAATTTTAGCTGGTTTTAGAGCTTTTGAACATAGGCTGTTTAACTCGTTTGACTCGCAGCAAGAACTCAATAGAAAGATGTACGATTGACTTTGCTTCGTTCAAAGTTCGACCGAACTAACCTACTTTTCTCTCTCCTTGTCGAGCGAATTGGCTCCACCGTAAATTCAACTAGGCTATCGCTTTAAAATCGAAACTGTTCTACTGTTTCACTATAGTCAATTGGTAAAACCGCAACCACATTGTCTGGTGGATTGGGTACGGTGTAGTGAGTAGTTACTTTGCCACCAAAAGTATTTTCAGCGGCTGCCAATCCTGCTTCCATAGCCGGTTTTACTTCTGAAATGCCGCCACGAATGGCAATTACAAAAGTACCGCTTTCACCTTTGTCAAAATAAACTAAAGTAGTGCGACCGCCTTTGAGCATAGCATCAGCAGCAGCCAAAACTGCAGGAAAACCTAAAGTTTGAATTACTCCTACTGCTTCTTGTTGAGACATAAATTTTCTTCTATAGTTGATAACTACTATATCGCGGTCTCTAAGTACTTGGGTGAAAAACTAAATTAAATTTTAATCGTGCTGGGTTGGGTTAGAGAAGCGACGATGCGATCGCATCCCGACTTAGGTTTAGCCCACTGATAGCGATATTCAGCAGGATCGCCCCAGCACAAACCCAGGTAAATTTCCGTACGTGTCGCGTCAATCTCAGCCCACTCCGTCTGTTGTGTCAGCTTGCGGACATAATCGGCAGTAATTTTTTGATGGCGATTTTTCGAGCTACTACCTGGGGCATTAACCAACCAAAAGTTCATTCCTACAGTTACTTCTTGCCAAAAATTTAAGATCGAGTTTTTGGCTCTAATTAAAATTTCCTTATCTCCAGGAATGGGAATCAATTGATTGTGAGTTTCTGGATAGCGAACCGTGCGTTCTTTAAAGCTGCAGCTACGCCAGGTAATGGCAGATACTCGGTGCTGTTGCTGATACTCGTGGATTTGACGACGAAAATCTTGATAGGCAAAGACTTTACTCACTCGATCCATATTTAAGGCTTTGGCGACGACGGGATCGCCCAGCCGTTTGTCTGATGAGAGGACAATACGCTGTCCTTTCCAATTTTCCTTGAGTTCGCGATCGAGTATTCTAATTAGTTCTTGGGTTGTATAAGTCATCAATCGAGGTACGACATTATTTCTATACCTTATTTGAATTGTAACCTTACTGGCTGCAACTCAGACTAGAATACGGCTCGATCGCGATATTAATTGTCATTTCATTAGTTTTAGCTGTATATGGCGAAAGCTCAATCTTAAGTAGGATGGCAAAAAATATCTGAAGCTAGAAGAATAAATAATTTGAAGTCTTAGGTTCTGTTGACGTAAAGAGGCAAAGATGAGAAAGTACCTGAAGTTGCTGATTTTAGTCAAAAAATTCTTCATGAAATCTCGTGTTAAGTTGGACGATTCTGCTTGGCAGCAAATTTTCGTTGTTCTGAGCCACCAACAAGACATCCGTATCAAAGACCCCAAAGCTTGTCGTCGTTTTCTGAATGCGGTTCTCTGGATTACTCGCACAGGTGCTCAATGGCGTGAATTACCCAAACGTTTTGGCAACTGGAACAGCCTCTACAAACGATATCGGCGTTGGTGTCAGAAGGGAGTTTGGCATCGTCTCTTGCAAGAAATGTCCCACTCTGCTGACTTAGAAAGTTTAATTCCCGATAGCACCATGATTCGTGCTCATCCCTGTGCAGCAGGAGCAAAAGGGGGTCAGAAAAACACTCTTTAGGAGGTTCTTGTGGCGGATTTAGTACCAAGTTACATGCTGTGGTAGATGCGTTGGGCAATCCGCTGCGGTTGCTTCTGACTCCAGGGCAAACCGCCGATATCAGTCAAGGAGAGGCATTGGTGGCTGGTTATCGAGCTCAACAGGTAATTGCCGATAAAGGCTATGATTGTGATGCTTTTGTGGTCTTGATTGAGGAAACTGGTGCTCAAGGCGTGATTCCGCCTCGTTCTGGTCGCCTCAACCCTAGAGATTACGATTCACATCTGTACAAGGAGCGACATCTAGTTGAGTGCTTTTTTAACAAACTTAAATACTATCGTCGCGTTTTCAGCCGTTTTGACAAAACTGACGAATGTTATTTGGGATTTGCCGAATTTGCTTCGGCTTTAATTTGGTTGCGTTAATTGTGTCAACAGAACCTAGCAAATTATTAATAGTAAAAATGTTGACATTTCTAAAAAGTAACTTACGTCGTATCGCGATTGCCTGTTTATTGGGGTTCGCTCTATTGGTGAGTTCGGCTTTGACCCCAGGTAACTTCAATCGTGCTCGTGCCGAAGTTTTAAAGCGCGATGCAGTTAACCTTCCCAGAGAAGAATCGGCAGACAGAAAAGCAGAATATGAAGCAGCTAAAGCAAATCGTAGAGCGATGCAAGCCCAAATGTCCCAGGAAGCCGAGAAAAATGATGACTCAGAAAGCGTATCTGAAAAGCTAAACTTGAACGAACCAGTACCTCAAAGTACTAAAAAATTCTTCAAGCAGATCGAACGAGAAGAACCTATAGAAAATGAAACTCGTCCTTAATTAAAAAGCAAGTGCCCTTTTCTTTATCGAGAAATGGGCTTTAACTCGATCGATTAACCTCAGTTCTGGTGAAGCTAACATCCATTCTAAATAAAAATTTTTTCAGTCTCGACCCCTGGTAGCAAAACTTGTGAGGGATTGAAATAAATATATAACCCCTTAAGAAAATAGACTCATAGATAAGTTAAAGGAAAGAGAGATTGTAAGGTTGAGGCATAAAAAGTTACTTACAAAGATAGGTTCTCGATCGAAAGGATAGTCAAGGCTCGAGAATAATATCTGACTCGATGCCTTTTGACTTTTAACTATTAGATTTCAATTCATCCAAACGCGCTAGAACTTCTTGACTGTGAATACTGGGTCTGACTCCCAAAAAAATTTCTTGTAAAATTCCTTCTGGGTCGATTAGATAGGTATGCCGTAGGGATCTACCGCTCAACCAGGAACCATAAGCTTTACTAACGCTGCCATCAGTATCTGCTAGGAGCGGCAACTTAAGTCCTTCGGCATCGCAAAATTTGGCATGAGAATCTACATCGTCTACGCTCACACCTAAAACTCGAGCGTTTCTCGCCAAAAATTCTGGTAAATCTCGTTGAAAACGACGAGCTTCAAGAGTACAACCCGAAGTAAAATCTTGAGGATAAAAATATAGTACGACCCATTGACCGCGATAGTCTGTAAGATTTACTTCTGCATCTCCACTATTGGTAAAAAGAGTAAATTCTGGTGCGGGTTGTTTTAAAGGAGGTTGCTTGCCACCCAAAGCTAGAGCACTGGGTGAGAACTGCAATGATAGTAATCCAAATAGCG
The DNA here is from genome assembly GCF_053543375.1 of Myxosarcina sp. GI1(2024). NCBI lineage: Bacteria > Bacillati > Cyanobacteriota > Cyanophyceae > Pleurocapsales > Pleurocapsaceae > Myxosarcina > Myxosarcina sp. GI1(2024). Next base: position 1,269,277 of record NZ_JBKGTY010000001.1, on the reverse strand, counting down.
CGATCGCCGCAAACCATCGAATTATAGTAGAACGTTTCATAATCTGTAAAAATATGATTTACTTAACATGAGTTTACAAGTATTGCTCGCACCATAACAAATAATCGATCGTGTAGGATGAAATTCGAGAAACTCAACTCTAAAATCGCAGCAGCGATCGCGTAGTTAACCTTCGTCATGCCCTGCTATAGTTGATTAGAATTGTCGATCGTAGCTAGACAAATAAACACATGAGTACAGACACAATTGCCCCTCACGGCGGTAAATTAATCGACCGCCTTGCTACCGCAGCCGAAAGAGCGGAATTTTTAGCTCAAGCCGAATCTTTACCGAAAGTTCGGTTAGACAAAAGAGCCACTTCAGACCTAGTAATGATTGCTATTGGTGGCTTTAGCCCCATCAGCGGGTTCATGGAGCGACAAGACTATCAAAGTGTTGTCGATAATATGCGTCTTGCAACTGGTATTCCTTGGTCGATACCAGTAACCCTCTCAGTCAACGAAGAAGAAGCAAATTCTCTTAAAGAAGGAGAGCTGGTACGTTTAGACGATCCCAATGGTAAATTTGTTGGGGTCTTAAAACTAACTCAAAAGTATAGTTACGATAAGAAACACGAGGCGGTAAAAGTTTATCGCACTGATGAAGATAAACATCCTGGAGTAAAAGTTATCTACGATCAAGGTTCGGTTAACTTAGCCGGTCCGATTTGGTTGCTAGAGCGCCTTCCCCATCTTTTGTTTCCCGAATATCAAATCGATCCTGCCTCATCGAGAGCCTTATTCGCCAAGAAAGGCTGGAAAACAGTAGTGGGATTTCAAACTCGCAATCCCATTCACCGGGCTCACGAATATATCATCAAGTGTGCTCTAGAGATAGTTGACGGTTTGTTTTTACACCCCTTGGTAGGAGCGACTAAAAGCGACGATATCCCTGCAGAAGTACGGATGCGTTGCTACGAAATTATGATGGAGCATTATTTTCCCAGCGATCGCGTTATCTTGGCAATAAACCCTTCAGCAATGCGCTATGCCGGTCCTAGAGAAGCAATTTTTCACGCTTTAATTCGCAAAAACTACGGCTGTACTCACTTTATCGTCGGTCGCGATCACGCAGGAGTTGGAGACTATTACGGAACTTATGATGCCCAAAAAATCTTCGAAGAATTCGAGGCAGAAGAATTAGGCATTACTCCTTTAAAGTTCGAGCACGCTTTTTACTGCGTTCGTACCAAACAAATGGCTACCGCCAAAACTAGTCCCAGTAACAAAGAAGAGCGAATTCACTTATCGGGAACTAAAGTTAGAGGAATGTTGCGTGAAGGTAAATTACCACCACCAGAATTTTCTCGACCCGAAGTGGCTTCGGAATTGGCAAAAGCCATGCAGGCTAAATCCTAATTCAAAAAACTATCACATCGAAGAAGGAATTAAGGCTACTTCCTTCTTCTCAAAGTCACAGTGGTATAATTAGTTACGTGCTAGTAAAATTAGCTCTACTAGGGTAGCAGAAATTTATAACTTTCAAAATTTAACATCGGGATATATTCTATAAACTTTTTTGGTATTAACCGACAACTACCAGCTATTCCTGATACGCTGATAGCCGATCTTTAACAGCTAATGGTTGATATGGGACTCGATCGCCGAATTTTTTTACAACGGGCTGGATTATCTTTGTTTGCTCTCGGAATAACCGACGGGGGAATTGCTCCTTTAGAAAAAAACCAGCTAGTTGCCTCTTTGGTCGAAAGCTCCACTCAGGCTTTAGCGGCAACCAGCAAGCGCAAACTAGCTTTACTCATCGGCATCAATCAGTATAAAGGCGATCGGCTCAATGGTTGTTTGACCGACACCGAACTTCAACGAGAGCTATTGGTCGATCGCTTTGGCTTCCATCCCAAAGACATCGTTATTTTAAGCGATCGCCAGGCAACTAGAGAGAATATCGAAACTACCTTTGTCGAACATCTCATTCGACAAGCTCAAGCTGACGACATCGTTTTCTTTCACTTTAGCGGCTACGGCGGTCGGGTAAAAATGCCCTTGTCTGGGGTCAACTCCAACCCAGAGCCATCAGTAGAAAGAGATACTTCTTACAAATTGGTTAATACTCTAATTCCAGTAGATGGAGTGTTGCCGACTAAAACAGCATCTGCTGTTAATGTGATACTTCAAGACACCCTATTACTCTTAGCCCAATCTCTCCCTACAGATAAACTCACTCTGGTTTTAGATACTAGTTTTGGCAACAGCGAACAGTTATTGCGAGGCAATTTTCGAGTTCGTTCTAACGCCCAGGTTGCCGAACGAATTAATTCTGAAGAGTTAGTATTTCAAGAACAGCTCCAAAATCAACTAGCTGCTAAAGGATTAAAACCATATAAAAGATTATTTTCCGTTCCCGGGCTCGTGTTTGCCGCCGCCAATCGAAATCAGGTAGCTGCTGAAGGACAGTGGAGTGGATTTAGCGCGGGCTTATTTACCTATGCTTTAAGCCAATCTCTGTGGCAAATGACACCCAGTAGTAAAATTTCGACGGTGGTCGGACGTAGTGCCGAAACCGTTGAAAGAGTTATGGGCAAACAGCAGCAGCCAACTGTGAATAATATAGTCAAACCTTCAATTGCTTATTATTTAAACGACAGCAATTATGTAAGTGCAGAAGGTGTAGTGAGTGCGGTCGAAACTAACGGCAATATAGAAGTCAAACTAATCGGTTTGCCAGCCACTATCTTAGATAGTTACGGCAACGACTCTTGTCTGAGTTTGGTCAATTCTGACAGTGACGAGCCAAATTTGCTTCAGGTAAAATCCCGAGAGGGATTAATTGTCACCATCAAACCCGTGAGTAAAGATCTCGAAGCAATTCAAAGTATCAAAGAAAAAATGCTAGTTAGAGAGTCAATTCGGGTATTGTCACGGGATTTGGGTTTGACTGTGGCTTTAGATCCCAATCTTCAAAGAATCGAAAGAGTAGATGCTACTAGTGCCCTAGCTAATATCAAAGCAGTGTCTTCGGTAGTGGCAGCAGGAGAACAAAACGCCGACTGTCTCGTGGGTAAAGTCATGTCCGATTCGAGTCCATCGCCAACTGAGACCGCCTCGAAAACTCAAGGAGAATCGACTTTTGTGGGTTATGGTTTGTCTTCTAGTGGCGGCGTACTGATTCACCGTACTGCGGGGACGGTTAATGAAGCAGTTAAATCTGCGGTTAGTCGCTTGAGTCCTCAGTTTAACAATATACTTGCAGCTAAATGGCTAGAGCTAATTATTAATGATTTTTCTTCTAATTTAAAAGTTGCTTCTACTTTAGAATTAATTGAAAACAATAAAATTTCTTGTTTAGAGCGTGCTACTAGCGTAGCACAAAGCGGTCGAGAAAACTTTAAAGAATTTCTCTTAACGTCAGAAGCTTCAACTTCGATTCCCGTTCTAGCTCAGGGTTCTCACATCAGATTTTGTCTGACTAATGAATGTGATTTTCCCCTGTACGGCATTCTACTTGGTATCGACTCCGACCGTAATCTTTTCGCTTTATATACCTCTGAAGAAACTGATGCCAAAAAAATCAAACTGCAAAATCTGTCGATCCCGCCTCAAACTCAATTACTCGTTCCAGAATCAGAAGACTCTTGGAAATGGAAGGTTTCAATCTCGGCTGGTATCGCTGAAGTATATGCTATTTTTGCTACTCAACCTTTCGATCGCACCCTAGCTGCTCTAGCTTCACAGCCCAATCTCAAACTAGACCGCGAACAGGTATTAAACGTTCCCAATCCTCTAGAGGTAATCGAAGCGTTGTTAGAAGATTTGCATGTAGCTAGTTCGGTATCGGCGGAAATCCTCAGTACTAGCAGTAATGTTTATGCTTTAAATGTTAACAATTGGGCGACTCTCAGTTTTGTTTATGAAGTAGTTACCGACCGCTCCATCCCTTCAGCAGTCTAGAAGGAGCGTCGGACTTAAGTAACGTCAGTTCGGGTTAAGATTATTTTGCCAATTATCTTACGAAAGAATGCGGAATATAGCTAAAGATTAACGGTACTTAAACAAAAATCAAGCCCAAACAAAGCCCAAACTAGCTTTATAAGCTACGAATACGTCGCGATTTTGGTTCAACCATTGGACAAAACGATAAGATATACCTGTACGAAAAGCTTCTAATGCTTCAGGAAATGTCTCCAAAGGTTTGTTCGCCCAACGTCTTCTTAAACCTCCAGTAAGCTTATGCCAAAGGATAAAAGTATAGGCACAAAAAACTAGAATAAAATGTCTTTCCAAACTCTTCTTATCTCTAACTTGATACTCTTTTAATCCTAACCATCCCTTGGCTTCTCGATAGAAAACTTCTATCCAGTTTCTCTGAGCATAAGTTTGAACTATCCATTGCTCGGTTACTATTTCTCCCTCAACATTTGTGAGTAAGTAGTCAATATCTTCAGCATCTTCAAAGATTGGTGCACTCATGACGATAGCTATTTTTCTGATTCCTTCTAGCCTTGATATTTCTGCTTCTATTATTGCTACCCAGACGGTTCTAGGTTTTTCACCCTGGATTTGAATCTCCTTAAATTCCTCATCAGATAACCATTGAGCATATTCATCTACTCTGATTTTTTCTAATTGATTTGATGGAGTTTTAACCAAAATATTACGATTTTTAGCGATTCCTCCTATATACTTTAATTTCTTTTTTTCCAGTTCGAGTAAAACAGTTGTGTTGTTACCATAGGACGAATCTATTAATACTAGTCCTGGTCGATATCCCCTCTTCAAACTTTTATCGATTAATTCTAAGGCTAAGGTGGGTTTTTTCTTGAATTCTCTGTCTTTCTTTCCTTCGGGCAACGAATTACCATGTTGATATAGTTCTATGTCTAAAGGTAAGCTTTTTTGGCCATCATATAGATGAGTTGTTACTACAACATTGCCATTATCTGTTTTCCCAATTTCCCCAATATATTGACGACCTACTGCTGCGGTAAAGTTACCACTTTTTCTATGCCCAGAGTCATCAACAATTAGACTAAATCCCTTACTGATTCTCGTTTGATTACACTTGTTCATCACTTCTAAGCGACGTTCATTTATCTTGTTCGCTGACCAAGTTGCTTCAGTTAAGAAATGGTGTAATTTGTGGTATGTGACCTCTACTGCGTCTTTAGCCATTTGAGATACATTTTTTCGCTCACTTTCCCCTAATAATCCTCCTAAATAATGTCTGAATTCCCTTTTTTGCGCTTTAGTTCTCAGTAAATCATCAAACTTTTGACACCATCTCATCTATCGAAACAGGGAGGCATGGCTGCGGGAGTAGTTTCTTTCATAAAGTAAGTGCGATCGGGCTTTAGAATAATGTTAAAGTTAATCAGCAAAGGTATTCTATCTTATTTTGTCTGTTTAAATTGTTTAAGTACCGTTAAGATCGGGGTTTCAGTTCCCACCCGAACCCATGTTTAGGTAAGAAGTAAGTCGGTTCGAGTAGAAGCACCATTAAAGCTCTGGCAAAATTACAAAATTATTCCAAAATGTAAGTATTTAAGCCCAGGTTCTGGAGAGAACGTGAAGCATTTTCGGCTTTGCTTTTATTGCTAAATGCCCCTACTTGCAGCATGGACTTACCTTGATATACAGTAGCGAAGGCTTCTGGATAGAGCGATCGCACCGTTGTTTGTTGGCTGTTATTGGTGGTTTCTACTAATACTTTATATCGAACGTCCGTCGCATTAGACGACCCTAAAACATCAGATAGGCTATTTATTTCTGTGTGATTGCTATTTAAGGGAGATGGTGTATTAGGTTGAGGAGGGAAAGGTACTTGTTGAGATGTTGGTTCGGGTGCGTTAAACACTAACTCTCGCTCTTCACTATCAGCTGAAGCAAGTGGCGGTGGAGAAGGTAGCGTGGGAGGAGACGAAAGTTTGTCGGAACTATCCTCTACGGCTTGTGGCGGTCTGGTAGTTGTAGGAAGTGAGCGAGAGACTGGTAATGGTTGGGTTCGAAGTTTTAGAGGCGGGCGATCGCTGGGCAATGGTAAGTTATCAGAAGTTTTGGCAATGCTAGGGTTACTATCGCCGCGAAAATCGATATTTCCCGCGGTATTACCGTTAATTTCCGTACCTACTGCAGGTATCGAATTACTGCTAGCGTTTTGAATATCGAGTTTTCGGTTACCGCGAAAGATATTATTACCCGGTCGGTCGATAGTGCCGAGATTGACGCGAGCTTGGGAAATCGCGGTTAAACCAGTTTCTAAAGAGTTCTCAATTTGATTGTTACGTAAGATCGCTTGAGAGTTGCCTTCTAAAATAATTCCAATACGATTACCAGTAAAATTATTATCTGTCAGAGTAGGAGCGGCACTTTGAACTACGCTAACTCCAAAACCAGTTTTTTCAAAGATATTGCTGTTGACTTGGGGTTGGGAGGTTCCGTACACTAAAAGACCATTTCCGGCATTGTTGTAAAACAGGTTATTTTCAATCAAGGGAGAACTATCGCCGTTTACCGATACTCCTGTATTACCATTACCACTAAAAGTATTACTCGATACGATGGGGCTAGCCGACTCGATCCACAAGCCATGTCCTCGATTATTGGGATTAGTTACAGTTACCCCAATAATGCCCGCAGCATCTTCGATCGCGGCGATCGTCACATTTTGACCCGCACCTGTAGGACTGATAAAGTAACCGTTGCCGCGAATAATTACGTTATGTCCTTTACCTCCGGCAGTTCCTTCAAGGGAGACGTTTTCTCGAACGACTATAGGAAAAGTTTCTCCTGTCGCCTCGCTATAAGTTCCCGAAGCTAAATCGATAGTGGTATTCGGTTGGGCTAATTTTAAAGCCTGAGTAATCGTTTTTAATGGCAGTTGCCGGCTTCCATTTCCTTCAGCATCATCTCCAGTTTGGGGATCGACGTAAATAATGCTTTGTTCTGGAGCTAATTGAGTAACACTATCTCTTAGGTTAACTGTTTGTGCTTGCGCCAGCAAACTCAACGGTAAAGGTAAGATTGCAGCTAGTGATAGACCGATAAAATATTTACCATGAATTTTAGCTATGACTGAGATATGGCGATCGCCCAAGTTCATAATCTTTCTCCCCATCAGTAACAACATCTATTTTTGAACGATTTATAGACAAGCTGCAACTGATGACAAATAACGTATAATTGCGTAAGTTTCGATTCATTTAACTAAGTATAACCAAGTGAAAATATTCGTCTACCATACCCCTGAAGAAACTCCTAAGGACTATCTTCCTGACTGTGCTGTAGTTATTGACGTTTTAAGGGCGACTACTACCATTGCCACTGCTTTAAACGCTGGTGCAGAAGCAGTTCGAGTTTTTAGCGATCTAGACGAATTAACCGAACAATCAAATTTGTGGCAGCCGGAAAAACTGTTGCGAGTAGGAGAACGAGGAGGAAAAAAAGTAGATGGTTTTGATTTGGGTAATTCTCCCCTCGAGTGTAAATCAGAGGTAGTAAAAGACAAACGCCTATTTTTATCTACTACTAACGGTACTCGTGCTTTAAGAAGAGTTGAAGCGGCTACTACGGTAATCACTGCCGCCCAAGTCAATCGCCAAGCGGCAGTTAACTTTTTATTAGAAAAACAGCCAAAAGTTTTGTGGTTGTTAGGATCGGGATGGCAGGGTGCTTATTCTGTTGAAGATACTGCTTGCGCTGGCGCGATCGCCCAGTTAATTTTGCAAAATAGCGACCTACCTCAAATAGATCTGATCGGTAATGATGAAACTATCGGCGCGATCGCGCTTTACAGTCAGTGGCGCAATAATCTACTCAATGTTTTTCGTCAATGCAGCCACGGACAGCGTTTATTACACTTAGACGGCGATGAGGATTTAAAATACTGTGCTAGAACTGATTTTTTGGATGTTCTTCCCATTCAACGTGAGCCTGGTGTTCTAGTTAAGTATCATTAGGATAGCCACATCCTAGGCGACAGGCTCTAATTAACGATCTGAAAATTGGTGTCGATCGCTAGCAAGGGCAGATCCTTCGTCAATTGAGAAATTACTTTGAGGGACAACTAACTAATGTTTTGTCAATTAAAAATTGACCAATGGTCACTCGCACGCGCTGGATTTTGCGAAGTCAACGCAGGCACCGGAATTCAATTTCGGTGTACCGTTGACATCCAACGACCGAGTGGCGGGTAAAGGGAAAGGGAGAAAGGTCAAAGGAATTTATTTTGACTTTGGAAAAATACTCATCAAAATAATGTTGACACAGCACTAATTAATTACTAACCCCAAACCAACAAATTTTGAACCATAACAATTAATATCGAGAGAGATGAGTTGACACTTGAGATCGTCAATAAATCTTACGAGAGATCGTTCGTTTTCTCTAACATCCAGTTTGACGAATTAAATATTGTTTTCGATTGAATTCTCGTTGGGCTTCGGTTAAAAAATCGTAATTATCAATTGGAGAACGCATATCCCACTGTGTTTCGGCAAATACTAATAGGCTAACTGCAGTAATGGTTCCCGTCGCTAAAAACTGCCAGCCAATACAGTATGGTAAGACTAACATACCTAGTAAGTGAATTCCACCGGCAATTATTAACGCACGCGACCGCAAACCCCATCCAGTAATTAAATAACCGAGGGCACTCAAACCCAACCAGATGTGGCAGAGATACATCAAAATTATTCCCAATCCTAGAAAAATACCCAGATCGGTAATAAAAACTCCACCTAACATTAATATTACCCAAGCATAAAGCACCCAGCGCAATCGTTCGACTTTGACCCAAAAATGAGTCAGTATAGTCATACTAACCGTGCCGACAATCGTCAGTACTGACCAAAAGAGGGATTGAATTGTCCAGTTAATCGGTGCAAACTGAGCTGTAAAAAAAATAGTTGCCGAAATCAACCCCCAGATAACAAAGACCTGGTCAATTCTCGTATAAAATTTAGACAATAAAGTTTTATTGTGGATTGCTAGTTTAATCTGCCACAATCCCTGAAGGTCTTGAAAATCTAGTGCTTCTTGTTTGCGACGAATAATTGGTTCCGTTGGGTTAAATAAAACCATACACAGCTAATTAAAAAAGTTTATTAAACTAAAGATATATTTATTTATCTTTACAATATAATAAAACAAAACATTATTGCTTAACTTCCTACTTGCATTGCCGTCCAAATTGTCCAACCATCGATTAGCCAGAGAAAGATAGTACAGATAAATAAGATCGAATATATCCAGGGTTGAGCGAGGGGACGAATATCGGTAGTATCAATCTCGATTTTAGTTTCAACTAACTTCACCATTTGGGCAAACCCCACTACTCGCATCGGTAATAAGTAGGCACGGTCTGCGCTTTTAGTGGTAAAGTAATAGACTAATCCTCCCTGTCCTGTAGTGCGCATTTTTAAACCTCGGACTTCGTTCCAATGTAAAGACCAACCTTTGCGGAAGAACTGCGGTACCCAATTCGGATAAGTTACCTGTATTTTTTCAGAATCGAGGATTACCCGTTGGCTCAAAGCTGCATTCAGAGAGATTGCCCCTAACAAAATTCCCAGCTACAACAGCCAAGGCGGTATGGGAGCATTGGTAAACTTAGCTAAAAAAGGTAAAGGAACGGTCAGCCCGAGATATAAAGAGGATAGAGTAATTCGTATAATTGGTGAAATTCTAAAAATATTCATAAATTATGCCCGAGCGACTACGCTATATCCCTCTCTCCAACGGCCTTTAGATTCAGTAGCACCAATATCTCCTAAAATTTTTATCTGGTAAGCTAGACCGCAGTTTTTACTTATAAACTGAAGAACGAGCGATCGCTTTAATTTATCTTTATCAGTTAGGGAAAAAACTGCTTTAGTCAAACATATTCGAACTACCTTGATGGCAATCTAACTCTTGGTTCGATCGAATCTCAGATAAGTCCCCGCCAAATTACCAGCTAAAAGTTTGGTCTCGAACTGTTACAGGAGGCATTACTCGCTCTAAAAAGATATAGGATAAAGTAGCTATTTGTTTTCAAACATATTAACATTTGTTAACTTAATTGTAGTAAGATTGTTAAACTCATGACTCAAGCTCGGACAATTTGGCTTTACGATACCACTCTAAGAGATGGCTCACAAAAAGAGGGAATAGCTCTATCTTTAGATGACAAGCTAAAAATTGCCCGTAAATTAGATTCTATGGGGATTCCGTTTATAGAAGGAGGATGGCCGGGTGCCAATCCCAAAGACGTACAGTTTTTTTGGCAGCTGCAGGAACAGCCATTAAAGCAGGCAGAAATCGTAGCTTTTTGTTCTACCCGTCGCCCTCATCAAGCTGCAGCCGAAGACCGAATGGTACAGGGAATCTTAGCAGCGGGAACGCGCTGGGTGACTATTTTCGGCAAATCTTGGGATTTGCACGTAACAGAAGGTTTAAAGACTAGCCTAGAAGAGAATTTGGCGATGATTCGCGATACGATTGAATATTTACGCGCTCGCGGTAGAAAAGTAATTTATGATGCCGAACACTGGTTCGATGGCTACAAGCATAACCCCAATTATGCTCTAAAAACTCTCAAAGCCGCACTGGAAGCTGGTGCGGAATGGCTAGTACTATGCGATACCAATGGCGGTACTTTGCCCCACGAAATCACTCAGATCGTTATTGAAATGGGAACGGTCATGCCAGAGTTGAACTCCGAGCGCTCTAGTGGTAAGCTGGGCATTCATACTCATAATGATTCGGGAACGGCAGTAGGTAACGCGCTCGCGGCAGTGATGGCAGGAGCGACTATGGTACAGGGGACGATTAACGGCTATGGAGAAAGATGTGGTAATGTCAATTTGTGTACTCTAATTCCCAACCTACAGCTAAAACTCGGTTACCAGTGTTTGCAAGAAGAACAATTAGCTCAATTAACTCAAACTAGTAGAGCGATTAGTGAAATTGTCAACTTAGCTCCTGAAGACCATGCCCCGTTTGTCGGACGTTCGGCTTTTGCTCATAAAGGAGGCATTCACGTTTCGGCAGTCCAACGCAATCCTTTAACCTACGAGCATATAGAACCTCGAGTCATTGGCAATCAACGGCGAATTGTGATCTCTGACCAGTCGGGATTGAGCAATGTTTTTCATTATGCCGAAAAGTTTGGTATTAGTTTAGATAAACAAGACCCTACCTGTAGAAAAATCTTAGAAAAATTGAAAACTTTAGAAAATGAGGGGTATCAATTTGAAGCCGCCGAAGCTAGTTTTGAATTATTAATGCGCTCGGCTTTAAATCAGCGTCAGCCAATGTTTCAACTGCGGGGATTTCAAGTTCACTGCGATCTCGAGCGAGAAGTAGCTCGTTCGGGCAGCAATGCATTAGCTACGATTAAGGTGGAAGTAGACGGAAAAAATCTGCTCGAAGTAGCGGAGGGCAATGGACCTGTATCGGCACTAGACCGTGCTTTACGCAGAGCTTTAGTTAAGTTTTATCCTCAAATTGCTAAGTTTCAACTGACTGATTATAAAGTAAGAATTTTAGATGGAGGAGCAGGAACGGAAGCTAAAACTCGCGTACTAGTAGAATCGAGTAATGGTGTCGAGCGTTGGACTACAGTAGGGGTATCCACCAACATTCTCGATGCTTCCTATCAAGCAGTAGTTGAAGGCATCGAATACGGTTTACTTCTAGAAACCGCTGAGAAAACCAAACTGACGAAGTAAACACAAGCCCTGCCGTTAACAATAAAGCTTTGGGCTGTCTATCACTGCGGAAAACCTTTACTCGGGGTCGCACCGCTTCCTCAAATTGACCAACGGTCGCCCGCACTGCACGCGGGTTGCGCTTGCGCAGTAAGTCGTAGACTCAGCCAGTCCGAAGGATTTGCCTGTCTCCGCAGTAATCTCTGACTTAAGGATCGGACGCAAACGAGACGTACGAGTTAAACCGATTAACAAAACTCAATTCTATGACTGCTCTTCCTCAAACAACTAGAAGTAGGCTGAAAAATATTCCTCAAACTGCCAGCATCTGGGAAGGCGACCGCCGTCCCCTGGAAAATATCGCATCTCAATTAGAACCAGACTTTGAAGCTGGCGGAGAATGCATTATTTGGGTAGACGGTATGGAAGGTTCGGTCAGAGCGATGGATGTCGTGCCTTCTAGTATGGGAATAGAAGCCATAGTGCGGACTTTATTGCGAGCGATCGAATCCCCTCAACATCCTACAATACCAGCGCGTCCTCAAAAAATTATTGTGCGCGATCGCGAAATTCAGTTTTTTTTGAGAGGTGCATTACAAGAACTAGAAATTGAGGTTGAATATGCCGCTAGTTTACCTTTAATCGACCGCCTATTTGAAGGATTCGAGCGCATGGGCACCCAACGACCACCTGCACTACCCCCTTTATATCAAACCCCGTTGGAAAACGCCGCACTACGAGTTTGGCAATACTCGCCCTGGGAATTGTTAGCCGATAGCGATATCTTAGAAGTAAAACTTACAAATTGTGGGATCGATACAATTTATTTGTGTATCATCGGTATGCTGTCCAGCGAATATGGAGTACTATTTTATCGTTCTTTGGAATCTCTCAAGCAGTTTCGCTGTGCAGTTCTAAGTGAGAGGAGATCGGAAACACAATTGGAAAAGGCATTTTTAGCGCAAGATTGTTGGTTTCTTAATTACGATGAATACGATGAAGTAGAAACCGACATCGAGAGTGAATCTAGCGAGTTCGCCCCCATGTTTGGCAGTCTGCATCCTTATGAGGGAATAAGAGCTTTTTTGGATGAAGAGGAAGCTAAAATAGTCTACGTGGCTTTAGAAACACTGCTTTGTTTTTGCGATCGCCACTGCCACCATCCTCTGCCAAAACCTTTAGCAAGAATTTCTGAAACCTATCAAATTGAACTACCCTCAAAAAATATCGAGGTCAAACCGAGGATTTCTACCACAATTTCTACTTTACCCGAAGTAACCGCCGAACTGTTAGTGATCGCTACTAGCGTTCGAGTTCCAGATGACGCTCGAGATACTCAAGTCAATCTTCTCCTGCAAGACAATCTCGTTCCCGATGATTCGCTGGTAACCATAGATAGCATTCCTTGGAAACTCGTCGAACAACTCAAACAAGAATCCAGAACTTACTGTCAGTGTTTAGATTTAGTTCCTCCAAGAGAAGAAGGATTACCGATAATTTTAATCCAAACTACCCGTCCCAAAGCTAAAGCTACCATCGAACGCATTAAATCCGCAGGAGGGTTGCGAGCAATTTGCTTCAATCCGGGAAAAGATCCTTACAGTGGAGATATTTTCGATCTCGGTATCTTACAAACTCAAGACGGCGAACTATATATCTTTGCCGAGTATGACCGGAATGTTCCCCAAGAGCTTCAAGCGATGCGCCGCTGGCATCGAGGATGTCAAAAAACTCAAGGTTATTGTGGATTGATTGTTTCTATGGGAGCGAAGGGCAACAGTCGCGGTAATCCTCAATTAAAAGATATGCTGGGACTGTTTGAAACTAAAGCGGTAGATGGAGAAGACTTAGGCATGGGCACCCTCGAGCTAATGCCTAATTTTGAGTTCTAGGACAAAACTCCTGGTTCAGAGTAATATTGTTGGCTGGAAAATTTAATTCAAAGTTTGCTAAGTCGCTTATTTCTCGCTTTTCCAACCCAGTCTAGTAGGCTGTTGATAAATTTTTCTGAGAGTATTGATATCTCTTGAGGAAATGGGCACGGGCTCGCGGACTTGCGAGTAATAGAGGGCATCGGTTAGTTCTAAACTATGTCCCCAAATACCTAAAGCATGACCCAACTCGTGGCGTACGGTAGCGAGTAGAGATTCGCCTAGAAAACTAGGGCTGATGGTGACGGTCATTTTGTGGGCGACAGTTGCTGTCTCTTCTCGAAGCAAAAAGCGATAATCGGTTTTAGCTGCGACCGCTCTGGGAATATCGTATAATCCAGTTTCAGGATCTAATTTGATTTCTCTCTTGGGTAGCAATCGCACTATGGTAATATCTGCGAGTCTGGGATTGTCTATCTCTACCAAAGGTAAATATACATTCCATTCGCCGATTGCTTCTCTTACCGTTGCCAACCATTGCTCGAAACGATTATGACTAGCGGTATTTTGAGCATAAGAAGACCGATCTATATATACCTTAATGGGAAATTCCGACCAAATTAGGTACCCCATCTGAGTAGACTCAATTCGGTCGAAGTAATCTCCAGCTCGTTCTCTATCTTCCCAACTGGCTAAAGATCCTGGTAAGGGATGGGGCTTAAGATCCGGTAGGGGATTAGCCGAAAACTGCGAATGAACTAATAAAATAACAGCGATCCCCACCAAAGTTTGTTGCCACCATTTCATTCGCCAACTCTTCATCAATTGACGCTCGAATTATCTCAACCAACCCGCACTTAAAATTACCGTCAACGCCATAAAAGTAATACTCAAACCCCAAGTAATTCGATTTAAACTTTTTTCAGCACTTTTGCTACTGGTAAATAGTTGTGCTTGTCCGCCAATACCGCCAAGTCCGTCACCTTTAGGACTATGTAACAGAATAAAAACAATTAATAGTAAAGCCGAAGCTGCCCAGATAATTTGAGCTAATTGATATGGTTTCATGGTTAAAAATTTAAATTGAAATTTACCGCCAATTATACTATTGTACGTCTTAATTTCATCTCACACATCAGTGGCTTGGTATTGAGTTTTGATGGTTGATGGTCGATTGGGTTACCCGAACCCATCGACAACGAACCAATTAATTGCCAAAGTCCGATGGATAAATGATAAACCAACGCCATTAACCATCAACGGCATTAGATTGAAATACGGATTGGAGTGCGATTTTTCCTCACTTCGTATTCGGCTGGTTGAATTAAGGATTTACCGGTCATTTCTTCAGGTTGAGGTAGCTGCAATATTTCTAAAATAGTTGGTGCTACGTCTGCCAACCGACCATCTTCCCTTAAGAAGACCTTACCACCGTGTCCGGGAATTTTGCGTCCCTCTCCTTCGATGAAAATCAAAGGTACGGGATTGGTCGTATGTGCCGTCCAGGGATTACCATCCTTATCCCGCATATATTCGGCATTGCCATGGTCGGCAGTAATTAACAGGGTTCCGCCGGCTTTATTAACAGTTTCAATAACTCTCCCCAAACAGCGGTCTACTGTTTCGATTGCCTCGACAGCCGCCTCCATATTTCCCGTATGTCCGACCATATCAGGGTTGGCGTAGTTGACTACAATGAGAGAGTAAATGCCCTTATTTACTGCTTGACACACTACCTCAGTTACTTCATCTGCCGACATCGCCGGAGCGCGATCGTAGGTTGGTACCATTGGGCTTTGGACTAGTTCTCTAGCTTCTCCTTCAAAAGGTTGTTCAATTCCCCCATTAAAAAAGTAAGTTACGTGGGGATATTTTTCAGTCTCTGCAGTACGAAACTGCTGCAATCCTGCATCGGCAACAACTTCACCCAAAATTTTAGTTAAATTTTGCGGTTTAAAGACTAATTCTACCGGTAAGGTAGAGTCGTATTGAGTAAAAGTAACAAAATGTAAGGGATTAATGTACTTACGTTCGAATCCGTTAAAATCCGGTCGAACAAAAGCATAGGTTAGCTGCCTAGCTCTGTCTGGACGAAAATTGAAGAAAATTACTCCATCTCCCGCTTTAACCGCTCCTGGCGCGATTCTAGTAGGGGGAATAAATTCATCGGTGATGTCTTGCGAGTAAAAATCTTTGAGAGTTTCAATCGCCGAGCGACCATTGCCTAAACTGTCTTGAGTCATAACATTATAGGCTTTTTGAACCCGATCCCAACGGCGATCGCGATCCATAGTAAAGTAACGACCGCTTACGGTAACAATACTACCAACCCCAGTTTTATCTATATATTCCTGAATTTTTCCTAGTGCATTAATGCCTTCGGTGGTATTGGTATCTCGACCATCGGTAATTGCATGAATGCAAACCTGAGAGATGCCGTTCAATTTAGCCAGATCTAGCAATCCTAAGAGATGGCTTAAATGTGAGTGTACTCCTCCTTCCGAACACAAACCGACGAGGTGGAGCTTTCCTCCAGAATCCTTGACTTTATCGCACACATCGACTAAAACTGGATTACGAAAGATCGAACCGTCTTCTACTGCATCAGATATTCTGACTAATTCTTGAGGAACAATTCTTCCTGCACCCAAATTTAAATGTCCTACTTCCGAGTTACCCATTTGTCCCTCTGGCAGACCCACATCTTTACCCGAGGTTTTAATTAGCTTATTGGGATAAGTTGTTAGTAGGCTATCAAATACTGGTGTTTCTGCAGTGGCGATCGCATTAGCTTCTGTTGCTTGGCGATGACCCCAGCCATCCAAGATAGCTAGCACCACTGGAGATATAGGTGCTTGAACCATAATTGTTACCCGATAAATATGACTGCTATGCACATTGATAATAGCACTGCATTCGCTTTAGTTCGATCGTATTTATCTTGATTTTTACTTTTTTAAGTCAACGAATACAAATATCTATTAATTTTTATTTACAAACTTAGTACGATATCTACAAAATAAATTATGTTTTATGTCCAATTTAGGCAAAACCTAAGTTTTTTCCCTGTGCGTTCGCTTTGTCAAAATATTATGACTTTAGCAGGGAATTAATGAGTCTAAACGCGATAAAATTTGCAGATCTTCTGCATCCAACTCTGCGGGGATGCCACTGCGAATCAATTCTGAAAACTCTTCGTTTGGTACCATAATGCTGAGAACGTATAAACGCTCTGCTCCAGTATTCTTCAAATAATGAGTTCCCGTTTTTGGCATTAATACACTATCACCACTATGAAGTGGAACTTCTTTGCCATCACAGATTGCCATGCCTTCTCCTTTAAGGATAAAAAAGATCTCAACTGCAAAGTTATGACGATGGGGAGGAGTTGCCCCCTCTGGATCGAAAATTTCTACACAGACAGTCAAAGAATCGTTAGCACTATCGGGATCGAAAACAATCGCCACGCGGTTAGTATCTTCTGGTTTAATACGATAAGTTTGATAATCTTTGGCGGTTTTGATGACTGGAATCATACAACGTTGGTTCATTATTGCTCCCTGCCCTCAGTTGCTTACTGATTACATCATATTATTTTGAATAGTAGCTTAAATGTCGATGCCAGTTTTAATTTAAAATGTTTTTACTTATTTTTACTTAATCTAGGGCGAAATTAAACTTTCAATTTTTAATTATTTACGCCAGATTGCATCTGCCATCAGACGAACATCATGCATTTCAGCTACATCATGAACTCTCAAAATATCTGCTCCATTAGCGATCGCCGCACAGCAAGCTGCCGCCGTTCCCCAAATTCTCTCTTGGGGATTATCTTTAGCAAGAATATGACCGATAAAGCTTTTGCGAGATACTCCAATGGCTAAGGGCAACTTCAAACTTCTAAATTCCGTTAATCGCTTCAATATTTCAATATTTTGTTGATAATTTTTAGCAAAGCCGATTCCGGGATCGATAATCAGGTTGGATCGCTCGATACCACAGTCGAGCGCTAGTTCGACTTGTGATTTCAGAAATTCCGCGATCTCTGCTAACAAATCTTGATAATCGGTCATTGTTTGCATTGTTTTCGGAGTGCCACGAATGTGCATTAAGATAATAGGCACGTTTAATTTACCTGCCGTTGGCAGTATCTGGCGATCGAAAGTACCGCCAGAGATATCGTTAATTAGATCTGCGCCTGCGGCGATCGCCGCTTCGGCTACTGCGGCTTTAGTGGTGTCAATTGAAATTGGAATCGAGCTTTCTTGACGCAGCTTTTTAATTATGGGAATAACTCGCTCTAATTCGGTTGCCAACGATACTTGCTGAGCCTGAGGTCGAGTAGATTCTCCCCCAATATCAATCAAATCGGCACCTGCAGCAATTGCCTTTTTGGCTTGCAGTATGGCAGATTCGAGATTATTAAACATGCCACCATCGCTAAAGCTATCGGGAGTTACATTGAGAATTCCCATTAAATAAGTTTTACGACCCCAATCAAACAAATGGTTTCTAATTTTTAACATTGAGAAATTATTTATTCTTGCATCTATAGCGGCTAAAACAAACTTAATTTATTTTAACCAAATAGGTTTTAACTATCTCTGTACCTGCAAAATATTAAAGCGATCGCCATAGTAACTGTCGCTTCGTAGCCATCTAGCAAACACCTCAAATTTTTACGTATATTTACTGACTTATCAGTGAAATTTGGGGGTTTATCAAAATTTGATAGAAGAAAAATAGTATAAATGCTGTTGTTTAGATAACAAGCTAAGAATAAGCTGAATTTAGATCCATAAATAATCGTTTTTTACTGAGTGAGATAGACCAATTACCTATCTTTTATTTGGAAAACTAAATTTTATAAAATGACAGCCTGTTTAAATAAAAGTATCAAAATAGATAGTTTATATTTGCTTCAGCAATATCAAACTTCTCAAAATACCACTATTCGCAATCAAATCGTGGAATTGAATTTTGGTCTGGTCAAAAAAGAAGCACATCACTGGATGAATCAATGCAATGAAAGCTACGAAGACTTGTTACAGGTTGGTTCGATTGGTTTAATCCGAGCAATCGAACGTTTTAGTATCGAAAAGGGTAATGCTTTTAGTTCTTTTGCAATTCCTTATATTAGAGGTGAAATTCAACACTATTTGAGAGATAAAAGCTGCACCCTTCGTATTCCCCGCCGTTGGTTAGAATTAAGAAGACAGTCGGTGGCTTTTGTCAATCAGTTTCGTGAAACTTATCATCGCCAACCTACAGATTCGGAAATTGCTCAGTACTTAGAACTCTCTCTTAAAGAATGGCAGGATATTCGACTAGCTTATCAAAATAGAAAGCCGATCAGCTTAGATGTTTCTGTTGACCACGGTCGCGATAATCAAACTAGTTTATGCGATTTAGTTGCCGATCCCAAGTATCGTAGTTTTCAACTAGTTTGCGAAGATAGAATACGCCTGCAACAAGCCTTAGGCGAATTAGAAGAACGTACTAGAAATGTTTTAGAATTTGTCTTTTTACAAGATTTAACTCAGAAAGAAACCGCTAAATTATTAGGTATTAGTGTCGTAACTGTTTCTCGTCAGCTTAAAAAAGGTTTGAACATACTCAAACAATCTATGATGACAGAAAAATGATAATATTCTCGAGTTTAAAAAATAATAAATGAATGTAGAACAATCGATGGCACAGAGCGATTTATTAGCAAACCCCTCGACTTAAATAAAAATCTTAGATTAATTAATAAAATAATTAGTATGAATAAAACTGCAATATTGTTATTAGCAAGTATTCTATCTTTATCCACAGGGGGTTGCTCGTATTTGTCCGATTTTATGGGACTCCGAAATGAAGCTGAAAATAAAATCGAACCTAACGGCATCTCAGTTAATACTACCGCCGATTCTGCCGTCCCAGAAACTCAAGTTTTAGAAGGCGAAGCAGCAGAATTATCAGATAATCAAAAAATCGTTGGTTTAATTCCAGTAACTAACCCCAATACTAGAGTCAGAAGTATTGCCACGGGAAGACAAGATCCCTTTTCAGCGATTAACGTCCAACCACAAATCGAAATTGAAGAAGATGACTCAACCGAAACTAACACAGAACTGCCTCCAAAGGTTACTAGCACGCCTACGTTTGAACCTTCAGACGACGAATTGTTAGAATCATCTTTAGAAGAAGATGATGAATTTTCGGAACCAACTTTAGCAAAAAAAGTGGTAATCACAGGAGTAGTCAAAGTCGATGGTAAAGATAAAATAATTATCAATGCTCCAGAAGAATCTACAAGTCGCTACGTAGAAGTAGGACAATATATATCTAACGGTCAAATTTTAGTTAAAAGCATTGACTTCAATAATTTTCCCACTCCTTTAGTAATTTTGGAACAATTTGGCGTCGAAGTTGCTCGGGAAGTTGGAGAATCAGCAGACTCAGAAGAAACAGAATTCATTTCGCAATCGGCTTCTAACAAGCTTCCGAACAGTTAGTTTGACGGGCGAACTATTATACCATGTCGTTAGCAAAAATCCGATTTTCCCAAGGCTAAATTGAAGAGCGACCTCGATTAGGAAATTGCGCCAGCAATCTGTGACCGACCGAAACTCTCGGAATTGCGATCGCCTGGCGTTTTTTTATTAAGTCTTATTAAGTACGATAAGCTTATATGATAGCTATAGAGATGGGAAATAGATAGAAAGGAAATTAATCCACTCGGGCTTTATAGAATAGATTAGATCTCTTGCATGAATAAATAATCAAACCTTTTTTCCTTTGACCTTTCCCCTTTTCCCCTAGCTTGAGTAGTTAATGATGATTCATGCAAGAAGTCTATTGTATCCGTTATCCGAACAGGCTGATGTCATTTATTACTACAGCCAAAATAAGACCTATGAGTAAGAAAGCAGAATTATTAGAAGCAATTGCTGGAAAAAATCGCGGTTTATTAGCCAGTGAAGTTGATAACGTCCGCGTCCTTTCAGCGATTCAACAGCTAGAAGATTGTAACCCCAATCCTCAACCAATCAAATCCCAAGAGCTATTAGAAGGCGATTGGCGATTACTCTACACGACCAGCAAAGGTATACTCGGTTTAGACCGCTTTCCCCTACTTAAGTTGGGGCAAATTTATCAATGTATTCGGACTTCAGAAGCCAAAATTTATAACATTGCCGAAATTGTCGGTTTGCCTTTATTGGAAGGTTTAGTGAGTGTTGTCGCTACCTTTGAACCAGTTAACAATCGCCGAGTCAATGTTATGTTCGAGCGTTCCATAATCTGTTTGCAGCGTTTTTTCGCCTATAGTTCACCGAGCAAATTTATTCAGCAAATAGAATCAGGTAAAAAGTTTTTTCCTTTAGATTTCGGCCTCGACCGTCGCCAACAAAAAGGATGGCTGGACATAACTTATTTAGATGAAGATATGCGTGTTGGTAGGGGAAATCAAGGAAGTGTATTCGTCTTGGCTAAAAAGTGAGCTAGCAACCTAAATAAAATCTCAAAAGTTTTCCAAACTAGCAGAGGAGAAGCGTTAGTCTCGTCTAGGGCATAAAAATCGGGCACGAGTAGGTAACTCATACCTGAAATATTTAAATTTAATGTAAAGCCCGCAGAGTCTGAATTAGAGATCGATCGCGAACTATTTTCTAATCTATATTGCTTTGCTTATTCCTACTTTAACTACTTTTTTCTAATTGATTCTACCTATTTAATTGCTTTGCTTATTCCTACTTTAACTACTTTTTTCTAATTGATTCTACCTATTTAGTTGATGTCATTACAGTCAGATTCATTACCAACAGAAATTATTCTTGCCAATTCTCGACGCTCTCTCGGTAAAATACATCTCGACTCTACGCCCCAACCTGGTAATTATCTAGAGTTAGCAGGAAAAACTTATGCTATTTTGGAACGACACCATCACTACCAATATAGAATAGGTGGTTATCGCCTGCAAAATGTTTCCGTGCACGTTCAAGAATTAAAACCAACTGACGAACAAAGCTTGCTCGAAGACCGCTGGGTGATAGGAGATGCTACCTGTCGTTATAATGCTCGTTCGGAAATTATGCGCTGTGCCGTTAATCCTGAAGGCCCTTGTCAAGATTGTCATCATTACGAAACTTAACCATTTCCAAGTTTAGTACCTATTGATAGACGCATTCCATTGACAAAATCCCAACCAGACTGCTGACGTTTTCCGGTAGGCTGTACTCGTTCGAGTAATAATAAGCCCGCTCCCGTTTGCACTATCGGTCCGAAATTTTTAATACTGCGGACGATTTCCCCTGGATTTCCTTGAAGTAAGTCTAAATCTGACCACTGCTGTTTTAGAGTGTCATATTTAGGAGGAAGCAGATCTAAATGAGTTTTAGTTACTGGTACCGTAGCCAAAACTTTTAATTTTCGCTCTTCATAGGTAGCCACACAACTAGGATAAAAACCTCTAATTCGATTGTGGATTGCAATTGCCTCTAGCGACCAATCGACCGCCAAGTCCGATTTACTAATTAAGGGGGCATAAGTTGCGGCAGAGTCGTCTTGAGGAATTGGCTTGATTGCTTGATGTTTTAGTTTCAATAGAGTTTCAATTAATAGATTTGCTCCCTGACGAGCCAGAGTTGCAGCTAAATCCTCGGCATTATCTAAAAGTGCGATGGGAGTTTCGCTTTTCAGTAGCATATCGCCCGTGTCCATACCTCGATCCATGAGCATCGTAGTAATACCCGTTTTAGTTTCACCGCGAACGATACTCCATTGAATGGGCGCAGCACCGCGATATTGTGGTAGTAAAGAGCCGTGAACGTTAATACAGCCCAATTTCGGAATCTGAAGAATTTCGGAAGAGAGAATTTGTCCGTAAGCAACAACTACAAAAGCATCGGCAGCACTACTTCGGAGTCGTTCTATTGTTTCTCGATCTCGTTTAATTTTTTGGGGTTGCCAAACTGGTAAATCGTGTTCTAGTGCCAATCGTTTAACTGCTGAGGGTAGAGTCTTGTTGCCTCTGCCTCTTCGCTTGTCGGGTTGCGTAACTACCCCAACGACATCAAAGTTTGGATGACCTAGGAGATTTTTGAGAGTCGGGACGGCAAATTGAGGAGTACCAAAAAAAACTATTTGCATATTATGATAAAAAAACCATCGCGATTGTGTTTCCAATTTAATTAATTTTCGTCAAACTGATAAGCTGGAATAAAAATTTGAGATTATAAATTGAGATTAAAGTAATGTCAAAATCAGTTCGGGCTAATACATTTGTCAGTGGAATGGCGATTGGGGGGGCTGTCGGTGCTCTACTGGGATTGTTAATCGCACCGCGTACCGGCAAAGAAACTAGAAAGATCTTAAAAAAATCTGCTGCTGCTCTACCGGAGTTGACTGAAGATTTGGCTAGCACTATTCAATTGCAAGCAGACCGTCTGGGAGAATCGACTACACGCAACTGGCAAGCAACTCTAATCAAACTGCGAGAAGCCGTCGCAGCAGGAGTAGCAGCCAGCCAACAAGAAATGGAGCGAGAAAAAGCTTCCAACCTACCGCAAAAGAGGTCTTATCCTCCAGAACAATCTCCTCGAACTTAAAAAAGCGCGGTCGCCCTCATGAATTATTCGCTCGATCCTATATTTTGGTTAGGACTGTCATTATTTTTAGTAGGATTTAGCCTCGTTGCCGTATTAATTGTCGCGATTCCCACGCTGCAAGAAGTAGCTCGTGCCGCTCGTAGTGCCGAAAAACTTTTTGATACTCTCAATCGGGAATTTCCTCCTACTCTAGAAGCAATTCGTCTGACAGGAACAGAAGTTGGTGAGTTGACCGATGAAATCAATCAAAGTGTAGAAAGTGCTTCCCAAGTAGTCAAACAAGTCGATCGCAGTTTGGTAAATGCTAGGAAAGGAGTTCGACAAGCCCAAACTAATACTCGCAGTTTAGTAACGGGAGTAAAAACCGCTTGGCGGGTCTGGCGCGAGCGCTGAAATAGTCATAATAGGCAAGAAAGATCGAGCTAAGCCAGCTGCAAAGTTAATAATTTTTCCGGGTAACACTCCGTACTCTGTAAAGCTTAGAATAATTAGATAAAGTAAATAATTACAACAAAATTAAATCAGTCTTAACACTAGCGATCGCAGACGGAGGTTTTTTTAGTTAATACACCATGCAAAACAATTTTACGCAGCGTTTCTTAACAATTTGGGGAGCTTGTATATTAATTTTATCTACTTGTTTTATTTCTCCTGCTCTGGCAGTGAATAATCCAGAACTACTGCCTGCCGAAGAAACTCCTGTAGTAGATTTGGCTAACTTTATACCTACTCTTCAAGAAAAGTCTTTAATTGAAAATTTAAATAAATTTGAAGCCGAAACCGGTTGGAAAATGAGAGTTTTAACTCAATACGAACGTTCTCCGGGTCGGGCTGTAAAAGAATTTTGGGGACTAGACGATAAAAGTATCTTGCTAGTAGCCGATGGTAGAGGTGGCAATCTTCTGGCTTTTAGCATTGGCGATGATGTCTATAATCTTTTACCTCGAACTTTTTGGATCGAGCTACAAACTCGCTTCGGTAATATGTATTACGTCAGAGAATATGGCGAAAATAACGCGATCGTTGAAGCGATGGAAACGGTTAAAGTTTGTTTGCTACAGGGAGGCTGTAATGTGGTTCCGGGTCTTCCCAGAGAACAGTGGATTTTAACTCTAATTAGTTCTACTGTCGGTGGTGTGATTTTGGGTATAGCTGCCATACCCCGTAAGCAAGGTCAAGGAATAGCATGGCAATGGGCATTAATTATGTCGCCACTGTGGGGAATTTTATTTATTGCTTTTGGTATGGGTCCGGTGGTGACTCGGACTCCTGAATTACTACCTTTGTTTCGTAACATTATTGGCTTTTTACTGGGTGCGGTAGTAGCTTTTCTATCTCCTACATTCAATCAAAATCCTACTGAGGAAACATAGACAGTAAAAACCTGAGTTCGATAAGTTTTGAAAATTGAATGATGTAGAGTGGTTAAAGGGCAAGGGGCAAAGGGCAAAGGAATTTGGCTAAAACTCTAGTTCTCTATATGGACGCGGTTTAAAAATTATTTTATTCGTCGTTCTACTTTCTTCTCGCCTGTAGCTGGCGATAAACTTCACGAAGATCTACTTGATGGTAAGCTAAAGCTACCAGAACATGATAGAACAAGTCGGCAACTTCAGAAGCGATCGCCTCTGGTTTATCGTCTTTACAAGCCATCACTACTTCCGCGCTTTCTTCCCCAATTTTTTTGAGAATTTTATTATCTCCCCCAGCAAATAGTTTACAGGTATAAGAACTTGGTAAAGGATTAGCGGCGCGATCGCTTATCGTGCGATAGATTTCGGAAAGAGTATCGGCAGGAGGCGCGGCTTTAGTACTATCTATCCGATGGAAACAGCTACGTTCTCCCGTGTGACAAGCAAGATCGCCAATTTGTTCGACCGTAATCAATAAAGTATCACCGTCGCAATCGTAGCGCAGCGAGCGCACTTTTTGAATGTGTCCCGAAGTAGCGCCTTTGTGCCATAATTCTTGTCGCGAACGACTCCAATACCAAGTTTCGCCAGTCTCAATAGTTTTTTGCAAAGATTCGCGGTTCATCCATGCCATCATCAATACCGTACCGTCTAAATAATCTTGGGCGATCGCTGGGACTAAACCGCGAGCGTCGAAGCGTATGAGCTCTAGGGGAATGCTGGACTGAAATGACATGGTGTTAAATAATAGTTGACTTGGAAATTATTTTCTCACATTAAGCAGAGCGAATTTGGTTGTAGAGATCTGTTTGTCGGGCTAAATGACTTATATTAAAAAGCGTAAACTCAATTTCAATAGGACATAGGATTTATGGCTTTAGAAGTTGGAACCACTGCACCTTCTTTTATCACTACCGACGAGGAAGGCAACAGCGTTTCTCTATCTGATTTTAAAGGTAAAACAGTAGTGCTTTACTTTTATCCCAAAGACGATACTCCGGGTTGTACCAAACAGGCTCAAAGCTTTCGTGATAGCTTCAGTCAGTATCAAGATAAAGACATGGTAGTTCTCGGGGTGAGCCGAGATGACCAAGCATCTCACAAAATGTTTAAGGAAAAATATGGTTTGCCCTTTACCTTATTATCAGACAGCGATGGCTCGATTATCAAAGCCTACGATGTTGATGGCGGTGGATATGCTAAGCGTGTCACCTATATTATCGATGGTGAAGGCAAAATCGTTCATGTCGATAGTAATGTCAACACTAGCACTCATGCGGGAGATATTCTAGCAAGCATGAGCTAAAGGCGGCTTTTCGATTCACATAAGTTTATTTTATTTAGCGAGTAGCGAGTAGAGTAACGGTTCGCTCTTGGCTGCTTGCTACTTTTTTTAAGCCTAAAGCTAGCTAATTGCTTGAAAGCTTTAATGGTGAAGCTCATATAACTGAAAATTACTATATATTAGTCGTTTCAATGGGATTGATAGCAATACCCGATCGCTTTATGACCTCGCAAAACTGTAAGATTTACTTAACACTTGCAGTTATTTTAATGAGGCAACTAGATTTATGACCGTTGCAACTAATGTTCCTGCTTTTTGTCAGGGGATTCAACATTTTAGAGAGACTATACCTGGTTTTGATGAATATGGCAAAGAACCAGCCATCAGCCAAGGACAAAAGGCGATCGCTTCACCCACAGATAAAGCCGCCGTCTATCAAACTATGCTAGCAGCAGAGGCGTTACGCTATCTAACTCTTCAGATTACGGCGAGCAAACAGTCTGGTCATCCCGGGGGGTTTGCCAGTATTGCCGACACGATTGCCGCTTTGGTAATGTTGGGCTACAAAAATATTATTACCGAAGTAGGACATCACGCTCCCGGCTTTTATAGCAATGTCTTTTTAGATACCTCCCTAGAAGCGATGGGCATTAATACCGTTCAAGAGCTGCGCGATCGCTTTCGAGAGATGCGTGGGCTTTTAGGACACTTATCGGGGCAAATTCCAGGACTGCTCAACCCTGCAGGACCTTTGGGGCAGGGACAACATTTTGCTATGGCGGCTGCCAAGCTCCATCCCGGGGTATTATTTCCCGTTACCATCGGCGATGGCGGTATTGGCGAACCCTATGTGATGAGTAGCTTCGGTCATTTTAATACTGCCTATCCCCAAGTAACTAACTTTTTACCCATCCTAGTGTGGAACGGTTATTCTCAAGAACATCACAGCATGGTATCGACTAAAACCAATGATGAGATGATTGAGTATTGGGCGGGTAATGGTTTTAGCGAAATTATCTTGGTAGATGCTAAAGAGTACGACGACAGTAACCAGGTTAGCGATTATGTCGACAGTACCCTATTTTCTTTCGAACAACGCTTGGCATTTACGCAGGCAATATTAGAGGGTGCGGACGAGGCTGCTAAGTCAGCATTAGCTGGTAAATTAACCGTTCTCATCATCAAGCAGCTAAAAGGCGCGGGAGTACACAAACGAGGCGCGCAATCACATAACCTGTATCCCGGCGATCATGTTGAAAAAGACTATATCGTTCATGCTTTGAAAGCAAGAGCTTTAACTCCTGCTGCCTGGGAATTAGTAAGAACTAACTATTTGCGTGCTAGTGGCGGTGCGGCAGTAGATACTGTAGTTACCGAACGGGAACATCCCCTACCAGAGTTGGAAGACTTACCGCTAGAACAATATGAAGTAGGAGGAGAGAAAAAAGTCGCCACCACGGCGATGGGGGCGATCGTAGCCCATGTAGGACAGCAAGACTCTGACTTTATCGTCGCCAATGCTGACGGTAATGCCGCCTCGGGAATAAATAATATCAACATCGCTTTAAGAATTATCCACCCGACTACCGATGAAACTTACTTTCAACAGCCTCAAGGACAGGTTTATGAACCTCTCAGTGAAGATGCCTGTGCGGGTTTGGCTGCGGCACAGGCGCTATTCGGGGCGCGTTCTCTCTGGTGTTCTTACGAATCTTTTGCCGTTAACGGTTTACCTATTTGGCAGACAGTCACTCAGGCGATGGCAGAATTACGCCGTGCCACTCCTTCTACTATTACCTTATTTACCGCAGGTGCATTAGAACAAGGGCGTAATGGATGGACTCACCAACGCCCTGAAATTGAAAATTACTTTGCAGCCATGATGCGTAATGGTAATATCTTTCCCTTATTCCCTTGCGATGCTAATAGTATTCAGGCTTGTTATCAATGGGCTTTGGGAACTAAAAATAAAGGGATTACGATTACTGCTAGTAAATCTCCTCTGCCCGTTCGTACTACTTTCGAGCAGACGAGCGAAGCTCTGAATAAAGGTGCAGTCGTCCTACAGGAAACTTCGGGCAGTAAAACGGTTGTCTTTGCCGTAGTCGGCGATATGACTTTGATTCCTGTTTTTGAAGCCGCAGCACAATTAGAGTCTCAGGGCATCGGTTCTAAAATTATTTCAGTAATCAGCCCCCGTCGCCTATATCGTTCTACGGATGTAGCTTGGGAAGAATGTAGTCAATCAGACGGTAACTTCCTCAGTGATGGCGAATTTGAAACGATATTTGGTGGGGATGCTTTAATTGGAGTTACTGGTGGCTCTAGTGCCATGTTAGAACCCGTTATCTTACGTAGCAACTGCAAGCGAGATGTTTTTGCCTGGAAGCAGGGGGAAACTGCCAGCAGCGCGGGTCAAATTATGAGCTACAACGGTTTAACTGCCGAGAATTTTGTCAAGCGATCGCAAGAATTGCTCGGTTAAATTGGAACTGAAATATAAGAGGTGAGACTATATTTCTTGCCTCTGTTTTCTTCTTCTACTCGACCTAGCGATAATAAAATATTTAGTAATAAGGCGGGTATTATCTATCTTGCCTTTGTTTTTTAAGATATTAGCAATTACTCTCAGCCTATGCTTATTAATTAGCTTTCTTAATATCGAACCTGCTTATAGTCGTGGTGGAGGCGGTGGCGGATGTTTTAGTGCGGGAACATTAATTTTAACTCCAGAAGGTGACAAACCAATCGAGCAATTACGTTCGGGCGATCGCGTTATTAGTTATCATTTCTCAACTCATCATCAAGAGCGAGGAACTGTTGGTAAAATCGAAATTATTAATTCTCCTGATTACTATTTAATTCAATATCAGCGTGATTGGACGACCAAAAATTTTTCATCAATGACTGATTATATAAACGAATATTTTTATACAAAACAAAAAGAAATTTTCAAAAGTAACTTTGGTAATAATTTTGATATTATTTATGATTGCCGTTTATCTCAGATAATACCTATAGATATTGAACTAGAAGAATATCAATGTTTTTTTAGAGTTCAAATTAACGGAGAAATGATTAATTTTAAGCTTTCTCCCACAGGATACATTTTTAGTGGTAAACCATATCATCGTTCTTTTGGTGAGTATTGGGATGTCAAGTTAACGCTAACCCAAAAATACTATTTAGTAAACATTAGTCAAGTTATATAGCAAACCTACTAGCTCAATAACAACGCAATGGATACTTTAACCCTCGACTTGCGATCGCTCGAATTAACCGACGAACAGTTTTATCAACTATGTATCGATAACCGCGATTTACACATTGAAAGGAATGCTGATGAAGATATAGTGATTATGCCCCCAACAGGCGGTGAAACGGTAAACAAAAACGCGGAAATTATTGCTCAGTTGTGGGTTTGGAATAATCGGACTAATTTAGGTAAAGTTTTTGATTCTTCTACAGGGTTTAAATTACCCAACGGTGCAAATCGATCTCCCGATGCTTCTTGGATACCTTTAGCTAAATGGGATGTTCTAACTGACGAACAAAAACAAAAATTTCTGCCTCTATGTCCCGATTTTGCGATTGAACTGCTTTCACCCAGTGACGACTTAGCTAAGACTCAAGCAAAAATGCACGAATATTTGGATAATGGCATGATATTGGGCTGGCTAATCGATCCTCAAAAACACCAAGTAGAAATTTATCGTCAGGGAAAACAAGTTGAGATTTTAAATGCGCCCAATAGTCTATCAGGAGAAAACATATTACGTGAGTTTATCCTCGATTTGCAACCTATTTTGTAAGATCGAGTTCATGGGAGTGACATTGATTATGACGAGCTACAAATAAACAGGACAGGTTGTTAGCCTGTCCTTAAACTTTAATAAAAGATTCAAAACCAATTAGAAGTTCATTTCCGCAGCTTGAACTCTTTCAATTTGTTTTTTCTTAATTACCAGCAATACCTGAGCGATCATAATGCCGGCTACAAAAACTACCAAGCCAGCAATCCGAGCGGGACTTTGTAAGACTACCTCAGTATCTTTTTGTCCAAAACCGCCGACGTTGGGGTTATTGGTTAAAGCGTCACCAGCCGCAACTTGTTGACCTTCAGTGACCATAAGTTCGGGACCTGGAGGAATGGAATCGACTACGGTGTCTTCGCCGGTATTGATGGTTACTTCGTAACCGCCGCCATCTTGAGGGGCAATTGCAGTAATCGTACCGGCAGCAGAAGCTTTGAACATATTGTTATTGCTCAACTCTCCCGTGGGATAAAGTTGTCCGCGTCCGCGATTTGCTCCCAAGTGAACCGCATATTTGCCAAAGTTGATGTTTTTGTCAGTTTTGGGGTTGGGAGAGAGTACGGGAAAAGTAATTTCTTGGTATTCTTCTCCTGGTAGGGGTCCGACTAAAATGACGTTGTCATCCCCTTCTTTGTATTCTTGAAAATACATACTGCCAACTTTTTCCTTCATCTCTTCAGGAATGCGATCGTCGGGGGCAATTTTAAATCCTTCCGGTAACATGAGAACTGCACCGACGTTTAAACCGCTTTTAGATCCATCTCCTAATATCTGTTGGCTTTCTAGATTGTAAGGAATTTTGACTACGGCTTCAAATACCGTATCGGGTAATACCGACTGAGGAATTTCCACTTCGGCAGCTTTTTCAGCTAAATGGCAGTTGGCACAAACAATTCTGCCCGTTGCTTCTCTCGGAGTATCGGGTGCGGTTTGTTGCGCCCAAAAAGGATATGCCGCAGCCGATTGGGAAATAGCCACATCGCTAGCCAAGAAAATAGCAACTGTGGCGATCGCTACTAATACTGTTTTAATTATTATTCGTTTGGCAGTAGGCAACCATGCCAATGGTCTATTTATGGTCATTTTGTTGTTTGACAATCTCAAAAATTTTAAATTCTACTTACGGTATCTGGTACGATTGCAGTTTCACTCAAGATAAAAGCAATTTACCTTTTATGCCCACCATGGGTCTTCACCAGTACGAAAATCGGTTTCCGTCCACTCACTAAAGACTAGTTTGTCATCTTCGGTAACCTCAGCGTGAGCTAAAGCTAGAGATAAAGGTGCCGGTCCTCTGACAACTTTGCCAGCCTCATTGTACTGAGAGCCGTGACAGGGGCAGATAAATTTGTTTTCGCTACCATTCCAAGGAACGACACAACCGAGATGAGTACAAACAGCGTTAATACCATAGTCGGCAATAGTATCGTCTCCCTTGACAACGATATAGGTGGGGTCGCCTTTGAGTCCTTGAGCTAAAGTGCGATCGCCTGCGTTGTGTTCGGCTAAAAATTCGCTAACGATGACATCATTTCCCAATGCGTCTTTGGCAGTTACACCACTGCCCGCACCACCGCTAGAAGGAGGAATAAAGTATTTGACTACGGGATATAACGCTCCTAAGGCTACACCTGTAATTGAACCAAAGGTCAGCAAATTGACAAATTGCCTGCGCCCCATACCGGGAACATCTGAGGAACCAGAAATTTGAGTCATAATGATAAGATGTAAATTTTTGTAAACTAAAACAAGGACAAGTACAAATTCAGCAGTTTGTGTTTGGGTCTCTTAGCTGGTTTGTTGATGCCAAGATACCAGACATTAGGGACAGCTCATGAGGCTGAGGTTTCCTCACCCGCCCTCTCTTTATGAAGTTTCTTGTCTTTAAATTAACAATTAGGCACGGGGTGAAAACGAAGTTTTCCACCCAACACCAACCAATGTATTAAATTATTACAGAGATTGAGTACTCATTGACAATCAGAGTTAAGATTTTACCTCAGAGAGACAGGAGCATGATAACAGGCGATCTGTTACGAGAACTATTATTAGAAAAGTGGGGTTGTTCCTACGATATTCAGCTAAGAAAAGTTAAGGGAAAAATTTTTGTTCAAGTGATGTGGAAATATTTGGAACAAGCTTCTTTTCCCATGTCAGAACGAGAATATCGAGAACATTTAAATGCGATCGCTAGCTATCTTAATGCTTGGGGCGGAGACGAACAAATCCAAAACCACATCAAACAAACCCGCGAACGTCCCCGATTGGGAAAAGCTGTTAGTATTCCTCTAGACTTGGGAGAACGTACTTCTGAGTGGATTATAGATGATGTATGAGTTGTGTTTGGATTGAGCGATCGTGAAAGGGAAACGAATTGGTGTTATCGGTGGCGGGCAGTTGGCTTGGATGATGGCACAAGCCGCTCGAGATTTGGAGCTAGAATTAATCGTTCAAACTCCCAGTCAAGAAGATCCTGCGGTTAGTAGAGCTGCAGGGGTAGTGCTAGCAGAGATTGAAGATGTAGCTGCTACAGCCGAGCTAGCTAAACGCTGCGATATTATTACATTTGAAAATGAATTTATTAATCTCGATGCTTTAAAAACTTTGGAACGGCAAGGAGTTTGCTTTAGCCCCAACCTAGCTACTCTGGCGCCATTACTAGATAAGTACCAACAGCGTACCTATCTAGAGCAAATTGGACTTGACGTACCTCGGTTTGCTCCCGTGACGACTACAGTAGAGCTTGAGAGTTTCGAGCTTCCTTTAGTTCTCAAAGCTCGTCGTCATGGATATGACGGACAGGGGACATTTATCGTTCGCGATCGCGCCACACTCCCAGAGATCCTCGAACGAAACAAATTGCAGATGTTGGCGGAGGAGTTCGTTCCCTTCACTAAAGAACTGGCGGTAATTGCGGCTCGTAGCGCATCTGGAGAAACTGTCATTTATCCCATAGTAGAAACTTACCAGCAAAATCGCGTCTGTCATTGGGTAAAGGTACCTGCCGACATTTCTCAAACAGTACAAGAGAAATGTCAGGAGATCGCGCGAAAACTACTCGAGCGGCTTCAAGTAGTCGGGTTATTTGGGATCGAATTATTTTTAACCGGCGACGAACGAGTGTTGGTTAACGAAATTGCACCGCGTACTCATAATTCAGGACACTATAGTTTGGATGCTTGTTACACTTCTCAGTTTGCCATGCAGCTTCAGGTGATCGCCGATTTACCTTTGGGTTCGCCTCGGCTAAAGTCTGCTGGTGCGGTAATGGTCAATTTACTGGGATACGAAAATTCTCATTCTGATTATCAGCAGCAGCGAGAGCAAATCGGTGCTATTGCCAATGCTCACCTATACTGGTACGGTAAAACCTCTTATCCAGGCAGAAAATTAGGTCATGCAACCGTATTACTAGATCGACAAACCCTTCCTCATGCTAAAGCGCTCGCCAAACAAATCGAATCAATTTGGTATCAAACCAAGTTGGACGAAGGTGCTGAGGAGCGATCCAAAATAGCCAAGTAGGAAGTCAAGATAATTTCCCTTGTTTCTCTCCCTATCTCGCTCGCCGGCTTAATCTCTCTCTCCTAAAACACTCCAGGGAGAAAGTTGTGTTGTGGTAGTAGTATTGCTCTCGGGACTGTTGGTATTTAGACTGAAGCCATAAATTATCGGTATCGCTCCAATGACAAATGAGCTACAAACAACGAGAAGTACGGTATAAATCGGATTGTCGTGACGTTCTCTAACACCTAAGTGGTGATGAGTGCGGTCGGTTCTCATGTTTTTTACCCTCCGAAAGATTGCCTAGCAAAATTTAAGTTTATCAAGGCTTTTGGTAACAATGACTACTATTTCAATAATCTGTAACAAACGATACTTTACTTTTGACTACGAAATGCAGCTGGTCAAAAATATTAAATGAATGTATGTTTAGCAAATAATCTAAGTTTTAAGTCCGAATTATTCCTTTGAAGTTCGGCTCAATCTCGAATAATGAGCAAATGTAACGAAATGCAAACTATAATAATTTGAGTTAAGTAAAAACCAGATTGAGATTTTCAGATGCGTGTTGCGATCGCCGGAGCAGGATTGGCAGGATTAGCTTGTGCCAAATACTTAGTAGATGCAGGATATCGACCAGTTGTCCTCGAACGTCGAGATGTGCTTGGTGGCTTGGTGGCTGCTTGGCAAGATGAAGATGGAGATTGGTATGAAACGGGACTGCACGTATTTTTCGGAGCGTACCCAAATATGCTGCAGTTGTTTAAAGAATTGGGCATTGAAGATCGACTGCAGTGGAAAGAACACACCCTAATCTTCAACCAGCCAGAAAAACCAGGAACTTATTCGCGCTTTGACGTTCCCGACATTCCCGCCCCCTTTAACGTGATCGTTTCCATTCTGCGTAATAACGATATGTTGACTTGGGAGCAAAAGATTCGTTTTGCCATTGGGTTGCTACCAGCAATTGTCAGGGGACAAAAATACGTCGAAGGTATGGACAAATATAGCCTTTTAGAATGGCTGAAAAAGCAGGGAGTTAGCGATCGCGTCAACAGTGATATTTTTATCGCTGCCTCTAAAGCTCTAACTTTTATCGACCCCGATGAGGTTTCGGCAACCATTCCCCTTACTGCACTCAATCGTTTTTTAAAAGAGCGTTATGGTTCCAAAGTCGCTTTTCTAGACGGTTCCCCTACCGAACGATTGTGTCAGCCACTGGTAGACTATATTGTCGAACGAGGTGGAGAAGTCCGCTTAAACGCACCACTTAAAGAAATTTTGACCGATGAAGAGGGGAAAGTCACCGGTTTTAAACTCAGAGGCAAAAACGGTGCTGGTGATGAAACTCTAACAGCGGATATCTATGTTTCGGCAATGTCGGTCGATCCGCTAAAAACCATGCTGCCCGAGTCTTGGCGAAAAATCGAATTTTTTAATAAACTGCAAAACATTGAAGGTGTAGAAGTAATCAATCTACATCTGTGGTTCGATCGCAAGCTATCGGATATCGATCAATTATTATTTTCTCGCTCGTCCTTACTCAGCGTTTATGCCGACATGAGTAACACTTGTAAAGGATATGCCGATCCGGATAAATCGATGTTGGAGTTAGTTTTAGCACCAGCCAAAGATTGGATCGCTAAATCCGATGAAGAAATCATCGCGGCAACCATAGAAGAACTCAAAAATCTTTTTCCCGATTATTTCACAGGGGAAAACCGCGCTCGACTCTTGAAATCAAAAGTAGTAAAAACTCCACGTTCGGTATATCGAGCTATTCCAGGTAGACAGGCTTATCGCCCCACTCAAAAGACCCCGATTGACAACTTTTATCTCGCTGGTAGCTATACTATGCAAGAATATTTGGGAAGTATGGAAGGTGCGGTTCTGTCTGGTAAACTAGCAGCTAAAGCGATCGCTAATGATTATCCAGTCATCCTAGCGAGGGAACCCGAAAAAACTGCTGTAGAAATCTAATTGACGATCGCTAGTCTCAAGCAGTCAGTCATATTAGACAATGCTCGACAATGTAATCCTACTTCTTGCCCTCCAACAAAAGACAGTATTTCTGTTTGCTGGTGAATGTTGCAACTACCAAAATCACAACCGAAAAAAAATCTCGTCTCAACTGCCGAGTCTTATGAATACTGCCGCCAAGTTACGGCAGAATATGCCAAGACTTTTTATCTCGGTACTCTATTGATGCCCAAAGAAAAAAGTAGGGCAATTTGGGCAATTTACGCTTGGTGTCGTCTTACCGACGAACTGGTAGATGGTGTTAAAGCAAGATATACAACTAAAGAAACTCTAGCAGAATGGGAACGGCAGCTAGAATCGGTGTTTGCAGGACAGCCAATTGACGATACGGATGTTGCCTTAGTAGATACGATCGAACGTTTTCCCCTCGATATTCAACCGTTTCGAGATATGATCGCCGGACAGCAGATGGATCTCAATCGCAATCGCTATCAGACCTTTGAAGAACTAAAGCTTTACTGCTATCGGGTAGCGGGTACGGTGGGTTTAATGTCCAATGCCGTGTTGGGAATTAAAAATCGCTCTAATTCCGTTCCATGGGAAAAAGACAAATCACCCTATATTCCTACAGAAGAAGCGGTAAGTTTGGGCATAGCCATGCAGCTAACCAATATCTTGCGCGATGTTGGGGAAGATGCCAAACGCGATCGCATTTATTTACCTCTAGAAGATTTAGCCGCATTTAACTACAGCGAAGAGGAATTGCTGGCGGGTGTTATTGACGAGCGCTGGCGAAAAGTTATGCGTTATCAAATCGCACGAGCCAGAAAATATTATCAGCAAGCGGAGGCGGGAATTCGCTATTTGGAATCACGTTTGGCGGTTTGGTCTGCTTTAATGCTCTATCAGGGAATTTTAGATGCGATCGAAGGTAATAACTATGATGTTTTCCATCAGAGAGCTTACGTCTCCAACTACAAAAAGACGCTAGCTTTACCCGTTGCCTGGTTGAGAGCACAAGTACTGTAAGGGTGATTGGCTAATTGCCCTGTCGTCATTGGAATCATGCAGCGTATAACTATTCTCGGTTCTTGTGGTGCTGGTAAATCGACACTGGCAAGAATTTTGGGAGTAAAACTTTCCCTACCAGTTATTCATTT
The DNA here is from genome assembly GCF_053543375.1 of Myxosarcina sp. GI1(2024). Classification (NCBI taxonomy): domain Bacteria; kingdom Bacillati; phylum Cyanobacteriota; class Cyanophyceae; order Pleurocapsales; family Pleurocapsaceae; genus Myxosarcina; species Myxosarcina sp. GI1(2024). The sequence goes on along the minus strand of NZ_JBKGTY010000001.1, from coordinate 1,232,974 downwards.
AGATTCATATTACTGGCAGGAAGGATGGGTAGAAACGGAGCGAACAGATTGGATAAACATCCAGCAGCATTTGATTCAGGGCGATCGCTGGATTATAGATGGCAACTACAGTAACACTTTAGAGATGCGCCTTAAAGCAGCCGATACGATTATTTGGCTGGATTTTCCTCGTGGGTTGTGTTTGTGGAGAGTAATTACTAGATATTTAAAGTACAGAGGTCGAGTTAGACAAGATATGGCTGCGGGCTGTGAAGAAAGACTAAACCTAGAATTTTTGCAGTACGTCTGGAATTTTCCCGCTCGAAAGAGAGCCGAAATCTTAGCTAGACTAGAAAAATATCGAAATTTTAAGCAAGTAATAATTTTGCCAAATCCCCATCGCGTCTCAGACTTTCTCGAACAAGTATCAAAGCGATCGCCTTAACGCCCAGTTCCCATAATTACTTGCTACATACTACTTTCTACTTTTTATCACCGCCCAATACTATAAATAGTTTGACCTGCCAACTCACCACAGAGTTCCGATGGTTTTTGACTTCTAGGATAAGTTTGTCGATCTAAGTTTACCTGCAACCCCGTCATTGGATCGTCACCAGGGGCGAGCAAAAATTCAATACTTTCTACTTCGTTCCAGCTTGCCAGAAGATCTAATATTTCGGCTATCCCCGACATATAAGGATGATTGCAGTCTCGATACCAATCTGAAGCAGCGAGGTTTGACTGGTCGAATCCCAGATGGAAAATTAACGACGAACGATTGAATAAGGCGATCGAAATTGGTCTGGCTTCTTCTTGCAGTAAAAAATCGTAGGTTTGAGCCAAGTAGCGAATTTTATCCAGTCTTTGATAGCGGAGAGTAACTGAATTTAACTCTTGTTTCCAAGAGACGGCGATGGTAATTAAATAGGTTTGTAGCAGTAAATGACCGAGTTTCTTGGCTTTGGTCGCCAAATATTGAGAGTTATAATCGGTAGCTTCGATCAATAAAGGCAGGCGATCGACAATTTCCAAACCGTAGCCTTTTAACCCCGCAATTTTACGAGGATTGTTAGTAATCAGGCGAATCTGTTTGATTCCGAGATCGTTGAGTATTTGCGCTCCCATGCCATAATCGCGTAAATCTGGAGCAAACCCCAGACGTTCGTTAGCTTCTACCGTATCTAAACCAATGTCTTGCAAGGTATAGGCTTTGAGCTTGTTCACCAAGCCAATACCCCGACCTTCTTGCCGTAAATAAACTACAACTCCCAAACCATGGGTCTCGATCATTTTTAAAGCCGACTGTAGCTGCATCCGGCAATCACAGCGTAGAGAACCTAGGGCATCCCCCGTAAGACATTCAGAGTGCATTCTGACTACGGCAGGTTTAGCTGCAAGTTCTGCAAGATCTCCTTTGACAATCGCCAAATGTTCGGTATTGTCGAGAGTGTTGCGGTAAGCGTAAATTTGAAAATCTCCAAATTGACTGGGAAACTTACAGACTGTTTCTCGATAGACGAAGCGATCGTTTTTGAGGCGATAACTGATTAAATCGGCAATACTAATCAGCTTGAGTTGGTGTCGACGAGCATATTCGACTAACTGAGTCAATCGCGCCATCGAACCATCGGGATTTTGAATTTCGCAAATTACTCCTGCAGGATACAATCCCGCCAATCTTGCTAAATCCACGGCCGCTTCCGTATGTCCCGCTCGTTTTAGAACTCCACCTCTTCTGGCTCTTAGGGGAAAAATATGCCCCGGACGCACTAAATCTTCGGGGCGACTAGCGGGATTAATCGCTACTTGAATAGTACGAGCGCGATCTTCGGCAGAAATTCCCGTAGTCACTCCCAGCTTGGGAGCAGCGTCAATACTAACCGTAAAGGCAGTTTGATTGCTGTCGGTATTTTTACTAACCATTAACGGCAGATCTAGAGCATCCAATCGTTCTCCCGTCATTGCCAAGCAAATTAGACCTCTGGCTTGTACTGCCATGAAATTGATGGTTTGAGGAGTAGCAAACTGAGCGGCACATATAATGTCGCCTTCATTTTCACGGTTTTCATCATCTACTACTACTATCGAACGTCCTGCTTTAATATCAGCTAGGGCAGAATCTATTGTATCGAAAATAACGGGGGCGTTTTGAGGCGTTTTCACTACCAAAATTTAATTTACAGCAACGCAGTCTTAAATATCTCTTTATCTCTTTTATTTTGATTGTAGCTTTTTTTGCTGGCGACATAAATACAGTTTATTAAATCTGACGTTCGATAGGTGAGTTGCCTTGAAATTATTTTGTAGTTGTCAATTCTATTAAAGTGATTCTCGGTTGGGTGAATCAAGCCTCATAGAAATATTTTTGAATTTTTGATTAAATAATATCAATTTAAGCTGTTACTAAAGGTACTAAGTTGACAGGGTAATCAAAAAACTTATGCCCAGCGATGGCTAACTTAAATATGAGCAGGTGGTATATTGTCACTCGCCATTAATATTTCTCTTTGCAAACTGACTGACCGATTAATCGATCTTCATACATGTTAATTATTGCTGAAAGTATTTTTTGGACGAGTTTGGGAATTTTCTTATTGCGCGGAAACTTCATCACCTTGAAAACTCCCAAGTTGCTAGGACTACTTTTGTACTGGATAGGCATTCCCCTGCAAATTCTAGCTTTAGCCCAACGTTCTAATTTTCAAGGAGCGGCTTTACTTCCTCCTTCGACCGCAATTATCGTACTTTTAGTAAGAATGGTAGTGGCATCGATCTGTTCGCTAACTTTTTTTAATAATTTCGAAGATCGTTGGCAAGATCGGAGATTGCTCGACTACGATGCTGAAACTGGAGGGAAACAGGTGGATAGGCAATCTCGTCCCATAACCCCATGAGAAGAATCCTCATCTCACGTTTTGCCCACTCTAACAGTCGAACGAAAGCTGTTATCGTCTGAGTCGAGGTTATCGCAGCCTCCTTGGTGTAAATATCCTCTGGCGATCGCGCCATTTGGTAGCGAAATCGATGATTTGGAGAACGAGCGCCATAAAGCTATTAGAGCCAGCAAAGCCAGCTTCGTTTTAGCTTCTATGCTAGGCAATACTGGATTTATTGGCTTGGCGATCGATCCTACTTTGGTTGGTCCGACTTACTGTAGTTTGTGGTTAATTTTGTTTAAATAAAGTAAGGAATCTAAAGTAGTAACTACAAATAACTACAAAAAAGGAAAAATTGTCCCTTACTATTCAATTGGTGACGATTTACCAGCCCGTCGAAATCTGGTGGCTTCGATTACAATAGAATTCTCTACTTGGATTAGATTATTTATAGTTGCCATTGCTAAATTCTATATTCGCTATAAGCATTAATCTATTGTTCTGACTTAAACTAAGTATGAGGGGCATTTTTTAAAGAAGGAAAAAATACTGAATGGCTAATCTAGATTACCGGAGGCAAAACAAGACCCGCAGGCAATTTGTACAAGAACACCCATTTCAAGATAGTGCCTTAGGATTGGTATCCACTAGAAGTTTTCCAGCGATCGTCGGTACAGCTGATATGATGCTCAAATCAGCAGAAGTGACGATGGTTGGTTATGAAAAAATTGGCAGTGGTTATTGTACTGCCGTGGTTAGGGGCAATATTGCCGATGTGCGTTTAGCCGTAGAAGAAGGTGCTAGAACTGCCGAAAAGTTTGGTGGGTTGGTTTCCAAGCTAGTCTTAGCACGTCCGATGCCTAATCTAGAAGCCGTATTTCCTATCGGTAGTCATTTGCTCGAACTCGCTCAAAGTAGACGGGGTTACAGTCGCCTCAGTAACCGTTCTATAGGTTTGATAGAAACTAGAGGCTTTCCGGCAATGGTGGGAGCAGCTGATGCGATGTTAAAGTCGGCTGAAGTTCAGTTGGCTTCCTACGAAAAGATTGGTGATGGCTTGTGTACGGCGATTATTCGGGGTTCGATCGCCAATGTAGCGATCGCTGTCGATGCGGGAATGCAAGAAGCCGAAAGAATTGGCGAACTTCATGCGGCAATGGTTATTCCCAGACTGTTAGAAGATTTAGAACATACTCTCCCCGTCGCCAGCTACTGGATCGATGAAGTAGAACCTCTACCAGTTCTGTTACCCAACAAAGTCAAAGAGAAAGAAAAACAGCCACTGGAATTACCCCAAGCAGATACCAAACCACTTCCTCTCAAAAAAAGAATCATGGAAATAGAAGAACTTTAGAAATAGTTTCGAGCTTGTTTGCACTAAAATAAAGCGAATCTTATTTCACCAGATACGACAAAATCTCCTCGCGCAAAGTTAGAGGCTACCTCACCATCGAAATTTTTACCAGTATAAGTAATAGGAAAAAAACTTGGTATTGCTCCCAAGATACGCCGGCATATGATGACTATAACTAGGTGGTTGACTTACGTAATATTGTAAGATCGACGAGTTTGCTTTTACGTTAGTGTTAACTATTAAATGACTCCCAATATTTCCACTATTGACTTTTGTAAACTTGCTTCTGGCGATAATCTAGAGTTACAAGTATATAAATTTATTGGCAAGCAGCCAGGAAAAAAGGCTTATATTCAAGCCAATGTTCACGGCGCGGAAATCGTAGGTAATGCTGTTATTCATCAGCTAATTGAGTTTCTATCCGATTTAGATGAAGAACGAGTAAACGGTGAAATCTGGTTAGTTCCCGTCTGTAATCCACTGGGAGTCAATCAGCGATCGCACGTTTTTTCTAGTGGTAGATTTAATAGTTACGATGGTAAAAATTGGAACCGTATTTTCTGGGATTACGAAAAAGAATGTCAAGACTTAGAACAATTTGCTAAGTCTCAAATAGATAAAAAACCTGAAGAAATTCAGCGAAACTATCTCCACAAAATTTTAGCTGCTTGGCAAGAAGAGTTAGCTGACTTACAAAAACCCAGTAGTATGTCACTTAGCAAACAATTTCGCGCTAAACTACAATCTCTTTGCCTAGATGCTAATTACGTTATCGATCTTCATAGTTCGAGCAATCAGGGAATCGACTTTACTTTTTGTTTTTCAGGAAGAGAAGCTGCCGCTAAATATTTATTATTAGAATACGCTATCTTATTCGATGAATATGATGGCGATGCTTTTGATGAAGCTTTTTTGAAACCTTGGTTGGCTTTAGAACGACAATTAGCCAAGTTGGGTAAAAATATTCGCTTTGAGGTTGAATCTTGGACTTTAGAACTAGGTTCGGGAATGGCAATGAATCCTAACTCTGTCGCTCAAGGAGTTAAAGGAATTATTAATTATTTGGCTTTCAAAAATATGTTGCAGTTAAGCGAATTGCCGCGCTCCAGAGAAATAAAGTTAGTTAAAAGAGATAAGATTAATAGTTACTATGCTCCTACTGGTGGAATGATTCAGTCGAGATTGCCTTTGGGTACTAAGGTGGCTTCTGGCGATCGCCTCTATCAGCTTTTAAGCTTCAACAAACAACAGCAACCACCGGAAATAATCGATATTCATGCCGAATCTCACGGAATAGTTTTCGATCTTGCTACCAATCATTGTGTCAATCAAGGCGAGTATGTTTTGGATATTTTAGAATATTAATAATGAACGAAATTCTAACAGCTATTCCCGTTGCACCCGAGGGTTTTAAGTCTGGTTTTGTGGCAATTGTCGGCAGACCAAATGTAGGCAAGTCTACCTTAATGAATCATCTGGTCGGTCAAAAAATTGCCATAACCTCTCCCGTCGCCCAAACTACGCGGAATCGTTTACAGGGAATTTTAACTACAGAAACGGCACAAATAATTTTTGTCGATACACCAGGTATCCATAAGCCACACCACGAACTAGGTAAAGTATTAGTTAAAAACGCTAGAATAGCCATCGAATCTGTCGATTTAGTCTTATTTGTAGTTGATGGTTCGGTAGCCGCCGGAACGGGCGATCGCTTTATCGCCGATATTTTAAAACATAGTTCGCTTCCGGTAATCTTAGGCTTGAATAAAATCGATTTACGCTCCAACCATCGCGAATCGATCGACGATAGTTATGCCGAATTAATTGGCGATTGCAACTGGGAACTAGTCAAGTTTTCGGCACTTACTGGTAAGAGAACGGAAAATTTACAAAACTCATTAATTAAATATTTAGAACCAGGTCCTTATTATTATCCTCCCGATTTGGTAACGGATAAACCAGAACGTTTTATCATGGCAGAATTGATTCGGGAACAAATTTTATTACAAACCAAACAAGAAATTCCCCACTCGGTAGCAATTGCGATCGAAAAGGTGGAAGAAACGCCTAAAATTACCAAAGTTTATGCGGCAATTAACGTCGAACGTAATTCTCAAAAAGGAATTATCATCGGCAAAAAAGGCAGTATGCTCAAAGCTATTGGCTCTGAAGCACGCCAGCAAATACAAAAACTAATTTCGGGCGACGTGTATCTAGAGCTATTTGTTAAGGTAGAACCAAAATGGCGACAGTCCCGTCTGCGCTTGGCGGAATTTGGCTATCAGGTAGAAGAATAATTTATGGCTGACAACTCATCAATAGCGGTTACGGTTAAATTATTTGCCATTTACCAAGAAGCTTTTGGCAAACCAGAACTAAATTTAAACTTTTCTCAACCAATTACTGTAGGTTCGGTTTTGGAAACTTTAATCGAACAAAAACCAGAACTAGCACAGTGGCGAGATGTCACTCGTTTTGGTGTCAATTTAAAATTTGTCGAGTCTGATACACTGCTTGAAGACAGAGACGAGGTAGTATTAATTCCCCCCGTCAGTGGCGGTTAAACGTTAAAAATAATTTGAATTTAGGTTAAATTCTGTAGTAGAGATGGCGAAAAAGATATTAGAACTCGACCATGTCTTCATCTGTTCGTCCTCGCTGGATGCAGATGCTAATGCTCTCAATGCTTTCGGTTTACAACTGGGTGGTTCATTTATTCACTCTGGTCAAGGAACAGCAAGTAAGTGTTTTTTCTTCAATAATGCTTACCTTGAGTTACTCGGACTGCATAATCAGGAAGAAGTGCAATCTAAAATTGTTCGTCCTACAAGATTGTGGGAACGTCTTCACTGGCGGGAAAGCAAAGCATGTCACTTCGGCATTTCTTTCCGTTACATTGCTGGTGCTATAAATACTTCTTTTCCATTGGGCTGGCAAAACGCAGGAATTAGCTCAAGAAAACCTCTAAAATTACCTATAAATACCCAACTGCGTAAAACTAAAATTGGATCGCTAAACCTTTCAGGACATATAACTTTTCAATTGGTAAACCCTGTAGAAAAAGTCAAAGGAACTTTCCTACAGGGTAGCTAAAAATTAAACTGCGATCGCGCTATTTAGGCAGTAACAGCCTTTTTAGGACTAGCAGATAGTTCGCCGGAAGCATATTTAGTAGCAAAGACATCCAAAGTAGTTTGTTTGATTTTGCTTGCATTGCCAGCAGTTCCGAAAGCGTCATAGCGTTTTAAGCACACTTGTTTCATGTACTTAATTGAAGGCTTGAGGAAGTGACGGGGGTCAAAGTTAGAAGGATCTTTAGCAGCAGCCTCGCGAATAGCGGCAGTAATTGCCAAACGGTTATCGGTGTCGATATTTACCTTACGCACGCCACTCTCGATCCCTTTTTGAATTTCTTCGATAGGTACGCCGTAGGTTTCAGGAATATTACCACCGTACTGGTTGATCATGTCAATCCACTCTTGAGGTACGGAAGAAGAACCATGCATGACTAGGTGAGTGTTGGGTAGGCGGCTGTGAATTTCTTCAATTCTGCCAATAGCCAAAATTTCGCCAGTAGGCTTACGAGTAAACTTATAAGCACCGTGACTGGTACCAATTGCTACAGCCAAAGCGTCTACTTGAGTACGTTCGACAAATTCTACTGCTTCGTCGGGGTCGGTTAAGAGTTGCTCTTTGCTAAGAGTCCCTTCAAAACCATGACCGTCTTCTTTGTCACCTTTACCGGTTTCTAGAGAACCCAAACAACCGAGTTCCCCTTCTACACTTACACCAATCGAGTGAGCTACCTTAACAACTTCTGCAGTAACGTTAACGTTATATTCAAAACTAGCGGGAGTCTTAGCATCTTCTTGTAAAGAGCCATCCATCATGACGCTAGTAAAACCATTGCGCATTGCCGAGTAACAAGTAGCAGGACTGTTACCGTGGTCTTGGTGCATAGCGATAGGAATATGAGGATAGCTTTCTACTGCAGCGGTGATTAAGTGACGAAGAAAGTTTTCTCCTGCATATTTACGTGCGCCACGAGAAGCCTGTAAAATTACTGGGCTATCAGCTTCGTCAGCAGCCTGCATAATCGCGATAATTTGCTCCATGTTATTAACATTGTATGCAGGGATGCCGTAGTTGTTTTCAGCAGCGTGGTCTAAAAGCAAACGCATTGGTACGAGTGCCATAGATGTCCTCCTAAATATATTTTTTTGTTTATAAATGGCGTTCCTCTATCTCCTTGGGATAGGAACGCACCATTAGTTGACGCACCTCGAATTTTATTAAACGAGGATTTTCACTCTAACCAATTCAAACGCGATCGCGATTGTTTTAGCTAGTTAGTCACACCAAGCATCATTTTGTTGGTGTAGTTTAAGAAAATTATATTTCTTAATTGTTAATCTTAAGGTATTTTTTAGATTTTAAAACCAGAAATTCTCAGATTCTTCCCAGGGTGGCTATTGTGGCGAGTTATTTTTCGCCTCTAGAATACTGGATTTGGATATATTTTAAATCCGTTAACTCAATCGGTCGCTGGATGTAAAATCCAGCGCTGCGATTGAGCGTTGCTCAATTAGAATTGACGAGCGAGCGATTAGGAACCGTCCCGACTGAGTTGAGTATTGGGTATGCAGATACAGTTATCCTCGTCGATATAGATCGAACCTTGACGACGCAGCTTGCCCATCAAACGAGTTACGGTAACGCGAGTCGAGCCAATGGCACTACCAATTTGAGCGTGAGTTAAAGTATAGGGCAGGCAATAACCTTGTCTCTCGGCACTGCCATACTCTTCGACTAAGAGGGTTAAAAAACTCGCTAGCCTGTCTATAGTTTTTCTTTGACCTAGGGCACTCAACCATAACAATTTACGCTGGTGTTGATAGCGAAATGCTTCGTATACTTCCTGGCGAAAGTCAGGCCAAATTTCTAAGTCATGCCAATAAAGCCAAATTACCCTAGTACAATCTATATGAGCGTATGCTTGAAGACTAATTGATGCCTGCGCCACAATTTCAAAAGGTTGACCGGCATTAATAAAACCAAGAAATGCTTCTTGGATTAATTCTTCGTCTAATTCTGTAGCAACTTTGGTTAGTTTGTGTTTGGGCGTACCAATCAAGCGAATTGCTCCTTGACTCACTAAATATAGCAGTTTGGGGCGAGTGGGAATGCGTTCGTCTTTGTTAAAAATACGATCTCGATAATGTGTTTGCGCCCAGTCAATAATGCTTTGCCAGGTTGAAAATCGGGGAGATGCCTCGGACAGTGAATCGAAGAAGTGCATATCGAACAGGCAAAATGGTGGCTCAAATAAGTATTAATTCTATATGAACGACAATGTATCGATAAATACTTTTTCTGTTAAATTTCTTAAACGTCAAGAACTAGAACAAAATTCCCTCAGAAATTTATTAACAAAAAAGTTAAGACAAGTAATCGATTTATATCGGCAAACTAAAGATATATCTATCGATTTAGAGTTAATCGATGCTGCGCTCGATCGTAAAATTGTTTTGCTGTTTGCTGAATCTTCTAAGATTATATATCGCTGTGCTATTGCTTTTGTGCTTGCTAAATACTTTAGTTTATCACCAGCTATTATTGCTCGAGAATTAGTGGCTTTATTGCCTTTAGTTGGTGTCGAACCAACTGAGACTGGTTTAGAATTTAGAGTAACGATATTTTCAGCATGGATCGATTTTTACTGGGAAGAGCTTACTTTAGCTGCCTGGTTAGAAGAGACGATCGCCAATTTGAACGCTTGTCCGTTATTAAGTTTAGATTCTTTGCCCCAAAACAACCCATCAACTCAGACCGATTTATTTTTCCCTCAGTACGTTCATACTCGCTGCTGTTCCTGGTTGCGTTTGGCGGAACGAGAAAATTTAATCGAGTTGCGCGATCGCGCTTTTACTAGTTTAATTTGGCCAATAGCCCAACCCGATCCCATAGTCTGGTTAGATCCAGCAGGCAGATTTTATTTGACCCATGCCGCAGAATCTAACTTGTTGTTTCAATTATTAACCGTCGTCGATAAATTAGACAGCCAAACCGAAAATTGGCGAAAAATAGCTTTTAACCTCAGCAAGGCAATGTTAGTTTTTGAAGCCCAATGTCGAATTTTTGGTGCAGTCAAGCAGAATTGTCCGCAACGTGCGATCGCGCGTTTGGGGTCGATTGCTTTAGTGCAGTATTTTTTACATAAATTACTCACAATTAAACTTGGCTCAGTGCCCTTTACAGAGCTTTAAATCAAGTCTAGTTAAATTTAACAGCTTGACAAAGAGCCTATGTTTGTTTAATATCTTGGGCGTGTGAGGAGCGAACCAGATTAAGAGAGCCAAGACGAAACTAGGCAAGTCGTTGGCTCTCTTTCTGAATCTTTAGCTGGTGCTAGTAGAATGTTTTTGGAGAAAAGTGTCTACCTCAGCAGGGGTGGGTTGGGCAGAGATTGCCCCCGATTTTGTCGTAGTTAAGCCACCAACCGCACAGGCATAAGTAACCACTTCTTTGACTGTGACGCGATCGCTCAAGCTTTCAATTCCTCTTTGACATAATTGATGGATAAAGCCTGCCAAGAAAGCATCTCCCGCACCTGTAGTGTCTTCAACTTGGACTTTAAACGGAGTTACCGACCCTTCGTTATCGCTCACACAATAGCTGACATCAGCATCCCCATTACTAACTAACACTCCTTCTACCGAATCGAGATGATAGTAAATTGCTCCTGCATCGGCAGTATCGAACAGCCAACGTGCTTCTTCCTCAGCTAGTTTGAGAAAATCCACATATTCCCAAAGTTCGTTAATTAGCGGCAAAGCTTCAGACTCGTCTTGCCAAAACATTCCGCGCCAGTTAACATCCAAAATCACTTTCAGATGGTATTCTTCAGCTAATTCTAAAGCGCGAAATACTGCTTTTCTAGTTTGAGGATATGCTAGTTCTAAAGTACCGATAACTAAAAATTCAGCATCTAGAAATAGTTTGGGAGGTAATTTTTCGGCTTGGAGGTGAGCGTCGGCAAATTCATCGGGTCGAAGCTCGCCAAACCCAGCAAAAGTGCGATCGCCGGTTGTGGAGCGCACGACATAAACTTGACGAGTAGGAGCCTGTCCAGAACGTTGCACTCCAAAAGTATTTACTCCCACTGTCTCTAAAAGTTTTACCAGTGCGTCACCGGGGGCATCCTTACCCACACAACCAATAAAAGCCGCAGGAGTACCTAATTTCACCAAAGCACAGGCGACGTTAGCCGGTGCGCCTCCTGGATATGCCGTCCAAGATTTAACCTCTTCCAAAGGCTTTCCCAATTCATCAGCAAGGCGATCGAACAAGATTTCTCCCAAACAAATGACTCTGGTAGCGTTAGGGACGTTTTCGTTACTATTCAATCCTGTCTCCTCGATACAGATTGACTACTGGTCGCTCGTCCGCCCATCTTCACTTGGTGGGGAATGAGTGACACTATTTATTAGTATTTACCATTTTTCTATTTTCTCAGAGAAACTGCATGAGTTTACAAGATTTAATCTCTCAATCAAAGATTGGAGAAAAAAGTAGCTCGATCGCTTTGCCATTCGGGTTACTTGTAACCTAGACGATCGCCAGATTGCTGCTAGATCGAACAAACTAGCAATGTAGTAAAATACTTCATCAGGCTTTTTATTGTTTTAAAGCTCGCCCCGAATTTCTTCTACTACCCCGTCTCTAATTACCACTTCCACATTCATCTTCTTAATCAGGTTATCTCCTTTTTCTAGTCTAAAAAAGCTATCCATCTGAGCCTGAACTACTTCTTGGTCTAATTCTAAAAGCTGTATTTGCTGTAATTGCTGTAGAATCTGGTTTTTCTTAGTGAGAATCTCGCTTTTTTTCTGATTGACTTGAGTTTGAATATTTTCTATTTGTTTGCTTATTTGTGGAGTTGCAGGTTGTTTGGCTTGTTTATTAATTTCTTCGATAGTTCTATTGCCCTGCATATCGAGCTGCTGCATTTGTTTGTCTAGTTGAGTTAACTGATTTTGCAGTTGTTGTTGCACTTCTTCTTTCCATCTAGCCGTAACGATCGCTTTAATAGTTACGGGACGTTTTAACATTAAGCTTGCAGTAGCGTAATCCATAGTCGTTAAATTTCTAGTTAGTTCTCAAGTTGAGTCAGAGATTACTGCGGAATCTATTTCCGTAGTAATCTCTGAGCGTTAGTAAATCACTGCTTAAAGATTACAGGTAGTTTCTAATTAAAGATCGATTACTTCCTGAGTATTTAATCTTTTTACTTTTAACTGAATTTGGCTTGATTGTCACCTTTTTTTTGAGGGGAAATAGCAGGAGAGAAAAGGTAAAAAAGAGAAACATTTTTAACTCGCTAAGTAGGTAAACAGAATTAAATTCAAAATAACAAGAGTTATTAGATCGCCCAAAACCTTTATTACTCCTGTCTCCTGTCTCCTAACCTTCACAGTTAACTTTAATTTAGTCCATTTACTTACTTGCTGTTTTCCCAGTGCCCAAAACCTAGATCCTATAGCCTAAAACAACTTCTTGCCTTTTCTACATTCTCTCCTACCTTGGCGTTATCAGTCGGCAAACATTTCGTCGATTAAGTTTTGATAGCGTTCGGTGACTACAGGACGTTTAATTTTAAAGGTTTGGGTCATGGTGCCTCGTTCTTGAGAAAATGGCTCTAGAATTAAACGAAAAGTTTTGATTATATCCTCAGCACGATAACCAGGACGATTTTTAACCTCCCGATTTAATTCATTACGATATAGTTTTTCTACGGCAGGATGCTTGAGATTGCTAGATTGGCTTGCTTCTGGAGAACTGTTATCCTCGGGTAGATCGAGCTCTAACTGTTGTTCTCGTGCCCACTGTCGCAGATTATCTAAATTGGGAACGATTAAGGCACCGAGCGATCGCTGGTCTTGTCCGACTAACATAATTTGATCGATGTAAATACTGCGAACGCAAGCATCCTCTATGGGTTGGGGTTCGATGTTTTCTCCATTGCTTAAAACGATAGTATCTTTAGCTCTACCTGTAAGAACTAGATCTTTTTCTGGCGTTACCCAACCGAGATCCCCACTGTCAAACCAGCCTTCTGAGTCGATCGCCTTAGCTGTAGCTTCTGGGTTATTATAGTAACCCTGCATCACTTGGGTACCGCGAATCAATACCAACCCCGTTTCACCTGGGGGTAAGGTTTGGCGGGTTTCGGGATCGACAATTTTAATTTCGGTTTCTAGTAGGGGTTGACCTGCGGTTCCCCTAACATTATGACTAGGAGTACGGGCATTAGTAATTGGAGAAGTTTCGGTCAAACCATAGCCGACAAAAACATCTATCCCAATTGCTTCGTAAAAGTCGTCGAGATATTTGGCTAAAGAGCCACCTCCACTACAAACCGCTTGGATATTACCCACCGCAGTGCGAATTTTACGATAGACTAAGCGATCTGCTAGGACGTGAACAGGTGCGAGTACCATTGCCTCTAGTTTGGCATTGGCTCTTGCCAAACCAGAAACTTCAAAATGCTCTAAACTAGTATTGTTAGCGATGCGTTTGTTAATGATATAGCTTTCGGACTGTTTGAGGAAGAAATTAACTAATTTTTGTTGTTTTGGGGATTGTTCTTTAAGTTGTTTTTGAATCCCATCATACAACGATTCCCAAAGCCGGGGAACTCCTACCATGTAAACTGGTTTATATTCAGTTAAATCCTTTTTAAAGTAGCGAATCGTAGTATAAATCTGCGTGCAGCCATGAGATAAGAAAAAGTATTCTCCCGCCCGTTCGTAAGCGTGCCAACTGGGAAGAATCGATAGTAAAGTATCTCCTACCTGTGGTTGAAATATAGTTTCAATTGCAACGATCTGATGCAGTAAATTACCGTGAGACAGCATTACTCCTTTAGGTTTGCCAGTAGTTCCCGAAGTGTAGAGTAAAGTTGCCAGAGTTTCTTTCTGTTGTTCGACTGGTTGCAGTTGATGTTTTCTGCCCAGCTCGCTTAATTGTTGGTAGTTAAGAACTTTGAGAGATTCGTTTTCGGGGGGATGTTCGTCAGATAGTAAAATTACAAATTTTAGTGGTAACTCGTCTAATCGGAAGCGCAACTTAGCCAAAGTTTTGAGATTTTCAACGATTAAACTGGTGCTCTCGCTATTTTTGAGAATGTAGGCTAACTCTTGCTCGTCGGCACTAGAAGAACGAACTACATTCACTCCACCTGCCGTCATCGTAGCGCGATCGGCAACAAACCAACGTGGACTATTATCGGCAAATAATGCTATCTTCTCCTGGGGTTTTAATTCCAATGCCTGTAATCCAGCAGCAAGTTCTCGGACTTGAGTATTTAATTGCTGGTAAGTTATTTTAACTTCTGGTTTACTATGGGGGTCGTGCAGGGCAACTACATCGCCAAACTTTTCTGCGGTTTTTGGCGTAATCTCTGATAGAGACTGAATTTTACTATAGTCAATGAGTTTGCGATTCATAAAAATAACTTGTAAACAATTAGCTTGATAAGTTAGTTTTAATATTTAATTTAGAGAATTGTCTGTTTTTAGTTACAGTTTTTAAATTGCTCCTGGCGATCGCAGCATTGATTTTAGACGTAATCCCCTAAAGCCGAATAATTTAATTACCGTATTAATCTTGAGCAACGCTCAATCGCAGCGCTGGATTTTACATCCAGCGACCGATTGAGTTATTTGTCTGACTACCGTTAAGGCTGAATAACTTACTCCTGCCGTACCTTCACCAGGATGAGTAGAGTCTCCTACCAACCACAAATTTTTAATCGGGGTGCGGTTGGCAAAACCAAAAGGTCCAAAAGTCGCTACTCGCTGTCCCATACCGCCCACTATACCTTTGGCTCTCAAGGTGAATTTCTGAAACGTACGAGGGGTAGCAGCCTCGACATGAATTATCTTGTCGTCAGTAAGATCGAAATAAGTCCCTAATCTGGCGATCGCTTCTTGAGTATACTGTTCCTTGAGATGATGATAATCTGCTTCGGTTCCCTTCCACCACAAATCGATATGGGTAAAAGTAGAGGCGATAATCGTAGCACAGCCTTCTGGGGCGCGTCCGTCTCCAGGTTTGCTCACCGAAACAAACAGTGAATTATTTTCGCCAATAATGCCTTCTCGATCGTAAAGAAACTGGAGGTGAGGGGGACAATTATCGGGAATGGCTTCCCGTTTGACACCGAGGTAAACTACAAATGCTCCCGATGGTTGCGGTGACTTGTCGACTCGGCGTTGGTAATTCTCGACTAACTGGCTTCTCCATCTCGAACCAGAGAAACTATTGGTGTCTAATAGTTCCATTAAATTCTGAACGGTGACGTTAGCAACAATTTTGTCTGCTGGTGTAGTTTGAGTTTCGCCCGTCTTTTGGTTGCGTACCGTTACTCCAGTTACCTTACCTGCTTGAGTGTGAATTCGTTCGACACTGTGGCGCATTAATAGTTTACCGCCATATTTTTCTAGACCTACTACCAGGCGATCGCTCAACACCTGCATGCTACCTTGAAGATGAAATAATCCTCGGGGAGATTGAGACACTGCTAAAGCCGTAGCTGCGTATAACAGTGCGGTTTCATCGGCATTTACCTGGGAGTAGAGCTTGAGTTGCAAATCGAGAAAAGTCTTCAGGCGTTTATCATCATCTAAGCCGTAGAGTTTGAGAGCATCTCCTACGGTCATCAGAGTAAAAGGTACGGTAATCAGAGTATTTAATCTGACTGCTGAAACTAGCTGCCACAAATCCCAGAGATTACGAGGCGGCAACACTGGATCTCGTGCTTGAAACTGCCAACTAGCCTCGAGCAAACGGCTGATTAATTGCCAAAACGGTTCGCTACCAGGAAACTGTTTGTTTCTCTCTTTTCGCCATTTTGCGGCATCGCGCCACACGTTGATTGGTTGGCTTTCTCCAGGCAAAAATACCGCACAAGCAGGATCGCAGTAGCTGGCTGGGGGAAGTTCGATGTCTAACTCTTGAAAAATACGATGGTGAATACCGCCTAGTTCTAAACCCGCTACTTGAGTCGCACCGACATCAAAAGTAAAACCGCGACGATTGAAAGTAGAGGCGCAGCCCCCAGGAACGAAGGCTCCATCGTAAATTGTAACCTGGTAACCACCCTTAGCGAGTAAAGCTCCAGCCGTCAAACCGCCTATTCCCGCGCCAATAACAACTAGAGAAGATTTGTGTTTTAGATTTGCAGCGATCGCCATGAATTAATCTTTTTTACATTTCTTAATATATTGATTATGACAAGTTTTTAGGCAACAGATCGAGGGGGTTACTGATGACGAAGAACTATCTTAGGTGAATTTCAATTTTTTTTAAACTATGGTTTACTTTTTAATTAAAACTACTTAACTTTTAAGTATGAATTGAAGGCGTAAATAGCATCCGGCGAGAGATTTATCTACTAATAGTTGGAAATCGTGTTTTTTCAAAGCATTTCCACAACTTGACTTTAGATAGAGGTAATAATCAATCGTTTATTTATACTGTTAGAGTTGGTAGATAAATAAATACCTTCTTTATTAGGTCGAATATTTAATACTGTCAAGTAATATTCAACTTTTTCCAGCCATACTCGGCTCGTTTCTATTCGGTTTATCATTGCACATCTCGTCTTCCGGCGAAATGTAAAGTGGAAATTAGAAATTCAAAATTTAACATTGTTTAGAGGAACTGAAAATATGAAAAGAATTATTAATCTAATTCGTTCGTTGCAACTCCGCAATCTATTAATTGTCTTTTTGGCTAGTACTTTATTACTTTTTAGTACCGCTTGTAATCAAGGTCCTAGAACTGCTTCGGATAAAACTATCACCGAAGAAATAACTGCTCAAAGCGATCGCGGTTATGATGCCCTCGATACTAACCAATCGGCCAAAGGCGGCATGAACAATTACAATGACGATCGTCGCTACGACCAACCGTTGAAATCTAGCGGTAAAACCGTTAATGAAAGAGCTGAAGAGTTGATTAATCAATCTAAACGCCAAACTCAAAAAAGTCAAGATGATATAGGTGATTATGCTGAGGAAATTGGTAGTGGCGCTACCAAATCTGTTAAACGAGCTCAAAAGGAAATTCCTCAGAAGCTAGGAGAGCGTAAAGATGAGCTAGTCAATGCTACTCAAGATAAAGCAGCTAATCTCAAGAAAAATGTCGAAAGATTACCCGAAGAGACTTCTAAAGCCTTCCAGGGAGCTATGGAAGATCGACCATAGGTTTTAGATTTTAAAGAGAATTAAATTTATTTAATCAATGCAGGGCGATCGCTCTGCTATTTTTTTGGTAAGTTGTAGGAACTTGCTACTTAATTGAAGTCTACGTTCTAAGTACAGATACCGTCTTAAAGGTCAAGCAATCTGACAGTAATTAGGATCGAAAGGCTTGCCAGTTTTAATGACTCCATAAGCAATATGAAGTAATTTACGCATGAGTGCGCCTAAAATAGCCATTGGATGTTTTCCTTTTTGACGTAGACGATCGCGAAACTGCTGAATAATAGGATTATGCCGTTGAGCGACAACTGCTGGCATATAAAGAGCTTTACCTACTCGGGAATTACCTTTTTTCGACAAGCAGGACTTACCTTGTACTGAAGTTCCAGAAACTCTTTGTTGAGTAGTTAATCCAGCATAGGCAGCAGCTTGACGAGCAGTTTTATAATTTTTGAGATTGGGTATTTCTGCTAAAAGTTTAGCAGCAGTAATCTCTGCAATTCCAGGAATCGAGAGGAGTAATTCTTTTTGCTCTAGCAAAAGTGGGTGTTTTTGAATGTGTTGCCCAATTAGATTTTTGATAGTTTGAATTTGCTCCTCAAGATACTCAACTAGATTTTCTAAAGAGTCTTGAACTGATTCTAGGTGGCAACTGGCTTTGATTCGATTCATCTCTTGATGACGCATTTCCATTAAATCATCTAGCCGTCTAACTAAAGCCTGTAACTCTCGGATTTCTGTAGGCAGGGGCGACCAAAGTTCGGGGTTTTGGCTTTGACAATCAAGAGCTTGCCATTATCTAGACGTAGAGCAGAAACATAAACCAAACGTCCCCAAAGCAAGTCGCTTGCCAGATAAGATTTGAGTCTGTCCTGGTTGAAGATGAGCAAAAACAATTAAAAACAAAGCCAGAAAGCTCACTCTTGCGCCATGCCAGCCTAAAAGTGGTTTCAAGGTTTGTCGAAGTAGGATAACCTGATTCATGAGGGTCTGTTGATTTAGTGTGGTACTTTTTCATCAAACCCACTTCCCATAGAGCTTTGCAAGCTTTTTATCTTTTTTTGTCCTGTCCAGAGGTCTACGTTACATCTTTGAAGTTAATTTTTAAATAATCCTCATCGATCTTGGCACCAGCAGGTTGTAGTGCTGCCAATGCCTGGGGTAAAACTAAATTGCGGCGATGATTGCCAATTCTGATATTTAGTTCGTCTCCGGTTTTATTTAATTGAATCCGTTCTTTGGGAATACCAGGTAAATATAAATGTAGACTATAGTTATCCAGCTCCCGAACTATTTTTACCGTATTCTCTTGATAATATACCTGGGTAGGATCCTCATCCTGATAGAGAATTTCTTTGAGTTTTTCTAGAGCTGCCAAACCACACATTTCTTCGGAAAATAGGGGTGCTTCTTTTACAGGTAGAGGATGAAAATTATCGTAAATTTCTTGTTTGTAAGTATTTTGATTGGTTTTCCAACGTTGAAAAAAAGGATCGTTAACTTCCTCGGGCAGAATGCGGTTGGCAATGACTAAATCTGTGGCGACATTATATAAGCTTAGGTAGGCATGAGCCCGTAGGGATTCTTTAATGACCATCCGTTCGGGATTCATCACCAAACGTACCGAGGTTTGAGTATTATCGGTTAAGACTTTTTCTAGAGCCTCGATCTGTTGGTAAAATTCATAGGGAGCATCCATTACTTCATTATCGGGCAGAGAAAAACCCGTAATTGGCTTGAATAAAGGTTCGAATAATGGTCGTAAAGCTGCTGACATTCCCTGTAAGGGTTTGTAAAAACGTCTCATATACCAGCCGCCGACTTCAGGAAGACTGAGCAATCTCAATGCCGTACCTGTTGGTGCAGAATCGATAATTAAAATCTCATAATCCCCTTCGTCGTAGTGACGTTTCATTCTCACCAAACCAAAAATTTCGTCCATGCCGGGCAAAATTGCTAGTTCTTCGGCTTGAACGCCGTCTAAGCCTCTAGCTTGTAAAACCTGAGTGATGTAACGCTTGACCGCACCCCAGTTACCTTCTAATTCTCTAAGTGCATCTAACTCTGCACCCCAAAGATTGGGTCGCACTGATACCGGATCGTGTCCTAACTCCACATCGAAGCTATCAGCCAGAGAATGAGCGGGGTCGGTACTCAATACTAAAGTTTTATATCCCAATTCGGAACAGCGCAAGCCAGTTGCAGCCGCTACGGAGGTTTTGCCAACTCCTCCTTTTCCAGTCATTAAAATTACACGCATCGAAATTTAGCTTAGATTGTATATCTATATATTTACATTACTTATCATTGTCTAGCTTTTTTACGCCAAAATTCTGTAGCAAAACATCAAAAGGCGAAATGTGCCAGCGATCTAAGTGAGAAATGATTTTTCCTGATGAATCTACTTTTAAGTCCGTCCAACCAGGAATGGAAAGTCTAGGTTGCCAAGGGAGGGGAGAAGTCAGGTTGAGAGTCCATTCCACCTTAATCATCTCGTCACGCCGGCTGATGTGGTGGACATCCATTTTTACCTGCTGAAAGAAAGTACCCAGAAAGCCAATCATCTTTTGATAGCGATCGCGACCTCTAAATTCATTCAAAGGATCTTTAAAATAGACATCATCGGCATAAATGCTATAGGTCTGATTTTCTGGAAATCTTTGGTAATCCTGTTTTAAAATCTCAACAATATCCATTTTTTGCTATTTTTCCCTCAAACTTCTACTTCCGACCACAACCTTTGTAACTGATATTTCCAGGCAGCTAAAAATTGTTCGCGCTGTTTGGGGTCTTGGTCTACACCGCCGAGCATTCCTTCCTGATAGAATCTGTCTAAGGTTTGATAAGTAGCTTCCAAACTCTGTCCTTGTTGTTTGGCGGCTTGAATAATTTGACGGATGCGCTGTTCGATTAACTGATTGAAAGGTTCAGTTAAACCCTTTTCTAATAGGGCAACCAAAGTGGCGATCGCACTTATAAAATCTTCCGTAGTCAAACTAGCCAGACGATGGTGAAATACTCCCCACAATACCCCTTGAGATAGAGCATAACGAGCTTGTTGGGTAACATCGAAATTATCCACTAATAATTGTGTTAGCAAAGACTGAGCCTCTGCCGCCGAAGCAATGGGCAGCAAAATTCGCAACCAAGAACCATCCTCAGATAGAATTACTAATAGGTGCATTTGCTCTTGGTCTACTTGCCAAGTATCTTTGGTTTCGTGTTTGACCGTAGCATCGGGAAACTGCTGGTTCAGAATAGGAGCTATTTCTTCTGAGTTCATGGTGCGATCGCTGTATAATCTTAGCTGAGTAGTTTACGTTACAGTCAGTTTAATAGTTTTTGACAGGGATAAAGTCGGTAATTGTATAGATTCTTATGAGCCGTAAGAGATCGCCAACCTATTTAAACTACGATGCTTACTTAGTGCATCGACAACGGATGTTTCGCGCGATCGAGTTAGCTAGTACTACAGGTAAACAGGGAGAGGTTCCCGTCGGAGCGGTAATTATAGACAATAGGGGAAACCTACTTGCAGAGTCCGGAAATAGCAAAGAACGGGATGGCGATCCTACGGCACACGCTGAAATTTTGGCAATTCGTCATGCCTGTCGAGTCATCCAGAATTACTACCTACAAAACTGTACCCTTTATGTGACCTTAGAACCCTGTCCCATGTGCGCTGGAGCTATTATCCAGGCTAGACTAGGGCTGCTAGTCTATGGTGCCAGCGATCCTAAAACGGGCGCAATTCGCACCGTCATTAATTTGCCAGATAGTGCTAGTTCCCATCATCGATTGTCTGTAATTGGGGGAATTAGAGAATTAGAATGTCGCCAACAATTGCAAACTTGGTTTGCTAATAAAAGAATTTAATAGCCGTCAGCTAGGAATATGGTAATAATGCGAGCTAACGGTTAAAGACCGATTAGAGGAGTTGAAACCCAATTAGCAATTTCAGCTTCTCGCTCACAGATTCCTCAAATTTTTAATTTAGCTTCAGAGTAGAGCTAATTTACTCCTCCACGATTCGCCTTTTATCGGTAAATAAACGAAGTGGAAAGGAAAGGAAATTCCACCGTATCTAGGTCAATATTTCGATAAATTTGTCAGCTTTTGGCGTAATTTTAAGTAAATACAATGCATTTTAAGCAATTTTATTTAGAAAGTCTCGGTCATGCCTCCTATTTCATTGGCTCGGAACAGACGGGCGAAGCCTTAGTATTAGATGTTAGACGAGACGTAGACATTTACTTTGAAGAAGCTCGTTCTCACCAAATGCAGCTTAAATATGCTGCCGATACTCACCAGCACAACGACTATCTGACTGGAATTTGTGAGTTGCCGCAACGAGGGGAAGTGCAGCTAATTGGCAGTGCCCGTGCCGATCTAGGTTATCAGGTGCGTTCGATGGAAGATGGCGATCGCCTGTCTATGGGCGAAGTGGTTTTTGAAGTTTTGCATACTCCAGGTCATACTCCCGAACACATTAGCCTATTGGTAACGGATCGTTCTCGCGGCGAAGAGCCCGCCCTGTTACTTTCTAGGGCGCACTACTGGTGGATGATGTCGGTCGTCCCGACTTATTAGGTTCTGCAGACGAGATTCAACAGCACGCTGGCGAACTCTGCCAAACACTTCAGGAAAAAATTCTCAAACTACCAGATTACGTAGAAGTGTATCCGACTCATGTTGCTGGCTCTCTCTGTGGCGGTAGCATTGGCAGTCGTCTTTCAACTACTATTGGCTACGAACGACGGATGAATCAGATGTTAGCCAGCATTGCTTCTAAGGATGAGTTTGTCAAACAGTGCCTTAATTTAGAGGAACTTCCCGCAGTACCGCCGTATTGGTCGCGAATGCGCCGACAAAATCAGCAAGGACCATCTTTGTTGGGAGTCTTAGCTAATCCTCCTGCTTTAGATGTCGAGCAATTCGATCGCCTGCGTTCTCAAGGCGCGATCGTCTTAGACTGTCGCTCGCCAGAAGCTTTTGCCAGTCACATTCCTGGCGCGCTTAACGTCGGCTATGGTTCTTCTTTTTCGACTTGGGCGGGTACGATTTTACCCCCAGATGTACCGATAATTTTAGTGTTAGAGAAAGCCAGAGATCTGTGGGATGTTTGCTGGCAGTTACTCCGTATCGGTTACGACTTGCCTAAAGGCTGGTTGGCAGGGGGAATGAAAGCTTGGCGCACCGCAGCAAAAGCATTAGAGTTTATGTCCTTGATGAGTGTGCGGGATTTAAATCGGCATCTCCAGCGTCAAGATAATTTGCAGGTGCTAGATGTACGACAAAAAACTGAATGGCGCTCTGGACATATTAAAGGAGCAACTCATATTACAGGAGCAGAATTACCCAAACGCTATGGCGAAGTTTCCCAAGACAAAACCGTCGCACTTGTCTGTGGTAGCGGCTATCGTTCTTCAGTTAATGCCAGTTTACTCAAACATCACGGATACCAAAATGTAGTTAATGTTTTAGGTGGAATGAGTGCTTGGAAGCAAGCTGGACTAGAAACCGTTAATGGTAGTGGCTAAAAGCCTCAAAACTGGATTGAAATTAAAGGAGATTATCATGTCAGAATTAATTAAAATTAGCGATCGCTTTACCGTTAGTCGGACTCAACCTACTAAAGAAGATTTCTCAGAAATTAAGCAACAAGGTTTTCAATCTGTAGTCAATTTACGAACCGCAGAGGAACAAGACTTAACTCTGTCTCCTTCAAAAGAGGGGGAAATAGTCAGAGATTTGGTAATGGAATACCTACACTTGCCAGTTTCTAGGGAAAATCTCGATTCCGAGCGGGTCGATCGCTTTCGTCAAGAAACTGCCAAGTTACCAAAACCGATTCTGGTTCACTGTCATACAGGAAGACGCTCTGGAGCTTTTGTCATGATGGATGTTGCCCTAACAGAAGGAATGACGGGAGAAGAAACGCTTCAAAAAGCTAAAGATATGGGTTTTAAGTGTGATGTGCCGCGTCTAGAAGATTTTGTCAAAAACTACGTCGATCGCTATCAAAAAGGAGAGCAAGAATCCGTTGCTACTTAGAAATAAATAGCATTCGTTGCTGCAGAGAAGAAAATTTCTTGACTACTAAAATTCTAATTCTCAATTGGGGGCAGTTTACCTTACAGATGTAATCGGTCTTCTCAGAATTTATCTAAACTGACATCGAAGGCGCAATCTTTATGAAAAATCAACCTTTAATTTACGGTTTATTAGGCTTTGTATCGGGAGTCGTTCTGGTTTTTCTAATTGGTTTTATTGCTATGGGCAGCATGATGGGAGTAAGAGGAGGAATAATGCACGATTGGTTTCGAGGAAGATGCGAGAATTACTATCCCAGAGAGTTTCCTAGAAATTGAATTTCTGAGAAAGTAAAATTCCTCAGACACATTCTCTTACCCTCTCGATTAAATAATTTGAAACCCAATTATCCTCGCAGTACGATAGTTTCTTCACAGCGCAGTACTTCTAAAGTAGGTTGCTGAGTTTCTATCTGCGAAGCCGCATCTCGCAAGGCAGTTCTCAATCCTTCTTCCATTACGGGATGATAGAACGGCAAAGCTAATACTTGAGCCACCGTTAGTTTGAGGGAAATGACCCAGGCAAGTTGATGGGCTAAATGTTCGGCATCAGGACAAAATAGTTCTGCACCTAAAATGCGTCCAGAATCTCGCTCTGCATAGATATGAACTAGTCCAACTTCCTCTAGTTTGACGATCGCTCGTCCGTATCCCTCAAAGCAGACCTTTCCCGTGACGAAATCAATCTGGTTTTGGGTGAGTTGCTGGTAAGTTTGACCTACAAGAGCGATCTGGGGATCGCAAAAGACCACTGTTAATGCTACTCTGCGTTGAAAGCATTCGGATGTTTTTCCGATCCGTACTGCATTGTAGCCAGCAATCCGTCCTTCATCGGCAGCTTCATGCAGTACCGGACGCTGACCGTTAACATCTCCGACAATAAAAATTGGTTGTTCTTTAATTTGAAAAGTTCCAGAATCTAAATAGGGTTGCTTATTTTTGTTCAGTTTTAAACCAAGTCGATCTAATCCGAGTCCATTTAATCGAGGACGTCGACCCATTGACACCAGTGCTTGTGCTGCTCGAATCGTTCCCGTATCTGTTTCGACCCAAAGTTGATTTTGTTCTTCTCGCAGATTTTTAACACCGTGGGTATTAATAGAAAATTCTTGACGAAAGACCTTTAAAGCGTAATTTTGAATTTGTGGGTCAGTCAGTCCCCCGATGGATTTACCCAGAGTTACAGCTTCTACGTTAACACCCAATCTTCTTAAAGCCTGCCCTAGCTCGATACCGATTACCCCCAGTCCGATCGCACAAAGGCTTTGAGGAAATTCTTGTTGCTCGAAAATAGATTCTGAAGTGAGAAAGCGATGCTGAAAATCAGCCCAGGCTTGAGGAACGATACTTTCCGAACCCGTGGCTACTATAATTGCCTCTGCCTCAATCTGTTCTTCTCCGACTTGTAAAACTTGCGAACTTACAAATCGCGCCCGTTGCGAGACTAATTTATCCTGCCAAGACTCAAATGACCCCACAACTGACTGCACGAAGCGATCGCGCAAACGACGGACATAAGCCATGACTTCTCGTTGAGATAGTTGTAAAGAGTCTCCACCGTGAATTCCCTCTAATGCAAACTGATGTCGGCGATGAAAATCATTTGCTATCTGAATTAAAACTTTCGAGGGCATACATCCGACCCGCGCACAAGTCGTCCCCAAAGGCCCATCGTCAAATACCAAATAGTTATCTGTAACTTTAGCTACTTCTTTACGCGCAGACAGACCAGCCGTACCCGCCCCGATAATTGCTACTTTTACCTTTCTCATCGAATCATCTCCTTACTCTTCCTGGCGCTCTGCAATTATCTTTAGTTAAAACGATCGCTTCGAACGGGTCGGTAAAAGTTGGTAGCGATCGCGAATTATTTTATGTAAATCTTTAAGCAAATATGGTTTAACCAAGCAATAGTCACAGCCAGCATCCAAGAGATAATTTAGATAATCGGGATTTGAGATGGCTGTCAGAGCAAATATAGGTATGGAACGAGTCTGTAAATCTTGTTTGAGTTGGCAAAGCAGCTCCATTTCTTTAGTGCCTGGAAGATTAATTCCCAGCAGAATCAAGTCTGGACGATCTCTTTCGACCATAGATAATGCGGTTTGAGTATTGGCAGACATAACTAAGTCGTAGCCTAAGTAAGAAAGTATTAAGTTTACCAAAAACAAATTGTCTCGGTCATTATCTACTGCCAAAATTAGGGAAGTTTCATCGTTTAATTGGTTATCTAAGTCTTGTTTTAAAAAATCCTTTTTCTCGATCGCTTGCATGGCTCAACAGTTGGTCGTGCAACTAAGAAAGGTTAATAATTAAAGAGAAAAAGCTCAGTTAGCACTCCATGTTTAACTTCTCTTCGATCTGGTAAAGTTTTATGAAAATACTTCTATCCTTACCAGTCAAACCAGATAAGTTTAATAAATTAAGCAAACAGAGCCAAATTTCATTGGTTTCTAGGGTAAAAAAAAATTTTGAGAAAACTGTGAGCATATAAAACAGGACTTACGCAGTTGAACGAAATTTCGTTGTTTGAGCAGCGAGTTTGCAACGGTAAATCTAGGTTTACAATGCTGAAGTGCGTAAGTCCTGTAAAAAATAACTGTTCGTCATCTATCTTTTGCATGAGTTGCACGTCCTAATTCGAATTTACTGCGCTTTTGATTACTTATGATGGGATTTGACATTGTAAGTCAATACTTCTCGTTTAACGAATGCCAGTTAGCTGTTGATGTTACGGGAAGGGTAGGGTTAAAGGTGAAAGGAAAAAAGTCTACGCAAGTTGTCAGCTCTATCTTTTCCTTTTGTCTTTTTCCCTTTTTCCAGACGCAACCAATCGATCGCGATGGCTTAACCGAGAAGTATTGTATTGTCAGTCTTCAAGCTAGATCGAACAGCAAAATTTCAGTATTATCCGCATTAGCTGCAATCGCCAGCTCTGTTTCTTGATTAATCCCTGCACCATCACCAACCTGAAGTTTTTGACCGTTAACTTCTACCGAACCTCTGGCTACTTGGATCCATAAAGATCTATCTTTCCTGGTATGATGATTGACGCGATCGCCATTTTGTAAACAAGTAATATAAAGATTAGCATCCTGATGTATCGTTACCGAATTTTCTCTGCCATCGGACGAAGCTACTAATCTTAACTTGCCTTGTCTTTCGACTGAGTTAAAATGTTTCTGCTCGTAGCTCGGTCGAACTCCTACTTTATTGGGCATAATCCAAATTTGCAACAGGTGAACCAAATCCGTAGCAGAAGCATTAAACTCACTGTGGGCTATTCCCGTACCTGCAGACATTCTTTGTACGTCTCCGGGACGAATTACCGAACCTTTACCAATGCTATCTTTGTGTTCTAATTCTCCTGCTAAAACGTAGGTAATAATTTCCATGTCTCGATGGCTGTGAGTGGGAAAGCCGCCACCAGGTTGCACTTTGTCTTCATTAATCACCCGCAAACTGGCAAATCCCATGTGGTTGCGATCGTAATAATTTCCAAAAGAAAAAGTATGTTTGCTATCAAGCCAACCAAAATTGGCATTGCCCCTCGCATCGGCTGGACGAACGGTAATCATAATTGTCACCTCCTTTTTCCGAGAATTATTTGGTTCTTAGTTATATTATGGATTGTCTTTTTAAAATAGACAATAATATATGAAATCGACACAGTGTTTCTATTTGTTCTACAATACTGGATTGTTATGGATAAGTTTGAAAGTATGCGTGCCTTTGTTCGGGTAGTAGAAGAAGAAGGCTTTGCTGCTGCTGCTAGAAAAATGCAGATGTCTCGTTCTGCTGTCAACAAATTGGTAATTAATTTAGAAGATCGCTTGGGAGTGCAATTACTCTACCGTACGACCCGTCAAGTTACGCCTACAGATACTGGTAGAGCTTTCTATCAACGCTGTATCGAAATTTTAAGCGAGCTAGAAGAAGCAGAACTAGCAGTGTCACGACAGCATAGCGAACCCAAGGGTAATCTCAAAATTAATGCTCCGATGTCTTTTGGAATATCTTATTTGGGTTCGAAAATAGCTGAGTTTATGACTCTTTATCGAGAGCTTAAAATCCAATTGACTTTAGAAGATCGCTTTGTAGATCCCATTAGTGAGGGTTACGATTTAGTCATTCGTATTGGTTCTTCTCCTAGTTCTCCTAATTTCGTAGCCCATAGGATTACCAAACTCAAACGCTTGGTTTGTGCTGCACCCACCTATCTCAAAGCACGAGGAATTCCAACTCATCCCCATGAATTACAAAACCATTTTTGTTTACACTATGGTTATTTGGCAAGTGGTAGTAAGTGGCGATTTATTAATAGAAATGAAGAGTTTCAAGTTTCAATTGATGGGGTTTTTTGCTCTAATAATGGAGAAATGCTCAGAGATGTAGCTGTAAAAGGTTTGGGAATTGTCATGCTGCCAGCTTTTATCGTAGAACGAGAGTTAGAGCTAGGAAAGTTGCAGGTTATTCTAGCAGAATATTATCCCCCACAACTAAATTTATCGGTCATCTATCCTGTCAATCGCCATCTTTCTCCCAAAATTCAGCTATTTACACGATTTATTCAACAGTGTTTTACTAGTTGATTTTTCCATCTCAGAGCATTATTCTTGGCAATAGGATACAGTTTAAAAATTACAGCAGCGATCGCCTCGTTTTCAAACTCAACTTAGCTTTTTTTAGACAACGCTTTCAATCGGTTTTATTGCTCGAAACCAATTTCACTACATACTTCATAAAAAGAAGTATCTGGTTTGGTGATAAATAAATGAGACATTTCTTCTAAAATCGCCTTATATGCTTCAGTTTGATTATCCTGCATGTCATCAATTTTTTCCCAAATAATTACGGCAATTCCTTCATCCGTTCCTGGTTTCTGAAGCAGATATGCTCCCTGAAAGCCTTTGGTGTAGGTAGAAACAGCTTTTTCGTATAATCTTTGCGCTTCGGCAAATCGACCCGATTTAAATTTGCCGAGAGCGACATAGGCATACTTGTGTTTGAGAAAATCGAGAAATTCCTGCATCAGACTTGATTATTAATTATTAAATATTAATTTTTAACATTTTATGCTTGGGTTTAACTGTCTCAATGGTGAATTTGTTAAATAACTCAACAATATAGATAACCATAGGCTAGCTAGCGATCGCTTGAATAAATCTAAATCCAATTGGTCGAGTTTTTATTAAGATTTAATATTTGTTAGTTTAACTCGAGCTTTATTTGGACTTACTTTAAAAGAAATTACAAGTTATACATTGGTGATTCCAAAAAGAGTTAAGGTCAAAATAACCAACAATTAATTTTTGCTTAAGTTCTGGTAAAAGCTAGCAGATACCTATAAACATAGTTAAATACTAGTATTTTCAATTCAAATAGTATCTCGAATGGGAAAAATTTAATTTTTAATTGGGGTGTAGATATGAGTAAAAAGAGCAACAAGAATATTCGTAATGTGGCAATTGTCGGTCCCTATTCTAGTGGTAAAACTACTTTATTAGAAAGCATTCTATTTGTTACTAAAGCAATTACACGCAAAGGATCTATTAAAGATCGCAATACCGTATCAGATAATTCCGCAGAAGCACGCGATCGCTCGATGAGTGTGGAAGTTTCCGTTGCGAGTACGGATTATCAAGATATTAATTTTACTTTCTTAGACTGTCCTGGTTCGGTCGAATTTATTCAAGAAACTTATAATGCTCTAATCGGTGCCGGTGCAGCAATAATCGTTTGCGAACCAGCGATCGCTCGTGTTTTAACTCTGTCGCCATTATTTAAGTTCCTCGATGATTGGGAAATTCCCCATCTAGTATTTATTAATAAAATAGACCGTAATGCTCATGACTACATGGAGATTCTACAGGCTTTAAAAAAGGTTTCTAGTCGCCCCTTAGTTCCCCAACAATATCCCATCCGTCAGGGAGGTAATTGCATCGGTTATATAGATTTAATTACAGAACAAGCTTACCACTACCATCCAGGCAATCCTGCCGATCCCGTACCAATTCCCGAACATTTAGCTGAAGCTGAAACGATGGCGCGGACAGAGATGTTAGAAACTCTGGCAGATTTTGACGACCATTTACTAGAAGAACTAATTGAAGAAATCGAGCCTCCCCAAGAAGAAATTATTCGCGATTTAAAACAAGATTTAAGTGCGGATTTAATCGTACCAGTTTTCTGCGGAATGGCAGAATTAGATTATGGAGTCCGTCCCTTACTCGATGCCTTAGTCAAAGAAACACCCGCTCCCGATATTACTTCCCAACGTCGCGGACTAGAAACTCCAGCCGATGAGGAGACTACAGTTCAAGTTTTAAAAACCTACTTTACCCCCCAAGGAAAATTATCTTTAGTTCGGGTTTGGCAAGGACAATTAAGTGACGGCATGGTTTTAAACGGCGAACGTATTGGCGGTATTTACCGTTTGATGGGGCAACAGCAAGAATCGATTAACCAAGCTGAGATCGGAGAAATTGTGGCTATTAGTCGGCTTGAGAAAGCACAAACTGGAGACTCTCTTACTAACTGTCCTCCTACCAAACCTTTTAAGCCATTACCCCAAGCAGAAAAAATTCCTCCCGTCTATGCTCTGGCAATCGCGCCCGAAAACCGTCAAGATGAAGTAAAAGTGAGCAATGCCTTGAGCAACTTACTTGAGGAAGACCCCTCGTTGTATTGGGAACAACACGGCGACACTCGCGAAATAATTTTATGGGGACAAGGAGAAATTCATCTTCAGGTTGCTTTAGATCGTCTACGGCGTAAGTATGGCTTACCTATGAGTACCAATTTACCTCAAGTACCCTATAGAGAAACTATCCGTAGCTCGATTAATTCTCACGGTCGTTACAAACATCAAAGTGGCGGACACGGTGCTTTTGGCGATGTCTATCTAGATATTAAACCTCTATCTCGTGGCGAAGGTTTTAATTTTCATCAAACTATTGTCGGTGGCGTGGTTCCCAAAAAATACATCCCTGGAGTCGAAACTGGAGTGCGAGAATATCTCCAACAGGGACCTTTAGGGTTTCCCGTAGTAGATGTAGATGTCACCCTGACTGATGGTTCTTATCACTCGGTAGATAGTTCGGAACAGGCGTTTAAACAAGCCGCTCGTATTGCGATGTCAGAAGGAATGATCAAGTGCAAACCAGTACTGCTCGAACCAGTTTTGGCGATCGCGGTTTCTGCTCCCTCTGAGTTTACCTCTAAAGCTTTACAGTTAATTACCAGACGTAGGGGACAAATTTTGGGTTATGACACTATTCCCGATTGGAAGGGTTGGGATAAAGTCTCAGGTTACTTACCCCAAGCCGAAATGCACGATTTTATCGTCGAATTGCGATCGCTCACACTAGGAGTCGGATTCTTTGACTGGAAATACGATCATTTAGAAGAAGTTCCCGATAAATTGGCTAACGGCATTTTGGATGAAGCTGCATCTAAAAATGGACAATAAGGCGTTAGACTAAGCCAGCTTGTCACCAACCCGACTCGTCTTCAAAACGCAGCACGAGACTTTAACCTCACTGCGCTTCTCTCTTTTCAGGCTCTTTTTTAAGTACCTACTTTGAGTAAGGTAGGAATATCGTCCACCCATTCCCAGTCCAGATTATTGAACCATTTTTGGGTCTTGTTTCCTTCCTTTTTCGCTTTATGGAGCTTTATAATCAGTTGGTTACTCTTAGTTTTGGAAAGATGGCAATATTTGTGTAACTGATATTTACCAACTTTATATTGGCGTATATTGAATCCCAGAAAATCAAATCCTGCTTGGTGTTTATCCAGTTCAAGTTGGCTGTGAACAATTTGGGTTTTGCTTGGTTTTAATTCGAGGTCGTAGTGGAATAATATCAAATCCGTTTGATTGCCCATAATAAACTATAACTTTCATTGGGCTTTCCGAGGCTTATTACTAAAATAAATGGGTTTGATTGCTTAAGATATTTGGTCTATTGTTGGGATGAGTTTTACTGCTCTTATGCCTAGAGTGACAGAAGAGAGATAAAGAAGGCTAGATTCACGGCATTAGTTACGGCAGTTGGGGAGATCTTCCTAAAATCCTCCAACCCCCAGAATTGTTTAGCGTCACGGAAATAAAATTCAATTTGGAACCTCAAAGAGTAGAGGTCACAGTTCACGGGAAAGGTTGACCTGCGTTTTATCCTTGTTCTTGGAGCCTTTGGGACAACCTCGCTTGCCCTTAGTCCCCGATGAAGACTCTGAGGGAGCAGCTTGAGCTTCTGGCACAGGTCGAATCACCTGTTCGATGCGTAAGGGATAGGATGGTCTTGGTTCAAGACCCACCAGGGATAGGGCAAAGAACGCCAATCCTTGGGTACGAAAAAACACCCACATTAAGGTCGGTCAGTTCTGGGGACTGTAGAAACATCTTTGAATGGTTCGATAACTCCCTCATTTTCCCGCCCATCGGGCTATCCCCAGCATTGTTACCCGACCACTCATCGCTAACATTAAATAAAGGACAAATTAAGTATTAAGTAATATCAAAGTAATTGGGATCGGTCTATTTTTCTTTTCTAGCATACTTTATACTGATGCTCTTTGAGAATCCGTTCGATTGAAGCTGCTAAATGAGCAAAAATGAAAGGCTTGGTGATATAGTCATCGTAACCTGCAGCCAAGATACTATCGCGATCGCTGTCTCTAGCGGCAGCAGTTACAGCGATTGCCGGTATGGCGGCTAAGGAAGGTGGAGCTAAATTTCTTACGCGCTCGATCAACCAATAACCATCTCGTTCGGGCATATAAATATCGCTAATCAACAAAGATGGATGAAAATATTCGATTACTTGTAGAGCTTCAACAGCATTAGTTACTGCTTTTACTCTTGCTCCAATTTGTTCCAAATAAATTGTCAGAACTTCTCTAGAATCAACTACATCTTCGACTACCAGTACTCGCAA
Source organism: Myxosarcina sp. GI1(2024) (assembly GCF_053543375.1). NCBI lineage: Bacteria > Bacillati > Cyanobacteriota > Cyanophyceae > Pleurocapsales > Pleurocapsaceae > Myxosarcina > Myxosarcina sp. GI1(2024). Next base: position 1,200,466 of record NZ_JBKGTY010000001.1, on the reverse strand, counting down.
GTGATTGAGATCTGGATCATTTTTGTTTAGCTGCATATTTGTAAATTTTGCGTTTTTTTCGTTCGATTATTTGCTTGTATAGTTAAGTTTATATAGTTAACATTACCGACTTAGTAACTTTATACCGCCATTGTCATCCTAATTACCTAAAACTAAAATATTTTTTTTGAGTTTCATGAAAAAATATTTTAGTTTTAGGTAATTAGGAATAAGTTTTTATAAATACAACTAGCTTTGTACTGTATTTTTGGTTGATATTAGCATGGATGTCATCAATTTTTTAGTTGGATTTACTTTACAGGTTAACTTAAAATGTTAATTTTTTTCAATAATTTCAACTTTTTAAACCATAGCAATTATCGGTCGATCGGTGTTCATCCCCTCAGCATCTAGAGTCAAAAATAAAAATATGTTAGTTATCTTTTCATTTTACCAGTGCTAAATTCTAAATTTTAGTTTAACGTATGAGTCTTGCTACTCTGCCAAGGTCTGGGAAAGATCGGGTTTTTATAAGCCTTGCTCGATAGTTTAATGTAACTCTTAATAGCTCTTAGCAAGCGATAGCTATAAGTATTAATACTGAAAGCGAACGCAGCTTTTCTGGAGTATATTAATTGTCGGTTGGATTAAGTAGGCTTCGGTTCGGTTAGGCAATTAAGCTATTGGAAACTTTATAAAACATTTATAAACATAATCGTTTTTAGTTAAAAGTACGCCAGCGTACATATTTTTTTTATTTGCTGGTATTCTTCAGCCTGTTTGTTTTGATGTTTCAAATGAGCTTACAAAATTTTGCGTCCGACTAATATTTCTCTGACTTCGAGCATGGCAGAGTAGGTAGGAAGAATATGTAGAGTTTCTTCGGGTGAAGTTGCCGCTAAAGCGGTGGTAATTGCCTGGGACAAATCTTCTTTGACAATTAGTTCGTAGTTGACGGTATCTTGTCTATTTTCTGAATAACTGTATTGCAGGCGCAAAGCCATATCGTAGAGGCGATCGCCACTGATAATTAATTTGCCACCCAATTTGACCAATGCTTCAGTATCCACATCCCAAATCCAGGAGACATCTGTACCGTCGGGAATGCGATCGTTTAAAACTAATAACGTTACCGAAGATTTACCTGCTTTTTTAACCTGGTTTACCGCTCTAATTGTCTCATTCATGCCGACGGGATTTTTAGATAGTAAGATTCTGACTTGTTTGCCTTCAATATTTAATTCTTCGGCTCGTCCAAATGCCGCTTTAAAACTTTTAATTGTCTGGTGAATTTTACGATCGAGAATGCCTAATTGCTGCGCTAATAGACCTGCAGCTAAGGTATTGTATTTATTATAAACTCCAATTAAAATCTGCGACCATTCTCGACTGTTGATAGCAGTTGGGCTTTTTTTAAAGTTACAGCTAGGACATTGATAATCTCCCAAATGAGAGAGATAAACACCTCGATAGTCTAAAAGATGCCCACAACTAGGACAGTAAATAGAATCGACTGCATGAGGTATTGCTTCGAGATAGAGATCTGGTTCGTTGAGTCCAAAGTAAACTACCTGCTGCGGTAGTTGCTGTCCCAAGTAAGAAAGTGTGGGATCGTCGGCATTGAGAATAATTTTGGTGTTTTTGGTTAATGGCGCGATCGCTTTTTGCCAACATTGGGCAATAGTATCTACTTCTCCGTAGCGATCTAGCTGATCGCGAAACAGATTTAAACCAAGGATATAAAGATTGCTCTCTTCTTTGCCGGATGGGATTTCATTCTGTTGGTAGTCTTGTAAAACCAACGGCAAGATATTTTCATCTACTTCAAGAATGGCGTAATCTGCCATTAGTTTACCGGTCATATTAGTACTATTTAACAGAGCAGTAACTAAACCGTTAATCAGATTAGCACCGCTAGAATTATGAACTACCGAGTAACCGTTATCTTCCAAAATATTTTTTAGCAGTAAAGAAGTAGTAGTTTTACCGTTAGTACCGACAATTAAGATAACTCCCCGCATTACCTGAACGAACAGCAAAGGTAATAGACGAGGATGGAGACGACGGGAAATTTCTCCTGGCAGCACCGAAGCCGCACCCAAACGCAGCGATCGCACTAAAGCAGTAACCAACTTAGCGACTCCTACAGCCAAACCCAAACGAACCCGATCTGTTAGTTGCATAATCCATCTCGTTAAGACATTTATCTCGATCGTTTATTATGCTTTAGTTTGCCAGAATTGGCTAAGCACGGGTGTAAAGCTATGGGGGAAACCAAAAATTATCCATTTCGATCTTTACTATTTAGCAACAAGACACCTTCTTACCTTTTTACTTCCTACTTTCAACAAGATCGATCTTGACATTACGGCTATTCATAGCTTCGACAAACAAATCTGTCGGTAAAGCCTGTTCTACAGGATGTACCCCAGGACAAATCAATCTACCCGATAAGAGTGATTCAGCAATAGTTCCCGCACCGATTCCCGCCGCGATCGCCGTATTTTCGTGTACCATTGTCAAACAGGATGTAGTAGCTTTTCCTGACTTGCTGCCGGTAATTTCAGCCCTCATTGCTACTCCAATGCCGCTAAATTTGTCGGTAACCGAAGTCATCAAGTAACTGACGCGAGAAAAGAATTCTACCCCTTTAGGACTTTCTACCCAAGCGGAGGGAAAAATATGGGCGGTAATCCAGGTTAAATGATTGTATAGATCGGGAAGCGAACCAAATTTAGTAATTACCGTTTGTACGGGAAAAGATTCGGCAAAAGTATAGGTTTCTGGCATTTCAAACCAGTAAACTCCTGCTTTGCCATAGGGGGCAGGAAACTGAATTACTTCTCGTTCGCTATACGGTAGAATTGGTTGCCACTTACCATCAATTAACGCCTTAAACTTTTCTTTTAAACCTAAAAAGGTAGTCCGCATCACGGTCAAACCCGCACCACCAGAACCAGACACGACATAGCTGAGATGGATTTTTTCGGGGCGATCGAATTGTTCGACTCCTTGCTTGACCATACTATTAGAAATACCTGGAAAAATTCCCGTATTTAAAATGGCGGTAACTCCTTTTTCTTTAGCTCGTTCTCTATCAGAAATTACCTGCCGATAAAAAGAACTGCGATCGCTTACATCTAGATAATTAACTCCGCGATCGATGGAGATTTTTAAGACCTTACCATCTCGGTGGCTATAAGGACCCGCGCAGTGTACTACTAAATCTACTGAGGAGATAGCTGCTGTTAATTTTTCGGTGTCTGCCAAATCTAAAATTTGAAATTTTAAAGGCGGTTCGACAGTTTTCTGGGTTCTGGAGGTGACGATAACTGTCGCGTCTGTATGATTTACAATATCCCACGCTACACTATTGCCAATTCTGCCACAGCCACCGATTACTAAAACTTTAGCGGTCATAAATTAAAAAAAAAAATTAATAATTAATTCAAAACTCATTCTAGGTAATAATCTCAGGCTCAAACAAACTGGGGAACATTTTTAAGATATTTATTTACAACTTCATCAGTTTGACCGAATAACCTAATTCTGCCCCGATCCATCCAGATAGTTTTGTGGCAAGAACTTTGAATTAGCTCCATTGAATGAGAAACCAGCAAAATAGTAACGTTATCCTGCCAGAATTGTTCCATTCGCTTGGCGCACTTGTTTTTAAAACTTTCGTCACCTACTGAGAGAACTTCATCGAGAATGAGAATATCTGGATTGACATCGGTAGCAATGGCAAATCCCAGTCTAGCAGCCATTCCCGAAGATAATCCTTTTACTGGAACTAAGGCGTAATTTTCCAACTCGGCAAACTCTAAAATTAGTTTGGCTCTTTGTTTCATCTCTTGTCGAGAATATCCTAGCATTACCCCATAAAAAATTATATTATTTATAACCGAAAGTTCAGGGTCGAAACCGGCTCCCAATTCAATTAACGGAGCAATTTTTTCTCTTACTCTTACTGTACCCGTCGTTGGTTTTAAAATTCCGCAAATTAATTTTAATAAGGTTGATTTACCAGAGCCATTAGCACCAATAATGCCAATTTTTTCACCTTTGGCGATCGCTAAATTAATATTATCTAAAACTAGTTTCTTGCTAGGATGACGATACTTTCTTTCGAGTATAGATAGTATCGTTTTTTTGAGATCGTAGGAAAATTCCTCTTGAGTTCTACGCCACAAACTTACTCCATCCAACCTAATTGCTTCTTTCATTGTTTTAAAGTAAATCGTAAGGATTCAGGTGCAAGCATGAGGAATAAGAGAAGGATAAGAACAATGTCCAACTGTAGCTTGTAAAGTCTGTTGAAAAAAAGTAATCACCGAACGTCCTTGCAAACGACAAGATTGAATTGCACTCAGCAGGTTGGCTGTATGTTGAAACCGTTCGATGGAACGAGAGCCACCACAAACTTTCCGCTTGGTTACAGCAGTTCTCAAACATCGTTCAGCTAGATTATTGTCGGGGGGTATCTGAGGATGTGTCAGAAAATACCACCATTGCTCCGCCTTATCACGCAGCGAACGTAGCAGTTTTCCAGCTTCATGACCAGCATTCTTGAGCCAAGTCTTAATTGCGCTAGTCACTCGCCTTCGGAAATCCTCTGCCCAATCTCGATAGTGGCTTTCCTGATGGGTCTGTCGCCAAACCCGATGTTGCTTAAATGCCTCATCAATTAGAGACAGAAAGGTGGTAGCAATTTCTTGGTTATCTACCCCTTTAGTCTTTAACAGTTTTTGAAAATGACGACGTAGATGAGCCAAACACTTTTGTTGTCCTGCTACTGAATAGCCGTTGTAGACACTAAAATCGTCGCTAATCAAAACTCCATCATAGAATACTCCTAATACAGCTTCCAATTCTCTGCGTTTTCTAGTATCGCCGGCATGAAACAGGCAGAACTCTGACCCAGCTAAAACCCAGAGCCATTCTTTGACTCCTTTAACTGAGCAGGGGGTTTCGTCACAATGTAGAGGAGGATGCTCTGAATTAATCGACTTTTTCAACCCTTCAACACTGTTGATACTCGCTTGTTGTACTCGTTCGTTCATTGGTGGCAACTAAAGTTCCCCTACTAATTTCTATTGCTCCCAGTTCCCACAACAGTTCTTGCTGTTTAGCATAGGACATATGAGCATAGTTTCCCAGCCAGGAAAGTAACCCCTGTAGTCTGACTCCCAAGTCTTGACCTGGAATCATTGTGGGAGACCGTCGAGCTGCCTCTATTGCTCCACACTTGCCGCATTGACAGTGATGACGTTGGTACTCTACGACTTGTATCGGTTTTGCCACCAACTGGGCTACCTGTTGAGTATCTACTCGTACCCCCTTAGTCTTCCATTGTTGATTTCCACAGTTGGAGCAGATGGTCGGTTTCAATACTTCGTAGCGGTCTACACGCCCAAATCCTTTTCTCGTCTTCCCTTGATGTCCTGGTTGTCCTCCTGGTTTTCTTTTTGTCTCTTTTTTGGCTTCTTCCAACCCTACTTCTGGTTTTCTCTCGCTTTTTTTCAGCAAGTCAGTTGAAGGGGGTTTCGATGAGGTTTGGCTGTCGAGGTTGAGGCTCTGTTCCAGTTGTTCTATTCTTTTTTCTAGCTTCTCAATCAGCTTTTGTTGGGTAGTCACGATTTCTGCCAGTTTCTCATTGGACAACTGGCGCAGTTCTTCGGCTTTGAAGGGGTGATTAGCTTCGCTCATTATTGGCTACTTTAATCTCTTTTTCCTTTTTGTCAACCCTGATACCTGAATCCTTACAGTAAATCGATAAACTGAGACTGCCAGCTTGAAAAAGCAACTATGCCCAAAACTAAAACTATTAAACCACTTAAAAAAGCCTGACAAATTAATAATAAATTGGGTAAGTTTCCTGACAGAGAAATTTGACGTATACTTTCAATAATTGGTAGCAAAGGATTGAGAATTAGAAATTTGCTTACTGCTTCGGGAACAATTTCAGGTGGATAAAAAATCGGCGAACTAATCCATAACAAGAAAGTTAATAATTCGTAAAAATAAGACAAGTCACGAAAAAACACATATAAAGCACTCATTAATAAACCTACTCCCGTGCAGACCAAAGTCAAAGCTACCAAAGGCAAGCATAAGGCTAAGGTATTGATAACACTATGGGAAATTATTAAAGTCACCCCTACTAATATTGGAAAAGCACCCACAATTAACTGAAAGATATTAGCACCGATAGTCGATAGGGGAAAAATAAACAAAGGCAAGCGAATTTTATTGGCGATCGCACCGTTATCTACCACGCTAGCTAAAGCTTGAGCAGTAGAAGCAGAAAAAAAGTTAATCACTACTAAACCAGTAAAAGCCGCTAAGATGTAATTTAGGGTAGAGTTATCATAATAACTGGCAAATGCCGCTCCAAAAATAGCCGTATACAGTCCCGTCATAATTAAAGGATTTAACAACGACCAATAAACTCCCAATACAGAACCACGATATCTTCTTTTCAAATTACGCTCGATGAGAACGATGAATAATTCCCAATACCAACGCAACTGCTGTTTGGACTTATTGTTTGCTGCTGATAAAACCATCTTCGATGCCTAAAAAAAGTTGAATTATGATTAGGAGCCTATTTTAGCTAAGGTTAACAGAGAAATACTCCCTCTGCCTTTCATAGTCAGGCAAATTTATGGTGTTGTGGGCTAGAACTTAAAAAAGGGGATGGTTTTGCTTTAAACTGTGAATTGGCTCATTAGAATTTGAATTTGGAATATAAGCAGGAATGGAAATCGGGCAGAAAGTAAGAGTATATCGATTGATAGATAGAGTAAACAGTAAAGTTGCCGGACTATTAGGTAAAATCGGAACCGTCAAGGAATTTAAAATGACAGACGGTAGTGGAGTTGGAGTGATCGTGCAGTTTGATGATAATACCGGAACTTGGTTTTTTGAGGATGAAATCGAACCAGTAGATCGGTAATTTAGTAATAATTACAGCAATACCTAATCAACAAAAATCACAACTAGTATGTCTTCGATCGTCACCTTTTTAGGTACAGATAGTACGGATCGCACCACTGTTGCGATCGCCACTGCCAAGAAATTAGCCAATGAAGGAAGTAGAGTGCTACTCGTGGGACTTCAGTCTCGCCCTGCTTTTCGGCTCCTTTTGGGAATGACTGCCGCTGCCGAACCTGTAGAAATTGCTGCTAACCTGAGTGTTGTCGAACTAAGTGCCGCAACGCTATTAGAAAATAGCTGGGAGGAAGTTAAAAAAATCGAGGCTCAGTATTTACGTTCTCCGTTACTTAAAGAGGTGTACGGTCAAGAATTGGGCGTACTTCCAGGAATGGATGAAGCTTTGGCGCTCAACGCAATTCGCGAATACGACCAGAGCGGTAGTTACGATGCGATCGTCTATGATGGTACGGGAGACATTAATACTCTCAGGATGTTTGGGATGCCAGAAATTTTAAGCTGGTATATCCGTCGTTTTCGGGGTATATTTGTCGAATCAGATATTGTTAAAGCCCTGTCTCCCTTCGTCCAGCCAGTAAGTACTGCCGTACTAAACGTCACCTGGTCGGCAGAAGACATCTCAGAGACAAATAATCCTGCATCCCAGATTTTAACTAAAGGTACTAAGGCTCTCGCAGAACAAAGAGTTATTGCTTATTTGGTTACCAAAGACGACGAAATTGCGATCACCTCTGCTAAATATCTGTGGGGTAGTGCCCAGCAAATCGGACTAACCGTAGCTGGAGTGCTACTCAGTGGTGGGGAAACTACCGAGATAATCTCTAGTGAATTTAAGCCTTTGACCGTTACCTCCCTGCCAGAGTTTGACGGCAGTAACTGGCAGCCCCTAATAGAAGGTTTGCCTACTAAAATTGAAAGTGGCGATGCTCCCCAACCAACGACAATCTCTACAGCAGAGAAAAAAATTGCCGTATTTTTACCAGGCTTTGCTAAAAAAGAAGTTAAACTAACTCAATACGGTCCGGGAATTACTATCGAAGCGGGCGATCAAAGACGTAACATTATTTTACCGCCTGCTTGGCAAGGTCGTTCGGTAACGGGAGCTAAATTCCAAAACGGCTATTTAGAAGTAACTATCGGTTAACTAGAGTTATGTCTGACACTACTCCTTCTCAAGACTTAAAAAGCAAACAGCTAGAACGCAATGCCAAAACGCGACAACTATTAGGAATCAGGGGAGCAGCAGCGGGGGAAACCTCAATTTGGAAAATTAGGCTGCAGCTAATGAAACCAATCACCTGGGTTCCTTTGATTTGGGGAGTAGTTTGTGGCGCGGCATCTTCGGGCAACTTTAGCTGGACGTTAGAAAATGTTCTCCTGGCAGCAGCTTGTATGCTGCTTTCAGGACCTTTGATGGCAGGTTATACCCAAACCCTCAACGAACTTTACGATCGCGAAATCGATGCGATTAACGAACCCTATCGCCCCATTCCTTCAGGAGCAATTTCTCTAACCCAAGTTAACATTCAAATTTTCGCGCTCTTAGCGGCAGGAATTGCCGTGGCATATGGATTGGATCGAGCGGTGGGTCATGAGTTTCCCACGATTACCTGTATTGCCATAGGAGGAGCGTTTTTAGCCTACATCTATTCTGCTCCCCCGTTAAAGCTGAAACAAAACGGCTGGTTGGGTACTTATGCTTTGGGTTCGAGCTATATTGCCCTGCCCTGGTGGACTGGTCACGCTTTATTTGGCGATTTAAACTGGACGATCGTAATTTTGACTCTAATTTACAGCTTTGCGGGTTTGGGAATTGCTGTAGTCAACGACTTCAAAAGCGTCGAAGGCGATCGGCAGTTGGGCTTGAAATCTCTACCCGTGATGTTTGGCATTACTACCGCTGCTTGGATCTGCGTTATCGCGATCGATGTATTTCAAATAGGAATTGGCGGTTACTTAATTGGCATCCACGAAAATCTCTATGGCTCGATTGTGCTGCTATTGGTAATTCCCCAGATCGTCTTTCAAGATATGTACTTTCTGCGCGATCCCCTAGAAAACGACGTGAAATATCAAGCCAGTGCCCAACCGTTTTTAGTTCTGGGAATGTTGTTTACTGGGTTGGCATTAGGTCACGCGGGGATTTGAAAGCAGGAAGTAGGAAGTAAAAACTCAGGAGTCAGGAGGCAAGAGAAAACTTATTACTTACTACTCATTACTTATTACTCCCTACTTGTCAGGGCAGCATCTTCCAAGCCAAAGCGATCGACTCGCTCAACCACTTGCGGCGAGTTAAGTCTAAAACTCTGTCATCTTTGAGCACTCCTGCTTGCAATTCTTCCAAAGATTGACCTTGTTGACGAGCGATATTAACTACTCCAGCGATCGCGGTCGCAATTATTTCTTCATTAATCGCATAATTTCTTAATGCCAGAATTTCTTCTGCATTGAGAGGAATGGGATAATCCATAGTAGTAATAATTAATCTGCAAAAGATTATCAGTTATCCAAGGGTGTGAGATCTTAGTTCAAATCTTTATTTTGCTATAGGTTTAGCTTATTGCTGCTGACGGGGTTTTAAGCTAGATCTAGTAATTCAATCAACTGGTAATGAAAGAAATACTATATATAGAAATTCCTACCCCCGACATCGATAAAGTAAAACTTTGGTTACATCAATGGCAACCTAAAGTGGGAAATATAATCATAACCCCAGATGGAATTCGTTGGCATCTTGCTTTAGAATTGGAAACCGATAGTGAATTGTCGATCTTTGTTTGGTCGTTACAGCGTACGACTTATCTCAAAATCTTTCAGTGGGGTGAAAATCTACCGAGAGCTGCTACTGAGATCGAACAGCAGCTAGTAAGAGAAATTCGCGCCGCATTTCCGCCACAGTATCCCGTACCCCCAGCAATAGATTTAACTGAACAGACGATTTTTGAAGCTCTAGCTAAATACTATCCTCGAACGGTACATTTTTTTCAAAAAATGCCCGATGGGGAACGCGACCTCAATCGAGTTTATTGGTGGGAACGACGCTGGCGCGAAAGTGTTAAAAATCCCGAGCAGCCTCAAGAAGTAATTTTTCGAGTTGCCGAAGCGAGCCACAAACCAACAAGTCAAGACACGGCTTACGATTTAATTTATATTGGCGGTGCATTGGGAGTAATACACGCGGCGATAATGGCTCAAAAAGGCTATCGAGTTCTGCTGATCGAGAGATTGCCTTTTGGGAAAATGAACCGCGAGTGGAATATTTCCCGCGACGAATTTCAAAGCTTGATTAACCTGGGTTTATTTACTCCTGAAGAGTTTGAAACAGTAATTGCCGCTGAATATCGCGATGGTTTTAGCAAATTTTTCGATGCATACAATCCACCCCATCTCAAAGCCAAAGTGTTGCACACTCCCAAAGTGCTGAACGTAGCACTTGATGCCGAAAAACTACTGCGTTTTTGCGGAGATAAGTTGCGACAGACAGGAGGCGAGATTTGGGATGAAACCGAATTTACTCGCGCTGAGGTTTCGGATACTGAAGTGACTGTAAGCTCGGTTTACTTGCCAACTGCGAACGAGAGACAAGTTAGAGGACGCTTGTTAATCGACGCGATGGGTACGGCTTCACCCATTGCCTGGCAGTTGAATGGAGTCCGCGCCTTTGATAGCGTCTGTCCTACCGTAGGCGCGGTCATCAAAGATGGTTTTGCACCAGAAGTATGGGATGCTCGTTATGGTGACGTACTCAATTCTCACGGAGATATTTCCAGAGGTAGACAGCTGATTTGGGAATTATTTCCTGGAGACAATGGCGAACTAACTTTTTATCTGTTTCACTATCATCAAGTACATCCCGATAATCCCGGTTCTTTGCTCGAGATGTACGAAGATTTTTTTAACATTTTGCCCGAGTATCGGCGTTGCGATCCAGAAAAACTAGTCTGGAAAAAACCAACTTTTGGCTATATTCCCGGTCATTTTAGTGCCAGCGAAAGCGATCGCGCGATCGCTTTCGATCGCTTGTTGGCAATTGGCGATGCGGCTTCTTTACAATCTCCCCTGATCTTTACGGGTTTTGGTTCTCTAGTTCGCAACTTAGAACGACTGACAACTTTACTCGATACCGCTCTAAAATACGACTTACTAACTACCGAACACCTAGAGCAAATTCGTGCCTATCAAAGCAACATCTCCGTTACCTGGCTATTTTCTAAGGGGATGATGGTACCTACTCATCAACTTTTACCTCCCCAGCGAATTAATTCGATGTTAAATACTTTTTTCGGTCTCTTGGCAGAAGAACCCCCCGAAGTAGCTGACACTTTTATCAAAGATCGTACCGACTGGTTTACTTTTACGCGACTAGCTCTAGTTGCGGCGCAAAAAAACCCCGCCTTATTGTTGTGGATTTGGGAAATGGCGGGCACTAGAGATTTGATTCGTTGGTTGGGTTCGTATTTGGCGTTTAATTTGGATGCACTACGAAATTTTCTACTTGGCAGTTGGTTTCCTGGCTGGATAAAACAGTCTCAGCCCTGGTTAGAAAAGCAATATCCAGGTTTATGGTTGAGGTTATTGAGTCTCAACTACCAGTTGCGCTGCTCGACGGCAACGAAAAATTAAACCAAAAATTAGAGGTCTAAATCTCTTTAAGCAGGGAGAATTAGAGTTTCGATTCAGTGAAGCAAAGGGCAAGCTGGTAATAGACAAACAGTAGCCAGAAGCGATCGATTATAATCAAAACTGGATCGGAATTCTCGACCATCCTCGACCGTCAAACCGAGATTCATCTATCTTTAAATAAAATATTGTTTTGAGGTCGAGTGCTAATAAAATTACTATTGGTTTTGAGGTTGAAATTTGAATCTTTAATTTAGGTCAATTAGAGTAAGAATCTTCTAAATATAATTACTTAATTAGTGTACGGAGCTGCACCGACATAAACCAAGAAAAAATTTAGTTTATAGTGCCCAAATATTGTTAAGTATATATTCGAGCGGCGATGGAGCAATTTATCTCTAAGTTAATTAAAATTTAAATCCATACTCAATCGATAAGTTTGTAGGATTAGATTAAAAATTACCATCGTTAGATATAGACCGCTAATTCATAAGAACTTGGGTATTGCTAATTACCCATGCTTGGTTTTTTCTAAACAATGAATTTATTACAAATATTACTAATTGATGATAATCCCGACGATCGCACTTTAGTGTTAAGAGAATTAAAACATCTTTTTTCCCAGCTCAAATATTGGGAAATTGACGAACCTGCCAGCCTCAACCAAGCATTGCAGGCGGAGGAATTTAATTTAGTTATTACCGATTATCAATTGGGGTGGACGACGGGATTAGACATTTTACATACGATTAAACAGCAAAAACCAGAGTGTCCGGTAATTATGTTTGCCGGTACCGGTAGCGAAGAAATTGCGGTTAAAGCTATGAAAGCAGGAGTAGATGATTATGTAATTAAGTCTACTTCGGATTACGTAAGATTAGCCGCTGCCGTTCGTTCTGCCTGGGAGCGATCGCAACAACAAACAGCTTTCAACGAATTACAACAGCGTTACGACCGACTTTTCGAGCGAGTACCAATCGGGCTGTATCGTCTCGATCCTCAGGGAAAAATTTTAGAAGCAAACTCTGCATTAATCAAAATGTTAGGCTGTGTCAACCGAGAAGATTTACAGCAGCGCAATTTGGCTGAGTTTTATCTTAACGACCGACAACAACGAGATTGGTACCAACGGCTAAAGCGTAATGAAGCGATCGCCAACTTTGAAGTGCAAGCTCGCTGTCAAAACGGCAAAATTATCTGGATGCAACATAATGCCACCGCTGTCAAAAACCAGAACGGTCAAATCCTCTACTACGAGGGAGCAGCAGAAGACATCAGCGATCGCCAACGAGCCGAACGAGAACGAACTGAATTATTACAGCGGGAACGGCAGGCAAGAGAAGAAGCCGAAACTGCCAATCGTCTCAAAGAAAGGTTTTTTGCCACTCTCTCTCACGAGTTGCGCACACCTCTAAATTCTATCCTAGGATGGATACAGCTCTTGGGTAGTGGTCAACTCGATCTAGAGCGAAGTCAAAAAGCCATAGCAGTTATCGAACGTAATGCCCAAACTCAAAACCAACTGATTGAAGATTTACTAGATGTGGCTCGCATCGTGCGCGGCGATTTACAGTTAAACTTGCTACCGATACCTCTTACGGCACCGCTTGCTGCCACGATAGATACCGTCCGACCGCTTGCCGCTGCCAAGCAAATTGAATTACAAGTAGCTTTCAAGGAAAATTTACGAGAAATTAATGGCGATCCCCAACGACTCGAGCAAATATTTTGGAATCTCTTAACTAATAGCATTAAATTTACCCCTTCAGGAGGCAAAGTTAGCATAAGTTTGGAATATTTTTCCGATCGCGCTCGAGTTTGCCTCCGAGACACGGGTAAGGGCATTGCCCCCGAAGCTCTGCCTTATATTTTCGATCGCTTTCGTCGCGCGAGTAACACTTCCACTGGTTCTCAAGAAGGGTTGGGTTTGGGCTTATCGATCGTACGTCATTTAGTAGAATCTCACGGTGGCAAAATAGTGGCTCGAAGCCCTGGAGTCGGCAAGGGAGCTACTTTTATCGTTGAGTTACCACTAATGGGACATCAAATAATTTAGTTGATAGTAATATGTTTATATGTGTTTATATGTTTATCGACTATCGGCGCGGGTAGTTAACTCAATCGCTCGAGGATCATTAGATTGTAACTGGGGTGCTAGGATTCGAACCTAGGAATGGCGAGACCAAAACCCGCTGCCTTACCGCTTGGCGACACCCCATTATCTGCCTTAAATATATTAACAGTATTTTAGGGAAAGTTGTCAACTAACAGCACGAAAAATTATCTATAAAATATCTCGTACCTGGTCAATCAGCTCGTGAGCTGCGGCTCTAATCGCAGCCGAATTCGATTCTGCTTTGCCATAGAGATGGGGATACATAATCGCTCTAGAACTGCTAATAATCGCTCCTAAGCCATCAGAGTTAAAACAAGCCTGAATGCCCGCTTTGCTTCCTCCCTGTGCCCCCACACCGGGGACGAGAAAAAAACTTTGGGGTAGCTGCGATCGCAAACGACGAGCGGCATCGGGATGAGTCGCTCCCACTACTGCACCGATACTGCTATAGCCATTTGTTCCCAGGCTTTTTGCTGCCTCAACTCTGACTAAATCACCGACAATTTCATACAACAAGCGATCGCCTACTGAGCAGTCTTGAACGACTGCACCGCCAGGATTAGATGTTTTTACGCAAACAAAAATTCCCTTACCCCAGATAAGTGCTTGTTGGATAAAAGGCTCCAGACAATCTGCTCCCAGATAAGGCACGATAGTTATGGCATCGGCTTCTAGAGGTGGAGCAGGTTGAGAGGGAAAATAACTTCTAGCATAAGCTTCAGCAGTAGCGGCAATATCCCCCCGTTTGACATCTAAAATTACTAGTAATCCTCTTTGGCGAGCTGCCATAATCGTTTTTTCGAGAGCGCGAAAGCCTTCAGAGCCAAAAAGTTCGTAATAAGCAGATTGGGGCTTGACTGCAGGTACGAGATCGGCGATTGCATCTAAAACGAGAAGATTGTATTGATAAATTGCCTCGGCGCATTCGGCAATGTTACTGTGGTTATCGATTTGATGTCGGGTAAGAAACCACTGGGGCATTTTAGCTAAAGCTGGATCCAAACCCACTATACAAGGAGTATTTTTGACTCGGATTTGCTCGATTAAACGATCTATAAACATAATACAAAACTAGTTAACTCGCGAAACTAGATTGATAAATCTACGGCGCTCCCGATTGACTATCGACAAGTCTTGGTAAAATCTGGGAAGCTCGAATGTCGCTTGCGATCTATTATTCAGTATTTAATGCTAGACGAATTTTAAGTTTATTCGTTATCCTTGGTCTGTCCCTACCAATCGACTGTGGTTTGTAGTCCGATTGTTGCTAAACTTTGCTGGCAATGGGATTTGATGTATCTATTAGTTAAATTCGTTATTTGAATAAAAAGTTAGGAGTTTGTTGGTGTGAGAGATTCTATAAACTTACTTACCAAAATATCGCATTCAGAGATCGATACCTTACCCAAAACACCGTTATTCGGGACTGATGGTATTAGGGGCAAAGCAGGAGAACTGCTCGATGCCCCTTTTTCTTTGCAACTAGGTTATTGTGCGGGCACAGTTTTAAGAGAAACTACCTCGAACGGGGGTGTGGTCATTATCGGACAAGATTCTCGTAACTCCAGCGATATGTTAGCCATGGCGATCGCGGCAGGATTGACCGCTGCAGGTTTAGAAGTGTGGCACCTGGGTTTATGCCCTACTCCTGGTGTGGCCACTCTAACTAGAATTAGCCCGGCAGTTGGAGGAATTATGATTTCTGCCAGTCATAACCCACCAGAAGACAACGGCATTAAATTTTTTAACGGCGAAGGCACTAAATTAGAGGAACTTCTCACCCAAAGAATTGAAGAGAGACTCAGAGCATCGGATCGAGAGGGACAGAATTTTTCCGAGCGCACCTGGGGCAAACACTATTATCGTCCGAAATTAGTCGAAGATTATACTCAAAATCTCAGACAGTCCCTACCTACTGCACTCGATCTAAGGGGGATGCGAATAGTTCTAGATTTAGCTTGGGGTGCGGCGGTAAATGTCGCGCCAGCTATTTTTCAACAACTGGGTGCAGAAGTAATTAGTTTGCATCAATTGCCAGACGGCGATCGCATTAATGTTAAATGTGGTTCGACCCATCTCGATTTGCTCCAGCTAGCGGTAAGAGAATATCAGGCAGATTTGGGATTTGCTTTTGATGGCGATGCCGATCGCGTTATGGCAGTTGACAGTCGCGGTAGAGTAGTAGACGGTGACTACATTCTCTATCTTTGGGGCGAGTGCTTGCGCAAACAGCAACAGCTACCAGATAATTTAATCGTAGCGACCGTAATGGCAAACTTGGGCTTCGAACGAGCTTGGCAAAGCTCTGGCGGCAAACTACAGCGCACTCTCGTCGGCGATCGTCACGTTCAAGCTGCAATGTGGCGCACGGGAGCGATGTTAGGAGGAGAACAATCGGGACACATACTCTGTCATCATCACGGTGTTTCTGGAGACGGCATTCAAACTGCTCTGCATTTAGCAGCATTAGTACGCCAATCTGGGGTTTCCCTCTCAACCTTAATCGATGGTAGTTTTCGAACTTATCCCCAAATTTTGCGTAACGTTAGAGTAGAACATGGCGATCGCCGCCGCCGCTGGCAAGAATGCGAAGCCTTACGAGAAGGAATTCTGCGGGCAGAAGCAGCTATGGGAGAACAAGGCAGAGTCTTAGTTAGAGCCTCTGGAACCGAACCCGTAATTCGAGTTATGGTTGAAGCGATTACCGAAGAATTAACTGATTACTGGACGAATAGTTTAGTTGCTCTGGTGCGACAACATTTAGCAGCTTAAAAATAGCTTGCTGAAAGTTATCTAGTCTATTATTTATTGAACTAGCTTCAATAAAATAAACCCCAAGGCGGGAAACAACCCACCTATTAAAATCAACTTAATCCTGCAATCAATTGCTGCTGTGCAGCATCTAAAGCTTTATCTAACTTGCTAGCATCTCTGCCGCCAGCCTGGGCTAGATTTGGTCTGCCACCACCGCCACCGCCGCAGATTTTGGCAATACCACCAATGAATTTACCTGCTTGTAGTTTCTTTTCTTGAATAACTTTTTGACTAAAAGCAGCTACCAAACTTACTTTACCCTCAGCCGGAATCGAACCCAAAACCACGGTTGCTTCACCTAATTTTTGCTGTAATCTTTCAGCAGCAGCCTGTAAGGATTTGGCATCTAATTCGCCCATGTTGGCAACTAACACTTTATACTCTCCGACGCTTTCTGCTTGAGATAGTAAACTATCGGATTTAGCGATCGCCAGTTCTTGTTTTACCACTTCTAATTCCTTTTGAGTAGCTTTAAGTTCGGCTTGTAAACTGCTAACGCGATCGCCAATTTCTTCCGGTTTGGCTTTAAAGCGAGCGCTCAATTCTTTGACTATTTTATCCCGTACATTTAAATAGTCTAGAATTGCAGCACCGGCGACGGCTTCGATCCGTCTCACTCCCGAAGAAATCCCCGTTTCAGAAATGATTTTAAACACGCCAATTTCAGCGGTATTGCCAACGTGAGTACCGCCGCAAAGTTCCATCGATACGCCAGGAAAATCAATCACCCGAACATTATCGGCATATTTTTCCCCAAACATCGCTATTGCACCTTTAGCTTTGGCTTCTTCTAAAGGCATAATATTAATATCGGCTTGGTGCGCCTCAGAGATCCAGGTATTAACTAAGTCTTCTACCTGTTGGATTTCATCTGCCGTTAAAGCGCGGGGACAGTTAAAATCAAACCGCAGGCGATCGAAGTCTACTAAAGAACCCGCTTGGGAAATTGAATCATCGACTATTTTCTTTAACGCGGCTTGTAACAAATGGGTTGCGGTATGATTGGCTTGGGCGCGACGACGGCAGGCGCGATCGATTGTGGCGTTAACCGTATCACCGAGTGAAATAGTACCCCGTTCGATAGTGCCGAAGTGAACGAAAATACTGCCTTCCTTTTGCACGTCTTTAATGCGTACCAGGGAATTTTCACCAGAGAGATAGCCTTTATCGCCAATTTGCCCTCCAGACTCAGCATAAAAAGGAGTTTCGTTTAAAACAATTTGAACTTCATCTCCTGCATTAGCCGTTTCTACCCGTTTACCGTTGACTACAATTCCCGTGACGATAGAATTGACAGCTAGCTTGGTATAACCTAAAAACTCAGTGGTTTTACTCTCATGCGCTAACTCACCCAAAGCATTCTGCGCCGTTAGATCGATAGATTCATGGGCATCTTTGGAACGTTCTTTTTGCAACTGCATTTCCCGTTCAAAACCCTTTAGATCTACGGTTAAACCCTGTTCTTCAGCAATTTCTTCGGTTAATTCCAAAGGAAAACCATAGGTGTCATACAGTTCAAAAGCATCATCACCAGAAATCTGTCTCTCGGAAAGATTAGCTGTTTTAGCGATAATCTCCGCCAATAACTTTTCGCCTCTTTCTAAGGTTTTGAGGAATTGAGATTCTTCTCGCTGCAATTCGGTTTTGATAAACTCTTCTCGTTCTCTGACATTAGAATAAGCCGATTCAGATAGAGCGATCGCAGTTTCGGCAACTCGACTGATAAAGTTACCTTCAATGCCGATTAATCGACCATGACGCACCACGCGACGAATTAGACGACGTAAGATATAACCCCTACCGACATTAGAGGCAGTAATCCCATCGGCGATCGTGTGAACTACAGCACGAACATGATCTCCGATTACTTTAAATGAGGTTTTAGTTTTTTCGTCGGCTGTAGCGTAATCGATCCCCGCAATCTCAGCTGCAGTTTTAATTATCGGAAAGATAAGATCGGTTTCGTAGTTATTGGGTACTCGTTGCAGGATTTGCGCCATCCTTTCCAAACCCAAACCCGTATCGATGTTTTTGTTCTTTAGTGGCGTCCGATTTCCTTCGGCATCTTGGTTATATTGCATGAATACCAAATTATAAAACTCGATAAACCTGCTATCGTCCTCTAAATCTATATTCTCATCGCCCAATTCTGGATGAAAATCGTAGTATAACTCCGAACAAGGACCGCAAGGTCCGGTAACGCCAGAATTCCAAAAGTTATCCTTTTCTCCCATGCGCTGAATACGATGCGGGGCAATACCTATTTTGTCACGCCAGATAGCAAAGGCTTCATCATCTTCTTGAAATACGCTGACGATGATTCTCTCTGGGGGCAACTTATATACCTGGGTAGAAAGTTCCCAAGCCCATTCTATAGCTTTTTCTTTAAAATAATCCCCAAAGCTAAAGTTACCCAACATCTCGAAGAAGGTATGATGTCTGGCAGTACGTCCCACGTTTTCAATATCATTGGTGCGGATACATTTTTGAGAAGTAGTAGCGCGGGGTTGCGGTGCTTTTTGTTGTCCCAAAAATATTGGTTTAAATGGTAGCATCCCGGCTATTGTTAATAGTACTGTTGGATCTTCTGGTACTAACGAGGCACTGGGTAAGATTTTGTGTTGTCGTTCCTCATAGAATTTGAGAAATTTATCGCGGATTTCGTTTCCGCTTAAGTATTGGAGAGATTCAGCCATAGTAATTTATTTATTACAATTTCAGTCTATTTATTCATTCTTGCATTTTTAGTGATATATCAGTTTTGCCTCCAGTCGCAAAAGCGCAGGCAGATTTATTGGTATGTTTGAAAGTTTTCAAGGGAGATTTTTTTATGTCCGTAGTTTTTGGGCGCAAATTATCAATAGCAAACTACATAAGAAATACAAACTACTTCCGAAAAGTTATTGACATCCTATTAGAAGATTACTAGCCAAACATAATTTAATTCAATGTAAAACAAACTTGCTATTGCCCAGAGTTCGATAGCTTTGCCAATCGCATCGAGATCTTACTTTAACCAGGGAGGGAAAAAAATCCACTCGCTCGGCAAATATGATTGGCTCACATTTACCATCTAATTTTTTGATAACAAACTTTTGTAAATATTTCATTGAGTGATTACTAAAGATAATTGTAAACTTTACGTTACACAAACAGGCTGATTTTTTATCGAAATGTGTCAAATACCCAAATATCTTAATTTTGGGGTGCATTATTTGATACATAAATATAGAGATTGGCAAATTTACATGTTTATATAGATTTACCAAAATTTAGCTTAAAGCGATCGCCTTGGATAGCCTAATTTAGTTCAAGAAGGAGAGTCAAATTTATGTTCACTCACGTCAAGTCCACCATTCGACGCGTAACCCCCGAAGCACTCAATGGACGCGAACTACTTAAGGTGGTCTATGTCGTGCTAGAGCCTCAGTATCAGAGTACATTAACTGAAGCTGCTAAATCGATTAACCGTAATAATCCCCATTTAGCAGTAGAACTGAGCGGTTACTTAATTGAAGAATTGCGAGACGAAGAAAATTACTCTAACTTCAAGCAAGACGTAGCTGAGGCGAATATATTTATCGCGTCATTGATTTTTATTGAAGATTTAGCCCAAAAAGTAGTTGAGGCGGTCAATCCCCATCGCGATCGCCTGGATGCGGCAATCGTCTTCCCTTCGATGCCTGAAGTGATGCGCCTTAATAAATTGGGTAGCTTTTCGATGGCACAGTTGGGACAGTCTAAGAGCATGATCGCTCAATTTATGCGGAAGCGCAAGCAGCAGTCGGGTAGTTCTTTTCAAGATGCAATGCTCAAGCTATTGCGGACTCTGCCTAAAGTATTGAAATACCTCCCCGTAGAAAAAGCTCAGGATGCCCGTAACTTTATGCTGAGTTTTCAGTATTGGTTGGGTGGTAACGCCGATAATCTGGAAAACTTTTTGTTGATGTTGGCAGATAAGTATGTAGGCGATCGCCCCAAACCTCTAAAATATGACGAACCCATAGTCTATCCCGATATGGGCATCTGGCATCCTCTCGCCCCCAAAATGTTTGAGGATGTTAACGAGTATCTCGACTGGTACGATAGTCGCACCGATATTGCTGAAGAGCTTAAAGACCCTCTAGCTCCCTGTGTGGGTTTGGTACTGCAACGCACTCACCTAGTTACCCAAGACGATGCCCACTATGTAGCGATGGTGCAAGAATTAGAGTGTATGGGTGCGCGGGTAATTCCCGTGTTTGCCGGAGGGTTGGACTTCTCCAAACCCGTAGATGCCTATTTTTGGGGAACGGGAGAAAAACAAGCCATAGTGGATGTGGTGGTTTCTCTGACTGGTTTTGCCTTAGTAGGAGGACCTGCCAGACAGGATCATCCCAAGGCAATTGAATCTTTAAAACGGCTCAACCGTCCCTACATGGTGGCATTACCCCTCGTATTTCAAACTACTGAAGAATGGGAAGAAAGCGAACTGGGATTACATCCAGTACAGGTCGCCCTACAAATTGCTATTCCCGAATTGGATGGAGCGATCGAGCCAATTATTGCCTCTGGTAGAGATGGGGCGACGGGAAGAGCGATCGCCTTGCAAGATCGGGTAGAGGCGATCGCCCGAAGAGCGATGAAGTGGGCGGTATTGCGTAAGAAACCCAAGCTGGATAAAAAAGTTGCCATCACCGTATTTAGTTTTCCACCCGATAAAGGTAATGTCGGTACGGCAGCTTACTTAGATGTTTTCGGCTCGATCTACGAAGTAATGAAAGGACTGCGGGGTAATGGTTATGACGTAAAAGACTTACCCAAATCTCCTCAAGAATTGATGGAGGCAGTAATTCACGATGCCCAGGCACAGTATGCTTCTCCCGAACTCAACATTGCCTATCGCATGTCGGTAGAACAATACGAACGACTAACTCCCTATTCCGTCAAGCTAGAGGAAAACTGGGGACAACCGCCAGGACATCTCAATAGTGATGGTAAAAACTTACTAATTTACGGTAAAGAGTTTGGCAATGTCTTTATTGGGGTACAGCCTACCTTTGGTTATGAAGGCGATCCGATGCGGCTGTTGTTTTCCCGTTCTGCTTCTCCCCATCATGGTTTTGCCGCTTACTATACCTATTTAGAAAGTATCTGGCAAGCCGATGCAGTATTGCACTTCGGCACTCATGGTTCCCTAGAATTCATGCCTGGCAAACAGATGGGAATGTCTGGAGACTGCTATCCCGATAGTTTGATTGGCAGTACGCCCAACATTTATTACTACGCGGCAAATAATCCCTCCGAAGCTACCATCGCCAAACGCCGTAGCTATGCTTCCACTATTTCTTATTTGACTCCTCCTGCTGAAAATGCTGGTTTGTACAAAGGCTTGAAAGAATTAGGCGAACTGATCGGTTCCTATCAAAGTCTCAAAGATGGCGGACGAGGTATTCAAATCGTCGATACGGTCATCGACCAAGCCAAAATCGTCAATCTCGATAAAGACATTGTTTTTCCCGAGAAATCTGCCAAGGAAATGACCCAGGCAGAAAGGGATACGATTATCGGTTTGGTTTACAAAAAGCTGATGGAAATTGAGTCTCGTCTCTTACCCTGCGGTTTGCACGTCATTGGCAAACCCCCTACCGCTGAAGAAGCGATCGCCACTCTAGTTAATATCTCCAATTTAGACCGCGAAGAAGAAGAAATTATCTCTTTACCCCGCATCATTGCCAACAGCATCGGCAGAGATATCGATGAAATCTATGCCAATAACGATCGCGGTATCTTAGAAGACATCCAGTTATTCCAAGACATTACCCAAGCTACTCGCGCCGCCGTATCTGCCCTAGTCAAAGCACAAGTAGATGCCGAAGGTAGAGTCTCAATGGTGTCGAAACTTAACTTTTTCAACATTGGCAAAAAATCTCCTTGGGTAGAAGCATTACACCAACAAGGCTACAAAAATGTCGATGCTGAAGCCTTAAAGCCGCTATTTGAATATCTCGAATTTTGCTTAGAACAAGTTTGCGCTGATAACGAACTCGGTGGTTTGCTCAAAGCTTTAGAAGGTGAATACGTACTACCAGGACCTGGAGGCGATCCGATCCGCAATCCCAACGTCTTACCTACAGGAAAAAATATCCATGCCTTAGATCCCCAGGCAATTCCCACCCTAGCGGCAGTTAAATCTGCAAAAATCGTCGTAGACCGTCTGATAGATCGCCAAAAGCTAGATAATGGCGGGGAGTATCCCGAAACCATTGCCTGTGTTCTCTGGGGTACGGACAATATTAAAACCTACGGGGAATCTCTAGCACAAATCATGTGGATGATTGGGGTACGTCCCGTTCCCGATGCCTTGGGTAGAGTTAACAAACTAGAATTAATTCCTTTAGAAGAACTCGGTCGCCCTCGGATCGATGTGGTAGTAAACTGTTCTGGAGTCTTTCGCGATTTATTTATCAACCAGATGAACTTGTTAGACCGCGGTGTCAAACTGGCAGCCGAAGCTGACGAACCCATAGAAATGAACTTCGTCCGCAAACACACTATGGAACAGGCAGCCGAAATGGGTGTCAATTTACGTCAAGCAGCAACTCGCATCTTTTCTAACGCTTCTGGTTCTTACTCATCTAATATCAATCTCGCTGTAGAAAACAGCAGTTGGGAAGAAGAAAAAGAACTTCAGGATATGTACCTCAACCGTAAGTCATTTGCTTTTGATTCTGACAACCCAGGGATCATGAAAGAAAGCCGTCAGGTATTTGAGTCATCACTAAAAAAAGCCGATGTTACTTTTCAAAATCTCGACTCTTCGGAAATTAGTCTCACCGATGTCTCTCATTACTTCGACTCCGATCCCACCAAAATCGTCTCTGGCTTGCGGGATGATGGCAAAATGCCTACTGCTTACATTGCCGACACTACGACGGCTAACGCCCAAGTTCGTACTCTCTCGGAAACGGTTCGTTTGGATGCCCGTACCAAATTACTCAATCCTAAATGGTATGAAGGGATGCTCAGTCACGGTTACGAAGGTGTCCGAGAATTATCCAAGCGTCTGGTCAATACTATGGGCTGGTCGGCGACTGCCGATGCGGTGGATAACTGGGTTTATGAAGATGTCAACACTACTTTTATCAACGATCCCCAAATGTGTAAGCGTTTGATGGACATGAATCCCAACTCCTTCCGAAAAATTGTCGGTACTTTGCTCGAAGTCAACGGTCGCGGTTATTGGGAGACTTCCGAAGAAAACCTCGATCGCCTGCGAGAACTGTATCAGGAAGTAGAAGATAAGATTGAAGGGATTGATTGACCGACGGTCAGAAGAGGGCGCGTCGCCTGACGGGGCTATCTTGCGCGTTAATCTCCGATCGACTTCAGTTTATTAATTTAGTTTGGAGATGCGATATTATTTCGCATCTCTTTTTTATTGATGTAGAAAATACCATGACAGGAATTGAAAACAACAGGCGATCGAATCGATCGCAACCGCAGTTAGGTCATTGGTAACAAGTTAAGAGAACTGAAAAAAGCCAAGAGCCAGACCAAAAAACTTAAAGACCAATTGTAGAAAATCGAGACATTGCTAAATTACTCATTGACCAACGGTCAGAGCATGCTGTGGGTTGCCTTTGCTGAGCAAGTCGTAGACTCGGCAAGTCCGAAAGACTCGCTTGTCTCCACAGTAATCTCTGACCACATTTTTTTAGCAATCCCGATCAAAGACGAGTCAGGTAGCAATGGCAGTCGGGTTTTTCAATTAATGTTTCCACCAGGGCATTTAAGGTCACTGCGGCTAAAAGCCCACCGCCCAAACTCCCCTGAATTGTAATGTAAGGAGAATCTGTGGTCATCAATCGTCGCTTGGCTGCTGGGGCATGGCTAAATCCAAGGGGCATTCCAATGGTGAGGGCGGGTTGGATTTGCTTCTGCTCTACCAATTGACAAGCTCTAAGCAGTACCGAAGGAGCATATCCAATCACTAATACACTTCCTGGAGGAATTGCTTGTAGTTGTTGTTGCCACTGCTCGTGTTTCCAAAAAGCTTCTTCGGCTTCTTCGACTCCGGTAATGTGAGGGTCATTAATGAGCGAGTTCACCGAACAGCCTAAATGGACTAGTCGGGTTCTATCTAGTGCTAGGGCGATGACGGGGATATCTGACACCACCGAACATCCAGCTTTCAGAGCATCTCGTGCAGACGCGATCGCTCCTTGGTTTAACCGAACTGAATCAACCAGACTCACATCGCCACAGGCTAGCACAAGTTGATGTAGCAAATGTACCGTAATTTCAGAATAGTGAGACAGATCGGGAAGCAGGTGTTGTAATGATTCCAAAAAAGCTTCTGGGTGAGTCGCGCTCTGTGCATCTAAGTCGAGCCAAAGCCGATCTAGCTTTCCCAGCCCTTCTCGGGCATCAACGTCCAATTGCCTGAGTTGAGCGAGAGCTTCGGCTTGCACCATTTGACAATGGCGATCGCGACCGAGCCACCCTTCTAACGCCGATGCCGTTTGTCGCAATCGCGTAATCTGTTGAATCACCGAACGATATTGCCGTTCCAATTGAGCCATTAAAGTCGAGTCGATCGTTTCCTCGCCATGGCTGTCTAATAGCTGACGAATGTGGGATAGCTGAAACCCCTGTTGTTTCAAAGCGACCACTCGTTGCAATCGTTTGACATCCCGATCTGTATAAAGTCGATAGTTACCCCGTGAGCGAGGTACAGGGGGCAATAATCCGAGCTTGTGATAGTGGCGCACCATGCGGGGGGTAACGCCACCCCCAACCGCATCCGTCAGTTCTTTAATTGTTAGATGTTGAGTCTTCATATCCTTAGTTTACTCACAACCTTGACATTGACACTAATGTAAAAGTTTAAATTAGAAACGGATTACTTTAAGCAGTAAGACGATGATTTTTGCTACTGTTTGTTGGGCTGCCAGCTTTGGACTATACCGATGAAAATGAAATCGACTCAACCTTATCAACCTTTCCTGTTACGTCTTTTACATGGGCTTACTGCTCTATTTTTAGTGGCAGCAATCTTGACAGCATTCTGGACTTACGACACTTACGATGGGCGTTGGGGGAGAATTTCACTCCCTTCTTACCGAGATATTGAAGGGATTCATGGCACGTTTGGCTTGTACACATTACCGATCTTTCCTGGGTTCGTACTCTACGCATTTCACCGGGGACGGCAACGATTGATTCAACCCAACTCCCTTGAGAATCTCACACGAGTGGGTAAGCCGATTTGGTGGTATACGCTCAATCGTTTTATCAATACCTTTGCCCTGCTAGCCTTAACCTTTGCCCTTTTTACTGGCAAAATGATGGACGAAACCTGGTTGCCAGAGGGTGAATTAAATCATGCTTGGTATTATGCTCATTTGATGGGATGGGTCTTGATGGTCGTCGCGATCGCCCTACACCTGTTGATAAATGCCAAAATTGGTGGCTTACCGCTACTCCTATCCATGCTCAACTGGAAGTTTCGTGCCCAAGATAGTCCAAAACTCTGGACTGCCAACATCTCACAATGGTGGTTAACGATTCGGCAAGGTTCTCGGTCAGTTTGGTTTCAGTCCCCTCCATCCTCTTGTTGCTCGAACACTTGATTTTGCTCAGCATTATCTCCGCTTGGATTATTCCCTTTTTAAGTCGTAAGACACTGTTATAGCAATTTCCTCAATGAAAGCTATTAGGTTAACTCGCAACCTTGACATTGACACTGATGTCAAAGTTTAAACTGGGAGGATATTAATTTGTCCCTGTAAGACTATGGTTTCAGCTACTCCTTCTACGTCTCGCCTCGCCAATCTATTCAAGGAACATCTCGATGCCGTTGCCGCGATCGCCTGTGGGATTTTGGTTTTCCTGGGCTGGCAAATGCTCAACCTCGGCTGGGTGGGACTCGCCCTGTTTATCTTGACAGCAGCTTATGTCATTGGTGGGTTTGACAGTGCGAAGGAAGGTTTGACAACCCTGTGGCAAGAAAAAGAACTCGATGTCGATCTGTTGATGATTGTTGCAGCTTTGGGAGCCGCGAGTCTAGGGCTATGGCGACGGGAATATTACCTGATTGTCGATGGTGCAGTGTTAATCCTCATTTTTGCCATTAGTGGCGCACTAGAAGGCTATGCGATGCAGCGAACAGAGCGCAGTATTCAAGGATTGATGAGTTTAACCGCCGATACAGCTCGAGCGCTCCGCAATGGAGAGGAATACATCGTTCCGATTTCCGAACTCAAAATTGGCGATCGCGTCTTAGTCAAACCCGGAGAATTAGTACCGACGGATGGCTTGGTCATCGAGGGGTTTAGTACCTTGAATCAGGCTTCAATTACCGGAGAATCGATTCCCATTGAAAAGACCGTTGGGGATGAAGTTTTTGCAGGCACCATTAACGGCAATGGAGCCTTACGGCTGAAAATTCACCAACCCCCCGAAAGTAGTTTAATTCAGCGCGTCATTCGTCTAGTCCAACAAGCCCAAACCGAAGCCCCTCCATCTCAAGAGTTTATCGAACGATTTGAGCGTGGTTATGCCAAGGTAATTGTCATTGCCGGAATCTTACTCGGTCTCTTGCCACCCTTTTTATTGGGTTGGAGTTGGGAAGAGACGATTTATCGCGCCTTAATTTTTCTCGTGGTTGCCTCCCCCTGTGCATTGATGGCTTCGATTATGCCCACCTTGCTATCCGGCATTGCCAATGGGGCGCGACGGGGAATTTTGTTCAAAAATGGAGCACAGTTAGAACGCATTGGGCAAGTGAAGGCGATCGCCTTTGATAAAACTGGAACCCTAACCACCGGAAATCTTCAAGTGGTGAATAGAATGGCACCCGAATCATCTCCAGACCATCTGCTTCAAGTTGCTGCCGCCTTAGAGAGTTTATCCGAGCATCCCATCGCAGAGGCGATTGTGGAAGCGGCTCGTCAGCAGAATCTCGCTTGGACAGAAGCTGTCAATGGTCAAGCTCAAGCCGGACAAGGCATTGCTGGAGAAATTAATGAGCAAATTGCCTTTGTTGGTAAAGCGGCTTTTGTCCGAGCACAAGTGCAGGACGTTCCGCAAAGCCTGAAGAACCAGAGTCAGCAGTGGGAAGCCGAAGGAAAAACCGTTGTTTGGGTTGCCTATGGTGGCAAGGTTTTGGGCATTCTTGCGGTTGCCGATACCGTCCGATCCACCGCCGCAGAAGCGATCGCCCGATTAAAAAGTCTGGGAATCGAACAGATTGTCATGCTAACGGGAGATAACTCCCGCACGGCTCACAGTATTGCTCGAGAGATTGGCGTGGATCGAATTTATGCAGAACTTTTACCACAAGATAAAGTGGCTGTGATTCGCCAGTTGCAGAAGCAATATCAGACAGTGGCGATGGTGGGAGATGGCATCAATGATGCACCCGCTTTAGCCCAGGCATCGGTCGGAATAGCAATGGGGGCAGCAGGTAGTGATGTCGCCTTAGAAACTGCCGATATTGTCTTAATGGCGGATCGCTTAGAGCGATTAGAACACGCGATTCGTCTTGGTCGTCGCGCTCAAGGGGTTGTCAAGCAAAATATCGTCTTTGCGTTGAGTTTTGTGGTAATTTTGTCGATCTTCAACTTTGCCGGAAATATTACACTCCCCCTGGGGGTTTTGGGACATGAAGGTTCGACGGTGGTCGTGACGTTAAGTGGTTTGCGATTACTGAAAGGGTAAAGGGAATTACCAACTGGGTATCATAGGTTTTTTGGCTGAATTGTAGTAGTTTGATTTTGAGAACAACAGGCGATCGCAACTGACCATCACTGAAAAACTAATAGAATAAATAAATCGAGTTAATGGTCGTGTTTTATGAGCAAACCAACTTTTAAAACCAGACTGGCTTGGGAACAAGCGCGGATTCTAATGCAGCCGGCAATGCTGAGAGTTGTAGATAATATTCGTAAAGAATTAGAAGTTTCAGATTGGAAAGGTTCTTACAGAGAAGTAAACGAGCCTATTCCCGGCTATCATCTCTGTTTGTCCAAACCCGAACATCAGATAGAAGTCGATGTGTGGGAATTATGTTATCAGGTCTGTTTTCAAGAGTACAATCCAGTTCGACATCTGTTTAGTCAAGCCGATACTCGTCCCTATAAAGTAGAAATCGATACTCGCTTACTAGACGATTTGGGAGAAATAGATTGGCAATTATTAGAATCTAAAGCACAGCAGTCTGTAAGACAGGTGTTCGCCAGCTTGCCAGAATAATTAATCTGTTTAATCCTAATTTCTGACTTGCTTTTGCCGGGGCGAGGAGATAAATAAACCGAAATTGTGAGAGAAAATGAAAAAATTACGTCAGATTCAGCAAGAATTAGGAGCGATCTTGGATGAAGCGAGTAATGTTCCTTTGAGTTTTAATAACGACCGCCAGGCTGTATCGGCTATTGAAGATGGTGTCGTTTTATGCGATCGCTCTCATTGGGGGGTGCTTAAAATTAGTGGTGAGGATTGTTTGCGCTATCTTCACAATCAAAGCACCAACGATTTTGAAAGCCTGGAAGCGGGACGGGGATGCGATACAGTGTTTGTGACTTCTACCGCCCGTACCCTCGATTTGGCTACTGCTTTGGTAACAGAAGAGGATGTTTTAACCATTGTTTCACCCAATCGCCGCCAGCAGCTATTAGAATGGCTCGATCGCTTTATTTTTCCCTTCGATAAGGTCGAACTAAGTGATGTTTCCGGCAAATATGCCATATTTAGCACGATCGGTACTAAAAGCGAGGATTTACTTGCCAAATTGGCTCTCGAGGCTCCTCAAAACTGCAGTTTGGGCAGTCATCAATTGGTATCTATAGACCACATTACCGTCAGAATTTTCGTAGGTAGCGGTTTGGCAACTCCTGGATATACTCTATTGCTGCCCATTGAGGCTGGAGCAAAAATTTGGACTAAGCTCATGACCCTGGGGGTAATTCCTGCAGGAGAGCGAGTTTGGGAAAACCTGCGAATTCGACAAGGAAGACCCGCTCCCGATCGAGAGCTTACTGAAAATTACAATCCCTTAGAAGCGGGGCTATGGCAGACTATCTCTTTCGACAAGGGGTGTTACATCGGTCAAGAAACTATCGCTCGTTTGAATACTTATAAGGGTGTAAAACAGCGGCTCTGGGGAGTTAAATTAAGTCAAGCTGTGGCTACGGGAACCCCCTTAATGGTGGAAAATAGCAAGGTGGGTGTGTTAACTAGCTGTACGGATATCTTAGATGAAGTATTTGGTTTGGCTTACGTAAGGACGGTCGCTGGCGGTGCTGGTTTGCAGGTCAAAGTAGGTGAGGCAACAGGAGAGTTAGTGGCGGTTCCTTTTTTGCATCATCAATGAGTGGTTTGTCACTCTTGCTTTTGTCCCTCTAGTTGTTGGCGACCGTTTTTAACCACGCTCAACATATCGTTAAGTTGCTGCTCGATATTGGCTAAAACTCGATCGGCGTAACTATCGGCACCGGCGATAATTTCTTCGGATTCGGAGATCGCCATTTGCCGCAGTCGCTCGCATTCTCGTTCGGTCTGCAGCTTGAGTTTGGCTGCTGCCAATTCAGCCCGACGCATTAAACTAGATTCTCGTACAGCTGCTGCCGCTTTTTCTTCGGCAGAACTGACTAGTCGCTCCACATACGCTTCTGTCCGACGTACGATTTCTTCTTGTTGCTCGGTAATCTCGATCGCAGTTGCTAACTGGACGGGTAAACTGCGTTTGATTATTTCGAGACGGTCGAGAATCATCTGGCGATCGAGTATAACTAACTCAGTCAGTGGAACATGAGTTCCGTTAGTGACCAAGTTTTTAAGATATTCGAGTTCGCGGCGAATCTCGAAATCTAATTCTCGCTCTGCTGCTTCAGCCAAGTTTTCCGAGGAATCCCTAAAGCGGTCAGTCGAGGTTTGCTCGTCAGTAATTTTAGAGTGCGGTGGTCGTCCTTCTCGTCCGAGGTATTGAGAATTTAACATTGTTAAATAATTTTTTGATTGCTATTTTTTATCGGCGAAATCAAATTTTTTGATTAAAATTTTTTCTCTGTTGATTTTATTTTAAACTTGCGCTCGATATCTTTGGCTACATTTTCAGTAACTAGATGCTCGATTGAGCCTCCGAATTGAGCGATTTCTTTAACTACGCTACTACTTAAAAAACTATATTCTTTGGTAGTGGCTAAAAAAACTGTTTCGATATCTCGATCTAAAGTTTGATTGGTATGAGCCATCTGCAACTCTTTTTCAAAGTCAGACAGAACTCGCAAACCTCTCAGTAAAACTCCCGCATTGGTTAACTTGGCATAGTCTACGGTCAATCCTCTAAAGCTATTTACCTTGACATTAGATATATGCCTAGTCGAGTAACTAATCTGTTCGATTCTTTCCTCAACGGTAAACAAAGGTTGCTTGCTCGGGTTGGAAAGAACTGCAACAATTACTAGCTCGAATAATTTAGCACCACGTTCGATGATATCGAGATGACCTAAAGTAATCGGATCGAAGCTACCTGGATAAAGAGCAATCATAATTAATTGTTATTAACTAGTTATGTGGCGATCGCGCTATGGGAATGATGTCGTGAAACCGCTGGTAGTCAACAGTATATTTACATCGATCGGTTTTATTTAAAATATCGACAAAACGCATCCCCCAACGTAGATCTTGAATATTATAGGCATGGCGAGCGTGAATTGTTTGTGAGAAGGTTTCGTCGAGACCGGTTAAGATGGCGATAATTTGGAGATCGAGATCGATTAAAGAACCTGCGGTTTGCCCGTATAAAGGACTAAGTTCGTCTATGGGGTGCATCACCAGCCAGCTCAGCCGAAAGCTGGGTGATTCCGAGCGCACTAATTCTAAGTTATAAAAACGTCTCAGTTCTATTCCTTCTTGGCTGATCTGATTTTTCAGCAGACTGACTTTTAAACGAGCTTCAATAATGCGATTATCTCTTTGGTTGGCTACCCTAAACATCAAAGTTGGTACGCCATTAAAGGGACAAATAACCGCAACTTTACTAAACAAAACTCTCGCTCTGGGTTTGGCGAAGCGAGCGAAAATTAGTCCCGTACCCATGGCGATTAAAATCAAACCGACTAAAACCTCAATGGTAACTAAAGTTTGGGCGTAGGTAGTTTGAGGATACATTGCCCCATAACCGATAGTAGACATACTTTGGATGCTAAAGAAAAAAGCATCGCTAAATGAATCGGGGTCGGCATTGGCAATTCCATTTTCCGTGGTTAGATAGGCATAGGCAAAAATGACGTTGACTGCCAAATAAAATAGGGTAATAAATAACAGAAACTGCGACCAAGAAATTACCAGTAACCAGTGATAGAAGTCGCTAAGAGGATGCTCGAATAATTCTAAAAATTTATTCGGCGATCGCTTTACCTTATTAAAAATTGAAGGAGTTTGGTTTCCTTGTTTATTGCAAGTTAGCTTTCGAGGTTGAATTTTCTTCATATAAATTAAAAAATTATCTGAGGATGAGCCAATTGAAAGCCAGCATTAGTTAATTTCTGATTGGATAATCTAGTATTATAGGGACGAACTGAAGTTCGTGTTGCATCCCAAGTAACAAGCGGTAATCCATGAGTTGTAAACAGGCAATCGAGCAATTCTTTAGTAGTTAAAACTTCGTCACAGGCTAAATTATAAATTCCCGATAGTTGCTCTCGTCTGGCAAACTCGATCGCGCTGGCGATATCATATATATGAATCCAGTTAGTGTAGTCTTCTCCGTTCCCCGGACGAGTCGTACCAGCTGAGCGTCGAAAAATTTTAATTAATTCCCTGCCTTCGCCATAAATTCCTGCCAAGCGTAAGATGCAGACTTTAAACCGCTCTTCGGGTACTGACAGCAATGCTGCTTCAGTCTGACAGAGGATTTCACCAAATTCGTTGGCGGGATTTACCGCTGCAGTTTCATCCGTCCAAGCTCCATTTTTATCTCCTAAAACGGCGTAGCTACCAGTATAGATAAGCTGTTTGACTTGGGGAGCGGTTTTCAATGCCGCAATGACATTCTTAGCAGTTTCTAAATAGGATCGGCGATAATTATCTATAGTGCGGCTTTTAGCTCCGACACTCAACAACACTACCTCGCGATCGCTGACTATCTCTTGAAGAGTTTCGAGATCGTTGCCTTCGGCGAGCGTCACTCTTGAAGCAATTGCTTCGAGTTGGCTAACTTTATCCGGTGTGGTAGTAGTAACGGTCACTTGATGTCCCTGTCGATGCCACAAACGGGCGATCGCACTACCGACATATCCACAGCCAATGATTGCAATTTTCATTTATTTCAATAATCGATCTACAGTAATCAGCGATGAGCATGAGAAGCTCGATATTTAACTATGAAGATCGTTGCCTATCTTTACAGCGACCCTCTGCTAGAATCTCCTCCAGCTCCAGAGATCTGGGGAGCGGAAATAGATCGAGTTTATCAAGATATTGGCGATCGTAACCAGCTACACCAGTTAATTGCCGATTGTCGCTTGCAAGCACCTAATTATCTGTTAATTCGACATCTAGAAGAACTAGGAGAAAATTTTACCGAGCTCGGCGAGCGAATCACACTGTTGGAATCTCTAGGAATTGAAATTATTGTTACTCAACAAGAGTATAACTCTTGGTTGAAGTCAAAAAATTATCAAGAAACCGCGCCTTTCCAAGATCGGGCTTTTTCTGAATTGGTCAATTTAATTCAGTTATTGCAAGGAGTTAAAGAGAAACGACGACGCAATTCTCTTAAAAGAGGACATGCTCGCAAACGCCTTCAGGCACTACCACCACCAGGAAAAGCTCCATATGGATATCGTCGCGGTCAAGATAAATATATTATCGATAAAAGTACTGCTCCCATAGTTAAAGACTTTTTTGAAAGATTTTTATTGTTTGGCTCGTTGCGAGGGGCGGTAAGATATTTAGAGCGAAAATACGGTAAAAAGATCTCTCCCTCTACCGGTCATAACTGGCTGATTAACCCCGTATATCGTGGAGATTTAAAATATAAAACCGGGGAAGTAATTTCTAATACCCACGCGGCAATTATCCCCCAAGAAGAAGCAGCCCAAATAGACCGTTTATTGCGTCGCAATAGTCGTTTTGCAACACGAACGGCAAGCGCACCTCGCTCTCTTGCTGGTTTGGTCGTCTGTCAACAATGTCAGTTAATGATGAGTGTCAGCCGCGTCACCAGACGCGATCGCGCATCAGAATATCTCTATCTTCGCTGTCACCAATGCCCGCAACAACCCAAATGTAAAGCGATCGCCTATGAGCAAATTCTCGAACGGACTATTGCTAAAATTTGCCTCGAATTACCTCTTGCCGTGGCTAAATTAAATACACCCAATCCCAAAAATATTGCAAAAAAGCTCGAGGAGCGAATTGTCCAAAAACAAGTAATATTAACGCAAATACCCGAATTAATCGAACGAGAAATTCTAGATAAAGAAACCGCTTCGATTCGCAGCTATAAATTACAAACTGAAATATCTCAACTAGAAGCTAGAATGGCGCAGCTACCGCCAGTCAATCTACAAGAGACAGTTAAAGCAGTTTCTCTAACTCAGTTTTGGCTGGATTTATCTGAATCAGAAAGGCGTTTTTATTTTCGCGAATTTATCAAACAAATACAGTTAATTCGCGCAGAATCAGATCGATGGGATTTACAGCTAGTTTTTATATTTTAAGAGCGATGCTAAAAGTTGCAGTCATCATCTGTCATCAATCCCTAGCACAGCGAAACCCAACTAAAATCTGTCTGACCCAAGGATGATACCAGTTGCGAAAACTAGCTCTCAAGGTCCAGGAAGGAGTCGCCCAACTACCGCCCCGTAAGACGCGATGCTGGTCATCAAAATAAGCTTGAGAATACCCAAAGTAGGGATAGCTGGTAAATCCCGAATAGCCAGTAAACCAGGAAGCCGTCCATTCCCAAACATTACCCAACATATCGTAACAACCGTAGGGGCTTTGACTGTTGGGATAGGCATTTACTGGGGTTGTGTGTCCGACCAGACTATTATGATTGCATTTTAAAAAGGTTATAGCGGATAGATCTGCATTATCTCCACGAGCGGCTTTTTCCCATTCTGCTTCAGTGGGCAGTCTTTTGCCGACAAAATTAGCGTAAGCTTCAGCTTCATAGTAAGAAACTCCACAAACCGGACAATCGTCCCATTCAGCAGCATCCTTCCAATACAAAGGTTGAGCTACGGGATTATTTTGCAACCATTCCCAGCCCGTTTCCGACCAGTATTGACGCTCTCGATAGCCCCCCGAAACGATAAAATGTCGGTACTGTCGGCAGGTAACTGGATAGCGGTCTAACAAATAGGAATCTAAATATATCTGATGGGCTGGTCTTTCGTTATCTTGAGCCTCAGTTGTCTCACAGCCCATGGTAAATTTTCCGGCGGGGATCTGCACCATCTCAGTTAAATCGAGATTAGTCTCGGTTTCTACTTGCGATCCCGAGGTTAAATTTAAGAAGTCTAAGCAGGCTGTACCCGTGAAAGATGAAGTACCTTCGACCCTGGAAATTAGGTTTTGGTTGCGGCGATGTAGTTGCAGAATAAATGCTATCGTCTCATTGTGTTGGCTTTCGTGTTGAATTAGCCATCGCCAGAGACGTTCTTGCTCCTCTAATGACGAGGTTTCCAGGTACTTCAAAACTTTAGTTCTAACTACAGACAAGTAATCTTGAATAGTTTCAAGAGCAGGTAAATTTTGACGTTGAGCTTTAGGCAGACCATCAGCAGCAAATAAGACCCGATATTCGGGAAACAGAGGTGGTAAATTCCCTAGATATTCGAGAATCCAATAGGCTTCGGTGAAGGCAATATGACCCAGATGCCAACCAATCGGACTAAAATCAGTATGTGCCTGTCTGACAAAAGTTTCTGAGTCAATTTGAATTAATAGATCTAGAGTTTTTTGACGACATCGGTCTAAATCGCGAGCGATCGCTCTTTTACGAAATTTTACTGACGTTGACTTCAAGATTTTCTCCTACACTAATAATGCTCTTTTCTGGGCATTCGATCCAGTTACCTGCAAACATCGGTTCGGAAACAATCATTACCGCATTAGAGTATAAAAGATCGTCTTCTAATTTAATATAGTAGAGTGTCGGACTGACATCGCGGTTAGAATAGCGACAGGCAGTCAATTCCCTACCATTGCTAATAACCACGTTGGCAGAAAATTGAATTTTGCCATCTCGAGATAACTCGCCGAGTTTGGCAATCGCCTTTTCTACAGCACGAGTCATACTGATCCCTTCATTGGTTTCTAGTTCGCTAACTATTAAGGCAAAAATATGCTCTGAATCGGTAGTCCCCTCAATACGTCGATAGGCAAAATCGCTTAAATTATTGCGGATCTCTCGATACATAGTTTCGCGAAAGCGATCTATATAGCCATTGTGAATAAATAACAGGTTCTCATGAGCGAAAGGTTGACAGTTAATTAAGTCTACCGATAACCCAGAAGTCGCACTGCGAACGTAACCTATAACACAGTGAGATTCGACATAGCGATTGAGATGAGCAATGTTAACGTCGTTCCAAATTGGCAAAATACCTTTATAAGTAAAGGGGGGCACTGGTTTGTGGGCATGATACCATCCAATCCCAAACCCATCGGCGTTCATTAATCCGGAAGACATTTCACGGGGTTGATAGCTTTGAACGATTAGAGAATGTTCTGGTTTGTCAAATAAACGGTCTAGTGTAACCACCGAACCAAGATAGCCAAGTAAACGACACATCAAAATTTTTAGCAAGCAATAATCTACAAATTATATCCAAAGAGCCTCAAAATTGCTCTTGTAGCTTCGACCAGAAGATGGTAGAGCTATTCAAGTAATATCGTCGATCGAAAGTAACTGGAGACTTAATCTAGAAGTAGAATAATAATAAAAACTGATGACAGGAGTCTCAAAAATTGCGATCGCCGAATCTGTAGAGATACTAAAATCTCTCATTAAAAAGCAAAAAAACGCTTTAAATTATGCTCGAGTTCAGGCTCTATATCTTATCAAAATACCAGCAGCGGAAACCATAAGATATCTGACTGTAATGATAGGAAGGTCTCAATCAAGTCCTGGCGCGTTCCTTAGCGTTCTAAGATCCCTTGCAAACGTCTGCGGAATTGCCCTTTAGGATGACCGCCTTTGACTTCTCCCAAAATCTGAAAATCTCCTTCAGGAGAGTCACAAATACAAATAATGTATGTCGGCCAGCCAATACCTTCTTTGTTGGGGTACTGACCCATGAGAATCGATCGATACTTGCGGTAAGTAGTCGTATCCTGCATCTTTACGTCAATAAATTCTAAGTTTAGCTCATGAGCAACTTTGCGATCGTAAAAAGACATTTTATGGCAAGTACCACAATCTTCCGAAGAAAATTTAATTACTGTTTTTTTCATCTATACTAATTTCTAATTTGAGACCGGCTTGAACTGAGTTTTAGGTAGAACCGCTTCTGCGACTGTGAACGTCAGCAGACAGAACATTAACGGCTTTAATATTTAAATTACTACTTTCTAAAGGAATGCCTGTAGTAATTAGCGATCGCTCGAAAACTAAACCCCAAAGTAACTGCTTTATCTTTAGTTCAGTCATCGGTGAGATACGAAAGTTTAAAATCAAACCAAGCGTCTAAATATATTAGCCTATAAAAAACAATAGGAACGTTCTCCAGAATGTTCCTATGATTCGGTCGATGAGTTGGTTGGAATTGATATTGGCTCTATCTTTAGAAACCGCGCTCGTCCCGTTTTTGACGACGGCGATCGCGCCAGCGTGCTGCTGAGAGATAAAGCACCCCGAGACTGACTATTCCTAAAAGAACTACAGCTGCTAAAAACAGAATGTTTAGTAAATAATCAGTTTCCATTTTAAAATCCGTTACGCGCCCAGACTACCATTGCAATCGACCAAGTGAATAAAGCCAGCATGCTGACCCAACCTAATGTCAAAATATCCATATCAGTATTTATTTTGTAAAATATGCAGTTAATTTGCCAACTATACCTTTTATGATACTTCCTAGTGGTGTTTTACAGAAACTATCGTGCCAGATTTAGCAGCAGAAAGAATCGAATCACTCAAAGCGGGAATTGTCGGGGCTAGTTGTTTGCCGATCGCCGAAATATCGGTAATTTTATTAAGAGTCACGTTTTCAACCAAAACTCAACTTCTAGAACTTAACTTGCTAATCAAAATCGCGATCGCTAGCTTTAGCGGTTTTCTATTTGGTGTCACCTATCGCTACATCATCCGCAACGACCGTAACACCCATCTTAAAGATGGAGCGGTTTTGGCTTTTGGATTGGTTAGAGGGTTGGCGTTAGCAGAAGAAAAATTAATGCTAGTGGAGATTTGGTTGGGAGCATTGTCGATTTTTCAAAGCCTTGTGAGTTTTACCCTGGCTCGTTTAGTTCTCGATCTGGCGATCGCTCGTAAGCTAATTAAACCATTTATCTAAAAGAATTAACCAAACAAATAGTGTCGATAACCCATAACAAGGGGTAAACTACAAAACGTGATTGTAACTAAACTCACCTGATATCTTACCAATCCCAACTATGTCTTCAGATTGCACGATTGAAGTCGAACATCTTAGTAAAACTTATGGTTCTAACACTGCTATTGAGGACGTTCATTTTGCGGTACGTTCGGGAGAAATTATCGGGTTTTTAGGTCCTAATGGTGCGGGTAAAACAACCACGATGCGGATTTTAGCAGGATACTTGCCTGCGACTACAGGCACTGCCAAAATTGCTGGCTATGAGGTTCATCGAGATTCAATGGAGGTACGTCGCCGCATTGGTTATTTACCAGAAAACCCCCCTCTGTATCCCGATATGAGTGTTGAGGGATATTTACATTTTGTCGCCAAAATTAAAGGAGTAGTTGGTAGACGTGATCGCACGAAACAAGTTAAATCGGCACTGGAGCGCTGTCAACTGGCAGACAAAACTAAGACCACAATTCGCCAACTATCCAAAGGATATCGCCAACGAGTCGGTATTGCCGGTGCGATCGTCCACGAGCCACCAGTAATCATTCTCGACGAACCGACAGTAGGACTCGATCCGCGTCAGATCCTCGAAGTGCGTAATTTGATTAAAAGTCTGGCAGGAGAGCATACGATTATTCTCTCAACTCATATTCTGCCAGAAGCCAGTGCTACCTGCGATCGCGTCACCATCATCAACAAGGGAAAAGTGGTAACCACTAACACTCCCACTGAGTTGATGAAACAATTAAATAGCAATTTGGGCTACGAACTAGAAGTAGAAGGAGAGGTTGCGCCATCACTTCGGGAGCTTCAACAGATACCCGGAGTAGCTGAAGTAAAAGTTGTTAATAGTCTGACTAATTCACGGCGAGAAACAATTGAAGTTTTATGTCAGCCTAATTGCGAACCAGGAAAGGAGATTGCAGCGATAATTATCGAACGAGGATTGGGGTTAAATGAAATGCGCCGGATTCGTCCGAGTTTAGAAGATGTTTTCTTGCAGCTAACTACTGAAGAATTAACTTAGAGGCGAGACAATACCTTGCCGGTACAGGAGTAAAGTTTTTATTAATGATTATTGCCAATACAGTCGCGATCGCGCAAAAAGAATTACAGGGTTATTTTGCTTCTCCTTTGTCTTATCTTGTTTTGGCAATTTTTTGGCTAATATCAGGCTTATTTTTTGTCGAAATACTACTGGGAGCGCAGGGCATAATTCAACAGGTAACAATGAGCGAACAAAGTGGAATACCTACTGATTCTATTGATGTTGCTTATGTCTTTCTCAACTCTTTTTTTGCAGTTATGGGGTCTCTTTGCCTATTTGTATTACCAATATTATCTATGGGATTATACTCAGAGGAGAGAAAGCGGGGAACTTTAGAATTACTAGCTACATCACCAATAACTAATTGGGTCGTTGCCGTGGGCAAACTTTTAGGAGTAGTTATCTTTTTTACTGTAGCAATTGCACCTTTGTTGCTATATGAAGCAGTTGCTTTTAGTTCTGCCGAACCGGCCATACAAATTTCGGTTCCCCTACTAGCTCATCTAGGTCTAATTTTGTTTGCAACAGCAATACTGTCGTTAGGAATGTTTATTTCGTCTTTAACCGATAGTACGATTTTGGCTGCAGTTATGACTTTCGGATTGATTTTGTTGCTTTGGATTGTCGAGTTGATTGCTAATAATATTCAGGGTTGGTTTGGGCGAGCTTTAAAAGAAATTTCTCTTTTAGAAAGTTATAACAATTTAATTCAGGGAGTTCTCGAAACTAGTAATATTATTTTATTGTTTAGTTATATATTTTTGGGCATATTTTTGACTGCTCAATCTATTGAAATCTTGAGGTTTAATCGACAATAAACCAGCGAGTTAGTGATTCTACTACAGCCCAGTTTTATTAATGATTATTATTCCCTCGTCGCTCGAGTATTAATATAGCAATTACTGTTTGGTCATTCAACAGTTATTCAAAATAATTTAGACTAGCTATCGCTCGACTAAAGCTTTAGTTAAATCGACATGTATTTAATTTAATTTAAAACGATGATAAGCAAAATATTATTTTTACTAGGTTTAGCTTTGGGAGTTGCAGGTATAGTTGCAGGTGGTGTCGGGCAGTGGACTTTAATACCTGTGGGACTGTTAACTGGGGGATTAGTCCTAATTATTATCTGTCTGGCGATCGCTAGTAAAAATCGAGGTATTTGGGGTAAAAGATCGACTCAAGTAGGAACTAATGCTTTAATTACCACTTTGGCAGTATTAGTAATCATCGGTTTAATTAATTTTTTAGGAATTCGTCATGCAGTGCGATGGGATTTAACTGAGAATCAAATTTTCACTCTTGCTCCTCAATCTCAGGCGATCGCCAAAAATCTCGAGCGACCGCTCAAAGTTTGGGTATTCGATCGCAATCCCAACCCCCAACTAGAAGCTTTATTAGAAAACTATCGTCGCTACAGTCAAAACTTTCAGTTTGAATTTGTCGATCCCGAAATCGAAATTGCCTTGGCGCGAGAGTACGGCGTTAGTGAATTAGGAGAAATTTATCTCGAATACCAAGGTAAACGACAGCGAATCACCCCACAGGCAACTGCCTTGGGAGAAAATCTCACCGAAACTCAATTAACCAATGCGATTGAGAGGATAAAGCGCGATCGCGACGCTACCATTTATTTTCTTCAAGGACACGGAGAAATTGCTTTAGAAGCGACTCAGGGAGGATTGTCCCAAGCAGTTAGCAGCCTGGAAAATAAAGGTTACACTGTGGAAACTCTCAACCTAGCCACGAGCGGTAAGATTCCCGACAACGCCAATGTAGTTGCTGTAGCTGGCGCGACTAGAAGTCTATTTGATGGCGAAGTAGAAGCACTCCAGCAATATGTAGAAAATGGTGGCAATTTATTATTAATGCTGTCACCCGACACCGAAACTGGTTTATCTCCTCTGCTACAAAATTGGGGTATAGAGTTAGACGAGCGTCTAATTATCGATGCTTCTGGTGCGGGTAGGATGTTGGGTTTGGGACCTACCGCACTAATAGTTGACAATTATGGCAACCATCCGATTACTAATAGTTTTGGTAACGGAATTTCCATCTTTCCCGAATCTCGTCCGTTAAAGATTAACCAGCAAGAAGCGATCGACGCTACGCCTTTAGTAGTTAGTGGCGAGAACACCTGGGGCGAGAGTGAACTGACAGCAAAAGAAATTGCCTTTAATCCCGAAACAGATATTTCAGGACCTTTAAACGTGGCGATCGCTTTAAATAATCAGCAACCTCAAGCTTCTCGCATGGTAGTTTTTGGTAGTTCCACTTTCGCCACCAATGGTTGGTTCGGACAGCAGTTAAACGGCGATCTCTTGTTGAACTCCGTTGACTGGTTAGTAGGAGAAGAACCCACTCTGGCAATTCGTCCTAGAGAACAGACCAATCGCCGTCTCAATCTCACACCCTTACAGGCAGGAATTATTAGCTGGATGGCTTTGAGAATTATGCCCTTACTCGGTTTAGTGACTGCGGGAATCTTATGGTGGCGTAGGAGATAATTTGAGATTATTAAAATATAGATAATTAAGTCGATTTAAAAGAACTAATTTGATATTTGATTCCTCAATCCCATGAGTTTAATTACTACTAAATGGACGATAGATGAGTATCATCGCATGATTGCGGCAGGAATAATAGGAGATCGCGCCGTCGAATTGCTTAAAGGGGAAATTATTGAAATGTCGCCAGAAAAACCGCCTCATGCTTATAGCAGTGATGAAGCTGGGGAGTATTTAACTAAATTACTAGGCGATCGCGCTAAAGTTCGTCATGCCAAACCGATTACCTTGCCCAATAATTCCGAACCAGAACCAGACATAGCTATCGTTCGGCGTAGAGGAAGAGAATATCGAGAACATCACCCCTATCCAGAAGATATTTTTTGGCTAATTGAATATGCCAACACCAGTTTAGAGAAAGATTTAGAGTTTAAAAACCAAATTTACGCAGAAGGGGGGATCGAGGAGTATTGGGTTGTAAATCTGAAGCAAATGCAGCTAATCGTCTTACGCGAACCTTCAGAGGGAGATTACGCCACTAAAGTGACATATACCACGGGAAAAATTCAACCTTTAGCATTTCCCGAGCTTTCTATTGCGATCGAGCAAATTATCAACCATTAATGTAATAAATCAAAGTCTCGCTCGATTAAATCACAATTTTCTATTAGGGAGAAAGCAGGAGGCAAAAGAACCAAGATTACATGGTTATTAGTCGTGTTCTATTCAACTGAAAGTTCCTGTAAATGTCTTTCCATCCAGTTGTGGATATCAGCAAAAACATTCTGGCGATCGAGATCGTTATGGAGTTCGTGATAGCCTTGAGGATACTCTCTTTTCTCTTTATCGCTAAAACTCACCCGTTCGAACAGCCAACGACTACTTTCGGGCGGAGTAATTCGGTCTGCTCCACCGTGAAGAATTAATAGGGGAACTCTTAGCTTGGCAGCACTAGCTTCAATCCAGATAACAGTTTGGGAAAATTCCGTAGCTAAACGGGCAGTTCCTCTAGTATGACGCAATGGGTCTCGCAGAGTATCAGCCACGACTTGAGGATCGCGAGAGCCAGCAGTTAAGTCTAACCCCGTATCTAAACTAAAATGGGGGATAAATCGCGAAAATATCCGACCTATCAGCAATTTTAAGGAAGAAATGCGGACTTTTAAAGCTGGAGAGAGTAGGATTAGTCCTTGTAATTCTTGAGGATAGTGTAAAGCATAATCTAAGGCGATCGTCCCGCCCAAACTTTGACCCAACAAAAATAATGGTAGAGAAGTTTTTTTGGTTTTAATTAGCTGCAAGAAAGTACCTAAGTCTTCTCGAAACTCTCTCCAGCTGTTGATATATGCCCTTTGCCCCTGAGATCGTCCGTGTCCCCGTAGATCGAAACCATAGACAGCCAATCCACGCTCGCAAAGGAACTTTACTAAATTACCAAATATATCGCTATGCCCTCCCAAACCATGAACGATCGCCACAACTGCTCGGGTTTCACTATCGGGATACCAACTTTGATAATACAATTGTACTCTTCCAGACCCCGAGAATGTTCCTTGTTGATGTTCAATCTGTGTAACTTTCATCTCAGTTGTGATTTCTCTAGTGAATGTACTCGATTTATGCTGGTTTAGTTGGTTGGGAATTGCTGCAACTGAATTTCTTCGATCTTTTATGATACTAAATATAGTTTCTATAAGTCACTGATGTTTAGCCCCCTGAATCCAAGCCACTCAGTCGGGAGTTAGATTTACCGCTCGGAAATGAGATGAATTCGATTGGCTAGTTTTTCATCAAGTCCAAATGATAGCGATATATATGCGGGGTGATCGCCTGCCTGAAAATAATCAGGATCGATATATTGCTGTAATCTGTTCGGCAGTTAGGTTGTTAGGAGAAAGTAATTGGTAATCTGAGAGAATTTCTACTCGATTGAGATAAATTCTTTCTGGAGATCTAAATAGCTGCTCGATTATTTCTGAGGCGAGAAACTCGTCTGTTTTTAACACTTCACTGGCTCGTCCAGTTATCGTCGCAATCAGTTTTCTCTCGCCAGTTAAAAAGTTAGGGGTGCAAATTTTTCTAAGAGAGTGCTGGTTACATTCCAAGTACCTGCCATCCACTCAGGATATTCTAAGTCTCCTCTGGCAATTTGTAGAGAGGGGGTTTATGCTACCAGTCAGGGAATTTTTCTAGACGGTCTGTTAAGGTTGAAGCGATCGCGCTTTGATCGAAATTCAGCAGAATTAAAACTAGAAGACAAAGACGATATAACACTTGCAATCGAACAATAAATATAAATATAGCGTTTAATAACTACAAGGCTGATGATTAATTGCCACCTCGATTTTTTGATAAATGCCACCAACCATTAGCATTATTATCCCAGTTCTCAATGAAGAAGCAATTATCCAACAGACTTTAGAACGACTTCAGGTTAATTCTGAAGTGGAAATAATTTTAGTTGATGGTGGCAGTGACGATCGAACTCTTGCC
The DNA here is from genome assembly GCF_053543375.1 of Myxosarcina sp. GI1(2024). NCBI lineage: Bacteria > Bacillati > Cyanobacteriota > Cyanophyceae > Pleurocapsales > Pleurocapsaceae > Myxosarcina > Myxosarcina sp. GI1(2024). The sequence continues at coordinate 1,156,384 of NZ_JBKGTY010000001.1, read as the reverse complement.
CTTGCCACAAAGATGAAAGTACGAGCGATCGTTTCTAAACCCAGTCGTGCCAAACAAATGAATGCAGGTGCGGCTATAGCCAAAGGAAATATTCTATTGTTTCTTCATGCCGATACTCAACTGCCAGCAAACTATGTAAAATTGGTACGACAGACCCTATGCCGACCGAAAGTAATTGCAGGAGCGTTCGAATTGGCGATCGCTGGAAAGTCAAAAGCTTTGCGTCTGGTAGAAATAATGGTCAAGTTGCGATCGCATTTATTATCTCTTCCCTATGGCGATCAGGCAATATTTATTAACAAAAAAACCTTTAAAAATGTTGGTGGCTTTGTCGAGATGCCAATCATGGAAGACTTTGAATTTGTTAAGAGAATAAAACGTCGAGGCAAAATCGCGATCGCCCCTGCTGTGGTAATTACTTCTGGTCGTCGCTGGCAAAAGCTAGGTGTGTTTAAAACTACTTTAGTTAATCAATTAGTAATTATCGGCTATTATCTGGGGGTTTCTCCAACTAAGTTGAAAAGTTTTTATCGTAGTGTAGGCAATAGGAAAAGTAAGTAGAGTACGTTTCATGAAACCTCTGTACGAGCGAGTAGCCAGTAGGAAGTCAACGTTTGGTCAAAGCGGATTTGATACTAGACTTCTTGCATGAATCATCATTAACTACTCAAGCTAGGGGAAAAGGGGAAAAGTCAAAGGAAAAAAGGTTTGATTAGGGTATGTAAAATAAATTGTGTCAAAGGTCAAAACACACTCTAATAAATAGAATTAATGTGAGGAATGAGACTATGACCTTTCGACCAGAGTTAATTGATGAACTGCTCAAAGACTATGAAAAACCAGAAGACCTTATTGGAGAAGGAGGAATCCTCAAACAACTGACCAAAAAACTCGTAGAGCGTTGTTTAGAAGCTGAAATAGACGTACATCTAGAGACTCAGAAGGCAGAGCGGGGCAAAAAAGAGCGACAAAATCGACGCAACGGACACAGCCGTAAAACCATTAAGGGGGAGTTTGGCGAAGCGGAACTTGCCGTGCCTCGCGATCGCGATCGCCAATTCGAGCCTCAGATGGTCAAAAAAGGACAAACTCGTTTTACAGGCTTCGATGACAAGATTCTCGCCCTGTATGCGAGAGGAATGACCACTCGTGATATCCAAGCCCAACTACAAGACCTTTATGGAGTAGAAGTATCGCCAGCCCTGGTATCTCAAGTAACCAATGCGGTTCATGAAGAGCGACTCCAGTGGCAAAATCGCAGCCTAGAGGCAGTGTATCCAATTATCTTTTTTGATGCTTTGGTCGTCAAAGTCAGACAGGAGGGAAGAGTCATCAACAAAGCCGTCCATCTAGCTCTGGGAATCAACATCGAAGGCGATAAGGAGTTATTGGGGCTGTGGATGACCCAGACAGAAACGGCAAAATTCTGGCTGTCGGTGTTAACTGAGTTAAAGAATCGTGGAGTCAAGGATATCTTTATTGCTTGTATCGATGGTCTGACGGGCTTCGCCGAAGCGATTGAAACGGTATTTACGCAAACCCGCGTACAGTTATGTATGGTACACATGGTCAGGAACTCCCTACGCTATGTCTCCTACAAACACCGTAAAGCTGTTGCCGCTGACCTCAAACGAGTGTACACTGCCGCTACTGAAGCTGAAGCCGAACAGGCACTAATAACTTTTGCTGACAAGTGGGACTCCACTTATGCCCCAATTAGTAGGTCTTGGCTGGCTCACTGGCAGCACGTGATTCCGTTTTTCCAGTTTCCTCCAGAAATCCGTCGCATTATTTACACCACTAATGCGATCGAGTCGATGAATATGACTCTTAGAAAAGTGTTGAAGAATCATCGGATTTTTCCAACAGATGAAGCTGCGCTCAAAGTTATTTATCTTGCGATTAATAACTTATCTCAGAGATGGACTAGACCTTTACGGGATTGGAAAGCTGCTTTAAATCGATTTGCCATCGAGTTTGAAGGACGGCTTCCACTTTAACTTTCTTTGACACAAACTTATTGACAGATCCTTTGATTATTTATTCATGCAAGAGATCTACTGTATAAATAAGTTTTTTAATTTCTTCAATTGTCAAACCTGCATCTTTGACTATTCCAGCCATTGTATAAGCATTTGCAGGATTAGCTCTAGAAATAACAATAATGCGATCGCTGTTCGTCATTGTAATGTGTTTGCCTTGTCGCACTATATTAAATCCAGCTTTTTCAAAAGCTTTAACTGCTCTTTGATGATTAATACCTGGAAGTTTAGGCACGATCGTCCTGATTTTACATATCGAGCATCTGCATCCTTATTTATTCTTCAACAGTTTCTAAATAAGCTCTAATTTCATCTTTGATATTTTCTAAAGTCTCTGCTTCTCGCCTTGTGACCAACAACCGGGTAAACCAGGACACCAAACGGCATATCCCTCTTCACTTTTTTGAATCTGACTTGATAGCGCATAAATTTTAAATACTGTTTGATATATATGTCTTAATTTTAAAGCGATCTCAAAAGCTTATATTCGATCTAGTGTTATCCAACTCAGTCAAAACTCCATAAATTCCCCAAATAGCCATTGCTCTTAAATAGTGACAAGCGCGAAAAGTGCCGACGGCAGTAATGGCTTCGGGGGTACGGAACTGTAAGCCATTGTCGTAAATTTGTTTGACTACGGTTTCGGTTAGCTTGAATGCTTCTTGTTTCATCCCCATTTGCAGCATAAAAGCTGCCAAACCGAAATTAATACCCGTCCAGACTTCTAAAGGATGTGTGTCATCGGGGTTTACAGGACTGCCATCGGGTTTAACCCCGTTGGCTGCACCAAATTTGCCATCGTGGAATTTGAGAAAGCAAGCATCATAGATTTTGTTTAATGCAGACTTAGTATATTTTTCCTCGACCACATCGGGTAAACCCAACAAGCGAGCATAGAATTGTCCGCATAGCTGATCTGCCATTACTACATCCGAACCGCTTTCGGTATCTAGTCGATAGTATTCTCCATTCCAAAGGGCATCGTGATAGATAGATCTTGCCTGTTGCAACCATGTCGTATAAAGATCTATTTTCTCGGTAATAGCTTTGGGAAAGTTAGCGGGTTGTAGGTTGGAATTTTGGGGAGGATTGGCAATTAAGATTGCGCCAATTTTTTTCGCTGCTTCTAATGCAGCGATCCACAAACCACCGCAGTAAGAACTAATTCCCCTCAGTTTCCAGTCGTCAAAGGTTTGATCGGGTGCACCAGAGTTTTCGGGGATGCCATCGTTGTCGCGATCGAAGTTTTTTAAATATGCCAGAGTTTGAGTAATACTATCCCAACATTCCCACAAAAAATTGGTGTCTTTACTGCCAGTCAGCACGTAATCCCGATACACTTGCAAGACAAAATCGCTCGGTAAATCTTTCCACTGGTTGCAGTCTTGGTAGGAAGTGTAGTTGGTTTCTTGCCAGGGATGTTCGTTAGGTGCACCGAGATCGTGGGGAGTTGCTCCAGTCGCCTTTCTGATCGCTTTAGCCTGGTTGTAACCGATGATGCGGGGGGTCTCGTCACCTTGAGGAATTGCTCTGGCAAAGGCTTCTAAAACCGCTTTTTCCAAACGCGACCATAGCATTAGCAAACCAAAAGAGCCGTATAAGCGCACGTCTAGACTTTCATACCAACGGTAATCCATACATTCTAAAATGCCAAACTGTCCGAGGGGGTCGTCTTCTGTGGCTGCCGTCCAGAGAGTACCACCGTCTGCAAGAAGATACAGTTCGTTAAACAGTGCCATTTTGAACCAGTCGGGTAGATTTTCGCGCTGTAAGATAGGTTTTTGCCAGCTTTCTATATTTTCTCGCCACCAGTCATTGTGTTTTAAAGCGGTCCTCACCATACTCCAGGCATTGTTACCCGATCGCCCGAAAAAGTCTGTATAGCGACGATAATAGTTTACGCCTTGTTTAAACTCCGTAACTGGTAAGTCCCAAGCCAATATAAAGGGAATTTGCTTGGTTTTTCCAGGGCGCACCGTAAAGCGAATGGCGACCGCCACAGCAATTTGTTCTCCAGGGGATGCAGGGGTTTCGTTTTGTTTATCTGGTAAAGAACCGTCGGCGGCAAAATAATCCCAAACTTCGCCACCGTCACCATCGGGATTCCAACGACCGAGATAAAATACTTCGAGACTCGGATTGGCAACGGTAGCGATCGCCATTTGTCCTTCGCCTTCCTGTATCTCTTCCTCAGGTCGTACTCGATTCAACAAACAGCCGACGCGATAGTTATCTTGAATCCACTGGTTGTAATTTCCCCTACTGTCACCCCATTTGGGCTGATATTCATATTCGGGACTGCCATCATCTCTAACTCTTACCGTTGGGGATTTAATCCCATTGGTAAACCAACCCACTGTATTCTGCCAGGTCAGCATGATACTGAGGGTAATAGGCTTATCTGTGGGATTGTGGATCGTCCAGTTAAAGTTAGCAAGGGGATAGCTGGTTTCCTGATAATTTTCAGCCCAGATTGGCGAAAACTGCTCGCAGACTAACTGCGATTTAAATATACCTCGGTATCCAAACCAACTGCGAGGATAGAGAGCGTGATAGGTTCCTCGCTTTTGAGGATACCAAGACCAACGGGATAACGATCCATTTTCTGGTGCCTCAGTACACATAGCATAGGCTCGAGCTCGATTTCCCTCTGCCCGCTCGAAAACGCTAAATTGACAAGCAGGAAGAGTTTTAAAGATGTGTTCGCCGCCGTCTAAATGCCAGAGATTAAAATCTCCCCTCGGCGATCGCCCGATACAGCCAGCACCAAAGCCACCTAGCGGCATTCCGTGCCAAGCTCCATCATCTAAATTACTCGCATAGCGTACGGTGTAAGGTTTTTTCCATCCTTGACCGATGAGTCTTTGCCAAGCACAGGAGGGAATTTTAGGTAGGGCGATCTGATTTATCATGACCCTATTTTATGAGGATTTGAATATTTGTCATGGGGTTGAAAAAAATTTTTCCCTCGAGTTCGAGCGTGTGCCAATTGTAATTCTAAAACTATTATGAATTGTTGTCTGATAAAGATTTTCATGAAGAATCAGCCTCAAAAGTGCGCTCTTAAAGTCTTGATTGGGTTCAACAGGAATACATTAGAGACTATTATCAATAAACTTTATTTGTTGAAAACAGAATAATTCAATCCTATTCGAGCTCGCTGTTTTGTACCTTCCATTATCTTCGAGCGCTATCAAGACAACGAACGCACAGTTGACCATAGCTGATGATTTCTAGGGAAAAACGTGAAGATCGCAGGGATTTTGTTTCATATTCCTATTTTCTCATATCTAGTTCGGTTAACCTGCCAATACCTATCTTAAGCTTTGCCAGCACTACCAAACAACCTGATTTTTTCGGCAATTACCTCTTGCATTGCCGCCGTTGCCGCTTTTTGGCAATCTAAGAGATCCCTTTCGGATTCTGTTCGTCCGTACTCTCGCCAAAACTGGAGATATTTTTTCCGCACTTCGGTATTGACGTTAAACTTGCAAACTCCTAATTCAATCGACTGCTGAATCATTCGAGCCGGTAAACCAGAAGCACCGTGCAACACTAAGGGAATCTGGAGTTGCTGACGAATCTTAGCGAGACGCTCGAAATCTAATTGCGGTTCGCCATGATACTTACCATGAACATTGCCGATTGTGACGGCGAGAAAATCTACCCCCGATTTTGCCACGAATTCCTTTGCCTGCTGTGGGTCGGTCATTTTGGCTTCTTTTTCGGCAACAGTCATTCCGTCTTCTGTACCGCTAATTCTCCCTACTTCTGCTTCTACCGTTGCACCTTTAGCGTGGGCGAGATCGATCGTTTCACGGGTGAAAGCCAGGTTTTCTTGAAAGGGAAGTTGGGAACCATCGGCTAAAACCGATTTTACCCCTGCTTCTAAGGCAGTTTCGATGATGGCGCGATCGCTACAATGATCTAAGTGAACTGATATCGGTACTTTTGCCGAGTCTGCTGCTTCTAAAAATAGCGCAACCAGGGGAGAACCGCCATAGTCTAGTACGTGAGGCAGAATTTGGATCGTTGCTGGGCTTTTTTCGGCTTCGGCAGCATTGACAACCGCTTTGGCTCCTTCGAGATTATACAAATTGAAAGCACCAATCGCGTAAGAGTGTTTTTGGGCTGCCTCTAGAAGTTCTTTGGTGGAAGTGAGCATAAATTTAATTTTGAGAAAATAATTAATTCTTATTTAAGCTACCTAAGATAAATTCAACAGAATTTAGATAAGCTTCATCTTCGAGTGTGGCTTCTGAAAGTCTACCTTTGGCGATCGCAAATTTGTAATTTAACTTTAGTTTAGATAGCGTAACCTCTCAACCGATAATGACTATCAGCCTAACAGCTTTGGCAAAAAGATTTGATTCGTTTTTTAAACGCGATAAAGACTAGAGCTACGACTAGCAAAGCAACCCCCATCAAGCTATAGGTCGTACTTAAACCGAGTGAGTTTGTCACGGGTTGAGAAATAATCGGAGATAGAAACTGTCCCAAAAAAAAGAAAGTAGTTAGTCCGCCCAAAGCTCTACCTCGTAAAGAGTCAGGGACGATACTAGACAGCCAGACATTTAAATTGGGCATCAATAAGCCAAAGCCCAAACCAGCAACAATCAAACCGAGTAAGACGAAATTATAGCTACCCGCAATAGCGATCGCCAAATATCCGACTGCGGCGATCGCAAAAGCCCAGACGACAATACTGACATAGCCCATATGTTCTTTGACAAATCCATATCTTAAAGATGCGATCGAACTAGCTAAAGTCGAAGCGGCGATCGCCAAACCGCTAGCAGCAGCACTAGCGTTATTTAGTTCTTTTAAATAGAACGGTAGCTGTACTGGAATTAAATAAAATGCCACCATATAAAATAAAGCTACGCTATAAATCATTGCCAGTACCGCAAGGGGCATACTTGGTTCGGTCATCGATGAAGTGCTTGGAGTTAGTATAGCTAGTTTGCGGTTGGGTTCGTATAGGATTGTAACGATCGCCGCAAATATCCCCCAGGCCGATAAGTAAATCAGAAAGGGAAACCGCCAATTGAGATCGGCAATAAACCCTCCTACGGACAAAAATAAGACTCCTCCCAGACCCATAAAGGCGGCTTGCAAGCCCATAAAGCTAGCCCGTTTTTGACCCTGGTAATAATCTGCAACTAGAGTAGTAGCCGCAGTCATAATACCCGCTACAGATAATCCCAACAAAGCGCGACCGATTAGAATAGTCCCAAGAGAATTGAGAATAAATCCAGAACTTCCCGCTAGTCCATATAGTAAAGTTGCGACCATTAATAAAGGTTTGCGACCGAAACGGTCGACTAATTGACCTGCGAAAAGTCCCCCAATAGCAATAAACAGAGCGGGAATAGTTAGGACTAAACGAACTAAAAGCTCGGAATTTTCAACATTAGCAAAATACTCTTGCATCGCGGGAAGTGATGGCGCGATTGTAGCCCCTGACATTACGGTTAAGGTACTGGTTAGCAATAAAGTAGCTGCGATCGCCAGAGAATTTTGAGGTTGGTTGCTATCTAATGGCAATGGAGAATCGGTAATTTTAGTCATATTTGTATGGCGATTCTATTCAGTTTTGACACAAGCTATTTTAGAGAGGTAGATATTCAGTTGGTTTTTTGTCGCTGGCTTTAATAATAAATCTCAGGACTTACGCAGTTGAATGAAATTTCGTTGTTTGAGCAGCGAGTCAGTAACGGTAAATCAAGGTTTAGAGCGCTGAAGTGCGTAAGTCCTGAATCTAAAATACTTAGAGCGTTGGCTTAGTTGTAGCGAATACCGTTTCTTTAGCTTATGGACGATCGCAGATTCTTTGATTCCAAAGATATGCTACGATACCGACTACTGCATTTGCCAAACAAGCCGCACCAAAAATGCCTACAACTCCAAATAAGCGGCTACCCAGATAAGCTAGAGGAACGTAGATAATTAGCATCCGCGCTACGGTCAATACTACCGTAGGCAAAGGTTTGCCCAAAGCATTAAAAGTAGAACTAGCAACCAACATCACGCCATAAGCAGCATAACTAATAGGCACTAAACGTAAATAGAGACTAGCAGTCGCGATAACTTCGGAATTGCGATCGAAAATCGTAGCGAGTTGCGGTGCAGTTAAGCCTAGAAAAATAGCGATGAATACTCCCCAAATCAGACAAAAAATAAACGACAATCGTAATGCTTCTTGGACGCGAGCGTATTTCTGTGCCCCCCAATTTTGTCCCACAAATGGAGCAATACTAGCTGATAGAGCGATTAAAGCAATGACGGCAAAAGATTCAATTCTTGAAGCGATGCCAAAACCCGCCACTGTTTCTGCCCCATAAGCCGCGATTAAACTGGTAATAAAACCAATAGAAATCGGATTTATGGCACTGGTTCCTGCTGCAGGCAAACCCACATGAAGTACTTTTTTCCAGCACCCCCAAGTTTGGGCAATTGGTATGCGCCAGAGAATCATTCGTTCTGAAAAATGCAGGACCCATAAAGATGCCGCTAGGGTAGTGGCACGAGAAATTACTGTTGCTAGTGCTGCACCTTGTAATCCTAAAGCGGGAATCCAGCCAAAACCAAAGATCAATAAGGGATCTAAAGCAATATTGACCACAGATGCCACGGTCATAATTAGGCTGGGAATCAAAGTATTACCAGCAGCGCGAATGGCACTGTTACCTACCATCGGTATAACTAAAAAAATCATGCCCCAATACCAGACAATCATGTATTGTCTAACTAAAGGAAAGACAACTTCGTTGGTACCCAATAAGGTAATAAATAGGGGTTTAATGGTTACCAGTCCAATTGCGACAAAAATACCCACCACTACTAGCGCTAAAGTCAGACTATTAGTAGTTAAAACCTTTACGTGATGGCGATCGCCCTCTCCGATCGCACGAGCAATTACTGAAGATGCCCCTACTCCCAAACCCATAGCGATACTACCCAATACCATCACTACGGGAAAGGTAAAACTCATTGCTGCTAGTTCATTAGTTCCCAACTGGCTGACAAAATAAGTATCTGCCAAGTTGAAAGCAACGATCGCGAATACACCCCAGACCATCGGTAAAGTCAGTTTAGTTAATTGACTGCTGACGCGCCCAGTGGTTAACTTGTGTTGCATTATTCAATCAGCTTAAAATAAGACTTAATAAAGTAAGTCTAGTAAGTTTGAAGAAAAAATTCTCTTACGCCGCAACGAGTTAATCCAATCTGCCAGGCGATCGCTCGTGCATCAATAATGCTTTTTTGTATTACAGTCAGGACTTACGCAGTTGAATGAAATTTCGTTGTTTGAGCAGCGAGTCAGTAACGGTAAATCAAGGTTTAGAGTGCTGAAGTGCGTAAGTCCTGACAGTAACTAGTTACGAACAGAACTCGATTGAAGTTCTTTCAAATTCCTGAAATCTTCATTAGTTCTTCGACAGTAGAACAGTAATTAGTCAATCCAAAATGAGCGGGGGTTATGGGATTTTGATAAGTAAAATGGCGATATTCTAAAGAAAATTTACTCCAAGAATCCATCTGAATGCGGAAAATTTTAATTATGATGTTAGCCAGCCAGATGTAGAGCGGAATTCGTAAATAAATCCCTTTGTTTAAATAATTACAAATCTCCGCGATCGCCTGATCGACACTGATAGCAGGATTACCCAACACCAAACGTTTTACTAATTTGTCTTTAGATAATCGACTGGGAATCCGCTGGTGATTATCTACTAAAAAAACTACAATTTGAGCGATGTCGCGAGCGTGAATAAAATGAAAGCTACCATCAACTTGAAACCAGCGAATTAGATCGATCCACTTAATTACATCTGCTAAACCCGCACTTAAATGTGAAAAAGGCTTATCTCCATCGCCACCAAAGACTAAAGTAGGAAACAAGGCAATAATCCGCTCGGCGATCGCGCATTGAGAGAGTCGCGCAAAACACTGATATTTGGTGCGAATATAATCGTGTCCGAATTGACTTGCCGCTGGCAACAATCGATTTTGGCGATCCAAAATACTAGCAGTAGAAAAATAAATAACTCGTTGACAAATCTTGGGATTGAGGAGATTAATTAAAGCCAGAGTTTTGACTACGTTAATATCGTAGGTTTCTCCCATTCCTCCCCAAGCGGTTGCCGCTAAAATAGCCAAATCAATATCTTTAAGCAGGAGATCGCTGTATTCTTCGATACGGCAGAGATCTCCCCGAAGAAGATGAACTCTAGAGCGGTCTAGATATTTTAACCGTAATTTTTGAGGATTTCTTACTAGCAAAAATAGTTCGTGGTCGGTCTGTTGAATTAACGCTTCAGTAATGTAGTGACCGATACAGCCACTGGCACCAGTAATGAAAATCCGCTTCATCAATTGAGAAAATAATTAAGACACGTCAATTTTAGCAAGGGCGATCGCTCGAGCTCCCCTGTCAACTATCTGCGCTATGGCAAAACAGAAACCTCTTGTAGCTTATCCGCTTGCTTGGCAGTTTCAAAAAAGAAGCGGACATTATCTTCGGGGGTACCTACCAAAACACCGTGTCCTAAATTGAGAATGTGACCGCGTTTTCCTGCTTTGCGAATTGTATCGAGAATGCGATCGCGAATTACTTCTTTGGTGCCGAACAAAATTCCCGGATCGATATTGCCCTGTACTTTCATCTCTCTTCCCAATCTCTGTCTAGCTTCCGCCATGTCTACACTCCAGTCAACGCTGACGATATCGACTCCCGATTGACCCATTCTTTCTAACACTCCAGCACTGCCACTGATGTAGAGTATTAGTGGAGTATGGGGATGAGTTTCTTTTACTTGGCGGACTACCTGTTGCTGATATGGCAAAGCAAATACTTCGTAGTCTTGGGGACTTAATTGACCCGCCCAAGAATCGAACAACTGTACTACTTGCGCTCCACAATCGATTTGATAGCGGACGTAGACGGCGATCGCATCGGCTAGCTTACTCAGGAAGTTATGAAGAATCTGAGGTTGTGAAAACGCCATACCTTTGATAATGGAATAGTTCTTAGAACTCTTACCTTCAACGGCATAAGCAGCTAAAGTCCAAGGAGAACCGACAAAACCCAACACCGTAGATTTATTGCCAACTTCCGAACGCAAGCTTTGCAAGATGGTTTTGATAAAAGGTAAAGACTTTTCTGGATCTAGGGAATGAAGGCGATCGATCTGTTCTTGAGTGCGAATTGGCGTATCGAACAAAGGACCTTTGCTTTCAATAATATCAAAATCAATTCCGATACCTGGTAAGGGAGTCAGAATATCGGAAAACATAATTACCCCGTCTGGCTGAAAGGCGTGCCAGGGCTGCAAAGATATTTCAATAGCAATGTCGGGATTTTCCGAACGTTCCCGAAACCCAGGATACTTATCTTTAAGATCCCGATAGGCTTTCATATAGCGTCCCGCTTGGCGCATCATCCATACAGGAGGACGTTCTAACACTTCGCCGCGAGCCGCTCTTAATAATAAGGGAGTTGATGATAGTGCGTTCATATTAAAATTATTTATATAATTTTTGGCGCAATTGCTAGCTTACCATTTGGCTAGGGTTAGTTCGCCCCATCAGATTGTTTAGTTATGTGAAGAGGATTGAAGTTGGGCGATCGCCTAGAGAAATTAGCATGAGTTGCAATACGAACACATTAGGTTCTGTTGACATTATGTTTTGTCAAGGATGAAGACAATCATTTCCCTAGTAATCTCTGACTATACTGTATGGAGTTGAGGTGCGATCGCAATTACTCAATCCTAAAAATAGTTAATTAACTCTAGCCTATAGTCATGCCAGTTCAACCATCGCTCGAATTTATTCCGCCAGACTTCAACCCACTCGTTTGGCAAATCTCGCGAATTATTATTTCTGCTTGGTTGCGAGCTAGCTACAATATTGCTGAAGTGCGATCGCAAAATGCTGAAGAACTAATCGAACTTTACCGTCAGTTTCAAGCAGGTAAAACTAGATTTTTAATTGCTTACCGCCATCCTGCTATTACCGATCCTCCATCGGTTGCTCAAATGCTGTGGAATCAACTTCCCCAGATTGCTCGTCGACAGGGAAAACCTTTAAAACCGCCCGTACACGCTCACTTTATATACGATCGCGGTATTCCTCTTTGGGCTGGGGATTTAGTCGGCTGGCTACTGCCCAAATTAGGATCGACTTCTATTCGACGAGGGACGGCAGACCGTCAGGGATTGCGCTCGATTCGCAACTTATTCGTCAACGGGCGGTTTCCTCTAGCTGCGGCTCCCGAAGGAACTACCAACGGTCATAATGAGATTATCAGCCCTCTAGAACCCGGTATCGCTCAATTTGCTTTTTGGTGTCAAGAAGATTTACGCAAGGCAGGACGTAGCGAAGCAGTGGCGATCGCACCTTTGGGAATTCGCTATCGTTTTGTAGTAGAACCCTGGCAGTCTTTGGAGAGGCTACTGTCTCAGCTAGAAGTAGATAGTGGATTAAAATCTCAGTTAGCTAAAGAGATTCATTTAACTAATGGCGTATCGCCGACACCCGAACAGGAAGCCATTCTTTATAAGCGGCTTTACCAGTTGGGAGAACACTTACTTTCCCTAATGGAAGAGTTTTATAGTAAATTCTATCAACAAGATTTAATCGATCGGGCGGCAGACACTCAATTACCAACTCGTCTTCAAGCCCTGATCGATGCGGCTTTAAATGTTGCCGAGCAAGCTTTTAACTTAAAATCGAAGGGTAATATTAGCGATCGCTGTCGGCGCGTCGAACAGGCTGGTTGGGATCGCATCTATCGCTTGGATATGTCGGAACTAAAAACACTCGCTCCCGTCGAACGGGGTTTAGCAGATTTAGTCGCCTCGGAAGCAGAACTACGTCTCTGGCATATGCGTTTGGTAGAGAGCTTTGTGAGCGTTACGGGGCAGTATGTCGCCGAGAAACCATCCGCAGAACGTTTTGCCGATACAATTTTATTGTTGTGGAAAACCGTTGCCAGACTCAAAGAAAAATCCCGAGTTCAACCTGCCTCTCTTGGTAAGAAATGGGTACAGCTCACGGTGGAAAAACCCTTTTTTATTGACGACTATTGGGATGCTTACCAAACTAACCGCCGTCAAGCCGTTGCTAGTTTGACTCAAAACTTACAATTGGCTTTGGAAAAAGCGATTGGAATCAGAGAAGCTTAAACTCATTTCCTCAATAATAACGAGAACCCCTTGTTAGTTGCCGGTCGTCGATCGTTTAAATAGAGAATCCACCGCTAGAGTATAGCGATGGATATTAAATTATCAGTGGCGATCGCCTCTAGCTCTGATAATTGACAATGCGAGCAAAATTAGCAGGATCTAAACTAGCTCCTCCTACTAAGGCACCATCAATTTCCGACTGCGCCATAATTTCGTCGATATTATTTGGTTTTACCGAACCGCCATATTGAATCGGAATATCTTTGTTGTCTAGCTGTTGGCGGATGATACCAATGACGCGGTTGGCTTCTGTAGCTTCGCAAGTATCTCCCGAACCTATTGCCCAAATTGGTTCGTAGGCAATTACCAAATTATTTTGGTCTACTTCTACTAAACCTTGTTTGATTTGATTGATAATCACGGTTTCTGTCTCTCCTGCATCTCTTTGACTTTTAGTTTCGCCAACGCAGAGAATAGGTATGATTCCGTGACGCTGTGCCGCTTTGAGCCGTAGGTTAACCGTTTCGTCAGTGTCGCCGAAATACTGACGGCGTTCGCTATGACCGACAATTACGTAACCTAAGCCAATTTCTGAGAGCATGGCACCCGATACCTCTCCGGTATAAGCGCCTTCATCTTCCCAATGAATGTTTTGCGCTCCCAGCTTGATTTTACTTCCATGAAGACTTTTCGAAATTGCGGTTAATGAAGTAAAAGGCGCACACAAGACGATTCCTTTATTATCATCGGTATTTTCAATCTCTGATTTAAATGCTTGCACAAATGCCAAGGATTCTGCTTGATTTTTGTGCATCTTCCAGTTCCCAGCAATAACTATTTTTCGCACAGTCCAATTATTCTAAATTCAATTTTGATTGCACACTTAAGTTTAAGACTTTACGGTGGTTAAGGCTAGGTTATCGAGTGAGATTTACTGCTGGGATGGACACGATGAATCGAAGATCTAGCCCAAGGCTATCGCTTGGAGGAAACTATAGTAGTTGCGATCGCTCGGAGGCTCGAGTTTTTGGCGGCGACTATCAAAAAAATGAGAATTTATTTAATAAATTGTTACCTTTCTTAGCAAAAGTGCGCTAAATTTTAATTAAGAGATTGTAATTTATGACGCGGTCGATGATAAGCAATCTTTCTAAATTGCGTCTCATCTCAATTAGCAAAGAGCGATCGCGACACTACATAATTTATTTTGCTCTTTATTTACGCAATTCATCTCTAATACTTGAAGTCATACATCAATATTTCATGAGTACTAATTCACCGATCACCAAAATATTTAGACCAAATACCGATCCCAATTTTTGGAATCAAACAACCTGGGCAATTTTGCGAGCCATTATCGGCATCATGATGGTTCACAACGGTTTGGATAAACTATCAGATATTGAAGGTTTTGCCCAAGCTTACGTAGCTTACCTCGGCTTGCCTTTTCCGATTTTCCTCAGTTACGTTGCTGCCTACACAGAGTTGATTGGCGCACCTCTAGTTGCAATTGGTTTATTTACTAGACCTGCGGCTTTAGGTTTATTTTGTACTATGTGCGTAGCTATGTACCATCATGTATCTGTAGCTGGTTTGAGCATCCCTTATTTAGAGTTATCGGCAATCTACGCCGCTAGTTTTCTCTTCTTTTTAATTAACGGTGCGGGTTTATTTTCCACCGATGCTCTAATCGTTAACTGGTTGGATAATACGGCTCTCTCTATTCAAGCCAAACGAATTATGCTTTTAGAGAAAAGCTATAACTCTGCAAACGCGGAAATCAAACAGCCAGAAACTTCGGTCAAATAAATTATTTTAGTTAAATTGCTCGATAATGATATTTAATTAAAGTAAGGTATTTTTTCAGCTAATTAATCTGTTAAAATTTAAACTTAATACTGGCGATCGCAAAAACTTCTTGTCGATCGTCAATTTTTTTATGGTAAATTGTGAAGCAAAAACAACGGCTTATAATAAGCTTAACTATGACAGAGTCGAAAACCAGACTTAAAAAAATAATTGAAGCAATTGGTAAAGATAAAAGTATTCTCAATCTACTCCAAGGGATTGAAAATATTGTTGCTAAAGTTTTGTCTTTAGCATTGTCGGTAGTAATTTTGGTAGCTACTTTTGACTTAATTGTAGTTTTAGCCAAAGACGTTATTCAAGATCCGATGGGCTTTTATACTGAAAGCCTAATCGAACTATTTGGCTTATTTTTAAATATTCTAATCGCCCTAGAATTATTAGAAAATACTACCGCGTACCTCAAAAAACATATCGTTCAAGTAGAGCTAGTAATCGTTACTTCTTTGATCGCGATCGCCCGTAAAATTATAATCTTTGACTTTCAAAAATATTCTAGTACCGAACTCGCTGCTTTAGGGATTGCTATTTTAGCTTTGGCAGTCAGTTACTGGCTGATTAAACGTCTCAATCTCGACAAAGATTGAGGCTTTAAAACAAAATCGTTGCTCAGGAAGCAAAAGTTAGGTGATCGCCACGAAGAAATTATAGTGCTAATAAATGTATTTTTTTGGTTGAATGAGTTGAGATGAGTGTTAAATCTGGGAGTATAGTTTGATAGTTTATTGAACCGAGTCAAAAATTTGTGCTGCTGTCAAGTTTAGTTCTCCAAACTGTGAGGAAAATATTTGCTCTTCACCAGAAAAGCCACCTATTTCTGTGTATCTATTATCTCTAAGTTCCAATACTAATATTGTTTGAGGTTCGGGATCGACAATCCAGTATTCAACAACACCACAATCTTGGTATTGTATTCGTTTAGCAATATAATCTCGATTTCGCTGCAATTAACCAGGACCAACTACTTCAATTATTAGTAAAGGAGGAGACATATTTAAACGAAGCGTATTGCGCTTTGCTAACTGCTCGATATGTTCTTCTCGCAGAATAGTAAGATCGGGATAGCGATTTCTCGGTTCTCCATTTACTTCCAATTCTAAACCTTGTCCTCGAACTCTATCAGTACCAAGCAAGAGAGCAAAAGTTAGAAAAAGACGGTTGGCAATTTGTACGTTTTTTCCCGACTCTGGTGGCACTTCAACTAACTCTCCATTAAATAGTTCATACAGCTTATTGGTGCCATCATCATAGGACAGATATTCTTCAAAGCTTTGAAACCGAGGTTTAGCTTGAATCATGGTTAAACGGTAATAGCAATCTCGTTGATTCTACTGTAACTATTTTGATTCGAGTTCTATTTTCTTTTTGTATTTAGTAACTATCTAGAAAATAACTCTTTATTTTTAAATTCAGTAAGCTCATTTTCTCGTTCTTGGCGATCGCTTTTTGGGGCAGCAAGGGGCTGATTTTGAAATTGGGGATATCGTCGCTCGATTTGATGGGCTTTTTTAACTAAGAAACCAAAAAACAAATTAAGTAACTTTAACTGCCTAAATGTCTGATGGGGATCGCTGAGATGAGTTTTGGGTAGAGATTGACCCATTTCTTTAAATACCAAGCCCAGAGGAATATTAATCTCATCCTGCAACTTCAGTAGGCGAGCAAATACTGGTGCATAGGCGGAAATTAGAGAACCGACTCCCCCTCTTGCCTGTCCCCAACCAATATAAGCCAAACCTTTATAGTCAGCTAAAAAAGAGCTGCCATAACACTGAACGATCGCACCTTTGACTCGTTGTAGTTCTGGAGGTAAGAAAGGATAGGCGACATGATAGCCAGTAGCGCAAACGATTAAATCGAAATCTTGTCGAGAGCGATCGCTAAATTCAACCGACCAACCATCTAGCTCGCGTACGGCAGGTTTGACAGTAATTCGTCCATGTTGAATATAATAGGGAACTTCGTTGTTTAGTGTCGGATGTTTCTCAAAAATCCGATAATTGGGTTCGGGTAAACCATAGCGTTGGTGTTTGCCAAAAGTAAGGCGGATAATTCCATAAGCGATAAGACGCTGCAACCATTCAGGCATCCAACCCTGGATTATATCGACCAGGGGCACTCCTGCAAAAGACTTGGGCAAAAACCAAACCGACTCTCGGAGACTTAAAACACTCTTATCTCCTACACGCGCTGCTTCTGAGGCAATATCGCAGGCAGAATTTCCCCCACCGATAACTAAAACTCGTTTGCCACGCAGTGGTTCGGGTGTTTTATAGTCTTTAGAATGAATTATTTCTCCCTTAAAATTGCCTGCAAACTCTGGAAACCGCTTGCACCAGTGATGACCGTTACACATTATCACTCCTTTATAAATGCGTCGTTCGCCATTGGTAAAAGTTACTTTCCAGAGATTATTTTCTATCGGTCGCACATAGCTAACGGTGCGGTTGAGTTCGATCTGTTCTTTAAGATTAAACTTCTCTGCAAAAGCATTGAGATATTCCCACATCTGTCGGGCACTGGGAAAATCGGGATAGGTTTTGGGCATGGGAAAGTGAGTAAACTCAGTAACCTTACGAGAAGAGATAATATGAGCGGTTTCGTAAACTCCGTGATACCAGTTGCCCCCAAGATTATCGCTGGCATCAACCTGATCGTAAGGGATTCCCGCTTTTTTCAGAGCTTGTGCCATACCCAAGCCGACAAAGCCAGCACCGATAATTAATTGTTTTCTTGCAGTTGCAGCAATATTCCGATCTTTAATCATACTCTATTTCACCTATTGTCACTGAAAAACCTAGTGCCTAGTGCCTAGGATCTAGTATCTAACTAACTGCGATCGCCGATCCAGTCGAGCAATCGAGGAAAATACTGTTGGAAAAAGTGGATAATACTTCCCGTTCTATCGGGAAATACCTGAAAGTGATCGCGCTCGATCGCCCGAAGGGTATTTTTGATTACCTTGGCGGGATCGCTTATCAGGCGATCGTCAATAAGCACTTGGTTATTGCGAGCCAGAGTGCCGTAACGCTTCGACTGTAAAATGGGGGTACGGCTAAAAAACGGATAGACGACTGTAACCTTGATATTATAGGCTTTTACGTCGTTAAATAGTCCTTCACTAAAGCCTCGCAAGCCAAATTTGCTCGTACTGTAGTGAGCCAAACCCTGCGGTGCTACCCAACCCGCCATAGAAGAAATATTAACAATATGTCCCCGTCGGCGAGAAATCGCTTCGGCAACAAACAGCGAACTCAAGCGCATCGGTGAGAGCAAATTTATCTGCATCAACTGTTCCCATTTAGCTACTGGAACTTCATCCATCCGTCCGAATACAGCGATCCCCGCATTATTGATTAAAATATCGATTGATATATTTAAAGATCTGACGCGGTCATAGAGAGTTTGACATCCTTCATAAGTAGATAAATCGATCCCCCAACAGGCAATAATTTCACCAGTAGGGATATCTTGCTGTATTCGCTCGACACAATCGCCAAGTACCCGTTCGTCAATATCCGTCAAAATCAAACGACTACCAGCCTGTAAGAGTTGTCGGGTAAACTCTCGTCCAAACCCACCCGCTGCACCAGTCAGGACGATTACAGCATTTTTTAGTTGGGTCACGATAGATTACCTCTGATGTTTTGAATACAACTGTTACTGCTTTGTCGATGGTTAATAGGACTATTTACTATTATCTCGAACTGCCATCTCACAAATTTATCGGAAGACAAAAAGGGTTCATCTTAGGGTAAAACGCCGATATCCTACTGAGACAAATAGATACAATCCGTAAAAAATAAATCCCAAGCCTATCAACCCTAACCACAACCACCCCATAGGTCGTGTCGATAAGGTACGAAATGTGTTTTGCAGTCCTCCTGCCAAATTAATCCTTGCCCAAAGAGCAGATTGAGTTAGAAAAATACCAATTAAAACAAAAGCAATTCCTCTAGCGGCTACACCAACTTTTCCAATTGCGATAATCCACCATTCAAATCTATAGTAAATATCGGCAGAACGAAACTCACTAATGTAAGAACCTGTATATGCACCATACAAAAATGAAAGACCAATACCGATGACAAATATTCCACCCAAGAAAATCAACCATTCACCCAGAGGTTGCTCGAACACTCGCTCGACTAAAACCTCGATTGTATCTTCGTGTTCTTCAAACTCAAAGGTTATGTTGAGAGCAGAATAGGCAATCCCAGCATAACTAAAACCACTGATGACGTACCCAAACCGATGTATAATTCGCTTGGGATTAAGAGAATCGAAGTGTCCCGGGTCGAGCACTGCCTGAAGCAATCGCCGCAGCACATATCCCATCAAACCAATTGCTAAGAGGCAAAGCAACAATCCACCACACGGCTGTCGTCCAATAGTAACGAGAGTATCGTAAGTTCCGGCTGCTTCTATCTCATTTATTAGTACGGCTCGAATGGCTAATATACCGATTAGCAAATACAGACTTCCTTTAGCAACATAGCCAACCAAGATAAATCGTTTTAGCCAAGGATTAGCGATCGCTACTTTAAGCCACTGCTGCATCTGTGAAGTTAAAGGCAATAAAGGCATAAATTTCTTTTTCAATACTTTACTCCCGAGCGCACTTCATAAAGCTACTATTACCAGATATAAATTCGGCAACTTTGGATAAATTAGAACTTTGGATAAATTAGCTAGTTTTTAGGTCGCTGGGGAGAAAAAATCTATACCAAAGTATTCTTTCTATCCCTCTTATGGTTAATAAATAAATTGACTGTTCTTGAGATAGACGCGCTTGGTTCGCGAAATTGGGACACTTAAAAAGGTATTGTCACAAATGAAGCTTTCGTAGGTTACAGCTTTTTCATTATTAGTAAACTCAATTTATCTTGGAAAAACAACTTTGTTCGACCAGCTCAATCCCTTATGGAACACGATTTTGCTCGCTCCTATTGGATACATAGCTATTATTGCTATGCTACGCATTTCCGGCAAACGCACTCTATCGAAATGGAATTCTTTTGACTTTGTCGTTACCATTGCCTTTGGTTCTGTGTTAGCCAGCATTCTTATTTCTACTAAAGACAAGTTTGGTATAGGAATTCTAGCATTTGCCTTGTTAATGTTATTTCAGTATGTTGTTAGTTGGATTGCAGTACGTTCTTCGGCGATCCAAAAACTAATCAAAGCCGAACCCGCACTATTAGTCTATCGAGGAAAAATGCAGGATCGAGTTCTCAAGCGAGAAAGAATTGCTGAAGGAGAAGTTTTAGCAGCCATACGCAGTAGTGGAATTGCCGCCATAGAAGATGCCGATGCGGTAGTGTTAGAAACAGACGGTAGCTTTAGCGTCATTCAAAACCTAGTCAATAGTTCGGCTTCTGCTCTCAAAGATGTTAAAGAATTCGATCGCACCGAAACTAAGGCTGACTAAGAAAAATAATTATATTCGTTTTTACGGATTGGCGGTTAATATCCGAGCGCCTGCTTAACGACAATTAACTATTAACAATTAACACCCCGTGTAAAGAAATCTATGAGTCTCACATTGCTTTTCAGGGTAATCGCATCTAATTTTTAAGTCTATACAAGATAAGGTTTTTAGCGATCGGTTCATAAAAGCATAAAAATTAAAAACCCTTGCTATTCAAGCATTCTCAGATTTTGATGCGATTACCCTGCATTGCTTTTTCCGGTATTTATTTGATATTGCCTAGGAGCGGGAGCGAGATCAATTTGATTTCATATTATTTACCGCACTAAAAAAATATCCTATTTTGTTATATTTATTTCTCAGAATTTGGGGGAACTTCGTCACTTCTTTTAACGAAGATAACGGCAATACCCAGGGCTAGCAATAAAATCCCCCACCATAGAGAATCCCCTGGAAGTATTTTAAGCACAAGTGTCGTTATTCCAGAAGCAATTAGGGATGAGGCAATTGTCGTTCTATACTTCATAATATTTTGTCATCAAAAATTCTCTTGTTTATTTGGACATAATCGGATATCGACTCATCCATTAATTAATGTATATTAGGCAATTTAATAAAAAACAACCTCTTTCCTTAGTCATAATTAAATAGTTATCAAACGTAAAAATATATGGTCGTTAATATTCAATAATACAACTAAATAATTAGAATTTAATTGTACATTTGCCAAGGCATAAAAGTTTTAAAAATTGTAATACCAGAAAACAATTGAAGCGCGATCGCCCCTGCGATCTATAATTAGTTTTTAACCTTATTTTGTTAGCCAGATCGATGGAAGTAATCCCCGCAATCGACCTCTTAGATAGTAAATGCGTTCGTTTGTATCAAGGCGACTACAATCGCGCTGCCCAATTTAGCGATCGCCCAACCGAAGTTGCTCGTAATTGGGAAGCGCAAGGAGCAACCAGAATTCACGTAGTCGATTTAGACGGGGCAAAACAGGGTGAACTCGTTAATTTAGCCGCAATTGAAGCGATCGCTCGTGCAGTTTCAATTCCCATTCAGGTAGGAGGAGGATTACGAGATCGTGCTGCTGTAGCTCAGTTATTAAACCTCGGAGTAGAACGTATTATTCTCGGCACGGTAGCCGTAGAACGACCGGATTTAGTTACAGAATTATGTCAGGAGTTTCCCGGTCGGATAGTAGTCGGGATCGATGCCCGTAACGGTAAAGTTGCTACTAAAGGCTGGCTAGAAACCTCCGAGATTGCCGCCACCGAATTAGCCCAGCGTATGGCAAACCAAGGTATAGCAGCAATAATCTATACCGACATTCAGCGAGATGGCACTCTCTCAGGTCCCAATCTAACCGCTTTGAGAGAATTGACTGCGGCGATCGACATTCCCGTTATCGCCTCTGGTGGTGTTAGTTCCCTCACCGATCTCTTGAGTTTGCTCGCGTTAGAAGCGATGGGAGTTAAAGGCGCGATCGTCGGTCGTGCTCTTTATATGGGAGATATAGACCTCAAAGAAGCATTACAGGCAGTAGGCAGTGGACGCTGGCAGGACATTCCACCCGATAGTGGGTTTTCCACTTTCGCTTGAGAATCATTAAAATTATGACTCACGTGTAATTTTCGATAATTCTTGACCAGATAAATAAACTGTTCGACCACCTCGAGCAGTCACTATTTGAGAAAAACCAAATTTTAAACTGGGAAATAACGACTTGGATTGATATGTTCTTTAGGCATACTCGACAAAGTAGTGAACTCATCCCCAATTTATCAAGCACCCGAGAATACCTAGAGATTAAAAAGCTATTTCATAGAAGTGTATTCAGTATTAGAAGGCGATTACGCTGCATCTAGCCAACCGATTGAAGCAAGTAAATTTTAGTTTCCTTCGGCAACCAGAGAAATTTATTGGTAATATTATTAACTATGAGGAGTTTGTCTCAATACAGATTTCTCTACCTGTGAAGGCACTATTAGCAGAGCGACAGTGGGAAAGACCCGCTTTTTTTATTGCTGAAAATATCTACAAAGTAAAAACAAACGCGGCTGAAAATAAAGCCTAGGGCGATCTTATCGCCGACCCTACTCCCTACCGATAGATAAACCGTGACTCATCCTGTCATTGCCCAAATTATAGAACTGGCAACTCCTTTAGCTAAAGATTTAAAGCTCGAGATAGTAGATGCTGTTTTTCAAACCAATAGAAGACCGCCAATTTTGAGAATCGATGTTCGCAATCCTAGTGATGATACTAGCCTAGAAAACTGCGAGCAAATGAGCAAAGCTCTCGAAGCTAAGTTAGATGCGACCGAAATTATACCCGGTTCTTACGTACTGGAAGTTTCTAGTCCTGGAATTTCTCGTACTCTAACTACAGAACGAGAATTTATTGCTTTCAAAGGTTTTGCAGTAACGGTAAAAACTTTTGCTCCTTACAAGCAACAGAAGGAATGGCAAGGTAATCTTCAAGGTAGGGATGAAGAGAGAATTTATCTCAATCAAAAAGGAAAAGCGATCGCTATACCTCGCGAGTTGGTTGCTAAAGTACAGCTACGGGATGAGAACTAAAACAATTTAAATTTTAAAAACTATTCTCCGAGCAATTTCCCTCGAGAATCTATCTAGATACTAATCTCAATTCTTCCTTCGCGAGCACCAGTAACACTACTTGGTTCGTAAGACACTATATGCAATGAAACCAAGATGTTCGGCTCACCTAGACTATTTGGCGAGCGGCTTTCAACAAGATAGGATTTTGTCGGCTCGAAGATAGCAATTTACTTCTCTATTGAGCTGTCAGTATCCTAGTAAACCTCTTGCGAGAAACCATTTTTCCCTTAAAGTTGCCCTTTTACCCAATATTAAGGTGCTTAATGATGATTCATGTCAGAAGTCTAGTAAACCCCTAAAGGTTTTTCCGATTATTTTACGATTTATTTGGAGTATAAGTTATGACTATAGTTAGTTTACCCGGTCTGAAAAACACCATTGAAGAAATCAGCCAAAGATATAATTTACCAGACAGTGCAGTTCAAGAGGCGCTTCGAGAAGCCTTATTAAAGGGTTACGAGCGTTTTCGCCGCTCTAAAAATCGTCGGAGCGAATTCGACGATGATTATTTTGAAAACTTTAACGTTCAGCTAGATATAGATGAAGAAGGATTTCAAATCCTTACGACTAAGATCATTGTCGATAAAGAAGAGATCCCCGAAGAAGACCGCGATCGCGAAATTGCCCTCAAAGAAGTACAGGATCAAGTAGACGATCTCGAGATTCAGGTGGGAGATTCGGTAGTAGTCGATGTAACTCCCGAACAGAAAGACTTCGGACGGATGGCAGCAATCCAAACCAAGCAAGTGCTATTACAAAAATTGCGCGATCGCCAGCGTCTGCTGATTCAAGAAGAATTTAAAGACTTAGAAGAGACAGTTTTACAGGCAAGAGTAGTTCGCTTTGAGAGACAATCGGCGATCGTGGCGGTTAGTAGCGGTTTGGGACAGCCAGAAGTAGAGGCAGAACTACCCAAGCGCGAACAGTTACCCAACGATACCTATCGTTCTAACACGACCTTTAAGGTATATCTCAAAAAAGTCCGCGACACTCCCTCACGGGGTCCTCAGCTAATCGTCTCACGAGCCGCCGCGGGTTTAGTAGTAGAATTGTTTAGCAACGAAGTTCCAGAAATTGAAGAAGAAATCGTACGAATTGTCGCCGTTGCCAGGGAAGCGAACCCTCCTTCTCGTCACGTTGGCGTACGGACTAAAATAGCCGTAGATACTCTAGAGCGAGATGTAGATCCCGTAGGAGCCTGTATCGGTGCTAGGGGTTCGCGAATTCAAGCGGTGGTTAACGAACTACGAGGAGAAAAAATCGACGTGATTCGCTGGTCCCCCGATCCTGCTACCTACATTGCCAACTCTCTCAGTCCCGCTCGAGTAGATAAAGTGATTTTGGCAGATCCCGAAGAAAAACAGTCTTTAGTCTTAGTAGCCGAAGACCAACTCAGTCTGGCAATTGGCAAAGAAGGTCAAAATGTGCGTTTGGCGGCCCGTCTTACTGGCTGGAAAATCGATATTAAAGATATTGCCAAGTATGAGCAAGAGCAAGAGCAAGCCGCAAAAATCGAAGCAATTGAAGAGGAACCGGAAGAAGTAGAACTTGAGGAAATTTCCGAAACCTAAGAAACTGGCGTTTAGCGCGATCGTGTCCTAGAGACTAGAGCAAAAACTAGCGATGCAACCCAACTATCGGTGCTGTATTAGCTGTCGTCGAATAGCACCCAAACAATCTTTGCTACGAATAGTTAGACTACATCCAAGCTACGATATTCAATTAGATCGAGGCATGGGACGCTCGGCTTACATTTGTCCGCAAGAAACCTGCGTGCGCCAAGCCTTTAGCAAACATCGTTTGGCGCGAGCGCTACGTACCAAAATCTCCCCACAAATCTCTCAAAGTTTACAAGAACGCTTGCTCGTTCGTATAGCTTCCCAGAACCAAGCGAACTAGCAGTTTAAATTAAAACTTAATTGCTCGAGAGCGAAAGATTAAAATGTTTCTAGCAATTTAAAAGTGTATTTTAAATGAGTGTGGTAGTATGGGAACTTGCCAAACTCTGACTAGACAAAATCGAGCGGATTTAGAAAGAGCAAAAAATTGGTAAATAAATAACTAGCTTTTTAACTTCGAACTCAAAATTTTCCAAATAATACGGTATTTTTTTCTAAAATAGATATGTAAGGAATTGCCAAACAGCAAATCGATACTTTGTGGTTAGAAAGCGTAGGCTTTCTCCAGCGAACAGCAAACTTTGCTAATAACCAACAGAAACAGGAAAAAGCAAATGATGTAAACAAACGGCGATCGAAAACCAATTAGGGGCATAGTGGATGAACAACGGCAAAATTAGAATATACGAACTATCAAAAGAATTGAATTTGGATAACAAAGACATCAAAGACATTTGCGAGCAACTTAATATTGCAGTCAAAAGCCATAGCAGCACGATCACTGCAGCACAAGCAGACAGAGTTAAAAGCGCAGCAGTGAAATATACTCCTGCCGAAAAAGCCAATGGCAGCAATGGCAGTAGCAGCAAAACTAAAGAAAACAAACTTAGAAAGCCCAAAGTCAAACGCAAACAGCAGGTTTTAGCGGTTCATCACAAACAGAATTCCTCTGAGTCTGCTTTTCAAGCTAAAAAGGGCGAGTCGGCATCCCCACAGTTGGTGTCTCCTCCCAAGCTACCGACACCACCAAAAGCTAAAACCACAGAAAACCAAACGGCAGACCGAGAACGAGCGACTCAGGCTGCTGCATTGGCAAACCCCCCTCAGCTCAAAGAGCCACCACAATCTCAAGCAGCCACTGAAAAACCTGCTGCTGAAGCCGAAGAGCGGTCGCCCGTAAAACTGGTAGGTCCACCTCCCAGACCACAACCTAAAGCTCCTACCAAAGAAACTTCGGTTCGACCATCGACAAAACCCGTCAAAGTCGAAAAAAGTCCCGATGTAGATAATCTAGAAGCACCAAGAGCCAAAACTGAATCAGCAGACAAGAATGAAACCTCTTCTCCACCTCTACCCAAACTGCAAAAACCACCCAAACTCAAAACTCCTGGCAAACCACCAGTAGAAGAAGAAAAAGCCTTATTAGAGGAAGAACCAGAAAACGAGGCTCTAGATGTCTTAGGAGATACCGATAAAGACGAATTAATCAGTAAAACAGAAGCCAAGAAAACTAAGCTCAAGCGGCCAGCACCCCCAAGAAAAACTCGAGATTGGGTAGACGAGGATGAAGATGAGCAGTCTAAAAAATCGAAAGCTGGTAAAAGCAAACGCCGACCCAAGCCAATCATCGACGACGATGAAGATGATTTTGATACCGATCTCAATGCCGCTCCCATCGGTACCGCAGTAAGTATATCTACGGCGCGTCCTCCCAAACCAGAGTCTTTACAACAAAAAGCTCCTGCAGCTAGCACTAGCAAAAAACCCAAAAAACCCACCCCAAAAACCACGGATAAAAGTCCTAAAGTCGAAAAACAAACCCGTAAAGAAGTTCAGACCATGCCTGAGACGATTACTCTTACGGATAATCTAACAATCCGCGACCTATCCGAACGTTTAAATACTCCAGAGACTGAGATTATCAAAAATCTCTTCTTCAAAGGAATTGCGGTTAATATTACTCAGACTTTGGATATAGATACGGCACGTTTGGTAGCAGAAGAATTGGGGGTTAATGTAGAAACTCCAGAAGAGCGGTCGGCAGCAGCTAAAGAAACTGAAATGCTCGATGTTGACGATTTAGAAAATCTTCAGCTTCGTCCTCCCGTAGTGACAATTATGGGTCACGTCGACCATGGTAAAACTACCTTGCTAGATTCGATTAGAAAAAGTAAGGTCGCTCAGGGAGAAGCCGGAGGCATCACTCAACATATCGGTGCTTATCACGTCGATATCGACCACGAAGGTTCTCAGCAGCAAATCGTTTTCCTAGATACACCAGGTCACGAAGCCTTTACGGCAATGCGTGCAAGAGGAACTAGGGTTACAGACATCGCTGTTTTAGTAGTAGCTGCCGATGATGGGGTACAGCCGCAAACTAAAGAAGCAATCAGTCACGCTAAAGCGGCAGAAGTTCCGATAATCGTAGCGATTAACAAAATCGATAAACCAGCAGCCAATCCCGATCGCATCAAGCAAGAATTAACCGAATTCGATTTAGTTCCTGAAGATTGGGGCGGTTCGACACCGATGGTTCCCGTCAGTGCCCTTAAAGGGGAAAATCTCGATGAATTATTAGAGATGATTTTGCTGGTCTCGGAAGTAGAAGAACTGTCGGCAAATCCCGATCGCCCTGCTAAAGGAACGATTATTGAAGCCAATCTCGACCGTACTAGAGGTCCCGTTGCCACTCTCCTCGTACAGAATGGTACCTTGAGAGTTGGAGACAATCTCGTGGCCGGATCCGTACTCGGTAAAATTCGTGCTATGATCGGCGATCGGGGCAGTAAGGTAGAAGCGGCAACACCTTCATTTGCCGTAGAAATCTTAGGCTTGAACGAAGTTCCCGAAGCTGGGGATGAATTTGATGTCTACCCCAGTGAAAAAGAAGCCCGTGCCGTAGCCGAGCAAAGAGCCGCTCGACAGAGAGATACCCGCCTCTTGCAGTCGATGTCTTCTCGTCGCGTCAGCCTCAGTACCCTTTCGGCTCAGGCACAAGAGGGAGAACTCAAAGAACTAAATCTGATCGTCAAAGCCGACGTACAGGGCTCGGTGGAGGCAATTCTCGGTTCTCTACAGCAGCTACCCCAAGAGGAAGTTCAGATTCGGATTCTTTTGGCATCCCCAGGAGAAATTACCGAAACCGATGTCGATCTGGCGGCTGCCAGTGGGGCAGTAATTATCGGGTTCAATACTACCTTAGCTAGTGGTGCTCGTCAGGCTGCAGACCGGGAAGGAGTCGATATTCGCCAATACAATATCATCTACAAATTGCTAGATGAAATTCAAGGGGCAATGGAAGGTCTCCTCGATCCTGAAGAGGTCGAAGAGAATCTCGGTAAAGCTGAAGTTAGAGCGGTCTTCCCCGTCGGACGCGGATCGGTAGCGGGTTGTTATGTCCAGTCTGGCAAGATAGTCCGCAACTGTCGCATTAGAGTACATCGGGGTCAACAAGTCGTGTATGACGGCAATTTAGACTCTCTGCGTCGGATGAAAGAAGATGCTAAGGAAGTCAATGCTGGCTATGAATGTGGTATTGGTTCGATGAAGTTTAACGACTGGCAAGAGGGCGATATCATTGAAGCTTATGAAATGGTCTTCAAGCGTCGTACTCTAGCAACATAGTTTCAAACATACAAGAAGGATGAGTGGTTTGCAGTAGCCACTCATGCCCGATTTCCATTCCTCGCTCTCTCATTAGCGCTAAATAAATGTCTTCTATCCGTTCCGAACCTTTTTTGTGGATTCACCTCGCAGGTATCGCGTTATTCCCAGCTTTGCTAGAGATTGTTTGGCTTGGGTTGGCAATTGGGAAACCGCTGCCTTTTTCCTGGTTAGAGTTTATTCTAGTTGCGGTTCTAGGAACGATTCCAGTTTTGTGGATGCAGCTAACGCGCCCATTTGATATTTTTAGCGTCGCAATTGTTTCTCTCAGACCAGAATATTTAACCGTAAGTCAAAGACAAATCTTAACTCGATTTAAAACAGGCAGGCAGCGATGGTGGAGTGCGAGCGCCACAGTTGTAATGTGGTTGGTTTTATGGCTGCTATTTTGCCTGTCTCCTCTGGCAATCGGTATTGCCTCGTGGTTTCCTCAGTGGCGGATTTTAGGCTTGGCGATCGCCACAATAGCTTTTTTGGCAAGTAATTTATTTTTACAGGTGCCGATTAGCGTTCTCAGTATTTTATTGAGCGAGAAATCGCGATTGTTGCAGAGCGTTCCCTACCCAGTAGAACAAATTCCTCGAGACTTTACAGTTCCGGGATTTAAAGTCAATAAAATTCTATCTCTAGCAGCAACTAAACCAAATTAACCATCGGGCAATTTTACTGAAGTTGTAAGTGTCATTCAAGGAACTAGATCCTAGAGAAGTTCGAGTGTAAGGGCGAACTGCCGTTCGCCCTTACTTATAAAAACAAAGAAATAATTTAGGAGCTAATGTAATAGTAGTTACTGACTAAATTTAAAGTTTCGTTATCGTAGAAATAGAACCGCAAATTATTCGATAATTTTACAGCTTAGTAATCCGTCACTATAACTCAATACCAGTTCGGTGGAAATATATGGCAAATTCAACTGTATACTCTCAAATTAAACCAAACGACAGCGAAATTTGGCTGAACTTAAAACAAGCGATCGCCACTAGTTCTGGTTTTCAAAATTGGCAACAAGCAAGAAATGCCGATTCTAAAGAGAATTTAGATTTACAAGTACGTCGTTATCTAGAAGAAACTTTGGCAACATTAGCCTACTAATTTACATCAAATTTGGCAATTGTCAAATAATTAATCTCAATAAATACACACTTAAAGCAAGCATTTTGGGTTTTGTCCTACGAACACGATGTTTAATTATTAAATTCATAGCGATTTTTCATCTCAGTCAACCACGGCTCGAAGTTCAATAGCTCTAGGCCTCGAGCTTATAGTTTGAGGCTTTTTGTTGGTTATATATATTTGTATTGTCAATTACTTAGGGTTACAATTGTAGTCTATATCACCGAGAGTTATTATATTTTTGGACATCGCGGTCTAGAAAAGCTATACTCCTATCGGACTGAAAAAAACTATTCTTCGATCGCTCATGGTAGCAGTAGCAGTATTAGCAGCAGGAAAAGGTACTCGGATGAAATCCGATTTACCCAAAGTGTTGCATTTACTAGGAGGAATAACTTTAGTAGAGCGCGTTCTCAATAGCTGTAGTTTGCTCGATTTAGAACGGCAAATAGCGATCGTTGGCTATCAGGGGGAACGGGTCAAGCAAACCTTGAGCGATCGCACTGCAGTGGAATTCGTCGAACAAAGTGAACAACTGGGTACTGGACACGCCGTACAGCAGCTAATACCTAAACTACAGGGGTATCGAGGAGATTTATTAGTTTTAAACGGAGATGCGCCCTTGTTGCGCCCAGAAACCCTACAAAAGCTGGTAGAAACTCATCAAACAAAACAAAATTCTGCTACGCTGCTTACCGCCCAACTACCCAATCCTCATGGCTACGGGCGAGTTTTCTGCGATGAAAACAATCTCGTCGAGAGCATTGTTGAAGAACGAGACTGCACTGCAACGCAAAAACAACATCGTCGAGTGAATGCCGGAATCTACTGTTTTAATTGGCAACAATTAGCAGCAGCTCTACCAAAACTCTCTACTAACAACGATCAACAGGAATATTATCTCACCGAAGTAGTCGATTATCTCGATCGCGTCATGGCAGTTGATGCGGATGACTATTTAGAAATCAACGGTATCAACGACCGTCAACAGCTAGCTACAGCATACGATATCTTACAACGACGCGTTAAGAATTACTGGATGCAGTCAGGGGTAACGATGATAAACCCCGACAGCATTACCATCGACGAAACCGTCAAACTACAAGCCGATGTAATTATTGAACCCCAGACTCATTTAAGAGGTAATACTTCGATCGGGACTGGAAGCCGCATCGGACCTGGTAGTCTGATTGAAAATAGTCAACTTGCCGAAAATGTCAGCGTATTGTACTCTGTAGTTATTGGCTCGGAAATTTCGAACAACACTTGCATTGGTCCCTATACCCATCTCAGAGGTAGCGTAAAGTTAGGTGAAAGCTGCCGGATAGGTAACTTTGTCGAAATCAAAAAAACTACTATAGGTAATAATACCAATGCAGCTCACCTGGCTTATTTAGGAAATGCGACCTTGGGCGATCACGTCAATATTGGTGCGGGAACTATTACCGCCAATTATGACGGTAGAAAAAAACATCCCACTACAATTGGCGACGGTACCAAAACAGGTTCTAACAGCGTTTTAGTCGCTCCCGTTACCTTGGGAGAAAATGTGACTGTAGCCGCAGGTTCAGTAATCACCAAAGATGTTGCAGATAATGCTTTGGTAATTGCGCGATCGCGTCAAAAAGAAATCCCCGACTGGCAACCAAAATAGCTCTCTTTGGCGATTTGGTTTTCTCTGACCAAAGATGTATTTACACCAAATCTCCTTGATTTTCAGTTTCTCTTCAGGTTAACGTCCCGAAATGAGCTAGATTGAAAAAGGTAAAAAATAATAAGGGTGGGCGCAAATGCCTGATTTTTCAGTAACTACCCTAGATTTAGCTGTATTTTTAATCTATCTATTGGGAACTCGCATCGTCTTTGGTTGGTATAGTGCACGCCAAACTTCCAAAGAAGGAGGAGATGCGGAAAGCTACTTTCTAAGTGGCAGAAATATTAGCTGGCCGATTATCGGTCTTTCTTTTTATGTCTCGAATATGAGCGGCAGCACCTTTGTTGCTTTTGCTGGCAGTGGCTACAACAACGGCATCGGAGTCTACAATTACGAGTGGATTCCGGCAGTGGTGCTAATTTTCTTTATTATTTTCTTATTGCCACTGTATCTTAAGGAGCAGATTTTTACGGCTCCTGAATTTTTACAGAGAAGATACGGACAACGGTTAAGGATAACGTTTTCTAGCTTTTTAGTACTGACGGGAATATTTATTGATGCTGCTGCTTCGTTGTATGCAGGAGGAACCATCGTCCAGACTTTGTATCCTCAGATTCCCTTGTGGGTGACGATTTTTTCGGCAGCCGCGATCGCGGGAATTTATATTACTTTTGGTGGTTTGGGAGCAGTAGTGCTTAACGATGCGCTGCAGGCAGCTTTAATTATTGTCGGCGGAACGACAATTGCGGTTTTAGCTTTTTTCAAGCTCGATTCCTGGCAAAGCGTTGTCGAGCGCGCACCTCCTGAAGCTTTAAATTTGGTCAAGCCAATTGACGATCCGATTTTACCCTGGCCGGGATTGATTACGGGTGTTTTAGTCATTGGCTTTTACTACTGGTGTACCAACCAATATATCATTCAGCGAGCTTTGGGAGCCGATTCACTTGACGATGGTAGAAAAGGAGCGCTGTTTGCCGGCTTACTCAAGTTGCCCAATTTATTTATCCTGATTATGCCGGGAGTAATTGCCACCGTTCTCTATCCCGATCTTCAAAACCCCGATAAAGTGTTTCCTACTTTGACTTTTGACCTGTTGCCTGTAGGCCTTCGAGGGTTAATTCTCTCTGCCGTAGCTGCCGCGATTCTTTCTAGCCTAGAAGCAATTTTAAATTCCGTATCGACTTTGGTAACGATGGACTTCGTAAGGACTCTAAGACCTAATACTAGTAGTCAAAATTTAACCAGAACGGGACGGATCGCTACTTTAGGGGCAATGTTGTTAGCGGCATTGTGGGCACCGCAAGTTACTCAGTTTCCCACTCTTTGGCAGTATCTCCAGTCAATTTTTTCCTACGTTACTCCTCCAGTCGTTGCCGTCTACCTTTTTGGTCTATTTTGGCGTAGGGCAACCTCTCAAGCTGCCATAGCTACTCTGCTGGTGGGCTTTCCCTTAGGTGTTATAGCTTGGGTGTATGTCGAGGTTCTCAGTGAATTTTCGATTCAGTATCTGTATGCCTGTGGCATCTTATTTGCTCTCTGCTGTGTGTCGATGGTAGTAATTAGCTTATTTACTCCGGCACCGACACCCGAAATTGAAGGATTGTTGTGGCGACCTCGGATGTGGCGGCAGGAAACAGAGGAGTTAAAGGATCGACCTTGGTATGCTAATTATCGCTATCTCGCTTTAGGATTGTTAATTTTAACTATTGTGATGTTCATTTGGTGGTGGTAATAAACTTAGTTGGTTATTGATGAAACCAAGCCGTTAGGGCGATTGCTAGAGCATCTGCTGCATCATCGGGACGGGGAATATAGTCTAGAGCTAATTCTCTGGCTACTGCTTCTTGAACCTCAATCTTAGGAGCATTGCCATGACCTGTTAGTGCTTGTTTGATTTGAGGAGGGGCAAACTCGATATAGGGTATATTTGCCTGGGCAAGCACTAGCATTAAGACTCCTCGTGCTTGAGCGACGGTAATGGTGTGGCTCATGCGGTAGAAAAATAGCTTTTCGATTGCGACTAAATCGGGGCTAATTTCCGCAATTAAAGTTTGCAAATCTTCATAAATTGTACATAGGCGATCGCCAAATGGGGTTTTGGCAGATGTTTCAATTACGCCGAAATCTAGTAATTTAGGAGCCTCTTGCCATCGGAAGCGGTCGGTTTGACGCTCTCTTCGAGAACCGGTGGTTAATGAGAGTCGATCTGCTGTCTGACAGACAATCGTCCCAAACCCTAACATTGCAATTCCCGGATCGATTCCCAAAATTTTCTGTTGCATGGTCCCCATCTAACCGTCTCCCGCTCGACCGTTGCTTTTCGCCTCAGCATAACAAAAAAAATAACGCCCCTACTAAAAGATCTAGCAGACGCGCTATAAATTGAGCCCTCACGAGAAACCAATTAAGGTTTTAGGAATAAGTGGGATCGACTATCATTGCATAACTTACTTAGATATAAGTCTTAATAAGTTTCTACGTGCCAGCGACCGTCTTTTTTCATTTGTTTGCGATATTCTTCCCAGTCAACACCACTTTTTTCAGCTGCGGCTTTGAAGGCTTCATCAATACCATCTTCCATACCTTTGAGTCCACAAATATAGGTATGAGTTTTGGGATTTTGGACTAGTTTCCAAAGTTCTTCGGCATGTTCGGCAATGCGGTGCTGGATGTACATTTTGCCGCCTTCAGAATTTTTCTGTTCGCGGCTGATAGCATAATCCATCCGGAAATTATCGGGATACTTTTCTTGAAGTTCTTCTAACTCTTCTTTGTAGAGAATATTGGGAGTTTTGGGAATACCGAAGAATAGCCAGGCAAAGCCTTTAAAATTATAGTCGGGATTGAGGTCTCCTTCTTTAAACATCCGCCAGAGATAAGCACGGAAAGGTGCGATACCAGTACCCGTTGCAATCATGATGATGTTGGCATCTTCATCATCGGGAAGCAGCATTTCTTTACCTACGGGACCTGTAATCGCTACGTCGTCTCCAGGCTGTAGACCACATAAATAGCTCGAGCAAACTCCTTCAACGTGTTCGCCAGTTTCTGGGTGTTGGTATTCAAGTTTGCGGACGCACAAAGATACTGTTTGGTCATCGAGCTTATCGCCATGACGAGTTGAAGCAATTGAATAGAGTCTTAGTTTGTGGGGTTTGCCCTTTTCATCTTCTCCCGGTGGAATAATCCCAATACTCTGCCCTTCTGTATAGTAAAGATCGCCACCAGAAAGATCGAAAGTCATATGACGGCAGGTTCCTATTCCCCCTTCTCTTACTAGGTCGTAAATCTCCACACATTTACCAATAAAGGGACTTTTAGGACGATAAATATTGACTGGAACTTTTTTCTTCTCTTCCTTAGCTTGAGTCATTGATTTACTCTTATTACTATTTGTTTGCTGCTGTGAATTAGATGTAGCTGACTGGCTGCCAATCGGTCTAATGCTGACAATTTCACCTCCCAAACGGTTAATCCGCCGCATTTCTTGGTTCATCCGATTGTAAGGTACGGTGATATAGATAGTGCCACTATTGCGAATCTGAGCTTGGCGACCGCTGCTATTGCCATTTTGAGATAAGCCAACTACCTCATATACAAATAAGCGATTTTTATATTCCGTGTTGCTGCTTAAAGCTGCTGCGTTGGACTTGTACATCGATTGGAAATTAATCCCCCAATTTAAATTTAGACTAATAAATACTTTACAGAACTGTCTTCACCTGAGAACGTCGGTGAAAGTGCCAAAAATAATCATTTAGAGTGGCTGCACTGTATTAATAGCCTATCACTGAGAGACTGCCAGAGCTTAATTTACGGCAATTTTTTTTTCTATACTATCCAAGACAACAGAAATTTAGAAAACCTGAATTATAAATTAGCGCGATCGCTGCTTGAAATTTGTGCTGTTTGAATCAGTTTTAGATTTTCTTAAACTGCTTGAAGAGCGATGAAAAACGGCGTTATTGTCCAGAGTCTCTCTTGTAGAGGGGGTTACCATCTGGTAATATTTTTTCATATTGGCAGTTAGTGTTAAATATGATTACAAGCTTTGGATTGAGCTTCTCGTTTAACGCATGACAATTAGTCTTTAGCGTCGGAAGTTATTTTTTGCTTTCACGCGGTAAAGAGCGATAAGCTGGCTTGAATAACATATAAAGTTAGATTAGTTTAGTTTTGTAAAAGAGGAAATTTATGACCGCCGATCTAGACCGAGTGGTAATCATTGGAGTTGCAGGTGACTCTGGCTGTGGTAAATCAACATTTCTCCGTCGTCTGTCAGATTTATTCGGTGAAGAATTCATGACCGTAATCTGTTTGGATGACTATCATAGTCTTGATCGCCAGGGTAGAAAAAAGGCCAAGGTTACGGCTTTAAACCCCAAAGCCAACAACTTTGATTTGATGTACGAACAAATCAAGGCTCTTAAAGAAGGTAAAGCGATCGACAAACCAATTTACAATCATGAAACTGGCGAAATCGATCCTCCAGAAAGAATCGAACCAAATAAGGTAGTAGTAATTGAGGGACTTCATCCTCTATATGACGAACGAGTTCGTTCTTTAGTAGATTTTGGCGTATATCTCGACATCAGCGACGAAGTTAAAGTACAGTGGAAAGTCCAACGGGATATGTCCGAGCGGGGTCATACTTATGAAGACGTAATGGCTTCGATTAAATCCAGAGAACCCGATTTTAAAGCTTACATCGAACCTCAAAGAGAATATGCTGATGTAGTTATCCAGGTTTGGCCTACCGAATTATTAGCTCCAGAAGCTGCTAAAGAAAGCGATCTCATTAAAGTGCGCCTAATTCAGAAAGAAGGTGTAGAAAACTTCGAGACTGTTTATTTGTTTGATGAAGGTTCGACAATCGATTGGCGACCCTGCGGACGTAAACTTACCTGTGCTTATCCAGGGATTAAAATGTATTACGGTCCCGATAGCTTCTACGGTCATGAAGTGTCGATTTTAGAAG
This sequence comes from Myxosarcina sp. GI1(2024), assembly GCF_053543375.1. NCBI lineage: Bacteria > Bacillati > Cyanobacteriota > Cyanophyceae > Pleurocapsales > Pleurocapsaceae > Myxosarcina > Myxosarcina sp. GI1(2024). The sequence goes on along the minus strand of NZ_JBKGTY010000001.1, from coordinate 1,120,199 downwards.
TAGACGGTCAATTCGATAATCTTGAAGAAATGATTTACATTGAAAGCCACCTGAGTAATACCGGTACGGCTCATTACGGCGAGATGACCGAATTAATGCTCAAACACAAAGAATATCCAGGTTCTAAAAATGGTACTGGTTTATTTCAAGTGTTAGTCGGTTTAAAAATGCGAGAAACTTATGAGAAGATAACGGCGAAAAAAGAAGAAGTAGCCAAAGTATAGCTGGTTTCTATTTAGACCTAAAAAATTGAAAATCGCTCTAGTGACGCGGGAGAAGGTAGCTAACTCTCGCGATTTTTTTATCTCGCTTTTAACTGATTCGAGAAATTTTTTTAAATAAATCTACACATAGGAGGAAGTAAGCCCAAAAATGATTTTGTCAGGATATTAAAGAAAATTAGATGTACTTTGAAGAGCTTTACTTTACTATGTCTGCTACTGGATTAACTGTATTCGACCGCACTTTACAAAAAACCAATCAATTTATTAATAATGATGTGGGGGAAAAAATTAACCTAGAAGATAAGCAGGTCGTGTTTACCGGTATTAGAGCTGTCTTTCAAAGCTTGCGCGACCGCATTCCCCTCGAAGAAGCGGTTCAATTAGGAGCTCAACTCCCCGTTTTATTAGCTGGTTTTTACTACCAAGGTTGGAAACCCAGTGCTACCCCTACCAAAGAACGCCACCTGGAAGCCTTTATTGAAAACGTACACACCAATCTTCCTGAAGGCGAATATCCCATCGAAATTGAAACTCTCTTGAAAGGAGTTTTTGCCACTCTCTCAGACTGGGTGACCGCAGGAGAAATTGAAGACGTGGCTCAAATGTTTCCAGAAGAACTAAAGTCTTTATGGCCTGAAACAGTCCGTTCGTAAGCTTAGCGAAAAGGTTAAATAAAAATCTCATGAAGATAACCGAATTAACAGTTCGGTATCTTCTCTAAAGATTGTGTTAGAGATTTTAATCCATACTATGGCACAATAGATTCGAGCGATTCAAACTCAAACTAATTTTAGTTAGATCGAAGCGGCTAATTATTACGTAGTTATTTGTTCCCTAGCAAAAATAGAATTCATGACAACTGGTATATCCCTCGCTCCAAAAGTAGATTTACTCGCTGCAAAACGACAACTAGAAACTGTTGAGGCAACTGCCACGGTTCAATGGAGTGCCGATACTTTTGGTGAAGGGTTGGTGATGACCACTAGCTTTGGAATTCAATCGGCAGTGATGCTGCATTTAGCAACCAGTATCGTTCCCGACCTGCCAGTTATCTGGATAGATACGGGTTATTTGCCCGCAGAAACCTATCGCTTTGCCGAAGAATTAACTCAAAGACTAAAATTAAATCTTAAAGTCTATCAATCTCCTCTTTCGCCAGCGCGAATGGAAGCACTTTATGGCAAGCTATGGGAACGAGAAGATTTGGAATCTTTAAATCGCTACGATCGCATCCGCAAACTCGAACCGATGCAACGTGCTTTAAAAGAACTGCAGGCGAATGCTTGGTTGGCGGGACTGCGTAAAGACCAGACCCAACATCGTCAAAATCTAGATCGCATCGAGCTACAGGGAAACATCTATAAAATTTATCCAATTTTGCACTGGAATTCGCGAGATATCTATCAATATTTAACCAAATACGATCTTCCCTATCACCCCTACTTCGATCGCGGTTACGTTACTGTAGGAGACTGGCATTCTAGTCGTCCTTTAATGGCAGATGACAATAGCGCTAGAGATACTCGTTTTCACGGTCTCAAACAAGAATGCGGGCTGCATCTTCCTCAGACACCAGAAGAAGCAGAAAGCTTAAATTCTAGCAGTTTGTAATTAATAAAGTCTCGAACGATTTTCTTCGTTTCAAGCCGAAGTCTCGCTCACTTAGTCGAACTTAAATCTAAATTAGCCAAAAAAAAACTGCGATCGCCACTAGTACGAATCGCAGTTTTAATAGACTCAATTAGTATTTTTAGCGATCGCGGTCGCCAGAACTTTTATCGTCTAAGTATTTAGAGGATGGAACAATAAATCGGGGAAAAAGTAGTTGAACTCAATTAAAATCCCTGCTGTCACCGTCAGCAGCAGCATAATTAAAACTGGGGCAGAAGAAAGAAACCTTTGTAAACCTTCCATAAATGATTCTCCATTAAAACATAAACTAAGGGCAATCTAACGAGGGGATATGGGAACTTCGTTGTCTCTGGCGGTTAGTTCGCCGCTGGTTAATTCTTTAAAAGCCAGTATGGGCCAGAGTGGACCTTCTACGATCATTTTTTTCAACGCTAGAGGAACTTCAACGATAATTTCTTTCATTTCCGTATTTTTATCTTCTCTAACTTGAATTAGGTATGAGCGACCAACCCAACCGATCCAGCCGGCAATATAGAGAAAGAGAACGCTGGGAATAAAGAAATCTCCCATGTGAGACCAACGACCATCTACAATTAAATGGGGATAGCCTTCAGGTCCGCAGAGAGCTTCAGCATAGCGTTCTGCTCGGATCGCACCCGAATTGGGATTGCTGGTAGTATTACGGAAATTTTCCGCTCTTTGCAAGTAGGCAGGATTTTCCGCGCAAGGAGTTAAATTGGCTACTTCATCAGCATTGACAGTTGGCGCAAAGCCAAACCACAAAGTGAAAACGAGTATTAAAGCAAATAATCTTTGCATGAATCTGTTTCCTTATATTTACAGAATAATTGTGTTTGTGAGGGCGCTTCCCTCGAATCGAATTCGAGGAGTTGGGTCGCCCGGAAACGAACCTAAATGTTCTTCTAGATAGACATTATCAAAGGATGGCAACTATTTTAGCGATCGAAACAAGTTGTGACGAAACTGCAGTAGCAATCGTAAAGAATCGTGAAGTTTTGAGTAGTATTGTATCTTCGCAGATCGAACTGCACAAAACATATGGCGGCGTGGTACCAGAATTAGCTTCGCGCCAACACCTAGAAATTATCAATCCCTGCATTATCCGTGCCTTGGATGAAGCCAGGCTAAATTGGCAGCAGATAGATGCGATCGCTGCTACCTGTACTCCTGGTTTGGTAGGGGCGTTACTTGTAGGTGTTGCCGTAGCTAAAACTCTGGCAATACTTCATAGCAAGCCATTTTTGGGGGTACATCATTTAGAGGGACATATTTATGCTTCTTATCTAGCAGAACCTGACTTGCAGCCTCCTTTTATGTGTCTGTTAGTTTCTGGAGGTCATACCAGCACGATTTATGTTAAAGATTACGGCAAATACGAACTATTGGGTTCGACTAGAGACGATGCCGCAGGAGAAGCCTTTGATAAAGTAGCACGCTTGCTAAATTTGGGTTATCCAGGAGGTCCTTTAATCGATAAGCTAGCGCAGCAGGGTAATCCTCAAGCTTTTAAGTTACCAGAAGGAAAAATCTCCCTTCCAAACGGCGGCTATCATCCCTATGATTTTAGTTTTAGTGGCTTGAAAACGGCGGTCATGAGATCGATCGAAAAACTCGAAAAAAAAGGAAAAGTACCCGTTGAAGATCTGGCAGCTAGTTTTCAAGAAACAGTGGCGCGGGTACTAACCCAACGTAGTATCAGATGTGCCCGAGATTATGGCGTAAAAACCATTACCATTGGTGGCGGTGTAGCGGCAAACAGCGGCTTGAGAGAGCATCTACTAACAGCAGCGCAAAAATACGATCTGAAAGTCTACTTCCCACCATTAAAACTCTGTACGGATAATGCAGCTATGATTGGCTGTGCGGCGGCACAACATTTCACTCTAGGACATAGATCTTCTTTGAATTTGGAAGTGCGATCGCGAATGAATATTACTAAAGTTATGGAGCTATATCAATGAACGAGAGAATAGGCTTTAGGCGATAGAGTAACAGGAAAATAATACATACCTTTCCCTCTTGTACCTAAAAAACTGCGGCTCTCTCTGCTTTGCTGCTTAAATCAACCAGAAGGTTTACGATCGAGATTAGTAGCTTGTTCGATCGCTGCTTTCTCTCTGGCAATCTTGGCGTAGGGTCGCAGTTGTTTGATGGTCATGCCGCTTAAAATACTCAAGTCTTCCAATTTGATGCCTTTAGTTAACATCTCGACGCACCAAGTTTGACGTGCCTGCTCGATGGCGGGAGTTTTTCCTAGAGGTGTAAGTAGATCTGCTGCTACTACCTGCCACAAATCTTTTAACTCTGCTGCTGAAAGCGGTTGTCCTGCCTGATTGATAAATATAGCCGCCCGCTCGTCTTTACGGCTTTTGAGCCATTGAGTTAGAGGATTGCTGGCTGCCGAGCCATAGCGAAATCCCATTATCCAGTGATTGAGAGGTACGCGACGTACTGCACCCTCATTAATTTGTAAGAGATGCTGATGAGGTTCGACTAGAGAATGCGATCGCTCCAAACCAATTACCTCCTCTACCGTCAAACCAGCACCAAACAGTACGTAAAGTATGGCATATTCTTGTTTTCCTAGTTTCTTACTCTGGAGCATTAGCGATCGCACTAAATTGGCAGGCAAATCTTCAATTACTTCTAACTCATTAGCTGTGGTTTGCTCTTCGTCCGCAGCAATAATACCCTGTAAAAATAGGGCAATTAAACATTCGATAAATTCATCGTCGTCTTCCCAGAGCAAATAGCCCTCAGTAGTAGATTTGATCGTAAAGTAACCGAACAAAAAACTATTTAACAAGCTGACAATTTGTTCGGCACTAAAGCGGCTTTCCGCTCCAGATGCTGCGATCGCCTCAGCCAGACAATCAGCTACGTATTTATTTGCTTCAGCAAATCCCTTTCCCAGTGCCAAGCGATTTTCTACTGGATAGTTCCCTGCTTCTCCTACTACAGAGCGCACTAGATCGGGAGCCTTTTCGAGAGTATTCAAACTTTCTTTGGCATATTCTTGTAAAAATTCGGCTACAGTTTGTTTGTTATTGGCTCGTTCTACCAGACCATGAATTAATTTGGCAAATACCGCTGAGTCTTGGATTACTGCTAGTAGCAGGCGATACTTATTACCGAAATTACGAAACAAAGTAACTTCGTTGACATTAGCTCTTTCGGCAACTGCTTTAGTAGTTGTTTCTGTAACTCCTCTCTCGGCAAACAAATCTAATGCAGCTTCGATTAGACGAGCTTTAGTTGATTTTCGGGAACTAGGCATAATTGAAAGTTTGAGTAATTGCCGTTTCTCTGTTTATCTATTCTGGCGAGATCTACCTAAAGCAAGAAAATGTAAGTAACACTTGCACTAGTTTGAGATAACTGCTAACTTTAAAAATGTAAGTAACACTTGCAAAATTATAGCTAATCTAATTAAATAGCGAACTAGAGTTCTTTCAAAAAGGCGATCGCCATCATAGCTCAATTTAATATATTCAGATTTAGACGAGGAATAATTATAATGACCACACAACAACTAATTGCTACTAAAACTAAGCCAGAATTAGAATTTTCTTGGTTGAATTTGTTTGTCTTTGGAAGTTTTCATCTCTTGGCACTACTAGCACCCTGGTTCTTTTCTTGGTCGGCTCTGGGGGTAGCAATTTTTCTGCACTGGTTATGCGGCAGTATTGGCATTTGTTTGGCATATCATCGCCTGTTAACTCACCGCAGTTTTCAAGTACCCCAATGGCTAGAATATGTCTTGGTAACTATTGGTGCTTTGGCTTTACAGGGCGGTCCAATTTTTTGGGTATCGGGACACCGACTGCACCACGCCCATACCGAAAATGATGAAAAAGATCCCCACTCTGCTAATAAGGGATTTTGGTGGAGCCATATGTTGTGGTTACTCTATCAACAAGAAGACTTTTTTAAATACGAATCATATAAAAGATACGCTTCCGATATCGACAGAGTTCCTTATTATCGCTGGTTAAATCGTAACTTTGTTTGGTTACAAGTAGCCTTGGGTTTACTTCTATTTGCCTTAGGCGGCTGGTCTTTTGTAATTTACGGCATTTTCTTGAGATCCATCGTCCTCTGGCACAGTACCTGGTTTGTCAACTCTGCCACTCACTTTGTAGGTTATCGCAATTTTCCCATTCAAGATGATGGCTCTCGGAATGTTTGGTGGGTAGCCGTTCTCGCTTATGGTGAAGGCTGGCACAACAATCATCATGCTTATCCTCGCGTCGCCAAAGCAGGACAGAAATGGTGGGAAATCGACCTAACCTGGTTTTCGATTCAAATCCTGCGGCTGTTCGGCTTGGCGAAAAAAGTAGTGATGCTACCGGCTAACGTGAAGATTTAATAACTAAGGTCGGTTGATTTTTTGTTTATCTCCCGTTAGAAGCAAGCTAGAGTTTCAAATCTTAGGGTGTTACTGCGAAGAACAATTACTAAACTGGGGTGGTTCGGTTCTTTTAGTCCCAACCATCCTAAACATTTGACTGACCACCAAAAAAACTCGATAATTAATCATCGAGCGTAGGTCATTGTTAAGATGAAGCCTCATATTTTAGTGGTTGAAGATGAAGCCAAGCTGGCGCATTTTATCAAGCTGGAATTGGAGTTTGAAGACTATCAAGTAACTGTCGCTCCTGATGGTTTATCGGGTTTATCTCTAGCTAGAGAAAACCAGCCAGATCTAATTTTGCTCGATTGGATGCTGCCTGGTATTTCAGGTTTAGAAATTTGTCATCGCTTGCGCCAAACTGGAAATAAAGTTCCCATTATCTTACTTACTGCTAAAGACGAAGTAAGCGATCGCGTCGCGGGTTTAGATGCTGGCGCGGACGATTATGTAATTAAACCCTTTAGTATTGAAGAACTACTCGCCAGAATTCGCGCTGGTTTGCGTCGCGATCGCGAAGAAAATACCGATTTACTGGTATTTCAAGACCTGAGTTTAAATCGCGCTACCAGAGAAGTTTATCGCGATCGTCGACCCATCGAATTAACCGCCAAAGAATTCGATTTGTTAGAGTATCTCATTTCTCATCCCCGTCAGGTTTTAACCCGCGACCAGATTCTAGAGCGAGTTTGGGGTTATGATTTTATGGGCGACTCCAATATTATTGAAGTTTACGTCCGCTACTTACGTCTTAAATTAGAAGCACGAGACGAATCCCGTTTAATTCAAACCGTACGCGGCGTGGGATATGTGTTGCGAGCCGAAACTAAAGCTAAATAATTTTAATTAGAGAAAAGTCAGTATTTCCAAAGTGGACGCTAAAAGCAACCTGCAAATTTTCTAAGGATTTAACCAACCACATCGCCGTTTCGTCCGCATCATCTTCGTAACGAGAAAACAACAGCGAAAATCGGTTTTCTAAATATGGTTTGACTTTGGGACACGATAGCACCAGCTTGAGCAACAGTCCGATAGTTCGAGTTTCACCCAAATCGGCGATTAAATTTAAGTACAAATCGTGATCGGGATTATGTTTACTGTCTACCACCAAAAATTTAAACAACTGACAATAAGTACGAAGCTTCAAAAACTCATCTGGCTGGCGATCGTGGAAATCTGGTAAAGTGTACTGCAAACATTGGGAGATCTTGGCTGTTAGCTGCTTAGTGGCACGAGCGCCATCGAGTCCGGAAATAATATAGTTATGTAATTCTTGCTTAAAGGTTTTATAAAAACGAAGCTCGGAACTGTAGTTGATAAAATTTAGAGATAAATCTCGATAGGAAAAGTTGCTTTCAACCTTACCTATATAGTGACGCAAAGAGTAATCTAACTCGCAATCGCTCAATAAAGTTGGATTTTTAACTAGTCGAACTAGTTTTTTGGGAATCTTGGTTTGGTTATTAGCCTTACATTTACGAACTAGCTGCTTTAAGCGCACCCGAGCGGTTATATATTGAGCCAGACTGAGCTCGAAATTATTTTGAAGCTCGGCTTGAATTGTTTTGACAGTTTGCTCTAGTTCGATACCGCTATCTTCACTCAACAAACAATGACTGTGTAGATAGGGATAACGTTGAATTAAATCTCCCACCGAGTTTTCTACAGAGTCAACATTTCTGCTTTGTCTGTACTCGCCATGAGGATCGCTCAGGCGAACCAAACGCTGTAACTTTAAGTAATGTTCGGTATTTTGAAAATTGCCAACAAGCTCTCTCAATCTTCTAGAACTACGAGAACAGGCTCCTCCAGGCGGCAAAACTGTTTCTAGTTCTGCTACTAATTGAGGAATCTCGATTTTAAGCTGGGGGTGCATTTGCCAGTGATTGATAATAATATGGCAGCAGCGATTGAGAAAAAAGGCAAATTCTGCTTCGGCAAGAGAATTAACCACATTTTCTAATGCTAGGCGAATTTCATTGTCTTCATAGCCAGTTCCCTTAATAAATAAGTAGCGAAATCGCCTGATTACTTTTTCGGGCTCCTCTGTCTTCGTACAATAAAGGAAATGACTGTAGATTAGCTGCTCTGCTCTCCTAGTAGACTGTAAACTATCGACCACACCATATTTGCTGACCATCAACCGCTCCCAGTTAAAGATGAAGAAAGCTGAATCGAAATTAATTCAAACAATTAACAATTAGTTCGATTTTGATAACTTTATTAGTTGTGAGTACATAAGTATATTTTAATGTTGTAACTCGATAATTTCTATAAATTTAAAAACAACTTTTAAATCTTTAATTATTAGTAAATATATTTAAATTGACAGAACTTTCTTACGTATAAAATTTAATTTTGGGTTATTTAAACAATAGGAATAATGAAATTTCAATTTTCTTTACGCGAACTTAATAATATATTAAATAACAATCTAATTAATTTTACTAAGTTAGATCTAACAACCTCAATCGAGGGAGTTGTTACCGATACTCGCCAGCTCAACTCGGGAGAAATATTTATCGCTTTAAGGGGAAAAAATTTTGATGGACACAATTTTGTCACTGAAGCGATCGCCCGAGGAGCAGTTGCTGCCGTCGTCTCCCGTGAGTTACCCAATCTGGATTTACCGCAAATTGTAGTTAAAAATACTTTAACAGCCTATCAACAAATCGCTCGCTGGTGGCGCGATTGCCTGACAATTCCCGTCATCGGGATTACCGGGTCTGTGGGCAAAACTACCACTAAAGAACTGATCGCGGCAGTATTAAGTACTGAGGGCAAAGTGCTAAAAACTCAGGCAAATTTTAATAATGAAATTGGCGTACCCAAAACCCTCTTAGAGATTGACTCGGAAGATAATTATGCCGTAATCGAAATGGCAATGCGAGCTTCGGGAGAAATTGCTCTGTTGACTGAGATTGCTTGTCCTACCATTGGGATTATAACTAATGTAGGTACGGCTCATATTGGTAGACTGGGTTCAGTTGAAGCGATCGCCCAAGCCAAATGCGAACTGTTAGAAAATCTGCCCACCTCGAGCGTGGCTATTTTAAACTATGATAATCCGTTGTTAATGGAAACTGCCGCTAAAGTGTGGCAAGGTGAAACGGTGACTTACGGCTTATCGGGCGGCAACGTTAGGGGGAAAATAATTGACGATAATCTTTTGCAAGTAGGAGAGCGAACTTTTCCCCTTCCTTTACCTGGAATTCATAATGCCAGTAACTATTTAGCTGCGATCGCCACGGCTCAAGTCTTGGGTATCGATCTTACTCCACTAACGGCAGGTATAAAAGTAGAGTTACCCCAAGGGCGATCGCGCCGTTATCATTTAACCAACGATATCCTACTTCTCGACGAAACCTATAATGCAGGTTTAGAGTCAATGTTAGCCGCATTGCAAATGCTCAAACAAACCCCAGGAAAGAGACATATTACGGTTTTGGGAACGATGAAAGAATTGGGAGAGCATTCAGCACGACTACACTTTCAGGTAGGCGAAAGAGTTAGAGAATTAGAACTAGATTTACTTTTGATTTTAGCCGATGAAACCGAAAGTAAAGCTATAGCTGATGGTGCTACAGGCATTGTTGCTGAATGTTTTAGCGATCGCGATAATCTAACTAACAAATTAAAAACAATAGTTCGTCCAGGCGATCGCATTTTGTTTAAAGCTTCCAATTCCGTAGGATTAAACAAAGTCGTTGAAGAGTTTAAATCCTACTTACTAAACTAAAACTATTCTAAAATCAAAATTGTTCGATGAATCGAAAATACTTACAAGCAACTGAAATAATTGATTGGCAACATCCCGATGTCATGCAATTAGCAGTCAAGCTAGCGGCTAAAGCAAACAATGTAGAGGAGATAGCAAAAAATTGTTTTGAATGGGTACGAGACAATATTTGTCATAGTAGCGACTACCAAATGAACCCAGTTACCTGTAGTGCTTCAGAGGTTCTAAAATATAAAACTGGATATTGTTATGCTAAAAGTCATCTACTAACGGCATTACTAAGAGCAAACTCTATTCCCGCAGGTTTTTGTTATCAGCGTTTGAGCGTTCATGATAATGGTGCACCTTATAGTTTGCACGGATTCAATGCCGTTTATTTGCCCAGACATGGTTGGTATCGTATCGATGCTAGAGGTAATAAACCAGGAATAAATGCGCAATTTATGCCACCTCAAGAACAATTGGCGTATGATATTAATTTTTCTGAAGAAATCGATTGCCGGTATATTTTTAGCGAACCTCTACCAGAAGTTATTCAAGCCTTACAAACATACACAACTTGGGATGAAATGTTAGATAATTTACCAGATGTCGATCGCGAACATTTTGGCAAAGCTATTTACGGTAGGGCGGTCGGTATTTTTGTCAAGTCGCTTTCTTTCTTACTTCTGAACCTCAATCGTGTAAACTGATGAGGGCGTAAAAAATCTATACTACTAATGTCAGCTTTCCAGGGAAAAACAGGCGATCGCAATTCAATTGAAAATCGTTTACAAATTGAGTATTTATTAGATACTCAAGTACTCGAAAGAGATGATGCAGAAGAAGTAATTCAAGGACTAACTAAGTATCCCAAAACTATCCCACCACGCTATTTTTATGACAGCAGAGGTTCGCAATTATTCGAGGAAATTTGTCAGCAACCAGAATACTATCCCACTCGTACTGAAGCTAGAATTTTAGAACAATTTGCCGAGGAGATTGCTCAAACTACCACGGTTAGCGAACTAATTGAACTAGGTAGCGGCAGCTCGACTAAAACTCGCCTGTTATTAGATGCTTACTCCAGCTTAAACTCTTCATTAGTTTATCTACCCATTGATGTTAGCAATAGCATTCTTAAAGCAAGTGCTTACAGTTTATTGACAGATTATCCCCAATTAAAAATAAGTGGCAAAGTCGCTACCTACCAGCAAGCACTAGAACGACTAGCAATTTCTTATTCAGATCGCAAAATAATTGTTTTTCTAGGTAGTAGTATTGGGAACTTTAGTCCTCAGCAGTGCGATCGCTTTATCGAACAAATTAAACAGACACTAAATAAAAGCGACTATTTTTTATTAGGATTAGATTTACAAAAATCTTCTACAGTTTTGACCGCAGCTTATAATGATGCTCGAGGAGTTACTGCTGCTTTTAATCTCAATATGTTACGGCATTTAAATGCCCGTTTTCAAGGTTACTTTAATCTTGACTTATTCAAACATCAGGCTATTTATAATAATGTAGAAAAACAAATGGAAATGTATTTAATTAGCCAAAAAGCTCATGCAGTAAACTTAAAGGCTTTAGACTTAAAAATAGAGTTCGCACGAGGAGAAAAAATTCTTACCGAAATTTCTCGTAAGTTCGACCTGGAGCAAATGTCAGCTTATTTAACCCAAAAAAACTTACAGATAATTAAAAATTATACCGACTCCCAACAGTGGTTTGGTTTGATTCTCTGCCAGAAAACCGAATAAAACATTAATAAGTTACAAACAGTTATGCTCTTAAGAGCATAGTAACTAGTGACAAGCTCTAAGATGGATTTATTAGCGGTACTTAAACAAAAATCAAGCCCAAACAAAGCCCAAACTAGCTTTATAAGCTACGAATACGTCGCGATTTTGGTTCAACCATTGGACAAAACGATAAGATATACCTGTACGAAAAGCTTCTAATGCTTCAGGAAATGTCTCCAAAGGTTTGTTCGCCCAACGTCTTCTTAAACCTCCAGTAAGCTTATGCCAAAGGATAAAAGTATAGGCACAAAAAACTAGAATAAAATGTCTTTCCAAACTCTTCTTATCTCTAACTTGATACTCTTTTAATCCTAACCATCCCTTGGCTTCTCGATAGAAAACTTCTATCCAGTTTCTCTGAGCATAAGTTTGAACTATCCATTGCTCGGTTACTATTTCTCCCTCAACATTTGTGAGTAAGTAGTCAATATCTTCAGCATCTTCAAAGATTGGTGCACTCATGACGATAGCTATTTTTCTGATTCCTTCTAGCCTTGATATTTCTGCTTCTATTATTGCTACCCAGACGGTTCTAGGTTTTTCACCCTGGATTTGAATCTCCTTAAATTCCTCATCAGATAACCATTGAGCATATTCATCTACTCTGATTTTTTCTAATTGATTTGATGGAGTTTTAACCAAAATATTACGATTTTTAGCGATTCCTCCTATATACTTTAATTTCTTTTTTTCCAGTTCGAGTAAAACAGTTGTGTTGTTACCATAGGACGAATCTATTAATACTAGTCCTGGTCGATATCCCCTCTTCAAACTTTTATCGATTAATTCTAAGGCTAAGGTGGGTTTTTTCTTGAATTCTCTGTCTTTCTTTCCTTCGGGCAACGAATTACCATGTTGATATAGTTCTATGTCTAAAGGTAAGCTTTTTTGGCCATCATATAGATGAGTTGTTACTACAACATTGCCATTATCTGTTTTCCCAATTTCCCCAATATATTGACGACCTACTGCTGCGGTAAAGTTACCACTTTTTCTATGCCCAGAGTCATCAACAATTAGACTAAATCCCTTACTGATTCTCGTTTGATTACACTTGTTCATCACTTCTAAGCGACGTTCATTTATCTTGTTCGCTGACCAAGTTGCTTCAGTTAAGAAATGGTGTAATTTGTGGTATGTGACCTCTACTGCGTCTTTAGCCATTTGAGATACATTTTTTCGCTCACTTTCCCCTAATAATCCTCCTAAATAATGTCTGAATTCCCTTTTTTGCGCTTTAGTTCTCAGTAAATCATCAAACTTTTGACACCATCTCATCTATCGAAACAGGGAGGCATGGCTGCGGGAGTAGTTTCTTTCATAAAGTAAGTGCGATCGGGCTTTAGAATAATGTTAAAGTTAATCAGCAAAGGTATTCTATCTTATTTTGTCTGTTTAAATTGTTTAAGTACCGTTAGTAAAAAGTAATCAGAATAAATGATAGGCTGAACCCAGCCCACCTTACAATTATCAATCGATATAGGTTACTACTTCTTCAGTAGGATAGCGAACCTTGGGTCTTGCAGCGTTTTTATCGTCACTGGCACGATAACCCGCACAACAGAGTACCACCGCACTATATCCTAACTTTGATAGTCCTAAAACCTCATCATACTTAGCAGGTACGAATCCTTCCATCGGACAAGTATCGATTTCTAACATTGCCGCAGTCAACATAAAAAATCCTAAAGCAATGTAGACTTGTCTGGTTGCCCACTTATTTTTATCTAGAGGGTAAGGAGGATCGGCTAAAAAACTCTTGACCATATCGCCATATCTCTGTAAGTTTTCAGATGGTACTTGCTGAACTTCTGACATTCGAGCGATAAAGCGATCGACATCTGACTTGTCTACATCTGTTTCAATTGCCAAAACTACAAGATGAGACGCGTCTACAACCTGTTTTTGTCCCCAGGAATGTTCTAATAACTCGTTGCGTATTTCTGGGTTGCGAACTACAAAAAATTTCCAAGGTTGCAAACCAAAGGAAGAAGGAGACAAAACTAAACTTTGTTCGAGGGTTTTCCAAACGGGTTTGGGAATTTTTTTGTTGGGATCGAACTTTTTGGTGGCATATCGCCAATAAAGCTGTTCGATGACTATTTCTGGTGTCAGGGGAGTAGCGGTCATGTTTGAAATAATATTTTTATAGTCTACAAGGATGATTATAAAAAGTAAACTACTTCATATTGCATTTTTCTTGGCTTGATGAATACGCTTTGGTTGATAGTTACCTGTTTATCTTTAATTATTTGGTTATATTTAATCTTGTTTTGGGGGCAGTTTTGGCTTGCAGATCGCAGAATTACAGAGAATCTGGTAGAGTTGGAAATTTATCCTCGTGTTAGGGCAATTGTTCCTGCCAGAAATGAAGCCAGTGTCCTACCAATTAGTTTGCCTTCTCTGTTAAACCAAGATTATGCTGGTAGTTTTTCTACTATTTTGGTAGATGATAATAGTACGGATGATACGGTCAAAGTTGCGTGTGAAGTGGCAAAAAAAATACAACAAAATCAAAGAATCAAAATAGTTTCGGGACAAGCTTTACCCGATCGTTGGAAAGGCAAACTTTGGGCGATCGCGCAAGGTATCAATTTTGCCAACCAACAAATACCAAAACCAGATTATTTTTTGTTAACTGATGCCGATATCAAACACGATCGCCATAATTTAACTCAGTTAATTATGAAAGCTGAAACCGAAAATTTAGATTTGGTTTCATTAATGGTCTTGCTGAGGTGTGAAAGTTTTTGGGAGAAATTATTAATTCCCGCTTTTGTATTTTTTTTTCAGAAACTATATCCTTTCCCTTGGGTAAACGATCCCGAAAAACCTATTGCAGCGGCAGCGGGAGGCTGTATTTTGATTCGTCGTGAAGCTCTAGAAAATATTGGCGGTATTGAAGCGATCGCAGATACTTTAATTGATGATTGTGCTTTAGCAAAGGCAATTAAATCTAATAGCAATAATCGTAGTAAAATTTGGTTGGGGTTAACCGAAACTACAGTTAGTTTGAGAGCTTACGAAAATTTATCAACTATTTGGGATACTATCTCTCGCACTGCTTTTACTCAATTAAATTATTCTGCTTGGTTATTAATCGGAACAGTTTTGGGTATGAGTCTAGTTTACTTAGTTCCACCAATCGGATTTATTTTAGGTTTAATTATTAATAACTGGACAGTTGCTATTATAAGTTTTGTCGCCTGGCTATTAATGACTATAGCCTATTTACCAACGGTTAAATTATATAAAATATCGAGTTTCTGGGCATTAACTTTACCTGCGATCGCTTGTTTGTATACTTTAATGACTATCGATTCGGCAATAAAATACTGGCAGGGAAAAGGAGGAAAATGGAAAGGAAGAACTTATTCAGAGTAAACTGCTATAAGCTCATTGAAATAGATTTTAATTATCGATTAATAAATAACTCTGTAGTAATCTGTTGCAGTGCTGTTAATCCAACTAAAGAACCCCTAATCAATCTGGCGGCAGCTAAAGGCTGTCGTAACATCGCGATCGCTAAACTCCCCGTTTTTAAGTTACCCTCACCATCGATCGCCTGACTGAGATCGGGTAAGTCTCCTGTCAGATCGTCGCTGACTACTCTCAACATTGCCACTGCTACCCCTCGTTTTTGTAACTCTTCTAAATAAGCAAACCCTTCCATATCGATGACGCTGGTATGATATATCTCAGCCAGACGTAACTTCTCTTCAACTCCACAAATCGGGCAATCGCTAGTTAGGGAGTTGGCGAAAGAAAAAGAAGTAGAAAGCTTTTGTCCAATAACTTCAGTCAGAGACTTGTCCGTAGCCAAACTTTTTTTAGCAAAATTACAGCTTCGATACAGTATTTTATCTCCTACGTGATGTCGAACAGATAAACTACCACATAACCCCATAATTAAAACTGTTTGAGGCTCGAGCTGCCAAAATAGTTGCTGTTCTAAATGCTCGGTAATATGATTAATTCCAATAGGAATGGAATTTACTTTAATTTGTTGGCATTTTGCCCGTTTTAACCCCCGATACACTGCCTGATACTCTGCACCTTGAGGAACTAAAATAGCATCGATTGACAAATTCATTTAAACTTCACTTTCTAGTGCTCGCTCGCACCGAAGTGTACCTTACTAAACCGAGAATTGCTATAGTTAGCAACAGGCTACACCGTCAACAATTTATGACCTTGAAAGAAAAAAACCTCAACGTTAAACAGAATAACTCCACTTCTAAAATAGACAACCCTCAACGAGAAGTTAAAAAAACTAACTGGAGAGGGCAATTTAGAGAAAACGCTACTACTGTAGGAATAGCTTTAGTTTTGGCATTCTTAATTCGGGTATTTATCGCCGAACCTCGCTATATTCCATCTGATTCAATGTTACCAACTTTGATACGTGGCGATCGCCTGGTGGTGGAAAAAGTTGCTTATAAATTTTCTACTCCTGCTAAGGGAGATATCGTAGTTTTTCAACCACCGATGAAATTAAGAGTCTTAGGCTATCAAAAAAATCAGGCTTTTATCAAAAGAGCGATCGCTACAGCAGGAGATACGATTGCAGTAAAAGAGGGTATAGTCATCGTCAATAACCACCCTTTAACTGAAAAATATATTGCCGAACCTCCTGCCTATAATCTTCCACTGGTTACCGTTCCCGAAGGCGAAGTATTCGTAATGGGAGACAACCGTAACAACAGCAATGACTCTCATGTCTGGGGATTTTTGCCTACCAAAAACATTATCGGACATGCTATATTTCGTTTTTGGCCTTTAGAGCGAATTGGTGTAATTAAATAAACCCGAGCGAGTTAATAACTAGCTAAAGTATTGTCAGCGAGTTCTTCAGAAAATTTGCGGCGATCGAATTTATATTTATCTCCCAAAAAAGCAACGATTTTTTCCGTATCATCCAAGGCATTTTGCAAACAGGTGGATGCGCCAGGAGAAGGAGTAATATTAAAAATAATTTTATCTCCGGTAATTTTGGCTTCACCCATTTCTAAGGCTTTAGTATTGAGATTGACGATTTGTGGTCTAACTCCGCCATATCCCCGGGCAAATTTTAATTGTTTTAACTCAATTGAAGGAATAATTTTTTCTACTTCTTTGATAAACAATCTCTTACCAATTAGAGGAAAATCGTAAATAAAGTTAAGCAAAATATATTTAAAAATAACTGGGTCAGAAAGGATTTTTAGAAAACTTTGAATGGCTTTAAGACTTATACCTGCAGTTTGAAAATATTCAATAAATGTAGAATAATTACGCCGTTCTAATAGGGGTAAAACTTTAGCAGTGGGACCAAAACGAGTAATTTTTGGATTATCAACTTCAGGATCGCCATGAATGGCAGCAAAAGGTAGTTTCTCTCTTTGCACGGTATATACTTTGCCGTTTAAAAGTTCGGGAGCAAAATAAAAACTTCCGGCAACGCTGAGTAAAGCATAGTTTAAACCGTATCCTAATGATTTGGCAAATAATAAACTATGTGCTCCAGCAGTAACGGCAACTGTCTTGGCAGTTAAAGTTTTGTCTCCAGTTTGAATATAATAAAGGTCATTTTTTCTGGTTATTTTTTTGACCTTTGTTCCCATCACCGTATCGATATTTTTTTTAGAACGATCGCCCGTAGCGTTTTTTAAAAAAGATACTGCTAGTCGATGATAGTCAATGGTATAGCCTTCTTGAGTAAATAAAGCTAAAATTTCTTCTTCTGGATCTCTCGCTCTCAAGACATTTGGTTCTATCTCGGCAATTTCCGCTCTATTTAATAACTGTAAATCGGGAAATAATTGTTTGAATTCTCGATATCTTTCTCTTAAGTTGGCAATTTGTTTTTCGCCAACTGCCAAAACCATTTTATGGTATTTGGTATAAATCTCCGAGTCGCGATCGTAATTCAAAAGATAGTTTTTAACCAAACTAGCAGCATGATTTACCTTTCTAGCTTTTTCGAGACTATAGTTAGTTTCAATATCACCAAAATGAAGAGTTTGACTATTATTATTTTTATTAGAATTAACTAAAGCAACCTCTGGCTCTTTTTCAATTAAAGCAATATTGTTGATGTTGGTATAGTTACTCAAAACATATAGTAAAGCAGTACCGCAAACTCCGCCTCCAATGAGGATAACTTCATAGGGATGTTCTGAAATATTCATAAAAGACTGCCAAACTTAAAGCTATTTCGATTTTAGTAGATAATCTCTACATTAATCTTTCTGAGCCAATTCCTATTGCCGAACATTAAAGAAATCTTTGGTTCCTTTAGCATCCAAAGCTTCCCCTAGACGGTTTAATCCATGAACGTAGGCAGCAGTTCGCAGATCTATCTGTAAATCGCGAGCAATCGCCCAAGTGTGTTGAGCCTCGGTTATCATCTTAATTTGCAGACGTTGATTGACCTCTTCTAAAGTCCAATACCAACCGTTGCGGTTTTGCACCCATTCAAAATAACTAACCGTGACACCGCCAGCATTGACTAAAATATCGGGAAAAATACAAACACCTTTTGCTTGTAAAATGCGCTCGGCCTCTGTAGTAACCGGACCATTCGCCGCTTCAACGATAAATTTTGCTTTCACATCTGCAGCATTAGCTACCGTAATTTGATTTTCCAATGCCGCAGGAATCAAGACATCCACATCTAAGGCAAGTAATTCCTGGTTAGAGATCTTCTGATGTTCGACAATGCTGCAAACGCTATCTTGACAATAGACTGCTTGAATTTGACGACTGCTATTTTTATGTTCGCGAACGCTAGGAATATCTAAACCTTGGGGAGCGTAAATTCCTCCTTGAGAGTCGCTAATTGCCACTATTTTATATCCTGCTTTGGCTAACAACTCGGCTAGAGACGCACCGACATTACCAAAACCCTGAATGGCAACGGTAGTTTCTTGTGGAGTCCGCTCGAACTTGGGTAAGAGATTTTGCATTACGTAAAATGCACCCGTTGCCGTTGCCGCATCTCTTCCCTGACTGCCACCAAGTGTAAGGGGTTTTCCCGTTACTACTCCCCGACAGAGATGGCGTTTAATCGTGCTGTATTGATCCATGATCCAACCCATAATGGTTGAGTTAGTGTAGACATCAGGGGCGAGAATATCTACATCAACACCAATAAAATCGGCAACTGCATCTACATAAGCCCGACTCAATCTTTCTAATTCGGCTCTCGATAATTCCTTAGGATTGACAGCTACTCCACCTTTCGCGCCACCAAAAGGCAAGTCTAATAACGCACATTTAAAGGTCATCCAAAAAGCTAGCGACTGAACTTCATCGAGAGTGACATTGGGATGGTAACGTACTCCTCCTTTCCCCGGTCCTCTAGTATCGTCGTAACGAACCCGATAGCCAGAAAATACTCGCAGAGAACCATCATCCATGCGTACGGGAATCGAAACACTCAAACTGGCTTTAGGATAGCGCAAACGAGCGATCGCATCTTCGGAAATTTTTACGTACTTTAAGGCTTTTTCCAATCTCTGACTGACACTGGTAAACATAGAGAGTTGGTTTTGTTTCTCGGGAGAAGAAGTTACCGTTGTCTTTACTGCGGAAATTGTCTCAACCATCAGTTTCTCCTGTAATATCCAACTATTTGCTTTCGGACGGTTGGGTAGGCGACTCAATCAGTCGCTGGAGGAAACCTCCAGCGCATGCGATAAAGCGTTGCTCAAATAATTGGTGATATTTCTATTAAAACTTAAAAACAGTATATTTCGCTACAGTTTTATTGTTACTTAATGTCACTTCAATTTACAGCAGTTTTCGTTTGGGTAGACTACATCTTGGTATTAGGGAGGAGTCAGGAGTCAGGAAGCAAAAGAAAATTGGGCGTTTAATAACAAGTATTTGCTTGACAACATTCCTAAACTTCCTAGTGACTTAAAGTTTACAGCCTATTAATAAGAAACTCGTTCTGTATTACCATTTTTAACCCAGCCTTCCTGTTCGCTCCAGGGAAGACGTACTCTTTGCCAGTCATTATCGGCTGATTGTTCCAAGATTATAATTTCGCTATTGTAGGCAATACCGCCAACTCTAGCAGCATTAACGCTTGGTTCGGAGCGCAAACTCAAACCTTGAGGCCAAGTAACCTTTGCTTTGTAGGCATTTGGCGGTAGTTCTGGTTCTGCTGGTTCTGGTTCTGGTTTGAGTTCTGGTTCTGGTTTTGATTCTGCCGCTCTTTCTACAGAAGGAGTTTCAGAAAATGGTTTTGTATCGACACTACGTTGGCGAGCTTTTCTTGCTGCTGCAGTTTCTTCATAAAAGATTGGTTTTTCAGGCAACACCGACATTTTTTTGAAGTAATAGTAGCCAGCACCTACGGTTACTCCGGCAGTTAAAGCTACTCCAAAAATAAAGCCGAGTGCTAATTGCACGGCACCAGATAGACGACTGAGCCAAGTGTGTTTGGTCATAATTTTAATTAAAATGACTCTGAATTCGATCGCTCAAACTATTCTTTTTAGAAGCCAGCCGTGCTTTTCCGGCGGCAACCCACTTTTGCATGAATTGAATTTGTTCTTGAGCGGTTTTAGCCAGAGGTATAATTTGGCTGGCTGCCTCTAAAATATCATCGGTAACGAAGTCTCGGTTTTGGCTAAAGCCGATGTGCATCGCTTCAATAATCGTTTGCTCGATCTCGGCTCCCGAAAACTCCGGAGTTTCATACGCCAGCCGCTTGATATCGTAACTTCCCAGATTGTGGGGACGCAACCTAGCTAAATGAACCTTAAAGATTTCTTCTCTTTCTTCACAATTGGGCAAACCCACGAAAAAAACTTCATCAAACCTACCCTTACGTAAAATTTCGGGCGGCAGAGCCCGAATATTGTTAGCTGTAGCTACCACGAATACAGGGGATTGTTTTTCTGCCAGCCAGTTAATAAAAGTTCCAAACACGCGGCTAGTGGTACCAGAATCTCCTCTGCCGTCGATACCCGAAAACCCTTTATCGATTTCATCGATCCACAAAATACAGGGAGATAGAGCCTCAGCTAATTCTACAGTTTGTCTGGTACGAGATTCCGACTCGCCCACCAAACCACCAAACAAACGCCCTACATCTAACCGCAACAAGGGTAAATGCCAGTGATGGGCGATCGCTTTAGCCGTTAGGGATTTACCAGTACCTTGAATGCCCACCAGTAATAAACCTCTGGGATTGGGCAGTCCGTAGGCTCTAGCGCGTTCGCTAAAGGCACCACCCCGTCTGAGCAACCAGTCTTTGAGATTATCCAAACCACCGATGTCGGAGATTTGTTCGGTGGCGGGATAAAAATCGAGGATCTGAGTTTGGCGAATTGACTGGCGTTTTTCTTCGAGAATTAATTCGGCATCTTCGGGTTCTATCCTGCCGTTGGTAGCGATCGCCATAGTCAAAACTCTTCTAATTCTCTCTAAAGATAATCCCTGAGCCGAACGCACCAGTTCATCTAATAATTGTTCCGATAGATTTTGGTCGATCGCCGCAGTTAATCTCTCGATTTCTGCTCTAATATCTGGTGCTGTAGGTAAGGGAAAATCTACTACCGTCAAAACTTCGGTTAATTCGGCAGGAATTTGAATTTGAGGAGCGACGATCGCGATATTTTTGGGTTGGGATTTAAGCACCCGTGCTAGGTTGCGCAACTGACGAGAAATGGAAATATCTTCTAAAAAGCGGTGAAAGTCTCTGAGAATAAAAATACCGCCTACTTGTTCGGGTAGCTTTTCCGTAATAAATTCTAGTGCCTGTAAGGGATTGCGTTTGCCCACACCCCGAAAATTGGGATTGTTTTGATAGCCACTGACAAAATCCCAAATATAAACGTTACGATTGCCTAATTCTCGTGCTACTGTAGCGATCGCTTTTTCTAATCGTTCTTCTTCTACAGTGGGAATGTAGATTAGAGGATAACAGGCTCTTAATAGTAAACCAAACTCTTGATGAAAACTCATTATTTAAATTGTTAGCTACGTGCTTGTAATGAACTTGTTTTTCTCTGGCTGAATTTAGAAATCGGCACTTAAAGGGGTTCTGGGAAAAGGTATGACATCGCGAATATTAGTCATGCCAGTCATAAACTGAATCAGTCTTTCAAACCCCAAGCCAAAACCTGCATGAGGTACGCTACCGTAGCGACGTAAGTCTAAGTACCACCAAAGATCTTCGGCGATAATATTTGCTTGATTAATGCGCTTCTCTAGGATATCTAATCGATCTTCCCGTTGCGAACCGCCAATAATTTCGCCAATACCCGGAGCGATGACATCCATTGCCGCTACGGTTTTACCGTCATCGTCCAGACGCATATAAAAAGCTTTAATTTCTTTGGGATAATTGGTAATAATCGCCGGTTTTTTAAACAGTTCTTCGGCTAAATAGCGTTCATGTTCCGATTGTAAGTCGATGCCCCAGGCAACGGGAAACTCAAATTTCTTCTTGGCTTTTTCTAATAAGGAAATTGCTTTGGTATAGGTTATTCGCTCGAACTCGCTGTCAATTATATTTTCGGCTTTAGCCAGTAAAGTTTTATCGATCCACTTGTTAAAAAACTCCATATCTTCGGGGCAGTTATCCAAAACATATCGAAAAATGTATTTGAGAAACTCTTCAGCTAAGTTTTGGTCGCCGTCTAAATCGCAAAACGCCATTTCTGGCTCTATCATCCAAAATTCTGCCAGATGTCTGGATGTATTAGAATTTTCCGCGCGAAACGTGGGACCAAAAGTGTAAACATTTTGAAACGCCAACGCCATAACTTCTGCCTGTAGCTGCCCGCTGACGGTAAGATATGCAGGTTTGCCAAAAAAGTCTTGAGTGTAGTCTACTGCTCCCGACTTGGTTTTAGGTACGTTATTTAAATCTAAACTAGTAACGGTAAATAGTTCGCCGGCTCCCTCACAGTCACTAGCGGTAATAATTGGGCTGTGGATCCAGATAAAATTGCGTTCTTGGAAAAACTGATGGATAGCCATAGCACAGGCATTTCTCACCCGAAATACCGCCCCCAAAGTATTGGTACGCGATCGCAAGTGTCCGATGGTGCGTAAAAATTCAAAAGAGTGACGCTTTTTTTGTAGGGGATAGGTTTCGGGATCGGCTTCGCCATATACGGTAACGGAATTGGCTTTTAGCTCGATTCTTTGCCCTTTTCCTGGTGACTCTACCAATATTCCCGTAACCTCTACTGCAACACCAGTATTCAAACGTTTGATAATGCCGTCATAATTGGGCAAGTCGGCATCGAGAACTACCTGCAAACCCGCCAAAGACGAACCATCGTTAATTTCGCTAAAGGCAAAGTTTTTTAGTTCTCGCTTAGTTCTGACCCAACCTTTAATAGTTACGGTTTCGTCTGGTTGACCGTGTTTGAGAATTTCTGCAATGCGTCTGGTTGCCATATCGTAATCTCAGTTAGAAGCGATCGAAAATTTATTTAAAAATAGCTCGAGCGGATACTCAATCTCGATCTAGTTAGTATTTAGATTATTTTATAGTGGTTCTCAGATTAATGAGAGCAAAAACTATCTTTTTCTGCTGCTTGTTGCCTTAATGGCGTGTCGAATAACTTAGTTGCGGTCGAAAAAATAGGTTAATTCAAGTGATATTTGGCAAAAAATTTAAATATTCGCGAATTTATAAAAGCACTAAAGAACAGGCAACCAAACTACTTTGTAATTATCTCAACCCCAGGCACGATATCGATTGCGATGATAAAATTATCGAAATAATCGATCTATTGTTTAAAGCGGTCTTCAGTCGCGTTAAATGTTTGAATATCGCCTCAGAACCGACAAAAGCAGAGGCTTGGAAAGATAAACAGTAACCATAAACTAATGTCACGAGAAATTACTTCATTTGGAAGTTTAATTAGAGGTAAAGCACAGAGAGATTAACTTTGCTAGTTGACGAAGAAAAAACAGAGGCTGTCTGTTAAGAATGTTTCAAGCGTTGCTATGTTTTGTTGCTCGCGACCCTATTCACCCGATAGAGTTTAAAAGAATTTATTCTTGTTGCAACTCACTCCTCACAACTTCTGCCTTCGAGGAATCAACCAGATCGATGCTTATTGACACGCCGATTGATTAACCCTATCGGTAAAGAAACGAGTAATAGCACGGGAAAAATCTCTAAGCGTCCCATCCACATTAAAACTATCAAAACCAGCTTGCCCAACCAAGGCAGATCTGGATGGGTAATACCCGTCGATAAACCTACACTACCTAAAGCAGAAGCAGCTTCAAAAATAGTATCCCCCAGAGTATATCGCGGCGATTGCACTGTCGATAAAATTAATACGCCTAAAGATAAACAACTCAACCACAAAAAAACTAGAATAGCGGCAGTTGCAATAAATTGCGTAGCTTGTTTTTCGGGTAAAAAAAATTTTTCCATCGAGTTGGTAGCGCATCATTTGGTGAGGTAACAGAGTAATACGCTCGAAACTCCAGCCAACACCTTTACAGAGTAACACCAAGCGGATTAGTTTGATACCTCCGGTAGTAGAACTAGCCGCACCGCCGACGATCATAGCGATCGCCAGCAATAATTTTGCTGCTTCACTCCAAGTCTTCACTGGTGCCGTATTAAAGCCGCTAGTGGTCAAGGCAGAAACCCATTGAAACGAGGTATCTAGTAGAGAAGTAGAAGTATTGGCTAAATAATTTAATAATCCCAATCCTACTGTCCCTAAAATCAATAAAATCCACAAGGCTTGATGCTGATTATTTTCGATTAGGGCACTAAAGCGGCGTTTATATAGCAAGCGATAGTGAACGGGAAAACCAATTGCCCCCAAAATCATCATTATCATGATGGCAATTTTTACACTAGCACCATAGGCACCAATACTCTCATTGCGGACACTAAAACCCCCCGTAGAAATAGCGGTTAAGCTGTGATTGAGAGCAGACCACCAAGACATACCGACAACTCGCAACAAAAATATTCCCAAGATCGTGTACAGCAAATAGATGCACCAGATATACTTCACTGTATTTTCCACAGTCAAACCAATTCTCTTGTCTCTGGCTTCTGCGTAGTACAGTCGGTCGGGATTGGAACTCGGTTCGATTACCGCAATAATCAATACTACTATCCCCACACCTCCCACCCACTGCATGAGCGATCGCCACCATTGAAGACAGTGAGGCAATTCATCGTAGTGTAATGCCATCGACAGTCCAGCACTGGTAAACCCTGCCATCGATTCAAAAAAAGCGTTCCCAGGATTGGTAAATTGCAGTACGGTCGTAGAAGTTCCCGGGACGGTTGCTAAGATTCTGGCGATCGCTAGAATTGGCATAGCTGCGATCGAGGGCAAAATTATCCAGCCGAGTGCGGCTGTTAACATGGCGTGAGCGATGCTGCTAGAAACATTAGCTCGACGAAAACGAGATAGTATCTGTCCTGTTAATAATGAAGCTAGAGCGCATAGAGTAAAAGGAGGTATGGCGTAAGTTTCTCCCCACGCCAGACAGACGGGCAGGGCAATTAGTGCCATTACTCCAGGAACGTGCACGAACAAGCCCAGATCTCGTAGGATTGTTCTGATGGTTAAATTAACCTTTAAATTCACTTAGCTCGCGCTCTCTCGTTTAGCGATCGCGATCGATTAAACTATAAAGCTGCTTGGCAATTAGCATTTCTGGTTCGCTCAAAACCCCAACCCCCAATTTTTCAAACATACCTCGATGTCCCCGATCTTGAATCATGGTAACGAGGTTTTTAACGTTGCGCTCTTTACCCAATACCATTGCCATTAAATTTACCGAGTCGTCTTCAGTGGTGGCAATAATCGCATCGGCATCATCTGCTTCAGCTTCATCCAAAATATTTCCACGAGCGATATCGGCATTTAATACTTTTACATCGTATTGTTGCAAAATTTTGCGAGCGCGGTATCGATTTTTATCAATTACCGTAACTCGATGTCCTTGTTCGACTGCTAAAGCCACAAAATAGCGAGCAATTGCGCCCCCGCCAATAACAATAAAATACACGAAGAATTTTTTCCTCAATCGAGAGCGTACTGTCTATTATTTAGATTTAATTATCGTACCTAATATTCAATTTAATTCTCTATAGAGCTTCGGGGATTGTTAGTTGTTAATCATAGCTGACACTCTACAGTTGTCAATCGCTCCTCAACGAGCGTCATTATTCTTCGCTTCATATTTTTGTCGATGCTGTCGGGCAAGCTGTTGATATTGAGAGTTATTTTTAGCTTGCTGCCATTTGACTTTAAAGATCTCTGCCGATTTAGCTTTGACGGGATCGGGTTCGTTGGGCAGAATTTCTTTTCTGGCTGCTTTTTCTGCTTCTGGCGACTCGGCTTGCTGAGGGTTGGTGCGGTACTTTTTGCCGCTTTTATGATTGGCGTAACGCCGAGAACGATTATAGCCCATTTGTAAAAATTTTCTCGACATATCCGCGCCAACAAAATCATCATTGGCTAAATATTCTAAAAATAGCTGGTAAATCTTTTCACTCGATTCGGTAGCGATTTCGGGGTTTTTAAACCGCCAGTAAGGTAAAATTTCCGACTTATAGGGTTCGACTAATAATACTCCCTGTTCCCCTTTGCCAATGCGATACAAATCCGGGCGATCGCGGAAATCTATCTGTTTATAGTCTAATTAATAATCAAACACGCTCGCTAAAATATTTTGTCGATTTCGATCGCACTTATAGCAACGATTACTAGATTAAAGGGTTATATGATAGAACTAAACGATGATAATTTCATTCTTTAATTCCTGTAAGGTTTCCTGACTTAGATTGGCTCGATGCAAATTGGCTAGTTTTAAATTTGCTCCGGTTAAATTAGCACTACTCAAATTAGCTTCAACCAAAATGGCTTCATAGAGATTAGCTTGAGAAAGATTAGCTCCAACTAAATTGGCTCCTGCTAAGTTGGCTCCACTCAAATCTGCTTCTACTAAGCTAACGCTACTCAAGTTGGCATTGCGAAGATTGGCTTCGGTAAGGATAGCATTTAAAAAAGCACCGCTAAAATTAGCTCCTTTTAGAGATGCCAGACTCAAATTCGCACCGCTTAAATTGGTACCGCTCAGATTACCGCCATTGAGTGTAATTTCCTGTAGGCTGGCATTAGCTAGTTTGGCACCCCCTAAATTTGCGCCAATTAAGTCAGCATCACGGAGATTAGCACCAACTAAGTTAGCACCACTCAGGTTAGCGCCGATTAGATTGGCTTTAATTAAATCTGCATCGGATAAATCTGCACCACTCAAATTGGCACCAATGAGATTGGCATTTTGTAAATTAATTTCCTTGAGATTAGCGCGATATAGACAGACTCCATTAAGATTGGCACCGGCAAAGTTTCTCACTCCTGCGGCATATTTTTCTAGTAACTCGCTTATATCTGTCATTGTTCTTTCCCTCTTGCTGTAAGTTTTTTAATTTCTTCGCTCAAACTGCGAGCGCCTTATCTGGGATGATTGCGCCTTCTAAATTTGCGCCTCTTAAATTGGTATGAGTCATCATCGCACCAGTTAAATCTGCCTTGCGTAAATCGGTACCGTAAAGATTTGCTCCCCGTAAGTCGGCACCCTGTAAATTAGCTTCAATCAGATTTGCTCCTGCAAGGATTGCACCTTGAAGATTGGCATTGGTTAAATTAGTTCGTTGTAACCAAGTACCAGTTAGTATGGCTTCAGTCAGTTGGCTATGAGATAAATTTGCTCCTTGAAGATTCGCACCACTAAAATTGACGACGATCGAGATGGCACCATTCAAATCTGCTTCTCTAAGATCGCTCAAGATTAGAAATGCACCGCTAAGATTGGCGTTTTTCAGGATGGCACGGGACAAATCAGCGCGAATCAAATTAATCCCACTAAGCTTTGCGCCGGTTAAGTTAGCTCCACTCAACTCGGCATTGCTGAAATCGCGATCGCCTGCGGCATATCTAGTTAATAAAGTATCTATATCCATTTTTCCATTTTTCGGCTAATGGTTAGTGGTTATTGGTTAGTAGTTAGTGGCTACTAAACCCTCACAAGTTCTTCAAGTTATTTTTCTAGAACTATGAATATAAACCGATTGGATATGGCAGGGACGAAACGAGTCTGAAGAGTAATTATCTACTTTCAATATATTCTTTGTTAGATGAATATGGAAGTTGTACGATACAAAAAGTCAACAAATCCACCTCCTCAGGAAAAATCGCAGCTATTAGCTAAGAAAAAGCTCAATTCTTGGTTAATCGGGATCGTAGCCCTCGCGGCTTTGGGAGGAGGAATGACTTACTGGTATCACGCTCAAAAATCCACACCAACTATCGAGCCAGAACCGATTACCGAGCTAGCACCGATAGCGGTAACGGCTTTAGGTAGATTGGAACCAGAAGGAGAAGTGATTAAACTTTCGGTAGCTAATGCTCAAGATAGTCGTGTCAATGAGTTACTGGTAGAAGAAGGCGATCGCGTTACTGCCAAACAGTTAATTGCTACTCTACAAGGATTAGACCAAAAACAAGCAGAACTTGCCGAAGCCAAGAAAAATCTAGCAATTTATCGAGCCAAATTGACCCAAATTCAGGCAGGAGAAGGCAAACAAGCCGAAATATCTGCACAAAAAGCCCTAATTAGCCGCCTAAAAGCTCAATTAAGCACCGAAACTATCGAAAGGGAGGCAGAAATAGCCGAGGCTCAAGCTGAATTGAAAAATGCCCAAATCAACTACCAACGCTATCAAACCCTCTATCGAGATGGAGCAGTTAGTCGAGCAGATTTAGACGATCGCCAGGAACTATATCATCGAGCGCAAGCTCAATTAAATCGGCTAGAAGCCAAGCTAGAAAACACGGTGTCAACTTTACAAGAACAAATTGCTCGGGAACGAGCCATGCTCGACAAGTTAACCGAAGTTCGTCCTGTAGATTTAGCAGTAGTTAGAGCCGAAGTGGATTATGCGATAGCCACAGTCAACAGAATTGAATCCGAACTAGAAGACTATTACGTGCGCGTACCCATAGACGGTCAAATTCTCAAGATCAATACCCACGTTGGCGAACAAGTTAACACCAGTGAAGGGATTGTCGAACTAGGTAGAACTAGCCAGATGTATGCGATCGCTGAAGTTTATGAAACCGATGTCGGCAAAGTAAAAGTAGGAAAGCGAGCCACTGTCATCAGCGAACATGGAGGCTTTGAAGGAACACTACAAGGAACGGTAGAAGATATCGGCTTACAAATTAAAAAACAAGACGTACTAGAATCCGATCCTGCCGCCGATAAAGATGCCAGAGTTGTGGAAGTAAAAATACGCCTCGATCCCGAAGACAGTAACCAAGTGGCGGGACTGACCTACTTACAAGTAAGAGTTCGCATCGATTTGGATAGTGGTTAGTTGTTCGTCGAATCGTAAGTAGCCGTTAAGTTTTAGAGTTAAATCTTCTTCTTTTTAAGTTAATAGATATACGACTGTATACTCTCTAATAACTATGCTTTTAAAAAAATTTACCAAAGAACCTCCTTTAGGTTGGGCGCAATTAAGTCATCAACGAGTGCGTTTGTTAGTCGCAGTGGCAGGAATTGCCTTTGCAGATATCTTAATTTTCATGCAGCTTGGCTTTTATAACAGCATTTTTGGGGGAGTAACTCGTCTTCACGAACATCTCAATGGAGATTTATTTTTAGTTAGTTCGCGGGCTAAATTTTTAGATGACGGTCAAACTTTTTCTCGTCGCCATTTATATCAAGCTGCTGCGGTAGAAGGTGTTGCCTCAGCTAGCCCTTTTTACTATTCCCATGCAGGTTGGGTCAATCCTTGGAATAAAAAAGTAACTAATGTTGCTATTCTCGCTTTCGATCCCGCTCGTCCCGTGTTAAATTTGCCCGAAGTCAACCAACAGCTAGACCGAATCAAATTACCAGATAAAGTATTAGTAGATCGCCGAGCCAGACCAGACTTAGGTCCAATTGCCGAAACTTTCGCTCGCGGAGAAACCATCACTACAGAAATATCAGAACGCAGGATTAGCGTTAGCGGAATGTTTACTTTCGGTAGCACTCTGTTTGTGGAAGGATATTTAATTACTAGCGACTGGAATTACCTTCGATTATACGGTGCAGATAGTATTGAGAATTTAAAAGTCGGGGTGCTGAGTGTAAAATCCGAGCAGAATTTATCGACAGTCAAGCAACAAGTTCGGGCTAGTTTACCTCGTGAGGTTGCAGTAATGACTCATCAAGAGTTTATTGAAGCCGAAAAAGAATTTTGGGATAAAAATCACCCTGCAGGAACGATTTTTAACTTTGGTGTAGCAATGGGTTTTGTGGTTGGGGTAGTAATTGTCTATCAAGTTTTATTTGCCGACGTTAACGACCATTTAGCCGAATACGCTACCCTCAAAGCGATGGGATATCCAGATAAAAGCTTGCTCGCTATAGTTTTTCAAGAAGCAGTTATCCTCGCCGTATTGGGTTTTTTACCCGGTTTCAGTGTTTCTCTGGGAATGTATGGCTTGCTGGAAACTCTAACTAAGATGCCCTTAGCCATGCAATCTCAG
The DNA here is from genome assembly GCF_053543375.1 of Myxosarcina sp. GI1(2024). Taxonomy (NCBI): domain Bacteria; kingdom Bacillati; phylum Cyanobacteriota; class Cyanophyceae; order Pleurocapsales; family Pleurocapsaceae; genus Myxosarcina; species Myxosarcina sp. GI1(2024). Next base: position 1,089,843 of record NZ_JBKGTY010000001.1, on the reverse strand, counting down.
GTAGCTTTGAGAGTATTTTTCCTCACAGTTACCATGTGTCTGGCTTCTGGTGCGATCGCCATTCGCAAACTCCAATCTGCCGATCCTGCGGAGATATTTTAGAGGAGGATAAAACAAGATGAAACAATGGTATGAAGAATTATTTGAAGACTACGGTAAAAAATACGATCGCGAGAGTTTCGTGCAAGGAACAATTGGAGAATGTAATTTTATCGAACAAGAAATCAACTACGATCGAACTACCCGAATCTTAGATATTGGATGTGGAACTGGAAGACATTCTATTGAGTTAGCAAAAAGAGGATATACCGTTACAGGAATCGATCTATCCGAATCTCTTTTAAACAGAGCAAAAGAAAAGGCATCTGCACAGAATTTATCAATTAATTTCGAACGACAAGACGCGAGAAAACTGATTTTTTTTGATGAATTTGATTTAGTAATTATGCTTTGTGAGGGAGCTTTTTCTTTAATGGAAACGGATGAGATGAATTTTCAAATTCTTCGCAATGCAACTAATGCTTTAAAGTCCAATGGAAAATTAATATTTACTACTTTAAATGGATTATTTCCTTTGTTTCATTCTGTGCAAGAATTTTTCGCTTCAGCAAGTCAAGAAGGAAATGCTAAATATATTAATAATTCATTTGATTTAATGACATTTCGCGATCGCCATACTATCCAGATTGAAGACGATTTCGGTAACACCAAAGAATTAAAATGCAACGAACGTTATTATGTTCCATCGGAAATCACCTGGCTTCTAAAAACACTCAATTTTAAAGTTATTGACATATTCGGAGCAAAACTTGCTGCTTTTAGTCGCAATGACCGATTAACAACTGAAGACTATGAAATGTTAGTAATAGCCGAAAAATAACCTCTAAATAACAAAAATTTGAGAAAGTTGTGAAAAAAATTTTTATTCGTGTCATTTTACTTAGTACTCGACAATTAACTAAACACTAACCATGACCCCTACTTCAGTTATCACCATTCGCCATCTCGATCATGCTTTTGGTAAGGGAGAATTACGCAAACCCGTATTGTTTGATGTAAATTTAGATATTTTTGCCGGTGAGATCGTGATTATGACTGGTCCTTCGGGAAGTGGTAAAACCACCTTATTAACTTTGATTGGGGGTTTACGTTCCGTACAGTCAGGCAGCGTTAAAGTTTTAGGACGAGAATTGTATGGTGCGGGTAAAAATGAATTGGTTGAAGTTCGCCATCAAATCGGTTTTATCTTTCAATCTCACAACTTACTATCTTGTCTGACAGTAGAACAAAATGTACGAATGTCTCTCAGACTACATCGAGATATTGCTTTCGAACGACGTAGCGTCATGACTCAGGACATCCTCGAAGCAGTAGGCTTAGAAGATAAATTAAATTTTTATCCCGGTAACCTTTCTGGAGGACAGCAACAACGAGTAGCGATCGCCCGCGCTTTAGTCAGTCAGCCGCAGTTGGTTTTGGCAGATGAACCGACCGCCGCACTAGACAGTAAATCTGGTCGTAATGTCGTCGAAATCATGCAGCAGCTGGCTAAAGAAAGGGGTTGCACCATTCTTTTGGTAACTCATGACAACCGTATTTTAGACATTGCCGATCGCATCATACATATGGAAGATGGTCGATTGGCAAGAGATACAGCTTTAGTTAATCGTTGACAGGTTTTTAATAAGTTCGCTGAGAAGTAGCAATTCGGGAAATAATGCTGGTAACTAATACTAGTAACACCAGAATAAACGCTGCTGCCCAAGCCAACTCCTGCTGATTTTGGAAAGGGACGATCGCAAAATTGTAAACTAATACCGACAAAGATGCGGTAGGCTCCATTAAGAGATTATCCCAGTTAGGCCAAAATTGAGTAAATAGAGCCGTAAAAATTAGCGGGGCGGTTTCTCCTGCTGCCCGCGCTACAGCTAGGGTGATTCCCGTAATAATTGCCGGAATTGCTGCAGGTAATACTATTTTTAGAACAGTTTGGTATCGATTGGCTCCTACCCCTACTGCCGCTTGCCGAACTTCTTGGGGCACTAGCTTTAATGATTCGTCGGTGGTGCGAACGATAATCGGTAACATTAAAACTGCCAGGGCAAATCCGCCAGCCCAGGCAGAATAAGACCCGGTGGTTAGAACGATTACACCATAAGCAAATACTCCAATAATAATTGAAGGAACGCCGCTGAGAACGTTAGTAGCAAAACGAATCCACTCAGCAAGCTTACCTTGACTAAACTCAGAGAGATAAATTGCTGCCATAATCCCAATAGGAACGCTAATTAACCCTCCAATTGCCACCATGATGATAGTACCGACAAGGGCATTGCCAAAACCTCCTCCTTCTACTAATGGAGGTGGTGGTAATTCGACAAATACTGCGGGACGTAAGGAGGCAATCCCCTTAGTCAATAGATAAGCCAAAATGATAAATAGAGGTATGAGAGCTAAAACTGTAAACAGTCCGGCAATACCGCTCATAATCAATCCAAATAGGGTTCTTGGTGATGAGGGATTGCGTTTGAGGGTAGCCGGGTCGAAGCTAGGCTGTTTGCTAATAAATTCGGTAGTCATGTTGCTTAATTTATCGATTTAGATTAACTTAAATTTTCTGTAGCCTGGTCACAATTAACTGTGCCAAAACGTTTACTACTAAAGTAATTAGAAACAAAATTAGGGCGGCGTACATTAATGCCGATACCTGTAAGCCACTGGCTTCGGCAAATTGATTGGCAAGTAGAGAAGCAACCGTATTAGAAGGCTCGAAAACCGATAAACTAACTCTGTTGGAGTTACCGATTAACATCGTCACCGCCATAGTTTCTCCTAACGCGCGACCCAGTGCCAACATGATCCCACCGATAATTCCTGAAGAGGCTGCCGGGATGATGATTCTTAAAATTGCTTCCCAACGAGTTGCACCCAAGCCAACTGCTGCCTGGCGTAACCCAATGTCAACGTTGATAATCGAATCGCGAGAGATCGCGGTAATTGTGGGTAAAATCATTACCGATAAAATCAGTGCTGCAGGTAGCATTCCCGGTCCTGTAAGGGGGCTGATGTTCTTAAGAAAGGGAATCAAGACGAAAATGCCCCATAAACCATATACCACACTAGGAACCGCCGCTAGCAACTCTACTAAGAACACGATCGCTCTCTGGAATTTGGGGGGCAGATAGTCTTCGCTGAGAAAAATCGCTACTCCCAAACCTATAGGTACGGAGATTAATAAGGCGATCGCCGAACTGATAATCGTACCGTAAATGGCAGGCCAAACTCCATATTCTTGATTGACCGGATTCCAACTGCTAGTAGCTAAAAAACCCAAACCGAATTCTCGGATGGCAGGCATAGCTTGTAAAAAAACTTGAATCGTAATCCAGACGAGAACGCCCGCAACTGCTAGAGCGAAAATTTGTGCCGCTAGATAGAAACCTTTATCTAGGGATCTCTCCGCCATTGGAGTCTTGCCAATAATTTTATTAATATCCACAATCGTTGCCATATTTAGAATTTATTCTTATAGTTTAAATTTTTTGGTTATTAGTAGTTATATACACCATGTAGATTAAATCAAGGTAAAGACAGGCTGGCACCAGTGGAAGTTAAGCAGTTGACCGAAATTTCCTTATTTGAGTAATGAGTTACTAACACTAGCTCGAGGTATACAATAAATTCCTTACCTTAGAAGGATGTCAGCTGGAAAAAATTGTTCTGACAATAAAGTAATTAAACCTAAAAAAATATAAACATTAAGGAATAACATAATTTATGACCCTATTGTCAAAATCTGAATTAGAAAATTTATTGTCCGAAACCAGTAAACCTTGCATTAGTATCTATATGCCAGCCGAAAAAGCTGGTGCAGAAACTCGTCAAAATCCAATTCGTTTCAAAAATTTAATCGGTCAGGCTGAAGAACAGTTAGTCGAGCTTGGGTTAAGGGATAGCGATGTCAACGAGCTGTTGCAAGAAGCTAGAGCGACAATGGATAATTACGATTTTTGGCAGCATCAAGATGAAGGTTTGGCAGTATTTATCGCTCCTGAAACTCTACGTTATTATCGTTTGCCATATAACTTCGCCGAATTGGTAGTTGTCGGCAATCGTCCCCATCTCAAACCATTGCTACCGGTAATTACCAGAAACAGTAGATTTTACCTTTTGGCACTGTCGCAAAATCAAGTTAAACTTTTCCAAGGCAATCACTACAGTATTAAAGAGCTAGAATTGCCTCAAGGAGTACCAGACAGTTTGGCAGAAGCCCTTAAATACGACGACCCCGAAAAACAGCTACAATTTCACAGTACCGATAGTAGCGGTTCTAAGCCGACGTTTCACGGACAGGGTGTAGGTACTACAGAAGACAAAGAAGGTATTCGACGTTTCTTGTTGGCGATAGACAAAGGCTTGCAGGATCTGCTTAATGAAGAAAAAATCCCTTTAATTCTGGCAGGAGCTAATTTTCTGTTACCGATCTACCATGAAGTCAATTCATACAGTAATTTATTGGAGTCTGGAATAGAGGGCAATCCCGAACATATCAAACCAGAAGAACTGCACCGCCAAGCATGGCAAATTATCGAACCGCATTTAGCAGCAGAACGTCAGGAGGCGATCGCTCAATTCCACGAATCTCTCAACGCTCAGCAAGCCAGCGCACAGCTCGAAAAAATTGTTTCTGCTGCCTATAACGGACAAGTAGACACGCTGCTAATTGCTGCTGACGCTCAACAATGGGGTAAATTCGACCCACAAGCTAATAGAATCGAACTTCACGCCGAACATGAAGATGAAGACATTGACTTACTAGATTATGCGGCGATGCATACCTTTTTACAGAGTGGCAAGGTTTATATTTTAGAGTCAGACAAAATGCCAGAAAAGAGTTCGATCGCGGCAATCTTTCGCTATCCCGTTTACGATACTCAAACTAGTCGAGTGGCTGAAGTTTAAAATTGATCGTCAGCGATCGTTTGGGGCAATTTCTACAGTGATGGAATCTAGAATTGCTCCATTGCTCGATCGATTTTTTAGTTTTTTTCAATGCTTGTAAACTTCGATCGATGCTGAATTCAAACAAAATAATACGATCGTGTATGTAACTAAGCTAGCCAGTTTTTTTACGTCGAGAATGCCTTTCTCTGATCGCGATCGTCACTAGAGTAATTACCGTGATCGGAATCACAAAAGCGAGCATTACCGTTCTGTAAACTGGCAGACCTTCATAATTGGTCGCATCCATGATTAGATAACTAATATAGGCAAGATAGTAAAGTACGAACATCAGACCTTCCCAGCGATCGAGACGATAGCCAGAATAGAAAATTGGCAAACAAGCAAAAGCTACCGCAATCGCTACGGGAGCATTAACTTCAAGTACTGTTTCGGAAAATTCAATTCCGTTGGGGGCAACTATGCCTGCTATTCCCAAAACTGCCAAAATATTAAAGATATTACTGCCCAAAACATTCCCTACAGCAATATCTCGTTCGCCACGAATACTGGCAATTACCGAGGTAGCAAGTTCTGGTAAAGAAGTGCCAAAAGCGACAATCGTCAAGCCAACTATTAGCTCACTAACTCCTAAACTTGTAGCAATATTAGTAGCCGAATCTACCAGCAAACGAGAACCAAATACCAACAACGCCGAACCGCCAATGATGTAGGCGAGATTTCTCGACCAGGCAACAAAAGAATTATCGCTAGGTAAACCATATTCGCGGGTAAATTCATCTGAATCTAAATCTTTTTGTTTGCTGCTTTGGTAGATTAAAGAAAAAGTATAGAGTAAGCCGCCGACAAAGAGGATAATACCGTCCATTCTGCCGAGTTTGCCATCGAGTCCAAATATAAGCAACAAAATTGATATCCCAATCATAATTGGCACGTCAGAACGAATTACTTGTCTGGAAACTATTAACGGTGCCACCAAAGCCGACAACCCTAGAATTAACAAAATATTGCAAATATTACTGCCAAGAACATTGCCGAGCGCAATATCTGATTGTCCGGCGAAACTGGAAATGATGCTTACTGCCATTTCTGGCGCACTCGTACCGTAAGCGACGACAGTCAAACCAATAATTAGAGGAGGGATTCGCAATACGATTGCCAATCTTGATGCTCCTTTAACCAATATTTCCGCACCAATTACCAGCAGTACGAAACCAGCTACTAAAGTTAAAATTGCGATCGAACTCATAAAAAATAAACCGAGGGTTTAATCGATATTACCAGGCTAACTCCTCGAAAGAAACATCTTACTTTCAAAGCGATCGCTCCTGTTTATCGCTTTAACTGCGCGATTTTAACCTCATTCGATCGCCAATTCAATAATTATCCGCTCTCAACAGCATCTCTATCTCTCGACAATTATCTTCGCTCCCGTATGCCATTAAACTAAAAGTCTTCTCATGCCGAGCGAGTCGAGGATCGAATATGAAAATTTTGGTTTTAAATGCAGGTTCTAGCAGTCAAAAAAGCTCTCTCTATCAGTTAGACAAGCTACCGACAACGGCACCCGAACCAATCTGGGAAGGCAAGATCGATTGGACTGGGGCTAGTTCGGGAGGAATTTTAAAAACAGAAACTGCTACAGCTAGCAGTGAAATTAACTTAGAATTGCGAGACGATCGTGCTGCGATCGCCAGAATGTTGGATAACTTAATTCAGGGTGATACTAAAATCGAGAGTCTAGAACAAATCGATGTAGTCGGACATCGGGTAGTCCATGGAGGAGCCGACTATACTCGAGCTACCCTAATTACCGCTGAAGTCAAACAAGCGATCGCCGAGTTGATTCCTCTGGCACCAGAACACAACCCCGCTCATTTAACGGGAATTGAAGCAATAACGGCAAAATTACCAGATATCCCTCAAGTGGCAGTATTCGATACGGCGTTTCATACGCAGATGCCTTTAGTAGCTAAGGTTTATCCCCTACCCTATCAGTTTTACCAGCAAGGGATTCGTCGCTATGGTTTTCACGGCACCAGTCATCGTTACTGCGCTCATCGGGCAGCACAAATTTTAGATCGACCATTGGAAGCTCTAAAAATTATCACCTGTCACTTAGGAAATGGTTGTTCTCTGGCGGCAATTGCTAACGGCAAGAGTATCGACACCACGATGGGTTTCACTCCCCTAGAAGGCTTGATGATGGGTACCCGTAGCGGCTCGCTCGATCCGGGAATCTTAATCTATCTACTCCAAGAACGGGGCTATGATGGCGATCGCCTCAATAGGATGCTGAATGAAGAGTCGGGATTGAAGGGAGTATCGGGGATTTCTAACGATATGCCCCAAATTGTCCGGGCAATGAGCGAAAATAACCAGCAAGCCAAACTAGCCCATGACCTTTACGTTCATCGCTTGCGCCAGGGTATTGCGGCAATGGCGGCATCTCTAGAGGGTTTAGATGTATTGGTTTTTACGGCAGGAGTAGGAGAAAATCAGGTATTAGTAAGAGAAAGAGCTTGTCAGGGTTTTGAATATATGGGTTTAAAGTTGGATAAAGCTAAAAATCAGGCAGGAGTTATGGCAGAAGACATCGCTGCTGCCGAGTCCCGAGTAAGAATATTAACTATACCGACCAACGAAGATTGGGCGATCGCTTCTGAATGCTGGCAACTGATTGAAGATCGAGAGAAGCGATCGTCAGATTAGTCCTTAGCGAATTTGAGAGGAAACTGCCTCCGAAAGAGCGGGAATTTCAGCATAAAATCCCCGCACTGACTGGATGATGCCATAAAACCCAATAACTACAGCACCGATAAAAATGGTGTTGTTGAGAGTTTCAGTTATCAAACTCTGCGCGCCAAAACCAGAACTCAAAATATTCATAATCAAGTTACAGACAATCAGCAAAATATCCAGCATAATTACCTGCATGGTATTAAAGCGAATGAAGTAACTGATATTTTGATTTCTGACCACCGCAAACCACAAGGCAAAGAAAATTATCAATCCGGCAAAAGGCAAACTATAGTAAATGGTAATTAAAGGAGCAAAGGGGGCATAGATAATACCGAGAAAGGGAAATTGTTTGAGTAGCAATAACCCAAACGGTAAAGCGTAAATCAGAGGAAGTAAATAAACGAGTGCCGCAAAAATACGGTCTTTAACTTCTACTTCGGGATTGGTCATGGTTATTTTATAAAGTAAAACACATATTCAGTCTATCGTTAAAAAACTAGGAAAGATAAATGGCTCGAACTCTATTAGAACAACTGCGTGAAATGACCGTCGTGGTCGCCGATACTGGAGATATCCAGGCAATCAAAACCTTTACCCCCCAAGATGCCACTACCAACCCTTCTCTAATTACTGCCGCTGCCCAAATGCCACAGTATCAAGAGATCGTCGATAGCACTCTCCAACAAGCTCGTCAAGAGTTGGGTCGAAATGCCCCTACCACCGATGTAGTAACTTTAGCGTTCGAGCGTCTGGCGATCGCTTTTGGCTTGAAAATCTTAGAAATAATTCCCGGGCGAGTTTCTACTGAAGTCGATGCCAGGCTATCTTACGACACCGAAGCTACTCTTGAAAAAGCGCGATTTTTAATTTCCGAATACGAAGCCGCTGGCGTTAGTCGCGATCGCATTTTAATCAAAATTGCTTCTACCTGGGAAGGAATTAAAGCTGCCGAAATTTTGGAAAAAGAAGGCATTCACTGCAACCTAACCTTACTATTCGGACTCCATCAAGCGATCGCCTGTGCCGAAGCTAACGTCACTTTGATTTCTCCCTTTGTCGGTAGAATTCTCGACTGGTATAAGAGTAAAACTGGCAAAGAAAGCTACCCCGCTGCTGAAGATCCCGGGGTACTTTCGGTAACCGAAATCTACAATTACTACAAAAAATTTGGCTATAAAACTGAAGTTATGGGGGCGAGCTTCCGCAACATCGAAGAAATCATGGAAATTGCCGGTTGCGACTTACTGACTATTTCGCCCAAGCTCTTAAAAGAGCTAGATTCACAAACAGGGGACTTACCCCGCAAACTATCTCCCGAAACTGCAGCCAAACGAGAGATCGAAAAAATCACCATCGACAAAGCTACCTTCGACAAGATGCATACCGCCGATGAAATGGCATCGGAAAAACTCCAAGAAGGCATCGAAGGCTTTACCAAAGCTTTAGTGGCTCTCGAAAAACTCTTAGCCGCCAGACTTGCCAACATTGAAGGAGAAGCGACTCTCTCCAATGCTGCCGAAAATATCTTTCACGTATACGATCTCGACGGCGATGGCTTTATTACCAGAGAAGAATGGGCGGGTACGGATGCGGTATTCGATGCCCTCGATAAGAACCACGATGGTAAGATTACTCCCGAAGAAATGGCAGCAGGCTTAGGGGCGGCGCATCACTTAGTAGCAGCAAGTTAAATAAGCTATTTAGCTCTTAGCAGTTTTATTATCTAAAAGAGCGCTCGAGAAAAAGGCATTAGACCCTAGGATTTCTCTACTAAAGACTAATGAGTTGCTAAATCCCATTGAAGAACCTAGAGTCTAGTGCTTAGTGCCTAGATCGACCAAAATGTATCTTTTCTGACCGAGAATTGCTATAACTATGAAATTAGACCGCCGTACTAAAATCGTAGCCACAATCGGTCCTGCTAGTAGTTCCCCTGAGATTATCGAGCAGATGGTGTTAGCGGGGATGAATGTAGCTAGGCTGAATTTTTCCCATGGCAGCTACGACGACCACGCCAGAATGGTAGCTTTATTGCGATCGGTATCCCGAGAACTCAGAACTCCAATTACTATTCTACAAGATTTGCAAGGACCAAAAATTCGCGTCGGTCAGTTACCAGAAGGTTCGGTTTTTTTACAAAAGGGAACGGAAATAACTTTAGTATTCGTGGATGAGTTCGAGCAACTACCCAATACCATACCGATTGATTATCCCCACCTCCCAAGAGAAGCGCGGTCTGGAGCGCAAATACTTTTAGACGATGGTTTACTAGAGTTAACTGTAGAGTCGCTCCGAGATAATGCTGTGGTTTGTCAGGTAGTTGAAGGAGGTATTCTTAAAAGCCGTAAAGGAGTCAATCTGCCCAGTCTCAACTTAAGTCTGCCCTCGATGACTAGTAAAGATGAACGAGACTTGGAATTTGGCTTATCTCAAAATATCGACTGGGTATCTCTCAGCTTTGTTCGCCATGGAAAAGACCTCCGCCTGCTCAAGGAATTTTTAGCTACCAGAGGACGCACCGACATACCCGTAATGGCAAAAATTGAAAAACCCCAGGCGATCGCTAACTTAGACGAAATTATCGCTGAATGCGATGGTTTGATGGTAGCACGGGGTGACTTGGGAGTAGAAATGAGTCCCGAAAAAGTTCCCGCACTGCAAAAGGACATCATTCGCAAGTGCAATCTCAAGAATATTCCCGTAATTACCGCCACCCAAATGCTCGATAGCATGATCGACAATTCCCGTCCTACTCGCGCCGAGGCTAGCGATGTTGCCAATGCCATTATCGACGGTACCGATGCGGTAATGCTTTCGGGAGAATCAGCGATTGGAAAATATCCCGTCAAAGCCGTGAGAATGCTGGCAAAAATTGCCGCCAGTATCGAACCAGAAATTGAATTCGTAAATAATCCTCCCTCTCAGACCGATGAAACCCATGCCCTGAGCGAAGCCCTCAACGCGATCGATAAAACCCTTAAGCTACGCTGTATCGCAACTTTTACCACTACTGGTTACACGGCTTTAATTGCCTCTGGAGAACGTCCTAAAGTTCCTGTAGTCGCCTTCACACCTAATATTGAAGTCTATCACCGTCTGAACTTAATTTGGGGCATCGAACCAATCCATGTCGAAGAAGAGACAGAAACCTTTGAAGATTTGGTTCGACTAACCGAAACTCAATTGCGCGATCGCCATCTCGCTAGAACGGGAGATTTCGTCTTAATTATGGGCGGTATTCCCACGAGAAAACCCAAAGGTACGAATTTCCTGAAGATTCACACCATCGATGAAGATGTGCCCTAGGAGTGCCACAGTCATTAGATGAGTTTTTTAAACTTTAGTCCATTGCGATAGTTAAACTGGGAAAGTCTTTATTGATGCCTTTGAGTTTTAAAGTTTTTACCTGTTGAAACTTTAAGTCTTTAAGAGAGTCAGCTACAGTTTGCGAGATGACGATACTATTAGGAGCGGCAGCTTGTTCTAAGCGAGCGGCAATATTAACTACTCTGCCAATTGCGGTATAATCTTTCCTATGTTTTCCTCCAAACATCCCGACTAAGGCTCTACCCTGATGAATTCCACAGCGCATTTGTAGCCATTGTCGTTCGTCGATGGTCCGACTTCTGGTTTGCCATTGTATACCTAGCTGTTTTAAATAGGAATACATTTTTCTGGCTGTAGCGATCGCCCTTCGGGCTTGTTCTTCCCGAGATAAAGTTTCGGGTGCGCCGAATATCGCCATCAAGCCATCTCCTAAATATTTATCTATGGTTCCGCCATGCTCGAAGACAGCTTGACTCATTGCTTCTAGGTATTCGTTGAGCAATTTTGCCAACAAATAGCTTCCGATCTGACCAGACAAATTAGTGAACCCGACCAAATCGCAGAACAAGACTGTAATTCGACAGGGTTCGGGAGATAAATCTAGAGTTAATTTTCCCTGCGCTGCTTTGTTAACGATTGCCTCGGGTAAAAACCGCTTCAGTACGGATTCGGTAAGATAATTATTCAGTTTTTTGACTTTTTGTTCGCTCAGGCGCAGTTTTTCTGCTTGTTGCTTGGTAGTTTCATAAAGTTTAACCTGCTGTACGGCGATCGCCGCTTGTGAAGCCACGGCTTCGGCTAATTCTACCTCCGAACTACTCCAGCTACGAGAATTGTCTGATTGTCGCAGGGTAATACTGCCAATAATTTCATCTTCTAAAATTAACGGCACGATTAGTAAAGCCCTGGCCTTGGCGTGCCAAGGGAGTTCGTAGCGAGCAATATCTTGCTGTCGTTCTAAATCTTCCGAGCGAAATGATTTTTTAGTAGCCAAGATGGTCTGTAAAATTGGATTTTCTGCAATTGGAACCATTGATTTAGTAGCCTGTCGCTCGGCTAAATTATTCGGTTTGGTTACTTTAGCTTCGTGAGGATTGTATAAACCGACGCAGCGCACGAAGCGGTCGTGTTTTGTCCAGAGTGAGAGAGTGCAACCATCAACGTTTAAAGCCTGTCCCAACTCTTTGGCGATCGCGGCAAAGGTGATGCTCGGTTCTAAACTAGAGCGAATGGTGGCAGTAATGCGATTGATGGTGGTTTCTCTTTGGGCTAGGGTTTTAACCCGTTCGTAAGCTAAAACTTGAGAAATTGCTAGAGCTGCTTGTGAAGCCACGGCTTCGGCTAATTCTACCTCCGAACTACTCCAGCTACGAGAATTGTCTGATTGTCGCAGGGTAATACTACCAATGATTTCGTCTTCTACGATTAGGGGCACTACTAGCAAAGCTCTAGCTTTAGAATGCCAGGAAAGTTCGGCACGGGCGAGATCTTGCTGACGTTCTAAATCTTCCGAGAGTACTGGCTGTTTAGTTTGCAATAATTTTTGCAGAATCGGGTTTTCCGAGATTGGAACCAGAGAGCGGTCGGCTTGTTGATAATCGCCGCGATCGCTTTCGAGTTCGTGGGGATTGTATAATCCCACACAGCGGACGAAGCGGTCGTGTTTCGTCCAGAGCGAGAGAGTACAGCCATCAACATTTAAAGCCCGTCCTAGCTCTTTGACAATCGCTGCAAACATAGTGCGCGGTTCTAGACTAGAGCGAATAGTGGCGGTAATACGATTGATGGTGGTTTCTTTTTGTGCCAAAGCAAAGGCGCGATCGTAATTTAATACTTGAGCGATTACTAAAGATGCTTGAGTCGCCATCACCTCAGCCAGTTCAATTTCTCGCTCTTCCCAGTGTTTTTGTGGATAGCAGCGATGCAGCGTCAGAGAGCCAATTAGGTCTTGCTGATAAAATAGAGGTATGGTCAAACTGTGAGCGATCTGGGCTGCCAGACAGGCACGCTTTAGAGGATCGCTAGTTGCAGAAGATGGGAATTTATAGCTACTGATAATTAAATTATTAACAGCTTTTAATTCTTCTGTCGATCTTACCGTGAGCATGAGTAAATTCACGTGCTTTTTACTCATGCCCAATGGAGTTTGCTGATAGATAAAATATCGTTCTTTTCTTAACGCCAAATTGCTCAAATATAAAATAGCAATCTCGATCTCCAAAACCCGTGCGATCGTGTTGACAAGATTTTGACCGATACTTTCCCAAGAAAAGTTATTTGGCGATCGAAAATGTTCGCTTTGGAGCATTAGATTAATAAAAGTTTTGAGATAATAACAGTAATAAATATCGCCCGAATATTGGGATGTGTTTTCTTCAATTTAATTTCTCACTAACTGGAACGAAAACCCAATCAATTGGCGAGTACTAGCCATCACAGGCATAATATTATTGTTCCCAAACGAGTTGTAAAAGAAGCACGATGGCTCAATTGCCTAAATGAAGCAAGTTTCAAGCGTAATCCTAAGTTAATACTTTTGAAATCAATTAAGATTGCAGATACTAATTCCCAATTAATTATTCGTTCGGCTGAACTGGGCGACGCTCGTGCAGTAAGTGCAATTTTAGCAGATAGTTTTTATGAGCTTCCCCAGTTTCTAAGTTGGATCTATCCTTTTTTAGGATTTACTATTGCCGAAGATCTCCGTTATCGGATGCGTTCGGCTTCTCCTTATTATTGTTGTTTGGTAGCTGACTCTCGTTGCAATGGTAGATTGGCGATCGCTGCTACCATAGAAATTTCTTTGCGTTCGACATCTTTTTGGTCTGAGAGCGATCGCTTTCCCTACATTTCTAATTTGGCGGTCAAAAAAAACTATCGTCGTCAGGGAATAGCGAGTAAGCTATTGGCTAAATGCGAAGAAATTGCCTTAGACTGGGGATACCAAGAAATTTTGCTCCATGTTGTCGATACTAACTATTCTGCCAAACAGCTTTACTGTCAAAATGGATATCAGATACTTCAGATAAAACCCAACTGGGGTCAGTTTTGGGTTGGCAATCCTCCCCGCTTGCTACTCAAAAAAATCATCCAATCTGATTAAACATCCCAAATTTTCTGTATGTTTTGGGAAGGCAATGTTAACTTTAAAGCAATCCGATTCAATCTCAGACTGATGCTAAGAACGGGATTTTTATAGTGAAAGAGCCAAATCAACTCCACCATTTCTTTCAAACTGACAAAATTTTAGCTCAATTAAAAGCACGAGAATTGTTAATAGTCAATCCTCGTCGCAAAAATGGTTTAATTATCTGCAAAAAATATCATGCTGAATTTGCAGGTCCTGGAGCAGTTATAGGCGGACAATTCGATATCGATGCCGTCGATGTCGTTGCCGTCGGCAATATTTCTCTGATTTCTCCTCAAGATTCTCAAGCAAAAAAGCAGGCTTATAAAATGCGGCGACAATGGGTCAGATTGACTAAACAAATTACGGATAATCTCGTATCTACCGAGAGAGCGCAGATGATTCTTAATCAATTCGAACACTGGTTCGATAGCGAAACAGTTGCCAAGCTGCCCGACGAAGTTTTTGCCTTATTAGTAGGGGTTTTACCTCAAACCATTCGCAAAGTACGTAATAGCGAACTGCTCTAATAATCGCTTTAGTTAAAGTCCCTCGATTTCCATCACTGCCTGACGCGCCCATTTGTCTGCCTCTAAAATATCGGACAGGGTAGGACTAGAAGTATTGTGACTGGCAAAGCGATCGCCAACAGTTTCGATAATTCGCGCTATATCTAAAAACTCAATCTTTTCTGATAAAAATAAAGCTACCGTCTGTTCGTTAGCGGCATTTAATACTGCTGGCATCAAACCACCCGCTCTACCGGCAGCATAGGCTAACTGCATACAGGGATATTTTTGATGGTCTGGTTGACGAAAAGTCAAGTCTCCTGCTGCTACAAGATCGAACTGTTTCCAGTCAGTATAAATTCGTTCGGGATAAGAAAGAGCATAAAGTAGTGGCAAACGCATGTCAGGCCAACCCAACTGGGCTAAAACCGAGGTATCTTGAACTTCAATCAGCGAATGAATAATGCTCTGAGGATGAATGACAATATCGATGCGATCGTAATCTATATCAAATAAATAGTGGGCTTCAATAACTTCTAAACCTTTATTCATTAAAGTAGCCGAATCAATAGTGATTTTCTGACCCATCGACCAGTTGGGATGTTTGAGGGCATCGCTGACTGTAACCGAACTCAATTTCTCCACTGGTAGATCGCGAAATGCTCCTCCAGAAGCAGTTAGCATAATCCGTTGCAAGCCACCTTTGGGTACTCCTTGGAGACACTGAAATATTGCCGAGTGTTCGGAGTCGGCGGGTAAAAGTTTCACGTCGTGTTTTTCTACCAGGGGTAAAACTACAGGTGCGCCTGCAATTAAGGTTTCTTTGTTCGCCAGGGCAATATCTTTCCCTGCTTTGATCGCCGCAATGGTAGGTAACAAGCCAGCACAGCCCACAATACCCGTAACCACAGTTTCGGCATCTCCATAACTGGCAACCTCGGTCACTCCTCCTTCTCCTGCTAAAATTATCGGCGGTTGGGGATGGGAAGCGATCGCCTGATGTAATTCTGCTAACTTATTTTCGTTGCAAATTGCTACGATTTCGGGATTGAAAGCGCGAACTTGCTCGGCTAATAACTCAATATTATTACGGGCTGCCAATCCTACTACGCGGAATTTATCTGGATGTTGGGAGACGATCTCGAGAGTCTGAGTACCGATAGAACCAGTCGAGCCAAGAATAGTAATTGCTTTCACGATCTTTTTTTGAATTAGGTAGCCTTTTCTTCCACTATAAATTCTCGAGTGCTACTGAGTTAAGCTTTTAGCTAATTTTTGCGATCGGGGATCGCTAGGTTGTTACTTCCTACTTTCTACTTTTTCCTCAACATACTGTCTGGCTCCATGAACCAGAGGTAACAGTGCGCCCATTTGCTCCGTACCATTGACACCGAGATCGCTGTGACAGAGAAATACTCGTTCTTGGGCGCGACCCAAAACATCTTTAATAATTCGCTGCAAACGCTGTCGATCTAGTTCGTAATCGTCTTCTGGCATCCAAGTTCTTCCCGACCACTGCTTGAGAAATAGAGGAGCGGCGAATAGAGTAGCTGCCCCTCCCTGTTGCCAAAGAGGAGAACCTGCATCCAACCAAAATTGCCAGCGATGGGCGGTACGCAAAGAGCGATATTGAAAGACGGTGGCGAGGGTAACTGCACCAGTCTGGATTTGAAATTGACGTAGAGGACGGGGATTGGCGGTAATCGTGCCCCGTCGTAATAGCTGAATAAACTGAGCGACGGTGGCGGTTTGACTTTGAAAACTCGGTTCGTTTTGGCGCAGCCTGCGGTCTACTTCCCAAAAATGTTGGGCGGTTTCGATTAATTCTCGCAGCACTGCCAGACGCTCACGCCGATAATAGCTACCGCCAGCTAAAAAAGTGGCGATCGCTCGATCTAGTAAAACTGTCGGACTGAGAAATGTCTGTTCCTTTACCTGAGTTTGAGTTACCTCAATCCAATCGCTAATTTTTTGATAGGCAGTAGTAGCTTGATGTCCCAGACGATCCCAACGGGGAAAAGATTCTACAGAGGTTAACTGAGGCTGTCTGGGATCGGCACGATAGCAATAGTCGGCAATTAGTCCGGCTCTGACGGGATCGATCTGGGGATTTAGCTTATCTGTTTGAGGTTTCTGACTCAGAACCGTCAGCATTTCGGCGATCGCATTGCGGTTTACCATGCGTCCTAAATCTGGGTAGCATAAGGCGAGTAAAGTTAATAAAGCTCTGACTACGGGGGAACTAATTAGAGGACGCTGTTCGTTAAGCGGCGCGATCGCAATTTGCCGTTCTGCTAAAGTATTAATTAGGGTATAGCGAGCAATTTCGTCTAAACCAGGAGCGATAATGGCAATTTCTTCCAGTTTGACGAGGTTTTGTTCGACGGCTCGTCTAATTATCTCTGCGGTTTGGCTCAATAATTCGGCACGAGAAATAGTTTGTAACGATTGAATGGTATCTGGTACGGGAACTAAATATGCCTCTTCGGTAACTAACTCCACTGCGGTAGTGGCAAATCTTGCCGCCAAACTTTTATCTCGTACTGGTAGAGACTCTACCCGACAGCGTGTGGCTAAACCTTCTAAATATTCAGGATCGGCGTTTAGTCCCAGGCGAATTTTACCATCGGGGTTGTAAGTAAATATCCCCTTAGCACCCCGCCCCAACATCAACTCAAATAGGTCACGGGCGATCGCTGGGTAGTCATCTGTATCGTCAGCGAAAATCATTTGATAGCGGCGGAATAAATGATATTGATATTGAGGATTGGGAAGTAAATAACGCCAGTACAATTCGTAAATTAAACCATAACTTAATAAAGCTCGTTCTAAGCACCATTTGCGCCAAATCAGCAACAGTTCTCCCATTCTCTGCCAGAGCTGCGCTCGCTCTTCTGCGGCCATTTCCCTGGCATAATATCCTTGATGTAAGATCGAACTGATATCTTCAGTAGCTATTCCGCTTGCCCCCGCTAGCTGTAATAAATCTAGAGTTTGACGTACCAAA
Source organism: Myxosarcina sp. GI1(2024) (assembly GCF_053543375.1). Classification (NCBI taxonomy): domain Bacteria; kingdom Bacillati; phylum Cyanobacteriota; class Cyanophyceae; order Pleurocapsales; family Pleurocapsaceae; genus Myxosarcina; species Myxosarcina sp. GI1(2024). The sequence goes on along the minus strand of NZ_JBKGTY010000001.1, from coordinate 1,072,169 downwards.
CGATATTCGCTCTCGTATTGGCATAAAATTTCCCAATCAGGCTGTTGACGCCAAAGTTTAGTGGCTAATTCTTGTTCGGTTTCGGGGCGCAGTCGCAGCGGAAATTGGGCTTTAAGCTGTAGCTGCTCGAATAATAAAGGAAAAAATAACATGACTTCGTCGGCAATAAATCCCAGCGGAGTCTTGCATAACACGGGATAAGTGCCTTCAACGGCAAGGGAGAGGCGATCGTTTAACTCGCGGCGATTGTGGTTGTTAGCAGCAAAAACTAACGCTGTTGAAGCTAAATTGTTCGGGGCAAAAGCAGTCGCTTGTTTACGGCGAGCGATTAGCTGTTTTCTTACCCAGTAGCTAAACTCGCTGACGAGACGCGAAGTCTTTCCCGTACGAGTGGTTCCCGTAATCCAGAGAGACAAAATCGGCACAATATAAGTTTTTGGTAATTTGTTACTATACTTTCTACTTAGTATCATAAAAATTATTCTGAGATTGGCTGCGTCTTAGCAAGATAAAAAATCAAAAAAATAAGATAAAAAAATAATACTTATAGCTATCTATGTCCTTGTCCTTTATAAAAAATGAAATTTATCGATCTTATTAACCTGGGCAAAAACTGGTTATCTGCTACTCCCGAAAGATCTTTAGATGCAGCTTATCGAGCCGCGATTAAAATTAAGGCAATTGAAGATGACTACTTTAATGGTCAAATCGTGTCTGCTGAATCAGCTAATTATTCAGAAACTGTCGTTAAAGTTTTTCAAGCTGATGTCCAAAACTATCTCAACACGATAAAAATGAGATTGGCTGAGTTTAGAAGTAGTCGCTCTTTGAGAATTTTTTCTGATAATAAACCGATGAGTAACTCTACTCAGGTAGTTAATAGTAGAGGTATATTTAGCGAAAGCGAATCTTCGGTGATTAAGAAACTAAATTTTATCGATTCTGTAGTTTCCAAATATAAGACTCGCCCCTTCAAAGATAAAGATAAAAAAGTTACTTCACCGCCAGCTCAAGAAACCACTAAATTTCGACGTTTAAATACTACTAAATCAAATGGTAGTTATGCTATCGATCCAGGAGATCGCCTTTTTAAAGCAAAAAACGATCGAGTTAAAAGCGAGCGCAGCGAAGAAGACGCTAATCTCGAAACTATTACCGATAAAACTAGCGTGCTGCCGCGTTCTTTTATGCGAACTTTAAATCGTATCGGTAGAGAAATCGATCCTAAAGCAGAAAATACTGAAGAAGAAGTAATCAAAAAGTTTCGTCAGAGCCGCAATAAAACAGCAATTTCCATTCGGTTTTTGCTGATTTTAATTATCGTTCCCTTAATGACACATCAAATAACTAAGACTTTTGTTATTACTCCTCTCGTAGAACGATATTTTAATACTCACCAAGAGCAAACTTTGTTTATTAATTCCGACTTAGAAGAAGAAGCATTTATAGAGCTTCAACGTTACGAAGAAAAGCTGAATTTTGAAAGTTTGGTTGGAATCATTCCTCCCCTTACAGAATCGGAAAAAATTGTCAGAGTTCGGGAGAAAGCCGAAGAAATAGCCAGTGAATATCGCTATACCGGCATCAACGCCATCGGTAATATTTTTGCCGATTTTTGTTCTTTATTGGCTTTTACCGCAATCATTTATTTCTGTCAGCGAGAAATTGTGGTAATTAAATCTTTTATTGATGAAATTGCTTACGGTTTGAGTGATAGTGCTAAGGCTTTTTTGATCATTCTACTGACCGATATGTTTGTCGGTTATCATTCTCCTCATGGTTGGGAAGTAATTCTAGAAGGAATTGCCCGTCACTTAGGTTTGCCCGAAAACCGCGATTTTAATTTCTTATTTATTGCTACTTTTCCCGTGATTTTAGATACGGTTTTAAAATACTGGATCTTCCGTTATCTTAATCGCATTTCCCCATCTTCAGTGGCTACCTATAAAAATATGAATGAATAGTTGTCAAACTCAATCGCCGGCAACTCTTTATTTCGATAGAGCAAATAAGTCAAGCATTTTGATAGCATAATTGTAAATAAGCTTATGCCCTCTTATTTAGATAGAAATCGGGGTTTTAACCGTAACTGTCGCTCGAAGAGCTTGTAAGGTGTAGGTAAAGCGATCGCATTTAGCAATTTTAAAGTGAAGTAAAGAACTAAAAATACCTCACTGAATTGAGAGTGATTGAGATACCCTAAAGCGATCGCCGAAGTATAACTAAGATAAATATCGAACAATGCAGGATAAATTAAGCTCGCCATCGCCAGTACCAAAAAAACAAGAATTTGCCGATCGCTTTCGCTTGTTGGCTAGGATTAGCTATTGGATACATTTGTTATTAGGTGCGGTATCGGGCATCATTTTACTGTTAGTAATTTTTAGTCGCAGTTTTAGTGAAACTAACAGTGCAGTTATCGGTCTGAGCTTAGTTTTCTCTTTTTCCTCAATTATCTGTTTGGGGTTTAGAGTATATTGGGCGTTACGCTACTCTAGCTTAGCCAAGCGTCTACAGAGAAATAATCCTGGTTCCCATCCCAAACGTCAGGAAATTATTAAAGTGTTACGGTTGGGTTTGATTGTCAGCGCCACAGGAGTGTTATTGGCGTTTTTAGCCTCAGAAATTACCATTGCTGCTACTCTCGCCAAGGCGATCGCCAAACCTCAAGCAGTTGCAGTCTACGAACGGGAAAAAGTCGTCCGAACTTTAGATTTGCTGTTAATCTTCGCTAATGTCAATATCTTGGGAGCCCATTTTCTCGGCGGTGCTAGTTCTTTTGTATTATTCGACTGGATAACCAAGGAGTAAAGATCTCTTCAAGCTATATCTATATATAATAGATGGCATCAAACTAGCGCAGCCAAAATAAAAATTTCAGTATTTTTAGTATGACTAACAGGTTAACTTGTGGTTATCCCACTTTTTTAGTCGGAACTGTATTAGGTGCGATCGCCTTGTTTTCAGCACCAACTAAAGCCGAACCCAAACTTTACAGTCCTGTTACCATTAGTTCAGAACAAACTATTTCTGACGCTCTGACTGAGGAAGATATACCCACAGGAGAAGGTGGTTTTGCTCGCGATTATTTGGTTAGATTACAAAACGGCGACCAAATAGCCATCGACCTCACTTCAGATAATTTTGACACGATGGTGGTACTAATTGGTGCCGATGGAGCGAAGGTGGCAGAAAATGATGACGGTCCTGATGGTACTACTAATTCTTTGCTATTTTCGAGAATTACCGAAACGGGAAAATATATCGTTCGCGTCCGTGCTTTTGGCGAAACTAGTGGTGGTAAATTTAGGCTCAAGTTAACCCGTTTAAAACCCGCATCCAAATGAATGATATCTTAAATTCTTAAGTTGCTAGTAACGATCGCTCTGCTTGGGTTTTCAATACCGTCGTACTTGCAAAAGCCAAGTTAAGACCAGATTCTTTATGAGGGCGAATAGTTATTCGTCCTCGAATTAATTCTCCAGTCTAGAAGTAGAGATTTCAACCGAAGGGATCGTTCCTAGGCTTGACTATTCCGTATCGCCTTTGATGGCAGCGATGGTTTTGGGGCGATCGAGCTTGAGAAGCAGAACCCCCAAGGGAGGCAAACACAAATCTAGAGAGTAGGGCAGATTGTGAAAAGACCATTCATCAGTCCACTTGCCACCCAAATTACCCATATTGCTGCCGCCATAGGTTTTGGCATCGCTATTAAATAACTCGGTATAAAATCCCATTTCTGGTACGCCAATGCGGTAATGACTGTGAGGTTGGGGGGTAAAGTTGCAAACTGCAATCAAAAAATCGCTGGGGTCTTTACCGCGACGGATAAAAGCTACGACGCTATGACGATTATCGCTACAGTCAATCCATTCAAAACCAGCCTCCTCAAAATCTCTGGTATAGAGCGCGGGTTCGGTTTTATAGACCAAGTTGAGATCGCTAAAAAACTGTTTGAGTAATTTGTGGTTGTTATATTGCAGTAGATGCCATTCGAGATCCGCCCAGACATTCCACTCGCTCCACTGTCCAAATTCCATGCTCATGAACATGGTCTTTTTACCCGGATGAGCGAACATATAGGCAAACAAACAGCGAACGTTAGCAAACTTTTGCCATTCATCTCCGGGCATTTTACCGATGATATTGCTCTTACCGTGAACTACCTCATCGTGGGAAAGTGCCAACATATAGTTTTCGCTGTGATGATACCACATACTAAAAGTCAAATTATTCTGATGGAATTGGCGAAACCAAGGATCCATATGAAAATAATCCAGCATATCGTGCATCCAACCCATATTCCACTTGAGGTTAAAGCCCAAGCCGCCCGTATAGGTAGGCCAAGATACCATCGGCCAGGAAGTAGATTCTTCGGCGATCGATAATACTCCTGGAAAATAGCCAAAGAGCAAACTATTAACCTGACGTAAAAAATCCGCTGCTTCAATATTTTCTCTGCCGCCATATTGGTTGGCTACCCATTCCCCATCTTTACGGCAGTAGTCTAGGTAAAGCATAGAAGCCACGGCATCGACCCGAATCCCGTCGATATGATACTTATCAAACCAAAATAGAGCGTTGGCAACCAAAAAGTTTCTGACTTCGTTGCGACTGTAATTAAAAACTAAGGTGCCCCATTCCTTATGCTCTCCCTTACGGGGATCGGCGTGTTCGTAAAGATGAGTTCCGTCAAAGAAAGCCAGTCCGTGTCCATCTTTGGGAAAGTGACCCGGTACCCAATCGACAATAACCCCAATGTCGTTTTTATGACAGCGATCGATAAAGTACATTAAGTCTTCGGGATTGCCATAGCGAGAAGTAGGAGCATAATATCCCGTCACTTGATAACCCCAAGAACCGTCAAAGGGATGTTCGGCGATCGGTAGTAATTCGATGTGAGTGTAGCCTAATTCTTTAACATAGGGAATTAATTTATCTGCCAGTTCGTAGTAGCTCAAAAACCGCGCTTCGGTGTTCCACCCCGATATCGGTACTGATTCGGACTTACCCAATAGTAAATGGGTTTTTTCTCGGGCAGAAGCGTGAAGCCAAGAACCGAGGTGAACTTCATAAACTGAAATCGGTTGAGTTAGAGGATCGCTTTGTCGTCGTTTTTCCATCCATTCGGCATCATTCCACTGATAGATGTCTAAATCGGTAACTATTGAAGCAGTCTTAGGTCTAACTTCTTGCTGAAAGCCATAGGGATCGGATTTTTCATAAATATGTCCTTCCCAGTTTTTGACTTCGTATTTATAGCTCGTTCCGACAGTTAGTTCGGGAATAAACAATTCCCAGACTCCGTTACCTCTTTTGCGCATCTGGTTTTCTCTGCCATCCCACTGATTAAAATCACCGAGAATGGAAACGTTACGGGCGTTAGGTGCCCAAAGAGCGAAATAAACTCCTTTAACACCGTCTATTTCGATCGGATGTGCCCCGAGTTTTTCATAAATGCGATGGTGATTGCCTTCGGCGAATAAATGAATATCCAAATCGGTGAGTTTGGGAGAGCGAAAAGCATAAGGATCGTAAATCACTCGCTCGCGATCGCCAATTTTAATGCGCAACTGATAATTAGCTAGTTCGGAAGTCTGAATCGTGCAGACGAAGAAGTTAGGATGATGCTGTGGCTGCATCGGATACTCGGTTCTTTCTTCCGGACAAACTACCCAGGCGGCTTGGGCTTGGGGCAGATAAGCCCGTACTACCCAGCTTTGAACTTGACCGTTTTGTTCTAAAGGATGAGAACCTAAAATTTCAAAAGGATCGTGATGTAAATTGTTGACGATTCGAGCAACTTGTTCGGGAGCGATAACTGAAGTCATTTAAAATACCAATATTTACAAATGTATTCAAAAAAATAGAGCGGTTTGTAGACGTTCAAAGTCTTTGTGTACCCATACCTTAGCTATTTTCGAGTAGCAGCTAAAAATCATCTTGTTCAAAGAAGCAAATCGCAAAAGGTAAAAAGTTATTAATTAGTTTAAAAGATAATTAATTTGATTTTCATATGCCCCAGAAATTATATCTTCGATCGATCTCGGGTTATTTAAACCACGAATCTAAAACCTTCTAATTTTCTTCTCAGACAGTTCTTTGGGTTAATAAAATGGAATGAGGACTTTAAAAAATTTTCTGATTTGCAATAAAAAAATCAGCCGTTCAAGCTCAGAATTTAATTCTGGGGGGTAGGCTCTTTGAGCCAGCCTAGCCTCTAGTTCGGCATATTCAGCTGCACTTAAAGGTTTACCATCCAAGGGAGAGCGACCTTCTAAAATTATCTCAGTCCGCAAAATTTCTTCGGGAATATCTTCTGGGGGTGGTAATGCCTCAGCCGATTCGACGGCAAATTTCGCTACTATACATATAGTCAAACTAGTCAAAGCTAACGGTGAAAATTGTTTCATCTGGATAAGGGAGGTGCGAGCCGCATTTTGTCACGGGAAAAACGTCTAGAAATATTTAAAAAGCTACCATTAAGAGCACAATTAGCCACGATCGCTTCATCAAAAGCTAATGCCGTTCTGGCTAAAGATCCAGAATATATTGCTGATTTAGAACGAGTCCACGCAGAATCGCTAGCAACAGCTACTCCTGAAGCTTTAACAGCCTACCACAAAGCTCGAGAAATTCTTAATAGTTAGTTAACTGCTAGCCCAACTAAAGTAAAGCCTAACAACGAACACCTGGCTTTGGCGATCGCCAATTTAACTCCAACTATCTATCTATCTATATCTATTATGCCCAATCAGCTAAAAAATACTCAAAGTCTTTACCTCCGCAAACACGCCAATAATCCCATCAACTGGTGGTATTGGTGTGACGAGGCTTTGGAATTGGCAAAACGAGACAATAAGCCAATTTTTTTATCGATTGGTTACTCGAGCTGTCACTGGTGTACGGTAATGGAGGGGGAGGCATTTTCAGACGAAGCGATCGCCAACTATCTTAACGATAACTTTTTGCCCATTAAAGTAGACCGCGAAGAAAGACCAGATATCGATAGCATTTACATGCAGGCGTTACAGATGATGACTGGTCAAGGGGGTTGGCCACTTAACATCTTTTTAACTCCAGATAAGCTAGTTCCCTTCTATGGTGGTACCTATTTTCCGGTCGAACCCAAATACGGTCGTCCTGGTTTTTTAGAAATACTCCAAGCCATACGCCGCTTTTACGACCGAGAGCCAGAAAAGCTGGAAAACTTAACGGGAGAAATTTTAACTACACTCCAGCAGTCAGCGGACTTGCCTCAAGGAACGGGGAATTTTCTCACCGCAGACTTACTCAATCGTGGCATGGAAACCAATACCGCCGTCATCAGTCCTAACGATTTCGGTCGTCCCAGTTTTCCGATGATTCCCTATGCTGGCTTGGCATTACAGAATAGCCAACCAGAGAGAGATTCTGCTTATAATGCCCGAGAATTAACACGACAGAGAGGACTAGATTTAGTCTTAGGTGGTATTTTCGACCACGTAGGAGGTGGTTTTCATCGCTACACCGTCGATGCTACCTGGACTGTACCCCATTTTGAAAAGATGCTCTACGATAATGGGCAAATTTTAGAGTATTTAGCTAATTTATGGAGTAGCGGTACTCAAGAGCCAGCTATCGAGCGAGCGATCGCCCTAACGGTAGATTGGTTAAAGCGAGAAATGACCTCATCCCAAGGCTATTTTTATGCCGCTCAAGATGCCGATAGTTTTAACACTCCCGATGAGGCAGAACCAGAAGAAGGAGCGTTTTATGTCTGGAGTTATCAAGAGTTAACTACGTTGCTCTCGCCAGAAGAATTAGGACAGTTGCAGGCTGAATTTACCGTTACGCCCGAGGGAAATTTCGAAGGTAAAAATGTTCTTCAACGGTTGGAAGCAGGAGAATTTTCCGATACTCTACATACTGCTCTAGCCAAATTGTTTACCGCTCGCTACGGTCGAGCAGCCTCGGAAATTACCACTTTTCCCCCTGCCAAAAATAACCACGAAGCCAAAACCAACCAGTGGCAAGGGCGGATTCCTCCAGTTACCGATACCAAAATGATTGTCGCCTGGAATAGCTTGGTTATTTCCGGATTGGCTAGAGCTTATGGCGTTCTAAGAGAGCAAACTTATTTAGACCTAGCGATCGCGGCTGCTAATTTTATCTTGGATAATCAATGGCAAAACCGACGCTTATATCGTCTTAACTATGATGGAACCGCAAAGGTGCTGGCTCAATCCGAAGATTATGCCCTCTTAATCAAAGCTTTATTAGATTTACAGGCGGCTCTTCCAAAAGATGAGCGATGGCTGGAACGAGCGCTCGCCCTACAGCAAGAATTCGACCGACTGCTCTGGAGTGATGACGGTGGTTATTATAACAATGCCCCCGATAGCGATCGAGAATTACTAGTGCGCGAACGTAGCTATATAGATAATGCTACTCCTGCCGCCAACGGTACGGCGATCGCCAATCTCGTGCGTTTGGGGTTATTAACTGAAAATACTGACTACTTAAATCGAGCTGAAACAGCTTTGCAGGCTTTTAGCAATATTATGGAGCGATCGCCTCAAGCCTGTCCTAGTTTATTTGTTGCTTTAGATTGGTTACTTAACGGTACTATCGTTAAAACTACTTCAGAACAATTGAATAAATTAATCCCGAAGTTTTTTCCCTCCACAGTTTATCGTCTAGAACCTAATTTGCCTGAGGGTGCAATTGGTTTAGTCTGCCGTGGTCTATCGTGTCTCGAACCGGCACAAACTGAACAGCAGCTATTGAACCAAATCTAAATTAGGTATTTTTGTATAAAGTTTTGTCTAATTCGAGCAATGAAGTTCTGAGATAGAGCTGGGTCTGGGTGTTTAGACCCCCTAGGTTCCAAGGTACTTCCCACCAATTTTTGGTTTTAAGCTAAATTTAGGAAATTTTTGCTGGTCAAAAAGCCAATATAGTTAGATCTACTTCTTGCATAAATCATTAATAATAACCCTACAGAGTCTTGAATGTGTCATGAAAGGTGTAGGATTTTCTGTTGATGGTGCCAAATACACCGCCATATAGCTTGGCGAGTTCAAACCAAGCAAAGGTCAGAGAGAGAGCGTGTTTGGCGTTCGAAAATCGGTTTTGGTATCATTCAGTTTTGGTATCATTCAATTGGTTCGCTGTTGAGATAAAATCAATCAACAATTAAGCCAGCGATAGATAAAGACTATTATCGCTGACCGCTTATAGAAACCGTCGTTGCGCGGCAGAGTACCATTCCCTTTAGATTTACTTTACAAAAAGTTGCTTAAATCTTCAATAAAAAACGCTATATATAAATTTTTCATGAATAAATAATTGAAAATTTGTCAGTATTTGCTTAAGGATTTTGAGCGTTACTTATTAGGGGTAAATACTGAGTTTCTGTAATTATAAATAGTATTTTTAGTAAATTAATGTTTTTGTGAAATTATCAAAATCAACTTGTATTTTGTCTATTTTGGTTTAAATTAAAAGTAATACACGATCGCAAAAATTCATTAATTACGATCTGATATAAAAACTAAACTCAAACTTATTTTTGAGCAATAAAATTATTATTTTTTAGCTATATATTTAGAATTATCGTTATGTCTTTCGATATTAAATTTGATTATCGGTTTGACAACCTAGGTTTTTTTACTCCTCAAAGGAAAACTGTACTAGAAGCAGCAGCAAAGGTGTGGAGTAGCTATATCAATGACGAATTTCCCGATATAACTATTAAAGAACCTCTTCAGGTACCAATAGCTTCTGTTACCGAACAGACCATTCCCGAAAAAACCAATACTCAGAGATTACTGAGCGGTGAAACAACAGATTCCACTCTGACTGTCCAAGAATTACATTCCGTAAAATGCAGTTGTCCTCAATGTTGTTTAAATATCGTTTCCAAGGGAACGAGTTCTTATTTTAATATTCAAACTTCCGGTAAAACTGTCGTTCTCGAAGAACCCATCGACGAGCTGCTGATCTTTGCCTACTCCTTAGAGTTACCGGAAGGAGCAACCACATTGGGTAATGCTGGTCCTTTTGGCAGTTATATCATCGGTAGCGATTTAGACAAACGTTACAATGGTGATGATTTTCAACCTTGGCTCGGTACGGTTTTTTTCAATCACAATGCCGACTTTTATTTCGATTCTACTCCTCTAACAGATGACGTTCCTGACGGGCAAAGTGATTTTTTTAGCGTCGCCCTACACGAAATCGGACATATCTTAGGCATTGGTTCCGCTCCTATTTTCCAGCGTTTGACTGACGAAGAAAATCAGGAATTTAAAGGCGATCGCAGCATGGCACTCAATGGGGGCAATCCAATACCTCTCCATGACGACTTAAGCCATATTCATAGCGACTCCGATATTGAGGCTTCACTAGAGCCTACATCTACTAGAGGAGAAAAAACCTTACTTAGCGAGCTAGATATCGCTTTATTAGAGGATATCGGTTATGAAACCAATTCGGTAACTCAAACTTCATCAGATACTGATAGCCTTGTTTCTTCTACCAGCTTGACTTTAACTGGAGGCACGGCACAAATTGCTTATGTGGCTTATTATGGAAGACCAGCAGATAAGTCTGGACTAAATTACTGGAATGAGGTTTTAACTAACAATCAAGTCGATTATGCGCCTCGAGAGGGCGATAGTTTATCGGGACAGGCACGACAAATCTACGATGATATTGTCAATCAGTTCGGCGCCTCAGCAGAGGCAGAACGACTCTTTGGAGAATTTGACAACAATCGGGAAAAAATAAATCAAGTATATCAATTTGCTTTTAACCGCAACGGAGATGAAGAAGGGTTAGACTTTTGGGCGGAACAGATTGACAAAGGTAACGTTACACTCGCTACTTTTGCTCTAGAAGTTGCTTTAGGTGCCCGAAATGATGATATTGTCGTACTGAATAATAAAATTGAGAGCGCCGATTTATTTACCAACGCTATTGATACCCAAGCCGAAATGGAGGCTTATCAGGGTTCTTTTGGGGAAACCTTTGGTCGGACATGGCTCAGTCAATATGGTTCGACCATTATTTCTCAACATACAGCAGATCTCGCTTTGAGCGATTTGACTGGCAGCATGTAACCAAAAAATCTACAGAGAATAACTCGTTGCTTTTTAAATTACCGTTTGCCGATAATAGGGCACGGTTTAGATCCAACCATAGCAGTAGTTTAAATTATTCAATTAGTGCGGGGTTTCTGCGAAATATTATGAAACCTAGAGCCACTATCCAATCTACTGCTTGAGAATTGTGGTTTGTGATTTATTGTCGATCTCCTCTTTTCTTAAAAGTAGGCAGAATGAAAACAGGACTTAAGCACTTCAGCACTGTAAACCTTGATTTACCGTTACTATCTCGCTGCTCAAACAACGAAATTTCATTCAACTACGTAAGTCCTGGAAAATTTAACTTACGAATAACCCCTACATTCAAACTGGTTTATTCTTATTTTAAGTCTTCCGTAAATACATGAAAATTAAGAACGACTATTGTCTCGAGCAGTATTATTTTGAACGAGATTAATCTGCTCGAATTTAATACTGCTTTTTGGTGGAACGGGTAGAAAAAGACGAGTATGAAAATCTTGCTGCACTTTGTGAGTCAACCGAGGAGATACCTGGCGTACTATTTGTGCTAGCAGACGATCGCCTGTCGCTTCAATTAAACTTGGTGAAAATTTGCTAATAAACTTGGGAAAATCCACCTTGACGGTAAGGCTGAGAGTCCAGTTTACTTTAGTGCTTGTTGCCGGAAGCGCGATACGTTTTTTGGCAAAACTTGCTTTTAATCTTTCATCGCACTCGAGATCGCTCGCCATTAGTTCCATAGAAGCCTGAAAATTAACCTCGTAACCAAGAGGATCGCGATCGTAAATTGGAATCGTATGCATATGATAAACTCTGTCTATTGGAGGTTCCAAGACTACCGCAATTTTTGGTTCTACCTGATAACCCAAAGAATTAAATCGTTCAATAACGAGAATGTAGCCATTATTGCCTAATGGTTCGACTTTCATCGGTCGAGCGCAGCGACAAAACCAACCTTCATGGGCATTTAAATAATCTGCTACCGTATCCACATCGCTATACATATCCATGCAGCCTATAAAACCAGCTCGAAACAAAAATGAGCGTCGTTTTGAAGAGGATTTATCGTCAGACAATGAAGTTAAGTTTTGGCTAGAATTTTTTAACACTTCATCTTGTCGATTGATAATTTCAGACTGCATAGTAGTTCCAGATTATTAATTGACGATTTTTTATACTGCTAAATTCTTTACAATAAGAATGTTAACTATTAGCTAAACACTTTTTGGCTTGAAAGAGTGTGATTTAAATATGCGAGCATTAGTTGTAGGAGCTACGGGACAAACAGGGCGGCACATTGTTAGGGAATTAGTAAATAAAAACATCCCAGTACGTGCGTTAGTTAGAAATTTAGAGAAAGCCAGAGAAATACTGCCTCCAGAAAGCGAGTCAGTAGTAGGCGATGTATTAAAGCCAGAAACAATCGATCGGGCTCTTAACGATTGTAGCGTTTTGCTTTGTGCTACTGGTGCTAGTCCCAGTCTCGATCCTACTGGTCCCTATAAAATTGACTACCAGGGAACTAAAAATCTCATCGATGCGGCAAAAGCCCATCAGATCGAACATTTTGTCATCGTTTCTTCTATCTGCGCTTCGAAGTTTTTTCATCCCCTCAATTTATTCTGGCTGGTTTTATATTGGAAAAAACAGGCTGAAGAATACCTTCAAAACAGTGGTTTGAATTATACGATCGTGCGTCCTGGTGGGCTCAAAAATGAAGATAATTCTGACAATATCGTGATGACGGGTGCGGATAATCTATTCGATGGCAGCATTCCTCGTCCTAAAGTTGCTAAGGTATGTGTCGAGGCTTTAGAGCAACCCGCAGCCCAATCTAAGATAGTAGAGGTTATAGCTAAACCAGAAGCTGAAGCTAAATCTTGGGAACAACTGTTCGCCAATGCTGCTTAAATTTATCCATTTTTTAATTATTGATTAGCACGAACCGTTTTTCATCTATTAGCGATCGCTTTGCCAAACTAATCAACCTGGGACAATGCAGCCAAAAACTCAGAAAATTAATTTTACTAGCAAGATTGTTTGGACAATTTGTGCGCTCTTAATCTTGTTTGGTCTAAGAAATTTCAGCGTCCAGCAGATACGAGATACTTTAGACAATTCTGCCGATCTCATCTCTAAAATAGGAAATGTTGAGCGGTCGCGATCGCCCTATACACCTCAAGATTATCCTCCCAGACTTTACGGTACTCAACCGCTGGTGATGGAGGGAGGCGATCCTTATATTAGAGCTTTGATGCGAACTATTACTGCCAGCGAGTCCAATGTTGCTCGACCTTACAATGTCATCTATGGCGGACAGCTAGTTGAAGATTTGAGCGAACATCCCGAAATTTGCGTTCCCATTGTTGCTGGACCGAATGTCGGCAAATGTAGCACTGCTGCAGGACGCTATCAAATGCTCGATTTTACCTGGGAAAACCAAGCCAAACGCTACCATCCTCGACCTTCTGGTTTGTGGTGGTGGAGAAGCTTTAGTTTCGCTGCCGAATATCAAGATGTAGTAGTTCATGATTGGTTGAGCGATCGCCGAGCTTGGAATGCCGATATTCCCCAACTGTTGCGACAGGGAAAAACCTACCGAGTATTGCGCTTGCTTTCTGGTACCTGGACTAGTCTGGGATACGGGATCGAAACTAATTCTATGAGCCAATATTTGCCTCAAATCTATCAAAATATGTTGCGAGAAGAATTGAATAGCAACACTTGAATTCGAGGGAAACGGAAAAGTGCTGACATAACTTTCAGAAGAACCAATCGGCTTTTGACGCTAGTATAACTGAGAGGCGATCGATAAGCCTGGTTCTGTTCGCTCTTTTTTGTTTTTTATATATGCGATCGCCATGTTCGAGAATTTACCAATTTTAATTGGTTTGGGGATATTTTCGGGACTGCTAGCAGGTCTTTTTGGTATTGGTGGCGGTACGGTTCTAGTACCGATTATTAAAACTTTGGGCTATTCTCCCGTGCAAGCAGTAGCAACTAGTAGCTTGGCAATTATCATGACTTCCGCTTCTGGCACTTTCCAAAATTGGCGGATGGGTAAACTCAATTTACGTCGAGTCATCTTACTCGCCTTGCCTTCTTTGCTTACCGCTCAACTAGGGGTGTGGTTGGCTAGTTCGATTCCGCCATACGTGCTACTGACGGCATTTGCTTGTTTTTTGATTCTCAATATCTTTTTATCTCGAATGCGTAAAGTGGCGATCGCAGAAAGTGGCGATCGCTCTAGAAAATTAAATCCAGCTTTAGCGAGAATCCTTACTGGGGGTACCTCTGGCGTACTTGCAGGTTTGTTCGGTATTGGTGGCGGCGTAATTTTAGTTCCCTTACAAATAGTGTTGTTAGGAGAAAAGATTAAAGCTGCCATCCAAACTAGTTTGGCGGTAATCGTACTCACTTCAATTTCTGCTACTATCGGACACGCCAGTCGAGGTAATATTTTGTGGTTTGAAGGTATCGTCTTGGGTATAGGAGGCTTAATTGGGGCACAGGTTAGTTCCAGATTTTTACCCAGACTGCCCGATAAATGGGTAACGATAAGTTTTAACTGTTTGTTAGGGCTACTTTCGATTTATGTTTTTTATCAAGGGTACAATAGTTATACCTCGAGCTAGAGCGATCGCCAAAAATTTTCTACTATTATTAAGACTTTTTTCCCGACCGTATTTCAAGTGGAATGATATGTACAATACTTTCAATGGGATTATCCATACCGTAAAAAAATACCAGTATTGAAACAATTCTTTTCAACTCTGCTATCTCTGAGTTGCTGTATTTTTACTCAGGCGATCGCCGTTAACTAGCGAAAATTTAGCTCGATTTTTTAGTATATTTTCTATAATCTAGAAAAAAAGGTTTAAGGTAGAAAAATGGTTCTTAGCATCAAAGACAGCAAAACCGATGCCCTCGTCCGTCAGCTAGCTGCGTTAACTGGCGAATCTATTACAGAAGCCGTCTTCCAATCGGTTAAAGAACGGCTAGAGCGTCTGAAAACCAAAAATTCCGCCTATTCTCTGGCTGAAGAACTCGATGCCATTGCCCAGCGTTGTGCTTCTCTTCCCGTACGAGATTCCCGCTCACCAGAAGAGCTAATCGGCTATGACGAACACGGATTACCCCAGTAATGGTGATTGATTCTTCAGCACTAATAACGATTTTGTGCGATGAACCAGAACGATATGATTTCAATCGCAAGATTGAAGCTGATTTCTGCCGTCTTGTTTCCACTGCTTCGGTTCTCGAAACCAGTATCGTCTTGGAAAACCGCTACGGAGAAGAAGCGTACCGAGAACTTGACTTTTTTCTACTCAAAGCGACAATCGAGAGCCGCCCTTTTGATACCGAGCAATTGGAGATCGCTCGCCGCGCTTATCGGCAATACGGCAAAGGACGACATCCGGCTAGCCTCAACTACGGAGACTGCTTTTCCTATGCCCTAGCCAAGCAAACTGGAGAACCTTTATTGTTTAAAGGTAACGACTTTTCTCAAACCGATATTGAGTGCTGCCAATGAATTCTTTTAAGTGTATCAGGGAAGCTTGGAAGCGATCGCGCATTTTTTAACGAATCAAAGAAACGATTAAACCACCTGCCAACCAGATAGCCAACCAGATATAAGAAAGAATTGCCAAATAAAATAAAACTCGTTCGACGATGCCTTTATCGCCTCCATGATGGTGGTGATGTTGATGTTGCTGCTCTTTATCGCCACCAAAACGCAACCAAGTCAAAATTCCAGTTATGACTAAGAAAACTAGATTCAGCCAAAAAGTATAGTTAATCGCGAAACGCTGGGTTTGCGCCACACTTTGTCCGCCACTGGTTTGCGGTAACAAGCCGAATACAGCAAATCCTCCGTAGTGCAAGATAATTGCAGTTGCGATTAATGCTGCTAAAAAGACACCCAGAATATATAGTGCCAGTTTCCAACCGTAGTATTTAGCATTAAGACGAATTACAGGAAAGACTACTAGATCGCTAAAAATAAACGCCATTACTCCTGCAAAGCTAACGCCGTTACTGTAAAGAATAGAGGCAAGAGGAATGTTACCCATCGAACCGATAAAGGTCAAAAAATCAGCGGCAGGACCGATAATAGTATGTTCTAAAATCGCCAAAAAACCTGGATTGCTATTTTGTCCCGAACCGATGAACAAGGTTTGAAAAAAAGCTGGGGGAACGAAGGCTGCAATAACTCCGGCAATGGTAAAGCCGAAAGTAACATCTTTCCACACCATACCCCATTCCATGAAATAACGGCGTGCTACTTTTTGCCATGCCTGTTTGGTAGTGATTCTCTCTTGCCAGTCGGGAAGATCTTCACTGTTTTGCTCTTCTCCTTCCTTTTCATTCAATCTTCTACGAACCTTTCTAATTAATTCTTTGGGACGAGTAAAACGCACGATCTGCCAGGACAGAACAATCAGTAATATGCCACCTATGTATTCACCAACAACGAATTGCCAATCCAAAAAGATAGCGATAATAAAGCCAAGTTCGATTACTAAATTGGTCGAAGCCAGTAGAAAAGCCAGAGAAGGAACGAACCCCGCACCTTTTTTAAATAAAGATTTAGTAGTAGCAAGTGCCGCAAAGCTACAGGAACTAGAGATAAAGCCAAAGAAAGAATGTACCCAAAGCAATACTTTTTTTGCCAGCTTCTCCCATCGTCCGTTGCATGCGATCGCGAGTGACAAAGACTTGAATCGCGCTACTGATAATATAGCCGAGAATAAATGCCCATAATGCTTTCCAGAAAAAGCTGAGAGTAGTTAGAACTGCTTCGCTGTAGCTACTTAAAAATCCGCTATCATTCATAGACGTGAACTAAATTAATTACAAGTAAAAATTTTTATAGATGACTCCGTGACTCAAGGTAAGGGAGATGCCACGCAACTGTTGATTCACTAGTTTATTAAGCTTTATCTCAAACCTTTGAATTTTAAGAGAAATCTTCGGGCTACTTTGTAGCCCAACAGTTATTAGCAATCTTAATTTTATGCTGCTGCCATCTGACGACACGCTTAGGCACGACGACGACAAGATTCCGCGCAGCGTTGGCAATGGTCGTTATCGTTTTTGCTACACTCAGCAGCACAGCGATTACGCTCCGCGTAGCCTTTGGTTCGCAAGCTTCGGCATTAATTCCATACACTTGAGCGTGAATACCCGACTGACGCATCAGAAAGCGAGCGCAAAGAGCGCAAGTATCGGTGCAATCACGGCATAATTTGATACACTCAGACATCTTTTGCACCATATCACTGTTCGAGCAGGCAGTGGCGCAGTTTTCACAGTCTTTTAGGCAATTTAGACAAGCCTGAATGCAAAAATCTAAATTGGAAGATTGAGCTTGAGTAGCAGTCATAATTTTACTGTCCCAATAATAAATTAGAGCGGTTTCAATTATTTAATTGCTATCACCTTATGAATTTCTAAAGTGCAATTTCATCCAACCAAAGAAATAGTTTTAATTGCTAATTATTATCACTGACAAATTTCTTTAAATTTGATTTTTATTAAACGCTAACATTTCAATTACAATGCTTAATAAAACTTCGCAATCCTTGGTCGGTATGTATATGCTTAATTTGACAATTTATTTATTAATAAAAAACTCAAGCTTTTTCTCACTATAAAATTTAGGCTCGAGCTTCAATTTCTAAATTACCCATCATGCCCAAATCTTCATGGTCGAGTATGTGACAGTGATAAACAGTTAGCCCTTCAAAATCACGGAAGGAAATGCGAATCCGAACGGTTTCGCCTCTAGGAACTAATACCGTATCTCTCCAAGCGAGTAAAGTTTCTGGTTGTCCGTTACGACTGATAATTTGAAAAGCATTATTGTGAAGGTGGAAAGGATGATCCATCACTCCGGTATTGATAATTTCCCAGTCTTCTACGGTATTCAGTTTGACTTTCGTATCGAGGTGATCGCGATTGTATGGTTGTCCGTTAATTAAAAATGCCATTCCTACAGCCGGATTCATACCATGATTGAGTTCAAAACGTCTCACGGTTTGGGGTTCTGGTAATGGAGAAATGGAATTTAGCTTAGTTGGTAAAGATAGAGTGGAATCTGCAGCAGATTCATAACTTATGGTGGCTAAAGCTGTAGGGCGATCGCGATCTCTATTACCCATCATGCCTCTGCCTTGCATCATACCGCCACCCATCATGCCCATACTGCCTCGGTCATAAGGTAAATTAAGCAAGCGGTATTGTCCTGGTTGTTTATCTCCTCTCACCAAAACTTCAGTTCTTTGTCCGGGAGTAAGCAGTAATTCGTTTATTTCTATTGGTTGGTTTAACGCTACTCCATCAGTGCCAATTTGATAAAAAGAATGATTTTCTAGTGAAAGGCGATAAAAACGGGAAGGAGAAGCATTGAGAATTCTCAACCGTAGTAATCCTTTTGCTAATAAGGCAACAGTAGGATTGACTTGTCCGTTAACTGTAATTACATCTCCTTCTCTCCCTGCCATTAAAGACATATGCATCGAACTCATTGGTCTGCCATCATTATCTAAGGCAAAGTCTTGCAACACTAAAAATTCTTCTCGTGCCGCTTTTATTTCAGGAATTTCGTCTAACTCACCGCGCACGACAAACAAACCTGCCAATCCGCCAAATAACTGTTCTGCTACCACACCATGCAAATGGGGATGATACCAAAAAGTTCCCGATGGATGATTGGGAGGAATTTGAAATTCGTAGGTGAGTTTTTTGCCTGGTTCAATTTTGAGGAAGACATTATCCGCATTACCTGTAATTGGAATATGTAGTCCGTGATAGTGAATATTAGTGGGTTGAGCCAGATTATTGGTAAAGTGAATGCTAACCAGATCTCCTGGTCTGGCTTCTAAACGTGGTGCGGGAACTCGTCCGTTGTAGGTTAAGAGATATGCCTGTTTTCCACCTAGATCGATCGCCTGTTCCCTAGCTTCTAGATTTAGTTCTAATAATCCGTTGTTGCTTTGGTGTAGAGTAGCTGGATTCGCTGATGTCTGTAATCTCTGACTAAACTCAGTTTTGCCTGATAAGCGATCGCTCAATAAAACTGTTCCCGCACTAGCAGCACCTAAAAAGACAAACTGACGACGGTTAATTCTAACCATGATTTATTCTAATCAAAAACTATTTTATACTAATAAGCCCGATATTCTTTAAATACTTTGACTTTACCTCGATCGTTAAACGACAATACTTGAAATGGTTGTTTTCTGTCTCCCGCTTCCATTCCTGGCGATCCCAGTGGCATTCCAGGTACGGCTAAACCTGCTGCATCGGGTTTTGAAGCGAGAAAACGTTTGATGTCATCGGCAGGGATATGTCCTTCCATGACGTAGCCATCAATAATCGTCGTGTGACATGATGCTAGCTCTGGAGGCACGCCGTATTTTTGCTTGAGTGCTTCCATGTTCTGCGTCTTAATATCTGTAACTTGAAAACCGTGTTGTTTGGCGTGTTCGATCCACACTCTACAGCAACCACAGTTGGGACTTCGATATACTGCCATCTCTAATGTTCCCGCATAATCTGGCTCGGTTTCGCCTTCCCAAACGCTGGCGAGAGCAACTCCGCGATCGCGATTGGATAGTTTTGAACTATAATTACTAGCATCACTTTGGGCAGAAGAAGAAACTGTTCCCAACGCTCCTGCTACAGCAATACCTGCGATCGCGAGCAGCAACCATTTGATAAAAGCTTTCGACATCAATTCAACCTTGAAGTAATTTTTTACCCAAACAGATATCTATCTTAAACTCTCTAGTCAGCTAGAGAGTCAACTCGAAGATTGACGTTTATTTTTGGTTTGGCGATCGCCTTCCTCAAGTAGATCTCGATAATTACTCTTTAACTTGCTTGACAATTTTGTCTACCTACTAGTAGAATAAAACCATGAACTCAAGCAATACTCAAACTCAAATTCTCGATGCAGCTCAGGAACTGATTCAACGAGTAGGGCTAAACGCCATGAGCTACGCTGACATCAGTAAAGCCGTCGGTATTCGTAAAGCCAGCATTCACTATTACTTTCCTGCGAAAGAGAACTTGGTCGTGGCTTTGCTCGATCGCTATAGTGTTTGTTTTT
The DNA here is from genome assembly GCF_053543375.1 of Myxosarcina sp. GI1(2024). Taxonomy (NCBI): domain Bacteria; kingdom Bacillati; phylum Cyanobacteriota; class Cyanophyceae; order Pleurocapsales; family Pleurocapsaceae; genus Myxosarcina; species Myxosarcina sp. GI1(2024). Next base: position 1,051,940 of record NZ_JBKGTY010000001.1, on the reverse strand, counting down.
TCAGGCTAGTAGATTCAATTTTAGAATCTTCTGAATCTTCTGAAGTAAAATTACGTCACTACTGCGGTTTATTTGCTGCCACTCTCGGTAGTGGAGAGAAAGATAAAGCTTGTCTGTGCGGAATGTTAGGGGCAGAATTTAAAACTCTAAGTTCTACGTCAATCGCTCGGCTGACTCAGTTTTATCAAGACAATCGAGTTCGTTTGGTAAAACTACTAGAGCAAGGACAACAGGCGGGAGAGTTTGAGTTTCTCGGTCAAGTAGATGCGATGGCGGATCTCATCTTCTCCTCTTTAGAAGGAGGACTGTTAATTGCTAGATCCGATGGCGGCGAAGCTCAGTTTCAAAATCTGGTCGAGCAATTGATATTAGCAGTCAAGGGATAATTTTTTTTGTTGTTTACCTACCTACTAATAGATAAAGAAAGAGTTGTATGATGGAATTTCAAGAAAAAGTCGTAGTAATCACTGGTGGCGGCACGGGAATTGGAAAAGAAGCCGCAAGAACTTTCTTAAATCGCGGAGCCAAAGTAGTTATCAACGGTCGTCGTCAAGAAGTTTTAGAAGCAACAGCCCAAGAACTCGATCCCTCTGGACACAACTTAGCCACAGTATCGGGAGATATCGCTCGGCTGGTAACCGCTCAAAACATAGTCAACACTGCTGCCGATCGCTTTGGTGGCGTAGATATTTTAATTAACAACGTAGGGATATTTAAACCCACTCCCTTTCTCGAACATACAGAAGCAGACTTCGATCGCTACATCGACGTTATTCTCAAAGGAACGTTTCTCATGACCCAAACGGCAGTTCCAGAGATGGTTCAGCGTGGCAAAGGTGCAATCGTCAAAGTCGGATCGATGTGGGCAACTCAGGCAATTGGGGCTACTCCATCGAGTGCTTACTCGGCAGCCAAAGCCGGAGTTCATACTTTAACCCGCAATTGGGCGATCGAACTAGCCTCCGAAAATATTCGCGTTAATACCGTCGCCCCTGCGGTAGTTGAGACTCCAGTTTACGGAACATTTATGTCTTCCGAACAGATAGAAGAAGTACTGCCAACATTTAACAGCTTTCATCCACTAGGACGCAACGGACAGCCAGCAGACGTGGTAGAAGCAATTCTCTATCTAGCAAGCGATCGCGCTAGTTGGATTACGGGGGCAATTCTGCCAGTAGACGGCGGAGTAACTGCAGGTCGTCAAGCTGCTTAAAGATTTCGATAGACAAAATATTCGATCCTTAAACTTGAGGTTTTTTGGTTATGACTTTTGACAGTAGATTACCCAACCTTACCAGTATTTACCGCAATCGCTGGACTGAACTTAAAGAGATTTGTAAGACAATTTTTGAAGATTATGCGATCGCTTTCAAACGCGATCCTGCCGCTCGTAACTGGTTAGAAGTATTGCTTTGTTATCCAGGCGTTCAAGCCATACTTACTTATCGTTTGGCTCACTGGTTACATGAGTTAAATATTCCTTTTTTCCCTCGTTTTCTCTCTCACATCGCCCGCATTTTTACTGGAATCGAAATTCATCCAGGGGCAAAGATCGGTCGCAGAGTCTTTATCGACCACGGTATGGCAGTAGTCATCGGCGAAACCGCAGTAATGGGCAATAACTGTGTACTCTATCAGAGCGTAACTTTAGGCGGAACGGGAAAAGAAAGTGGCAAACGCCATCCCACTTTAGGATGTAACGTTACTGTGGGTGCTGGTGCGAAGATTCTCGGCAATGTCAACATCGGCAGTAATGTCCGCGTCGGCGCTGGTGCAGTGGTTCTAAAAGATGTACCGGCAAATTCTACGGTGGTCGGCATTCCCAGTCACATTGTCTCTCAAAGAGATGAAGCCTACGAATGCGATTAAACCTCATGTAAGACGAAGAGATATTAGCTATGAAAACGCAGAATTATTCAGTTTCATAATCAAATCGAACCAATTTCTTTAAATCCCGCAAATTTGATGGATTTAGGAGGCTAAACATAAGTATTAAACATTAAGAGAAATAAAACTATGAAACTTACACGACAAAATCTTACCGAAAAAAGTGATCGCATCTATGATGTTATCGTAGTTGGTGGTGGTGCGGCTGGACTATCAGCAGGAATATATTTGCAACGCTATCTGTTTTCTAGCCTAATTATCGACAAAGGAAAAGCGCGATCGTTCTGGATGCAGGAGTTACACAACTATCTAGGTTTACCGCCAGATACTCCCGGCAAAACTCTGCTCAAACAAGGTAAAGAACATTACTTATCTTTAGGTGGCGATTTACTTAATGCCTATGTAGAAGAAGTTATCGACGAGGGAGAAACTTTTCTCGTAAGAGTGAAAGTAGGTAAAACCAACAGCACTTATGCAGAGTTTCGCACCCAATACGTTATCGCCGCCAGTGGCATTATCGACCATCTGCCAGCCTTAGAAAAGATGCAAAATGTATTTGATTATGCTGGATACAACCTGCACGTATGTCTGCTTTGTGATGGTTACGAAATGCGGAATCAAAAAGTCGGCGTATTTGCCAGTAGTGAAGCCGCAGTCCAGGTAGCGTTTAGCTTGGGCTGGTTTACGCCTCACATCACTGTTTTTACTCAGGGATTATTTACACTCAGTGCCGAACTACGTCAAAAGCTACAAGAACATGGCTACGCTCTTTTAGAAACTCCCATCGAACAATTTTTAGGTGAGAATCATCAAATGACTGGTGTCGAGTTAGCAGACGGAACGGTAGTCAACTTAGAAGCGGGATTGATTTCTATGGGTTCGCGCTATCATTCCGATTATCTACGACATCTTAACTTGGAATACCAAGGCGGTAACTTAGTTACAGATAAAACCGGACGTACTTCTCATCGCCGTATCTTTGCCTTGGGCGATTTAAAAGTAGGCATGAATCAGGTAATCGTAGCCGCTGCTGACGGTGCGGTAGCCGCAACGCAAATTTGGCGAGAAATCCGCCGTGCCGAAGGGACGAGACATCAATTATCTAACTTTGCTGCATAGTAAGCAGGCAATCGCGCCAGTAAATACACATCTTTGCAACCATAAGTAAGTCCAGCAAACGAAACAATCATGAGCTTGTTAACGGTCGAGCAACTGCCCCTAAAGTTGCAACAAACTGCAACTCACCGAACCTTGGTATCGGGTCAGATATTTTTTCAACAACACGAAGCGACAAAAGCAGTTTTTATCCTCGAAACGGGAAGGATACGATTAGTCAGCTTTAGCCAACAGCAGATCGTTACTCACTACTATATCGAAGCAGGAGAAAGTTTTGCCGAGACGGCTTTATTCTCCGATACTTATGCCTGTAGCGCGATCGCCGAACTTCCTTCTCGCGTGACCGTCATCGATAAAGAACTGTTGCGTCAAGCTTTGAGAGATTCATTCGAGCTAGCCGATCTATATATGCGTCAATTAAGCGATCGCTTTGAGACTGTCAAAACCTTACTGGAGTTGAGAAGTATTCGTTCGGCACGAGAGCGTTTACTACAGTATCTAACTCGTCAGCAGAAATTTGACCGTAGAACTGTAGTGTTGCAGCGTCCTCTAAAGGACTTGGCGACAGAGTTGAATCTCTCTCCAGAAGCTGTTTCTCGAACTCTATCCCGTTTGCAAGAAGAGGGCATAATTACTCGAAAACCAAGAAGTATTACGCTAAATGACGATTGGTCAAGTATAAATAACGATTGATACAAAAGCGATCGCAGTCATGGCAGTCAATCGGCAAAATTCCTAAACTTCCTCACAAATCAAAAAAAAGATATTATGGCATCTATCAAGCTGGTTTCGCTCAATGTCGGTCTGCCTCGCGAATATGAGTGGCAGGGAAAAACGGTCAGCACGGGAATTTTTAAAGCACCGGTTACCGGAACGATTAAATTGGATACCCTCAATTTCAATGGCGATGCCCAAGCCGATCTTACCGTTCACGGTGGTATCGATAAAGCGGTCTATGCCTATCCCATAGAACATTATCAATACTGGCGTAGTCAACTACCAGAAGTAGAGTTCACCTGCGGAATTTTTGGCGAAAATCTAACTATTTCGGGCTTATTAGAAACCGAAGTTAATATTGGCGATCGCTTTAACCTCGGTTCTGCCGAACTGATGGTAACGCAACCGAGGATGCCCTGTTACAAACTCGGTCTGAGATTTAATCGCCCCGACATGGTTAAGCGTTTTCTCGGTAGTCTGCTTACTGGTTTTTACTTTCGCGTCTTGCAAACGGGAGATGTTAAAACTGGTGACGAACTCAAGTTAATCTCTCGCGATAAGCATCGGGTAACAGTTGCCGACATTACCAAACTTTACGTCAATAAAGAGCGAGATTTAGAGTTACTGCAACGTGCCATAGAAGTAGAAGCATTACCCGCAAGCTGGCGCGACTATTTCCGAAAGCAACTTAAAAAAGGATCTAATTAATTAGTAACAGCGATCGCTTCGAACTCTTACTGGTAACGCAAGTCAAAATAATTCTACGGTCTTTGGATACCCTCAATCTAGGTGGAAAGAATTTTCAACTAATACTCATATAGCTCTCGATTTTGACGCAAGGCTCTACTAGCAGAATTTAAGTCCAGGTAATCTTCATTATTTCGATTTTTAACTTATTCATTACTGACTAAAAGGAGTAATAACGATGACTGACAAACTTTCTATAGGTGGAACTGCCAATATTCGGGCGATCGACGAAACTAGCTTTGCCGTTGCCATGACTGGTGTGTTTGACGGTGGTGTTTATGCCAAAGTTACTGGGGTTACAGAATCAGCAGATGGTCACAAAAACTACAATCTGCGTCACTACTTCGTGGCGGATGATGGCAGCTACGTCTATACCCAGGATAAATCCGTGCATATTCCAGTCAAAGGCGCAAAATATTTAGCTCAAACCACTTACAACGTAGTGGAAGCAGGGGGCAAATTTGAAGGTTTGACGGGTTCTTTTCGCAGTTGGGGGGCAATGGACTACGAACAAGGGGTTGGTGTTCTCCGTTTTGAAGGTCAACTCAATCGCTAATCGTCTTCTTCCCAAATCATTTATGGGTTTAGAGAACAAATTTACCCGAACCCTTTTCTAAATAAAAATCTTCGGAAAAACCAACGGAAAGACAGAAATGACGACTCTTTTACAAATTGATGCCAGTGCGCGAGTTACTCGCTCCCTTAGTAGAGGTTTGACCGCTGCTTTTACCGAAAAGTGGTTAGCTCTTCGTCCCGATGACAAGATAATAAAACGAGATGTGGGTCTCAATCCTCCCCCTGCCATCAGTGAGGAATGGATTGCAGCAGCTTTTACCCCTTCTGAAAAGCGCACGGCAGAACAACAAGAAGTCTTGAAGATATCTGATGAGCTATTAGCAGAACTAGAACCTGCGGACATTATTGTCATGGGTACGCCGATGTACAACTATGGTATGCCTTCAGCCCTCAAAGCTTGGATCGACCAAATTGTTCGTCTCGATCGCACTTTCTCATTCGATCTAGCTCGCGGAGAACAACCTATTGAACCCATTTTGACAGGAAAAATCTTAGTTATTCTGTCTTCGTCTGGGGAAGGTGGTTTTGAACTTGGTGGTGTTCATGCAGACATGAACCATTTAGAACCCCATATTCTGACAGCTTCGAGTTTATTTGGCGTAAGCGAACATTACATCATTCGCATCGAATATCAAGAATTTCGCGACCACAGACATCAACAATCGATTAAAGCTGCTTACGATGCCATTCCTGACTTAGTACAAAAGCTGACTCAACAAGTTGCAACGTAAGAGACGACGCGAATTCAAATCAATGAAAATTACCAAACAAATAGCAATACTCACAAGTAAGTAGCAAATCTATGTCAACCAAAATCCAAACTTATAATCCTCAGCCAACTGCGGAGGTTTTCAAGCCTTTTAATCTCGCTCTAGCAGCAAAAGCAAGCGATCTTCTATTTGTTACGGGTCAGATTGGCTTTAACGATGATGGAGAATTTCCGTCTGATTACGATAGCCAAGTAGAGAATGTATTTCGGCATCTCGAGCGCATTCTCAAAGATGCCGATGCCGACTGGTCGAATGTCGTACAGATGCGTAGCTTCCACGTGGGAGCAGATCTCGAAGCACAGTTTCCCAAACTTTTAGAGATAAAAGCCAAGTATATGCCAGAACACCAACACGCTTGGACGGCGATCGCAGTCAATCAACTAATTCCCTCACCGAGCCTTATCGAAATCGATTTGGTTGCGTACGTCGGCAATTGAAGATTGAGAGACGAGAATCACTCGAAGGACTTAACTCGCTCGCAAACAACTTAAATTTTAGGGAGGTTTCATTATGACCAAGTATCGCACCGTTAACATCGATGGACTAGAGATTTTCTATCGCGAAGCTGGTTCGCCCGACGCACCGGTAATTTTGTTGCTGCACGGCTTTCCCACTTCCTCTCACATGTTTCGCAATCTCATTCCTGCATTGGCTCATCGCTATCGTTTAATTGCCCCAGATTATCCTGGTTTTGGTTATAGTTTCATGCCGAGTGTAGCTACTTTTGACCATACTTTCGATCGCCTGACAGAAGTTATGGAGCAGTTTGTTCGAGCATTGAAGTTAACCCAATACAGCCTTTATTTGATGGATTACGGCGCACCTATTGGCTTTCGCCTCGCCACTGCCCATCCCGAAAGAGTCCAAGCCTTGCTCATCCAAAATGGCAATGCTTATGAAGAGGGTTTAAGAGAATTTTGGAATCCAATTAAAGCCTATTGGCAAGATAAGACTCCAGAAAATGCCGAGAAGTTAAAAGAATTACTAACCATCGATGCTACTAAATGGCAGTACACTCATGGCGTTCGCGATCCCGAAGCAATTAGTCCCGATAATTGGCATCTCGACCAGCTATTTCTAGATCGACCTGGTAACCAAGAGATTCAATTAGCACTGTTCTATAGCTACGGTTCTAATCCTCCTCTATATCCCCAATGGCAAGCATATCTGAGAGAACATCAGCCACCAACTCTAATTACCTGGGGTAAAAACGATTACATCTTTCCCGCAGAAGGAGCGTATCCCTACAAAAACGACCTTAAAGATCTCGAATTTCACTTATTAGATACGGGGCACTTTGCTCTAGAAGAAGAAGGTGAAGTGATCGCCAACTACATCGACAACTTTCTCTCCAGTCGCCTACTCAAACAGGTAGCCTAATTAGCGCGATCGCGGCAGATTACAACTTACTTCAAGATTTTGGATTTATTTTCATTTGGAGGTATCAAACTATGTCCGAACGAACCAAATACGTAACGTTAAATACAGATAACTTTGCTACAGAAGTTCTTCAAAGTTCGATTCCCGTTATCGTCGATTTCTGGGCACCTTGGTGTGGTCCCTGTCTAGTGATGAATCCGATTATTACTGAACTGGCAGAAAAATATCACGGTGTTGTCAAAGTCGGAAAGTTGAATATTGATAACTATCCCCAAATAGCCAGTCAATATCATATCGAAGCAATTCCCACACTACTTTTCTTCGAGGGTGGTAAAGAGCAAGAACGCTTTGCTGGAGTACTTCCCAAGCTCCTACTGTTTGAAAAAGCCGAAGCTCTGGTTAACTCAGACATCAAGAAAACGGCTTAGAAGACAGCAACGAACCATCAATATCAAATCCCAACTCGATCGCGTCGTCGAGCCGAACTAACACTAACTCTTACTATCCAATAGTTTCATTCAACGAGGTTAAATTATGTCTAATCCAATTAGCTTAGATGAAAAAGGAATCGCCCTTCAAGGTTACGATCCCGTTTCCTATTTCAGCGATAGTCCAGTTAAAGGCGATCCTCAGATTAGCTCTACTTATGAAGGAGCGACTTACTTGTTTTCCAGCCAAGAGAATAAAGCTCAATTTGAGTCTGCACCCCAACAGTACATCCCTCAGTATGGTAGTTATTGTGCGGTTGCAGTCTCTGAGGGCAAACTCGTTCCCGTCGATCCCGAAACCTACAAAGTGACCGATGGCAAGCTGTATTTATTCTACAATGGCGAACATGGCAATACTAAGCCTCAATGGGAGGCGGATGAAGAAACCCTCCGCACTAGAGCAGACGACCATTGGCAGAAAGGAGATTTGACTTCAGCTTAAATTAGCTATCCAGCGATCGCCAGCTCTGGCGATCGCAATTGACGTTTAATCGGGTTGACATAAGTAGATATAACTTTATGTTTATTTCCATAGATCGATGAACCAGCTTCTCTCTCAGCGTTAATCTACTTATGTAATTCTAGGGGACAGCCAGCATTGCCCTTCAGCTTTTTTTAAAGATCGCAATTTTAGACAAAAGGCAAGCAATACTATGAGACTTCTAAGTGACTCTTTTTCTGCTGATGGAATGATTCCATCCCGCTACACTTGTGACGGAGAAAATATTTCACCTGCTTTGAAGTGGAATGATGTTCCGTTGGAAACGCAAAGTTTAGCCTTAATTGTTGACGATCCCGATGCTCCTGGTACTATATTTGTCCACTGGGTAGTTTATGACTTATCCCCAAAAACGCGAGAGATTGCTGAAGATGTTACTCCTGGAGAATCTTTATTAGAAGGACGAGGAACCCAGGGAAGAAACGGTTTTGGTAATCTGGGTTATGGAGGACCTTGCCCTCCTGATGGAATTCATCGCTACTTCTTTAAGCTGTATGCTTTAGATGGTCCTTTGGGATTAGCCGCGGGTGCAACCAAACAAGAAGTAGAAGCGGCAATGGAAGGTCATATTCTCGCTCACTCGGAACTAACTGGACGCTATGAACGTATTGGAGAGCATAAACACCAAAAAAATAAACTTTAAACTGAGACTCAGAAGACATTGGTGAAACTCAAGTTTGAATAGAAGTTTGAAAAATTTTTGCTCCTAGAACTGACGTTAAGATTAAAGTAGTAAAATAAGGACGAATTATGAGTGAAGAAATAGCTAACCAATCTTCAAATAATCAAAATAAAGACCAAACCGACTCTAATAACCAACCCAGGATCGATCGCGATAAAATTGTCGACCCACCAGAGTTAGTCAATCAGCCCAATTTTCCTGAAAATCCTGAAGAGGTAATTAGCAACCCTGCTGTAGCACCTCAAATGTTGGACGACCGAAGAGATTTGAGGGGAGATTTAACTAAAGATCGGGAAACCAAAAATCCCTCAGAGTAAGTTTTAGTAATCAAATCTTCATTAGATTGTACTCGAACATAGATAATAAATTTCTTGGACGAATCATCATTAACCGACAGTCGCCCGCAGTAATCTCTGACTAGCCGTGTTAAAAAGAAAAAATACAAGGGAAAAAAGATTCATTTTTCTATTCATGGAAGAGGTCTAATATTAATATAAATAAATTTGGCTGTTGCTTACTGGAAAACAATACCGAAGCAATGCCAAATATCCAAATTATCTACGTTGATAGAACAGATTATTTTTGACTAACCATCTTGACGTTGCTCATAATCTTCAGAGGATTGGGGGTCTGTTTCCCAACGCTCTTCGTCGCGATGCTCCAAAATCTCATTGGTTCGAATCGAAGAGCGATCGCTCATTTCTAGACCTACGGCAGCTCCTAAATTATCGACAATGTCTTGGTCGGGTGTACTGGCGGTTCCTCCCACTGCCTCATCTCCTACTGCATTGGCTTGTTCGTAATTAGCATCGGGATCCTCTCCAGTCAATACCGAAGCGGCTTCATTAAATTTTTGGCGACGACTATAATGACCTCGTCTTCCAGAGCGGTCTAGAGGTTGACCCTCAAGTCCAGTTCCATAGGTTTGAGTAAATTCTGACGGTAGATCGCTACCAGTTTCTCGATTGTTAATCTCCCGCTCGATAGTTTCATCTATGCGATCGCGGTCTTCATTGGCAGTTGTAGGGTTTGTCTGCTCTGCCGCAACGGTATTGAGATTTTCTGACTCTAGAGCGACCTGTTCTAAACCGATTTCAGTCTCTATTGGTTCTACTTGTTGTGGTTTTTTTTCTGTATCTATTTTTGTTTCGCTCTCGTTTCTATTCTCTTCTGTATTTTCGGTTTCAGAATTAGGTTTTAGTTTTGAACGGTTAATTTCATTTAGCATGAATTTTTCGATCCTCTTACTCTATCCTATTTGCAGAATATCTAACTTCGAGGGTTACCTAAATCCTCATTAAGGTAGAGTTAAATTGAACTTGAAGCATTTTCATCATCAGACCAATAGTAGAAACGATCGCACACTTGCGATCGCCTAAGTGCGATCCTGCTCTACATTTGAAGCTTGCCCATCTTAGCGTTAGTAGGCTAAAACCAGTCGGACTTTCAACTTACACTAAAAATAAATAAAGTCACACGCCAAATTTAGTTAGCAATGAGTGCAAGTGCATAACGAGCGGTAATGGTACGTATTTATTTTGGTCAGTACACTTCTAGGAGAACCATAATGTCTCAAGCAGTTGCAGTAGCTATTATTCACGGTATCGGTACGGCAAGCCCAGAATTTGCAGATAAAAGTAACCCTCAGACTTTTGCTGGTGGTATGGCTCAGAAACTCAAGGGGAGATTTGCCAAGCTGTTGGGAGAAGAAATAGGAGATGTAGATTCAAAATTGAAGATTGAAGTAGTTTATTGGGCACCAGTTCTGCAAAACTTGCAAGATGAGTTAGAAAAAAGATTGGAAATCGACCGACTGAGTAACCCTCTAAAACTACGCGAATTTGTCTTTCATTCCCTAGCAGATAGCATCGGCTATCAAGTAACTCCGTCCGATAGAGATATCTATGATAGCGTGCATCAAGAGTTCGCCCTCACCCTAAAGCTTTTGGCTCGAGAAGCTGGTGAGAAAGCTCCACTATGTGTTGTGGGTCATAGTTTAGGGTCAGTTATAGCAAGTAACTACATCTGGGATTTGCAAAATGGTAACACACAAATAGAAATTGGTGACACTCCTTTGGAAACAGGAGAAACACTTACACTGTTATATACCTTTGGCAGCCAAATCGCTCTGTGGGGTCTACGTTATCAGAACTTTGGCACACCAGTTACGATTCCGTCACCTAAACTAAATCTACATTATTCAAATTTAAAAAGTGAGTGGATTAACTTCTACGATAGAGATGATGTTCTCGGATATCCCCTCAAAAAAATGAATGATAAGTACGAAAAAGCCGTTACAGAAGACCGAGAAGTAAATGTCGGTAATATATTAAGTAGTTGGAATCCTGGTTCTCATAATGGATACTGGACTGATAATGATGTGATTGAACCCATTGCTGCTTCGCTGGTTGAGGTATGGAAAAATGCTTATTTATAAACCTCACAATTGAATTAGCTCTCTGAGTGCCTTATCCCTCTCAATCTCAACATTAACTATCGGCTCGGTCATGTAATCGCGCCGATTCTTTATACCCAGATAACTAACTCCTCATCCTACACCTACCAGTCAGTTCTAAAGTTTTAAGTCGAGATGTTAATAAATACCTACATACAATAAAATAAAAGTTATTATTACAACTCAGTCGTTCTCAATCTTAATGTAGATAAATTACTCCCTGTCTTCTCCTTTGTCGATTGGATAAATTTTATACTTCAAGCAATCGAGCAATGCCATGAATAGCTCGCACCAAAGTTATTATTTTCGTCCGTATAAACCGAGTTTTTATCGATATTTAAAATGATCTTGACTCGCATTTCTACAGGAATCTCTGGTTTGGACGAAATTTTAGCTGGAGGTCTAATTTCGAGTCAAACTTATTTGGTTTATGGTAAACCCGGTACTGGTAAGACCACTTTGGGATTTCATTTTCTCGATGCTGGAAGCTCTCAAGGAGAAAAAGCAGTATTCATCAGCTTTGGCGAGCCAGAAGCGCGGTTGAGACGTAATGCCAGGTTAATTGGCAAAGATTTAGACCGAGTTGAGGTTCTCGATCTCAGCCCTACAGCGGATTTGTTTACGGAGGATCGAACTTACGATATTTTCTCCCCAGCCGAAGTGGAAAAAGAACCGATTATTCAGAGTATTATCGCTCAAATAGAACAAATACAACCCCAACGCATCTTTTTAGATGTCATAACTCAATTTCGCTACCTGTCTAAAGATGAGTTTCAATTTCGCCAGCAAATACTATCCTTCATGCGTTTTGCCCTCGATCGCCAGATAACTTTGCTGTTTAGTGCTGAAAGTAACGAGTGCCATTCTGATGAGGACTTGCAATTCATGAGCGATGGAGTAATTCAGCTAGATACGACTCCAGAAAATCGTAAAATTCGGGTAATTAAATTTCGAGGTTCGAACTTTTCCGAAGGATACCACGATTTACAATTGAGCGATCGCGGGATGAAAGTATTTTCCCGTATAATTCCTGAAACTCATCAACACAATTTTAGATCTGAGACGATTTCGTCTGGTATTCCCGAAATCGACGAATTACTCTGTGGCGGTATCGAACGGGGTACGGTGACTATTATCAGTGGAGCGAGTGGGGTAGGTAAATCTACCTTGGGAATTCAGTTTATGAAAGAAGCTGCCGGTAGAGGAGAGCGTTCCGTGCTCTACGTTTTTGAAGAGGGTACCGAAACGATTTTACATCGTTGTCAAGGGGTTAATATTCCCGTGCACGCTATGATCGAACGGGGTACTCTCTCGATAGTTTCGGTCGAACCACTACAGTATACTCCCGATCGCTTTATCCACTTGGTGCGCTACGAAGTAGAGCAAAGCAACGCCAAGATCGTTATGATCGATAGCACCTCCGGTTATCGGCTGTCAATGCAGGGAGAAAATCTAATTCGTCGGCTACACGCCTTATGTCAATATCTCAAAAACATGGGTGTGACGGTTATTCTGGTCAATGAAACTCATGTGATTACTGGAAATGAGTTTAGGGTTACCGAAGAGGGACTTTCTTATTTAGCAGATAATATAATTTTTCTGCGCTATTTAGAATTAAAAGGTCAACTTCGTAAAGCGATCGGCGTACTGAAAAAAAGAGTATCGGATTTCGAGCGTACCTTAAGAGAATTTACCATTACTAAATATGGTATTAAGGTAGGAGAACCTCTGGTTCAGTTGAGAGGAATTTTAAGCGGCGTACCCGACTGGATCGAGAAGAATCGGAACGAGCGAGATCGTTAACGCTACACTAATTTGTAATCCGGTGGAATTGGTATGAACCGAATTCTATTATTAATCGACCAGCAGAAAAACCGTCATTTATTATCTCAGTGGCTTAGGGAACAATACCAAGTCTGGTTACCTGAAGATAATGAAGATTTGGTTTCTCAAGGAGAAAAATTACTGGCTGAGCCCTTCGATCTATGTTTTGTTGACTTTTCGGCAATCCGCAAACTAAGAACGCAAATGCTTGCCAAACGAGAAGCAGAGAATCCCCTATTTTTACCATTCGTTTTTCTGACCAATTTAAAACATATCGGCATCTCTACAGATCATCTCGAAACTTTAATCGATGATGTGATTCATATTCCCATCGCCAAACTAGAATTACATACTAGGTTGAGAGTGCTGCTGCGATCGCGTTCCTATTCGTTACAGCTTCAAGAAGCAAAAGAGCGAGTCGATCGCGCTTTGGATCGAGAAAAAGAACTCAATCGGTTAAAATCTCATTTTGTTTCGGTTGTTTCTCACGAATTTCGCAATCCCTTGAACAGTATTTCAGGAATGGCACAAATTTTAAAGACCTATGGCGATAGACTGACTCCAGAAAAAAAAGCCCAGGTATTAGAACAACTAGAGCGTAATGTTACCAAGATGAACGAACTTTTAGATGACGTGCTGATCGTCAGCCGTCAAGAGCTGGGCAAACTTAATTTCAATCCCGCACCTTTAGAATTACCAACTTTTTGTCGAAGTTTGATTGAAGAAATACAGTCTGGTTTCGGTGGAGAACCCCAAATTAATTTTGTCTATCAAGGAGAATCCCAGCAGTTTAATTTAGATCGCAAACTACTGGGGCATATTTTGGCTAACCTGCTCTCAAATGCCTGTAAATATTCTCCCTCAAATAGTATTGTTGAGTTTAAGGTATGCTGTCACGCTTCTGAGATTCTGTTTACAGTTAGCGATCGCGGTATGGGTATTCCCGATAAAGATCTCGCTAATCTCTTCGATCCTTTTTACCGCGCCAGTAATTCCGATGAAATTCAGGGGACGGGATTGGGACTGACCATCGTCAAACAGTGTGTGGAGCTACATCAGGGTAAGGTCAACGTCGAAAGCCAAGTAGGTAAAGGTACTACCTTTACTATTAGTCTTCCTTACTAGCTAGTTCTAGAAAATTGCTGTTAGGATTGCATTTCCCAAGTGCCACTGCAAGGATTAAACTGTCCTTACCTCAGATAGTCTTAACCACCATTGCCGTGATCGCCAAGGAGCGGCTCAATTTAAATAGCTATAAAGTCTGACCCACTCAAGCTAGCTGTATCGACTCCGGTTAAGGTTGCTAACACCTCTTGCCCAAAGCGAATCGTGTTTCCTGAAAAAGTCAGGTCGTCATAACTCAGCCCGCCTGCTAAGCCGATTAAATCGTTACTAAAGTCTTCAATCGTATCGCTACCATTTCCCGAAGCAATCACAAAAGTATCTTTACCGTTGCCACCGTTGAGAAGATCGTCACCAGCACCCCCATCAAGCAGATCTTTACTATTGCCACCCTCAAGCGAGTCATCTCCTGCGAGACCAACTAGGGTATCTTGCCCGTTACCTCCAGACAGTAGATCGTTGCCTAAGCCTCCAGAGAGACTATCTTTACCGTTACCGCCCTCAAGTACTACGGGTTCTGGTTCTGCTATGACTAAACTAGCCAGTAGTGGCTCGTGGTCGCTGGCGCGAGTGTCAGTTGCAGCAAACTCGGCATTAATATGGACGGTATCGAACAGAGAATTGTCGCTGAGGCGATCGCTGACTAGAATGTGATCTAACCCCTGAGAGTTACCATCAAAGATGAAGCTGTAGCGTTCATCGGCAGGCAGAGTCTCAGTCAGATTAGTCAGAGTCTCTTCGAGAATATCTAACGGCGAGATAAACTCGAACTCGTTGAAGTCGCCGATGGCTGCCACATTCTCTTGAGAAAGATCCTCGATGTAAGCTTTTACTGCCTGAGCCTGTTGGCGGCGATCGTCCACATCACCATTAATAGTAGGGTCTTCTTGAAAATCGACGGCAGGTTGAAGTGCGCCAAACAGAGGTGCGCTGCCACCCTTGGAGGAAAAATGGTTGTTTACTACTACCTCCTCTTGACCTTTGAAAGAGAAGAAACCTACTAGGGGCAAACGAGTATCGAAGAAGGGATTATCGGGATTTGTTTGCTGGTCTTGAGAATCGACTACCGTTTGTACCGAACCCTCAAAGGGCTGGTCGGGTAGCGGCTCGTCAGAGAGGCTGACACGGTTGGGGTTGTAAAGAAACGTAGTGCGGATATTACCGCCAGGCTCACCGCCGCTGGTATCATCCCCGATAAAGGGGTTGTCGATGAATTCGTAGCTAATACCGCTAATTTCTTCGATGCGATCGACCAACAACGAGAGAGTGTCATCCGCCGCAGTTACGTCACTTTCATCGGGAGCTATAGCACCGTCGTTATCCTGAATCTCCTACAGTCCCACAATATCGGGCAGGTTGAGATTGTTGACGATGTCATTGGCGATTGCCTCAAAGCGTCCGTCGGCAATGTCAGTGTCTCCGTCGCTGTCGTTAGGATCGAGATTGAGAACATTGTAGCTGGCAACGGTGAGTCGATCTTCGGCGGGGGAAATATTGCTAACTTCCGGCGTTAGAGACGATTGGTCAGCAAAGGTAACCGCTTCAGTTGCCAGCACCTCAAAGTTACCAAAGCTGTAACTGACTACACCAGTTACATTGTTGAGTTCTGCACCAGTATCGACGTTGGGAATGACGTTTGGGGTAAACGAGTCATCATCAATTTGTACTCGTTCGGGATTGAAGTCATTGGGTTCGATGTTAATCGTGCCGCGATCGCTGATGTTGGTAGCATTTGCGCCGTTATTAACGACAGTAAAAATTTCTCCAAAACGCATCGTACCAGATACTGCTAACGGCTGATTAATCGTTACCCGCATTCCTTCTAGACTTTCATAAAAGTCGATGCCATCTTCGTTAGGTGCGTAAGTGCCTTCGTCTTCTAAAACTTTGTAGAGACTGTTGCCATCGTCGTCGATGATTTGCGTTGGTGGAGTGCGATCGACCCCCAAAATGACCGAGTCTGGCAGTGCGTTACCAGTAGCTAGAGTAATAATTGTGGGACTGCCAGAAATTTGAGTAGTAGAAAGATTGCCAGTGTCAGCACCGCCAGGAATAAATTCACTTACCGTCCCGCTTACCTGGAGTTCCTCGCCTACGCTTACGCTAGGATTAGAGCCAGTGAAGACAAATAGAGCATCAGAAGTGGCAAGATCCCCATCTCCGGTAGGATCTTGAAGATAAAATCCATTAGTATCTACTGCGGTGACAATCCCTTTAGTAGTAACGGAGCGATCTTCAAAAGGAGAAGTTTGTGCCGCTCCTTGAATTTGAGGTATGGGCGTAATTTCGACTTCTCCACCGCCGTTGTTGCCACCGCCATCGTCTATAGTAAAGTTTTGTCCTGTATTAACCGCGCCGAAATTATCGTCAGCAGGCTCACTCCAGACAAAATCTTCAGATTGGGTACCCGTGCCTGCAAGCTGAAGCGAAAAACCCACAGGATTGCTGCTTCCTTCTTCAACACCAATCTCAGTGCTGTCCATACCAGAAGCTACACCACTTGCCGCAGTGAAGATTCCTTCGTAACTAAGAAATTGAATAACTGTATTGTTATTATCAACTAGGGCGAGTCCGTCTGGAGAACCATTTTGAATACCCGCTCGCTCAAAAGAGAGAGTACCAAAATCGTCATCTTGATTGGGAATAATACCGCTGAGATTAATCGTGTCATAAGGCGAACGCTGACTCTCAGTTCCGTTGTAGAGAACCGCACTCCAGCCTGTTAAATCAGTTCCCGCAGGTCCTGCAATTTCAATCGCTTCACCCGTATCAGTACGATCATTATCGTAATGAAGTTCGTTAATAAAAACAGATGCCATTTTTCTTGAATAATTCTCAGTTAATTCGGTCGTCAGAAACTAGAGCGATCGCGACAAGCAAATTGCGCAGGGGAATTCGGACGGCGATCTTCTCTCCGTCTGAATGACTAGCCCGTACATTTGGATATCGATCGAATAATTCTCGTCAAGACCATCTAACAATCTCTCAGTCTTGAGTTAATAGAAAATAATGCTGTAGTTAAGCAGCGGTAAATTAACTACAGTTATTGATAACCAGTAGGTCGAGCCATACTTTCAAACTTGGTCAACTCAGCATTAAAGATTAACTTAACCGTACCGACAGGACCATTACGATGTTTGACGATACTAGCTTCGGCAATACCGCGCTCGGGGCTATCGGGATTGTAATATTCATCGCGGTAGAGCATGATTACTAAATCAGCATCTTGTTCGATCGAACCGCTTTCTCTCAAATCTGATAGCATCGGACGTTTGTTAGTTCTCTGTTCGACTCCTCGACTTAACTGAGATAGGGCAATAATAGGTACGTTTAATTCTCTAGCTAAACCTTTGAGACTTCTAGTCATCTTCGAGAGTTCTTGAACTCGGTTGTCGCTGCCTCCGCCTTCCATAAGTTGCAAGTAGTCTAGCAAGACTAAACCCAATGGTTGTTGTTGCTGTGCCTGTAAGCGACGTACTTGCGATCGCATCTGCATCACCGATAAATTTGCCGTATCGTCAATATAAATTGGCAATTCGGAAAGGCTACCTACAGCATTGACTAGAGGTTCGAATTCGTTTTGAGCAATTCTCCCCGATCGCAAACGGTTACTGGCGATTTTAGCTTCGCTAGATAACAATCTTTGAGTCAGTTGTTCCCGAGACATCTCCAAACTAAAAATCGCTACGGGTAACTTAAGGTTCTTGGCGATACTAGAAGCAATACAGAGAGCAAAGGCGGTTTTACCCATCGATGGTCTTCCAGCGACGATAATCAGATCGGAACGACTAAAACCGCTAGTCATCGCATCTAAATCGTAGAACCCCGACGGAATACCAGGTAAAGCAGTTTCCTGGTGTAAATCTTCAATGGTATTGAAGGTAGTTACCAAAGTATCGGCAATGGGAACCAAACCCTGTTGAGGACGTTCTTGAGTCAGACGAAAGATTTTTTGTTCGGATTCGTCGAGGATTATTTCTAGTTCGGTAGCATTATCGTAGCCCAAATCGACAATCTCGTGACCCGATGCGATCAACTGACGACGGATGTATTTATCCATAATCAGATTGGTATAGCGGTCGATATTAACTGCCGAAACGGTACGATTGAGTAGGGTTGCTAGTTTGGTCGTACCGCCTACCCGATCTAACAAGTGGCGATCGCTCAAAAAGGTGCTGACTGACATTAAGTCTGTAGGTTTGCCTTGATTGTGAAGCGTCAGGGCAGCTTGATAGATTTCTCGATGTGCCGGTACGTAAAAAGCATCTTTGACTAAGAGTTCGGCAACTCTAGTTATTGCTTCTGGATCGAGTAGAATACCACCTAAAATTTCTTCTTCTGCTTCGACATTAGCAGGAGGTAAGTTGCTCTCGAGTTCCATCATAAAATTAGTTTCCTTTGACCAACCAACGATACTGATAGCCTGTTTCATCTGCACCCCAAACTCGATCGCCTTTAGCGTTAAACCCCCGATCCCAGGTATCCATTCCTCGAGCGTGCAGAATAATGCTGTTGGTAATTGTAACCGCTCCTCGATAATTAGTCGGGCATCCTCCGGGTTGAGTTCTACCCAAGTAAACATTGACTAGCGGTTCGAGAAATACGCTACACACTGGTTTGCCCAGGCGCTCGCTGTCTATAACTCTTTCCGCCAGAGGGCGATCGCATAAACCGTTCCAGTTTTGTGGATTATCTAGTTTATAGGAACGAGATACGACTTCGTGGCGCTCTTCTGCCGGGGTAATTTCCAACAATCTCTGTCTATAGGGACTAGCCAAATTTTGATTTAAAGCCTGTTCTTGATACAGATAAACTGTATTAGAATTAGTATCGTTTGTTGTTTTTACTCTACAGGTAGTCATGCGAACATTGGCTCGATTGGGATTCGCTGCCGCTTGAGCCGAGGTGTCCATAATTCCCTCTAAATGGGCGACTACTTTCTCTACCGAAGGTGCTGGAGAATTAGAATCGGGCAGGGAAGATGGTGGGGTAGCGTAAATTCCTCCGAGATAAATGCTTAAAGTGGCGATCGCCAACTGGAAAATTTTCATTTCACGGAAGTTATGTAAAAAAGAAACCTAAATACTTTAAAATAATTTTTAATCTGTCAAAAGTATAACAACAAGTTAAATTTGGTTTAACAAGTTTTGAACGAACTTTAAATTATTTATAACCACTGCCCAATAATATTAATATTGACTAAAAAATTTAATTGGTCAACGCGATCGCGAATCTTGTATTTTGGCACAGATCGACTAAAATAACCTCGAGCTATTCTCACTTTCTCACCTCTGCTTTCAGACGGTAAACTAGTGACGCGAGCGCATTCTGAGTGAATTATACGTACTAAATTAAGTATTTAAATTAAACTATTAAAGCGAGCGATAATTATGATTTACGAACGTCCAACTGCTACGCAAACAGAAACGGTTTTAAAAGCTGAAAACGTCAATGTATATTATGGCGATTTTTTGGCTTTAAAAGGTATTTATCTAGATATTCCCAAAAATAAAGTAACTGCTTTTATCGGACCTTCTGGTTGTGGCAAAAGCACTCTAATTCGCTGCTACAATCGCCTCAACGATCTCATTCCCATTTTTCATTTAGAAGGTTTGATTACCTATCACGGTCAAAATCTCTATGCTAAAGATATCGATCCGGTACAGGTAAGACGCAAAATTGGCATGGTGTTTCAACGTCCCAATCCTTTTCCCAAATCGATTTACGAAAACATTGCTTTTGGAGCCAGAATCAACGGTTACAAAGGCGATATGGACGAATTAGTCGAGCGTTCTCTAAGACAGGCGGCAATTTGGGATGAAGTTAAAGACAAGCTCAAACAAAGCGGCTTGGCTCTAAGTGGCGGACAACAGCAACGATTATGTATCGCTAGAGCGGTAGCTTTACAGCCAGACGTGGTATTGATGGACGAACCTTGCTCGGCATTAGACCCCATTTCTACGCTCAAAGTTGAAGAACTAATTCATCAACTCAAAGAAAACTTTACCATCGTCATCGTTACCCACAATATGCAGCAGGCATCACGGGTAGCCGACTATACTGGCTTTTTTAACGTTACGGCTGTAGATGGCGGTAATCGCCAGGGTTATTTGGGAGAATTCGCTACCACTGAAGAAATTTTCCAAAATCCCCAACAAGAAGCAACCAAAGAATATGTCAGCGGTCGTTTTGGTTAATTAACCAGGTTTTAGCATAGAGCGGTGTGCAGATCGAATAAGTACAATCATTTGTACTAACTAGTTAAACTAAATTGTACTATCGATGAAGTTATACGCCTTGGATTTACGCCAAAAATTATCAAATAATGGAAGCTTACACTCAGGAGAAACAGCTTCAACGCGGTCATTTTTGGAATGAGATTAAAGATGTCCCGGTCAAGAATTTAGTGTTTCTAGATGTCACAGAAGTTAATCTGGCAATGGTCAAGTCATGGATAATTTACCAGCACACAAAGTTCAAGGCGTGACCGAAGCGATCGCGAGCGGAGGTAGATTAATTAATCTACCTCCAGCCTCGGCGATCGCTTTTTCAATTTCTTATCTTTTATGAATACTGCTGTTATCCCAAACTACAACTGCACCCTTCCAAAAATTCTTCACGAGTTTTCGGATGACACAAGCCTCAAATGTTAATCTGTCAGTCGAAGCTAAAAGATTTATCGATGCGACAATTACAGATAGAGCGATCGTCGGTTCAATCAGGGATAGATTAGTACAAGTGAAGGAAAATGTTGAAGATTTAACAGAAAGATTACGTCAAGCAAAGATTCTGAAGGCAAAAGAAAGATTACAGGTGCTTTACCTATCTTAGAGTGACAGAAGAGAGATAAGATGATAGACCCGTCTTCAGATCTGGGAAAATAAAGATATAAATAACTAAATACGTCTGATGTGAATTAAATATTAGCAAGGGTTAATAGCTTGGAAAGTTTGAACATCAATTCCAAACTGACGACGGAGAAGAAGGCGCAAAGTATGTGAAGTAATTTTAGCTGTCATGTGAGTGGCAAACCCAGTTACAGTCTTGTTCAACAGACGTTCTGGATTCCGACCAGTGTTTTGAATTTCGTGAAAAACTCCCTCAATTCGCTGTCTGATTCGACTAATGAGACGCTTTAAACTAGAAGAGGCTTGTTGATATTGATTTATTGATTGCAACGAAATATTGTCCAAATGGGATTACCAGTAAGAGCGGTTATCTGTTGTTGCCAGTCTTGTCCGATAAATCCCTTGTCTCCGTAGATATCACAACCGTAAACTAATGGCAAAACTCCTTCTACAGCTTGACGCTCATCAGTATTAGCAGCAACCAAATCATAAGCAATTGGTATCCCATCAATAGTTGAGAGCATAACTAATTTGTAGCCGAAATACTTCATTTTTCTAGCAGCACAGTAACCATAGTCAGCACTGCCCTCGAAATCACTATGTCGCTTACTTCTTCTATATCCCATAACTGGTATGGGTTTAGTATCAATTACCAAACTTAGGGCATCTGTACCTCCAAGTTGCTTAACCCATTTTCTTCTCAAGCTCTCTAGCATTTGCCCTAATTTTCGTAATCTCCTGTTGAACTGGCTTTGGTCTAACAAATCAGGAAACCACTCTCCATAATTAGCTCGAATAAATCCGATAAACTGAGTTTCTCCTGGAAATGGTAGATAATCCATCATGATTGCCAAACTTATGATTTCACTGTCACTCATCTCCGCTTTTGCCCCTGGTGACTTCCCCTTTAATGCTTTTCCTTCTTGTTGATACCAATCATCTACGAGAACAAAAATTGTAACTATCAGCGTTTCAAAGTCTATGCTATTCATGAGGAGGGATATTTGATGATAAGTGTGGTAACTTTCATCTTCTGTCTTTTCCTCACTTTTTCCTAATTCACATCAGACGTTAAATATAATATTCGATGAATAACACCACTAAAAAATATAATATCGTTACCTTTGGTTGCCAAATGAATAAAGCCGACTCCGAACGTATGGCTGGCATTTTGGAAACGATGGGTTTTGCTGCTTCAGAAGATCCCAATGAAGCCGACTTAGTTCTTTATAATACTTGCACGATTCGAGATAATGCAGAACAAAAAGTTTACTCTTATTTAGGCAGACAAGCCAAACGCAAACATCAGCAACCCGAACTAACTCTAATTGTAGCTGGCTGCGTCGCGCAACAAGAAGGAGAAAAACTATTGCGGCGCGTTCCCGAACTAGATTTAGTCATGGGACCCCAACACGCCAACCGCCTACAAGATCTTTTGCAGCAAGTATACGATGGTAGTCAGGTAGTTGCTACCGAACCAATTCACATTGTCGAGGATATTACCAAACCCCGTCGCGACAGTCGTGTTACCGCTTGGGTAAATATTATTTATGGCTGCAACGAACGCTGTAGCTACTGCGTCGTACCAAATGTTCGAGGAACGGAACAATCTCGTACTCCAGAAGCAATTAAAGCCGAAATAGCAGAATTGGGAAGACAGGGATATAAGGAAATTACCCTACTCGGACAAAATATCGATGCCTACGGCAGAGATTTACCAGGCAGCACACCAGAAGGAAGACACCAGCACACTCTGACTGATTTACTCTACTACGTCCACGATGTTCCCGGTATCGAACGCCTACGTTTTGCTACCAGTCATCCCCGCTATTTTACCGAAAGATTAATTCGTGCCTGTAGCGAATTGCCCAAAGTTTGCGAACACTTTCACATTCCCTTTCAGTCGGGAGATAACCAGATTCTCAAGGCAATGAAAAGGGGTTACACTCACGAAAAATACCGCTGCATCATTGACAAGATACGGCAATATATGCCCGATGCGGCAATTAGTGCCGATGCGATCGTTGGTTTTCCTGGAGAAACCGAGGCGCAGTTTGAGAATACCCTAAAATTAGTTGCAGATATTGGTTTCGATTTACTCAACACTGCGGCCTATTCGCCCCGTCCCGGCACCCCAGCAGCACTATGGGACAATCAGCTCAGTGAAGAAGTAAAGAGCGATCGCCTGCAAAGATTGAATCATTTAGTGGCAACTACCGCCGCAGTGCGATCGGATCGCTATTTAAATCGAGTTGAAGAGGTGTTGGTAGAAGCGCAAAATACCAAAGATACTTCACAGGTAATGGGCAGAACTAGAGGCAACCGTCTCACCTTCTTTCCTGGAAAGATCGAAGAATTACGGGGCAAAACTGTCAAAATAAAAATTACCGAGTCTCGCGCCTTTAGTATTACGGGAGAAATGGTGTAGGGGCTAATGGCTATTAGCCCTCGTAAGGCGATCCAGAGGCAAAGCACTGCCTTGCACGTACCGATAATTGGGGATGTTTATATCTATATAAAACATGAGGGCGATCGCCTTTGATAATATTTCCCTCAAATAAGAATCCTAATTTTTGCATTACTCTTTCCGAGCGTCTGTTAACTACAAGTGCTTCGCAGACCAAACTTTGATAATTAAGTTTGTCGAAGGCAATGGATACGCCTTTTCTCCAATTTCTACCGCTAGCTCTTTTCCCCATCTATCTTTATTAGTGGGAGCTTTATGGTGCAAGACCTAGCTTGTAAGCTACTCTCCTCCATAATTACCGCTAGTAATCTTGCCTTGAAAAACCACATATTTTTTGTAGAGAGACAATCGCGATCGCCGCCAGAGCAGCCTAGAAAGACTCACAAAAATTTGAGTAAGTATTATTACCGATCGCCTGCGGTTCAGTTTGCAAACGATGTCTCGATTGTAAATATTTGCTTAAAATTTTCCCCAAAATTCAAAAAAATGTGCCATACACAAATAGCGAAAATACGATCCGAAGATAATTTTTTCTTGCTATGCACTTATCTCTTCTTGGCAAAATATCGATCTACACCGCTATTTTGGCTTTACCTCAATTAACAATTCCTGCTTCCGAAACTGCATCGAGCTCCTGTTGGACGGCGATCGCTGCTGAGATCGAAGAATTTGGCGAACCTGGAGAACAGGGAACCCCTGGAGCAAAAGGTAAAGACGGACGTGACAGTGATAGTCTTACCGTATTCGCTGACGGTTCCCCCATGACCTTAGATCTATCTGGAGAAAATGGCTATCCTGGCGGTAGCGGTGGCAAAGGAACTGATGCTGTTTGCGACGAACAACCCAAAAATTTAAACAAAGACTTACGCAGTTCTAATGGTGGTAATGGCGGAGAAGGAGGCAACGGTGGTGCCGGTGGTAATGGAGGTGCCCTGACCGTTTATACTACCGATAAAAGCAATCTCCAGCAAATCTACGTAATTGCTACGGGAGGAGAAGGCGGTAGTCCTGGCGTTGGCGGCGAAGGTGGCAGCGGTTGTGAGTGTGATACTTCTTACTGGAATCAAGAAACCTGTACGGGTAAAGCTGGAAGTTCTGACTATAAATGTACTACAAAAGAATTTCAATGTCTCGATGGTTATCCCGGAAGAAAGGGAAGAGACGGGATCGCAGGTAGAGATGGACGTTTGGGTAAGCTAACTCTAATTAATTTAGATAAATCTCTCGACCCAGATCGCCCCGAAGCTACTGTTCCCCTTCGCGATCTGCAAGATCGCGGTTTTACCGTCTCTAAAAATATTTGGGAAACTAAAACAGGTGCGACCAATTTATTTGCCCCTGGTTCGATTATAAGTGAGGAATACCAAGAACTAGTGGCACGACACGAACATACAGTATTGCTAGTTTGGGATGCCCCACAACCCGTTAGTAAATTTGCCGAAGAAGAAGTTATTTTGAGTTTGAAGGGAGAGAATGATGCTAAGGTCGTACTTCCAGACGAGCTTTGGCTAGAAACTACTACTCTTAAAAACGATAACATTACCGAGTTATTCGTCTTTAATGCAGTCAAAGAAGATGATGTAACTCGACTGACAAGTAAGGGAATCGAGGGAAACGGCAGCAATCTTCAGTGGCATCTACTCGACAAAGCTAATCAATCAGATGTGGTAGCTACAAATTTTACCATTAAATATCGGGTTAGTCCTTCTGCAGATGATGCTAGGTATCGTCGGGTGTTCGATTATCAAACTAAATACCAAGGAGAAGTTCCCACTGAAGCAATCGTGCGGGAAGGCGATCGCTTTACTATAGAATTGGGTAAACTGCCCGTTTCTCCAGAATTTCTTCATCCAGGAACGGCTATCGAAGTTTCTCTCGTGGCGAATCGCTCATTAGGCGAGCACTCCAAACAGCAAAAGCTCTTCGTTCGCGACATTATCGATGATTAATTGGTGGTTATTAATATGATGAGCGATCGCTTGTTACAGATTACAGTTAATAGTTATTGTCTGGAGCGATCGCTAGTTAGACACCAGAAGAGCTACTCTACCTTACTTTTAACCACCATTTTGAAAGAACTTGGGGGAGCCATAGTTAAACCACGTCTTACGGGTAACATCGGACGGTTGCTGGTTAATTCAAATTGGAAACGGGATAAAAGCGTGGCAGTAACTAACTTCATTTCTAGTAACGCTAAAGCCGAGCCAATACAGCGCCGATTTCCGCCCCCAAAGGGCAAGTATTCGTATGCAGAGTAAGTTCTTTGTAAAAATCGTTCTGGTTTAAACTGTTTGGGATCGGGATATAAATCTTCTCGGTGGTGAAGGGAATAAATAGAAATCATCAACCAGGTATCGGGGTTTAAATCGTATCCCATAACAGACATTGGTTTAGTAAGAATGCGAGCAAAAGTTCCTGCGGCAATAGGATAAATTCGCAGCGTTTCTGAAATCACGGCGTTTAAATAAGGCAGGTTGTTTATTTCCCGATAATCAGCATGTTCTCCCAGAGAATCTAACTCAAAAAGTAACTTTTCTTTTATTTTTGGCAGATAGTGAACCCAGTAAAACAGCCAACCTAAAGCCGAAGCAGTTGTTTCGTGTCCGGCAAATAATAAAGTTATCAATTCATCATGGAGTTCTTCATCGGTCATTCCTTCACCAAGTTCGTCTCTAGCCGATAGCAACAAGCTAAAAATATCTTTGCTTTCTAATTTGCCCATAGCTAGTAGTTCGCGCCTTTGGGTTATTTCTTTGTAAATTAAACTTCTAATTTCTCGTTGCAACAGTAAAAAACGTCCCCAAGGACTAAATTTTCCCCAATCTCGTTGTAGAATCGGGAAAAACATGAAGCTCGAACTTAAAGGAGTATTAAATATATCTAAAAGTTTAGTTAATAATTCCCGCAGGCGATCGCATCTCTCTCCAGAATCAATACCAAATACCGCAGTTAAAATCACTCGCAAAGTAATTTCTTGCATTATTTCACGAACTCTAAAAGCTCGGTCTACTTCCAAGCGATCGCCTACTTTATTGGTTATACTGACAATTTGCTGACTGAATTTTTGTAAAGATTCTCCGTGAAAAGGAGGCATCAATAACCGGCGACGATTTCGATGAGCTTTGCCATCTAACAACAATAAAGAATTATCCCCGACTAAAGCCTTTAAAATTTTATTACTCTTACCCACTTCAAACATATCTGGAGAAGCAGTAAAAATATCTTCAACCGCTTTGGGATTACTAGTCATCACAGTTGGCGGAGAATTTTTAAAAGTAACTTGATAAAAATCTCCATATTTTCTCTTGCGTTCTTCAAGAAAATCTAGAGGATGTAAAATCGCATCGATCATACGAATAGTTCGAAGCCAGTTAGAAGAAGTTTTAACTGTCGGTATTGCTTTCATAATTGCCAAGATTAACTATTGCCACTAAATCGATTCTAAGAAAAACCAAAACTACAAACATAGAGCGGCGTTTTACAAATTTTCTCAATTTTGCTTCATTTACCGAAAAATAGGCTGTTTTGTTGCCGCCAACTTTTCTAGCAAATTTACTGCGATCGCACGAGCATTGTAAGAGTCAATTTCTCGTTTTATTTTTTCTGCGTTTTGTTTGTAACTCGGTGATGCTAAAATTGCTTTAACCGCATCCCGAATTTGAGCGGCAGTTGGCGTACTGGTTTTTAAATTGATTCCCACTTGATTCCCACTCCAGACCACTCTACTCTGGCGCAAATTTCCGGTTTGTCTTCCGACTGACCTGCCGTAACCATTGGTACGCCGTTAGCCAAAGCAGTTTGAACTCCATTAAATCCAGCATTGGTAACCATGAAATCGACGCGAGGTAGTAAATGTGCGTAGGGAATAAAAGGTTCGATGCGTGTATTGACGGGAATGGAAGCAAGATCGAGAGCTTTAATCCCTTGTTTGCCTGTAACAGCAATTACCAACATTGTTTCTCTGCTAAAGCTTGAATCGTCGGTATGAGTAAATATACTAGCCTCTGTAGCAACCGTTCTCTGAGTCACGAATACAGTTGGTATGTCGCTATCTAAATCTGACCACCAAGGCGGAGGAACAAAATCTGCCGACGCTTCTGGAATTAGCGTACCTATAAAGTGAATTTGCGGTGCAAGATCGCTGCGGGAATATTCGAAAGAGGGTGTCGATCCTTGAAGAAAGAGAAACGGCGATAGTGCCGCACTAAAAAAGTCTTGTCTTTTTACTGACAAACCTACACTTTGCCGCATACGGTCTAAATAGATCGTTACGTCTTTCATCAGGACGTTTTTAGTTAGCCAGTTTAAACTCCGCATCCGCAGCCTTCCCAAGAGTAAATTGTCTGGCGGTAAACCCAATCCAAAAGGAGCAGTGTCACGACTATTGAAAAGTAAAGCTGACATTCCAAATGCTGCCCAAGGCAATCCTGTTTTTTCATGCAGCCACGACATTCCCAAGAAAAAAACATCGCACAACAAAATATCGGCGGAAAATTCTTCAAGGATTTCGGTTAAATCTTGTAGCTGTGTGACTGCCATATCGATAAAAATATGTTTGAGATCGAATTTAAATTGGCTAACTTTTTTGAGTGAGTCTCTTTGAGCTAGCCAATTAGGAATAGTCTCTGGGCGCGTCAGATCGATACCCCGACGAATTGAAACGTGATGGGCTCCGGTAGATTCTATAATTTCTTTTAGTCCTTCTCCCGTATACCACCAAACTTCATGTCCCTGTCGCACTAACTGTCGAGTAATTGGCAAAGCGGGAACCACGTGCCCCATTGCTGCAATAGTGCCGATAAGAAATCGTGTCATTGTTACTGTTAAATTGGATTTTAAGGTTTTAGTTGAATTGCTATAGGTATCGATTTTAAATATTGCTCACATAGCCCATTTAAGCCCTTTTATTACTGGAATTTCTAAAGCTGTAAATTAATAAAAACAAAATACCAATATTAATCGCAACATCGGCTAAATTAAATACGGGAAAATTAATCAGGCGAAAATCGAGAAAATCTACTACATAACCAAATAAAAAGCGATCGATTCCGTTCCCAAAAGCTCCGGCTAAAATAAATCCATAACCTAACTGCTCTGTTGTGCTCATCCGTGAAGTAAGAGCATAGACAGCTAATCCCAAGCTAACTATTAGAGACAACCAGCGCAGCCAGCCAACTCCTCCACTAAAGAAGCTAAAAGCCGCACCCGTATTTATTACATATGTTAGGTGAAAGACATCTTGCCATAGTGGAACGGTGTAGCCGACTTCGACGAAATTTTGAGCCACCCAATATTTGGTTGCTTGGTCGAGGATCGCACCAATAATTGCAGTCGTCCAAAAAATCCGATTTTTTTTCATACTCGCGATCGCCATTAAACTGTTAAATTTAATTTATCTCGTTTAAACTGATTAGTTTGCGATCGCCAGTCGTTATTATCATCAAATCAGTATAAATAAATAGTTATCTGAGAAATCGTTGATGGTTTGCAGGAGATATTTTCGCTGCTGAGAATTTTTAATTTCAATATATTGTTTGTAATATACTATATAAGATATAGCCACGAGCCAGATATGTCTCGTGTCTACGTAATCTAATTTCTACTGCGGCTGCTAATAAGCTATTGTACTTGATGTTATTGTATGCCCACTAAACGAGCATTGACTAATTATTAACGAAGGCTAAAATTGCGATCGCCTAAAAAAGTTTTATTTGGTTGTTATTACTTTGTAGTTTTGAATCGGATTAAGTTCGATCGCTAAATAATAATTATTTATAAAGTATAAAGTATATTTACTGAGTCGGGTTTAGACAATACGACTCAAACAACTTCCCATAATGAAATAAACGACCAACATAGCAGCGGCAGAGGCAGCAACTAAAGTACCCGCCAGCATTAACGAAAATTCTTTCCGATCGAAAGCCTCCTGCATTAAATGCAGCGACCAAGCCACTAAAGCGACATCGAAGATGAGAATCGGAATCAACATTTTTAAGAAACGTAAACTTTAGTTTATTCTAATACATATTTTTTAGTAATAGGAAACTTTTATCTAATAATTTAAGCTTTATTAAAGATCTACGTAAAAATATATATATTTCGCCACTCATATCAATCGACCTCCCAACGGACATAGGGATCTCAGTCGATTCTAATCGGCACGTTTCGTTCTTGCAGATAAGTCTTAACCTCTGCAATCGTTAACTGTCCATAGTGCAGCAGGGAAGCCAATAGTGCGGCTTCAGCTTTGCCCTTGTCTAAAGCTTCATAAATGTGTTGACAGTTGCCGGCTCCTCCAGATGCGATCGTCGGGATTTCCACTGAATTGGCGATCGCGCTGGTTAACTCCAGATCGTAACCAGCTTGAGTACCATCAGCATCCATACTGGTAATGAGTAATTCCCCTGCGCCTCTAGCTTCCATCTCTTTCGCCCATTCAAGAGCATCGATACCGGTATTTTGTCTACCCCCACGGACATAGACATCCCAGCCAGGATTGGCAAGATCGTTACGTCTTCTAGCATCTATTGCTACGACGATGCACTGTTTGCCAAAGCGATCGCTCCCGCGATTAATGAACTCTGGATCGCGAACTGCCGCCGAATTAATACTAACTTTATCGGCTCCTGCTCTTAACAAATTTTTAATATTTTCTAATGATTGAATACCGCCACCGACAGTCAAAGGTATAAATACTTGTTCGGCGGTGCGATAAACTACGTCGATAATTGTCCCTCGATCTTCGTGAGTTGCGGTGATATCGAGAAACACTAACTCATCTGCGCCCGCATCGTTGTAAACTTTTGCCAACTCTACGGGATCGCCAGCGTCTTTTAGATCGACGAAGTTAACCCCCTTTACTACTCGCCCTGCATTGACATCCAGACAGGGTAATATTCTTTTGGCAAGCATGATCGACTCAAATTTATTTTGAAAATTTAACCTCGGCGATCGTGGTCTAGCGATCGACTAATGGTTCGTACTCGTTTGTTTTCTCGGAAAACAATCCTAACATTGGTGCTAAAATTGCGCCAAAGATAAATCCCCCAGCATGTGCCCAGTAGGCTACACCGCCATTTTCCATGCCAACACTAGCTTGAACTTCAAAAGAAGCGATCCCGTTAAAGGCTTGTTCGAGAAACCAGAAACCGAGGAAATAAACCGCAGGTATCCTAAAAACAGGAAAGAAAAAGCCCAAGGGAACCAAAGTTATCACTCTAGCTTGGGGAAACTTTAAAATATATGCGCCCATAACTCCGGCGATCGCCCCACTAGCACCGAGAGAGGGCACTTGAGACATCGCCGAAAAAAACCACTGAGATAAACCTGCTAGAACGCCGCAAGCTAGATAAAAAAACAGGTATTTAATTCTTCCTAACTGCTCTTCGATATTATTACCGAAAATATATAGAAAGAGCATATTAAAGGCAATGTGAGCAAAACCGGCATGAAGAAATTGAGAAGTAATCGGAGTTAGTATTTCTGGTATGCCTGGATTTAAATTAATCCCATTGAAACTAGCAGTTAACTCTTTAGGTACGATAGCAAACGAATGAAAAAAAGTATCTAATTGCTGAGGATCGAGAGTCAATTCGTAGACAAAAGCTAAGATATTAATGGCAATTAGAGAATAAGTAACGTAAGGAGTAATTTTTGTCGGATTTACATCCCTGAGAGGAATCATAAATATTTATTTGTTTGCAAGCGCAATATAATAGTCCAATCTAAAGTATGGTATCTGATTTTGGTACTAAAGATTGCAAATTTTCACTCTTAGAACATCGAGCGTAACTTGTTTATCGCTTCAGTTTTCAGACTCGAGCGCAATTTTCAAATTAATCGAACCATCCAACTGATATTAAGCCGATATTGAGAGCAGATTCAAATTAACTACATCTAACGTTAGAGACAAATTGGCTAGAATTTATTGCTTAGTCAGTAATTTATTTAAAACATCTGACTATTTAAAGATCTTAGTAAATTCAAACATCTTTAAATGGCAAGAGTGTTAATTAAATTAAATTTACTAAACTTTACATAGTAAATACATACATATAATATGACACCCAACTATTTTTCTAAAATTTCTCGGCAGCTAGTCATTTTAACTAGTATTCTCGGCGCGAGTTCATTTTTAGCAGTTCCAGCTTTAGCGGACAATCATACTAATTCGAGTTCGATGGAATCTTCAACTCAGATGGAAGGTTCCTCGATGAATGGATCCCAATCTGCTAGCGGTACTATCGTAGACGTAGCATCTGGCAGTGAATCGTTTAATACCTTAACCCAAGCAATTCAAGCAGCAGGATTGACAGATAAGCTATCAGAATCGGGTGCGGGTTATACGGTATTTGCGCCGACAGATGAAGCATTCAATCAGTTACCAGACGGAGCTTTAGAATATCTATTACAACCTGAAAATCAAGAAGTTTTACAGCAAGTACTTTCCTATCACGTTCTGCCCCAACAAGTAACAGCTAGCGAAATTACTAGTGGAGAAGTTGCAACCCTAGGCGGTGGCTTAGCAGTCGAAGCTAATCAAGACAATATTATCATTAATAATGCTAGCGTAATCGAGCCTAACATTCAGGCTAGTAATGGAGTTATTCACGGCATCAATCGAGTACTAATACCAGAGAACTTACAAAGCACTTTGGCAAATGAGTTAGGCATACAAAGCTTATATCAGTAACTCGAAACTAAATTCTAGTTAATATCTTTAGTTTAGTATTGTTCAGTAGGTTGGGTTAAGTAAATCCAATCTACTTTTTTGTTGGGTTAGAGCGATCGCTAAATTGCTCGACAAATTTTTCTTGAAAACTTCAGTCTAACCCAACCCAAGTCAACAGTTGAAGGAAGATCGAGATAAAAGATTAAGACATTTCCAGCATTTTTTGAATTGGTTTTAATGCAGCAACGCGAATGTCTTCGGATAAAGTAATCTCTGGAGTTTGATTTTTCATTGCTAAATAGAGTTTTTCTAGAGTGTTCAGGCGCATATGGGGACACTCATTACAAGCACAGTTATTCATTGCCGGTGCGGGAATAAACCTTTTGTGGGGTGCAGCTTTTTCCATTTGATGAATGATACCGGGTTCTGTCGCCACGATAAACTCGCGATCGCCGCTTGTCTGACAGTAATTTAATAAGGCTGTAGTAGAGCCGATAAAATCAGCATGTCGCAATACGGGGGGTTCGCACTCGGGATGAGCGATAATTTTAGCTTCGGGATATTGAGTTTTAAGTTGGATAATTCTTTTTTCCGAGAAAGTTTCGTGAACGATACAGCTACCTTGCCACAAAACTAAATCTCTACCAGTTTTTTCGGCAACATAACGACCTAAATTGCGATCGGGAGCGAAGATAATCGGTTTATCTTGAGGAATTTGGTTGACTATCTTTACTGCATTGGAACTGGTGCAGATAATATCGCTCAACGCTTTTATTTCTGCCGTACAGTTAATGTAAGAAATAACGATATGGTCGGGATGCGCTGCTTTAAAAGCCTCGAACTCATTGGGGGGACAGCTATCGGCTAGAGAACAACCTGCATTCAAGTCGGGCAACAAAACTAACTTGTCGGGATTGAGAATTTTAGCCGTTTCTGCCATAAAGTGAACCCCGGCAAACACGATTACTTCTGCATCGGTACTCGCTGCTTTTTGCGATAAACCCAGAGAATCACCGATATAGTCAGCAATATCTTGGATATCTGGTTCTTGATAGTAATGGGCTAAAACGATCGCCTTTAACTCTTTTTTGAGCTGGTTAATGGCGGTAAATAAATCGTTAGGAATATAGTTTCGCTCGGCTTTAGGTATAGGTAGGGTAGTTGTAAACACTAGTTTAAATATCCTTAATATTTCGTATTATAGTGATTTTTACTATAAATATTATAGTCGATCTTACCAAAAACTGGAGCGAGATTAGTGTCGATTGCAGCAAACTTTAAATTTTATTTGTGTTTACAGGCTAATGGCAATTTTTAACTTCAAACACTGCATTTGCGTAAAATCTCTAGGGATTAATTGCGCTGTACCATCTCCTTGAGAACCCACTTCTTTACCACCATAAATAATTTCTACAGCTATCCCTAGAAATTGGAATGTCTTAAACGAGAAGTATTGCCCTACCTCTAGCCGAACACCGAGATATATTTAGTTACAATGCTAAATTGAGCCGCTATTAAGATTTGGCAACTATGACTGCAACTACAGAAGAATTTAATAATTTGCCCGAACCTCCTGGTAATACAAGTTTGCCTTTTATTGGCGAAACCATCAGTTTTTTTACCGACTCTCAATTTAGTGCCAAACGCCGTGCTAAGTACGGTAAGGTCTATCAAACCAATATTTTGGGCAATCGTACAGTAACTATGATTGGTGCCGAGGCGAATACTTTCTTATTTCGCAACGAGAATAAACATGTCGTCTCGCAATGGCCTAAAAGTACCAGAATTTTACTCGGGGATCTATCTTTATCGGTACGCGATGGCAGTTTTCATTCTTCTCGTCGTAAGTTACTCTATCAGGCTTTTCGACCCAGAGCTTTAGCTAGTTATATTCCTACTATGGAAAGGATTACCGAGAAGTATCTGCAAAAGTGGCAACAAATGGGAACATTGACTTGGTATCCCGAACTACGCAACTATACTTTTGATATTGCCAGCAATCTTTTGGTAGGTACCGACGGCGGTTCCCAGACACCTTTGGCAGAATTATTTGAAACTTGGTGTGCGGGTTTGTTTACGATTCCGATAAATTTGCCTTGGACGAAGTTTGGCAAAGCAGTACGCTGTCGTAAAGCATTACTTAAATATATTGAAGAAATAGTTGTCAAACGCCAACGACAAGAAGATCCTGGAGAAGATGCCTTGGGTTTGCTGATTAAAGCCAAAGATGAAGAAGGTAACAGTCTGACTGTAGCAGAACTAAAAGACCAAATTCTACTACTATTATTTGCCGGACATGAAACTTTAACTTCGGCGATCGCTTCTTTTTGTCTCCTTACTGCCCAACATCCAGAAGTGATGCAGCGTCTGAGAGAAGAACAGCAGCACCTATCTCTTTCTTCTTCTCTTTCCTTAGAAGAAATCGAAAAGATGACTTATCTCGAACAAACCATTAAAGAGGTAATGCGGTTAATTCCGCCAGTCGGCGGCGGCTTTCGCAAAACGATCGAGACATTTACTTTTAACGGCTACCGTATCCCCAAAGGTTGGACGGTACAGTATCAAATCGCCCAAACCCATCAAGATCGGGAAATTTATTCCGAAAGCGATCTCTTCGATCCAGATCGCTTTGCCCCAGATAGGGAAGAAGATAAACAAAAGAACTTTGGCTATATCCCCTTTGGTGGAGGTTTGCGCGAATGTTTGGGTAAAGAATTCGCTCGTCTGGAAATGCGGATATTTGCAGCAAAACTATTGCAAAACTATCAGTCGGAATTACTACCCAATCAAAACTTAGAACTGACTGCCGTACCTACTCCCCATCCCCGCGACGGTTTGAAGGTTAAGTTTGGTCATCTGTAAAATTTGATAAAGTTTAAATTTTTACTCAAAAGAGCGAAAGTTATTCATTTGCCCCCTAAATCCCCCAATTCTGGGGGAGTTTTTATTTACTTTTACTCGTTTTTCCTAAATTATAAGGATTAAGGAGCATTTTTTTCTTACCAGTCTCCACCCCCACCGCCTCCAGCATCGCCAAGATCGCTACCACTACTAAAATTGCTGTAGCTACCATAGCCAATCGTATCGCTATCTTTAATTGTAGTATAGCTTTGGGCTTCTAATAATACACCTCGACTAAAATTATCTTCCTTAAATTGCGGAATGATAGTCTCGTCAATAATCTTTTTTAAAAGAGAATCGCTGATAATATTTCTGATGACGCTACCTGTTTTAATTTCTATGTGGCGATCGCCCATAACTACCAACATCACTACGCTACGATCTGCCAACTAGACAGCAAGGCGGTAGCAAATTCTCTATAAGTAAGACGTTCTGGTATTTGGGAAACTGTAACTACATATATGCGATCGCCTTTGTCTGTTTCTAACTGCGAAATATCTTGGTTAATTTGAATTTTAGTATCTCGATCTAATATCTCAGCAACGTCAGCAATCCAGTTACTATGAAGAAATAAGGGTTGAGGAACGTCAGTAACCTCAAGAGCAAAACCAGGCTGGATCGTCAACCAGAATAGACAAATGGTTTGTGTAATTTTCTTCAGGCGATCGCCAAAGTTATTTCTCACCGAATCAATCGTTTTAAACTTAAAGCTTTATTTTTGTAATATGCCAAGCGCAAATAGTATTTCTAAATGAGTCAACAATGGCAACAGGGAAGCTTAATAACTCTAGACATAAGCGATCTCAGTAGTAGCAGCGAGGGAGTAGGCAGATATCAGGGCAAAGTCATCTTCGTTCCCGACACTGTAACGGGCGATCGCGTTAGAGTTAAACTAACTCAACTTAAATCTAAATACGCACGAGGCAAATTAGAAAAACTATTAATTGCCTCTAAGTATCGCATTCGTCCCCGATGTATCGTCGCCGACAAGTGTGGTGGTTGTCAGTGGCAACACATCGACTGGGAATATCAACGAGAGGTAAAACGACAGCAGGTAATTCAAGCTTTCAAACGTATTGGCGGTTTTGAAGATGTACGAGTAGAGCCAATTCTCCATTCACCCTACGGGCTCAATTACCGTAACAAATCCACCTATCCTTTGGCTAGATCGGCTTCAGGGCAAGTCCAAGCTGGTTATTATCGTCGGGGAACTCATAAGCTAATCAATCTCAATCAGTGTCCCGTACAAGATTCTAGCCTTCATCCCCTACTGAGAGAAGTCAAACAAGATCTTCAGCAAAGAGGTTGGTCGATTTACAACGAAACCAATCATCAGGGAAAACTACGACACCTGGGACTTCGGATCGGTAGTCGTACTGGTGAGATGCTGCTGACTCTGGTAACCACAGACTTCGAGCTACCAGAAATTGAAGTACAGGCAAAAATTTGGTTGCAGAAATACCCTAACCTAGTAGGAGTTTGTCTCAATCAAAATCGCGATCGCACCAATGTTATCTTCGGTAAAAATACTCATACCGTTGTGGGAAAACCCTACATCCGAGAAATTTTTGCTGGAGTGGAATTACACATTCGTTCCGATACTTTTTTTCAAATTAATACCGCCGCTGCCGAATTGTTATTAAAAGCGATCGTCTCGGAACTAAACCTACAGGGAACGGAAACCATAGTCGATGCCTACTGCGGTATCGGTACCTTTAGCTTGCCTCTAGCCCAACGGGTCAAGCAGGTTATCGGTATCGAAAGTTATTGCACTTCTGTAGAACAGGCACGGCAAAATGGTACGATAAATCAGATAGATAATGCTGCTTTTCAGGTGGCTAAAGTCGAGGATTATCTCCCTCAACTCGATTTTGTCCCCGATATCCTCTTTCTCGATCCCCCTCGTAAAGGTTGCGATTCTAAGGCGATCGCAACTCTGTTATCTATGCAACCATCTCGGATCGTCTATATTAGTTGCCAACCTGCTACTTTAGCTAGAGATGTCAAACTTCTCTGTCAATCTGGAATTTATCAACCTCGTTGGATTCAACCTGCGGATTTTTTTCCTCAAACCACCCATATAGAGTGTGGAATCGTACTGTCTAAAATTAAGTAAACCTGACAAATATCGCTTCGAGCAACAAAATTTTGTATAATTATCATAAAGAACCAATTAAATATACGGATTTTTTACAATTCAAAGGGGAACATCATGGTTTTGAGGGTTCAATTATTAAGTGAAATATCCCGAGAACGAAATAAAACCGATCGAGTTAGAAGATTTGTTTGAGTTTTGATTAAAACTATTAAGTTAGCCCAATAGTGCTCTCAAACTTCCCATTGATACTCAGACATCACTCCGCCGTAGCGGTGCGATCCCACCGAGGGTTATAAAGCGTGACTTTTGAGGAAACTTCGTGAGCTTGTCTCCCCGTACTCAGTAAGGAACGCGCACCAAGACACGACTGTTAGTCAAATACTAATTAACGGGGATGTAAGTCTCTATTTTCAAATAGTTTTTGCCCCCCTCGAAGCAGTAGATTACTAACTTTTTAAGTGCGGATATTACAGAATTAACATAGAGGTACGATCGGTGATTGCTATACCTATTCCCTGGAATAGAAACAAGTGGAGTACGATGAGCTTTGCTTCGACACTTTATCTATGTCCCATTCTCGATTTATTGTTAGCTAACGTTCCTCTTGAGTGGCGTGCAGAGTTAAGATTAGGACTGCAAGAGGCATTGGTCAATGCCGCCAAACACGGTAATGAACTCGATCCCAATAAAATGGTTATAGTTAAGTTTACTGTAACTACTTCAGAATACTGTTGGATTATTGCCGATGAAGGTAGAGGCTTTACTCCTAAGAAGAATAATACAATTAAAGATTCAGATTCTTGCAATTTTGAGGACTATTTGCTTCCTGAAGATGAAGCAGAAAGTGGTAGGGGTTTATGTATCCTACATAAAGTATTCGATCGCGTCCATTGGAATCGTCAGGGCACTCAGCTAACCTTATCTAAGATAGTAACTAGCCACAAAAGCAAACAGCCTGCAATCCATTGAGATCTAAGCTGTAGTCGAGCGGGCTAATAATTTGATATACTTATTAAGCACAAAATAAACGTGCGGCGACATAGCCAAGTGGTAAGGCCGTGGATTGCAAATCCATTATTCCCCAGTTCGAATCTGGGTGTCGCCTTGATTGCTTGATTGATTAACGCAAATTTATCTGCCAAATGCAGAATACGTATTATACAGGAACGGCACGCTCTTGAAATTTGTAGTAGTTAATTAAGCCACCTGCTAAAATTATTTCTCGCTGACGGGGGCTGAGACTGTAGGTCAGTTCATAAGTGCGATCACTATCTCGATGTTTAACTACTACGTTTTCATCAGTCTTTAGTGCACGATGTAGATTCTCAAAAACTAACATGTTACCCTGAGCGATCGCCTCATAGTCTTCGGGATTGACAAATTCTAGCGGAAAAATACCGAAGTTAATCAGATTTTGCCAACCAATACGGGCATAAGATTTAGCAATAACGGCAATTTGTCCTAAATAGCGAGGAGCGATCGCCGCGTGTTCTCGACTCGAACCCTGTGCGTAGTTATCCCCTGCCACTAAAACGTGTCCTCCAAACTCCGCTTGTGCCGTCTTAGCTCTCTCGGCAAAGGTAGGTTCATCCAAATAGTAGACAAACTCGCTAATTTTGGGGATATTGCTACGAAAAGGCAACACTTGCGCCCCTGCAGGTAAAATTTCATCGGTAGAGATATTATCCCCTACTTTAAACAAAACGGGAACGGTAGCTCGCTCTGGTAAGGCAGAAAATTCAGGAAAGGTTTCGATATTCGGTCCTTTGACCAATTCAACGTTACTACCATCGCTAGGAGGTGGTACGATCATCTCAGTATTGATAATTTCTGTTTCAGGCTGCACGAACTGAGGATAGCTCATCTCATAGAGTTGTTCCATTTGCTTGGGATCGGTAATTTTACCAGTCAAAGCAGAAGCTGCTGCGGTTTCTGGACTACAAAGATAGACCCGATCGTCAGCAGTACCAGAACGTCCTGGAAAATTACGCGGCATGGTTCTCAGAGAAATTTCTTCTGAAGCAGGAGCTTGTCCCATGCCGATACAGCCCAAGCATCCAGCTTGATGAAACCTGGCACCTGTATGAATCAAGTCGATAAATGCCGTATCCATAGCAGCCAAATTTTCCACTGCTTGACGAGAGGTAGGATTAATATCAAACGAAACGCGATCGCTAATCGTTTTGCCTTTGACCATTTGACTGACGATCCAAAAATCTCGCAAGCCGGGATTTGCCGAAGAACCGACGACGACCTGAGAAACTTCTCGTCCTGCTACTTCTCTAACGGGTACGACGTTTCCAGGGCTAGAAGGGCAGGCAATGAGAGGTTCTAAGTCTGAGAGATTAATCTCCTCAGTGAGATCGTATTCAGCACCAGGATCGGCAACCAATTCCACCCAGTCCTCTCCTCGTCCCTGAGCGATTAAGAATCGCTTAATTTCTTCATCGGAAGGAAAAACTGTAGTAGTGGCACCCATTTCCGTACCCATGTTGGCAATTACGTGACGATCCATCGCACTGAGGTACTGCAGACCAGGACCATAATACTCAATAATCTTGCCCCTGCCGCCATCAACATCATAGCGACGTAACATTTCTAAAACCACATCTTTAGCACTTACCCAGTCTGGTAGCTTGCCGGTCAACTTAACGCCTAAAACTTGGGGCATTTTGAGAAACATCGGTTCGCCAGCGATCGCCATTGCCACGTCGATACCACCCGCACCAAAAGCTAACATCCCCATGCCTCCAGCTGCGGGAGTATGGCTATCCGAACCGATTAAGCTTTTTCCGGGTATGCCAAACCGCTCCATGTGTACGGCGTGAGAGATGCCATTACCAGGACGACTGTACCAAATCCCAAATTTCTGACAAGCCGAGCGCAAAAATAGGTGATCGTCGGCATTTTTATAGTCGGTTTGCAGTAAATTATGATCGACGTATTGAGCGGAAAGTTCAGTTTTAACTCGTTTTAGTCCCATCGCTTCCAACTCCAGCATCACCATCGTTCCCGTCGCATCTTGGGTGAGAGATTGGTCGATGCGTAAAGCGATTTCTGCACCAGGATTCATCTCGCCAGAAATTAAATGAGACTGGATGAGTTTTTGAGTAACGTTTAAGTTCATTGCTCTTTACTTCAATTCAATAGGTTTTGGCGGTCGAGTTGAATGATACCGCTAGTGTCATAGTTTACAGTAGGCAATTTTAGTTACAGCTCAACTATTACAGTTTAGACAATTAATCGAGATTTTCTTCTTGCTTCATTAGAACTCGATACAGAGATTAAATCCTTAAAAAAAACCATAAAGCCTCAAAATTTGGTTAAATGATTTAGATTGCAAAAACGTTTCTATACTGATTATTTAGAGGCAAGATATGAAAGTTATTATTTTAGGAGGAGACGGTTTCTGTGGCTGGCCTACTTCTCTACACTTGTCCCAGCAAAACTTTGAAGTAGTTATTGTCGATAATTTATCGCGACGCAATATTGACAACGAACTAGAAGTAAGCTCTCTAACTCCAATCGCTCCCATCGGACAAAGGCTCAAAACCTGGTATCAACACACGGGTAAGAAAATCGAGTTTCACAATATCGATATTGCCATTGAATACGACCGCCTGTTAAATCTGATTCTGGCAGAAAAGCCAGATGCTATCGTCCATTTTGCCGAACAGCGGGCAGCCCCCTATTCGATGAAGTCTTCCAAACACAAGCGATATACGGTTAACAATAATCTTAATGCTACTAATAATTTGCTCTGCGCTATCGTCGAATCTGGCTTAGATATTCACTTAGTACACTTGGGTACTATGGGAGTCTATGGTTATGGTACTGCCGGGATGAAAATTCCTGAAGGTTATTTGGATGTTGAAGTCGTTGCCGATAATGGCGATCGCATCCAGCAAGAAA
The DNA here is from genome assembly GCF_053543375.1 of Myxosarcina sp. GI1(2024). Lineage (NCBI taxonomy): Bacteria > Bacillati > Cyanobacteriota > Cyanophyceae > Pleurocapsales > Pleurocapsaceae > Myxosarcina > Myxosarcina sp. GI1(2024). The sequence goes on along the minus strand of NZ_JBKGTY010000001.1, from coordinate 1,010,780 downwards.
TTCTCTATCCTGCCAACCCTGGTAGCGTCTATCACATGACCAAAACTCAAGACCAACTATTTTTCTTCTACTACAATAAAAACGACGGTGTTAGAGTCACGGATCTGCACCAAGGTATTGTTTGGGGAACTAACACTCCTGAAACTTTGATGGACGAACGCTTGATTAACCGCTTTGATTATGATGGCGATTATGGTACGGTACTCAACCGCTTTTTAATGCAGGCTGCAATTGGCTATCCCCTAACAGTACACGGTACGGGAGGACAAACTCGCGCCTTTATTCACATCAAAGATACGGTACGCTGTATCCAGCTAGCAATTGAAAATCCCCCTCAAGCTGGGGAGAGAGTGAGAATTCTCAACCAGATGACCGAAACTCATCGAGTTAGAGATTTAGCGGCGATGGTTTCGGAAATGACGGGTGTAGAAATTGCCTACTTGCCAAATCCTCGCAACGAAGCCCCAGAAAACGAGCTATTTGTCAAAAACCAGCGTTTTTTAGATATGGGACTCAAGCCCACTACTTTGAGCCAGGGTTTACTTAGAGAAGTTACTGACGTAGCTCAAAAATACTCTCACCGCTGCGATAAAAGTAAAATCCCCTGCACTTCGCTATGGATTCAAAAACAACACAAAACAGATAATAATTCTCAGTTGAGTGAGGTGCACTTAGATCGCGTCGGCAATAAGTAGTAGGGGCGATTCGCGAATTGTTCTGGTAAGTAAGGGCGATTCGCGAATCGCCCTTACTTACCAGAACCAAAACGATCGAAACAATTTACAGGGCTGCGGGTTGAGTGTTGCTGGTCATTTGCGAATTCGCATAGAGACGATTTAACGCTTTAATGTAGGCGCGAGCCGAAGCAACGACGATATCCGTATTGGCGGTACGACCAGAATAAATTTTATCCTCATGGCGTAGGCGAATAGTCACCTCCGCCATTGCATCGATACCTTCGGTAACTGATTGCATCGATAATTCGATCAGTTCGTTGGGCACTTCAATTACACGATCGATCGCTTTACAAATGGCATCGACTGGACCCGTACCAATTGCCACATCGGTTAACTCCTTACCTTCAGGGGTACGGATAGTTACCGTAGCGGTAGGACGGGAGCGATCGCCGCAACTGACCTGAATTAGTTCCAAGCGGAACAGTTCGGGAGGCTGACGAATTTCGTCGTTGACAATGGCTTCGATATCGCGATCGCTGACTACTTTTTTCTTGTCGGCAACCTCCTTAAAACGCACGAAGGCTTTGTTGAGTTCGGATTCGGAAAGTTCGTAACCCAACTCGATTAACCTAGTGCGGAAAGCGTTACGCCCAGAATGTTTGCCCAGAATAATTTGATTGTCGGTCAAACCAATGGACTGAGCGTCCATGATTTCGTAGGTCAGTTTATTTTTGAGAATGCCATCTTGGTGAATGCCAGATTCGTGAGCGAAAGCATTAGAGCCAACGATCGCTTTGTTGGGCTGTACCATCATCCCCGTCAAGTTGGATACCAAGCGAGAGGTTTTATAAATCTGTTGGGTATCGATATTGGTTAGAGGTTCGGTGGAATCGGCAGGTTTACCGAGGAAGGGATTAAAATACTGACGACGGACGTGGAGTGCCATCACTAATTCTTCCAGTGCGGCATTGCCGGCCCGTTCGCCGATGCCGTTAATGGTACATTCTAGCTGTCTCGCGCCATTTTCAATCGCTTCTAAAAAGCTCGCTACGGCCAAGCCCAAATCGTTATGACCGTGAACGGAAATAACTGTTTTGTCGATATTAGAAACGTTTTCTTTAATCCCTTTAATTAATGCCCCAAATTCTTTAGGAGTAGTGTAACCGACAGTATCGGGGATATTGATCGTCGTCGCTCCTGCTGCGATCGCCGCTTCTAAGACTTGATATAAATATTCCGAGTCGCTACGTCCCGCGTCCATAGGTGAAAATTCTACATCTTCCATAAAGGATTTAGCGTATGCCACCATTTCTTCAGCGATAGCGAGAACTTCGGAACGAGATTTTTTGAGCTGATATTTTAAATGAATGTCCGAAGTAGAAATAAAAGTATGAATCCTGGCTTTAGCGGCAGGTTTTAGAGCTTCTGCGGCAGCTTTAATATCGGCTTTTATCGCTCTTGCCAAACTACAAATTACGGGTCCATCCTCCGTACCTACGGTTTGAGCTACTTTTTGCACCGCTTCAAAATCTCCAGGACTGGCATAAGCAAATCCAGCTTCGATTACATCAACTCCCAATCGTGCCAGAGCGCGGGCAATTTCAAGCTTTTCCGTAACGTTGAGAGTGGCTCCTGGTGACTGTTCTCCATCTCTTAAAGTAGTATCGAAAATAATAATACGGTCTGATGAATTATTCATAACCCAAATTCGCGCTCTTAATGGGATCTATTTTGTGTATTTGTATTGGTATTTAAAAATTATAGGCGATCGACTCACAGAGATGAACTAGGTAAAATTAAAACTATTGACAACTAACCCCTAACTACTAAGTAATGTTGACCGACCACTAGTACCTACTTTCTGATGCTATTTCCTCAATTAAAAATCGCTTTTTTCTATCACATTTCTAATATCGTTGAGATCTATATATCTATCCGTAGCATTACGCAGCTCTCTAGCAATCATACCCTCCGTAGAAACTACGGTAATATGGGTGTTTTTTGACCGCAGTAGTTCGATCGCCCGTTCGAAATCACCATCGCCACTAAATAAAACTACTCGGTCATACTGCTCTACAGTATTAAACATATCAACTACAATTTCAATATCTAAATTAGCTTTCTGAGAGTAGCGACCCGATGAATCATCATAGTATTCTTTAAGAATTTTAGTTCTAACCGTATAACCCAGACTGATTAAAGCATCGCGAAATCCCCGTTGATCTTGAGCATCTTTTAAACCCGTGTACCAAAACGCATTGACTAAAATCACCGTCGGATCGTTAGCAAAAAAATCTAATACTCTTCGAGGATCGAAAAACCAACCATTCTTTTGTTGGGCATAAAACATATTATTTCCGTCTACGAATATAGACAGACGATCTCTTATGTAGTTATTATATGACTCCATGTAGTCAACAACCTAATATAGCTAAAAATATATAAATAAAAATAATGCAATTGCAGTTTGCCATAAACACAAATTCGTACTCATGGCAATTCTGCTATAGATTGCTCCGAGAATATTACAAAGCTTACTATAACTTTAAGTGAATAGACCTTTAAAGAATTATCTATTTTAAATGCTTACAATCTCAAGATTGAAATTTTGGCATTATTAATTAAACGAGGAGAACCTCAAATAAAATTTATTAAATTAGGTATATTCAATATATTGATAGTTTAAAACAAAAAATCCCTTTTTAACCATTTAAATTCCTAAAAACGGTAGGTTTTTGCCTAAAAAAATAAATCATTAAAAAATAGCAATAGATAATTATAAATCGGTATTAGTAATTTTTTAGAAGCGATCGCTTGGAGATACTTGAGATTTTAGGTGAATTTTTGCTAATAGTAAGTAACGAGTAGCCAGTAAATGATGTTGTAACGAGCGGCTTGAGGATAATATTAGCACCGAAGCAACACCTTGCCATCGCTTCCGGAAAAAAACTAAGCAGCTCGAATTTACCTAAAAAAAACACAATCAAATCTGACAGGCAACGGCTTCAGTATCTTGCTCGAAACAAATCAAGTTCAAACATTGGGGATTGGCTCTGAGTAATTTTGCCAGTAAAAAACCTGCAATCGTCCAGGTCTGAAATTTTCTGGCAGCTTTACCGATTAAACGACCATTTTTGCCATCATAATACTCAGGCCATTCATCCTGCATCAGGGGAGTTTCAGCGATCGCCACTGCTCGCTCTCCGAGTTCTTCTCGACCCATTTTCTGGCTGGCTGCCATTAGCATCCATAACAGGATCGGCCAACTCCCCCCATTATGATAAGACCAGGGAGTATTTTTCGGATCGGAACCGGTCACAATTTGCCAAGCTAGACCCTCAACGGCAGGAAAACAAATTTTCATCGGCATTTTACTGACCAAACTGTCCCAACGTTCTTCAATCAGAGTTAAAATTTCGTCAGCTTGGATATCAGTAGCCAAAGATGAGACGATCGCCATTAAATTGCCCAAACTAAAAAAGCGAAAATCCATTCTACCTGGTCCGAGATTACCAGCTAGATAACCACCGCGATCGGGCATCCATTCGGTTACCCAGTAGGGAATTGATTCGGGATAGATATTAAATTTATTAACTACGGACTCGCCAAATTGATCCCCTTGATAGCGATGAATTTCATTGAGCTTTTTGAGATCGAGCCAATAATAGTAACGCATGTGAAAGACGAAACTGCTGAGGCGATTATTAATCCGAACGATGATGTCTTTGCCTTCAGCATCAGTGACTAATAATTCTCTCGCCGAGCGCAAAGCAGCATAAAATAAAGACTGTATTTCTAGGGGGTGACCGTCTACACTCATGCGGCGGTCGATCATACACGCGCCATCGGGAACAAGTAAAGTAGGAGTCATCTCAAATTGAGGACCCAAACAGATCTTGAGAATAAATTTGAGTGCTTCTTGAAAGTCAGGACGATGGGCAATAGTAATGTCATCGGTGGCTTTGACATAGGCTCTCAAGAGAATAATCCACCACAGACAAGAATCAATCGGGGTAACTCTGCCGATCGCTTTATCGCCAAAATCAGCGTGTAAATACTGTTCTCCTCCTGCCGATTCTACTTTGAAACTGGCTGGCATTAAACCTGGAGGTGGTTCATAGCAGTCGATCCGCCTTTCTTGTTTCTGGAGAGCGACAGTTTCCATAAAAAAGTTATATACGATATCGGTTTTGCCCTGAATCAAAAATACTAGAGCCGCAGGTATGAAGTCGCGGATAAAACACTGGTCGTAGTTGAGTGCCGCTCTTTCTGAATCGGTAGCGGCAACGGTGCCTACGGGACGATTTTGATAATAAATAATTGACCGTTCTAATAATTTGTTAGCTTGTTGCTCTATAGTTGACTTTTTATTAGCAATTACCATAGTTTGTTATAAAATTTACAAAAATTATCCTATCTGGATGGTTTGAGTTTTTAGACTAAAGCTAATTAAACTTTTAAATAATTGTAATCTTGCTAGCCAAAGCATTACAAAATACAATTTTCCCGACCCGAATTAAAAGTTATAATAAAAGGCTAGCAAAAATAACGTCTATTTCTAGGAGCTTATAAAATCGTGGTTGTTCGAACAGATAAATATCTCGAAACCGATCGCCCGTTAGAAGAAAAAACCCAAAAGATTGCCCAAAAGCTAATAGAAACCACTAGAGAAAAGCAAAATATTTTCTCCCAGATGCGCGACCAAATGCGCTGGGATGAAAAGCTTCTAGATTGGACGATGGCAAATCCTGGGTTACGGGTACAAATGTTTCGCTTAATTGATACTCTCCCCGCACTGCAGAGTAAAGCAGAAATTGCTTTGCACCTGCAACAGTATCTAAGTGATGAGTCGGTAGAATTACCAGCAGCACTGAAAGGAATCCTCAACTTTAGCGATCCTGATTCCTTTCCCGCGCAGACAGCCGCCGCCACCATGACCAAAGCCGTGGAAACTCTAGCATACAAATATATCGCGGGGAAAAATATCGCCGAGGTAATCAAAGCGATCGCCAGAATGCGTAAAGAAGCAATGAGTTTCACCATCGATTTGTTGGGAGAGGCGGTAATTACCGAAACCGAAGCTGAAGCTTATCTACAAAGATATCTAGAATTAATTTCTCAGTTGAGCCAAACAGCTCAAACCTGGAAACGCACCGAAGGGATCGATTTAGCCGACGGTGAAGAGTTACCCCAAGTGCAAGTATCAGTCAAGCTAACCGCTTTTTATTCCCAATTCGATCCCCTCGATCCCGAAGGCAGTAAAGCCAGAGTCTGCGATCGCATTCGGGTTTTATTGCGTCATGCCCAAGAATGTGGTGCGGCGATCCATTTTGATATGGAACAGTATGAATATAAAGATCTAACCCTGGCAATTCTTAAAGAATTACTCACCGAAGAGGAATTTCGCGATCACACCGATATTGGCATGACTTTACAGGCTTATCTTCGAGATTCCTACCGAGACTTAGAAGAATTAATTGAGTGGGTTAAACAGCGCGGCAATCCTCTGACGATTAGACTGGTTAAAGGAGCCTATTGGGATCGCGAAACCATCAGAGCCATCCAGAATCATTGGCACCAACCAGTATATAATCAAAAAGCGGCAACCGATGCCAATTTCGAGCGGATGACCCGTTTATTGCTAGAAAATTATCAGCATGTTTATGCTGCCATCGGCAGTCACAACGTACGCTCTCAGGCTCTAGCTTGTGCGATCGCCGAAACCCTAGAGATTCCCTCTCATCGCTTCGAGATGCAAGTGTTGTACGGTATGGGGGATAAACTGGCTAAAGCTTTAGTAAAACGAGGACATCGAGTTCGAGTATATGCTCCTTACGGAGAGCTATTGCCAGGAATGGCGTATTTAATCCGTCGTTTGCTGGAAAATACTGCCAACAGTTCTTTTCTGCGACAAAATCAGGAACAAAGACCCATTGCCGAACTAATCGCTCCACCAGTGGTAGAAGAGAAACAGACAAAACTAACAGAGGATGGAGATAAAACTCCTACTTTTCAAAACGCGCCCGATACAGATTATGCCGACGTGGCAAAAAGAACCAAAGCCCAAGAAGCACTCTCAAGCGTAGGTAATTCTCTCGGTAAAACCTACTTACCTTTAATTGATGGCGAATACATCAAAACAGAACACTATATCGACTCGATCAATCCTTCTAGAACCGCAGAATTAGTCGGTAAAGTCGGTCAAATTTCTCTAGAACAAGCAGAACGTGCCATGGAGGCAGCTAAAGCCGCCTTTCCTAGTTGGAAACGCACCTCCGCCAAAGAGCGAGCCGATATACTTCGTAAAGCAGCCGAGATTATGGAGTCGCGGCGACACGAACTCAACGCCTGGATTTGCTTAGAAGTAGGGAAAATTATTCCTCAAGCCGATGGCGAAGTTTCTGAGGCGATCGATTTTTGTCGCTACTATGCTGACGAAATGGAAAGGCTCGATGCTGGCTATAATTACGATCTTGCCGGGGAAAATAACCGTTACTTCTATCAACCCAAAGGTATTGCCGTGGTAATTTCTCCTTGGAACTTTCCCTTGGCGATCGCTACTGGCATGACTGTTGCCGCTTTAGTAACGGGCAACTGCACCCTACTCAAACCTGCCGCCACTTCTTCGATAATTGCTGCTAAGCTAACCGAAATATTGGTAGAAGCAGGTATTCCCCGAGGAGTTTTTCAATACGTTCCCGGTAAAGGTTCGCAAGTCGGAACCTATCTAGTCAAACACCAAGACACACACGTAATTGCCTTTACGGGTTCGCGAGGAGTCGGCTGTAGCATCTATGCCGATGCTGCTATTTTGCAGCCAGGACAAAAACATCTGAAAAAAGTAATTGCCGAAATGGGCGGCAAGAATGCAATTATCGTCGATGAAAGCGCCGACCTCGACCAAGCTGTAGCAGGAGTAGTGCAATCGGCTTTTGGTTATACCGGACAAAAATGTTCTGCCTGTTCGCGAGTCATCGTAGCCGAATCCATCTACGATCCTTTCTTGTCGAGATTAGTAGAAGCAACCAAATCCCTTAACGTTGGTGCTGCCGATCTTCCAAGTACTCAAGTCGGTCCCGTCATCGATGCCGGAGCGCGCGATCGCATTTTAGAATATATCGCCCGAGGGAAACGAGAAAGCCAATTAGCCTTAAAAATGTCTGCACCAGAGGATGGTTATTTTATTCCTCCGACGATTTTTAGTGAAGTAACTCCCGATACTACCATTGCCCAGGAAGAAATCTTCGGTCCCGTCTTAGCAGTTATGCGAGCCAGTAATTTTGATGAAGCCTTGCAAATTGCCAACGGAACCGATTACGCTCTCACTGGTGGTTTATATTCCCGCACTCCCGAGCGCATCGAGCGAGCTTATCGAGAATTCGAAGTGGGCAATCTTTATGTCAATCGCACCATTACCGGTGCAATTGTTGCCCGTCAGCCTTTTGGCGGCTTTAAGTTGTCTGGAGTGGGTTCTAAAGCAGGAGGACCCGATTACTTGTTGCAGTTCCTCGATCCTCGCGTAGTTACAGAAAATATTCAGCGTCAGGGTTTTGCACCCATTGCAGGCGCAGAATAGATATCAATCTGGAATTTTGTTGACAGCAAGCGATCGCTTGCCCGTATCGCAGTTTTGTTTGAGTCATCAAAATTCAAACATTCAAACAGAGGTAAAGCAACCGGCAGAAGCTATTTTTACTAATAATTTAGGCTTGCTGGATTGAAAATCATTTAGTCCGATCGAACAAAATACAATACAAGTCGCAATTGACAATTGACTCGAGCGAGCTCGAGATGGTTTATTATTAGCATAAGTTTAGTTATTCTTTAGATAAAATTTTGAAATATAACTCACCTTTAGTTTGCTATTAAACTTTAATTTTTGGGTTTTACCAAAAAAAAATAAATGGTTTTAAATCCACAAAAAAACAAAAATACTTAAATTTTTTAAAGTATCGATTTTCTAATAATAGATTTAAAAATTACAAATTCTTAAAAAGCCATACTAGTTTTTTAAAAAAATATTTAGATTTAATCAAGAAATTATCAATTACTTCACAATATCTTTTTATATTCATCTCCAGAAGAACTGTAAACTAATTTTATAGAGATTGATTATAAATATTCTCGATTAGTTCTTCTAGTTCTTCGTTCATGTCCTCGGAATCATCCAGCCATTCTTCCAATCCAGGCAAGCCTTGTCAGAGTGATGCAGAGTTATTTACCCTCTTACAAATGGGGCAGAAAAATGCTTTAGCTATTTTGTACGACCGTCATGCTCCATCGGTCTACGGAATAGCTCTCAAATTGCTGGGTAATAGTCAAGAAGCAGAGGATCTAACTCAAGATATTTTTTTAAAGATTAAAGAAAGTACTTACGATCCCAAACGAGGCAGTTTACGTACCTTTTTGGGAATTTTAACGCGCTCGCGAGCCTTCGATCTTTTAAGAACTCGTACCAGAAATCAGAAGCAGCTACGACGACAGATATCAAGCGGTCGTTCTAGAGTAATATCTTATCACCCAATCGAGGAAGTCTCTCGGGTAGAGCGATCGCAAGAGGTGAAAAATGCTCTTGCCCAGTTAACCAGTCAGGAACGAGAAGTTCTAAAAATGGCGTATTATGAAGGGTTGAGCCAGTCAGAAATAGCCACGCAGTTAAACACGCCAATTGGAACAGTAAAGTCTAGAGCGCGGCGTGGTTTACTTAAGCTACGTCAGGCACTTGCAGATTTTGCGGAGAAATCCTAGACTATATCTCTACTGCCACCCGAATGCGAACCACTGCTGATTCCAGGGTACGCACTAGGCAACCTCAGCCCACCGAAGCAGCTTTATTAGAAGACTGCAATTACCAATCAAGAAAATTATTATCGTCAACTAGGATTAAGAGACAGAATATTGAATTTACCATTGATGGTAGCTGCGGTTTTAACTTTACTATGGATCGAAAAAGATGGCGATTTGAACAAGCTTTTAGTCTAGTTAAAAGATTACTTGGTTTAAGTTATTTATGATTTTACCGCGCCAGAAAATCAAGACTTGGGAATAGTTAAATCCATACGAAAGTCTCCTATTCGACTGATTATTGATCCTTTTCCTGAACGACAGAAAACTTCAGATCTAGTATAAAACTCAAGAATGTTCTAATTTTATTTTGACGCTGCAAATTGTCAAAATTACACTTGTTTTAAAGAGAATATCTCTTACGGAAGATTAACTATGACGGTATTTCCAGCAAAATAAGACCGTAGAAATCTCAAGCAATTAAAAATGGCTAATAACGAACTGAAACACGCAGTTGGTACCTTTACTACCCGTGAAGACGCTGAATACGCTCTTCGAGAATTGAGAGATGCTGGATTTGATATGGATCGAGTTTCGGTAATCGCTAAAAACGTCGAAGCCCAAGAAAACATTAGTGGTGCAGACGTAAAACTTCCCAGCGAACAAGCTAAAGGTGGCGCGGCGGCAGGAGCTACTACTGGTGCTGCTACTGGAGGTCTAATCGGATTAATTGGCGGCTTGGGCGTAATTGCACTTCCGGGAGTTGGTGCCGTAGCCGAATTGGGAGTAGTTTTAGCCAACACCTTACTAGGTAGCGGTATCGGTGCTGCTGGAGGCGGTTTGGTTGGTGCCCTGATTGGCTGGGGAGTTCCCGAAGAAAGAGCGAAGTATTTCAACGAAATGCTCGAACAAGGCAAATACGTAATTTTAGTAGAAGGAACCGAAGCTGAAATCAACGGAGCTGAAGCGATTTTGACTAATCGACGCATTCAAGACTGGAGCATTTATGCGGCACCGTATTATTATCCCAATACTGGAAGGGGTATTGTCTAAATATGACAGTGCTTCATATCTTCATCGTGCCCTAATCAAATCGCTATAACAATATGACCTCAGTAAAAGACTTACCAGATCTCGAACGAGTTAGCTCTCTTGCTACTAGCAAGGTTCTGCAACATCTTTCAGTCAAAGCAGATAGAGGATTAAATAATTCCGAAGTCAAACAAAGAAAGCGACAGTACGGCTCTAATCGTTTACAAGAATTCAAGCGTCGCAGTGCCTGGCAGATTCTCATCGCTCAGTTTAAAAGCCCAATTATTGGTCTTTTGGCGGTGGCAGCGGTTCTTTCTTTTGCTTTTCAAGAATGGATTGAAGGAATAGCGATCGTAGTCGCCATTTTGCTCAATGCCGCAATCGGTTTTTTTACCGAAATCAAAGCGGTGCGCTCGATGGAGTCTTTACAACAGCTCAGTCACACTAAAACTAAAGTTCGGCGCGAAGGCCAGGTAAAAGAAATTGACGCTGAAGAACTCGTTCCCGGGGATGTGGTTGTTTTAGATAGTGGTGATGTGGTAGCTGCAGATTTACGCCTAATTGAAGCTTCCAAACTACAAGCAGATGAATCGGCATTGACTGGGGAGTCAGTGCCCGTGAGTAAAACGACCGAGCAATTAGAAGCAGATTTACCCCTAGCCGAGCGCAAAAATATGCTATTTAAAGGCACGGCAGTTACCAGGGGGGCAGGGGAAGGGGTCGTAGTAGCAACGGGAATGAACACAGAATTGGGTCATATTTCTTCCATGACGGCAGAAGCCAAAGAAGAAGTTACCCCATTAGAAAAAAGGCTAGATAGCCTGGGACGCAGGCTGATTTGGGTAACCCTAGCCATTGCCGTTCTGGTGGCCGTATCGGGAATTATTGGCGGCAGAGACCTCTATACCATGGTGGAAACTGCGATCGCCCTGGCGGTAGCGGCAGTACCAGAAGGATTGCCCATTGTGGCAACTGTCGCTCTAGCACGGGGTATGTGGCGTATGGCACGACGCAATGCCCTGATTAATCGTCTCTCGGCGGTAGAAACCTTGGGGGCAACCAGTATTATCTGTACCGATAAAACGGGGACTCTGACGGAAAACCGGATGACGGTAGCAGAAATTGCTTTAGCTGGAGAGAAGGTCGAAGTTACGGGAGAAGGCTTAGAGGTAGAAGGAGAATTTATTGCCGAAGATGGCAAGCAACTAAATCCAGGCGATCGCCAAGCACTACAGGCACTTTTAGAGGTGGGAGTGTTGTGTAACAATGCCTCTTTACCCCAAGAATCGACTAACAAAGAAAGCAAGGTAATTGGCGATCCGATGGAAGTTGCCCTGTTAGTGGCGGGTGCTAAAGGCAACTTTTGGCGTAACGAATTAATCGAGCAACACCCAGAAGCCCGTGAAGTCGCTTTTGATGCGGAAACTAAAATGATGGCAACCTATCACAAAAACGAAGGTAAGTATCGGGTTACGGTTAAGGGTGCGCCAGAATCAGTTTTACCTATTTGTTCTCATATCTTGACTAATGAAGGAACTCAAGAGTTCGACCGTCAAGATTATCAAGCCTGGCAGGAAAAATGCGATCGCCTGGCGCAAGATGGTTTGAGAATTTTAGCCTTGGCACAAAAGACCGTTGACAGTAGCGAAGTCGAACCATATAAAGAATTGACTCTACTGGGAGTAGTAGGTTTATTAGACCCACCGCGAGAAGATGTCAAACAAGCACTTAAAGCCTGTCATGAGGCAGGAATTAGAGCAATTATGGTTACAGGCGACCAACCGATTACGGCACGTAATATCGGTTTGGCAGTGGGCTTGACTACCACAGAAGAAGCCGAAGCCGAACAGGGCAAAGCTTTAAAAAGCCCCGATGAACTATCAGAAAGCGAACACGAACGCCTACGACAGGTACCAATTTTTGCCCGTGTCAGTCCCGAACAAAAACTTAATTTGATTGCTTTACACCAAGAAGCTGGCTCGGTAGTAGCGATGACGGGAGATGGAGTTAATGATGCCCCCGCTCTAAAAAAAGCCGACATTGGGGTAGCAATGGGTCAGCGCGGCACGCAGGTAGCTCGTGAAGCAGCGGATATGGTGTTGCAAGACGATGCCTTTAGCACGATTATCGCCGCCATCGAGCAAGGTCGCGCGATTTTTAACAATATTCGTAAATTTACCCTTTATTTGCTCTCTGGGAACATGGGGGAAATTATGGCGGTGGCTGCGGCTTCTTTTACTAACGCACCCTTACCCTTGCTACCATTGCAAATTCTGTTTATCAATGCCGTTAATGATGTCTTTCCCGCCCTAGCCTTAGGTGTGGGTGCTGGCAATCCAACGCTGATGCAACGTCCGCCCCGCGATTCTCAAGAGCCGATCCTCACTCGCCGACACTGGTGGGCGATCTTCCTGTACGGTTTGTTAATTGCTATACCCATACTAGGAGCTTTGGCGATCGCGCTACTCTATTTCCAAATGGAACGGGAAAGAGCGGTTACCGTATCTTTTTTAACCCTGGCATTTGGACGACTGTGGCACGTATTTAATATGCGCGAGGTCGGTACGGGAATGATTCGCAACGAAGTAACCACCAATCCCTACATCTGGGGCGCAATTGGAGTTTGTACTGGTTTATTGTTATTGGCAGTATATTTACCGGTACTATCTGATGTTTTACAAACGGTTAATCCTGGTTGGCAAGGATGGGGATTGGTCATAGGCATGAGTTTGATTCCCTGGATTGTCGGTCAGATAGTCAAAGCGATTCGAGGCAAACGGCAGAAAAAATCGAGTTAATATCCAGTCCTTAACCGTAATTGACGATCGCCAACTAGACATCGGGTAAAAGCTAAAATAACAGCATTCTAAATATGTTTTTCCCAAATAGCAAAAATTCTCAAAATTATCCAACTTACTGTAACTCCTACTATTGCAAGCAACCATAAACCGCAGCCGATAGTAATTCCTAAAATCGCTGTAGCCCAAATTGCCGCAGCCGAAGTCAAACCTTTAACGCGGTCGGGCTCTCGTAAGATTGCTCCCCCGCCAATGAAACTTACCCCAGTAATGACTCCAGAGATAGTTCTGCCTAAGACATCCAAATTCTCTTGTGCTGCTCCAATTTGAATCGGTACGATGACGATTAGAGCCGAATTAAAACACACCAACATATTAGTTCTCAATCCTGCTGGTTTACTTTTAATTTCTCTTTCCAAACCAATAATCGTACCGACAATAAAGGCGATACTCAAACGTAAAGTTAATTCTTGCCAGCTAAGGGGTGCAAAAGAAGTTACTGCCAAAGTAAATTGATTGGTAGGTCGATATTTGTTTGGATTTATTCATAAAATTGTAAATTCAATTGCTCTAACTAATCAAATATACTGCCATAACTCAATCGGGCTGTGATTTATAGATTGCAAGCTTTATAGATCGGCAGTTTCCGTGCTACCAAAACTAATCTCATCGGATTGATAATCTGGTGGTTCGACGTGAATCGAGACTCTAACTTTACCAAAACGTTCTGCTAAACGTTTTTCAACCTGTTCGGTAACTTTGTGAGCGGTTTTGACATCGGAAGTATCTACAATCAAGTGCATTTCGATAAATACCTGTCTGCCCAACACGCCGCGCGAAGCAATATTGTGACAGTTGATTACTCTTGGAGTTGCCATGACGATCTGGTGAATTTTTTCAGGAGCGATCGCCATTTCGTCTACTAGCCAAGGTAAGTTGTCGCGGATGACTTCCCAACCGCTCCAAAATACTAATAAAGCGACAGGAAAAGCCAAGATTACATCGAGCGATCGTAGTTGGGGGATGTCTAACACCGAAGCTTGCCAGACTCCTATTAAACCGGCAATTACCACCACCGTCACCCAAATATCGCTGGTAGTATGCTTGGCATCGGCAATCAAAATTGGACTACCGATTTTCTTACCAACATGGCGTTCGTATATAGCGACAAAAATGTTGACTATTAAGACAATTGACAACAACCATAATTCACTAGGAGAAACTTCTACAGGCGAACCACCAAAAGCGATACGTTCGACTGCACCTTGGAGAATTTCAAAACAAGCAATTCCCAAAAACGCGGCAATTCCCAACGCACCAACTGCTTCAAATTTTTGATGTCCGTAAGGATGCTCTCGATCAGGTAAGGGAGAAGAAAAGCGGTTGGCAATTAAACCTAAAATATTGTTGGCACTGTCGGTAATACTGTGTAATGCGTCAGCTTGCAGGCTCAGAGAACCAATGGCAAAACCAATGGTTGCTTTTAATGACATTACAAATAAATTTAGCAGCAAAGTTATCCAGAGAACTTTGCGAACTTGGGAACGATTGTCTTGCATGTTTGCTAAAAATCCCCTCCATACCTTTGTTATATAATCATAAGTCAAAACATAATTAGACTCCTTAACGCTAAATACTTAAAGATACTTTTAAATGTTAAAAAACTAAGAGCTTATTGCAACTTTTTTTAATAAATAGATAATCGAGTTTCGATTATTTGGTGATTTTATTTCTTAGGGAAATTAAGATTTGTTGGCATCAAAAAAATAGTGTTAAATTTGTTTATCGTTTAATTAAGCTAACAGTCTGAAACTGCAACCGAGGCTTCACACCAACAACTACGGCAAAATCGCCAGCAAATGCAATCTCTATTGTTTTAAGTTTGACTAAATTTGAATCGATTGCTAGCTTCAAATCTTTTTCAAGCTTAGATAAGTGAGGCGCTCGACTTGATGAGTTTTAAAGTTAGTTCTGCTAGCGTCTTAGCAAAAACGCTCGTCGAATCTAGTATAAAAACTGCCGTATTTTATCCAATATTGCTTTAAATCGTGATTGGGAGTATGCAAACTAGCTTTGGCTTGATATAAAATTACCTGACGATGATTGCCAATCCAAACCTTTTTAATCGGCTCTACGGAAATTAAACTTCCTCCCAAGCTTTTAACACACTCTTCAAATCTTTCTACCGTTGAATATTCTAAAGTTTCAAAAACAAAAAAATTTCCTTCACAAATTAGATGTTTACTTCTAATCCATGCTTGCATCTTTTTGCTTGCTACTGGTGGCAACATCCTATTTATTTTTAGCTCCGATATCATCATTTGTATATTTCTTAAATAACTCTGGTGTTTTTCTGGTTCGGTTGAATACACTTCGACTGAAGAAAAAATAAAGTAAATCTCGGTCGGAGAAATAAAAACTTAAAGTCGATGGCTGAGCTCGTTTCTAAAACTGCGACGGAGGTAGTTTGGATGCATAATTAGTTTTTTTATCGAACTTTAAAGGACTTGCAGCAGAACCCCAAGCCTGTCAAGCGTTATCGAGATCATTGCCGCGATCTAACTAATCCAAGTTATCGCAGAAAGTTCGATCGTTGTTAACTAAATAAGTTTGAACCCTTTTTTGGGGAACTCGACAAGTAAAAGCCATAAATTGCAATTAAGCCCTTTGGTTACTGCTACTTTTGCTTGCCATTAACGATAATGATTCTCTTTGCGAAATCATCGATTACTGTAAGCTCAAGCCAACGCAGAGTAACGAAAAAACACCTTAATTATTTAATGTTTCATTACTCTACGCATACTCTATTGCCAATTACCAATCGAGCTACGCAGAAAGGTTTGAGATCGAGTAGTCCTGAAGGTTATCAAGACTATTTCCCAGTAAAGTTTTCACCAACTTTCTAAACTTCAAACTGAAGTAGGGAAAGATAACAAGTTACTGTTTACAAGTTCATTTATACAATGCAGTTAGAAATCATAGCATCAAGTTTTGTAAATTATTGCTGGTTAATATTATATTAATTAATATTAACCAGTTTCGGATTTTTAAGGTGCTCTAACTGCCATAATCTTTGCTCAGTCTAGCTTTAGTTCTACGCCAAAACCTACGAGCAGAACTTTTTCGAGGGGTTGCCCTTGAGCAGGACGCAGATAGTTAATTATTTTGCGGATTCGTAACTTGGGATTGGTGAGGATAATCGAATCAATGGAGACAACGCTGGTATAGTTAGTTGTCATTAACAATTCTTTAGTAACAGAATTAAAACAAAAATGAGAAACAACCGGTCTGGCTTCTTCATAGGCGCGATCGCGTAAATAATCTCCCTCGAGCAGCGAACCAGTTGCCGTAGTCGGTACGAACATCAAGTTTAAATTCTGTGTGACCTCTTCTCCTGTTTCTGAGATCGTGTAAAAACTTAAATTAAATCCCGGCAAATTATCCAAATCTCTAACTAAATCATAGTCATTATCTGCCAAAACTTTGACTTTTTGCTCGGTATTTAACGGTCGAACTTGAAAAGTAGTTTGCGAGCGTTCGACTTGCTGCTCGGACAAATAGTGATAGGTACGTTCTGTTTTCCAGCTACCAATGCAGTCTTGAAAAAACTGTTGAAAAATAGAATCTTGCATTCAAATTACCGATAAAATTACGGCGATCGCACAATTCCGCGATAAATACCTGGGTCGAATATTTTACATTAAAGTCTTAATCAGACAAATGTTTTCCACAACAAAAATTGCTTTTCCACAGATTTAACCATAGTTTTCCACAAACCCTAAAGAATTAGTTAACGACAAATTACCGTAAAATTAATGTATTGAGATTACACAATTTGAGTTCTTATAGTTCTAAGCTTCATCATAAGCTTCAATATCTAACAAATGAAAATATGGTTTAGCTAGTTCTTCTCGCTGAAAAGCGATCGCCCGAAGTAAATGCCAATCTTCTAAAGCTTCAAAAGGAGTATTGTATTCATCTTTTTCTAAACGATTAGCCAAAATTGCTACATCTTCTACCGTCAAATCGTTTATGCTGCGTCCGGACAACTTTATAGTATTATTCATTGTTAATTTTCCCAGAAAGCAATCGAGCCAAAAGGTGGACTTCAAACAAATTCTAACTTAGGATGTTGCTTTGAGATCGAATTGCTCGTTTTACAAATTTTTTAGATTTGTCATTTTCTTAACAATAATCTACACTTGACATTTTCAATTATGGTAAAAAAAAATTGGCTTGAGAAACAGGTTGACTTTTAGGTTCTTAAATGTAGGACTGTTATATTAAGAAAGAAATCAACTATATCTCTCGATGCTCAAAGTAGGCTTCGCTGTCGAACGGTCGAGTAAAGACTAATTGCCTAGTCCGCTAGCGGGCAAATAAATTTTGCTCTATTGCGACACAGCCGAGCTTTATTGAAGAAACCATAATTCTAAAATGTCAGACTTTAAAGGTTAATTTTCCTGAAATATAAGGAGTGAGGAGTGGGTAAAATTAAAACAATTCTTAAAGCTGTTGGTATTGGAACTGCTATAGCCCTGGGTAATGTGACTTTAGCGAGTGCGGCAGAATCACCTAAGTCCAACCAACGTCAAGACAGTAGACAATCGTCCGACTCGCAGTTTAACTCTCATATTTTGGCGACTGAAACCTCATTACAAGTAGTTCCCTCCCAAAGATCTAAAATAATCGTTGATGTTGACAAAAGTTTAACTGCTAACCATTCATCTAGCTTCGATTCGCTTTCTGGGGAAGAATTGTCTCCAAGAAAAGCCCGTTCTTTTGCCAAGAGGCAATTTTCAGAAGCTCAGTCACCTTTGCCAGCTCTAGTGGCGCAGAATTATGTTATCGGGGAGATAAACCTGGACAAAAACTCCCCGCTTACAGGGTTTCGAACGAACGATACTTCACAGCTCTTGGTCGATAAACTCAGACAAAAGACCCCTACTTCTGTGAATAACGAACCCAGGGAAATAACCTCTGACTCTATGCCGAAGCTATCTCAGTCTACACCAACACTACCAGAAAATGACCGTAACATTCTAGAGGCAACCGAAGAACCGATTCCCAATCCAGAAGTTCTCGATCCCAGTTCTTATCCCCTGCAGTTTCCTACTAAGCCCGAAGAGGTCGATCTCGAAGCCGCACAACCGATTACTTTAGAACAGGCACTCGAACTAGCACTGAGAAATAATAGAGATATACAAGTATCGCGTCTCAACTTGGAGCGATCGCAAGAAGAACTCCGTCAAGCAAGAGCGGCACTCTATCCAACTTTTAGTACTCAGCTACAAGTTCAAAATGCTCGCCCTGCTAGTGGAGATATACAAGAAATTGAATTTGAAGACAGTCCTTTTACCACGGTCGAACCTAATGAAACCTCCAGCGATTTTACCGGACAGGTATCCGTTAACTACGATATCTATGCTGGCGGAGGAAGGTCGGCAGATATTCGCCGCGCTAGAAGACAATTGCGTTTTAATCAACTAGATTTAGAGACGACCGTCGCACAAACTCGTCTCGACGTTGCTACCGACTATTACGATTTGCAAGATAGCGACGCTCAAGTCCAAATTCAACGCGCTGCGGTTGAGGATGCCCAACAAACCTTGAGGGATGCTCAGCTTTTAGAACAGGCAGGATTGGGTACCCGATTTGAGGTGTTACAAGCCGAGGTAGAATTGGCTCAGGCGCAACAACAATTGACTACCGCTCTAGCGAACCAAAACATTGCTAGAAGACAACTGGCAGAAACTTTGAGTTTGGGACAACAGGTAAATTTAAGAACCGCCGATGCGATCGAACAAACTGGTGTTTGGGATTTATCTCTAGCAGAAAGTATCGTACTAGCTTATAAAAATCGTGCTGAGTTAGAACAGTTTCTCTTGCAAAGAGAAATTAACGACGCGCAGAGAGAAATTGCTCTGGCGACGATCCGACCCCAAGTCAGCGTGACTGGCAGTTACGACGTATTCAACGGTTTTGATGATGATGTCGACCAACTGGGAGATGGTTATACTGTTGCCGCGATCGTACAGTGGCAGTTTTATGACGGTGGTGCAGCTCGTGCTATAGCCGATCAGGAAGAGACCGATATCGATATTGCTGAAACTCAGTTCGCCGACCAGCGCAACTTGATTCGGTTTGAAGTAGAGCAAGCTTTTTATGGACTAGAAGCCAACCAGGAAAACATCGATACGGCAACTAGAGGAGTAGAACTTGCTGAAGAAAGTCTAAGATTGGCAAGACTGCGCTTTCAAGCTGGAGTAGGTACGCAAACTGATGTTATTGATGCTCAAACAGCACTAACTCAGGCAAGAGGAGATTTGGTTAGTGCGATTATCGATTACAACCAATCTTTTGCTCAAATACAGCGAGCGGTTACTAATTTACCCGACAATAGCTTGTTCGATTTGCCATAGTCTATATGCGCTCTCCCTGGCTAGGAAAATAAGCAATCAGTATCGGGTCGGGGCAAATCAAACTAGAGACAGGGAAATGACGCATAGGAAGAGGGTAAATCTCAGCTAATTTTTTTTAAAACAACTATTTTACCCCGTATCGACGGCAAATCTTATCATTTTTACTACTACAATACCGCCAAATTTCCTCCTAACGGGACTTTGACAATTTTTACCTATCAAAAAGGGGTGAAAGCCTCACCAGACGGCGATTTTACCTCGTCGAGGTAAAATCGCCTGAAACCCAGATATATTAAGAATTTAGCTGTTTTGAGGTTAAACAATTGATATATCAGGCTTTCACCCCATTTTGAACCCAGTTTTTTGTCAAAGTCCCGCTAATATCTTTGCTTCCTGTCTACTTTAACTAGCAACAGAACTGCTGGCTCTCCAAATAGGGCAATCGCCTAGATGCGCAATTCCATCATTTTTTGTACTGCTTCGGCGATTTGTTCTGGCTGTACGATGGTCAATCTTTCTAAAGCACCGTTGTAGGGAGTAGGAATATCCTGGGACGACAGACGCAGCACTGGGGCATCCAATTCATCGAATAGCTGTTCGTTAATCAAAGCGACTAGCTCGGCAGCAATCCCACCTGTTTTCATACATTCTTCGACAATAATTACTTTATGAGTTTTTTGTACTGACTCGCGAATTGTTTCCATATCGAAAGGCTTGAGAGAAATTAGATCGATAATTTCAGGATCGTAACCATGTTTTTCGATCGCTTTTAAAGCCTGAGTGCAGTGGTGGCGCATCCGCGAATACGTCAGTATGGTAACATCTTTACCCTTACGGACAATTTCTGCTTTGTCTAAGGGTACGATGTATTCTTCTTCTGGTAAATCGTCTTTGAGATTGTAAAGTAAGACGTGTTCGAAAAATAAAACTGGGTTGTCATCTCGAATGGCCGCTTTTAATAACCCTTTGGCGTTGTAGGCAGTAGAACAGGCAACAATTTTTAAACCCGGTACTGCATGAAAGTAAGCTTCTAACCGCTGAGAGTGTTCGGCCCCTAACTGCCTGCCTACTCCTCCCGGTCCTCTAATTACCATGGGAATTTTAAAATTACCACCGGAAGTATAGCGTAGCATTCCCGCATTATTGGCAATTTGGTTGAACGCCAGCAACAAAAAACCCATGTTCATCCCTTCAATAATCGGGCGCAAACCCGTAAGAGCCGCCCCTACTGCCATACCGCAAAAACTATTTTCGGCGATGGGAGTATCTAATAAGCGCAGATCGCCATATTTTTTATACAGGTCTTTAGTAACTTTGTACGAACCGCCGTAATGTCCGACATCTTCTCCCAAGACAAAGACAGTATTATCCCTTGCCATTTCTTCGTCTGTCGCTTCTCTTAAAGCGTTAAACATCAAAGTTTCAGCCATAAATAATTATCTAACCTCAGCAAAAATTAATCCTACCACTATCTATATACACACAAATGTAACTTAGATTAGTTTGTCAAAATCCAAGTATCTTTGCTACCACCACCTTGAGTAGAATTAACTACCAAAGAATCTTTGACTAGAGCGACTCTGGTCAATCCGCCAGGAAAAGCATAGAGGCGTTCGCCTTGATGTAAGACAAAGGGGCGCAAGTCTACGTGTCTGCCTTCTATGATGCCATTAACTAATGTGGGAATTCTAGATAGAGCAATGGTCGGTTGGGCGATATATTCTCTGGGTTGTGCTCGAATTTTCTCGGCAAAGGATGTTCTTTCTTTTTTACTTGCCTGAGTTCCGATTAACATTCCCTTGCCTCCTTCTTCACTAGCTGATTTGACTACCAACTTATCTAGATTATCTAAAACATAGGCGCGATCGCTCTTTTGCCAGCAGAGGTAGGTAGGAACGTTGGCAAGGAGAGGTTCTTCCCCTAAGTAGTAGCGAATCATTTCTGGTACGTAGGCATAAATTACTTTATCGTCTGCTACTCCCGTACCGATGGCATTAGCTACAGCCAGTTTTCCTTGTTGACATAAAGCGATAATTGCTGCCGTACCGCTTTGATGGTTATTTCCTGGGAGATCGTCGAGCAGATTGGTCTTAGCGCGAAGGTAGAGAACGTCGATCTGCTGCGGGATGGCAGCAGTATGCAGCTTTAAATAGCCATCAACGATCGCCAAATCTTTGGGCTCTACCAAATAAGCACCCATTTCTTGGGCTAAAAAGGAATGTTCGAAATAGGCAGATTCGTGACAACCTGGAGTTAATACTGCTATAGTCGGCGATTCGCTTCTAGGAGAACTATCGAGCAGAGTGTTAAGTAACTGCTGCGGATATTCTGACAGTGATTCAATTGCCACTCCCTCGCATAATTGGGGTAGAGTTTGCTCCATAGTCGAGCGATTGTAAAGCGCGTAGGCAACGCCAGAAGGTATCCGAAGATTATCTTCTAGCACGAACCACTTACCATCTTCGTCTCTAACTAGATCGATACCGCTAACCTGACACCAAACACCATTGGGTGTCTTGATGCCCAGGCAGTCGGGTACAAAGCCAACTGCAGAGGTTACGATATCTTCAGGAATGATGCCATCGTTAATTATTCGCTGGCGGTCGTATACATCGGCACAAAATAAATTGAGAGCTAAAACTCGTTGTTTTAACCCTGCTTCTAACTGCTGCCATTCCTTCGCTGCAATAATTCTGGGAATAATATCGAAAGGCAATACTTGTCTGTTACCGTTGACGATAAAAATAGCTCCCAATTCCTCTAAAGTTTGTTGCGCCTGTCGTTGAATATTTTCTAGTTCTGCCAACGACTGTTGCTGTAGCCATTCAACTACTGCCACGAGGTGCGATCGCGGTTTACCGGTAGCCGCAAAATACTCATCATAAAAATTTTCGGTACTATAAGAATCTAAGAGCACGGTTTTATAAATTTTTTCAGCTTAAAGCACAATCAAAATAATTTTATACCAATGATTGGAGCCGGCTCCGCAATCTTAGGGTGGAGTAATCTCTAAATCATTTACCGTCTGCTGCCAGTTGTTTATTGCTAATTGTTATGACTATAGCTACCGCTACTACTCTCATCAGTGAAGAAGAAGCTCAGACTTTAATCGAATCGGCGATCGCCGATTCGGAAGCAGAAGGGGTATTTGTCAGCCTGAGCGCCAGTGAAGCGGCTCTCAGTCGCTTTAGTGAAAATCAAATTAGTCAAAATATTCGCAAAAATAAGTTCAATTTGACAATAACTAGCTATTTTGGCAAGCGCAGTGCTTCTGCCTCCACTACCGAACTCGATAAAGATGCTATTCGCCAAACTTTACGCCGTTCGGAAACTTTAGCCCGTTTTGCCCCTGAAGACCCGGAATGGGTAGAATTATTGCCCCCTCAAGCATATGAAGCTAGAGTTCCAGCTTTCGATCGCCTTACTGCCAATCTATCTCCCTTGGATAAAGGGGCAATGATTCAAAAAGTTTGTTCTCTAAGCAAAAATGCCAAGGTCAACGGTTCGGGAACTCTGAGTACCGATACTTCCCTATACGCCATCGGTAACTCTCGCGGATTACTCGCCAGTAATTGCGGCACCGAAGCCAATTTCAGCTTTACCGCTCGTCTGGAAAATGGTTCTAGCTGGAGTAGACGCACGGCTTGGAGTGTATCCCAGTTGCCTATTGAAGAGACAACTACCAGAGTTATCGACCGGGCGATCGCTTCAGCCAATCCCCGAGAAATTCAGCCGGGAGACTATACGGTTATTTTCGAACCTGCGGCAATGAGCAGTTTACTACCCTGGGTAATATGGAATTTAGATGCGAGGGCAGCAGATGAAGGGCGTTCGTTTATGTCTCGTAGTGATGAATCTGGAAATAAAGTTGGCGAACGATTGTTTAGTCCCCTCGTCCAGGTACAGCGCAATCCCGCTCATCCTCTGTTGCAGTCGGGACGATTTTTTAGCAATGGTCTGCCCAATACCTACTTAGATGTCATCAAAGATGGTATTCCTCAAACTCTATCTTACAGTCAATACTGGGCAGAAAAACAGGGCAAACAGCCTACTGGTGCGATGTATCCCATGGTCATGACTGGCTCGACACAAAGTATCGAAGATTTAATTGCCAATACCGAAAGAGGGATTTTTGTCAGCCGCGCTTGGTACGTGCGCTACGTCAATCCTCGAACTCTAGAAGTAACGGGAATGACTAGAGACGGTACGTTCCTCATTGAAGATGGCAAGCTTGCCTATCCGGTCAAAAATTTACGCTTCAATCAAAGTCTACCTGAAATGCTGGCAAATGTTGTCGCTGTCAGTGCGGCGCAGCGTTGTGGGAGAAGCGTTATCCCTGGTTGCCAAGTTAATAACTTTCACTTTAGCAGTATTACTGACAGTGTTTGATAGGCGATCGCCTCAACAGTATCATTTTGAATAGCGATTGAAAGTTATCCTAAGTTACCGGGCTAGATTGGGATTTTATTGTCTATTTTGAATTAGCTCAGAGAAACCAAAGGAAAAGACTCGTTAATACTTACGGCAGCTGGCTCGATATAACTGGCAATAGTTCTTTGCAAATCTTCGAGTAAATAGGGTTTAGTTAGGTAGCGATCGCAACCTTCGAGTAAGAGGCGATCGCATTCTCTTTGACTGGTTATCGCCGTTACTGCTACGATGGGAATTTTTCTGGTTAGAGGATTTTTTTTCAGTTGGCGAACCAAACTCAAGCCGTTTTCATTGCTCAGCATGATATCCAACAAAATTAGTGCCGGCAGACGCAGCCCAATTACCGCTCTGGCTTCTTGTAAGTTGGTTGTCGCTACAAAAGTATAGTTTAAATAAATTAGTGCGTGAGAAATAAACAATAAATTGTCTTCGTTATCTTCAATTACTAAAATTGTCGGTTCTGTTTCATTTTGATAAGAATCTAAGTCCGATTTCATAAATTTAATTCGGTTTATTTACTAGAAATCTACAATTAATAATTTGACTGCCTAAACGTAAAAATCAGCTTTATCTCTAGGACTTATGCAATAAAACTAGGGATTGAGATGAGCAACAATAGACGATAAACAGAGGATTACAGACATTTTTAGTAATTAATTTTTAGTAATTATAGTGTGTCAGCCCCAATCTCATAAATCCACTGTAAACCAAATGGCGTTGGTTAGATGGCATTAGGTATTCCTTTATACTTATTTGATTGAGTTCGACGGATAAATCTTAACACAACACAATAAAATTAAACTTAACTTAACATTATCAGCTCCTCTAAGATCTTAATACTGAACGGAAAACTGCTGTAAAACATGAGAAAGTCAGACCATCTGACTTTTGCCAGTTATGGCGATCGCCTAAAAAAAATCGAAGGGTTTGAACTTGCCAAACCCCTCGAGCGAGCGGAGAAATCTATTTAACTTTTAGCTGTTTGAGAATTAAGCAAACCACTCTTCTACTGCTTCTTCCTTAGTATTAGTATTGCGAGAAGGAGTTTCGCGCTCGAACTTCATGTGAATCGAGCGGGTTTGCTCTCCGTCAGATGCAACAGCCTTGATAGGATAATCGATTAAACCATCTTGGAAAGACATCTGGAAACGGAAAGTACCGTCGGGATTGAGTTTGATTTGGCGATCGCCAATAGTAACGGTGGCATCGGGTTCGGTCGCACCATAAACGATCAGTTCCGCATCAGCAATTAGCCAGAACTTGCGAGGACGGGGTGGTACTACCTCGGCAGAAAAACCCACACCAGACATATTTAAGCCCGATACATTAGGCACTGCCCACATACCCACTCCAGAGGGGAATACATAAGAGCTAATTGCTTGTTCGGGAACCTGCTGCATCGAACCGAATAGAGAGCCAGCGACACGCATTGCTTCAGTAGATTTGGTCATGCCAAAGACGCGGTCGTAAATCTTGTTACCTTCTGCAATTCCATCTGCAGTAACGCTAGCTTGTTTCTTAGCGGGAGGAACTAGTTCGTAGAAGGTTTTGCCTCGTATATCTTCTTCCCAGTTAACGGTAATAAAAGCATCTTCAATCCAGTCAGAAGGATAGACAGGAGGAATACTAACTGCCGTCGAACGAGCTAAGACTAACCAACGACCATCAGCACAGCGATAGCCAATATCAGCAACGTAATTGCGATCGCTCACCGGAATCGGTAAGTACCATTCCCGTGCCATTTCATCACAGAGATACTCTTGAACGCTGTGGGGTGCTTGAGTATCAATGTTGATATCGGTAACGTCATAGAGACGCAGAGCTAGTTGCTGTCCGCCTTGACGGCGTAATTCTTCTTTACGCTCGTTAGGAACGTCCCAATAAGCATATGCCCACTGAGGATCGCGAGGCATCAAGACAATGCGGCTTTCGCCATAGCCATCGGGAAGGTCGCCTAAATCGCGGTCTACAGAAGTTAGAGAATCGTTTTGGTTGTCTTCTTGACCTACTTCAAATTTTGCAGCTTTCACTTCTTGCTCCTCGGTAACTACTGGTAAATTTGGTAAATTTTGAGAAAATCTTGCTTTTTCCGAACTTTTTATTGCTTCTTGGATGGCAGTCAGTAATTGCGCTTTTCGCATCCGACTGTAACGAGAAATGCTAAACTCGCTGGCAACTTTTCTAAGTTGCCTTAAAGTCATTTCTTCTAATGGTGGGCGTTCTTTTGCCATTTTAAGTACAGTCTCCAGTGGTGTAGACGGGGTTTAACTGCTGGTAGTTCTATGGTCTTCTTAAAAAAGTTAAATCCTTAAGTTTCTAAGTTTTTGCTGCTTAGAACGATCTCGATAAGGTTAATTGTCAACCAACAGTTGTTTACTTATCTTTTGGTCACAGATATTTTGCTCGGTACAGTGTTTTCTAAATTTGTACTTAAACTGCAAACAGCGAAATTTTTGCCTTTTACAAAAATCACAAAATTGTTCTGTTCGATCTACTAATGCAGATTAATCTGCGACTACTTAACTATATTTAACAAAAAAATTTCTTGGAGATCGAGGGGCGTAACCGAGAAAAAACGGCTGATTGACGAGTTTACTGGTGTTTGGGGATCGTAAAGTTATCATTTCATGACTTTTTGCCTGTCGTAGTCACCGTCTCGATGAGTTTGGGTAATAAACGGGATTAAATTCACTAAAAAAATTCGACCTGACCCCATAGTTTGCGGGCGATCCTATTGATGTCAACAAATTTTGACTTTGAGGGTTTCCGTCCCCTAGTAGGAAAACTCTTTCTAGTCTGAAAAGATCGGAAACCAACAACCCTACCTCTCTAGTCTCTGTGATTTACTTCCAAAAACGAGACGCTCTAGAAAACTCGAGCGTCCCTACTGAATTTTGAGTTGAAGAATGAGATGGATAAAGATTGTAAGAGATTGAAAAGCATCAATCGAGTCATCTTTGACCTTATCTCTTCTTGATTAGCCTATAGTTTGGCTAGCTCTTCAGCTACAGTATCTACTGTATAATAAATTTGTTCTTCTGTATGGTTGCAGGTTACAAAAAATCGCAATCGAGCTTCGTTTTGTGGTACGGAAGGATAAATCATAAAAGGAACGTTGATTCCTCGCTGAAATAAATGTTGAGATAATTGAATAGATTTGAGTGAATCCCCGACAATAATCGGGATTACCGGAGAATCTTTACTCATTCCCGTCTTTAATCCTTTAGCTCTAGCTAATTCCCAAAATAACTTGGCTCTAGTTTGTAAAAGTGTCGCCCGTTCGGGTTCGGTTCTTAACAAACGAACTGCCGCTAAAGTTGCTGCTGCGTTAGGAGGAGACATGCCGACGCTAAAGACAAAACCGGGGGCAGTATATTTTAAATATTCAACTAAAGCGCGATCGCCAGCAATATAACCACCACAGCTAGCGAAAGATTTGCTGAGTGTTCCCATCCAAATATCGACATTGCGAGGATCGACCCCAAAGTATTCACTAATACCGCGACCACTCTTGCCAATCGTGCCCATCGAGTGAGCTTCATCGACCATTAAAAAAGTTTTATAGCGTTGCTTGAGTTCGATAAATTGAGGTAGATTGGCAATATCACCATCGGTACTGTAAACTCCCTCGATAGCAATTAATACTCGTTGATAGCGTTGACGGCGATCGCTCAAGATTTTCTCTAACCCCTCAGTGTCGTTGTGAGGAAAAGCCACCAAACTCGCTCCAGAGAGAAAACACCCTTGTAGGATGCTATTATGACTGAGAGCATCGTAGATGACCAGATCGTTTTTGCCAAACAAATGACCGATAGTAGTAACATTCGTTGCATGACCGCCCACCATAACGATACTGTCTTCTACTCCAATAAAATTGGCAATTTCGGCTTCCAACTCTCGATGTAGGGGTTTTTCTCCCGAAATTAAGCGACTGGCACAGGCAGAAGTTCCATATAGGTCGATGGCATTTCTGGCGGCTTGGGAAACTATAGGATCGCCACACATACCAACATAGTTGTAGGTAGCAAAGTTAATTAGCTCCCTACCTTTAATGGTCGTTTTATCGTTAACTACTTTTTCTTGGGGAACAAAAAAGGGATTGCCATTACCTAAACTAGCTACTTGTTGCAACTGAGAGGAAAGCTTTTGATATTCGGGAAATTCTGCAAAAACATAGTTTTCTGGGGAAATTTTGGTGTCTCCCTCATTGGCAAGTGCGTCGACTTCTGAACTGGTAGTAGTTTCCTTTGCGGAAACGCGATCTAAGTTCGTAGCTAAATATTTAGCTAGAGTTTCGATATTTTGATAATCCCAAAGCAGAGTAGGGGAAAGCCGACAGCCGAGATAATTTTCTAATTCTCCTGAGAGGTTAATCGCTTCGGCTGAGTCTAAACCGTATTCGTCAAAATCTTGACTCACATCGATTTGATTGGGTTCGATTGCCAGTATTTGTGCCAGCTTGTCGATGAGCCAACCTTCGATGACTTCTGTTTTAGATGAATTACTAAGATTATGTAATGCACCATTTCTTAGAGAAACATTTTTGTTTTCCTTACCGTTCCAGATTCCATTTAATAGTGTCATTATTAACTCCTACACCACTTTATTTAGTAACTTCTGGTCTAGCCGACACTTTCCCAGACCATGCGCTCGGATACGATGGTTATTTTGCCACGAACCCCTGCTAAATACTAGTGTATTTAGCAGGGGTTCGTGTTGGTTTATTTACTTTCGATTGCTCGGCGACCTCATTCTGGTTAGAAAATAAATTATTAGATTTAGATTGAATCTATAACAAACCAGTGTAGATCGCCAATCGTCCGGCGAAAGATATTTTAGCTATTAGCTGGCAATATATTCACGGACATAAGAACGTCTTCTTCTTAGTTGTGATAGAGCTTGATGCTCTAATTGACGCACTCTTTCGCGGCTGAGACTCATTCTTTGACCGATTTTAGCTAAAGATAGTTCCTTGCCATCTTCTAGCCCAAAACGCAAAGATAGTACCTCTCGTTGTTGGGGTGTCAAATCCGCTAGAAGATCGTATAAGTCCTGCCTTAGCAGTTGCTGAGTGGCATAGTTGTCTGGAGAAATGCCGTCGTCTTCCAAGAGTTCGGACAATTCCGTATCTTGGTTATCGCCGACGCGTACATCCAGAGAAATTGGTTGGCGAGCAACGCTTAAATAATCACGAATTTGAGAGGTTTCTAAGCCTAGTTCTGCCGCGATTTCTCTTGGTTCGGCACTACGACCTAATTTTTGCGACAGTTCTCGTTGTGTTTTCTTGATTTTGTTAAGTTTTTCGGTAATGTGAATTGGTAAGCGAATCGTGCGAGCCTGTTGGGCGATCGCTCTAGTGATTGCCTGACGAATCCACCAGTAAGCATAGGTAGAAAATTTGTATCCTTTAGTGGGATCGAATTTTTCTACTCCTCTTTCCAAACCCAAACTTCCTTCTTGAATTAGATCGAGAAATTCCATGTTGCGCTTTTGGTATTTTTTAGCGATCGCTACTACTAGGCGCAAATTAGCCTCAATCATTTTTCTTTTTGACCGTTGTCCTATCTTGACAACCCTATCCAGTTCTACTTCACTCATTTGGACTTCGTTAGCCCACTCCTTCAGACTGAGTTGTCGATTTAACTTCTGTTCTAACTCTTCTTTTACTGCCAATAGGGTCATCATTTTCTGCACCTGCTTCCCATAAACAATTTCTTGTTCGTGGGTTAACAACGGTACCCTACCAATTTCATGCAGATAAGTTCTGACCATATCTGCCGAGTGGTTTGCTTTTTTGGTTGATTTATCTATTTTGGCTTTGGGCATCTGTACAGTTATGACTCCTTTGAAACGACCGTAAATTCCGTCGATTTAGCTGAATTTAGACATATTTATCTTTGTATTAACTATATTGATAATACGAATAGTTTTCGTTTTTTAGACAGTTGATATGTCAACTCAACTTTGGCGTTCGAATCTTTAGACGTTAAAAACTCGTTAAAGGTTCAATAAAAATTTGAACTAAAATTGCCTGACAATCTAACTTTAAAACGAGTTAGTTCGAGATATGCGACACTATTACTACTATTATTATTATGTACTAAAATTAGTCGTTACGTATAGATTTCAATTAGAGAGATTGCCGAACCGGTTGAGTGGTTTAATGTCGTATTTTCACGCATCAGATATCTGGCTCGTATTTATTTGAAGGCAAACTAAGCTTTACCTGAAAACTTACCGAAAAAATTTTTCTAGATCGACAGTAAAATCGAGAACGCCAACCAGCTTAAGAAACAGTAACGGGTTAATCGTAAGGCTTGGATGATTTTTTGGGTAGTAATGGATTCGATTGAGTTTCCCAACAAAGGTTTAATTTTAGCTACTCCTCGATAAAAATTAGTACCTCCCAACTGTACCTTCAAGATAGCAGCATATACACACTCGCTCCAACCTGAGTTGGGACTGGGATCGCTAGCTGCATCTCGCCAGCATAAAGCTAAAACTTTTAACAGCGAACCAGAACCCAAACTAAGAGTCAGTACCGTCAAGCGACAGGGGATCCAAGTTAGATAGTCTTCCAATCTCGCGCTAAACCAGCCCAAGTGACGGTATGGTTCGCGTCGATACCCTATCATTGAGTCGAGAGTGCTAGCAGCTTTGTAACCCAAAGCCAGGGGAACGCTTCCTACTGCTGGGATAAACGCGCCTAAAATAGCGTAAAACAGCGGCGCAGTAACCCCATCTACAGCATTTTCTGCTACTGTTTCGAGTAAAGCTCGCAGTATTTCTGACTCGGATAAATTTTCGGTATCTCTACCAACGTATAAGCTCAAACGGGAGCGAGCTGTAGCTAGATTCCCTTGAGTCAAAGGCTGCAAAACATCTTCTATCGCAAGTCGCAGGCTTTTGCCGGCAAAGCAGCTAGCCAGTAGCACTACTGCGATGATTTTACCCAGCCAAGGATGAATCCGATTTCCCAGCTCGATAATTCCCCAGCCAGCCAAGCCACTACCGATAATCATACTAGTACCCAGTAGGATTCCTCCCCAGCGACGCTGCCATGGTTTGAAAGTGCTAGCAATTATCCACTGAGACGAAATTTTAATTATCCCGCCCATAACTCTCACGGGATGCAGCCAATTCCAGGGATCGCCAATAAAAAAATCGGTAATGGCTGCCAGCAATAAGATCGATGCTGAAGGTTGAATGTCAATTGCAATAGTCAAGAATTCCGAATTTTGTGTACGTTAGCTTCCCAGTTTTTGCCATCAAAAGGTTCGATGGTAAATTGCGCCATCGCTTCGCCATCGAGAGTACGAATATTGACATCAATCATCTTGGGATGAGAACGGGGACGATAAAAAGCATGAATGCCACAAATCGAGCAAAATGTGTGTCGAGCAATATGGGTATTAAACGTATAGGTAGTTAAAACATTTTCTCCTCTAAGAAGGGTAAAATTTTCGGGAGGAACGATTAAGTGTAAAAAACCTTTCTTACGGCAAATCGAACAGTTGCAATCTTCTACCCTATAGCGATCGACTCTAACCTGAAAACGCACTGCATCACAGTGACAACCGCCTTGATAAATTGCTGCAGATTTTTCTTTACCCATTAATCCTACCCCAATCAAACAATAAAATTATTTTCTTCTCCTTGGGCTGCCTGACGACTGCGAGCATCGTAATATAAATCTGCTAGAGTAATATTATATAAAGCTTCTTTTAATTTTTGATGCAGTCTGCGCCAGAGAGTAAATGTTACCCAGTCTTCTGCAATATTTATATCGGGACTGTAGTTAGATAGAGGTTCAATAGTTTCTCCTACTGCTTCTAGAATTTTGCCTAAAGAAATTTGTTCCGGGCTGCAGGCTAATTGGTAGCCTCCATGAGCTCCTCTGATAGAAATCACTATGCCAGAACGCCGCATTTCTATCAATAACTTTTCTAAATATGGAGCTGGTAAATCCTGACGAAGGGCAATTTCTTTAACTGATGTCGGTCCGTATTCTGGCTGCAAACTAAGATCTAGTAGTGCTTTTACACTGTAGTGGCTCCGAGTTGTTAACTTCATGCAAATAATTAAGTTCCTAGATAAAATATTTTTATACATTTAATTTTATGTATTAAGCAAGTATTAATTTGATTTTCTGAGGTTCAAACTAGCTACTAAAAGTTTATTTTTTTAATTTAGTTATTTTTACATGAGAAGTGTAATATAGTTTTAGATGGATCTAACAAGATAAATATTATTGCCTTGGCATAACTTTAGCTAAAGCAAATCTGTAAACCAAACGTATAATTTAGTTGTCTTAAGTTGATGGCAAAAACAACCCAACCCAAACCTTTAGTTGGTCAAGAACTAATCGATAAAGTCAAAAAACTAGATAATCTCTCCAAAGAGGAAAAGGCTCGAGAATGCGGTTACTATACGGTTACTAAGAACGGTGTAGAACGAGTCAACATGATGAAATTTCTCAACGCATTAATCGATGCCGAAGGAATTGAGTTAGATAGCACCTCTGATGGTCAAGGTAGAGGTGGAAGATCTGCTAGCTACCGCATCAGCGTTCAGTCTAACGGTAATTTACTTATTGGTTCGGCTTATACTTCTAAAATGGGTTTAAAACGAGGAGATGAGTTTGAAATTACTCTAGGCAGAAAACATATCCATCTCCGACAAATAAATGGAGATGAACATGAAGAAGAATAAAATAACTTTTCAATTCGTTTATGGAGTTAACGGAAATTTTAACTAGCCTTTAAGCTAGGAGGTTGTGGCTCGAATCCTAATTAATAGAGGTTATCATGCTGTTGCTATTAAAAAAGTTAACAACCTCATGCCACAAATTTTTCCAAATTAACCAGGATTAACGTGAGTTCGATAAAAACAGAAATTATTAGTCTCTTAACGAAATCATAACGGTTTCAACTTACGAAAGAATCAGGCTTTAAGCCTCTGTCGAACTCACGTAGGATTACTTTAATCTTCAATTCTCTTGGAAGCAAGAAACCAAGTGTGGTCTAGAGCTGGAGTAGTGACAATTGCCGAGTGCGGCAAGTTAAGTTTTTGCATCGCAGGCTTATCTAGTAACAGATAGGCAGACGAACTCTCTGACCAGTATTTTTTAAGCTGTTGCAGGTTTAAAAAAACAACTTGATGTTCGCTGTAAAAACTAAGAGCGGCACTATCTTTTGGCTCACAAGTGTAGACAATTTGCGCTCGAGGTACTTGGTGTTTAATGAGAGCGGCAAGAGGCTGGAGTGGTTCGAAGGTCGATGATTCCCAAATCCAATATGGAGAACTGACAAATATAAATAGGGAGACATAAAACCCCCAAAAAAGTATGGGTATGAACTCTGGTTTTCTTCTAAAGATTAACACCGATGCGGTTCCCAAAGTCATTACTAAGCCTACTCCAATAGAAGCCCAATAAAAATCAAGCTGGTTATGTAATTTGCCATATAAACCAACAACTGCAACCACGCTCGCCATAGCCCCCCAGCTAAAACCCCAAAAACGAGGATAGTCAATGTAACTAGGTAAATTGCGAATTCGCTGTAGTTGGGCACCACCAGCGAGGGCTAAGGCAGGACAAATAGGTAAAATATACCAGTATTGTCGGTCGGCTTCGAATAAAACCACAAGCATAGTCGCGCTCGTCCAAACTAGAATTAGTTTGCTCCAACCCCAGTGAAGGTTTTGTCTGACTGACTGCAAACCAGCAAAAACGACAATCGACCAAGGAAAAAAATACTGCAGCCAAACTACAAGCTGACTAAATCGAGAACTTGGCGTTCCTAAATCGATGGTTTTAACTGGTTCGAGCAATAACTGCCAAAAATCGACAATAGCGACTGCCTCATGATAGCGATACCATTGAGCGGCATACCAAATAATCGTAGGAACGATACCCAAACCGATTCCAAGCCATAAATAGACAGAACTAATTAGACGAGGAGTATCCCAATACAAAAATATTAAGGCGACCGCCAAAATTTGTAAGCTTTGAATGCCACTACTCAAGCCAATTGCCCCTAAGATGATTCCCGCTACCAGAGTCCAGCATAAGTTACGGCGGGAGCGCAAAATTGCCCAAATCGTTAAAATCTCCAGACAAAGTAGCCCGCCGTCAAATGTAGCCAAACGCCCCAAACGAACTACAGGTAAAAAAGTTAAATAAATGGTAGCAGAAAACAAAGCAGGAAGCCGAGCGATAAAAATTTCACGACCGATTTTGTATAGTATTAAAACTGAAACAGCGCTGAGTATTGCTCCAGGTAAACGCGTCGTAGCTTCGCTAATACCAAAAAGAGAATAGGAAAGAGCGATTAGATTACAAATTAAAGGCGGGTAGTTGAGAATGGGTTCACCCCACAGATTGGGAAAAATCCAAAGCTTTAAACTTGTTGATGAGTAGTAAATTTCCCTAGCTGTCTGGGCTAATCGGGCTTCTGCATTACTAAGAGGTAGACCGCCTAAATTAGTTAAAAATAATCCTAAAGCTGCTAAAAACAAGCCGGCAACACAAAAATATTCCAGCCAAATTTCTCCCTGGCGCAGTTTATTAGTAGAGCGTCTCCAAATAAAAGTAGGATTAGATGACATAAACAGATCGAGCGACAAAAGTTACTTAAGCCGAATAAGTTGATTTTCTCAGCTACTGCGAGGAATTGAGTGGTGATTGGGAAAAATAATTAAACTACACTCAACAGATACCAAAGACTATTGACAATACTTTTCTCAAGCCGCATGCTAGTTGCTTCATAATCAGGATGCTAGAATACTCAACATGAACGAACAATTATCTTGGTTTTGTTGAATATCGAGCTATTAACAATTTTCGATTAAAAATTAGGGGTCTCCTGCTATTATTAATCACTTATTTGGA
The DNA here is from genome assembly GCF_053543375.1 of Myxosarcina sp. GI1(2024). Taxonomy (NCBI): domain Bacteria; kingdom Bacillati; phylum Cyanobacteriota; class Cyanophyceae; order Pleurocapsales; family Pleurocapsaceae; genus Myxosarcina; species Myxosarcina sp. GI1(2024). The sequence goes on along the minus strand of NZ_JBKGTY010000001.1, from coordinate 975,745 downwards.
CGATCGCCGCAATAAATTAAAAGCGAAATTTTAAAATATTTGACTATCATTTTACTTCAGTTTCTCGCTGGAAAGAAAATTTGCACCGAATGCCTAAAAATCACTAGCTTATGGAAGGATCTTTTGCAATTACTTTACAAATAGTTATCACCGTTATAGCAGGCATCGGCGCACAGGTATTAGCAGAATATTTTCAAGTTCCCAGCATAGTATTTTTGTTGATCTTTGGGATCTTACTGGGCACTGACTGCTTTGATGTCTTACACCCACAAAGTTTGGGTGTAGGTCTAGAAGTCCTAGTAGCTCTCTCCGTAGCGATTATTCTTTTTGAAGGAGGATTAAATTTAGAGCTTAGAGAATTAGGCAGAGTATCGGGTAGTCTACGCAATCTCGTCACTCTCGGTACCCTAATCACCCTAATTGGTGGCGGAATGGCGGCTCATTGGTTAGCAGAGTTTCCTTGGGCGATCGCCTTCTTATACGCCTCTTTAGTTGTAGTAACAGGACCTACAGTAATTAGTCCTTTGCTCAAACAGGTCAAAGTAGACCGCCAAGTTGCCACTTTACTAGAGGGAGAAGGAGTTTTAATCGATCCTGTAGGCGCGATTTTAGCCGTTGTGGTGCTCAATACGATTTTAAATACTAATGCTGCCCCTGTAGAAGTAATGAGTGGTTTGCTGCTGCGTTTGGGAATTGGTGCTATTGTTGGCGGCATTGGCGGTTGGCTGGTAGGTTTGCTGCTCAAACGCAACAACTATCTTTCAGAAGAACTAAAAAATTTGATTGTCTTAGCAGCAGTATGGGGGTTATTCGTATTATCTCAAAGCCTACGCAGCGAATCTGGATTAATGGCGACGGTAATCGCGGGAATTGTTCTAAAAGAATCTTCCCTACCTGAAGAAAGACTACTAAAAAGATTTAAAGGTCAACTTACAGTTCTCTGCGTTTCAGTTTTATTCATTCTATTGGCAGCAGACCTTTCTATTGACAGCGTCTTTGCCTTGGGTTGGGGTAGTGTCCTTTCGGTGACAGTTTTAATGTTAGTAGTACGCCCGATTAGCGTCGCCGTATGTACCTGGAACAGTAATCTAAACTGGCGGCAAAAGCTATTTTTAGCTTGGGTCGCGCCCAAAGGAATCGTTTCTGCCTCCGTAGCTTCTCTGTTTGCCATTTTGCTTACCGAAAAAGGCATCACTGGTGGTGATGCGATTAAAGCATTGGTGTTTTTGACTATTATCATGACGGTTTTTCTCCAGGGTTTAACCGCTCGTTGGGTGGCCAATTGGTTGCAGATTACCTCTAGTCGAGCTAAAGGGGCGGTAATTATTGGCTGTAATCCCTTGGGTCGCTATGTGGGTCGCTTATTTCAAGAATTGGGAGAAACAGTTGTGGCTATTGACACCGATGCTGAAGCCTGCAAAAAAGCAGAAGCAGTTGGTTTACCAGTTTTTCAAAGTAGTGCTTTGGACTCGGAAGTTTTAGCAGAAGCCGGAATCGAATCAATGGGCACTGTAATCGCGCTAACTAACAATGGAGAAGTTAACTTAGTCTTAGCGCAAAGGGCGGTAGAAGAATTTCAACCGCCAAAAGTATTAGCGGTATTTCCTCAGTCTGAGTATAACAATGGTCACAACAAAACCAAAGTCGACCGAGCTTTTGTATCTCAATTACCGATCAAGACATGGAATACATATATCGATGACGGACAAATTAAATTAGGCACTACCGTTTTGAAAGAACCAGAGCTTTCACTCCATCAGGCTCATTTGCAGGCTTTGATTAGAGCTGGAGAGCTATTGCCTTTGTTGGTCAAACGACAAAACACGATTCATGTGGCTCAGGCAGAAGAACAATGGCACTCAGGAGACGAAATCATTTATTTGCTTCACGATAGTCGACCCAAATTACTCAAACGACTTTCCGGAGGCAGTCAGTCTTCGCGTCTAATTTTAGAAAAACTCCCAGAAGTTGAAAAAATACCAATTGCCTCTCCCAGAGCTCATGCTTCTGAAGCGTCCTCGGCACCGAAAGCTATTTAGTAACTCTTACTGAGGCTAGTTAGAGATTACTCTGTCCACGACCGACTGAGCCTAAAGTAAAAGCCCCACCCAAATCTACTGTAACTCTTGGTCGATAATCGATGTGTAAAAGGTTAGATCGAATTCGTTCGATTAGTTACGGTCGAGTTCGATCTTCGATTGGTTTCTTTCCTTCAGGCATCTGCACTTCAGCCTATCTGCCTTTCTTTACTAATATCGTGATTATTTAAAATGATTTGATAGCAGATCGATAAAAATAGATTATCGTTTTATTTCGATCCAATCGATCGCACTATTATAATTATATTAGTATATTAGTAACTACATTTAGGCATTTAGCAACTAATTGATCATGGATTTCAAATCAATTCTGCTAGTTCTGACGGGAATTTTTACCATCTCTTGTCTGTTTTTTGGTACTAAAAACGGATACTATGACTCAGATAAATACGATGGTAATGGTTCGGCTCATTAAGTAATCCATGAGGGATAATTGGCTCGAGTAGTAAGAGTTAGATAGTGTTTTGTTTTTGCTGCTGCGGATTTAATAAGTATATCTAGCAAGAGCCAAAGTATCGGAAGAAACTCCCTCGACCACAGGAACAAAGCCCTATGAGTAAAGTTCGACCTGCTGCGGCAAATTTGGTTCCTTTATCTTGTTTTACTTACGGTGTCGGACATGAAGATGAAGGTATTTGCTTGCTATTGCAGATTGGTGCTCGCCGAATTTTACTCGATTGTGGACTTGCCGATCTCAAGCCATTTCAAAATTTATCCGCTCCCCCAGCAGATTTAGTTTTCTGTTCTCATGCTCACGAAGACCACTGTCGCGGTTTATTAGAGTTACATCGTCGATTTCCTCAGTTGCCGATTTATGCCAGTGAAGTTACTGCTAAGTTATTGTCCTTACATTGGTCGGGACAGCCAGAAGAGACAAGTTCAGGGTATCGCGCTCTCCCTTGGTACTCGCCAATCAAACTAACTTCTAATCTACAAATCGAGCTATATCCCGCAGGACATTTACCAGGAGCGGCAGCGATCGCGATTACCTATAAAACTTCAGAGCGTAACTATAAGGTAGTTTACACCGGGGATTTTTCCGTTTCTAATTTTCAATTAGTAGAAGGTCTCTCAATCGAGAATTTCCGGGAATTATCTCCTGATGTATTGATTATTGAAGGCAGCTACGGAACCGTACGCCATCCCCATCGCCGCAAGCAAGAAAAACAGTTAATGGAGCGAATAGACCGCGCTCTAACAGCAGGCAAAAATATTTTATTACCCGTACCGGCGATTGGTTTGAGTCAGGAGATTCTCAAACTGCTGCGTTCGCATCATCAATTTACAGGACGCGATTTCGATATTTGGGTAGATGAATCCGTAGCAGCAGCTTGCGATGTCTATTTAGAGCTCTTATCGCAATTTCCTCTATCAGTACAAAACTTCGCCAAGCACCAGTCCCTGTTTTGGGATGAAAGAGTTTGTCCGCGGATGAGACGCTTGAGTCAGTATTTCCCTGCTATTTCACGCCAGAGCTTAGGGCTGACCGGTGACCAAAACAAATTATTTCCCTCCCATACACATAATGTGGTCTTAGTCGATTATAAGAGCGTTCTAGAGAAGTATTTAGATGACACTTCCTGGCTAGTACTATTACCAGAACATCCCCAACAGTATATTCACGAAGGAGATCCCCAGGTCGCTCCCCTCAAAAATTTCCCCCGGTTAACTATCGAAACCTATCTACTTGCCGAACACAGTGACGGACGCAACACAACTCAGTTAATTCACAATCTTCGTCCCCAGCACGTGATTTTGGTTCACGGACGTAGGAATTATTTAGTAGAACTCGCGAGTTTAGAAGAGCTACGCAATCGCTATCAGCTACATTCTCCTGCTAATGGGATCTTAGTCGAACTACCCATTGGCGATCGCTTTCTGCAGCCGGTTACTCCTCAGCCCGTTAGCTATGAGGGTGAATTAAATGAAATTGGCTCGACGTTTTCATTTTGTTTTCCCGACGCAATTAGTAACGACCCGCGCTGGTCTAAACTTGCAGACACGGGGATTATTGAAGCGCGCTGGCAAGGAGAAGAATTAATCATCAGAGGTGTATCTCAGCGAGAATTGCTTAATTCTGCTCACGATACTAGAATATCTGCCGATTTAGATTGCTGCAATCGCTGCGTTTTTTATGAAGCGCAACGCTGCTGGAATCAAACTTCTCCTCTTTATGGTTTCAAGGTTATTCCGGAAGGTTACTGTCCCGTGTTCGAACCCAAAGACGAGTAGAGCAATGGTTGGTTTTGCTAATTCGATACCGAAATTGACTATACTGTACTGTCTAGCCAATGCGATCGCCGAGAGTGTTTGGCAATGCTATGACAACCCCTAAATTACCCATGAGAACTATTGAGTGATAAGTGACCGACAACAAAGGACGCTTTACCAAACTGTTTTCTCAACTCAAATGGAATTGCTATACTATTCTCTGTCGGTTTCTGGAAACTGAGGAGGTATCCGTTCGGCTTCAGGACACTCGTCAGAGATATTTATTTCAGAACTGATTTTAGATACGGAAGCTAGTTTTTGAGTTACGGCACCAATACTTTCTAAACGCACCATTTCTTCCCAGGAACTGACTTCGTCATCTTCTTCAGTTTCATAACGAATAGTCACGATATCTCCCTCGAAATCAACAATATGACCATTTTCAATCCATCTTTGTTGATCCCGCAAGAAAATGCAAACTTCACGACCATCTTGACAGAGTTGATAAATCTTGCGGTGTAGCATGGGTTTCTCCTGTATGAGTAACTCCTTATTTTTGTTTCAGTTTATCGGCTACTGCTATTGTGACACAATCAAACGATTAATTTAAGTAGCATTATTTAGGTGTAGGTTGACTTTCGAGATATTCTAAGAACTCAAGCAATTCCTCATCTTTAAGATGAAGACGGCTACGTTTTCCATAGCGACTTTTTAAAAAATTAACTCCATCTTCTTTCGTCCAACCGAGTCGTTTAATGTGAATATCGGTTTGATGTTTGATGTCGTCAAAATTTACTTCGATAGTTGTGTTGGATGAGACTGGCTCGGAGTCGGCAATTGGGGGTTGCTGAGGTTGTTCGAGATTGAGAACAGATTCCCCTGGCGATTGAGATTCCAAAGTTCCTGCGAACAAATTGCCGTTTTCAATACTGGGAGTTTCCTCTGGAGATGGCGAAGTCAGATCTGACTGTGGTTCTGAAGTAGCGATCGCTTGGTGAAATTCTTCTGCAGACACCAAATCTGACTGCTGGGACTGGGATAGCTCCCGAACTACATAATCTTCTTGGCTCGTGCTTTTGTTTTCGGTGGTAACTGGAACAGGTGAAGTTATCGCTCTGTCTGAGTTGGAAAGCTCGGAGTTGCTCGACATAGTTGCTGGTTTCGCTGGCGTTTGTGACGCTCCAATTTCTTTAGTTACGGGAATCTCATCTAAGGCTAATACGGCGAGTGCCCTCTTTCTAGCTCGATCTTCGGCAAGTTCTACTCGCTCTGCTGCCGCTAAGCCAGTAGCTAAAATTTCTCCTGAGACTCGAATTGTAACTTTGACTAAATACAGTCCTCGGTCGAGATCGACCAACTCACTAACCATGCTTCCTTGGGGATAATGGTGGCGAAATTGCGCTAGCATAAAATGTCCTCTCAGTGCTGTAGTACTAAGTTACTATTAATTGAATTGAAAAAAAAAGAAGTTTGCTAATTAACATAGAAAATTTACAATAGATACAGAATAACCACAAACCAACTCGTAATTGAACTACGTTCGATACCTGCAATCAGTTTTTTTCTCAAACGATCTAGTTGCGGGTGAGAAAGTTACCAACGGTATTTACGAACTCAAAGCAGGTCTCTCCAACGAAGTCGAAGCAGGCTCTGGCTTGACAAAGCTGAGTACCTTTGACTCAGAGTAGTATAAAATACTCGCAACGGTTAGAGGAGAAAGCGACACCCAAACCTGATTCTGTAGTGCCAATTGTTCGTGACACTCTGCTGCCTGGCGGCAAAATAATCTCTGACTCTCAATATAATTGTAGAGTTTTAGGTTAAAACTAAAGAAGCCAAAAAAGATTACTTCTCAATTATTGAAAGCTGCTAGTTAAAATCATGGCAAAAAGCAGTAGATTCAAGCACTACTTTCAAAAATCGGTCGAGGTTAGAAACTAGTTGTTTTCAAAATTGACCGAGGGTTACAACCAACAGAGGGTTATTCATAGAGGTTTTTTCCTAGACCGGTCAACCCGTTCTGTCTAGTCTTGGTGAGGCTTCTTAGCCGTAGAAACTATCCCTCTCAATCTCTCCTTTTAGGAGAAGTGAGCTTACCACGAGCGTCACGGCGTACCGCTGAGTGGAAGTTAAAATGCTTTCTGTCCCAAGTTTTGAGTAAAGCACTACAACTACAGGTAAGCAAGAGTAAATTGAGGACTATACTTTTACTGACTTCACTCGTATTTAATTTCTCAAATAAGGACTGTTTTTAGATGGAATTTTCAATCGCTACATTACTAGCTCAGTTTGTAGATGACAAATTAGTTGCCAAGAAGAATTTAGAAAAAAAGCTCGGCTGTGAAGATGAAATTGATTTTGAAAAACTGCAAATCGTTTTAGATGTTCTCGAAAAAGTTGGAATTTTAGTCAAAGAAAGAGGTAAGTATCGTCGCATTTACGATGATGATGTCGTAGAAGCCAAATTGCGTTGTTCGAGCAAAGGATTTTGTTTTGCTATTCAAGACGAAGAAAATGCCGATGATATTTATGTTAAAGAAAGTCACCTCAGCAATGCTTGGAATGGCGATCGTGTTTTTGTCAAAATTATTAAAGAAGGCAGTCGTCGCCGTTCTCCCGAAGGGGAAGTCAAATTAATTTTAGAACGTTCCAATCCTTCTCTTCTAGCTACAGTTACCGCCAGTGAGAATGGTTATCGAGCGATTCCCTTAGACGATCGCTTACTATTCGAACTAGATTTACAGCAGAACGGTACCGACCTCAAGGCAGCCTTAGAACATTTAGTTCACGTCTCGGTACTACGCTATCCCTTGGCGCAAAAACTTCCTCTAGGTAAAGTTACCAAAATTCTAGGTAGCGATGCTGAAGCAGCAGCAGATATAGATATAGTTTCTTGCAAGCACGATTTAACTCAAGATTTTCCTGAAAAGGCGATCGCTGCTGCCGCCGATTTACCGGGAAGGATTCCTACGGCAGAGATTAAAAAGCGCATCGATCTTAGAGATAAGCTTACTTTCACCATCGATACCGAGTCAAACTTAGCCAACAATACTTGGATTGAAAACGCCTTTTCGCTCGAAAAAACTAAAAACGGTAACTGGAAATTAGGTCTACACATAGCGGATGTCGCTCACTATATAGAACCAGACAGCATTCTCGATCGCGTAGCACGTAAAAGAGCAGTATCGGTAGACTTACAAAAAAAAGTTTTGCCGATTTTTGTCGAAAAAGTCAGCAAACTTTGTTCTCTAGTACCAAAGAAAAATCGTTTGACTATCTCGATCGAGATTACTCTCGACGAACAGGGAAAAATAATCGAATATACTATTGCTCCTACAGTTATATCTGTAGACCATCAGCTTACCTATCAACAAGCACAGTCATTGCTAGGTCAGCAGAACGAAGTTAAAGATGATTTGGCAACTCTCTTGCCAGTGCTGAATGACCTATTTTTTACCTTGAGCCCCTTAGTCAAGGCTCAAAGACTACAGCGGGGTGGTTTGGAAATTGCTACCCCCGAAATTCCCAGTCTTTATAAAGATGAAGGAAGATTGGGTACGATTCTAGCTGTATCTACTTTACCAGTTTATTCTCTGTTGACCGAACTAACTATTTTAGCTGGAAAAGTGGTTGCCGAGCATCTACAAGCTTTAGATATCCCGGGAATTTACTGCACTCAACCAGAACCAGATATCGAAGACTTGGAAGACTTAATCAAATTAGGCAGCAATTTGGGACTACAGATAGATCTAGATGCCGAAGAAGAGATTACTCCTCAAGACTATCAAAGACTTACCGAACAGTTTGCCAAGTCTTCCGAAACAATGGTACTCAACTATTTGCTTCAAAATACTCTCAAGCCAATTAAATATACCGTTCAACCCAGAAAACACTTCGGTTTGGCCTATGCTGATGGCTATACCCACTGTATCTCTCCAGGACAAAGATATGTCGATCTCACCATCCAAAGAAGCTTAAAAGCTATATTCCAACATGGACGAGACCGCCGCCACAGCCGCGCCAAAAAGGGCGTAGATTTGACTAGTAGTAGTTGTCACGGACAAATTAATTGGAAAGTTCTACCCCCGGCAATACAAGAGCACATGGCAACAGAAATTCAGTCGATGATTCCCTTTCTCAACGATCGCGAAAAACTAGCTGAAGATGCCGAAAGAGACTTGGCAGGGTTGAAAAAAGCCGAGCAGATGAAAGAACGGACTGGTAATATATTTGAGGGCTTGATTACTGGGGTACAGTCTTATGGTTTCTTTGTAGAAATTGAAGATCTCTTAGTCGAAGGACTGGTGCATGTCAGCTCTCTAAAAGATGACTGGTACGAGTATCGCTCCCGTGATAGTTGTCTGGTAGGTAGGAAAAATCAAGCTCGCTATCGTTTGGGCGATCGCGTCGAAGTCGAGGTTAAAAGCGTCGATTATTATCGCCAGCAGATCGATCTAGTTACCGTCGAAAATGGCAGCCAGAGCAATGGCAACTGGGAGCAGGAATAGCAGGGGGAAATAGTTAGTAGTCAGCTAGTATTACCCTATTTGCTACTAACCACTATTTACTAACCTCGATCGGACTATTTGAGGATATAAACCAATACGACGAACAGCAACATGGTTGAAGATGAAATAATTACCGAGGTAATCGATCTGGCTCGTAAGCAGGATTTGCAAGCAGAGGTTTATTACCAATCTAGCCGGAACACGCCGATAGAATTTGCCAATAATCGCCTTAAATCTCTAGCAACTAAAGCTTCAGAAGGAATTGCCCTGCGAATTATTGACGGCGATCGCCTGGGGTTTGCCAGTTCTACCGACCTTACTCGCTTAGAAGCTTTGGTAGATGCGGCTGTCGCTACGGCGGCGGTAGAGGATGTAGTAGAATTTGAGTTTGCCAAAAACCTAAATTCAGTTACTCCTGAAAGTAATTACCAGCCTCCCGATGTCGAAGAATTGGTGGAAGTGGGCAAAAATTTTATCGAGAGAGTTCATCAGTATAATCCCGATATTTTAGTAGATGTCAGCTTTCATACTCGTTCGAGCAAAGTCAAACTAGCAACTACTACTGATGTCTACACCGAACGCAGCAGCAAAACAGCTAGTGCAATTCTCTCGGGTAATTTGGTAAAAGGAGAAGACTTTTTACAGGCTTACGCTTACGAAGTTACTCGCGATCGCGCTCCCGATTATGAGGCAATTTTAGAGAAATTGCTGCAAAAGTATCGATATGCCCGACAGGGGGCGACAATTGCTAGCGGTTACTATCCCGTTTTATTTACTTCTAGTGCGGCAGCCAGCACTATAGGCAGGCTATTTAGTACTATTCTTTCAGGTCGCAGCGTGGTGCAAAAATCCTCACCCCTAGCAGATAAACTAGGGGAAAAAGTGTTTGACGAACGGCTAAGCGTGTTTGAAGATCCTAGTATCGGTGCCGGTGCTTGCCCTGTAGATGACGAAGGAGTGCTGACCAGTAAGAAAGTGTTAATCGATCGCGGCACCATCGAGCAGTTTTATTGGGATCGACGTTGGGCGGCTCGTGGTGAGGTAAAATCGAGCGGTAATGGTTTTCGCGGCGGCTTATCTCGTCCCAGCCCCAGTTTGGTCAATTTGGCTATTGCCCCAGGAAATACTGCGGTAGAGGATTTAATTGCGGGAATGTCTGAGGGAATTATTATCGACCAAGTTCTCGGTGCGGGACAATCTAACCAATTAGCAGGAGAATTTTCCGTGAATGTCGATCTCGGCTATAAAGTCGAAGGTGGGCAAATTGTCGGTCGGATTAAAAATACTATGGTAGCGGGAAATATCTTTGAGGCTTTCGAAAATTTAGTCGATTTAAGCGATCGCGCCGAATGGGTAGGCAGCAGTTCTTATTTACCCCATCTGCTTTTTGGTAGTTTCGGAGTTGCCGCCAAACAGTAAGTAGTTTAGCCAAGGGGAAGTAATGAGCAGACAGAGAAAACAGCTAACTAGGTTTTTGTTGCCGATTATTTTAAGTTTGGTAACTTTATTGACTGGCTGTGTACGCTATGATGTGGGGATTGATTTCGATAATCCCCAGCATGGCAAGATCGTCCAGCAGATTAAAATTGGCGAGCAATTAACCAGTCTTTCTCAAGCAGAAGCGAAGAAATGGTTGAATAGTATTGAAGCGCGATCGCGAGCTTTACAGGGCAAAGTTAAAAGGCTAAGTGCCCAAGAAATTTTAGTGACCATTCCCTTTGGTAACGGTAAAGAATTAACTGAGAAGTTCAATCAGTTTTTTCATAGCGATACGGTAGCTACTGCTACCCCCCAGGCTAAGAACATGAATCTCTTAAAGTTAGATTCGCAAATCGCTCTGCAACAGAACAACCTGTTATTTCTCGAACGCAATTTGCTCGATCTGACTATCGATCTTCGCGCCTTAGGAGTTCTGTCAGAACAAGGGAAAATAGTTGTCAGTCCTGGTTCTCTGATTAATTTAGAATTTCAGCTGAATACGCCTTTAAGGGCTTATAGCGTCGCTGGTGAAAATAACCTCGAACCAATTGCTACTGTGCCTGGAGAACCACTGGTTTGGCAACTGCAACCGGGACAAATCAATCACATTGAAGCTGTATTTTGGTTACCCAGTCCCATAGGTATCGCGATCGCGGTAATTATTTTGCTGGCTATACTAGGCTATGTTCTCAAGTATCGTCGTTTGCCAGGAGTTGCTTAGTTGAAACAGTAGAAGAAGCAAAGTAAAAGATAAAAGGTAAGACTGTTCACTATAATGTGCTCTCATTAGTAAAAGAAATTAGCGATTGAAGAAAGATACAATAGGAATGGATTAATCGATAAACAAGGTCGATACATAAAACAATTATTGCTTCACTTGGTTTCGCTCTTTTAACTAATTACTGTTATAAATATGCCATTACCTATAGTTGCTATTATCGGTAGACCCAATGTAGGGAAATCTACTTTTGTCAATCGTCTGGCGGGTGACCAACAGGCGATCGTTCATGACCAACCAGGAATCACTCGCGATCGCACTTACCGCCTTGCATTTTGGCAAGACCGCGAGTTTCAGGTTGTCGATACTGGAGGCTTGGTGTTTGATGACGACACCGAGTTTTTGCCCTTGATTCGGCAGCAGGCGATGGCGGCATTGGTAGAAGCTTCAGTAGCAATTTTGGTCGTAGACGGGCAAATTGGCGTAACTCCTGGCGATCGCGAAATTGCCCAGTGGTTGCGGCAGCAACAAGTTCCCGTATTGCTGGCAGTAAACAAGTGTGAGTCTGTAGAAAGAGGTGCAATCCAGGCAGCGGAGTTTTGGGAGTTAGGTTTGGGCGAACCCTATCCCATTTCAGCCATTCACGGCAGCGGTACGGGAGAATTATTAGACGAACTGATCGAACACTTACCCCCTGTAGACCAACTCGCAGATAAAGAAGAGATTAAAGTAGCGATCGTTGGTCGTCCCAATGTAGGTAAATCTAGTTTACTCAATACCTTAACTGGCGAACAACGGGCGATTGTCTCCCCCATTTCTGGTACGACTAGAGATGCGATCGATATGGTAGTAGTTAGAGGAGATAAAACCTATTGCCTCATCGATACTGCAGGAATACGCCGTAAGAAAAACGTAGACTATGGAGCAGAATTTTTTGGCATCAATCGAGCGTTTAAAGCAATCCGGCGCGCCGATGTGGTTTTGTTCGTTCTAGACGTTCTCGATGGTGTTACCGAACAGGATTTAAAACTAGCAGGGCGCATTATCGATGAGGGCAAAGCCACCATTATCGTTCTCAACAAATGGGATGCGGTGGACAAAAACTCTGGAACTATTTATGAATACCAACGCCGAATTATGGATCGCCTCTACTTTATGGAATGGGCGGAATTAATTTTTGTTAGTGCTTTGAGTGGCAAACGAGTTGATAAAATTCTGGATTTAGTCGATAAGGCTTACGATGAATATCGTCGTCGCGTCAGTACTTCGGTAATTAATGAAGTATTAGAAGATGCCGTTAGCTGGCACTCTCCCCCCGCTTCTCGCCAAGGAAAACAGGGTAAAATCTACTACGGCACTCAGGTCAGTTGCCAACCGCCAACTATTGCTTTGTTTGTCAACGATCCCAAGCGATTTAACGATAACTATCGTCGCTACATAGACCGTCAGTTTCGAGAACAGCTAGGGTTTACCGGTACTCCGGTTCGCCTAGTTTGGCGTGGTAAAAAAGCTCGCGACATAGAAAGAGGAGCAAATCGAGCAACCAAAGTTTAACTTATCCTATAAGTATTTTTTCAAAAATATCGCTCATCTAAAAATCCTACTGAATTTTCTTGATTGCTTAGGGCAAAATTTCTCGAATACCATAGTAAAGGCAAGTAGCAGCACCGACTAAATATACGAACCAAGTCAAGAAAAATCCTAGTGCTCGACCGGGTGAGGGACCGTAAGTTTCAATTACTCCCCATGCATGGGTAATTCTTCCGACAGTAAGCGCGCTTCCTAACAGCCAGATTAACCAAGAGGGTAAATTCATTAATTCGAGAGTAATTAACAGTAGCAAAGCCAGGGGAACGTATTCGGCAAAATTACCAAATGCTCTTACTTTTCGCTGTAGCAAGCCATCATTACTGGTTTTAGTAATAAATTTTTGAGTGAAGTTTTCAACAAATGCTGCCCATTTACCAGGCTGGTCTAAATATTTTGACTGTGTTGTCACATCTTCTGAAGATTCTCCATGCCAGACTCTGGTACTAGTTCTTTCCATGACTACAATATAGGAAAGAACCAAAGCAATAAGTCCATTTAGTCCGACGAAGAGGATTGAGATCGCAAGAGGATGATTCATTTTTTTAGTCGGGGATTTGTTTAAATGTAGGGCAAGATCTTCTCTTCCTACTTACTTAATACGATAGATAAGTTAACTTCTACATCATTCTTGTTGCAGTTTTCAAAGCAAGGCGGTCGCTTTTACAATGACCCTAGCCCGTTAAACAACTAGAAGGTCGAGCCCCAGCTTTTGGTAAGATTTATCGAGATTGCCCCAATCGGAGAGCGACTTGCCGCAAAATATAGACAGAAATAAGAGATGGAGTAAAGAAAAATGTTGGCATATGCCCTAGCGATCGCAGTTGGATTGAGTAGTTCGATCTTATTCTTGACAGCGTTCTTAATGCCGGATATTCACCGTCGAGATGATTTTTTTTGGAGTGCGATTGGCTTGACTTACGCTTCAATCTTGTGGTTTGGCGCGATTAGAATCACGGGAGTAGTATTGCTGGGTCAATCAGCAGCGGTTGCTTTATTGATTTCTTATCAGTGGCAAACCCTAAAATTAAGAAAAGCGATCGCCTATCCCGAAAAAGCTGCAGAATTAGACAACTTTTCAGTCTTAAAGGCAATTAATAATTTATTCAGTCGCCGTAGCGTCAAGACTCAAGTACAACCTACTATCGAGCGAGAAAAAGTCACCGAGGAAAAAATAGCTATTCCCGAAGAGACTTCAGAAGCCGTTGCTGAAGCAGATAAGCCAACTACTGAAGCTACACCTCCGGCAGCAGAAATTATCGACGAAACCGTTGCCGCCGAACGGGATTCAATGGAACCAACGCCAACAGCAGTAGAATCTGAAGATGAATTGACTAAATCGACAAAAACGCCTTCCGACTTAGGGGTGGAAACTGAAGCGACAGAGGTAAGTACTGCTTCAGAAACTACGAAGACTCCTTCTCAAAAAATCACTGAAACCAAACAGCCAGGGTTTTTTGGCCGATTATTTGGTAGAAAGAAACAATCTACTCCTCCAATCGACACCCAACTTAACGAGATTTTGGAGGAGGAGATGATAGAAGAAAAACCTGAAACAGTTGCTCGAGAAGAACCAGTCCCTCCTTCAATTACATCAGATACCTCAGATACCGAGACAGAATCTGTTACTGTTGACTCTCCAAACGCACCTCCCGAAATGACTGAAACTTCTTCCTTAGCTGATTCCCAAGCCGAGCGAGAAATAACCGATACTGAAGAAACTGAATCTAAATCAACCATAGAAGCAGTAAACGTAACTCCCGCTGCAGAAGAAGATACCGACACCGAACCATCAAAAACCATTGAAGTAGACGCAGAAGAAACACCAAAGGAAAATGCAGAAACTACAGTTACAGAATCTGCAACAGAAAATATTTCCTCTCCTGAAATCGAGCGATCGCCAGTGGAGTATGAAGGGGATAAACCTGAATCTAGCGAACCTACAGTTGAAAATCTCGAATTTCAAGCAGATCGAACTACAGAACCAGTTGATAATAAACCAGAATCATCCGATGTTTCTGAGGATTCAAAATCTTCTGGTAATTAAGCGAATCTTTCTGTTGTAAAAATAAGGCAAGTTTTGCATTAGGGGTGAGTAAGCTCAACCCCTTTGTATTCTGAAAGATTGACTTTGGTTAGTTCGTAAAAATAGAGTCTACTCCCTCAAAAACTGCCGTAAATTAAATAACCTCAATCAATTCTTTGCATTGGTGCTGCTTTAGGAATAATTTTAGTCGCGCCCAAACTAGGAAATTTCACTGCCAGAGTTGCTTTATTTCCCGAACCTAAAATATGGGTGATCTCTCCCGCGCCAAATTGATGGTGTAAGACGCGATCGCCCACCGACCAGTTATGATTATCTCCTGAGTCGATCGCAGCTATTTTAGCTTGTTCTTTGGCTTTAATACTCTGGCGCAAATAATTAGCTGCAGTTGCCACATTGCTACTAATTAAGTCTTCTGGCAGTTCTTTTAAAAATTGCGAAGCGATCGCTGGTTCTCTAGATCCCCAAAGACGGCGTTGTCTGGTATAAGTTAAAAATAATTGTTCTCGAGCGCGAGTAATTCCTACGTAACAAAGACGGCGTTCTTCTTCTAGTTCTAAAGGATCGTTGAGAGTCCGATTGTGAGGTAGTAAACCTTGTTCGACTCCCACTAAAAAGACCACGGGAAATTCTAAACCTTTAGCAGAATGAAGCGTCATTAACGAGACTTTCTCTTGGGCTTCATCTAAGTTATCGAGATCGGATGCTAGAGAGGCGCTAGCTAGAAAAGCTTCGAGACTAGATTCTTGATTGTCTTCTTGAAACTGCTGCACCGCATTGTACAATTCGTAGATGTTTTCGATGCGGTTATCGGCTTCATCCGTACCTTGATTTTGCAGTTCCCTGACATAGTTTGACTTGTCGAGAATCTGACTCAAGACTTCGGCAGCAGTAAGGGTTTCTAACTTTTCTTTGATATTTTGAATCATTTGGACGAACTTTTGAACCGACTTAGCCGCCCGTCCACCTATAGTATTAACCGAAGTTTCGTCGCTGATAATTTCCCATAGGGGCACGCCCAATTGTTGCGCCGCATCCATTAAGGAAGCTATGGTGGTTTTGCCGATGCCGCGACGGGGTGTGTTGATAATTCGCAGCAAACTCACCGTATCATCAGGATTGACGATTACTCTCAAATAAGCCAAAGCATCTTTAATTTCTTTGCGATCGTAGAACTTTAAGCCACCGACGATATTATAGGGAAGATTATTATGAATTAGTAAATCTTCAAAAGGACGAGATTGGGCATTGGTACGATACAAAATAGCAAAGCTGCCCCAATTTAATTCGGGATTATCTTCAGTTAGTTTTTGCAGTTGGTTAATTACAAATCTAGCTTCTAGCTGTTCGTCCTCCGCTTTATAAAGATAGATTTGTTCGCCGAGCCCCCGCGTTGGTTTTAAAACTTTATCAATTCTCTGACTATTATTAGCAATTAACTGATTTGCCGCCTGTAAAATATTCTCCCGAGAGCGATAATTTTCTTCTAACTTAATCATGGTGCGAGTATCTTCATCGGGCAAACCGTCGCCAAAATCTTTTTGAAAGTCGAGCAAAATGGTAAAGTCTGCCAGCCGAAAAGAATAGATCGACTGATCGGCATCTCCTACCACAAACAGCGATCGCCCCTGCCAGTTCCATTGGCTTTTTCTAGTCTCCCCATTGGTAGCGAGCAATCTAATTAGCTCGTATTGAATGCGATTGGTATCTTGATATTCATCAACTAAAATATGATGAAACTGACTGTGCCAATAGCCTAAAATCGATTCGTTTTGTTGAAACAATCGAACGGGAACCAAAATTAAATCGTCGAAATCCAAGGCATTATTTGCTGCCAATCTTGCCTGATATTCATTGTATACATCCGTAATAACTCGTCCGCGATAACCTGGTTCGTGCTTGAGAAAATCATCGGGAGTGATGCCCTGGTTTTTAGCATTACTGATGGTATAACGTATCTTGCGGGGATCGAATTTTTTATTGTCTAAATTCATTTGTTTGGTAACGATATTTGTCACCAAACTTTGTACGTCAGACTCATCAAAAATAGAAAAATTTCGCTTCCAGGTTCTGCCTCTCTCATCCTGATATTTATTAATATCAAAACGCAGTAAACGAGCAAATAAACTGTGAAAAGTTCCAATCCACAATTTTTTAGTCGTTCTTTGATACACTCGCGATCGCAAACTTTTTTGTTCGTAGTCTGCCAAAAACTCTACTCTTTGCCCGTACTTATTTAAAGCCAGTTCTCGGACAAAAATCTGCTCGATTCGCTCGCGCATTTCCCGAGCCGCTTTATTGGTAAAAGTAACCGCTAAAATATGTTCTGGATCGATTTGATGCTGGCGAATCAAATTGGCAATACGATAAGTCAAGGCTCTAGTTTTTCCCGAACCAGCACCAGCTACCACTAACATAGGACCGCAAAAATGTTCGACAGCAAGGCGTTGAGTAGGATTGAGATGGCTCAGAAAATCAGTCATGTTTGAGATGGGGTACCAACGATGAAAGCGAAATTTCTCAACTTCCCATGTTACCAGTAGATTTAACTAATTACTGTTGAGTGTTAACCGTTTATTCAAGATTAGAATTCTCTCCACTACCTTTACCAAACAGCTAATTGTTGATAAAAGTTACAGCTCGTTGCTATTTTTTACAGAATTAGAAAATAATATGACTTTAGAAAACTTTTTCCTTTAGTCTCTATAACTAGAGATGGGCAATTATCTCTTTCAATATAGGTAAGAGTAAAGTTCTGTAAAGAATGGGCACCATACCATGTAGATCGCAAGGGATAATAATAGTTGTCCGAGCCTTAAATCTATAGTTTTATTAAGCAGACTCATAGAGTCGGCTAAAAATTAACAAGATGTAACAAATAAAGGCTCGATGCCATTGTATAAAAGAAACCTATAAGGGTTGAAAATCGATAGCGATCGAGCTTAAAGCTAGTTGCGATCGCATCTTTAGCTCGAGTTTCTTACTACAGAAGGCATAACGGACGGCTGAAACCCAGTGCGACCCCGAAACGTCTTTTTCAGAGACGAAACTGCGATCGACGGCTCGGTAGCCATTAGGCAAACCGGTCTGGCGATTGTCAACGAGCACCGAGACAGTTGGAAGTTTCCTCGAAAGTGGTGCACTTCGGTTTTGAGGGGCTCTTAAAACCGGTGACCTCCAGAGTGTAAACTCTCCACTAGGTAGCTCAAGCAATAAGATTACTTTTTGAAGTTCAACCAAACTCATTTAGATAGAGTAGGAGATAAATTATAATGTTTGACGCATTTACTAGAGTAGTGTCTCAAGCTGATGCTCGCGGTGAATTCCTATCTGACAGCCAATTAGATGCTCTTAATGCCATGGTTTCTGCCAGCAACAAGCGCATGGACGCTGTCAACCGCATTACTGGTAATTCTTCAGCAATCGTGACTAACGCTGCTCGTGCTTTATTTGCAGAACAGCCTCAGTTAATTGCTCCTGGCGGAAACGCTTATACCAACCGTCGTAACGCTGCTTGCTTGCGCGACATGGAAATCATTTTACGCTATGTTACTTATGCTATTTTCACTGGCGATGCTAGCGTACTAGAAGACCGCTGCCTCAATGGACTCCGCGAAACTTACCTTGCTTTGGGTACTCCTGGTAGTTCCGTTGCAGTAGGCGTACAAAAAATGAAAGATGCTGCTTTGGCAATCGTTAACGATCCTAACAATATTACTTCTGGAGACTGTAGTGCAATCTCTTCGGAAATTGCTAGCTACTTCGATCGCGCTGCTGCTGCAGTATCTTAATTACCTACAAGCATTAACCAGCTTACCAAATAAACTCTTAGGAAAATTTAGCAAAACAAAGGAGACATCCAAATTATGAAAACTCCTCTAACCGAAGCAGTTTCGGCTGCCGATTCTCAAGGACGTTTTTTAAGCAGTACCGAAATTCAAACCGCTTTTGGTCGTTTTAACCAAGCTCGTGCTTCTTTAGAAGCTGCAAAAGCTTTAACTTCTAAAGCTCAAAGCTTGATTGACGGTGCAGCTAACGCAGTATATAGCAAGTATCCTTACACTACCAACACTCAAGGTCCCCAATTTGCTTCTACTCCTGAAGGTAAAGCAAAATGTTCTCGTGATATCGGCTACTATCTACGGATGGTTACTTACTGCCTAGTTTCTGGTGGTACTGGTCCTATGGACGAATATCTCATAGCTGGATTGGATGAAATCAATCGCGCTTACGAGTTGTCTCCTAGCTGGTACATTGAAGCTTTGAAGTACATCAAAAACAATCACGGTCTGTCAGGCGATCCTGCTACCGAAGCTAATAGCTATATTGATTACGCAATCAACAGCCTTAGTTAGAAAGCTCTCATGCTAGTGGAGAGATAACTAATAAGAACTAGCAAAAAAACCAACTTTGGTTATTAACAGCATTACTCAGGGAAGTATGCGAGTGCCAGCAATAAGCTAGTATTTGTTTACTTGTCTGAGTATTGTCATTTTTGGGGATAGAGAATGAATGATGAAGCATTGGCGCAGGAGCTAACTGTAGAACAAGCGATCGCCAATCTCAAACAAAGAGAAGATTTGGGTTTACGTTACTATGCTGCTTGGTGGTTGGGAAGATTTCGAGTTACACACCCAGAAGCGATCGCCACTTTGATAATGGCACTAGAAGACGAACGAGACCGCGCTCCCGACGGTGGCTATCCTCTACGTCGCAATGCCGCTAGAGCACTAGGTAAATTGGGAGATAAACGAGCCGTAGAGCCATTAATTCGTTGTTTGCAGTTTCCCGATTTTTATGTCAGGGAAGCCGCAGCACAAGCTTTAGAAATGTTAGGCGCTAAAAGCTGTATTCCTGCCTTAATGGAATTGTTAGCAGGAGGAGTAGCAGAGGCTCGATTCGTACCTGGAAAACCTCATCTAGTACAACCTTACGAAGCAGCGCTCGAAGCTTTGGGAACATTAGGTGCAACAGTCGCCATGCCTCTAATCGAACCATTTATCGAGCATCCAGTAGAAAAAGTTAGATATGCTGCCGCCAGAGCGATGTATCAGTTAAGTGGCGATGCTAAATACGGCGAAATTTTGGTTAGAGCATTGTCAGGAGACGATTTGCAACTGCGTCGTTCGGCTTTAATGGATTTGGGTGCAGTTGGCTATCTTCCTGCCGGAGAGGCGATCGCTGAGACTTTAGCGGAAAATAGTATGAAATTAATCGCTCTGAAGGGATTATTAGAAACCGAGTTAGAAACCAATCCTCAAGATAATCTATCTAAAGCTAGTATCAAGATAATTAACCTCATGGATTCTCTTTTATAACGGGTAATAATGGTAGCCAAACCATCGAAAAATATTCTTTTTTTAGAAAATGGCGATCGCCTGACTCGCGCCGAATTCGAGCGGCGTTATCAAGCTATGCCCCACTTGAAAAAAGCCGAGTTAATTGAAGGTAAAGTATATATGGGATCGCCCGTAAGAAGAATTCACGGTCAGCCCCATAGCTATATCATGGCTTGGTTGGGTGTTTATCATGCAGCAACACCTGGAACAGATTTAGCAGACAATACTACGGTACGCCTAGACGCAGATAATGAACCACAACCCGATGCCTTATTGAGATTAGAAGTAGGAAACTCGCAAGTAGACGAAGATGACTATATTGCGGGTGCCCCAGAACTAATAGTGGAAATAGCTACTAGTAGTGCTGCTTACGATTTACGAGAAAAGCTACAGGTTTATCGTCGTAATGGGGTGCGAGAGTATATTGTTTGGCAAGTGAGCGATCGCCTCGTCGATTGGTTTTTCCTTCAGGAAGAAAAATATATTAAATTTTTACCCGACTCGGAAGGGATAGTTAAAAGTCAAGTTTTTCCAGGTTTGTGGTTGACGATAAATTCTTTGCTCGATAATAATCTGGCTGAGGTTTTGCAAGTAGTACAACAAGGATTAGCATCAGTAGAACACGAGCAATTTATTGCTGAGTTAAATATTTAGTTCTGCGATATAGCAATCTTATTATTGCTTCTTTTGTTGAACAATCATGATAACTTCGATCGAGCTTTACTTTAATATCTATCAAAACTTTATAAAAATATGACCGCAGTTAGAGAACTAATAGAAGCCGTAAATCAAGCCGATTCTGCAGATAGATTGTTAGATGCAGTAGAAAACTTAGCTGAGGCGCGATCGCCGGATGCGATTCCCATGTTAGTAGAAGTTCTCGGCTACAATAATCCCGGTGCAGCCGTCGCCGCAGTTGAAGGTTTGATTGCCATTGGCGGGCCTGTAGTCCCCTATTTACTAGATAATCTAGATGACTACAATTATGGGGCTAGAGCCTGGGCGACTCGAGTATTTGCAGGTATTGGCGATCCCCGCGCTTTAGATTTGTTACTGAGAGCCACAGCAGGAGATTTTTCGCAAAGCGTGCGTCGTGCGGCGGCAAAAGGCTTGGGAAGTATTAACTGGTCGAAATTAGCTCCAGAACGCTCGTTTGCGGCACAGCAAAAGGTACTAAAGACTTTATTGCTGGCTTCTGAAGACTGCGAGTGGATCGTGCGCTATGCGGCAATAGTCGGTTTACAAAATTTGGTGCTAGCTCTAGTCCAAAGCCAACCTGAGTTAGTCGTACCAATTAAATCTAGATTCGAGGGACTGAGCGACAGCGATCCCGAAATAGTCATTCGGTCTCGCGCTCGGTATGCTTTGATGCAAATTTAATTAGTCAGAGTTAAAAGGGATTTATTTGGGGGATCGCCGTTGCTTGAATTATCTGACAAGGTTGCAGCGGGAGGAAAAATACGTAGTGAGTCGGCGGCAATTGCCAAATTGACTTTCGTTCCTACTGCAATAGGATTACTAAAGGTAGTACGGGCCCGCAATCTTTTTCCTGAAGCAGTTTCCAAACAGTAATAATATTCTCTTCCTAAAAACTGTCTTTCTCTGACGACGATATTGGCAGTTTCATCTGGAGTTAAAACAAGATCTTCTTGACGTACCATCAATTCTCCGCGATCGCAATTACTGGATGCATTCGAGGCAAGTTCTAGTTCGCCAATTTCAGTTTTCCAGCTTCTTCCGTGGCGGCAGACAGGTAGAAAATTAGCTTGAGTCACAAATTCGGCGACAAAAATGGAATTAGGGTGAAGGTAAATTTCTTCTGGCGTTCCTATCTGTTCTAATTTACCCTGACGCATCACCCCGATTTTGTCAGAGATTGCTAATGCTTCTTCGCGATCGTGGGTCACAAAGATTGCTGTCGTACCTGCGGCTTTGAGAATTGCTCTAATTTCCTCTCGCAGTCGATGGCGTACTTGAACGTCGAGGTTACTTAAAGGCTCATCTAACAAAATTAAATCGGGTTGGGGAGCCAAAGCTCTAGCTAGGGAAATTCGCTGTTGTTGTCCTCCAGAAAGTTGATGGGGATAGCGTCGCTCAAATCCTTTCAATCCAACTAATTCGATAACTTCGGCAACTCGATGGTTAATTTCTTTTTGCTTATTATAACTACTACCAAAAATATTAATCTTGTTACTTTTTCCTTGCGAGCTATTCTTCAAACCAAAAGCAAGATTATCACCGACTGTTAGATGGGGAAACAAAGCATAATCTTGAAAAACCATACCAGTACGGCGTTTTTCAGGAGCAAGCCAGCTATTTTTACTACTGACAACCCTTCCCGCGATTTCCACAGTTCCCCTGTCAACTCGTTCGAAACCAGCAATAATTCTCAACAGTGTGGTTTTGCCACAGCCAGAAGGACCGAGCAATCCCAATAATTCTCCCGATTGCAAGGTAAGATTGACTTCATCTACGGCTAAAATTCGGCTCTGAGAAAATTTTTTGCTGAGGTTTTGCAGTTTGAGTATCGCAGGTTGGGTCATTTAATAAATTTGACTAAATCGATAGTCGTTCGTTATTTAAGAAAAGTTCGCAACAGTTGTCTATCAATATAGCATCGATCGCTTCACACAAATAAATTAATATTTCGCTTTTTTTCCAGTTAACTAATTAAATATCGAGCTGTAAGCCTCAACTTCTAATCTCTTTCAAAGTCCCTGGCTAAAAACCTTAGAATAAGCAAATTAGGGATTGTCTTGGAGAGAAAGTCGCAATAGCTTACAGCTTAGATTAAGCGAACAGATTGAATTTTTGTAGTAACGTCTCTACTAGTTGTGGTAAAGTTCGATCTAATTGCGAAGGGGTTTTAAAGCTGAGGCTCTTATAGTTAGCAACTTCAAAAGGCGGTTCTCCTACCAGATCTGGTCGTTCCATATTTATCAGCAAAATTTGTCCGCTATCTTTGCTGTGTAGGGCATAGCCAATTTCGACACAAATATTAGAATTGAGTATTAATTTAGTTGGTTTTTCCGTGGTAATAGTAGCTATGGGAGTTGCATCGGCAATAAACAATAAACTCTTGCGTATAGTTCTTAACTGGCTGTCGCTGAGGCGTAGAGGAGAATCTTGGCGAGGTGCAGTTTCTAAGGCTAGAGGTATGCGCGATCGCGCCGTTAATTCGGTCACGATGTTAGTAAGCGTTGTCTGAATTGCGTCGGCAGCGGGCGTATATTCTAACTGCGGACTATAGTAGATTACGGGCTCGAGTCCTGTTAAAGTTTCTTTTTTAGTAAAGTAAATTTCTTGGGAAATCAAATCGATATTGGCAATTAGGTAGCTACCGCTGCCCTCGATATAAAATTCCACCGTTTCTCCTTCGAGATAGCGTCCAAACCACTCAGAGCTTTCCATGGAGGAGCGCTCGTTCAAAAAATCTACTCTCAAACCTGATTTGAGTAAGCTGTTTCTGCTCAAACGCAGATCGCACGGCTTTTTAATAACTTCTCGAATTGGCTCGTACTGCTTTAAGTACCAGGCTTTTAACGCGATAATTGCCACGATAGCTAAGGATTAACTTTAAATAAGTATCTTAGCAGTAAGAGCTTACATCTTCACCACAAACATCTGCAAGATAGCAAATAGCGCGGAAGCGTAAGGCGACAATTTCGTCATAGAGAGGATTTAGTTTACAAAGCGGGGGAATACTCACAAGAGTATGTCCGAATAGAGCTATTTCTCGTTCAAAAGGACACTGATTGGGGATCGACTGACACAGACGATGTGCTAAGGCGCGATCGCGAATTTTGATATTGTTTAGCCACTTACGCATCGGGTAAAGCGGATCGAGTGGTCGCTCGATGCCGTCTATGACGAACTTACGAATTTTTTGTTGAATATTGTTAATCCAATTGCTGAAAACAACGTTTTTTATTGTATAGTGTTTCACACTCATGATTAATTGACTCACTTGAACTTTACTTGACTGGGATAGTAACAACCAAGATTACTATCCCCTATTTATTCAGATACGTCTCTCGATTTCGCTATATGCCGCCTAGCTAAAACACCTTCATTTTCTATTAAGAGAGCATCCTAAAATTTATTGTCTGATTTGGCTAAATTGCCGACATGTGTCTAACTTTTAGCTTTGTCATTATCTTCTCCGATGCCATACTTAATTACCTGAGCAATAATACCTATTAAACGTAAAATTTACTTAAAGATATTTTGAAAATTTTGTATGGCGATAAATTAGTTGCTTTTAAAAAAAATTTGTAGTTTAATTTCCTATTCCTTTGATTGATAACAGCAAAAAAAGCATCTAAATTTACGGATTTGAATAAAATCACGAAATCATTTTTTGTCTGATTAAATACACTTTGCCTCGTTAATTGTTGTTTTTTTCAACAAAGGTCTGTTAGGCTAATTTTCATTAGTTTTACTGGCTTTATTTGTTTATTTTGTTGTCTACCAAAAGATAGTATAGCGTCAGAATCATAAAGTGGCAGGTCAGTTCGGCAGCAAAAATTACAATTTGGCAAATTAGTAATCCTAAACGTGTAATGACGCATTGTAGTGGTTAATAAAGTACCAGATAGCACCAATGTGCTTCTCTAGCTTCTTTGAGAAGGACAGCGTCTTACGCACTAGTCTCGAAACGTGTTGGCGCAAGGATCGGTTGAAGCGCTCAATGGTATTGGTCTGACTACTACCTTTACAGATTCGCCGATGATTGTCAGTGTCAAACTTCTAACATTTTTAAAATTATAACGACCGCCTCTGATATTTCTTCAAAAGCGAGTTCAAAAATTAGTAAATATGAAATTTAGTTAGCATTATTTTGATGATACTGCAATCGTGATGAGAGATTTATTGCCTCTGTTGTCAGTTGGCAAGCTTATGAGACAATTCTCGAGAGCGAGCGCATTATCTAATATGGCAAACTTAGAGAACCCAAAACACCATTAAGGCTAGATAAACTAAATAAATACCAACTAGAGTTAACACTTCCCAAACTTCAAAACTATTGGGTTTTTTGCCCCATTTAATAAAAGCCGCATAGACGACTGCCAACAAAGCAACAAAAAATAAATTAATTATAAATAAGCGCAGGTCATTGATGGGAATACCAGCCAATGCCAAGGGAAACAAGGCTAAAGTCATGGTTGCAGTATTGTCGGCAATAACACTAGTGGTAGCAGCAGTTACCTGTCCGCTTTTAGCAACTTTCCAGGTAGTAAATGCTTCGGGGGCAATGCTCAGGGTAGAGGTGATAAACAAACCGCCAATTAACTCAGAAATTCCCATTATAGAGACAATTTGTTCGGTAGCGGTAACGATAAAGTAAGCCCCAATTGCCAAAGCTAGAATACCGGCGATTGCCCCTAAAATTTCCTTTGTATTCCAGTGCACCCCGTCTTTTGTTTGACGATTGCGCAAAACCGCCTGTGCTAAATAGATAAAATAAACTGCAAACATAATCCAACCGTCAATCGGTTGCAAACCACGCCAGGGAGTAGGTAAGGTTAAGGCGGCAGCTAAGGCTACGATCGCTACATAAGGTATTGCTTGGACGGTGAGGGCTTCTGGTTTGACTTGCAGGGCAGGTTCTTTGGGTTCTGTTGTTGCAGTTGAATTGACTTGAGAAGCTAGGTAAGATACGGTAACGATAACGGGAACCGAGATGATATTACTGCCTAGCAAGTTACCCAAGCCAATATCAGATAGTCCCTGTAAGGCGCTGGCAGTATTGGTACCGATTTCAGGGCTAGCCGTAGCCAAAGCCACAAAAGCCGCCCCTGCCGCTTCGCTCAAACCTCTTTGTCTGCGAAGTTTTCGTAGTGGTTCGGCTAATTGGTCGGAACCCCAGTCTGCCGCCCACACTGATGCTATAAGTATCGCAAACCAAAGAATTAGCTGCATAATTTTGCTTAAAGATTTAATGCCTGATACTGCAATTCAGTTAAGAAACTAGTTTTAGAGATCGCCTGTTGCTTAAAGCGGTAGTTGTCAACTGGTCGCTTAATAGTATATATAAATAATATCGTCGAGTTGCTGTACTCTAATTCAAAATTTAACTGTCGCTCTTTTTCGTTAAATCGCCAAAGATAATTGTAGTTTTCATTAAGTAAAGTTAAAAAATACGAGCCAGCTCTTTAATAAACTAAAACTTTAGACTAATATGTTTCGTAAACCAGAAGGATTGCTTCAGATTAGTGGCTTTAGCCCCGGAAATTGCCACTAAAAGTTTAAATTTCAATTGGAGTCGTAAATTTTACCTCGTATTAGCAGCCAACTGATACGAGGTAGTTTTAATTATCGATCTATTTTAGCGATAGCAAATATAGTGCTAGCAGATTGCCGACGACGCTGTATGAGCCCTAGCTATCTAGCTAATAAGACCACTTCCAGTTGCTAATTTCAGGCATATCTGTGCCATAGGTAGTCACGTACTGGCGATGTTCGATCAGTTTGTAGCGCATTTCCTGCTTGACATAAGCGGCATTGTCGCCCATCTGCGGGAGACGCTCGATCGCATCGAGAACTAAATGAAAGCGATCGAGTTCGTTACGCACTACCATATCAAAGGGAGTAGTAGTAGTTCCCTCTTCTTTGTACCCTCGGACGTGGAGATTTTTATGATTGGTGCGACGATAGGTCAAGCGGTGAATCAGCCAAGGATAGCCATGATAGGCAAAGATAATCGGTTTATCCATCGTAAATAGGCTGTCGAAGTCTTTGTCCGATAAACCGTGGGGATGTTCGGTTTCTGGCTGTAGGGTCATTAAATCTACCACGTTAACCACCCTAATTTTTAGTTCGGGAAAGTATTGACGCAACAAATCCGTAGCTGCCAGCGTCTCTAGAGTCGGTACGTCGCCAGCGCAGCCCATGACGATATCGGGTTCGGAACCGCGGTCGTTACTCGCCCATTCCCAAATACCGGCACCTATAGTGCAGTGCTTGATGGCTGCATCCATATCTAGATACTGAAGTTCTGGTTGTTTACCTGCGACGATGACGTTGACATAATCGCGACTCCGCAAACAGTGATCGGTAACGGATAACAATGTATTGGCATCGGGTGGCAGATAGACGCGAATTACATCGGCTTTTTTATTGACTACGTGGTCGATAAAGCCCGGATCTTGGTGAGAAAAACCATTGTGATCCTGTCGCCAAACGTGAGAAGTAAGTAGATAGTTGAGTGAAGCAATGGGTCTGCGCCAGGGAATTTCTTGTTTAGTAGTTTTTAACCATTTAGCGTGTTGGTTGAACATCGAGTCGATGATATGAATAAAAGCTTCATAGCAGGAGAAAAAGCCGTGACGACCAGTAAGTAAATAGCCTTCTAACCATCCCTGACAGGTATGTTCGCTTAAAATTTCCATCACTCGACCATCGGGGGCTAAATGATCGTCTTCTGGAAGAATTTCTGTCGTCCAAGCGCGTTCTGTGGTATCCCAAACGTTACTCAGGCGATTAGAAGAAGTTTCGTCGGGTCCCACTAGACGGAAGTTGTGGGGGTTGGCTTTGATGACATCCCGCAGCAGACTACCCATAATTTTAGTAGCTTCAGCCGTTTCGGTAGCCGGTTTAGTGACTTCTACCCCATAATCGCGGAAATCGGGCATGATGAGATCTTTTAGCAAGATACCGCCATTAGCGTGAGGGTTATCTCCCATGCGTAGATGTCCTTTGGGGGCGAGTTCTGCCAGTTCGGGGATTAGTTTACCCGTTCGATCGAAGAGTTCTTCTGGTTTGTAACTCTTCATCCAGGCTTCTAATTGTTTGATATGGTCGGGATTATTTGCCAAATTAGACAGAGGAACCTGGTGCGATCGCCAGAAATCTTCGGTTTTTTTGCCGTCAACTTCTTTAGGTCCAGTCCAGCCTTTGGGACTGCGCAAAACAATTAGCGGCCACTGGGGGCGCTCGCGCTTACCATTACTACGGGCTCGCTCTTGGATGTCTTTAATTTCTGCTACCACTTTATCTAAAGTTTCTGCCATGAGCTGGTGCATGGCTGCGGGATCCGAACCTTCTACAAAATAAAGTTTGTAACCATAGCCGATAAAGAGATTTTCTAACTCTTGGTGACTGATGCGAGCCAACACTGTGGGATTGGCAATTTTATAACCATTGAGGTGTAAGATCGGCAATACTGCCCCGTCACGAACGGGATTGAGAAACTTGTTCGAGTGCCAAGCTGTAGCTAATGCTCCCGTTTCCGCTTCGCCATCCCCTATCACGCAAGCGGCAATTAAGTCGGGATTATCGAATACCGCTCCATAGGCATGAGCGAGCGAATACCCCAATTCTCCCCCTTCGTTGATGCTACCGGGAGTTTCCGGGGCGACGTGACTGGGAATACCACCGGGAAACGAAAACTGTTTGAACAACTTTTTCATCCCCACTTCGTCTTGAGAAATATTGGGATAATATTCGCTATAAGTTCCTTCTAAATAGGTATTAGCTACTATTCCCGGACCACCATGACCGGGTCCTGTAATGTAAATTACGTTCAAATTTCTCTCTTTGATGATGCGGTTGAGATGAACGTAGATAAAGTTTAAACCTGGTGTAGTTCCCCAATGTCCTAAAAGTCTGGGTTTGATATGTTCCAACTTTAAAGGTTCTTTGAGCAGGGGATTATCATACAAATATATCTGTCCGACAGAAAGATAATTTGCTGCCCGCCAATAGGCATTAATTTTTTCGACCTGTTTTTCACTTAGATAGTTTTTTGCTTCGTTAGCATTCGGTTTATTAGTTGTAGCTGTCATAAGTAGGTCGCTCCTAGAATTAATCTGGTTATTTTTTGCTTTCGAGATCGTTTTTTAGAGGAAATAGTAAATCTTAAATCTTAAAGTTTGATTCTGAATGCTTTAGACTTGAAGCTTGAATTTTTATCAACGATTACAGCAGCAGGTATTGAATATCACTTGAAAACAAATTAGAAGAAAGTAGATTTTTTTTTATCCGACGAGGGATATAATTACCTAACAGTTGAATTTTTTACCTAATTTGTCAATCGAAGCGGTCACCGAAAGAGAACGAAATAAATCACAAGTTTGAGAAATAATTTTTCTTCCAGCTCATAAACAGATAAACTTGAACTTGTTAACTACTCCACAGAGTAGGTAACTCGACCTAATAAATAAAATTTCAGCTCGTTAGGTATCGAGCAGGTTTTGCTCGAACTTTAGACCTTACTCAACTTAAGTAGAGATCGACTATGACAGCTACAACTACTCGTTTTCCCATCGATTTAGATGCCTACAAACCTCTAGCATTAGACCCTACCAATCCAAGTTTAACTGACGAACAGCGCGAAACACTCAGAGCCAATATCCAACTCTGCCGCAGTGCGATCGTGTTTTTTACCGCTACTGGTGCGGCTAGAGGAGTCGGCGGTCATACTGGTGGTCCTTACGATACCGTACCCGAAGTGATGATTCTCGATGCGTTTTTTCGCGGTGCACCAGATAAATTCGTGCCCATTTTCTTTGATGAGGCGGGACATCGAGTTGCCACTCAGTATTTGATGGCGGTATTAAATGGCGATTTGCCCAAAGAAGACCTGCTTCACTATCGCGGTGCTAACTCCAAACTACCGGGACACCCAGAACTAGGATTGACACCAGGTGTTAAATTTAGTTCGGGCAGATTGGGTCATATTTGGTCTTATATTAACGGTGTCGCCCTAGCTAATCCCGATAAAGTCGTAGTCTGTCTTGGTTCTGATGGTTCGCAACAGGAAGGAAACGATGCTGAAGCAGCACGGTTTGCAGTAGCCAAAAACATTAATATCAAGCTATTTATCGATGACAACAATGTTACTATCGCCGGACATCCCTCGGAATATCTCCCTGGTTTTAGTACTGGCAAAACCCTAGAAGGTCACGGTTTGAAAGTCGATGAAGGGGACGGGGAAGATTTAGACTCACTCTACCGTCGGATGTGCGAAGCCGTAACTACCGACGGTCCAGTAGCTTTAATTAACAAGCGTCTCATGAGTCCAGGGATTGAGGGCATTGAGGGTTCACCTCACGGACACGATGTGATTCCCGTGGACAAAGCGATCGCCTATTTAGAACGGCAGGGAGAGAGTGCGGCGGTTGACTATCTAAAGAAGATTAAAAAACCCAGCAATGACTATCAGTTTTTAGGGGTAACCAAAAAGGTCGGCTCCAATCGTAACGTTTTTGGCGAAACGATGGTGTCTGTCCTCGGACAAATGAGTCCTGAAGAACGCAAAGCTAAAGTTATCTGCATTGATAGCGATTTAGAAGGTTCTTGCGGTTTCAAACAAATTCACGCTGCCTACCCTGAAATCTTTGTTAGTTCCGGCATTATGGAACGGAGTAATTTCTCCGCTGCGGCTGGTTTTGGTATGGAAGAGAGCAAACAGGGGATTTTTGCTACCTTTAGTGCTTTTTTAGAAATGTGTATTTCCGAAATCACCATGGCGCGGTTGAATAACTCTAACGTTCTCTGTCATTTCTCCCACGCAGGTATCGATGATATGGCTGACAATACCTGTCACTTCGGGCTGAACAATATGTTTGCCGACAATGGTTTGGATGATAGCTACGAAACCCGTCTCTATTTCCCCGCCGATGCCAATCAAATGAAAGCCTGCGTCGAACGAGTTTTTGGCGATCGCGGCATGCGCTTTATTTTCTCAACTCGTTCTAAAGTTCCGATGATTTTGGATACCGAAGGTAAAGAACTATTCGGCGGTGACTATAAATTTACTCCTGGTAAGGATGAAATAATTCGTGAAGGAAGTGCTGGCTATATCATCAGCTTCGGCGATGCTCTATATCGCGCTCTCGATGCTGTCGAACGTCTCCAACAAGAGGGTATGGATATCGGTTTAATTAACAAACCGACGCTCAACGTTATCGATGAAGAAATGTTGGCTAAAGTCGGTCGCTCGCCTTGTGTGTTGATTGTCGAATCTTTTAATCGTCGTACTGGTTTGGGTAGTCGTTTTGGTTCTTGGTTGTTAGAACGTGGTTTGAGTCCCAAGTTTGGTCATCTCGGAGTACGTGAAGAGGGTTGTGGCGGACTTTGGGAGCAGTTCCCTTACCAAAAACTCGATCCCGAAAGCATTATGAAAAAAGTCAAAGAATTGGTTGGTTAACTCTGTAATTACGACTTTAGATTCTTTAGAGGTGGGTATTGCGGTATTGCCTACCCTTTTTTGTTGCTTGAAATTTGTAAATCTCACGGGACCAAATTTTTGAAATGGCTTTGAGAGACTGTTTGTTAAACAAAAATTAAATGCTTGTGTAGGTTGGGTTAGGCGAGTATTTTTCTAGAATTACTCTTATGATTTGCTATTCGCCGTAACCCAACAAAATTAAACGTTATACTCGTCTTAAGATTTACTTTATAAACAATCTCTAAGAGTTAATTCAGCTTCAATTATTTCCACATCAGCAAATAAATTATTGTCGAGAGCTAACACTCCTTCATTTTCTATCAAATATGACTCCATTGACAGCTCTCTTTTAAACGGAAAAGTTTCGAGCTGAATGTTGTTAACGGTAAAATGTTTGTATAGTTGCATTGATTACAATCGAACCATTGCTATGGAATTACTCAACTATTAAACAGAATCCCACTCAGACAATAGGTACTGAACGTCAATTGTCGAACAATAATGTCGAGACGAACTAATGCTTCAAAGCGAATATCCTCAGTCACATCACGATTGTTGAGAACTGAAACTCTAGCATTAGCCAGCACTCGCTTCAAATTCTTGAGATATTTTTTCAGTTTTCGGAAATTACCAACAGTAATTTCACAGGTGCCAGAAGCTATATCGCATTCAGTTCGATCGAGCAGGGAAAATAGTTTCTCAGTATTCTTGTCTAGTTCGCTAAATAGTTCGGCAGATAACATGGTAAAATCTATCAAGTATTTCTAGTAGTTTCCCTGAAAGATATCACGAAGCTTATTAAAAATTACTCAGTGTAATTACTCGTTTTGATCGCTTTTTTAGATAATGCTCGGTAAATTTGCTAATGATACTTAAAAACTGACTTGCCAAGTCTCAAACAACTCCCCAGGAAGAGTTTTGACAATTTTGCCCCCAGTCTGGCGCACCAAAGCGTGCCACTCGTCCAGAGGCGTTAATAAAACTTCTGCACCTAAATAAGTCTCCAAAATTGCCCAATCTTCAGCCAGAGGTTTTTCGGGATCGATAACATCAAAAATAAATACTCCTTTGGGTTTTAGTACCCGCTTGACTTCAGCTATAACCCGCTCCCAATAATCGAGAGAATAATAGCAACTCCATCCCGTGGCGATCGCACCATTGAATCGAGCGTCTTCGTAGGCGAGTAAATGACCGCCACCTAATTTTACCCCGCGAAACAATTTAGAATTTAGCTGTGGTGCGCGACTCATCAGGATGTCTCGCGCTGTTTTACTAACTTCCTGTCCAGAGAAAAAAGCCTCCCATTGGTTCCAGGGATATATCAAAAAACTCAATCCACAACCAATATCTAACCAAGATTGTTTTTTCTTGGGGGTTTTTAGTTCCCAAAATTTCGAACTAATGCGGTCTTGCAGAGTTCCCATCTGCCATTCTGCAAAAATGGGAATAGCTTCTATTTCTGTGGGTAAAGCCAAATGTTCTCGACGATATTCGCGCTCGAATCTCTGAGTTGTATTTTCCATCGCGGTTTGCCAGTCGCCAGCTGCATTTGACGAGCTGGGTAGGAGAGAGTCAAAGTTTTGCTCTTGAAAGTCCGATTTGTGCTTTGCCAATGTTTCTACTTCCTGAAGGTCACAGATTATTCCACCGCACGAGGACGGAGCGAGATGATTATTTTGAGCTCGAATCACCAGATCGCAATTTTTTTTGCTTGATGGTGTCTAAACCAGAAGTATTTACTAGATTACAATCTAATTTAAATCTGGAAACATCTGTTTGACTGCAGGATGAACGATCTGTCCGTCTTTAACGTTTAAACCTTTGGCTAAATTAGCATCTGTTTCTAAAGCTTTAAGACCGAGGTCGGCTAATTTAATTACATAGGGTAAGGTACTGTTATTTAAAGCCTGAGTTGCCGTCCAGGGAACCGCACCCGGCATATTGGGTACGCCAAAGTGAACCACTTCTTCTTCAACGTAGGTAGGACTGGTATGAGAAGTAGGACGCAAAGTTTCAACACAGCCACCCTGATCGACTGCTACATCTACAATTACCGCTCCAGGCCGCATTTGACTGACCAAGCTGCGGGAAACCAATGTCGGTGCTTTTCTACCTACCACTAACACCGCACCGATCAGTAAGTCGGCATCGGGAACTACATCGGCAATTAGGGGGGAACTGCTGTAGAGTAATTCAACTCGCGAACCAAAGAGAGTTTCTAAATAAGACAGGCGATCGACATTGATATCGATAATTTGTACTTTCGCACCCATACCTACGGCAATTTTGGCGGCTTCCGTACCGACTATCCCACCCCCTAAAATTACTACTTTACCAGGGCTGACTCCAGGCACTCCTCCGAGTAAGACTCCTCTGCCTCCTTGCTGTTTTTCTAAATATCTCGCGCCAAACTGCACCGATAGACGACCGGCAATAATACTCATGGGAGTTAGCAGAGGCAGTCTACCATCTGGTAATTCTACTGTTTCATAGGCGATCGCCGTGGTTCCCGACTGAATTAAAGCTTCGGTCAAACCGGGAGCGGCAGCAAGATGGAAATAGGTAAATAATAGCTGTTTGGGTTGCAAGTATTGATATTCTGCTGTGAGGGGTTCTTTGACTTTAACTACTAATGGTTTATTCCATGTTTCGGCAACATCTTCGACGATTTTAGCTCCTGCTTGCAGATAATCTGTATCGCTAAAGCCCGCTGCTTCACCAGCACCAGTTTCAACGAACACCGTGTGGTTTTTTGACAAGACGCTGACGCTGTTGGGAGTTAGTCCGACGCGAAATTCTCGATCTTTGGTTTCTTTTGGTACGCCAATTTCCATATTGTCTCCGGTTTTAGTAATCTCTATCCTTAACTCAACCAACAACTAATTGCTGTTATTTCCATTACTTTAACTATAGTATTTCGAGAGAATGCAAAAAGCGCGATCGACTATTTACTTTTCATTCTCGAAAGGAGACTTCTAGTCGAGAGACTGCAACTTTTCGATGTTTGAAGTTAAAATGTCACCTCAGAACGTCCTCAAAAAATATATTTAGATATCTATGTCTCCCGAATTTTTAGAAAGAGAATTTTTAGATAATACCATCGGTAATATATTAACTGCTTTAGCAATTATTCTTATTGCTGTTGTCATAGTTAAATTGTTCCGCTGCTATTTTCTCAAACGTTTGAAGCGATGGGTAAATAAAACACCAACTATCTGGGACGATCGCCTGGTTGCTATTGGGGAACGTCATAGTATTCCTATATTTTATTTACTTAGTTTTTACTTGGCCGTCAACCAGCTTACGCTTCATCCGCTTTTGGCGAGGTCTATCGAAGTCATTATAATTATTCTGGCGACATTTTTAGGGGTGAAGTTAATTACCTCTTTAATTGAATATTCCCTGCGTCTGTATTGGGTAACTCATCGTCCTAATAATGTTAATTTAGAGCAAACTATTGACGCTCTACTGCCAGCAATTAGAACAGTGGTTTGGGCAATTGGTTTGGTTTTCTTGCTGGATAACTTAGGATTTAATATTTCGGCTGTTATTGCCAGCTTGGGAATTGGTGGCGTAGCACTCGCGCTAGCATCTCAGGGTTTACTACAAGACTTATTTAGCTATTTCGCTATTTTGTTCGATCGCCCCTTCGAACTAGGAGATTTTATTATCGTCGGTGATTGTGTAGGTACTATAGAGTACGTAGGTATTAAAACCACTAGACTTAGAAGTCTCGATGGCGAACAAATCGTTATTGCCAATTCAGATTTAACTGGCTCGCGAATTCGCAACTTTAAGCGGATGAAGCAGAGGAGAATTGCCTTTAAGTTCGGTGTAACCTACGATACCAATCCCGAACAGTTAGCAGCAATTCCTCAAATAGTCGCTGAAATTATCGATCGCACTGAAAATGTCACTTTCGATCGCGCTCATTTTTTGGCTTATGGAGATTTTAGTCTCGACTATGAAGTAGTTTATCTGGTCGATAACAGTGACTATACTCTCTATATGAATGCCCAACAGCAAATTAATTTGGAGCTCAAACGAAAATTTACCAAACAGAATATCGAGTTTGCCTATCCTACGCAAGTAAATTATTTATACATTTAAATAACGATCGACTCGATGGCAAACACCACCTTGAGAGTTTGTCTGAGAAGTCTAATTAGCTACATTCTCCTAAATCTCCCTATCTCCCCACCTACCTTTTACCAGAATGAAACAGCCTTACCCAAGTTTGGGGGTTAGGGAGGCACGAACTAGTATAAATTAAGTCAATAATATTACTTTTCAAATATCCTCTTATTCGTGTCTTTATAATTAACTCGCCAAAGATAATCTAGATAGAGCGGTTCGAGGGTATATCGCTCGTCTGCTCGCATGGTTTCGATTAATTCACCATAGGGACGAAAGAGAAATATATTATCGCGATCGCCTATCTCTGGCAACTGGCTATTTTTAGTGACTAATAAAAATTCTGCCTCGTCATTTAATAAATAACTCAGGGAAGTTACCCGACTGATTCTATTAGTATTGCCGATAATTAAGGGATTGTTACTGCGGTTGATAATTGCCGCTATTTGAGGATTATAGAAACTGCTGTATTTATTCCACCAGGTTGGCGATCGCACTATCGCCCAGCTACTCCAAATACCCAAAGAAATTAAACTAATGGTAATTAGGCGCCAAAGGTAACGTTGCCACTCGCTACTTTTAACTGCGGTTATTTTACTTGCTAAGCAGTAGGCGGCAGCTAATTTAATTCCTATATACACCGGAATGATATATCTGCCGATGGTAGCACGCTGTCCACCAGAAATTAAATCTGGTAAGCCCAAACCCAGAGCCGTACAGCCGATTAATAAGAGGATGAATAACCAGGCAGAGTTAGATGCGCGTCGTATTAAATAATAAATGGCATAAACTATAAATAGAATAACCGGAATAATGAGATAGTTAATCGAATTGTCGAACCTAAGAATAACATCTCGACCCTGTTCGATATCAAACAGGCGATCGCCATAAGCAACCTGTAGATCGAAAAAAACCGAGCTTAAATTTAATAACCAACGTTGCAACCAGACACTAAGTTCGATCTCGCGCTCGATCCAACTTCCCACCCCATCGCCATTGACGATAAAGACGACGATCCAGGGACTAAATAGTAAAATCCCCAGTCCAGAAGCGAGGGAATATGCTTTTAACTTACTCCAGCTAAATTTAGTTGCAATTGCTACGTAGATCCCGTGAGCCAACAACACGAATACCGCCAAAGGATGAGCGTATAAACTCAAAGCCACACTCAAACCATACCAACTCCAGTAACTTTTACCCCCACGCTCGATCGCCCTTAACAAAGCCCAGCTAGTAACTAAAATAGTTACTGTCAGTAAACTGTATTCTCTAGCTTCTCTGGCGTAAAGAAGATGAAACGGAGACACTGCCACCAAAGCCACCGCAATTAATCCTACTAGAGAAGAATTAAATAACTTCTTTGCCAATAAATATATCCCGGGGAAAGCCAGCAAGCTAATTAATGCTGCTACGCCTCTAGTAACCCCAACGCTACTGCGAAATAATTCCATGCCCAATCTAGCTAGTACGTAGTATAGTGGCGAATGTTCTGATGAAGCGATCGCTTTTACGCCGGCGAAAAAATTTCTTTCTGGGATTAGCTGCTGAAATTTTTGTAGTTCTTCAATTCCAATAATAGATTCAGTAGGAGCTAATTCGACAAATTCGGCGCGACTATAACCCGCAGCTCTTAGGGAAGTGTGTACTTCATCGATCCAGTATACCTGACGCTCTAGATGGGCAAATCGCAACCAAATCCCGAGTAATAAAACCACCAAAACCCAAATAATCTTGCGATCGCGACGCAACTTAGAGAAATTCATTGAAAACCAGTGGATGAGCCTAAAATAAAGTTACTGGCTCAAACTATACGTTTGTTTCCACGGACTGGCAAGCTCGCATAGAAAATTGATTATCTAGGGTTCTACTTATTTGCCTCCAGTGCCACTTCTACCAAATCCACAACCAAGCGAGACAAAGTGATTTCTTCGGCGGTAAAGCTGTTTGCAGACTTCTTGCCGAATGACAACAAGCCGACAGCGCGATCGCCTACCATTAAAACGTAACAGCTATAGGCAGTAATGCCCAGGCTGCGAATTTCATCGTGTTGGGGATTGGAGGAGTCTCGTACGTTCTTGAGCTCGAATCTACCTTCTGAGCGAAAAGCACTTCCCTCTAGCGTCTCGTCGAAGTTTCTAATCTGCATCTGGCTGTGAGTCACATCGTCAATACCCTTACTAGCTTTGAGCACCAGGTGAGTGCCGTCCTCTGCCAGAGAATAATAGAAGTAATATTCGAGATTTAATAACGAGGTAAACTGTTCTAGTAGACTGGAGATCTGTTCTTCAGAGTGATAATGTCTGAGAAGTTTCAAAGCGTAGTCTGCCAAAAATTTATATCTTTGATTGCTCTGTTCTAACTGCAATTCTCGTTGTTTG
Source organism: Myxosarcina sp. GI1(2024) (assembly GCF_053543375.1). Classification (NCBI taxonomy): domain Bacteria; kingdom Bacillati; phylum Cyanobacteriota; class Cyanophyceae; order Pleurocapsales; family Pleurocapsaceae; genus Myxosarcina; species Myxosarcina sp. GI1(2024). The sequence continues at coordinate 938,075 of NZ_JBKGTY010000001.1, read as the reverse complement.
CGATCGCTGATATCTCTAGCAATTCCAGCAACGCGGTAAATCTCCCCTTTGTCGTTTCGAATGACAAAACCGCGATCTTCAATCCAGCGAATTGAACCATCGGGGCGAACGACGCGGTATTCTATCTCACCATGTCCTCGGTACAGTGTAGTGGCGAAAGTGGTGAGAACTCGCTGGCGATCGTCGGGATGAATTGTCTCGTTCCAGGTAGAGCAGTTTTGATGATATAAATCATCTTTGGAACGTTGCCAAACTTCCTCATAAGCAGGATTAACATAGACGAACCGCGAGCTATTACCATTATTATTATTGGGTTGCTCGATCCAAATTATGTCTCGGCTGGTTTCGGCTATCTCCAAAAAAGGTAGTTCGATCTCTTCTAAAAGCCAGTCGGGTTTATATTGCTCGGGATGCTCTCTACCAACGGCGTATGCTGATTCTAAGTTACCTGCAGCATCGTGAACTGGCAACACGCTCATTTTTATTGGCATTAGCGAACCGTCTTTAGTAATCAGCTCATGTTGAATTCGATAGGGCAATCTCGTCTCAAACAAACGTTGTAGTTCGAGCAAATTTTTGGCTAAATTTTCAGCGTCCATGAATTTGCCGATCGTTTCACTCTCAAGTTCTGACTTGCTGTAACCCAACCTCTGACAAAGATTGTGGTTGACAAATAGCAATTTTCCATTGGCATCACAACGATAAATGTAATTATTAAATTGACTGACGATTTTTTTAAATTTTAAGTCGCGATCGCTTGTGGTTGTTGCCAACTGTTTTTGCAGGGTAACATCTCGGAAAAAAATGCCGACTCTTCCACTTTTTTGCTCTCCGAGAGGGAAAGCATAAACTTCATACCAGCGATTTAAGGCTGCAGCGCGTTTTTCAAAATGTACGTTTTGTCCAGTTAGGGCGACTTTTCCGTAAATCTCGAACCAGTACTCTTCATGATTTGGTTCTAGCTGGCGCATGGTTTTGCCGACAGCTTCTGTTAATCCTGTTTGTTTTTCAAATGCTGAATTAACTTCCAAAAACCGATAGTCCACGGGTTTATTCTGGCGATCGAAGATTATTTCGATAATACAAAATCCCTGTTCGTTAGAATACATTTTTTTGAGTCTTTAATAATATATTATATTATTAATTAGGCTCCTAATAAAACATCATTCATTCATTCATTCATTATAATTGACTATATAATTAAGTATATATTTTGCCAATTTTTTTTTAAGGCTATTAATTAATAATTATTTATATAGCAGTCTTCATACTGGTGAGGTAGAAACTTTTGGTTTTGAGCCAGAGGGATGAGCGGCAGACTTTAGGTGTACCTCATGTGTCTGAGAAACACTATATTTATTAAATTAAATTGATAGTTAATATTGGTTGTATAAATACATTTGTGTCTAGTTAGCTTTGGAGTTTTTTGCCTAGTCTGGCAATAGGAGTTTTAGCTAGATTTTATTTTAGAATTCAACTTGTATAAAATTTTACTTGACAATGTAATACCAATACAGCATGATTTTGGAAAATAGCTGTAAAGCTGCTATGTAATTAAACATTAATTATAATAGTTCTGATGATTTTTAAGAAAATCAAAACAAAATGCTACAACAGAGTTTTAAAAATCAAGCAAGCGCTGAGATAAATTCTTAGTAATTGGATGAATTATTTTTATTGTTTTTATAAAAAATAAATTACTTTTTAGACGATCTCTTAGCTAAACCCCGTTCATACAGAGAACTGAAGTTTAAAAATCCCTTTGCTTCTTTGCCTCTTTGTCATTTAACCTAAAAGTAGAAAAATAAAAAACTACTGGTTTCAAAGTAGAGGTCGTTTATTCGATTAAAATGAAAATTTATCAGAAACTTGCTAAAACCTGTATTTATTCTGGGATGGGCTCGTTTTATCTAAGAAGCTCGCGATCGGAATTGAAGTGATTTCCTCACCCTTACTAAGAGTTTAATCTACCACTGAGCCACGAGGATAAGAATTGAATATGGGCCGAGTTGGATTTGAACCAACGTAGGCATAGCCAGCGGATTTACAGTCCGCCCCCATTAACCACTCGGGCATCGACCCATTAATGCCACAGTTGATTATGGTAGCATAATACGAGAAAAAAGTAAATCAAAAATTCTTAATTATATTTACCGAGCGAACAATATAGAGATAGAGGACTCAAGCGACATAGTAAGCAGAGCTTAAAGCCCAAATAATTAAAGCTGTAATACTACCAAAAAGCAGGATAGCCGATATAGCAACGAGCGCAGGTTTGTCGGCACCCTCAAACTTCATGATTCCGCGATTTAAGTCTGACATTCTAAGCTGTCGCTCCTAATTAACGTTCGCTACAATTATAAAACTAACTTTTGCTCGACTGAAAGTGTATGACACTAATGTTGTAGAAAAACCAAACAAGCTCGAATTAGCAAGAGACTTAGATCGATCAAGTCCAATCTTGTTGCTCTCCCATAGAGGTTTGACGATATACATTTCCTAAAGCATGAATTTGGCGGGTTTTAGAATATAACTCTTCTTCGTCTAGTTGCCAATTATTTAATACTGTTTTTAAATCTCGTTGAATTTCTCTCGCTCCGGGAAAATTTCGGTAGCGAATAATCAAACGCCCCAATTCCACTAAGTTGCGATCGCTAGGTTCCCCTCGTAATAGTTCATCTACCGTGAAGCGATCGCGTTTTTCTTGAGGATGTTGTTGCTCTAAAGCCATGATTTAGCGATGTTTATTGCTCATCAATAGAGGTAGCTGAGGACGGGAAGAATGGGGAGGGAGCAAACTTCTAACTGGTTTAGTAGCAACTGCTTCTGTCGATCTTCTCGGTATCTGTCGCCAGCGTGCCAGCAATGCTAAGAGAGTGATAGTTATGCCCATAGACAACAAACTCCAGCGTCCCCCAACTCCGCCAATTACGGCATCAGTTAAGCCCAAAATCAAAATAAAGCCAGAAATTGGTTCTTTACGATATAGCGAACCTAAAAATTTTGCTGACAAAGGATTCATTACTGTTGCTCTGCTCTGTTTGAAGAATTTGTCGACTAATAATGTATCTTACAACTTAACATAATTACAGATTTTTGATAATTACAATAACAATACGCCTGACTAACCAAGCTGGTATTTCTTACTTTGGTAGGATGTTGAAAAGTTTACAATAGTAGAGATTAGTTAAGATAGCCAAACTATCCTCACAGCCAATAATGTTTTATTAAGGTTAGAGAGACAAAGATAATTTAATGAATAAAATTCGCGTTGTTTTGGTAGAAGATCACGATTTGACTAGAGTTGGTTTAAAAACGGCTCTATCTCAGTACAACAACATCGAAATTATTGACGATGCGGCTAACGGTAATTCTGGATTAGAAGCGATCGCCACTGGCAAACCAGATGTAGCAGTAGTAGATATTGGTTTACCAGATATAGATGGCGTCGAATTGACTCAGAAGCTGAAACAGACTCAGTTAGAAAATGGCGATCTCAAAACCAAAGTATTGATTCTCACCATGCACGATAGCGAAGATTCGGTAATGGCAGCTTTCGCGGCAGGTGCTGATTCCTATAGTTTAAAAGATGTCAGTATCGAAAATTTGGTTCAAGCAATTAAAACTACCCACGAAGGAAATTCTTGGATCGATCCGGCGATCGCTCGCATAGTTCTCAAGCAGGCAAAAACAACTTCGGACGAAGTTATTGACGACGAAGAGTTAGAATCTCAAAGTATCGAATCTATCGGCGAAGAATACCAGCAAATATTAGAAACTTCTCCGTTGACTCAGCGAGAATTAGAAGTTCTAGAACTAATCGTGGCAGGCTGTAGCAATGCCCAAATTGCGAATAAATTGTATATTACAGTAGGGACGGTCAAAACTCATGTCTGTCACATTTTAAACAAGCTGTGTGCTGACGACCGCACCCAAGCAGCAGTAAGAGCTTTAAGAGCTGGTTTGGTCAAGTAAAATCGGGTATGTCGCTCCCTGTTAACGACAAGCTAAAAATAGCAGTAGTAGGAGATATCCACGATCTCTGGGATGATGCCGATAAATTAGCTTTAAATCATCTCAATGTAGACTTAGTACTGTTCGTGGGTGATTTTGGTAATGAATCCGTAGAAGTCGTCAAAAAAATAGCCGCAGTCGAGCTTCCCAAGGCGGCAATTATGGGCAATCATGATGCTTGGTATACGGCTTCTAGCTGGGGACGCAAACAGGCTCCTTACGATCGCACCTTAGAAGACCGAGTCCAGCAGCAGTTAGATTTACTAGGAAAAGCTCATGTGGGCTTTTCTCACCTAGATTTTCCTCAGTTTAATTTATCCGTAGTAGGAAGTCGTCCCTTTAGCTGGGGAGGCTTAAACTGGAAAAATGCTGATTTTTATCGCGATCGCTATGAGGTAAATAATTTTGGTGATTCTACCACTCGCATAGTAGAAGCCGCTAAGAATACCGCTTTTGATACAGTTATTTTTATCGGACACAACGGTCCGCTGGGACTGGGAGACAAACCAGAGGATATCTGTGGTAGAGATTGGCAACTTACCGGTGGCGACTTTGGCGATCCGGATTTAACTGAAGCGATCGCTAAGACTATTGCCTTGGGTAAATCGATACCTTTGGTCACTTTCGGACACATGCATCATAGTCTACGGCATCGCCAGGATCGTTTGCGGACTAGAATTAAAGTCGATCGTAGCGGAACTATTTATTTGAATTCTGCTAGCGTTCCCCGTCTTAAACGACAACGAGAAGAATTGAAACGCAACTTTTCCCTAGTTTCTCTCAACAACGGTACTGTCAAGCAAGTATCTCTAGTCTGGTTGGGAGAAAACTTCAATCTTGTCTCGGAAGAAATTTTGTATCGCCAAGACGATTGAATGTTGATGTTAGTTTTTAATCATTAGTTTATTTCTATCAGTTTGTTTTTTCCGTTCGCTCCAGACTTAATTTTAATTTGATTTTTAGCAACCCGATATTTTTTAGCAAGAATTGTTACTAATTCTCGATTAGCTTTGCCATCTACGGGGGGTGATTTTAAGCGAATTATTAGACTTCCATCATCTGCAGTTTCGATTTCCTGTTGTTTGCTATTGGGCTTAACCTTTATCTTTATTTTCATTATTTTTGAGATTTAATAGACTAAGTATATTCAGCACTAAGAGAGGATTGGTGAAATTTGAGGTAATTCGCAGTGATTGGGACTCGATTAATTTCAATACAGTGGCAATATACGATTGAGGTTGAGTTTCGGCAAACAAAAAATAAATATATGGGTTTCTTCAGCTCTACTCGTCTAATCTAACCGATGCAAACGTTTAATTTTGGTTTAAAAATAGTTTCTAATAAGGCTATAATCTAGCTGTTTATTCGATTGTCGCGATCGCTCACGATAACAGATAACTAGCTCTAAGAAAGTTATTCAAATCATCTCAATTTGCAAAAGACGATCGTGGAAAATACGAGTAAGTGACAGAGAAAACCAGTTAAATTTTAAATCGATCGGTACTAACAATAAACAGTATTAGCCGTACTTGTTTTTGTCGCAAAATTATTTGAAAATTGGAAACTAAATAGTAAATTAAGAATCTTATACATTTAGGTAGAAAAATACTTACAACTTACAAATCCAGAGGGATTTAGCTACGAGCTCATTCTCACTATAAGCCAACTGAAGATGAAAAAAAAATTCGATCGCAAATCAGAAAAACTACATACTTCTGGCGATCGCGCAACCCTTTCGTGGTGGTGGCGCAAAGTATTATTAGCATTGGTAATTTTACTCCTTGGCGGTACTGGTGGTGGGTTGGTTTATGGCTGGTATTTTCTCAAAGAAAAGTTAATTCCCCTAATTGAAGTTGAAACCAGTAAATATCTCAATCGTCCTTTAGAATTAGGAGAATTACAGACAGTATTTCCCTTTGGAATGAGTTTTGGCAGCAGCGCGCTTCCTGCTACCGTCGATAATCCAGATTTATTGATGGTTAAAGCTGTCAAAGTAAAGTTCGATCCTCTATATTTTCTGCGGCGACGAATTTTACAACTAGACATCATCCTGATTCAGCCCGATATTTACATCGAACAGGGAGAAAACCGCATGTGGACACCTACCGATTTCGGTACGGAGTCTTCAGGAGAAGAGGGAATTAAAATTGATGTCGAAACAATTCAATTGCAGAGAGGAGAGTTAACTCTAGCTGCCCGTCAACAAGAAACGGGAATTCTCAATCCTCCCGTGGAAACCAAACTAGAGCGTGCCACTGTCAATCTCGTTGACGATGGGGAACAAATAAAATTTGAGGTAGCCGGTGAAGTAATAGCAGGTGGCAATTTTACCCTAGAAGGAGAAAGCTTTAGCAAAACTGGAGTTATCGACTTAATTGTAGAAGCACAACAGCTAGACGCAACGGAATTTAGTAATCTGTTGGCTTTACCCCTTCAACTAGAGCAAGGGGATATTTCGGGAACTATTGGTGTTACCATAACTGAAAATCCTCTTCCCCTATTACAGGGTGAGGCAAGTCTAAACAACGTCAGTTTGCAAATTCCCGAATTAGTTAAACCCTTTAGTAATAGCAATGGCGCGATCGAGTTTAACGGTACGGAACTAGAGTTCGATAATATTGCGACTAATTTTGGTGAAGTAACGGGAGTGGTTAACGGTACTCTCGATTTAGCAGGAGAAGGAGATTATCAAATCGATACCGAAGTCGCACCCGTCGCAGCTAATAAAGTAGTAAAAGCTTTAGAATTAGAACCACCTTCAGTACCGATAGAAGGCAAAATAGCGGGCAACGTGCGAGTAAGAGGGGATTTATTAACTCCCGTAGTTAGTTTTGATGTCAATACCGTCACTCCTAGTCGCATCGATAAAGTAGATTTTCAGAAAATTATCGCTAACTTGGATTTAGTCGGTACCACTCTGTTCGTACGGCAAGTTGAGAGTTTTCCCCAATCTGGAGGAGAGATTAGGGGAACTGGTAAATTAGAGTTAGATGATACCCAAGATCTAGTTTTCGATCTGTTTGCCGAGAATGTGTCTGGGCAGGCGATCGCCGAGAGCTATAATAATCCTTTAGCGATCGATATTGGGGTAGTTTCCGGACAAACTCAATTATTCGCCCAAGCTGGCAATCTCGATACCCTGCGTTTCGATAATGGTTCGGCAAATTTTGCTCTGGGTAATGGCGAGGTAAGAATTGAAGATTTAACTTCCAGTGGGGGTAACTGGCAACTACAGGTAGAAACTCAAGATGTAGAATTTGGCAGTTTGCCCTTCGGTAAGGGGAGCGCCCCTACTATCGCTCGAGGAAAAGTAGATGGCATATTTGATGTCACAGGTAAAACCAATGGCGATATTAACCAAGTTCGGGCTACGGGTAAAGCCAACCTCGATACGGTAGGAGGCAAGATAGCTATCCCTAACGTGCGAATTGCTAATGGAACCTGGCAGGCAGATGCTAACACCGATGACTTACAGTTGCGGCAGCTATTTCCCGAAGTTCCCCCAGAATTTAGTGACGATCTCAGTGGAGAATTTTATCTCACCGGCAATATTCCCACTACTGAAGCCGAAAATACTCTGATTAATGGCTTTGGCGATCTCAACTTGGCAGGAGGAGAAGTAGCAGTTCGCGATTTAGCAATAGTCGATAACAACTGGCAGGCGATCGCTCGTGGAACTAATCTAGAACTAGAGCAATTGAGTTCTACCACTCCCGAGCAATTTGCCGGCTTGGTTAACGGCACTGTAAAACTAGAAGGCAATACAGATAACATTACTCCCGAAGCAATTAGGGCAACTGGTAGCGGTAGTCTAACCCTTCCCGAAGGGGTATTTGCTGCTGAAAATCTAGCGATCGCCGATGGAAAATTTCAAACTACAGTGATTCCCCAAAATGTCGCTCTAAGTTTGTTTGCCGATCCCAATTCCGACGAGATCGAACTCAATGGCGAGTTGGGGGGACAATTAGAAGTTACGGGTGAAATAGACCAACTCGATCCTACCGCGATCGCCGCTACGGGAACGGTTACTTTTAGTCAGGGAATCGATCTTTTAGAACAGCCTTTTTCTGCCGCAGTAGACTGGAACGGCAGTCGTTTGGAGGTGTTGCAAGCTACGGGACAAGGATTATCGGCTCGAGGTTATATCGAGTTAGACGAATCATTTTTTAGCGAGATACCAGATAAATTAGCCGCAGTAAACTATTTTGAATTTGATGTGGCAGAAGCTAACTGGCTCGATATTCGAAAACTGCGGGTAACTCTACCGAGTTGGGCGACTAATTTAGATTACGTCGGTAGAGGTGACTTTTCCGGTACTATTGGTGGTGTTCCCACTGCCCTCAATATCGATGGCGAGGTCAATTTAAGGAATTTTCGAGTTGAAGATATCGTCTTTGCACCTTTATTAACTGGCAGCATTCAAACTTCTTTAGATAGCGGCGTTAACCTAGAATTATCTCAACCAGAAGCTCTAGATCCTGCTGACAAAATCGAACTAGTACTAGATCGCAACTTCTTGCCCTTAGAATTAGCAATCGTTCGAGACGAGATTGCAATTACCGCAACGGGGGAAGGAGAGATACTGAAGATCGCTACGAATAACGTTCCCCTAGATTTTCTTAAAACTGTAGCCATTAACAGCGAAGATATTACAGTACCAGAAAATCTAGCAGTGCAGCCAATTGGCGGCAAATTATCCGGTGAATTTGTCTTTAACTTAAATACCCTGGCAACTTCAGGCAGCAACATCATTATCGATTCTCCTTCGTGGGCGAGCATTAAAGGGGAGCGTTTGACTGGAGAGTTTCAATACGCCGATAATTATTTTGCCCTGCAAAATGGCGAGTTTCAGCAACGGGACAGTACTTATCAGCTAGAAGGTAGCCTACTGCAAACAGCAGACGATTTTGAAGTAGACGGTAAAGCTTCAATTAGCCAAGGAAAAATTCAAGATATATTAATTGCCCTGCAAATCTTCCAACTACAGGATTTAGGAATGCTGTTTGGCGATCGCGAATATGGCAATGCCGAGGATTTGTACGGTGAAGAAACTTCCCCCAATCCTCCTCTATTTAGTGTGGGCTTGGATAATGCCCCCATCCTCGAACAGTTACAACTACTAGCCGAGATTCAAGCTAATTTAGATGCTGCTCGACAAGAACGTCAGCAGGCTTTTTTGCCAGAGTTAAAATATTTGCGAGGAAATTTTGACGGAGAAATCAGTGCCACCGGTTCTGTCAGTAAGGGAATAAATTCTCAATTTGAGTTTTCCGGCACCGATTGGCAATGGGGCAATTTAGAGATCGAGCGAGTGATTGCCAATGGCGGTTATCGAGAAGGCATTTTGACCTTATTACCAATTAGTGTGGAACTACATGACACTATCCCCCAGCCAGATAGCCAAACCAGCTCTCCCCAACTAATTTTTACTGGAACTTTTGGCGGCGAAACCCAATCGGGACAGTTTAGATTGGTCGAAATTCCCGTCGAACTAATCGAACAGATGTTTGCTTTGCCTCCAGAGATTGCCTTAGGAGGTAAAGTTAATGCCACCGCCAGTATTGCCGGCACTACCGACAATCCTCAAGCCAGAGGTGAAATTAGCATCAATGATGCGGCAATCAATCAAACCTCGATTGAAACTACTAAAGGCAGCTTTAATTACGACAACTCTCGGCTCAACTTTTTTGCTAGCAGTATTATTGCCGCCGATGCCGAACCCCTAACTATTTCAGGCACCATTCCCTACCAACTACCTACTGCTACTGTCAAACCAGAAAGCGATCGCCTAGAACTCCAGCTTAACGTCCGCGATCGCGGTTTCGAATTACTCGATATTTTCTCTAGAGGAGAATTTAGCTGGATCGATGGACGGGGAGAAATCGTGTTAGATGTTAGCGGCAAACTAGATCCCCAAAGCAATCTTCCTCGGGAGTTAGTTACTAAGGGAACTGCTGAAATTAAGAATGCGACGATCGCCTCGAGAACTTTGCCCGATGCTTTACTGACCGATGTCAACAGCCAAATTTTCTTCGATCTCAATAAAATACGGGTAGAAAACTTTCAAGGCAACTTTGGTGGTGGTCGAATATCCGTAGTCGGCAATCTACCTCTAACCAACAATACAGCGATCGCCGAACCGTTAACGATCGATTTAGAAGATATTTTTGTCAATCTCAAGGGACTTTATAACGGCGGAATAGCAGGAGAACTAGAAATTTTAGGTTCGGCGCTCGAACCAGATATTAGCGGTGATGTTACTTTATTTGACGGTACGATTTTGTTGGCTGATACCTCTACAGCTAGTGGCAGTAATACTTATGCGATCGCTTCAGTTAATAGTAGTGAAGGTATCGCCGCCGCTACCGAATACCGCAATTTACGACTGAAACTAGGAGAAAATATTGAAATCAGTCAACCGCCAATTTTTACTTTTGATACCAGCGGCACTTTAAACGTCAACGGAACTTTCGTGAGACCGACCCCTGAAGGGACGATAGTGCTCGAAAGGGGTCAAGTCAACCTGTTTACCACTCAGCTCAATCTTTCTCGAGACTACGACAATATCGCTCGCTTTAGCGACAAAAATGCTCTCGATCCCTTTCTCGATGTCCTACTAGTTGGCTCTGCCTTAGAAACTACTGACAGTCGTATTCCCAGCGATCCTCTATCTAATGAAATTAGCGACATTCCCGCCTCTAGTTTCGGAACTTTAGAAACCGTTCGCATCTCCGCTCAGGTAAAAGGATTGGCTAGCCAAATTACCAATAATATTCAACTTACCAGCAGTCCTCCTCGCAGTCAGACAGAAATCTTCGCGCTTTTAGGTGGTGGTTTCGTAAATACTCTCGGAAGAGGCAGCAGTCCTTTGGGTTTGGCAAATTTAGCTGGTTCGGCATTGTTTGGCAGCCTCAATAGTGAGTTTAATAATGCTTTTCCGATCGGAGACTTACGATTGTTTCCCACTCAAATCATAGATGAAAATCGAGATGGTGGACGTATTGATGGGCTAGCAGGAGAAATTGCGATCGATCTGGTCGATGACTTTTCTTTTTCAGTTCTCAAGATTCTTAATGTCGATGAGATTCCCGCACAATTTGGTTTTCGCTATCGTCTAAATAATAATTTCGTACTGCGGGGATCGACTAATTTCGATGATGACACTAGAGGTTTAATTGAGTACGAACAACGATTTTAAATTTTCCCACTGTAAGTCGCAAAATTTGCAATTTTAGAGGTACTGAGACGTTAGTTACCTAGTTTTCAAGAATCTAAAATAATCTTGCTAACTCCAAATTTCCAACTCCCAACTCACTTATAGTTAGGCTAAATTAACAGCAAAAGATATTTAATTGCATTAAAGTTTAATTGGGAAAGCCTTCGAAAACTGGACACAAAAACTCGTCAATTTCCCCGTTTAGATTTTTTTCGTTCCAATTAAGCCATCGTAACTATAGATAGAAGAAACATTATGCGAGATTTAGCCCAAATTCAGCAGCAAGAATATGACCTGATTATTATTGGCGGTGGTATTAATGGTGCTGGAGTCGCCAGAGATGCCGCTTTAAGAGGTCTAAAAACTATTGTGATTGAAAAAGAAGATTTCGCAGGCGGATCTTCTAGCTGGTCTACAAGATTAATTCATGGCGGTTTACGCTATTTAGAATATTTTGAATTTCCTTTGGTTAGGGAATCTCTTAAAGAACGAGAAGTTCTCTTACGCACCGCCCCTCACTTGGTCAAACCAATACTGTTGACTATCCCTATTTATGGCGATCGCTCTCGTCCCTATTGGAAAATTTGGGCGGGAATGATTCTTTACGATATTTTCAGTTTTGATAAAACTCTACCCCTACACCGCATGTTGCCTAGAGCTCAGTTCAAACAGCTATTTCGCTACGTCGATCGAGAGCATTTAACTGGAGGTTCGCAATACTATGACGGACAGGTAACACTTGCCGAACGTCTGTGTTTGGAAAATATTATTTCGGCAGAAAATGCCGGGGCAACGGCACTTAATTACGCTGAAGTAATCGAATTACCGTTAGAAAATAATCGCATTAGTAGCGTAGTTTGCCAAGATAAGCTGACGGGAGAAACTTTTACCATCTCCGGTAGTCAAAATGCAGTTGTAGTTAATACTTCGGGACCTTGGGTAGATAAAGTTTGCAAATTAGGTCACAAAGAAGGAAAAGATGTTCCCATCGGTAATGCCCGCAAGATTGGGGGCACCAAAGGTAGTCACATTGTCGTGTCTAAATTTCCGGGGGCACCAGAGAACACCAGTTTGTACGTAGAAGCAAAATCTGATGGTCGTCCTTTCTTTATCGTTCCCTGGTTGGGAATGTATCTTATCGGTACGACGGATATTCCCTTCAAAGGAGATCTCGATCGCGTTAAAGCCAATGACGACGAGATTGATTATTTGCTGACAGAAACCAACAATATTATTCCCGCAGCTAATTTGACCAGAGAAGATATTAGGTTTACCTATTCTGGAGTTCGTCCCTTACCCAATGCCGAAGGTAAAAAACCAGGCAGCATTACTCGCAAGCATATTTTGTTCGATCACACCAAAGAAGGAGTTAACAACATGATCTCTCTCATTGGCGGTAAGCTAACTACTTACCGTAACGTGGGAGAAGAAATGACCGATGCGGTACTGAAAAAGATGAAGCGAGCCCATAAATCTAGTCAGACTGCTTCTCTTCCCCTTCCAGGATATATTGTTGCTGATGACGAGCGCATCGCCCAGGCGATCGCCGATTATAGTTCCTTGCTTTCTCCCAGAACGATTAATCATTTATTTAGTGTTTATGGAGCGAGAGCTCTAGAATTACTGAGTTTGACCCGAGAACATCCCGAATTAGCCCAGCCAATAGGCAATAGTCTTCCCGATATTAAAGCTCAAATTGTCTATGCCGTTCAACACGAATACGCCCATGCTTTAACTGACATTATGCGTCGCCGAACCATGTTGGCAATGGATGGTAATTATGGACTAGATTTATTACCTGTAGTAACTGAAACCTTGCAAGATTATTGTAGTTGGAGTCAGGAACGATGTGATCGCGCGGTGGCAGACTATAAAACCTATATGGAACAAAATTGCATTCCCGATTTTCAACTACCTCGTTTAGAGCATCAGTTTGCCTAAATATTTGATGTATGATTTTATGGCGATCGCCCCTAAAAAGTCTTACTCTGGGCGATCGATTGTAGTCAACTTATTGAATGCCAACAAGGGAACCTTTGAATTAGTTACCATTCCATAGTATAATTATACATTTGGGACTATTTTGTAATTGCTAACATTAAGGAGAATCACTATATATGTCTCGCTATAGAGGACCCCGGTTGCGGGTGGTGCGCCGTTTGGGAGAATTGCCCGGTTTAAGTCGCAAAACCCCTCGCAAATCTTATCCACCAGGTCAGCACGGTCAAGGTCGTAGAAAGCGATCGGAATATGCTATTCGTCTAGAAGAAAAGCAAAAGCTGCGGTTTAACTATGGAGTTACCGAAAAGCAGTTGGTTCGTTACGTCCGTAAAGCTCGGAAAACTGGCGGTTCTACGGGACAAGCTTTGTTAGAATTTTTAGAAATGCGTCTGGATAATACAGTCTTTCGCATGGGTATGGCGGGTACCATTCCAGGAGCGCGCCAGTTAGTCAACCACGGACATATTCTCGTCAACGATCGGGTAGTTAATATTGCTAGCTATCAGTGTCGCCCTGGTGATGTTATCAAAGTTAGAGACCGTGAAAGTTCTCGTCGCGTAGTTGAAATTAATATGGAATATCCAGGACTAGCAAACCTTCCCAGCCATTTAGAATTTGATAAAAATACCCTTACGGGTAAAGTAAACGGCATCGTCGAAAGGGAATGGATCGCTCTGCAAATTAACGAACTACTCGTGATTGAGTACTACTCTCGCCTGGCTTAAAAGTTACTGGAAAATTTCGATTCTGTCAGCAAAATTTATTAAAGTCTGTTAATTTGCTGGAGATGAAAAGCATAAGAGTAGAAGAGACAGAGTGAGTAGCATACTAAGAGACTCAAGACCTATACTCGTGTAAGGGCAAACGGTGATTGCCCTTACTTTAAATCTTGTTATTTTTAATAAAAATACTAAATCCTGCTACTTAGCGTGAGTTCACAATACGAACTTTGGGCTTTCTAGCACCAATAGCAGCTCCGATTAAAGCCGCAACTAAACCAAGCAACGAACCAAAGATAAATGTCCATGCCGTTTTAACCGAATATTCTGCGAGATTTTGTGCTTCTGCTGCCGATATATTTGGAACTTGCTTGGGAACGTTAATTCCTCCTGGTCTTTCTACTTGATTTAATATCTCTCCCATATTGGCTGCCACAACGCCAAAAGTACCCGATAAACCACTAGCCAACAGCCAAGCACTGATTGCTAACGTAGTTGCCCAAAGAATTAAACCATGCAAAAGAGCGGTTTTTTTATTCATCGGTCCACAGGTACTAGCTGTAATCCAGCTTCCTAAGAATAAAGCAATTAATAAACTAACAATCGACCAAATACTAATACCGCTAACCAAAACTTCAGCGTCAGCGTCTAATGCTCCTGCGCTAAAACCAATTGGCACTGCTAAGGCACTTAAAAGTAACTGAGTCGCAATAGAAACAACAATACCTGCAAAGATCGGACCCCATCTGACGCGATCGTGATAATCGACGATGGTTTTATTTACAATAGGTTGTACAAATCTGTCTCCTAAAGGCTCTGCATAAGACATAGTTTTTATTTCCTTTTAATCAAATTTAAAGTTTAGCCAAAAAAGGCTTCGATTGCTGTTTTGAGTAATCTTCAGTTTTCAAGATTTTTTAAGTTATTAATATAAAATTTTATAAAGATTAATTAGTTGAATTCTCTATTAAAAGATAGAGAATAATAATCAAATAAAGTTAATTTTTGTAACTAGGTTTTTGGGCGATCTTGTTTACAAAATTAAAAAAAGGCAATTTAATCTCGATTATTTTATTTTTTGCCCGAGCCACAATCAAAATAAACTATTAAAACTATAATTATATTGGTAGTCTTTTGCTTTTTTTGGCTTGAATATATTTAATAGCAAACTTTTATATTATAGTAAACTATAATGCTTAAAATGCTGTTTGTTGACCTACAACAACGACTGCTGCGTATAGTAACTATCATTAATTTTGGTAAACTTTGAAGAAAATAGCTAAAAAATCAATCTCAGGAAAGAGGAATTTAACAACCTAAAAATTTAAGATAAAAATTATTTATTTTAGGAGGGATATCAATGCCTCTTTATAAAATAAAAGATTTTAATCCTAATTATCGAGAAGAAGCTTTCAGCGGTGATGACATTAAAGGAATGACCGTATATCCGATTGAGTCAGAAAAAAAAATTGGCAGCGTTTGCGATATTTTAGTAGACGCAACGGGACATTTCCGCTATTTGGTAATCGACACGGGCTTTTGGGTTTTTGGCAAAAAAGTTTTAGTTCCTGTCGGTCGCTGTCGTATCGCTCTAGATCGAGATCGCCTTTATGTAGCAGATATCAACAGCAAACAAGATGTAGAAGAACTACCTGAGTACGAAGACGACATGGTAGTAGACTATGAATATGAAGACCGAGTCATAGCGTTTTATCGTACTCCTAGCGTAGAGTCTTCAATATCGGTAGAAGACTCCTTGCCAGTAGAAAGTTCGGTGGCAATAGAAGAAACCAGTACTGCTGCGATCGCTCCACGCATACAGACACAACCAAGCGCAAGAAGCTCGGTTGCTCCAATTATTTCTGACAAAGAAACTCGCTCCTACGAGCAAGAGCCGGATTTGTTTGAAATGAACGAATTAGACCATCAAAAGATCGAACTATATGAAGAACGGCTAATAGTAAGTAAAGAGCGACATAAAAGTGGCGATGTTTCCTTAAATAAACGAATAGAAACTTCTACTGCCCATACAACAGTGCCATTAGAGAAAGAACGAGTAGTAATCGAAAGAAAAACTGCTGAAAATGAAGCAACAGCAACCGACAATCGTCATGATTTCCACGAGGGTGAAATAGCTCATCTAGAAGTCTATGAAGAGACTGCCAACATTAACAAGCAAGCTTTCGTACGAGAAGAGGTAGAGGTCAAAAAAGAAATAGTTCGCGATCGCTTTGAGGCCTCAGAAGAAGTACGCCAGGAAAAACTAGAAATCGATGTAGATGGCAAACCAGAGATCGAGGACTGAAAAACACGATTGAGATCGATTAGAAGACATATGGAGAGAAAGTTTTGATGATTCGCTCTTTAAAATATCTGTTTCTGAGTATGGTTTTATCAATTTCGACTTGCACCGCGATCGAACTCTGTACTGAGACTAGTTCCGTTTTGGCACAGACAATTTTTCCCGATCTACCTGCCGATTATTGGGCAAACCCTTTTATTCAAAAATTAGCCGAGCGAAATATTGTTGTCGGCTACCCCAATGGAAACTTCAAACCCCAGCAACCGATCGAACGTGATGAGTTTGCAGCGATGATTCATCAGGCTTTTGAGCGAGAATCAAAAAGAGAAATTTCTAGTGCTAGCAAATTTCAAGACGTTCCAGAAAACTATTGGGCAGAAATGGCGATCGCCGAAGCCTATGAAACTGGATTTATGCAAACTACTGACGAAAATAATTTTAGTCCCAATCTTCCTGTTTCCAAAACTGATGCTATAGTTGCGTTAACTACTGGTTTAGAGATGTCATTCACCGAGCGACAAGACTTATTGACTACTCGACTCGCAGCAAAACGAAGTAAGGTTACTAATAATCGTTTGCCATTTCCTCTCGCATCCACAGCGATAATGACTCCTGTAATGTCATTAGCCTCAATCGAAATTATGGCTCCTTTTGCTCTGATCGACAGTCTACCGAGGGATATTGAGCTTTCTGCACTAGCAACTGTTGAGGTATACTATGAAGATGCCGACTCAGTTCCTAATCAGGTAATTGATAACATTGCTGTCGCTACAAAACGGGGGATGGTGGTTAACTATCCTAGACCTAAATATTTAGAGCCAGATCGGTCGCTCTCCAGAGGTGCAGCAACCGCTTTAGTACATCAAGCTTTAGTGAGTATAGATAAATTGCCGCCTTTAGCGGGAACTACAGATGCTTCTAAATATATTGTTTTACCCAAGGAAAACTAATGTCAGTGCGCCGAAGTTGGAAGTCATATCAAGTCGGATTAATTGCCGCTAATAACAACTGATGCTAACCTGACGGGGTGACAACCCTGTGAGAAGTCAGACAGTGTAGGGAACAGAGACAACCTATGGTAAAAAAGATTCGGTCAGTTATTGAGAATCCGACCGAACCCTAAAAAATGTTAAACCAATTGTACCGCAATCATCTTTCACGTTATCTGAGTGATGACCAACTAATTACTTTGGAAGTGCTGGTATACCTTATCCAGACCTACAAACAAGTAAAGATAGAAAGACTAGCTGCATACTTCCCTTTACCAATTAAATATGAGAGCCGTCGTCGCCGAATCCAAAGGTTTTTGAAGTCCTCAGCTTTATCAGTTTCGTTAGTCTGGTTTCCCATAGTCAAAGAAGTAGTTCAAAAGAAATTCTTGCCAGACCAGACAATTTATCTAGTCTTAGATAGAACTCAATGGCAAGATAAAAATCTGTTCATGGTTGGAGTAGTGATGGCGAAAAGAGCTTTGCCTATATACTGGCAGTTTCTAGAGAAGAAAGGAGCCAGTAACTTCGCTCAACAAAAAGCCATATTACGTCCAGTATTGAAGCTGTTTAAACAACACCAAATCGTTATTTTAGGAGACAGAGAATTCCAGAGTGTTGAACTAGCTAAGTGGCTGACCCAGCAGCAGGTCTACTTTGTGCTTCGACAGAGAAAGAGTACGAAGATAATGGTAACTCAATTAGGTTTTACTCCCTTAAAAGACCTAGACGTTAATCCAGGAGACCAACGGTTTTATCAAGAAACTAAAGTCACTCAACTGCATCAAGTTTCGGGGATTTATTTAGGGGTCTATTGGCGACGTATTTACCGAGGCATGGGGGCAAAGGAACCCTGGTATCTGCTGACAAATTTACCCAATTTACCTGAAGCTGTCAAAGCCTATAAAAAGCGCGTAGGGATTGAGGCGATGTTTAAAGATTGCAAGTCAGGTGGCTACAATCTCGAGGGGTCGCAAGCTCAGATTGAACGCCTTACTCGTCTAGTTTTGCTCATCGCCATTGCTTACACTCACTCGGTGTTCAAAGGACATACTCTTAGCCTTCGAGGTCAGTCTAAATACATCGGTCGCCATCGAAAAATTAAACAATCTTTGACTCGCAACAGCTACTTTTGGCTTGGTTTATATGGTAGTAGCTGGCTGGTTTCATTTACCTTGATGAAGGAATGGATAAACAAATTGATGTGGCTCAATCTCAATAAGCTGCCTTTTTACCAGAGGGGTCTACGAGCTATGTTTATTATCCAGCAATCTTTCTAGCTCCCTTGTCACCCCTTCAGGATGCTAACCCTTGATGCGGCAGAAAATATATTATGGTTGTTCAACCCGACTTGATATCATAGATTCTGTTATCGCAGTATTCTTATATAAATTATCAATCTGGGGAGCATGGTAAAAAACCCCCTTGAAAATTCCAAGAGGGTGAACAAAATCAAATTGAAATTTGAAATCAATTGCCGTCGCTTATCTCTTAGCTAATTTTTTGGTCTGCACTTTTCTTAAGCGAATTGATTCGGGAGTTATTTCTACTAATTCATCGGCACCGATATACTCTAAAGCTCTTTCTAGACTCATTTCCGTAGGTGCTTGTAGTTGCACTAATTCGTCGCCACTAGCGGCGCGGTGGTTAGTTAGCTGCTTGGTTTTGCAGACATTTAGATCTAAATCCTGAGCGCGGTTGTGTTCGCCGACAATCATACCTTTGTAAACCCTGGTTCCTGGAGTAATAAAGAAAATTCCTCGATCTTCAGCATTTTTAAGGGCGTAGAAAGTCGCTATTCCCTCCTCAAAGGCAATAATTACCCCACTGTTGCGAGTTTCTAGTTCTCCAGAGAAGCGACGGTATTCGAGGAAACTATGATTCATAATCCCTTCGCCGCGAGTTAGGCGCACGAAGTCTCCCCGAAAACCGATCAAACCGCGTGCGGGAATGACAAACTCAAGCTGGGTACGTCCCACATTTGCCTGCATATCGCGCATTTCTCCTTTGCGCTGTCCGAGTCGTTCGATACAGCTACCTACCGCTTCTTCGGGAACATCTAAGACCAAATATTCATAAGGTTCGCAAGGTTCGCCATTAATTTCGCGATAGATTACCTGGGGTTGAGAAACCTGAAACTCATAGCCTTCACGCCGCATGGTTTCGATAAGAATTCCTAAATGCAGTTCGCCTCTACCAGAAACCAAAAATTGTTCGGCAGAACCACCATCTTCAACTCTCAATGCTACATTAGTTTCTAGTTCTCGATACAGGCGATCGCGCAACTGTCTGGAAGTAACGAATTTTCCTTCTTGACCTGCAAAGGGAGAATTATTAACCGAAAAGGTCATTTGTAGAGTAGGCTCATCTACCTTAATTAGAGGCAGTGCTTGGGGTTCGTCGGGACAGGTAATGGTTTCGCCAATATTGGCATCGGTAAATCCTGCCACCGCTACGATATTACCCGCCGAAGCTTCTTCTAGTTCGACACGGGCGAGTCCTTCAAAACCCATCAACTTGGTGATTTTGGTTTTAACTATTTTGCCGTCTTCTTTGATTAATGCAGCTTGTTGACCTGCCCGAATCACCCCGTTATGAATTCTACCAATGGCAATTCTGCCTAAATAATCTGAATAATCTAGGGTAGTTACCTGTATCTGTAGTGGTTTGTCTACATCTCCTGCTGGTGGTGGAACGTGGTGGAGAATTGCTTCAAACAGGGGCTGCATATCCACACCTTCTTCATCTACATCTTCTTTGACGTATCCTTGTAAGCCAGAAGCGTAAAGGGTAGTAAAGTCGCACTGGTCGTCATCGGCACCCAACTCGACAAAGAGATCGAATACTTTATCTACTGCTAAATCTGGATGTACGTTAGGGCGATCGATTTTATTGACTACCACAATCGGACGCAAACCCTTTTCTAAGGCTTTTTTAAGGACGAATCTCGTCTGAGGCATTGGTCCTTCATTAGCATCGACAATTAGAATGCAACCGTCAACCATACCTAAGATTCGCTCGACTTCACCGCCAAAGTCAGCGTGTCCTGGAGTATCCACAATATTGATTAAGGTATCTTTGTAGCGTACTGCGGTGTTTTTAGAAAGAATGGTAATTCCCCGTTCTCGCTCGAGGTCGTTAGAGTCCATGACACAATCTGGTACCTCTTCTCCTTCGCGGAAAATACCTGATTGTTTGAGGAGAGCATCGACTAACGTAGTTTTACCGTGATCGACGTGAGCAATGATGGCAATATTGCGAATGGGAAGAGACATATGGTTTGTCTATAGACTTTTGTATAGTTAATTCAATTTTTCTTAATAATTATAGCGTAGTTATGCTGCTGCTCGATCCATTGGGATTTAGAGAAAACATAGCGTAGCTGATTTTTAAAACAAATAGAGTTGCAATCGCCTTTTGTCAAAGCGATTATAACTGCATTGCACTGTCAAGATTAAATTTGCTATTTACGATATGAATACGTATTACCGTAATTTATTTACAATTTTCGGAATATCTTTAGCATTATGCATAGTAACGTTTTTGGTTTTTATCAGAGCAGAAAGAATTAATCGCTACAAGGCAGTAATTCCAGAAAAACTAAAAATCAATGGTGTTGTCTTACAAGGAGAAGATAATACGCCTCTAATTTATGTTTTATTATTACCTATTCGACCTTTTTCTTGCGGTGGTGGAGTGTTTAAATTATCTCAATCTACTATTGATGCTAGTAAGTCAGAAGGATTAGATTTTTTTAAAGACGCAACTCAACCTAGAAAAAGAAAATACACTTATCCTGCATGGCAAGAAACTCCAGTTCCTTATACTTGGACTAATGATGGAGCTTGGTCAGGACTAAATTGTATTAATAAAAACACTAAATTAATTCGTAAAATTACCAAAGCTTCAGAATTGCCTGGGTCTTACTATACATATACGAATCGGGATAATTACAGGATTGTTGTATTTCCAGAACTTAGTTTTGTTGTTTTTACTTTTTGGGATTAGATTTTTTTCAATCTAAAAAAGGGTTTAGCTACGCTAAACCCTAGAAAAATATTTAGTTAATCTGTAGTCTGATTAGACAGTCGCGGGTTTAGGTTCTGGTTTGGGTGGCTCGGTTTGAGCGATTGCGCTTTTAACTTTATCGGCTAATTCTGGAGAAACATTGCGGAACAATTCCATCTGGTCGTCGATAATTTGTTGTTCGCACTTACCGAGACTACCAGCAATATTATGGTACAGACGTTGTTTTTCTTCGGCATTCAGCATGTCGTAGTACATACGAGCCTGATCGTAGTGATCTTCTTCGTCTAGCTCGATTCTGTCTGCCATACCCGATAAGTGATATGCAGGATCTTCAGCGCGTTTGTCTGCTTCGGGATATTCATCGTGAGTGGGATGATAGTTAGTCCGTCCGCCGTTGTTATCATCCACACGCATAAAGCCATCGCGATAGGGAGTATTGGCTTTAGCTGCATGGGGTTGATTGACGGGAATCGTGTCGTAGTTTACACCCAAGCGATAGCGGTGAGTATCGGCATAAGACATAATCCGTGCCTGTAACATACGGTCTGGCGACCAAGAAATACCGGGAACTACGTTACCAGGAGAGAACGCTGCCTGTTCTACTTCAGCAAAGTAATTTTCGGGGTTGCGATTTAATTCGAGTTTACCGACTTTTTGAAGGGGAAAATCACCATGAGGCCATACTTTAGTTAGATCGAAAGGATTCCACTGGAAGTTTTGCGCCTCTTCGTCGGTCATGGTTTGAATGTACATCGTCCAAGAAGGATAGTTACCTTCTTCGATCGCCTGGTACAAATCCTTAGTCGCCCAACGGGGTTCTATACCCTGCATTTTACGCCACTGTTCGTCGGTAAAGAATTTATTGCCTTGGTCGGTAATAAAGTGGAATTTGACCCAAATACGCTCGTTGGCTTCGTTAATAAAGCTAAAGGTATGGCTGCCGTAACCGTTCATGTGTCGCCAGCCCATTGGTGCGCCGCGATCGCCCATCAACCATAATACTTGGTGAATACTTTCAGGCGTTAGCGACCAAAAATCCCACCACATGCGATCGTGTCGCCAGTGTTCTTTGGGATGCTCTTTTTGCGAACGAATAAAGTCCATAAATTTCATCGGATCCCGCATGAAAAAGATCGGCGTATTGTTGCCAACCATATCCCAGTTGCCATCTTCGGTATAAAACTTAACCGCAAAACCTCTAAGATCGCGATAGATGTCAGAACCACCTTTGGACTTAGCGACAGTAGAAAAACGGATAAAAACTTCGGTTTGCTTGCCTACTTCTGAAAAAAGCTTGGCTTTAGTGTATTTGGTAATATCGTCGGTAACGCTAAAAGTACCATACGCACCAGAACCCACAGCATGAACCACCCGTTCTGGAATGCGCTCGCGGTTGAAATGAGCCATCTTCTCTAGAAGCGTGTAGTCTTCTAGCAGCAAAGGTCCATGTTTGCCAACAGATTTCGAAACTTCGTTGCTGGTCACGGTAATTCCAGCCGCGTTGGTTAAAACTTCGTTATTGTTATTCACTATATTAGATATTAGTAATACCTTTTGTTCTGTACGTTTTCGCTCGCTAGTTTCTAAATTTTAGTTCGATCTAGCTTTTAGTTGCATCTTACTGAAGTTATAGCCATTCCTCGAAAATGAATGTCTGTAACTAATAAGCTGTTCAGTCTTTGCTTGACGCGATCGCCCGATGAGATTAAGATTAGATCGATATTTTTCTAGATTGCATACAAATATATTATATGCAGCTAAATCTTCTATTTTTTATGTTTGCGTCTTTTCCTAGAGCTTTTTGGCGGAGTTTGATGGGAACCAAAATATTTTTCGCTACGATAGCGCAACCAAACTCTTAAAACTTGCGGGATTTGCGCTTTTTGGACTTTAGTCAGAGTGTTATATAGTTTTAATGCCTTTTCTCTCTCTCCACGACAAGCAGCATTATTGTCGGTATCCCAGTAGCTTCTAGCAACCCTAATCCGCCGACACACTTCTTTAATTAATTCTTTTTCGGTAAGATTAGAATTATCAGTCACGATCTAATATTAACTAACTCTTACTTAAATATAGCGTTTCTCAGATGGATGAGATGCAGTTTTCTATTGCTTAGACTACATACATCTTGGTATTAGGCAGGAGGCATAAGAAACAAACTTGTTAATTGTCTTCTATTTAACTGGAAATTCAGTGTAAGTATTATTCTCAGTAATTAAAACAATCAAAAGAATAATTAGAATTATATGTCATCAAAAGTAGCAGTGGCCATCGCCCACGGTATTTGTGTCGGAAATGAATTCGATCGAGAAGAAAGTCCCAAATATACCGATGGAATGGCGCAAGCCTTGAAACTAAAACTAGCAGAAATAGCCGGACAATCAGGAAGCGAAGACCAAAAATTAGAGTGGGCTGATTCTAAATTAGCCATCTCAGCAATTAATTGGACTCCCGTATTACGAGAAGAACGCAAAAATTTATATTATAAACTAGGTGTAAATAAACTAAATAGCTTTTTTGGTCTACGAGAATTTATCTTTCAGGCGATCGCTGACAGTTTGACTTATCAAATTACCAAATCTAAGTTGGATGACTTTTGGGGCTATAACACTATTCACCGTTGTTTTGCTGACAGTTTGAATGATTTGGCTAAAGAAAATTGGGCTGGAGGTGATGCGCCCCTATGTATTATCGCTCATAGTTTGGGAACTGTAATTGCCAGTAACTATATTTACGATTTAGAAACCAACAAAGCTCAAATCGATCTTGGCAATACCCCTTTAGAACGTGGAGAAACTCTCACTTCTGTTTATACCTTGGCCAGTCAAATCCCCTTCTGGTCTCTGCGTTATCCTAATTTCGATCGCCCTATCAGAGTTCCTTCAGAAAAACTCGACCGACATTATTCAAATTTACAGGGGGAATGGATTAATTTCTATGACCAAAATGATATTCTGGGATATCCTTTAAAGATCCTTAACGAAGCCTACTCAGAGGCGGTAACAGAAGACAAAGTAGTTAATGTCGGAAGCTTGCTTGAAACTTGGAATCCATTGTCTCACTGTAGTTATTGGACTGATGAAGATGTAATTAATACCATTGCCACTGGTTTACATAACATCTTGCAGCAGCTCGAGGGAAACAGCTAATTCAAAAGTTCGTTAGTTTTTTCCTAATAATTTTTTGAGAAAAAGATCGCTGCCGCACTGGTAGTCAAGTCAGGATAACTAGCGATTATTGTTACTGTTACCAATTATATCTCTAGTCTGTATCCGATCCCTCTGAGAAATGCTATATATTGTAAGTCAAAATGCCAAAAATAACAGTAAAAACCCACCCAAGTAAAGTATTAAAATCAAAAAACTTTCAAAACCAATATTGCCAATACCATGTTTTTCTCGGCGTAATAAACCCATGAGCAAAATGCCGGTCATTAAAATAGTTAGAGCAATAATAAAGCTCTGAGATTGAGTTAGAGCATGATAAATAGAGCCCTCGCGATAGGCAAAATCAGCAAAAGCAACAAATAACACATCAAAGCTATTGCCTCCAATAATGTCTCCTACTGCTAGAGTTAACGCGCCTTGTTTGACGGCAGCTACTGAGGTTACTAATTCTGGTAAAGAGGTAGAAACCGCAGTAAACAACCCGCCTACTACGGATTCAGTAATTCCAGTCTGTTCGGCGATTGCAACTCCCGATTGGGCAACTACATAACCAGCAACTGCAATAGTAAGAGCGTACAAAGCAAAACGTAGCCACAGGCTAGTTAGACTAGAGCGATTGTTTTCATCTGGCTCAACTTCATCCAGGCGGGTTTCTCTAGTACGTGTGGGCGACCACATGGGGGTTTCTTTGGCACTAGAAATCAAATGTAAGCCAAAAACATAAGCTAAGAGGATAACAAACGAAGCTGGATGAATATTCCAGAGAGTTACTTGAGGAGTGGCGATCGCGAGCAATGGTAATGCTAATAAAGTTATTAGTAAAGTTCCTTGTGATAAATTGGCAGCAGAGGCAGCGGCATGTTCTAAATTAGCTTGGGGATAGACAAGATCTGCTAGTCCCAGAAAAGCGGTTTGAGCGGCAATTCCGCCTAGAGCATTACTAATTGCCAATTCTGCATGTCCTCCAGCAGCAGTAGTTACAGAAGTAACAATTCCTGGTAGGGAAGTGCTACCACCTAAGAATAAAGCACCGACTAGAGCTTCTCCTAAACCAGTTCTGTCTGCCAGGCGATCTGCTACTTTGGTC
This sequence comes from Myxosarcina sp. GI1(2024), assembly GCF_053543375.1. Classification (NCBI taxonomy): domain Bacteria; kingdom Bacillati; phylum Cyanobacteriota; class Cyanophyceae; order Pleurocapsales; family Pleurocapsaceae; genus Myxosarcina; species Myxosarcina sp. GI1(2024). Next base: position 912,551 of record NZ_JBKGTY010000001.1, on the reverse strand, counting down.
ATTTTAGTGCCAACAATAGCAATGACAAAAGCTGCAACTGCAAATGTGCCAATACTTATAGTTAGGGAGTTAAACATTAAATAGTTACATTGACCAAATCTAAAAATAATCCTTTCGACGGCTCAAGTCAATGACTGCATCAATTCGAAATTCTCGCTGTAATCAGGAAGTGCTAGATTTGCATTGATTAACATCAGTTTTTTCTGTTCCGACTATTTTTGACTGTTGCTTTCTTAGTGTTTTCAAATACTTAGCAGCATTGACACTGTGGCAGATGCGATCGCCTTGGAAAAACGTTCTAAAGTAAAAAAAAGGATTTCTATCTTCCAGTGTATTTCTCATTGCCATCTTTATAGAAGGCGATCGCCCTTCAAAAACCCCAACCTCAGGGGATAATGACAAAGTCGATACATTGCGGCGCGTTTCTGAATGACAATATAGATAATCGTTAGGATTTGTATTTATGCCATGTGGCAAAATAAAGATTTTGCAGATTGGATTAGGAGAACCACTGAATGCTAGAAGAATATAGAAAACACGCAGCAGAAAGAGAAGCAATGGGGATACCTCCTCTTCCCCTCAATGCCCAACAAACATCGGAACTTTGCGAACTGCTCAAAGCTCCACCAGAAGACCAAAAAGAAGAATTATTATTATTGTTGCGCGATCGCGTTCCTCCTGGTGTAGACGATGCGGCATACGTCAAAGCTGGCTTCCTGACGGGAATAGCTAAAGGCGAAATCGAGTGCCCTCTAATTTCCATGCAAGGGGCGGTCAACTTGCTCGGTACGATGATTGGTGGTTACAACGTTCAATCTTTAGTAAGTTTATTAAAATCCCGAGATCCTAGTCTTGCTGCCCAAGCTGCCGCCGCTTTAAGTAAAACTTTATTGGTATTCGATGCGTTTAATGACGTTTTGGAACTGTCTGATGACAATCCTTATGCCAAACAGGTAGTAGATTCTTGGGCAAATGCCGAATGGTTTATCGGTCGTCCCAAACTTCCCGAACAAATTACCGTAACTGTCTTTAAAGTACCGGGAGAAACTAACACCGACGATCTCTCTCCTGCACCCCATGCTACCACTCGCCCCGATATTCCCCTGCATGCTTTAGCGATGCTGGAGTCAAAAATGCCCGAGGGTATTGAAACTATAGGTAAGTTAAAAGAAAAAGGACATCCGGTTGCCTATGCGGGTGATGTAGTCGGTACCGGTTCTTCTCGTAAATCGGCAATTAACTCCGTCTTGTGGCACATCGGACACGAAATTCCTTTCGTTCCCAACAAAAAAGCTGGCGGCTACATCTTAGGTAGCAAAATTGCCCCCATCTTCTTTAACACTGCCGAAGACTCTGGCGCATTACCCATTGAGTGCGATGTCTCCCAAATGAATACGGGAGACGTGATTACTATCAAACCTTATGAGGGAGAAATTACTAACGAAAGTGGCGATGTGATTGCTACCTTCAAACTCAAACCAGAAACGATTCTCGATGAAGTACGGGCTGGTGGACGTATTCCCTTACTTATCGGTAGGGCACTTACTGACAAAACCAGAGACGCACTAGGGCTAGAACCGTCGGAAACCTTTACTCGTCCTTCGATGCCCGAAGATACTGGTAAAGGCTTTACTCTAGCACAGAAGATGGTCGGCAAAGCCTGTGGTTTACCTGGGGTAAGACCTAACACTTCCTGCGAACCGATCATGACGACAGTTGGTTCCCAAGATACCACGGGACCGATGACCCGCGACGAACTCAAAGAATTAGCCTGTCTTGGTTTTAATGCCGACTTAACCCTACAAAGCTTCTGCCATACGGCGGCATATCCCAAACCCGTAGATGTCAAAACTCATCGGGAACTACCCGACTTCTTTGCAACTCGCGGTGGGGTTGCCTTGCGCCCAGGAGACGGAATCATTCACTCCTGGTTAAATAGAATGTTATTACCCGATACTGTCGGTACTGGTGGTGACTCCCACACTCGTTTTCCTTTAGGAATATCCTTTCCTGCTGGTTCTGGCTTGGTCGCTTTTGCTGCTGCTTTAGGGGTAATGCCCTTAGATATGCCTGAATCAGTTTTAGTCCGCTTTACAGGAGAGTTACAGCCTGGTGTCACCTTGAGAGACATCGTTAACGCTATTCCTTGGGTAGCCATCCAGCAAGGCAAACTCACTGTTGCTAAAGAGAACAAACAAAATGTCTTTAACGGACGAGTAATGGAAATGGAAGGCTTACCGGATCTTAAGGTAGAACAAGCATTTGAACTTACCGATGCTACAGCCGAACGTTCTTGTTCTGGCAGTACGATTAAAATCAGCGAAGAAACCGTAGCCGAATATTTGCGATCGAATATTGCTCTACTGAAAAATATGGTGGCACGAGGTTATCAAGATGCCCGTACTCTGATGCGACGGGTTGCCAAAATGGAACAATGGTTGGCAAACCCAGAACTGATGTCTGCGGATAAAGATGCTGAATACGCAGACATTATTGAAGTCAACCTCAATGAAATTAAACAACCCATCGTCGCTGCACCCAACGATCCCGATAATGTCAAACTAATGTCGGAATGTGCTGGGGATAAAATTGATGAAGTATTCATCGGTTCTTGTATGACCAATATCGGACATTATCGCGCTGCGGCAAAAATCTTAGAGGGTGCCGGAGTAGTCAAGGGACGCTTGTGGATCTGTCCGCCAACTCGGATGGACGAAAAACAGCTAAGAGAAGAAGGAGTATATGGCGTATTTGCTGCGGCTGGCGCGCGTACCGAAATGCCTGGCTGTTCCCTTTGTATGGGCAACCAAGCGCGGGTTGAAGATAACGCCACTGTCTTTTCTACTTCGACTCGTAATTTCAATAACCGCATGGGTAAAGGGGCGAGAGTCTATCTCGGTTCGGCAGAACTCGCTGCCGTCTGTGCTTTACTAGGCAAAATTCCCACGGTAGAAGAATATATGGCAATTGTCAAAGAAAAAATCGATCCTTTTGCTGGTGAACTGTATCGATATCTCAACTTCGACCAAATTGACAATTTTGAAGATGAAGGCAGGGTAATCCCCATTGAAGAAATGCCGAAAATTGAAGATCTTCTAGGTATTCCTGGTTAGTAAACTTCTATTAGGACTTAGATATTTTTTAGTCACAAACAGCCTTAAACCTAATACTTTAATGGGCACCTCGATTAATTGCCTTGTTACGAATTTAGAGAACCCAGAGTCTTTATAAACACGTTCTCATCCTCAACAATGTTTGGATTTCGAGGTGACCTAATTTTTTCTCGATCTACTTGGGTTTCAGGGATTTTTTGGTCTTTGGTGTATATCCCCTTTGTCACCTGGGTTTGAGGCTGTTTTCTTATATTTTTTTATCTGAGAAACTATAAGAAGCAATTTGATTGCAGTAATTTATAATTATGATAATTATGAAATAGTCTCATAATTTTAATTAAAAATAGAAAACAAAACGCGATCACTTTCTAGTTTAACAAAACAACTGACACTGACAATTAATTAATCATGTTGTTTCTGGAGAGAGAGATTACTTTTTATTAGTTTTCTCCGGGCACCGATACAATGGGCTTTAAAAGTATCTAATTGCCCATGGTGTCTAATCAAATTTCGATTGTTCTGAGCTTTATCTTTTTCCTACTGTTGTTTGTCGGGGTAGGAATTTATTCGGGAGCGCAAAAACAAAATACCACTACTGATTATTTACTGGCGAGTCGTAGCGTGAACCCCTGGTTGACAGGTTTGTCCGCTTTCGCTACGGCTCATAGCGGCGGGATGTTCATTAGCACTATTGGCTGGACATATCAGGTAGGAATTTCTTCTATGTGGTTGCTCGTCGGCTGGTTTCTGGGCGACTATTTGGCTTGGTTTTTTATTCACAAACCCCTACGAGTATCCTCAGAAGCAACTTCATCAGAAACTATTGGAGAATTTCTCGGTCAAGATAGTAAAAATCGCTCGATTCCGATGGTTTCGGCAGTGGTTACGATCGCGTTTTTGGGAGCTTATGCAGCCGCTCAACTACTGGCGGGAAGTAAAGCACTTTACGTAGTTTTTGGCTGGAACTACGGTTGGGGGATTATTCTAGGTGCAGTTATCGTCGTAGCTTACTGTTTTTCTGGTGGGATTCGGGCATCAATTTGGACTGATGCGGTACAGTCAGTATTGATGGTATTTGCGATGACGATGCTATTGTTGGTGGCTCTAAATGCCTGTGGTGGACTGGGAGGAATGTGGCAGCAGTTAAGAGCGATCGATCCAATTCTCGTCGATCCCATACCGCCCAATCTAAAGTATGGTTTTGCTTTATTTATGCTTAGTTGGTTGGCTGCCGGTGTAGGAGTAGTAGGACAACCTCATATTATGGTGCGAGCGATGGTGCTCGACAAGCCAGAAAATATGGGTCTTACTCGCAATATTTATGCAGTTTCTTATTTAGTTTTTTCTACCGCTGCGGTTTTAGTGGGTTTGAGCGCACGGGTATTACTGCCTGGGTTAATTGATGGAGGCGATCCAGAATTGGCACTACCGCAAATGGCAACGGAGTTATTGCCCACTTTACTAGTAGGAATAATTTTAGCCGGAATATTTGCTGCAGTTATTTCTACTGCCGACTCACAAATTCTCTCTTGCTCTGCTGCTCTAACTCAAGACCTATTTCCCGTAATGTCAAACTCTTATAAATTGGTTAAAGTAGGAACCCTAATCGTTACGGGAATTATTGTGGCGATCGCCCTAGCTAGTAATAAAAATATGTTCGCTTTGGGTATATTTGCCTGGTCGGCACTGGCTTGTGGTATAGCTCCCCTGTTAATTTTAAAAGTATGGCAATTTCCCGTCAGTTCTTTAGTAGGGGTAACCATGATGGTGGTTGGTATCGCCACTGCTGCCGTTTGGAACGGGGTTTTGGGACTATCGGGTTCGATTTACGAAGTGTTGCCTGGGGCGATCGCCAGTTTTGCCGTCTACGGCATCGCTCGCTTATTTACCGTCCAAAAAAAGTTTAACTAGATACTTTTAGCTTCAATTGTGAATCGCCAAGAAAATTCTTCTCGTAAATTAGAAAAAATCGAAAATTATCGTCAGAATTGGTGGCGTAAGTTACTAGCTGCGATCGCGCTACTCAATTTATTGCTAGTATTATTTAATCTCAGCTATTTATCTTTAAGGGATACTTATCTTCAATATACGCCAGCTTTAGTAAGACTATACGATCCCGTCAAGGGTATCGAGCCTCATCCCGATACCGAAATCTATTTAGCTACCGTAGCTCGGCTTAAAGAAGAATTATCCCAGTCTGGCTTACAAGCTCGCTCCACTGCCAAGCTGTTTACTTCTCTACGAGAACAAAGTTTGACTCTTATTGCCGAAGATCCTTTTTTAGATGCCGACAAAACCGCTACTTTTGCTAAGTTAAAGCGACGTATGGAATATCAGATGGATACTCGTTCGGCGATCGATGCTTTTAGCCGGTTTTGGACTGAGGAATACTGGAAGCAAGCTGGAACGGAACCAACTTTAAAATTTTGGCAAGGCAAAATCGAACCCCTGTTTAAAATTAACTTTTATCGCCACATCGACGAAAATGGAATTTATGTAGACTACTTTTGGCGCATCGATCTGTTGTTTGTAATTTGCCTGGCGATCAATTACTTGACTGAAACTTGGTGGCTAGCTCGACAGCGTGAGGATCTCGGTTGGGGAAATATGTTACTGCGTCACTGGTACGATACGATTTTTTTACTTCCTTTTTGGCGTTGGCTGCGAGTCATTTCCGTTGGAATACGCCTGCATAAATCTCAATTAATTAATTTAGGAGGGATCTTAGCTCAAATCACTCACGAACCAGTAGCATATATATCCCAGCGTGCTTCGATGTTTGCCATCGTGCGGTTACTCAATCAAACTCAAGAAATTGTAGCTAGTGAAGAAGTCGTAGGAGGATTTCTCGAGTCAAAGTCAAAAGTTGAAAAAACCGATGGGGAATTAGATCGCATTTTAGATCGCCTCATTAGTCTGACGATCTATCGAGTTTTACCCCAAGTACAGCCAGAGATAGAAGCTCTACTACAATACAGCTTAAAAGAAGCCATCGGAGAATCAGATTTCTATCGGGTACTGCAGCGAGTTCCCGGTGTCACCGATCTTCCCGATGAAATTATTCAAAATTTGGGCGATTATTTAGCCAATGCCGCTTATGATGTGCTGATGAGTTCTTACAGCGACGTTCGCGGTAGAGCTTTGTTCGATAATCTCAGTCAAAATTTTACTCGAACTTTGCGTCAAGAATTACGCGATCGCGCTACTCAAGCTGAGATTCAATTATTACTATCTAAACTGCTAGAAAAACTCAAGTCTCAATACGTTCGCGGTACCAGTTCTATCGATCCAGAGGCAACTTTAGACGAAGCCGAAGAAATAGAAAATAGCGATGTTTCCTAAATAAAATGGAGCCGAGCAGAGTCGAACTGCTGTCCAGACTGGTTACTATAACCTTCCGCTCGTTCACAGGTTTATCTCCTCTAATCCTCGGAGCGAGAACCGTCACTTATCCCTGACGGTGGGATGCTCTGGCAAAGTCTTAGCCAATCGGTCTACCAGAGACGACCAATTGGAGCATCCGTTGGGGTTTTGTCTTTAGTCCTTAACGGAGTCGAACTAAAGACGAGCAAGTCAGAGTTTTGACTTAGGCTACTACAGCCTGACGCTCAAATTTTACGATGTTGTTTGCATCTATATTTAAGTTGAGTCTTGATTTACGAGAGAATACTCACTCTCGACCTGCATCACGGGTTAGCTTTCGCCAACCTGTCGAAACCATTACGGCCCCTTGCATCAATTAATTTTATTATAGTAATTTTCCCCAAGTCTTGCCACCAAAGGATTTGGTAGAGATAGCCGAACAATAACGAATAAAAGAGAAAGCTAACCCACTGCTCTATCGGTATCGATATTGTCAAAAGTGATAATTACATACCATAAGCGGAGGAAAACAATTCTTATTCAAAAAATTCTTCATCAATTTTCTTGAGATACAGAGTCTCTTCAATTCTACAGCCGACGTTATAGCGGATCATCAGCCTGGTCAATTGCCTACTATCTATCAGTACGATACGTTTACTTAAAAATTCTGCGGTTTCTTTAGCCGCAGATTGTAGCACTGGAAGCATTAAGGTTTGATAATCTGGTATTGGCATGATTGATTGTCTGGGTATTTTCCTTATCTTGCCCAAATCTCGCCAAACCACATCTAGATCGATTGACAAACTTACAACTCGAAAAGTATCTACTTTTGATGGCGAGCTCTCAGAATTGTGCAACGCCATTTTTTACTTAAGAAATCATCTATTTTTCCGAATGAAACTTAGGATACAGCATTTCTTTGACTGGCGATCGACCGATTAAATGCTGTTTGACGATCGCCGCAACTTCTCGTGGTCTAATTTGACTGTACCAAACTGCTTCGGGTTCGACTAAGACCATCGGACCATTACCGCATTCTCCCAAACACCCCGCAGTAAGCACCTCTATTTCTTCTAATAAATCCTGTCGCTTTCTAAAAGCAGCTAAAACTTTTTGAGAATCATACTTGCGACAGCTACGCCCCAAGCAAACCAGTACTCGCTTTGGCGATCGCTCGTTCATATAATTTTACTCAATCTAAGGTCAAACCCTTTTCTGCCAACCACTGCGGATTATAAATGCGTGATTGATATCTTGCCCCACTGTCACAGAGAACCGTAATAATAGTATGACCGGGACCCATTTCTCTAGCCAGGGCAAGTGCCGCGCCGACATTAATACCAACCGAACCGCCCATAAATAATCCGTCTTTTTCTAATAGCTGATAGAGAACGCGAATACATTCCTTATCGTCTATTTGAATGGCATCATCAATGGGTACATTTTCCATGTTAGCGGTAATTCGACTATTGCCAATGCCTTCGGTAATCGATTTACCTTCGGTATTGATTTCTCCAGTTTTGACATAGCTATAAAGCCCACTACCCATCGGATCTGCTACCACACAGCGAATATTGGGGTTTTTCTCTTTGAGAAATAGAGATACTCCTGCATAAGTCCCCCCCGTACCCGTAGCAGCTACCCAAACATCTACTTGACCATCAGTTTGTTCCCAGATTTCTTTGCCTGTCGTTTCGTAATGGGCTCTACGGTTAGCCAAATTATCAAATTGGTTTGCCCAGATCGCATTTTCCATTTCCGCTGCTACTCGTCCCGATACCTTGACGTAGTTATTGGGATCTTTATAAGGTACGGCTGGTACTAAACGCACTTCAGCCCCTAAAGTTCTGAGGGTGTCAATTTTTTCTTGAGATTGGGTTTCGGGAATGATAATGAGACATTTATAACCTTTAGCGTTGCAAATATGGGTTAGACCAATTCCAGTATTGCCAGCCGTGCCTTCAACTACCGTTCCTCCTGGCTTTAATAAGCCTTTGGCTTCTGCGTCTTCAATAATATACAGTGCTGCGCGATCCTTTACCGAACCACCAGGGTTGAGAAATTCAGCTTTACCGAGGATCTCACATCCTGTCTCTTCACTAAAGCTATTGAGGCGAATTAAAGGTGTGTTACCCACTGTGGCAACAAAACCATTTTTAATATCCATATGAATAAATTTAACTACTCAATCTTCAGATTACCTGAATTTGGCGATCGGGAACTAGGAGCTAGAAATTGGAAAATAGCTCTCGAACTTTCATCCCTTCCGAGCTATGAAAAAAGAAAGAAATTCGTCGGTCGAAGTTATTCATTTTCGAGAGCGGAGAGCTGGGCTTTTGTTTTCGTATGGTCTTACTACGGAGTAATCTGTAATCCATAATCTTCTTGCGCTACACTTGCGTGAAAAACACAAAGGGCGGGTAACACCCACCCCCGATTGCTTATTGTTTAAAAAGATAGAAGTGCAGTGAGAATTATTCTCTCATCTGCCCATTTTTAGGGTAGTAGCGGTCGCGCCACCAACATCGACTACTTACTTATCTGGTTGAGGAGTCATCCGCAAATAGGGTTTGACTTCTGTAACACCTTTGGGGAATTTTTGTTTGGCTTCCTCTGTAGGAATCGTGGGAGCGACAACTACATCTTCTCCCTCTTGCCAGTTAGCAGGAGTAGCCACTTGATATTTATCAGTTAGTTGCAAAGAATCAATAACTCGCAAGACTTCGTCAAAATTACGTCCCGTGCTGGGAGGATAAGTAAGAGTAAGACGTAATTTCTTTTGAGGATCGATAATAAAAACGGTGCGAACGGTTACTTTGGCGTTAGCATTGGGATGAATCATGTCATAGAGATCTGACACTTTTTTGTCAGGGTCTGCCAAAATTGGATAGTTAATATTAGTAGCTTGGGTTTCATTAATATCGTTAATCCAGCCTTGATGAGATTCGGTATCGTCAACGCTTAAAGCAATTACTTTGACGTTGCGCTTGTCAAATTCGGATTTGAGCTTGGCAACTTCACCTAATTCGGTAGTGCAAACTGGAGTATAATCTGCCGGGTGAGAAAATAGGACTACCCAGCTATCTCCCGCCCATTCATAAAAGGAGATTTTCCCCATGTTTGAATCTTGAGTAAAATCGGGCACTGTATCGCCTAATCTGAGTTGAGCCATGATTTAATTATCCTCGATTGATTTCTAAGAAGCAGTTTATTATTTTCCCATAAAATTACGACGCTATCTTATGGGCTTCATTCTTCTATAACTCGATTTAGCAATTTAAAACACTTGCATACACAACATTTGCATTAGAATTTTGCTTCTACTAATTATTCTATTACCTAACCTCCATTCCGGTTAAGGCGAGCTCTAATTGTTATAAACTCGTACCGATTATGCTGTAGCTTGCTACAATTTACAATTATTGTCTACTCACATCTTCCACTAGTACAAATAAACTTAATAATTTAGGATCGAGCGTCTAATTTACGACCTTTTTCCCTAATACCACAAGTCAGTTACGGATTAGGTGCAAGATCTCAGTCTATACAAGTTTTTGCTTCACAAATTCCTTATGGTTTTTTCCTAGTCTCAAGTTGACAAGTTTAAGTACAAATAACTCTTGATTCTTTAGAAAAATCACTCAGAGAAATAGAGAAAAATTCAATCGAGGAATCATCAAGCCATGAAAAAGCTCCAACTAAGCCAAACAGGAGTTGAAGTAAGTTGTCTTTGCCTTGGTACTCTTCGCTTTGGCACTAGAAATAATTACAAACAAGCTGCTCAATTGATGGATATGTACGTCGAAGCAGGAGGGCGTTTTATTGACATGGCCAATTGCTACGACCAATGGTGTCCTCAAGGTAAGGGAGGTGAAAGCGAAGTAACTATTGGACGTTGGCTGCGAGAGCGTGGATCGCGCGAGCGACTTTTCCTCGCTACCAAAGTTGGTTTCGGCTATCAAGGCGTTCCTGATGGTTTGACAGCTTCCACTATTATTTCCGAATGTGAAAATAGTCTGAGAAAATTGGGTGCAGATCGCATCGATCTGTACTATGCTCACAAGGATGACCTCAATACATCCTTAGAAGAAACTCTATCTGCTTTCAATAAGTTGGTCAAAGATGGCAAAATCCGCTTTTTTGGAGCGAGTAATTATCTAGCATGGCGTTTGGCTGATGCCGATGCAATCGCTGCTGAAAACGGATGGATGGGTTTTACTTGTGTAGAACAGCGTCATACTTATCTACGACCCACTCCAGGAGCCGATTTTAGTCCACAACAGATTGCCGATCGCAATTTGATGAGTTATTGTAATGCTCGCGGTAAAACTATCTTACCCTATACTCCTTTACTGCGTGGTGCTTATGTTCGGAGCGATCGCCAGATTCCATCTCCTTATCGCGGTCCCGATACGGATGTTCGACTAGAGGTACTATATGAAGTCGCAGGAGAACTTGGAGCAACTGCCAATCAAGTGGTTCTCGCCTGGATGATGCATCGTCAACCCCCATTACTACCAGTTTTTTCAGCCAGAAATCCCGAACAGATGAGGGAAAATTTGGGCGCACTAGACATAGCTTTGTCAGCCGAACAAATGGAAAGGCTCGATCTAGCCGGACATTGTCTCAATGACGAACCAGTCTAACTGCTGATGCTTATTACCATCGAGGTGCACATTTCCTTTCCCTGCTCCCTAGTCTATTAATTGAGAATAGACCCAGAGCAGATTGAGGGTTTTCCTCAGTCTAACATAAGCGCTATCGCTCCAGCTTAGATTTTTTTCAACTAAACCAAGTCACTGAAATAAGATAAGATAACTACCTGCCAACCAGAATTTAGATTATTACGACTCATGGAAGACAAACATATGCTGATGATTCCTGGTCCTACTCCAGTACCAGAGAAAGTCTTACTCTCTGTAGCCAAACATCCCATCGGACATCGTAGCGGCGACTTTAGCAAGATTATTGCCGAAATCAATCAAGGACTAAAATGGCTGCATCAAACCCAGAATGAAATTCTTACCCTCACGGTATCGGGCACGGGGGCGATGGAAGCAGGAATGATTAATTTCTTGTCTCCTGGCGATCGCGTTTTAGTAGGAGTCAATGGTAAATTTGGCGATCGCTGGGCACAAATTGCCGAAGTTTTTGGTCTGAAAACCGAACGCATCAGTGCTGAATGGGGACAACCATTAGATACCGAAGAGTTTCGCACTAAGTTAGAAGCCGACACTGACAAAGAAATTAAGGCGGTCATTATCACTCACTCTGAAACTTCTACGGGAGTTCTCAACGACCTTGAAACCATTAACAAATACGTCAAGGCACACGGTGAAGCTTTAATCGTTGTCGATGCCGTTACCAGTTTGGGGGCTTATAACTTACCAATTGATGACTGGGGTTTAGATGTGGTCGCTTCTGGTTCCCAAAAAGGCTACATGATTCCCCCAGGATTGGGTTTTGTTTCGGTTAGCGATAAGGCTTGGAAGGCGTACGAAAACTGCAAATTTCCTCGTTTCTATTTGGATTTGGGCAAATACAAGAAAGCCAACGCTAAAGACAGTTCGCCGTTTACTCCTCCGGTTAATTTGATGTACGGTTTGCAGACATCTTTGCAAATGATGCAGCGTGAGGGTTTAGAAAATATCTTCGCTCGTCATCGACGTTTGACTGAAGCTAGTCGGGCTGCGGTTAAAGCCATGGGATTGAAGTTACTCGCTCCCGATAATGCCGCTAGTACCGCCGTTACCGCGATCGATCCGGCGCCCGCCGAGGCTGAAAAAATTAGAGCGACGATGAAGCAAAAATATGATATCGCTCTAGCTGGAGGACAAGAACACCTCAAGGGCAAGATTTTCCGTATCGGACATCTAGGGTTTGTCAGCGAGCGCGATTTACTAACGGTTATTTCTTGCTTGGAAGCAACCTTAATCGAATTGGGTGTAGATAACTTCGAGCCTAAAGCTGGTGTAAAAGCTGCTGCTGCTGTTTTTGCTTGAGATACCAGGGGACGTTTTTGGCAACGTCCCGATACTGTTAGTGAACTGGGAGCGCAACTGCTGTTTTTGAGAGAGAATTTAGCTAGGTTCTGTTGACGTAAAGAGGCAAAGATGAGAAAGTACCTGAAGTTGCTGATTTTAGTCAAAAAATTCTTCATGAAATCTCGTGTTAAGTTGGACGATTCTGCTTGGCAGCAAATTTTCGTTGTTCTGAGCCACCAACAAGACATCCGTATCAAAGACCCCAAAGCTTGTCGTCGTTTTCTGAATGCGGTTCTCTGGATTACTCGCACAGGTGCTCAATGGCGTGAATTACCCAAACGTTTTGGCAACTGGAACAGCCTCTACAAACGATATCGGCGTTGGTGTCAGAAGGGAGTTTGGCATCGTCTCTTGCAAGAAATGTCCCACTCTGCTGACTTAGAAAGTTTAATTCCCGATAGCACCATGATTCGTGCTCATCCCTGTGCAGCAGGAGCAAAAGGGGGTCAGAAAAACACTCTTTAGGAGGTTCTTGTGGCGGATTTAGTACCAAGTTACATGCTGTGGTAGATGCGTTGGGCAATCCGCTGCGGTTGCTTCTGACTCCAGGGCAAACCGCCGATATCAGTCAAGGAGAGGCATTGGTGGCTGGTTATCGAGCTCAACAGGTAATTGCCGATAAAGGCTATGATTGTGATGCTTTTGTGGTCTTGATTGAGGAAACTGGTGCTCAAGGCGTGATTCCGCCTCGTTCTGGTCGCCTCAACCCTAGAGATTACGATTCACATCTGTACAAGGAGCGACATCTAGTTGAGTGCTTTTTTAACAAACTTAAATACTATCGTCGCGTTTTCAGCCGTTTTGACAAAACTGACGAATGTTATTTGGGATTTGCCGAATTTGCTTCGGCTTTAATTTGGTTGCGTTAATTGTGTCAACAGAACCTAGTAGAAATTATTAGCTATCTTGCAATGTTTATTCTGCGGCGAGCGATTATTTTGCTCTTACTTGAGTCAATACTAATCGATTGTGGTTAAAAGTGGCACTTATATTTCTTTTGCATGAGTGCTTAGTTGTTCGCTATCAGCAGGACAATACTTTTGAATTGCCAAACAACATTCTTCTACAGAAGCTCTAGCTGTCATTGCCTTTACCAGAGCTTGGTATGATTGTTGGTGTCTTTTTAACAAACTCGTTGCTTGTAACTTTGCCCAACGTTCTTTTTGGGGATAAACTTTTTCTGGTAAACCTGCTAGTATTAATGCCTTCTTTAACTGTCGACGATCCTCAGCACCGCCCGTGGCGTTACCGTAAATCATTTTTTCTGCAGCAATTCCCGCCATCCATACCGTACAACAGCGGTCTAGAGTCAAGCGCATCTGTTGGAGATCGAATGGTTCTACTGTCAGAGCTTCTGTGTCGAAGTCAACACCTCCACTGCCGACTCGTCCTTGTTTGATTACCTCCCAAGCCGTTAAGGTATAGCCAGTAATGGGAATTCCCAAAAAATAGGCGGCTAAAAAATGTCCTGCTTCATGTTCGATAATTCGTTGCCGTTGTTGTTTAGTAGCAAATAAATCTAGCAATAAGTTAATTCCCCGACTATTCCAAGTTAAAGTGTCTACTGTCGCCAAACCCAAAATTCCCAACGTAGCACCAGCGGGGACGAAGGGAGATATATTGAATAAAGGACTCAATAAGCTAGACATAGTCATCGTAAAAATCCCGATCGCGACTAAATTTAGAGCAGTTTGTGGCATTTTATCTCTGAGCTATTGAATTTTATTAAGAAGTGTAAATTAAATTAATTATCTAGATTGTAGCTAAAACCAGGAATTTTCCAAAAAAGCGATCGCCGTATACTCTTTCAAGAACGACATCTTAAACCGCGTCCATATAGAGAACTGGGTTTTAGTCAAATGCCTTTTCCCTTTGCCTCTTGCCCTTGAACCGCGGAATGCGGTCATCGCAGGCACCGCCGTTCAACTGAGGTGTACCGATGACCTAAAAATAGAAAAACAAAAAAACTACTGGTTTCAAAGTAGACGCGGTTTATTCTATGTCTCGTGTAAAATCTAAACCTTGTGACCGTTGGTCGAACTTTAAGCGAGATTCGCTATCCCATTCAGTATCGAGAAGAAGGCAACTGGCTACTAGTGTTTGTTCTCAGTGCTAGGAACAAGTAAGTCAAGACAATCCCCATTATTGCTACGGTGAAACCTGGAAAGCAGGTAAAAAATGATAATGGATAGGTGATAGAAGATAAACTATTGGTACATTTATACGTCAAAATTAAATTATCTATCTAATGCAATGATATTAATCTATTTTTAATTTTCAAACTATGTCTTCTACAGTTTTGATTACAGGTGCGTCCCAAGGTATTGGTAAAGCCACCGCACTATTATTTGCCCGTCGTGGATACAATACAATTATTGCCGCCCGTACTGCTAGCGAACTCGATGCAGTTGCTAGAGAAATCGAAAATATAGGCAGTGAAGTACTCGCCATTCCCACCGATACCAGCGATCGCGCTGCGGTAGAAACTCTGGTGGCTCGAGGAAGCGATCGCTTTGGCAAGATCGACGTTTTGGTTAACAATGCTGGAATATGTATGAGCGCGAGTATGGCGCAAACTACTATTGAGGATTGGGAAAAAATTATTAATACCAATCTTTGGGGTTATATCTATACAATTAAAGCCATCTTGCCTCAGATGCTAGCCAGAAAACAGGGAAGCATTATTAATGTCGGTTCATTTGGTGGTAAAGTACCTATGCCGAACATGACGGCTTACTGCACTACCAAACACGCGATCGTTGGTTTAACCGAAACGATGCGAATAGAACTAGAACCATTAGGCATTCATGTCAGCGGGGTACATCCCAGCGTCACTAAAACTGATTTCTTATCAAGAGCCGTGTTTAAAGACAAAGATCCCCAACGTGAAAAACAACGCCGTCAGGATATGGAAAAATTTATTGACAGTCCCCTTGCCAGTCAGTCAGAAGATGTTGCCGAAGTAATTTGGAAAGCAGTCAAGCATTCTCATGGTTCGATAGTTGTCGGTTCCGCTAAATTTCCTGCCTTCTTCCACCGTTTGTTCCCCAGTTTGAGCAAAACCATTTTACAAGTAGCTACAAACTTGGGATAAGTTTCAATACTTTTAAGCCATAAGCTCGCTCGAAAAAAGCTGTAAGCTATAAGCTTTTTAGTTAAGAATGAAAGACTCTCGCGATCGAGCTACACTCTTCAACTAAACATGGATTTAAAGTTTAAAGCTAATAATTGCTCGCTCGACTTTCGTCCCTTTTTGCCGATTCTCTACTCGTGACTATGAACGATAACTTAAAACAGATCTCTCTACCAGTAATGGGTTGTGGTACTTGGGCTTGGGGCAATCGGCTGCTGTGGAATTACGATGAAAGTATGGACGAGCAGTTACAAGAGGTTTTCGATTGTTGCGTGAGCAATGGGGTAAATTTATTCGATACTGGTGATTCTTATGGTACGGGTAGGCTCAGTGGCAGAAGTGAAATGCTTTTGGGTCAGTTTGCCCGTCAATATCAAGGTACCAATCGAGATAAGATTTGTTTGGCAACCAAACTCGCTCTCTATCCCTGGAGATTGACTCCCGGATCGGCAGTGGTAGCGGCTGAGGCTTCGGCTCAACGTATGGGAAGAAATATCGATCTGGTACAAATGCACTGGTCTACCGCCAACTATTTTCCCTGGCAAGAATGGTGGTTTTTAGATGGACTTGCCAAGCTCTACGAGCAAGGATTAGTTAAAGGCGTGGGTTTATCCAACTACGGTCCCAAAAGATTGAGACAAGTTTATCAAAAGTTTAGCGAGCGCGGCGTGCCCATTACTTCTTTACAAGTACAATATTCGTTGCTTTCTACTTATCCCGTTACCGAGTTGGGAGTTAAAGAAGTCTGCGACGAGTTGGGGATTAAACTGATTGCCTATAGTCCCCTGTGTCTGGGAATTTTAACGGGTAAATATACAGATAAAAATTCTTATCCTAAAGGACTGAGAGGTTTATTATTTAGAAGATTAGTTCCCCAGGCGCGATCGCTGTTATCCTGTTTACAGGCGATCGCCAAATCCCGTCAGAAAACCATGTCTCAAGTGGCAATTAACTGGTGTATTGCCAAAGGCACGATTCCCATTCCCGGAGCCAAAAATGTCCGACAAGCCCGAGAAAATATCGCTGCTAAAGATTGGTTATTGGATGCAGGGGAAGTAGCAGAACTAGACCGCGCTGCGGCTAAAGCTAATAGTCCAATGGTACAAAATATCTTTCAAACTAAATAAAATGACAGACTTTAAATTGTCCGAACACTAATGCCAATTAAAACGCATTTGTTCTAAGGTTGGGGAATGCTATTTTAATTCAAGCCGCTACTTTTTTCTAGAGACAAACGACCGCTCGAGGCTATCTTAAACTGCAGATCGTTTTAACCGCCATAAATGCTTTCTCAACTTAATAGTTGGAATCGTTGGAATCAACTTCTGGTAAGTTTATCAATTTTAGTTTTTTTGCCCTTGCAATTTCCTCAGGTTCTCCGCAATCACGAACTGATTGTTAGCGGCGATCCTGAAGCGATCGCTGCTTTGACGGTAATTCCTGCGATGGGTTATGCTTCGGGAATGCTAGGAAATCTATTATTGATGAACTTTTTAGCAGAAAGGCTAGAGTTTTGGGGAACGGCAGTACAGGCTGTTGGCATGATAACTTCAGGAATTGTCTTGATTCAGCTTTTTAGTGCAGGTTTGGTTCCGGTATTTTTCTTTATACCTTTCGTAGCGATACTGATAGTAGGGTCGGTTTTCAATTACTCCAACTTCTTCCTTAACAAACAGCCACTTTGGTCTGAGCACATCTGGTTAATTGGTCGTCTCTGTATGCGGATAATGGGAATCGCTTTGCTACCTGCCTTTGCCGTTTTACAATTACACGATGCTCTGTTTCCCAAACTACCCCAATGGCCTGGTGGGATTGGTATCGCTCTACTTGCCAGTTTTTTGGTTCTAACTTTCATTCGTCAGCAGGCAGAAACCTTTCCCGAATTTTTTGCCGAGAAAAATAGTTGGCGACGGCAAGTACTCAATAGTAGTGAATGGCTAGATGCTTGGTTGAGACGTGGTTGGCAGGGATTAGCGGGTTGGACTGCAAACCTTTTATTCATGTTTGGACCTTTAGCTCAACTGATTAATAGCATTATTCATCCCGACAGCTTGAGTGCCCTTTCTCTGACTACTCAGTTTCTCTGTGTAGGAGGCAACTTATTGATGCTTTCTCGTTCGGGAACCCTACTCGTACAAGGAAAAGATCGAATTTGGTGTTTTAGTAGTCTCTGGGATATAGCAATGCGAATGGGAGTCTTCTTTTGCGTTATGTATTACCATCTCCTCGCTCCTGTGACATTCTTTACCTGCTTAGCTTTAGTTTTCGGATGTTTGGGATTTATTTACCTCATGGCAAAGCGAGAGTGTCAAGAAGCTTCTATAAGTAAAACTTTTGAGTTTCTACTCTTCGGACGTTGGCAAGAAGTAACCAATGCTTGAGAAGCAACCAAAATTAGTTACCTACTTTCTAAAGTTCAGTCTCGATTAGCTAATCTTTGAGTGATTCCTGCGATTTTCTGACGCAAATTACGCCACAGGTTTTTGAACCAATGTGGCATTTTTAATTTAGGTTCTGAAGCTGTTTCTGATTCTGATAACTCGATCGTCCGGTCAGTTTCAACAATTTCTATCGAGTTAGTAGCTGGTAATTTAATTTTGGCTTGTGGTTTCTCAGTCTCTAAATCCTCTTCAATTTCAATTATTTCGATCGAAGTGAGGTTAGAATCTGTTTCTGCCTTTGAAGTTTCCTTTGCCCGATCGACTCGTTCGATTTCAGCTTGGGGTTTTTCAGCCTCTAAATTTTCTTTGATTTCAATTATTTCAACATTGCTAGCTTCTGGTTCAATTTCAATTGATTCTATTTCCTCTGAAGTTTGACTAGTTGGGGTAACTTCGGTTGCTTGAGATGCTTTTAGTTCTTCAGCTTCAACTGGTTGCGATGCTTCAGGCGCGATCGCCGGTTCTGCTTCCTCGATTGCGGTTTCATTCTCTCTAACTTCGGGTTCGACTGTCTTTGGTATTGCTACTGGCTGAGTTTCAAACTTGGTATTGGGAGCGACGATAGGACGAGCTGCTGCTACCGATATTTTCCCCGTTACCAACTTGGCTAGGTTGTCTTGGAATTGAGGCTCGTAAGTTACCAATTTAACGGTGTTGTTAAAAGCATTTTCTAAATTATTTCCCAATTCGTCGAGTAGTTCGATTTGTACCCAATTGTTTCCTGCTTCGAATCCTTTGAGATATATCGGTTGCCACTCTTCTAAAATAAAACTTTCTCCGTTGATAGTTACTCGGATTCGCCAATCTTCGATCTCGTCGTCGGAATTTTCTCTGGCGATAACGTGCAGGGGAGCGTTAGTTAGATAAAAATCAAGTAGAATTGGTTCGGCACCATACTTACCTTCAGGACTATTGTAAGTTAGTAAAGGTCGGTTGGGATCGGGATTATTGTTATCGGTTTTAGTCAAAATATGGAAGGTAGTCCGAGCAAAAGCCTCTTGATTTTTATAACTCTCGTTCCAAGGCTGGACGGCAAATGCTCTTAAAGTATGGGTTCCTGGAGCTAAATTTTCTAAAATTATCGGTTCTTCTAAATTGTAGATTTGCCGTGCTGGCCGATTATCTAAAATCAAGTTTAGATGAGGTCCCAAACCCAAGTTTTCATCGCGAAATAAGGCTAAATCTCTTACTCTTAATTTGACCTCAACATTAGCATCTGGCAAAATGCGATCACTTTGAGGAGCGAGAAATTCAACTTTAGGCAAGTGATCGCTAATCTGGGCTAATTTTTGAATAGTTTCAGGAGGAGCGACTTCCGAGAGCTTCCCTGCAGGATTACTAAAAGCTACTGGATTGACAATTGGCGTAGTTGGAGAAGACTCGATCTGGTCTTTCCCAGTCAAATTTTCAATTTTTAATTTTCCACAACCAATTAGACTCCAGCCCAAACAAATTAATAACAAATATAATTTAATGGTTTTCATTGAAATTACTCTATATTTAAAGCCTAATTTATGGTTTAGTTTCTAATAAATAAACTACATTAAGATGCCAAATTATACGTACGAGTTTTGTTTGTTTATTTTTGTTAAGAAAATTTATTTTATATTGATTTTAAAATAAAGATGGTTTGGGCGCAAAGCCAAGTAAATCAATAACCAGCTGGTTATAAACTTTTATTAAGCATCATCAGTTTTGTCAAGATATCAGTCTTATCATCTATAGTTAATGCCTGTAGCTTAACTAACATCAAGTATGCAGGTTGCATTTAGCTAAGTTATTTAAAAACAGCGATCGTCTATCGCTTGTTTCTCATAAAAAGAAAACCTATTATCAAAATAGGAAAAACCTAAAGTCTATTGCCCTAAGAGGAGAATCCTCATGACAATTAGTCCTCAACAACAAGGAGAGGAAAAAGTCAAGGTAACGGTTGATGTCGATCCAGTTCCCACTTCATTTGAAAGGTGGGGAAAACCAGGTCATTTTGACCGCACTCTTGCAAGAGGTCCCAAAACTACCACCTGGATTTGGAACCTTCATGCAGATGCACACGATTTTGACAGTCATACCAGTGACCTCGAAGATATATCTCGCAAAATCTTTAGCGCGCATTTCGGTCATTTAGCTGTAGTTTTCGTCTGGTTGAGCGGCATGTATTTTCATGGAGCTCGCTTTTCTAACTACGAAGCTTGGCTGAGCGATCCGACCAAAATCAGACCTAGTGCGCAGGTAGTCTGGCCGATTGTCGGTCAAGATATTCTCAATGCCGATGTCGGCGGTGGCTTTCACGGCATTCAAATTACCTCTGGCTTCTTCTATCTCTGGAGAGCTTCCGGTTTTACTGACAGCTTCCAACTATACTGCACTGCAATTGGCGGTTTAGTTATGGCAGGCTTGATGATTTTTGCCGGTTGGTTTCACTACCACAAAAGAGCCCCAAAACTCGAATGGTTTCAGAATGTCGAGTCAATGCTCAATCACCACCTAGCTGGTTTGTTGGGTTTGGGCTCTTTAGGATGGGCTGGACACCAAATTCACGTATCTTTGCCAATCAATAAGCTCTTAGATGCGGGAGTTGCACCCAGCGACATTCCTCTGCCTCATGAATTTATTCTAGATAGCAGCAAAATGGCGGAACTATATCCTAGTTTTGCCGAAGGAATCAGACCCTTTTTCACTTTGAATTGGGGAGTATATTCTGATTTCTTAACCTTTAAAGGTGGCTTGAATCCAGTTACGGGAGGCTTGTGGCTGTCTGATACGGCACACCACCACTTAGCAATTGCCGTACTCTTTATCATTGCCGGTCATATGTACCGCACCAATTGGGGTATCGGTCATAGCATCAAGGAAATTTTAAACAATCATAAAGGCGATCCCTTACTATTTGGTGGTAACGGTCACCAGGGACTATATGAAGTTCTAACTACTTCTTGGCATGCTCAGCTAGCGATTAACCTAGCTTTGCTCGGTTCTCTAACTATAATCGTGGCGCAACATATGTACGCCATGCCTCCTTATCCCTATATGGCGACTGATTATGCCACTCAAATATCCCTATTCACCCATCATATGTGGATCGGCGGATTTTTGATTGTCGGTGCGGGAGCCCACGGCGCCATCTTTATGGTGCGCGACTACGACCCCGCGAAAAACGTTAACAACGTACTCGATCGCGTGATCCGCGTTCGCGATGCGATTATTTCTCACCTCAATTGGGTATGTATTTTCCTAGGCTTCCATAGCTTTGGTTTGTACATTCACAATGACACCATGAGAGCCTTGGGTCGTCCTCAAGATATGTTCTCGGATACTGCAATTCAACTACAGCCTATCTTCGCTCAGTGGGTACAAAACCTACATACTCTAGCTCCTGGTAACACCGCTCCTAGTGCGTTAGAACCAGCTAGTTATGCTTTTGGCGGCGATGTGATTGCAGTTGGTGGTAAAGTTGCCATGATGCCTATTGCTCTGGGAACGGCAGACTTCATGGTACATCATATTCATGCCTTTACCATTCACGTAACCGTGTTGATTCTGCTCAAAGGCGTACTCTTCGCCCGTAGCTCCCGTCTAATTCCCGATAAAATGAATCTCGGCTTCCGCTTCCCTTGCGATGGTCCGGGTCGCGGTGGTACTTGTCAGGTATCTGGCTGGGATCACGTTTTCCTCGGTCTGTTCTGGATGTATAATTCTATATCCATAGTAATTTTCCACTTCAGCTGGAAGATGCAGTCCGATGTATGGGGAACGGTCGCACCAGACGGTAGCGTATCCCATATTACTTACGGTAACTTTGCCCAAAGTGCTATCACGATCAACGGTTGGTTACGCGATTTCTTGTGGGCGCAAGCTTCTCAGGTAATTAATTCTTACGGTACAGCTCTGTCTGCCTATGGCATTATGTTCTTGGCAGGACACTTTGTGTTTGCCTTTAGCTTAATGTTCCTCTTTAGCGGTCGCGGCTATTGGCAAGAATTAATCGAATCAATCGTGTGGGCGCATAATAAACTAAGAGTAGCTCCAGCTATTCAACCACGCGCTTTGAGTATCGTTCAAGGTCGTGCGGTCGGCGTCGCTCACTACCTGTTAGGTGGCATTGTAACCACCTGGGCATTCTTCCTAGCTAGAACTCTTTCATTCTAAAGACTCTTTCGAGTCAGAGATTACTGCGGAAACAAGCGAGTCTTTGGACTTGCTCCGCAAACGCAACCCGGAGCCTGACGGGCGGCATAAACATCTGAGGAAATCTCAGATGACGCGCCCTCCTCTTACCTTCGGTCAATTGATCGGTGCGGGATGGCTGTAGTTGGCTATAGCCAAGGCTATCTCGCCAAACATGTTTACTAGTACTCGATCGCGAATAGTCTGATTCAATAGCTATAATGCGGTAAAGGTAATAGTAAAAGATTTTAATAGCTTGAATGCCTAGCGTTTGACAACAAAACTTACGACCTATATTTTTAAGGTCGTCAATAACCGAAAATGAGCAGTTAGCAGCATCAGTCTCATTTTTCATAATTCAGGAGAATTCCACTCATACCTATGGCAACTAAATTCCCGAAATTTAGCCAGGATCTCGCACAAGACCCGACTACCCGTCGTCTCTGGTACGGAATTGCCACAGCTCATGACTTTGAGCTTCACGACGGTATGACCGAAGAAAATCTATATCAAAAGATTTTTGCTTCTCACTTCGGTCATATTGCAATTATTTTCTTGTGGACGTCCGGAACTCTGTTTCACGTTGCTTGGCAAGGCAACTTCGAACAGTGGATTACAGATCCTTTAAACATTCGTCCCATCGCCCATGCGATTTGGGATCCTCAATTTGGTGAAGCGGCAGTTGATGCTTTCACTCAAGCAGGTGCTTCGTATCCAGTAAATATTGCTTACTCTGGTGTTTACCATTGGTTTTACACCATTGGGATGACTACCAACCAAGATTTATATCAAGGAGCGATTTTCTTACTAATCCTTTCTTCGATATTCTTGTTCGCTGGTTGGCTTCATTTACAACCCAAGTTTCGTCCCAGCTTAGCCTGGTTCAAAAACGCCGAATCTCGCCTCAATCACCACCTAGCTGGTTTATTTGGGGTTAGTTCTCTAGCTTGGGCAGGTCACCTGGTTCACGTAGCTATCCCCGAATCTCGCGGACAGCATGTTGGTTGGGATAACTTTTTGTCGACTCCTCCCCATCCAGCAGGCTTAGGACCATTTTTCAGCCTTAAGTGGGGCGTTTATGCTCAGAATCCCGATACTGCCAGTCACGTATTTGGTACTTCTCAAGGCGCAGGAACGGCAATTTTGACCTTTTTAGGTGGTTTCCATCCTCAAACCGAGTCTCTGTGGCTGACTGATATGGCCCATCACCATTTGGCGATCGCGGTAATCTTTATTATTGCCGGTCATATGTACCGCACTAACTTTGGTATCGGTCACAGCATTAAAGAGATTCTCAATACCCATCGTCCTCCCGAAGGTACGCCTGGAGACTTGGGTGCGGGACACAAAGGTCTTTATGACACGATCAATAACTCCTTACATTTCCAGTTAGCTCTGGCACTGGCTAGTTTGGGTACCATTACTTCGTTGGTCGCGCAGCATATGTACTCGTTGCCGCCCTACGCCTTTATTGCTAGAGACTACACGACTCAAGCAGCCTTATATACCCACCACCAATATATTGCTGGGTTTATTATGGTTGGTGCGTTTGCCCATGGCGCAATCTTCCTAGTTAGGGATTACGATCCTGAAGCTAATAAAAATAACGTCTTGGCAAGAGCGTTAGACCACAAAGAAGCGATTATTTCCCACCTCAGTTGGGTTTCTCTCTTCCTCGGTTTTCACACCTTGGGTTTGTACGTACACAACGACGTGGTAGTCGCCTTCGGTACTCCAGAAAAGCAAATCTTGATCGAGCCTGTATTCGCTCAGTGGATTCAGTCTGCTCATGGTAAGGTCTTATATGGTTTTGATACCTTACTTTCTAATCCTGACAGTATAGCTTATACGGCTTGGCCGAACTATGGCAATACTTGGCTGCCTGGCTGGCTAGATGCCATTAATAGCGGTACCAACTCGCTGTTTCTAACCATTGGACCCGGGGATTTCTTGGTTCACCATGCGATCGCTTTGGGCTTGCATACCACTGTTTTGATCTTGGTTAAAGGTGCTTTAGACGCTCGCGGTTCTAAGTTAATGCCTGACAAGAAAGACTTTGGTTTTGCTTTCCCTTGTGATGGTCCCGGACGTGGCGGTACTTGCGACATCTCTGCTTGGGACTCTTTTTACCTCGCTACATTCTGGATGCTCAACCTCCTGGGTTGGTTGACTTTCTACTGGCATTGGAAACATCTTGGTATCTGGCAGGGTAACGTGGCTACGTTCAATGAAAATTCTACTTACCTCATGGGTTGGTTCCGCGATTATCTCTGGGCTAATTCAGCGCAGCTAATCAACGGATACAATCCTTATGGTGTAAACAATCTGTCAGTCTGGGCTTGGATGTTCCTCTTCGGACACCTAGTTTGGGCAACTGGTTTCATGTTCCTCATCTCTTGGCGTGGATACTGGCAAGAGTTGATCGAAACTCTAGTTTGGGCGCACGAGCGTACTCCTCTAGCAAACTTAGTTCGCTGGAAAGATAAGCCCGTTGCTATGTCCATCGTCCAAGGTCGCGTAGTCGGTCTAGCTCACTTTACAGTTGGTTACGTGCTTACCTATGCTGCCTTCCTAATTGCCTCGGTAGCCGGTAAATTTGGCTAACCATTGGAGTTAAAGCGTTATTTACATAGTTAAATAATGTCAATCCCTTACCGCAAGGTAGGGGATTTTTCATGTTTTGCTCGTGATGCGATCGCTTCTCAAAGTCTTTTGAAGTTATTCGTATCTTGTCGTTGCGCTATAATTGTCGCAATTGTTTTTTGGAGCCACAAATTACTTTGCGCCCCAAGGGGATGAAGAGGAAAACGGCACTTGACCATATTGTTAACTATTCAATAGCTAAATTGAGAACATAAATGTTTAAATATTTAATTAATTTACTAACTACTGCTACAAGCTTAATCGTCGCGTTGCTAGTCACTAATTTATCGATAGCCGCTCCCCCAACCAGCGATCTTTCTACAGAGAATGTCACTACTTTGCGATTACCAATCAGCTTGAATTCAGTCAGTCCCGAACTACAGTTAGCTTCGGCACGACAAACTACACAGTTTCCTCATCTTGGCTGTTCTTGTCCTGATTGTACTCAGGTAGTAGAATCCCAATCTAAACTATAGACATTTTCGGGTTGTATGTTTTTTCAATAGGCAGACTGAATAACTAAATTCAGTCTGTTTTTTAGCGAAATTTACGCAGAAACTTTGCGAACTCTTTAAGTAATAGAGCTAAACATCTAGATATAATTACTGATAAATTGAGTAATTATTCTAAGGCTTTTTTGTCGTTGAGACATAAAGAAAGTTGCGTTTAAAAGATGAAAAAATCTAGAACTTATAGAGAAAATTTATTTTTACTTCTAAAAAATAACTTGGTTCAATTCATTATTGGAATGTTAGCCTGTTGTGTTTTATTAAAACTTGCTGGCTATATTCCCAGTTACTTTACTAAAGGAATAGTAAAATCGTTGGGCTTCGGAGTTTTCTTTTACTGGACGACTCCTTTTACGATCTATTGGTTAGCCTATGCCAGTGCCATCAAACTAACTAAAGTCAGTTTGGCAATAACGATTGTACTCTTATCGATTTATAGTTACGTCTTTTGGGATTCTTATTTTTTTTATAAAGAATTAATGGGGTGGCTTTTATCAAAATCGAGTGTAACTTACTAAAAAAATAGCGATAACTATATCCAAAGTGGATTAGACAATAATTATTTAAATAGAAATAGAATTTAATTTAAACTAGTTTGGGTAAATAGATTTGGATTTCTTAACTAAATAATAGAAATCGTTCGCCGTAACTTAATTCAGTGTAAAATGGTCTAACAAATGCCATAATTAATTATTGAATTGATGAGTAAAGCGAGTTCTAATTCGCGATCCCTCGACCATAAGCCTCAGCAATTCTCATTTTAAGATTTCATGACATTGAAACCCAGTCCAGAATCGTTACAAGCAGAAGAATTGGGAATTAGTTCTCTATTCAACATAGAGAACTAAAACAAGAAGGGGCAATTAGCTTAAAGTAAAAGGCATTAACCTTCGCTGGAGTGGCAACATGGGTTTAGCAATAGGGATGCCTGAATTATTATCGATGCTAACCGACGAGTTAGATGAGCTGCCCGATGAAAGAAAACAGGGCAATAACACCAAATATAGGGTTGAAGAAGCGATAAAAAGTGCTTTTTCGGTCTTTTTCATGCAATCGAGGTCATTTTTAGACCATCAACGCTTGATGAAAACCCAGAAAGGGAGAGATAATGCGGCTAGTCTGTTTGGGATCGAGCGCATCCCCTGTGATAATCAGATTCGTACCCTGCTCGACCCGGTGCCAGCTTCAACGGTGTTTGGGGTCTTTCGCTCCGTCTATGACGGTTTGTCAAAAACGGGAAATCTCAAGCCCTATCAGTGCTTTGGTGGAGAATTTTTACTGACTCTCGATGGCACTGAATATTTCTCGTCCAAGAAGATTCACTGCTGTCACTGTTGCCATCAGACACATAAAAACGGCAGCACCACCTATTTTCACGCTGCTGTAACACCAGTATTAGTGGCTCCAGGACGACCACAGGTCATCAGTTTAGAACCTGAATTCATCACTCCCCAAGATGGTCACGACAAACAAGATTGTGAAAACGCTGCTGCCAAGCGTTGGATTGCTGCCCATGCCTGTGAGCCACAAGACCCGCCTGTAACTTTACTTGGGGATGACCTCTACTGTAACCAACCCATCTGTGAAAAGGCTTTGAACCATGGCTATCATTTTATCTTCGTCTGTAAGCGAAGCTCCCATCCAGAAGTTTATGACTGGGTGGATTACCTCGAACGAGTCGGTGAAGTGCAAACTCTGACCGAGATTGAGTTCCATGGACGAAAGCGTTTGTCTGATCACTATCGTTTTGTGAATAAAATTCCCCTCAGAGCCACCCAACCAGCCCTGGACGTAAACTGGTGTGAGGTGACGGTAACAGATACCAGCAACCAGAAAACTCTATACTACAATGCCTTTGCTACTTGCCATGAAATTCATGCCCAGAATGTGTCCGAGATTGTCACTGCTGCTCGTGCACGCTGGAAGGTAGAAAATGAAGGGAATAATATTCTCAAAACTAAGGTTTATCATCTCGAACATAATTTTGGTCACGGTCAAAACCACCAGGCAGAACTTCTATTTTGCCTTAATTTATTAGCCTATCTCTTCCACACCACTCTGGATTTAATCCACATCACTTATCGTGCCGTTCGCTCCATGTTGGTTACTCGCCAAACCTTCTTCAACGAGCTTCGGGCACTGACCAGATATTTATGGTTTGAGAGTTGGCAGACTTTGTTCGAGTTTATGCTGAGGGAGGGAAAAGCACCTGACGGGGTTAACTCTAGCTAAATTTCGCGACTGTTGAACCTGAACCAATTCGCGCCCCTTATAGCTCTACAAAGTAATAGCTGGTTGTTCCAAGTATTACTTGGCTTTTTCATGGCTCAAAACGAACTTGCTCAGGGATGATAGCTGCTCCGGAGCTTACTTTGACTCACAATCAATTAACTCTTCGACTTTGTTCGCGAAAAAGTTTCGCGAACAAGTTCCCAATTTTTATCTTTTACCCTCTATTTTCTTCCGTTCAGGTTTCAAAATGAGAATTGCTGCCATAAGCCTAGACTAGATCGTATTTTACAGACCTGTATGGTAAGATAATCCCGGCAGTTAGAATAGCCAAAGTAGACAAGATTAGTATTTAGCCCACGCTCTAAACGATAGTGAGACATGGCAGAAGAAACCAACAAACCAGAAGCAGGAAAAGAAACAAAAGCCAAAACAGCAGCTAAAGCCAAACCCGCTAAAGCTAAAAAAGAAAACATTGAAGATAAACCTTTTGCTGAATTTATTGAAGAATATTTTACTCCTGCACTTCAAAAGGCATTTGCAGATGAAGGCATAGAAGATATAGATTTGACTTTTGCCAAGCAAAGTATCTCTCTAGAGGGCGCAGAGCTTAAAGATGAATGCTGGCAGGTTATTGGTAGCTGGAATGATGGACAACGCCAGTTCAAGCTTTATTTTCCTGAAGAAGATATTAAAGGACAAAAAGCGTTTTCATACTCCACTAGTGGCTCTAAACCTAGCACTATTGAGTCTTTTATGATTGACGAACGCAAAGTGACGCTAGATCTATTGGTTTTGTATACGCTGCAGCGTCTTAATGCTCAAAAGTGGTTGACTAGAAACTGATAGTAAGCTAGGTGGCGAAGCCTAAAATACCTAAAGTAGAGATTAAATTCTGACTAACAAGATAGTCTCGATTTTTTAATGGCGATGCCAGGTTGAAAAACTTTACATTTATTTATATCTACTGATGAAGGCTATTTATTTTATGTATCTTATGATGTAATTGGCTTGAAGAGTACATAATGTTGTAGATAGAAATGCGCGTATATATTTTACTGTTTAATGCGAGGACAGATAACGAAGGTATTCACACTATTCAGATCGGCGATCGCAACACCATCTTGATGTTTAAACAAGAAGATGATGCGCTTCGTTATGCAGGGTTATTAGAAGCACAAGATTTCCCTCCACCTACAGTAGAAGCAATAAATTCTGAAGAAGTAGAGGAATTTTGTCGGCAGAGCAACTATAACTGGGAAATAGTCGATAGCGAAAAATTAGCAGTTCCTCCCGAAAAAAACGTCGAGCGAACAGATTGGGATGAACGAGGTTCTGCAGGAAGAAAAGAGACAAATTCAGATGCTTCTTCACTAGCTGAAGATGAATTAGAACGGATTCGCCGCCAACTAGAAGGACTTTTATAGATTGTTAGTTATTAAAAGAGTTATGAATTTAAAACTACAATCTAAAGAGAATTAGATATAATGGACGATTTACAGTCGAGAGGGCATCTTTTAACCGAACAAATCAATTCTCATAGCATGAATTTAGATCGTCTATCCACCCTCAAAATAGTCGATTTGTTCAACCGAGAAGATCTTCATACCATTGAAGCGATCGCTCAAGCCCGAACTGCACTAGCAGAAGCAATCGAGCTTACTGCCAACGCTCTAAAAAAAGGTGGTAGATTGTTTTATATTGGTGCGGGGACTAGCGGACGAATAGGGGTTTTAGATGCGGCAGAATGCCCTCCAACTTTCTGTACTCCTCCAGAATTAGTCCAAGGAATTATTGCAGGTGGTACCGATGCTTTAGTCAAAAGTTCTGAAGCTCTAGAAGACAGCTTGGCAGACGGTCAAAGCGCGATCGCCAACTATCAAATTGACGCTCGTGATGTAGTGGTAGGCATTACCGCAGGCGGAACTACTCCTTTCGTACATGGTGCATTACAAGCAGCAAAAACTCGAGGCGCAGCTACCATTGCCATTAGCTGTGTTAGTGCCGACCAAGTACCTATAGCTGCCGATCTTAATATTCGTTTGTTGGTAGGGGCAGAAATTCTGGCAGGTTCTACTAGACTTAAAGCAGGAACGGCGACCAAAATGGCGTTAAATATTCTGTCTACGGGAGTTATGGTACGCTTGGGTAAAGTATATGGCAATCGCATGATTGACGTTGCCGTCACTAACAGTAAACTGCAGGATCGCGCCCTGAGAATAATTAGCGATCTTACCGATCTAAATCGCCAACAAGCAGAGGAGTTACTAGAGCGCAGCAACAAACGAGTCAAATTGGCTTTACTAATGCACTGGAGCAATTTAGATGTAGCAATGGCAGAACATTTGCTAGAGCAAAATCAAGGCAATCTTAGAGCCGCCCTAGAAAAGCAAATGGCGACCGGTCGATAGCGAATATCTATCCCACCCGTTGAGTAATTAGCAATAATCTTTCTTGTAATATAAGTTCTATAGCTACCAACAACTGTTTATTCCCTCGTGTCAAATAGCTAATGTTTAATGAATCCCAATCTTTAATTAGTTTTTTTCTGGTCTTTACCGTGTTTCTAATCTTGCTCTGGGGTTACAATCGGGCGAAAGAGTATGGCAAGCTCGGTATCTTGGGATGGTTGCAATCAGTAGCTTTAACCGCTCCCTGGCTACTATTTTTTAGCTTATTTGCTTTGGGAATTTATCTAAACTTAGTAGGAATACTATTTTTAATAATTGCCTCGATCGCAGCTTATATTTGGTTGGGAAGAAAATTAAGAGCCGCAGGACAAGAAACATTTCTCAAAGAAAAAGCCGCAGAACGAATTAAAGCCGAAACCGAATTAGAAGCCGCAGCTTCTGAAGCCGCAACTTCTTCAGGCAATTCTCTCTCTTCGGCAGTCGCGCCAATTCCCGAAGCAGACCTAGCTAAGCTTAGAGAAATTTTTAGTATCGACACCTTCTTTGCCACCGAAACAATTCTTGAAGGTAACGGAGCAATTTTTCGCGGCAATTTACGTAGCGATCCCGAACAGGCTCACTCAATACTGAGCGAAAAGTTAGAAAAAGCATTAGGTGATAAATATCGACTATTTTTAGTCAATAATCCCGAACAAAAGCCAGTAGTAGTGATTCTACCCAGCTCTAACGATCCCCAACCTACTACTCTGGCTCAAAAAAATCTCGCTTTAGTTTTATTTATTGCCACCGTCGTCACTAGTTTAGAAGCAGCTAGCTTATTGTTGGGATTCGATCTGTTTAGCAACTTAGAACGTTATGCTGAAACCATACCTTTAGCTTTGGGACTGTGGGCGGTGCTTGTTGCCCACGAAATCGGACACCGCGTTTTAGCTCAGCGCAACAATATTCGACTGAGCGTTCCCTTTTTTATTCCCACTTGGCAAATTGGTTCTTTTGGTGCTATTACTCGCTTCGAGTCTTTGCTGCCCAACCGCACTATACTATTTGATATTGCTCTGGCAGGACCAGCAGCAGGGGGTATTTTATCTTTGTTGTTGTTAATAGTAGGGTTGGTTTTATCTCATTCAGGTAGTTTGTTTCAGTTGCCCACAGAATTTTTTCGCAGTTCGATTTTAGTCGGTACTTTGGCAAAAACTATTTTAGGTTCCGAACTAGAAAAAGCAATCGTCGATATTCATCCTTTGGTTATTATTGGCTGGCTAGGTTTGGTAATTACTGCATTAAATCTCTTACCTGCAGGTAAATTAGATGGCGGTAGAATCGTTCATGCAATTTACGGACGTAAAATTGCTCGACGCACCACTGTAGCGACCTTAATCGTTTTGGGTATTATCTCTCTCTTCAATCCCGCCAATCCCATTCCTCTCTACTGGGCAGTTTTAATTCTGTTTCTCCAGCGAGATTTAGAACGCCCCGTAATGAACGAACTAACCGAACCCAATGATGCGAGGGCGGCTTGGGGCTTACTGGCATTGTTTTTGATGTTAGCCACATTAATTCCCCTCAGTTCTGGTCTCGCGCTGCGTTTGGGTATTGGTGGATAAAAATTAGATATGTTTTGCTCCAACTTTCAGAGAACTGGATTCTATACTGATGGTGAAATTCGACAATTACCGAGGTTAAAGTGGCAGTCTCAAAAGTCTCTCGATTTTTCCTCTCGGTGTTCTGGTCTAACGGTTGGAGAAGGGATAGTATGTGTTTTCAGTCGCGATCACAATTTATACGGAATATATTTACGCTTTGTGTTAGACCTAATTTTAAAAATGACGATCTATCGATTTAACACTCTCAGACTGACTAATCTCTGCTGTAGATAAACCACCAAAGGTCATAGCTAGATTTTCTTCAGTAAATACTTCTTCAGTCGTACCTGCTGCCAGAATAGTCTGATTGAGCAAAATTACGCGATCGCAAAAGGTAGAAATTGAGGCTAAATCGTGGGTTGAAACTAAAATAGTATGTCCTGCATTCCTCAACTCTAGCAACAGATCGATAATGCTCTTCTCGGTTTTAATATCTACCCCGGTAAAAGGTTCGTCGAGCAGCATAATCTTACTTTCCTGGGCTAAAGCTCTAGCTAAAAAAGCTCGTTTTTTTTGTCCTCCAGAGAGTTCGCCAATTTGACTGTGACGAAAATCACTCATTCCTACCCGCGCCAAACTCTCCCTAACCAGACGACGATCTCGAGTGCGAGGTATCCGCAACAGATTCATATAGCCATAACGTCCCATCATCACTACGTCCGCTACACTAACGGGAAAGTTCCAATCTACTTCATCTGCTTGAGGTACATAAGCCATCAGCTGTCGCTTTTGGGCTTGGGCAATTGATAAACCATCGATAAAAATTTTTCCTTGGTTCGGTTTTAAAAACCCCATAATCGATTTAAACAAAGTAGATTTACCACTACCATTAGGTCCAATTAAGCCAGTAATCGTCCCAGGTATAACCTGACAACTGGCATTGTACAGTGCGAGGCGAGCATTATTATAAGTAACGCTAATATTAACTACTGTTATTCCTAAAGCTGGATTCCTCATTTAATCTTCCTAGTTAGAGTGGACATTAAGATTTACTGTATTTCTCGCCAATAGCGATCGCCGTCTGGTAGGCAAGGACATAATTTCATCGCCACAGCCAATCTGACTCATCTAGGTAATATGGGAATTTTTGAGCCACGGCTTTTCATAATTTTTTCATTTTTCATAATTAATTCATATTTTAGCAGGAATCAGAACCAAGTAACTTGGGGATTTCTGCTAAATTTTTTTAAATACAGTCATGAACAATTTGTTAAGAATGCTCTAGGTTACTAGAATTACCTTGGAATATGTAATTGAAAGAGAGTCGACATTGACGGTTTTTCCGTCAATTCCCACTCGCGAACTTACCCCTACTCTAAGATCGCTGTTACTGTTAAAAACAGCGTTGCTTCGAGCAAGCTCAATTTAACAAAACTACCCAAGATAAATTTCGACTTGCAATTTATGACAAACTTTCCTTGGTTGACTATCAGCATTTTATTTCCCATCGTTGCCTCCTTATTGCTGCCGTTAATTCCAGACAAAGAGGGGAAAACGGTGCGGTGGTATGCCTTAATCATCGGCTTAATTGATTTTGCCATTCTAGTCTACGCTTTTTATAGCGGTTATGACTTTAGCAATCCCGACCTACAATTAGTAGAAAGTTATTCTTGGATACCCGAACTAGACCTTAACTGGTCGGTAGGAGCTGACGGCTTGTCGATGCCGCTAATTCTGCTAACGGGTTTTATTACAACCTTGGCAATTATGGCAGCTTGGCCCGTAAGTTTTAAACCAAAGCTGTTTTACTTTTTAATGTTGGCGATGTATGGCGGACAAATTGCCGTCTTTGCCGTACAAGATATGCTACTATTTTTCCTCGTCTGGGAATTAGAACTCGTTCCCGTATATTTAATTTTGTCAATTTGGGGCGGTAAAAAACGCTTGTATGCGGCGACTAAGTTTATTCTCTACACTGCAGGAGGATCGCTATTTATTTTGGTCGCCGCCCTAACTATGGCATTCTATGGCGATACGGTTACCTTCGATATGAGTGCGATCGCTGCTAAAGATTATGCTTTAAATCTGCAACTATTGCTCTATGGTGGTTTTCTCATTGCCTACGGTGTCAAGCTGCCAATCTTTCCTCTGCACACTTGGCTACCAGATGCACACGGTGAAGCCACCGCACCAGCTCATATGTTGCTAGCGGGTATTCTCTTAAAGATGGGCGGTTATGCTTTATTAAGAATGAATGTGGGAATGCTACCCGATGCTCACGCTGTCTTTGCTCCTATATTGGTAATTTTGGGTGTAGTCAACATTATTTATGCGGCGTTGACTTCTTTTGCCCAGCGCAACCTCAAACGGAAAATTGCCTATTCATCGATCTCACATATGGGCTTCGTGTTAATAGGAATTGCTTCGTTTACCGACTTAGGTACGAGCGGAGCAATGCTGCAAATGATTTCACACGGTTTAATCGGAGCCAGTCTCTTCTTTATGGTAGGGGCTACATACGACCGCACCCATACTCTGATGCTAGATGAAATGGGTGGAGTGGGGCAAAAGATGAAAAAAATCTTCGCCATGTGGACTACTTGTTCGTTAGCCTCCCTGGCATTACCTGGAATGAGTGGTTTTGTCGCCGAACTGATGGTATTTGTCGGTTTTGCCACCAGCGATGCCTATAACTCTACTTTTAAAGTAATTATTGTTTTCTTGGCCGCAGTTGGGGTAATTCTCACGCCAATTTATCTCTTATCGATGTTGCGCGAGATGCTTTACGGTCCCGAAAACAAAGAGTTAGTAGAACATACCAATCTAATCGATGCCGAACCGCGAGAGGTATTCGTCATTGCCTGTTTATTAATTCCCGTGATTGGGATCGGCTTATATCCCAAGCTGTTTACTCAAATTTATGATTCTAGTATCGGTCAATTAACGCTCAAAGCGCGTAACTCCGTACCGAGTCTGGTAGAATCGACAGCACTACAATCGCCATCTAGTTCTTTTTATTCAACTCTCTCTCATTCTGCACCAAAAATCGAGACATTGAATAACTAAAGTATTTAGCTATAGATTGTAAGTTGGGTTGAAAGCAGTTACAGCCCAACTTTTTTTTGCTTAACAGAACCCAATCAAATTTTAGAGAGCGAGATTGACTTACGATGAATCAGTTTTGGCAACGAGTTTTAGATTTTTGTCGAGAAACAACTCAAATTGTTGGTGACCGCCTGATTGATGATTTTGGTAAAATACAAGCCACATCAAAAGCAGATGGCAGTTTAGTTACTCAAGCCGATAAATGGTCCGATTTGGCGTTTCGAGAGGCAATTGCTGCGGCTTTTCCCGATCATGGCATCCTGACAGAGGAAACTACCCATATTTTTCCCGCGACAGACTGGTGCTGGATTATCGATCCCATTGATGGTACGACTAACTTTACTCGCGGGGTCCCCATCTGGGCAATTTCTATCGGTTTATTCTATCAAGGTACTCCCGTATTCGGCTTTGTTTATTTACCAATGCTCGAACAGTCTTTCCACGGCTATTGGTATGGCAACTCTGGGTTGAGCGGTCCGAGTGGAGCATATTTAAATGACCAGAGTATCTCTACCACTCAGGATAATCCCAGTAAGAGTCATCTGTTCAATTTTTGCGCTCGTAGTTTAGCAGTATTGCAAAATCCCTTTCCCTGCAAAGTTAGAATGATCGGGGTTGCTAGCTATAACCTATTGTTAGTGGCTACGGGAGCCGTAATTGGTGGAGTTGAATCTACGCCCAAAATTTGGGATATTGCTGCGGCATGGGTAATGGTTAAAGCTGCCGGAGGAGAATTTGTATTTCTCAACTCAGATGCGGTATTTCCTCTCGAGATAGGTAAAAATTATGGCAGGACTTCGTTTCCCAGTCTGGCAATTTGCCGAGCCGAATTGATTCCAGTGTTTAAACCTTTAGTTAAATGCGTCCTCAGTAAATAAACTTAATATTTGCTCTGGCAATGTTATTTTTATCATTAACTTTGGGAATTATACTACCGTATAAACCTCGATTTTGATTGGGTTGCCACAAATTAGTTCGATGAATCCCACTAGAGTATTTACCATCGCCAAAAATAGCTTTCAAGAAGTGATTCGCGATCGCATCCTTTATTTTATCGGCTTTTTCACCTTATTGTTAATTCTCGCTCAGAGAATAATCCCAGAGATTGCCGCCGGTACTCACGAAAAAATACTGTTAGACTTTGGTATTGGTGCAATTGCCCTAATGAGCGTTACCATAGCTATCTTCGTAGGTACTGCCACGGTTAATAAAGAAGTCGAACAGCGCACTCTACTAATGCTCGTTCCCAAACCTATTAGTCGTGCTGAATTCATTTTAGGCAAGCATTTGGGATTATTAGCAGTTTTAGCAGTGGTGCTAACAATTATGATGACAATTTATTTGGCAATGCTGAGTTTTTCTGAGATCGCCTATCCTCTGAATGCCTTGATAATTACCGCTGTCTATCTTTTGCTAGAGTTGGCTTTATTGATTGGCGTAGCCTTATTGTTCGGCGTATTTACTAGTTCGATTTTGGCAACTTTGCTGAGTTTTGGAGTCTACCTAATGGGACACTTTAGCCAAGATTTAGTCGAGTTGGGCAAATTGAGTGAAAATGAAAGTATCAAAAGTTTAACTACCAATCTATACTTAATCCTGCCCGATCTTTCTCGACTAGATTTGAAAAACGAGGCGGTTTACGGCTTGCTACCAGACTCTGGAGATTTGATTGCCAATGGATTATACGGTTTGCTGTATACGGCTTTGGTATTAGTGATTTCAATGACTATTTTTGCTCGCAAAGAATTTTAAACCGTCATAGTTTTGAGTAGAACTCGGAATGCTGAACCCCAATAATTACAGCTACTAGTTCGAAAAAAGCTAAAATTTAACTAATTTTTTCGAGTTTTACTGCTAAGTTTGCCAAAAAATTTTTAAATTGAGCGATTTTATACCAAATGTCTCGATCTAAAGAGTTACAAACAATAGTATAAATAGATATGAATAAAATATCTGTCGTTCTCACCTTGACAGAGGCTTGTCGATGCTTTATTCCAGCGTAGCAAACTCTAAACAGGCGATTCGAGCGCGGACTTACGCACCTAAACATCTTTTTTATAGGAGTTGCAGTGATTCTAGCGCGAATTATTTTGTAACTAACCTAGTTTCTCCAGAAATGTTCGGTTTATTTTTATGTCAGATGGTTCGGGACTGATTCTACAGCAAAAATCGAAGTCAATAACACTCAGCGAGCTGTTACTTCTCGTTGTCGCCGATCGTCCTGCTGAGATTGAGGCGATCGCCAAAACATTACGTTCGAGCAGCATCAACTGTAAATACGATACTTCTACAGTCGCTCGAGCCTTTAATGCTTCCAGAAATCTCGCCTATAGCGCGATCGTATATAGTTATTCCTCTAGTAGAGGTTGCCCAATTGAGTCTCCGTTGAAACAATTGAGTTGGTGGTACCAACTCTCACCTCAAATTCCCCTGATTTTAATTACAGAAAGTTTAGGAGATGAAATAGCCGTAGAATGTATTCAGGCGGGAATTAGCGGCTATATTCTGAAGCATAAGTTAGATAAACTGCCAGCTAGTTTAGAAAATATTTTGACTAATTGCAGTTGGCAAGAATCGCGGATTAAAACAGTTCGAATTCAACAGCAGCAAAGATATATCCAACAGCTAGAAGCTGCAAATCAACAGCTAAAAACAGCAGAAGCAGCTACTGAAGAACATCTCTCTCATCTCGCACACGAACTACGTAGTCCCATTGCGGGAATCATCGGATTTGCCAGAATGCTGAGAGATTGTATTTATGGCTCTCTCAATCCCAAACAAATGCAATATGCTTGTTCGATCGCCACAACAGGAGAATATCTTTTAGAGTTAGTTACTAACTATCTCGACCTTGCCAAAATTGAAGCCAATAAAGAGGAAATCCACTTAGAAAAGCTGGTAGTAGAAGATATTTGTTTAGCTACTCTGTCCCTGGTGCAGGAAAAAGTCAAAGCCAAAGGCTTGAAATTAATTTTCGAGTCTGCTGAAGGTGTTGACTTTTGCTACGCCGATCCGATGCGCTTAAAACAAATATTGCTAAATCTGTTATCGAATGCGGTCAAATTTACTGCAGTAGGTTCGGTTACTCTAAAAGTAGAGCCAAGAGAGAAGAAGTTGGCATTTGCGGTAATCGATACGGGAATTGGTATTGCTCCAGGCGATCGCGATAAATTATTTAAGGCTTTTCAGCAACTCAATAATCGTCACGAAGGTACTGGTTTGGGTTTAGTATTATCTCGCAAACTGGCTCAACTTCATGGTGGTGATATAGTCATTACCTCACAATTGGGTAAAGGTAGCTGTTTTACTCTTTATCTTCCTTTAAAATAGTTTGCTTAGAAGGTAGGTAAGAAGTAAGTTACTTGACTGGCTAGTTTCTAGTTGCCTATTTTCCTAATTCACCTCTGCTACGATCTTTTGGTTCGGTTATCTAGGGAAACTAAAACTTACAGATCGAGTAATAATTGATATAGATGATATGGATAATTTATACAGCGAATCCCCAACATGAGCCAAGCAAAATTACAGCAACTGAGAAATTTATTTCAAGAAATGGAGCAGGCTTTAATTGCCTATTCTGGTGGTGTTGATAGCACCTTAGTTGCCAAAATTGCTTATGATGTATTGGGCGATCGCGCTATAGCCATTACTGCGGCATCTCCTTCTTTAATGCCCGAAGAATTAGATGCAGCACAGCTACAGGCAGCAGAAATTGGGATTAAACACGAATTAGTAGAAACTCGTGAGATGGACAACCCTAACTATACTGCCAATCCAGTCAATCGCTGTTATTTCTGTAAGAGCGAACTGCACGACACTCTCAAACCGATAGCCAAAGAACGGGGCTATCCTTATGTTGTCGATGGGGTCAATGCCGACGATTTACAAGACTATCGCCCCGGCATTCAGGCAGCCAAAGAACGAGGAGCCAGATCGCCTCTAGCCGAAGTCGGTGTAAGTAAACTGGAAGTTAGAGAAATTTCTCGATTTTTGGGGCTTCCCTGGTGGGATAAACCAGCTCAACCCTGTCTCAGTTCCCGTTTTCCTTATGGAGAAACCATTACTACCGAAAAGTTACAAAGAGTGGGCAGAGCCGAAATTTATCTACGTAACTTGGGTTATAAAAATCTGCGAGTACGCTCTCAAGGAGATACCGCCAGGATCGAACTACCTCCAGAACAAATTAAAAATTTTGTTGGCGCGATCAATCTAGAGGAGTTGACCGCCAAATTTCAAGCATTAGGCTTTATGTTCGTCACTCTCGATCTAGAAGGCTATCGTAGCGGCAAACTCAACCGCGTATTACAGGAACTATACTAGTATATAACAAAAAAAGAAAGAATAATTATGAGACTCAAAAGATGGGAATCGCCCCGCCGTCAAGGTCGTAACGACAAAGGCAAAGGCGGTTCGGCAAGAGCCAGACAACTTAAAAAACAGCAACAGATGTTGAGGCAAAAACTAAAAAACAACAGGGAAGTAAATCCACAACATAGCGACGGAGGGAAGGAAATAAATCCTTCCTCTTTTTTTGTCAAGTTACTGGCGATCGCTCCATTGAAGCTCGATTAGCGGTTATTTATTGAGCCACAAAAAATATCGATAATTTTCAATAATTTAACTAAAAATCTGCTTCAGAAAACTGCAACCATTTGTGGGCAAAGACTGTTAGACTGGGCGATCGATGGATAAGTATAGCAGGATATAACCCAGCAGAGATACGTTAACTATGTCACCACAAAACGCTCAAGATTCAACTAACAACTCCGTCGCTCGAAAAATCGACTCTAGCATAGTTCACAAACCGTTTGCTACTGGTAAAGTTAACTTTTTTAGTCCGTTTAAAAATAAAACCCATCGCCAGGAAACTGGAGATTCCCAATTGACTCTAAACGACGAATTGGATCTAAATAGTTTGCCATCGCCTCAGTTAGAAAGGCAGACTAGTTGGTTGTTTAATGCCTGGAGTTGTAGCGCGATCGCCATCTTACTTTTAACTAATCTTACCGCTTTAGGCATAATGAAAATGCGAGATGCTAAACCAATTTCTAATCTCAAAGCGCAAACGACCCCTAATATTGGTAATTCCGATTTGACGGCTAGGGAGTTTATGCCTTTAAACTTAAGTACTTTAAGTAATCTATCCCATAATGAACAACCTCAAGCACGAGAAGAACCAGATATAGTTCCCGACTCTCTAATACCTCCGGCATTTATTCCTTTTAATAGCGATACTTTTTTATCTCCAACCAACCAATATCATTATGTTCTGGCTCAGTATACTGGCGATCGCTCATTGGAACTAGCACGAGAAAAAGTTGCTAATATTTCCATAGTTCATCTTCCCCAAGGAATGTTTATTTACTTGGGGGCTTTTGCCGAAAAAAAACCAGCTAGTGAGTTCGTTAGTAAACTACAACAAACAGGGATTGAAGCTAAAATTTATCCCTTTGATAGATAAGCGTAAGAAAAATTGAGCATCAGATAGATTAGAGTGTAAGGAAATCCAAGCTTTGAGAACTTTGAACACTCATGAATTACTCCATAAGTTTCAATAGGGTTCCATTCATTGACTCCGCCAATATTTAGTTAGGCTAATAGGGTGATCGCCACCATAATGATAAACGGATGAAGAATATCATTGTATCTAATTACATAAAAAAAACAAATAACAACTTAATTATACCTTTCGTATACGAAAACCAACATTTCCTGACGATCTAGGATTAAGTAAGTAATCTAAGTTTGTAGGTTGTTTTGTTTAAGCTGAGCAAGCACCATCGAGGAGCCGCTACCGAAGTAAAGTCAACAAAAAAACTCTCAAGCATTGGCTCAAGAAACCTGAATTTAAGGACGAGATTAAAAAAAGACCTCTTTATCTAGTACGAAAATGCTATGGTTTTGAACGACAAAACCACAACCACAAAACCATTTTAAAATAGGCAGTCCCAATGAATAAAATTTACCACCATCTCTCTACCGTTCTTGCCTTCAAATCAATGTTTCTAACTCAAACAGAATTGCTATCGCTTTTAGGGGGTGTAGGTCTTAATACACCATGGCGATCGCGGCGCAGTGGATGAGATTGAAGCGGCAAAGGAACTCCTGGCACGTCTAAAATTGATACTCCATAAGACCAATTTGGAGGACAAATGGCAATATATCGAGCATATCCTCCCGTCCCTCCTTCGGGTTTGGCAAAACCAATTGCTACCAAAGCTCCAGCTTCGGGAACCTTATCCAAATTAGCTACTCCCTCAGCCTGGGTATAGTGATTGTGTAACAACCAATACTCTCCTTCTAAGTTTGGGGTAGTATCGGTATCTAGGGGTTCGTGACCGTGAAACAAAATATTTCGCTTTTGGTGAAGAAATTGCAATGCTGCCAGTGAGACTCCGGGAAACGGTTTCTGAGTGAATCGTTCTACCTCCGTCCACTTTTTGTACCAGTCCGAACGAAACATTACCACCGAACCTTCTGGAATTCTGCCGTGTTTGGCTTCCCAGGCTCGAATATCGGCAACGGTAGCATGATAGCCTGGATCTCGGGCAACCTGTTGGTGAATATCAATCGCCACTAGTGGACGAATGGTATAAGTCGCCGGTAAATCGCTAATGGTTGCTCCATACTCGTCCCAATGGGCGGGTGGATCTAGCTGGGTTCCATACTGGTCGGTAGGCAGTTCGTAGCCGGTAGCAATAAAGCCATGCTTACCGTAGGTGTATTTTTGCCCCCTGTTGATATAGTCGGGAAGATCTGCTCCAGCCAAAGTAGCATGAAAAGTGGCGCGATCGAAGCCCATCCAAACTGGAATTGTCGGGCTAAAAGCATGGGTTAAGTCTACGTATTTAGCTGATTTGAAGGCTGAATGATAAATCTGCCAAAGGTCTGTGCTCTGGGCTCGGACGGAATTTAAAGGTGCAAATATAACCAGAGCGATTACTATTACTCCGATCGACAATATGAGAAATCGCTGATTCATAAATCCAGTATTAGTCTAGAAGAAGTTGTGAATGATTTATAGCATCTTTTGACCGCGGAAGGGATGCCCCGCTGACCCAATACCTATCGTTTAAGGATTTGATAGAGATTTTTTTCAGGAAGTATCGATATGTATAGCCTCACTTTTTACAGCTAATATTCCTTATTCGAGAAGTATTGACACACTTGTTACATGACCAGTTCGTTGGACGCTCACATTACCTAATTTTTCTGTGTCTCCCGTAGATACAATGGAATTGTTTGAGACTCATCAGTTGTAGAAGCTTGAGAATGAGTGCAGTTATCCCAATGAGTAGAAGACCTTGGAGTCATAGTATCTGTAGGATAGGCAGTTAGAATGATTTGT
The DNA here is from genome assembly GCF_053543375.1 of Myxosarcina sp. GI1(2024). Taxonomy (NCBI): domain Bacteria; kingdom Bacillati; phylum Cyanobacteriota; class Cyanophyceae; order Pleurocapsales; family Pleurocapsaceae; genus Myxosarcina; species Myxosarcina sp. GI1(2024). The sequence continues at coordinate 870,465 of NZ_JBKGTY010000001.1, read as the reverse complement.
CCATCTTGAGTTTTGACGATGCCTCTAGCTGAATAAATATCGCCAACGCTAGTTTTAATCGGCTCGACTACTTGAGAGCGAACTTCTGGGTCCGGGTTGGTAATTTTTTCATCTACTAAAATGGCATCAGAAGTCAGTGAATCTATAGGTTTGGGTGAAATACCGCCTCTACCTTCAATCGTTAAACCACTAGAATTTCCAGCGAGGCGCTCGCTCCGACAAGTTTGGGCAACAGTTTGTTCTGGTTCGACGGGATTAGTTGGTAATTCTGCCCTTTCTTGAATCGCATCTACATCTGGGGTAATAATTTCTACGACTCCATCAGTTTGACCACTGGCATCAAGTAAGTTTTAATCGTAATATTGCCACCTCGTCCTGCTGGAGCATTGGCAATAATATCGTTGCCGCTCTTGTTATTTTGACCAAACAAAGCTACCAAAAAACCATCTTCAGCATTAATGGTAATATTTTCGCCCGAACCAGTTGAAGAACGGGCTGAAATGAGACTGTCATTACTCAACTGTAAGAGGTCCCCTATAAAAAATTCAACGCTACGACCCGTTCCTGCTCCCTCGCTGCTGACTTCAATTTTGCCCTCATCTGCTAAAAATACATTGCTAACAGGTTCAACTTTCTTACCCACAGTAATACTGCCGCCATTGCTCGTAGAATTCTCTGCTGTATTGGCAAAGATTCCAGAAATTTGGCTTTCGTCTCCAATACCGACGAAGCGATCGCTAAATTGCTCTCTTCCTTCCTCCTCAGTTAGAAATCGGTCAAACCTTACTTCTCCATTAGAAATTCTTCTGGTGATAACTTCAGCTTGAAGGCGTTGAGACAAGCGAGGATCGCTGCCAGAAATCTCAATGCGATCGCTAACGTTGAGGTTAATATTGCCACCCTCTCCATCTCCCAAACTAGCAGCTAGTATTTGACCGCCATCCCTAATTTCTAAAGTTTCGGCATCAATCGATATACTACCTCCCCGTCCCTGAGCTTCAGAACCGACAATAGCCGTTATTACACCTAACTCGACACTTAGCTGTTGCTGTGTCAGCCCCAACTCATGTCGCAGCGAGCGAATTAACTCACCAATCTGGGGATGCTTCATCGCCGTTCTCTTAGTCGGCGTTCCTTTGGGTCTTTCGCCGACGCAGTTCCGATCGCTATTTTTGTTAACTGCATAGTTGCAATGGAAGCTTTTCTAAGTTAGATTCAGCTCCTGTATAGTTACCTAATATAATATATTGTTTGAATTTTTTAACGCTATATTATCGACTATAATTGTGGTATGAAGCGAATGTAAGGCGAAATAACGACTAAATCTAGATTAATCTCTTAATTTGCCGAAAATATCTTGATTATACTAGATACAGCCTAATATGACAACTACTTAGAGCGTTCATATTCTTTATCTAGCATTTTACAGATAATCTTGAAAGTACATTTATATCTAGTCAAAATTACTTTTTCAAAGCTAGAGCGCCATTGGCTCTGCGCACTGACAGAGCCAATGGCATTTATTTTGATTGACTTTTCAGACATCCTCTAAGATTGTGAAAGAAAAGTGAAGTCTAACAACGATACATTATTTCTAAGTGTATCGTT
>NZ_JBKGTY010000001.1:850271-868055 GCF_053543375.1 Myxosarcina sp. GI1(2024) | reverse complement strand
TACACACTGGACAAGCATGACGCTTTTGCGTTGGTATGGAGAAACTGAGCGTCAAGTAGAAATTACTACAGGATTAGCTGTTTGGTATCATACTGGACTGCCTGTTGTTCCGATTCGCTGGATTTTAGTCCGCGATCCTTTGGGCAAATTTAAGACTCAGGCTTTGCTGTGTACTAATTCCAAATATCAACCCCAGCAAATCTTAGAATGGTTTACACGTCGTTGGCAAATGGAAGTAACCTTTGAAGAAGCTAGAAGACATTTGGGTCTAGAAACTCAACGCCAATGGTCAAATTTAGCCATTGCACGCACTACTCCTCTTATTTTGGGGCTATTTTCTCTGGTTACTCTTTTAGCTCATCATTTACAAACCGATTTTACTTGGACTACTAGACAAAAAAGTTGGTATGTCAAATCTCTGCCTACTTTTTCTGATGCCTTAGCTCTGGTGCGTCGATTTCTCTGGGCTAGCAGTTTTTCCATGTCATCTAATCCTGCTGACATCGTAAAAGTCCCTCGTTCTTTATTCAACCGTTTGAGAGATCTTGCTATTTATGCTGCTTGATTGGATAAAGTCGAGCTAAGAAAAAAGAAGTTGTGGTTAACCTAAATAATTAAGCGATCGCCAAGTCTGCTTAATTCACGATCGCGCAAGATTAATTTAACTGACCATTTCAACCGTTTTTAACAATATTTCTATATACTTTTCTGTAGCTTTTTGATGATTACCTTTCATTCTTTCATCTTTAAGACTCTCTAGGTTATCTGGAGCTCCGTGCACGCACCAATAACATACCTTATTTTTTGAACAACCAATAAACAACCAATAAGATTAGCAATTTCTTGCTGTGTTTTGCCGTCATTAATTAAAAAGTAATAGGATTAAAATTCTCTCTCTAATATCTCCATTTGCTTCTCTTTTTAAAGCTTTTTGTAGTTTTTCTTTTTGCTCTAATGTCAGATGGTTTCTGGCTGGCATCTTTAGTCGCGATCGCTTGCTTTTAGTTTTGCTATTATACCCAATCTAAATGCTCAACAGCTTATCGAGACTCCAAAAGCTAAAGTCATCAATAATTGTATATTTTTGATTTGCTTAATCACACCTTTAATTCCTTTCGTGGTACGTTAAAAATTGAAGATTATACTAAAAGTTACAAAACCGAGTGTAACGTTAATGTAGTTTTAATAATTTAAGTTCTTTTATCTAGCATCACATAAGATAGTAAATTTTGATTCTCAATACTTTTTCAATAAATAATTGCCTTAGAAAAAGAACATAAAGTACTATTTTTTATCAAGGCTCGTCTTTTTAACCAAATTGAGTTTTAGTGTAGATAGTCATGAATGCAACTGATGTAGATTCAAGTAGTTTTTCTAAATCTAACCGAATAAACTTTAAAGAGCTTTTCTTAGCCACAGCAGTTATCGGCTTATCTGCTCTCTTGCCTGCCTGTAAAAACAACCAAACAGTTAATAACCAGACTCCGGACCCCGTGCCAGTTAAGTTTGCCACTCTAGAAACAGAAAGGATCGTAGAAGCCTCAGAATTTGTAGGTAGATTAGAAGCGGTAGATCAAGCAGAGATTAAATCAGAGATTCAAGGTCAGGTAAAACAAATTTTAGTTGAATCTGGACAGAACATTGAGGCGGGGCAGGTACTGCTCGAGCTCAAACCAGACCAAACCGTATCTCAGGTTGAAAGTGCTCGGGCAGCCGTAAATATTGCCGAGTCCAATCGCGATACTGCATTAGAACAACTCAAAGTTGCCGGGGCAAATCGGGACACCGCACAATCTGAGGTAAATCTGGCCAAAACTAATTTTGAACGAGCCAAGTTTCTCTTAGAAGGAGGTGTAATTGGAGAATTCGATTACGACCGAGCCGCACAAGATTTGGAAGCCAAGCAAAATAACCTAAGTTCTGCTAACAATGCGGTAGCAGCTGCTAAGGCAGCGATTTCCCAAGCCGAGGCGAATATCGCTCAGGCACGAGCACAGTTAGATGAAGCTCAAGTCAGCGTTAATTTTAAAAAAATTAAGGCACCAATTAGTGGAGTTTTAGACGACATTCCAGTAGATATCGGCGATTATGTCAGTACGGGAGAAACGGTTGCCAAAATCGCTCGCAACAATGCTTTGGATTTACGAATTTCAGTTCCTTCTAACCGAAGAAAGCAATTAAAAGCTGGATTACCAGTCGAACTTATCGATCCCACGACTAAGACAACTCTCGCTCGAGGCAGTATTAACTTTATTGCGCCAACGGTAGATCCTTCATCTCAGGTTATTTTGACTAAGGCTCGTTTCTCTGACGAGAATGGCTCCCTCAGAGACGGACAATACGTGCAAGCTCGAGTGATCTGGAATACCGAGCCTGGAATTACGATCCCCACGATAGCCGTCTCGCGTCAAAGCGGCAAAGACTTTGTCTACCTTGCAGACGAAATTACCAACGACGCCGGAGAAACTAAACCAATCGTGCGTTTGCATCCCGTAGAGTTGGGAGCTCTTCAGGATACTAGTTATCAGGTGATTGATGGTTTAGAAGCTGGCGATCGGGTGGCTACCTCTAATATTCTCAAGCTACAGAATATGACTCCCGTTCAACCCGATTCCAATACCACTACCAGTCAAAATCAAATATAAATTAATATTACAGTCGCGCTATAGTCATGGTCATTTTGTCAATTGCCTCCAATTTTATTAAGCGACCGGTTCTGACCACAGTTTGTACGATCGTAATCTTGTTGGTAGGTGGTGTTTGTATTCCTCTGCTGCCAATTAACTATCTGCCCGACATTTCTCCGATTAACATTCAGGTGAATTCATCCTATACGGGAGCAGATGTAGAAACGGTGGAGAATACCGTAACGACAATCCTCGAGCGAGAGATTAACGGTGTGGAGGATATGGACTATATGACCTCCCAAAGCTACGCTGGAACTAGCTCGATTTCCGTTTATTTTCCCTCTAACACGGATAAAAATATCAACCAGGTCAACGTTCAAAACCGGGTGGCTACCGCGCTGCCACAGCTGCCAGCACCAGTTCAGCAGCTGGGAGTCTCTACTAAAGCGGCTTCAACCAGTATCCTGCAAATTATTGGCTTCTATGCAGAAAACGGAGAATACGACAGCCTGTTTATTAGCAACTATATCGACCTCAATATTATCGACCTGATCAAGCGAGTTCCTGGAGTAGGGGATGCGATCGTGTTCGGACAGAAGCAAACCGCCATGAGAATTTGGTTAGATCCTTCTGCCCTAGCTAGTCGGGAGCTTACCACCCTGGATGTTGTTGGTGCCCTCAAATCGCAAAACATCGTGGTCGGTGCTGGGTCGATTGGACAAGAGCCGATACCTGAGGGGCAATCGATTGAATTACCAGTGCGAATTCAAGGAAGGTTTGAGAATGCTGCAGAATTTGAAGAGTTAGTACTCAAAGTTGCTGATGATGGTACTTTAATCAAAGTTAAAGATATTGGAAGAGCCGAATTGGGTGCCGAAAACTATTTTAGTAATGCTCGTGTAAACGGTCGAGAAGGCTCGGGTATAGGTATTTATCAGCTGCCGGGAAGTAATGCCATAGATGTGGCAGCTAATATTGCTGAGCTGATGGACGGTCTGCGTCAGGGTTTTCCCCCTGGGTTAAAAGATGTAGTGGTATATGACACCACGGCATTTATTAATGTTTCGATTAAGGAAGTATTTATCACTCTCCTCCAAGCTGTGGGGTTGGTTGTTCTGATTATCTTTGTCTTCTTACAAGACTGGCGTACGACGATTATTCCTGCTGTAGCGATCCCGGTTGCTCTGGTTGGAGCTTTAGCTTTTGCCCTGATTTTAGGATTCTCGCTCAATAGTTTAACTCTCTTTGGCTTGATTCTGGCTACTGGTTTGGTGGTCGATGATGCGATCGTAGTTGTGGAAGCCGTAACTGCCAAAATGGAGCAGGGAATGACGGCGAAACAGGCATCGTTTGCAGCAATGGAGGAACTATCGGGTGCGGTCATTTCAACATCTCTAGTTTTATTGGCGGTGTTCGTTCCAGTAGCCTTCTTCCCAGGAACTACTGGTGCTCTCTATCAGCAATTTGCTCTGGTGATTGCCTTTGCGGTAATCGTTTCTACATTTAACGCTTTAAGCTTTAGCCCTAGTATGTCAGCAATTTTGCTCCGCCCTCAGCGCAGAAGTCGCGGTCCACTGGGATGGTTTTTCGATAAATTCAATGGGGCTAATGACTGGATTTTGGCGCGATACCAACAACTTGTAGGATTTTTGATTCGACTTCGTTACCTGGTGATGGCAGTCTTTGCGGCGGGTTTGGTACTGACGATATATATGTTCGGCATCGTGCCTTCGGGGTTCGTACCGGTCGAAGATCAAGGTGCTTTACTAGGAGTCGTTCAGGCACCGGATGGAGTGGCGCTCAACTATACCGATAAAATACTAGATCGGGTTGAGACGATTTTGCAAGACACACCAGAGATCGAGCATACCTTTACCGCTAGTGGTTCGGGATTTGAGGGGAATGGACCCAATCAGGGAATATTCTTTGCCAATCTCAAACATTGGGACGAGCGTACCGCTAGCGAACAAGATGCTCTCAGTCTCGCCGCTAAATTAAATCAAAAGTTTGCCCAAATTCAAGAGGGAATCGTAGCTATCTTTGCACCACCTACAATTCCGGGATTTAGTAGTACGGGAGAATTAGAATTACAATTACAAGACCGTACGGGAGGACGGTTTACGTTCGATGACTTTCTGGCTAATGCCAATGAGATTTTAGCTCAAGCCAATGCCAAACCAGCAATTGCTTTGGCTAGAACTCAATTTACTGCAGGTACCCCCCAACTAGAGATCGATATTAACCGCAACCAGCTTGCCGCACTCAATATTGATTTTCAAGAGGCAATGCAAACCATCGGGACGGCGATTGGCTCTGCCTATGTCAACGATTTTACTTTAGGGACTCGGAGCTATAAAGTATACGTACAGGCAGAGGGAGATTATCGCAATACTCCCGACGATTTGGGAAAATTTTACGTGCGATCGCGCACCGGAAACATGGTGCCCATTAGCGATCTGGCGACTATTACTCCCATTACCGGTCCTCAGATCGTGACCCACTACAATGGATTTCGCTCGATTAAGCTGCAGGCGACACCCAGCTCCAGTAGCGGGGAGGCGATCGCGGCAATGGATGAAGCGGTAGAAGCTGCTGCTCTACCTGGTATCGCCAGTGATTGGATCGGGTTGGCTAAAGAGGAAATCGCTGCAGGTAGTTTGGGAGCACTGATCTTCCTCTTCGGAATTATCATGGTGTTTCTCACTCTTTCAGCGCAGTACGAAAGTTACGTCGACCCCATTATTATTCTGCTTACCGTACCTTCAGCGATGTTAGGCGCGTTGCTCTTTATCTTCGCCAGAGGACTAATTAATGATGTCTATGCCAATGTCGCCTTAGTCATGTTGATCGGACTGGCAAGTAAAAACGCGATTTTGATTGTTGAGTTTGCCAATCAAGCGCGAGGGGAAGGAATGAGTATTATCAAAGCGGCGCAGAGAGCTGCTGAAGAACGTTTCCGCCCGATTTTAATGACGGCAGTTTCTTCACTGGTCGGCTTTTTTCCCTTGGTAATTGCCACTGGTGCGGGTTCAGCTTCTCGGATTTCTATCGGTACTACTTTATTTGGCGGTCTACTAATTTCTACTGTACTGAGCTTTCTCTTCGTTCCAGTGCTCTATGTGGTCATTAAGGGTATAGAAGCTCAGTTCCTAGGAGGCAAGGGACCTAAGGGACCGAGTAAAGATGATGACGGAGGGGGGTCTCCAACCCCCGGTTCTCCTCCCGCTCCTGAATCCCTAGCCAAACCCGATAATGTCAATGGTAATGTCTCTGATTCAGAGGTGGACTCTGAAAGGAAGACCGAGCCCAGGGTCCCTACTCCCAAGCGTTTCGAGCGAGGTGATAATTTAGCCTAAACTATCGAGCACTTTAGATTTGGCTCGATGCTTGCGAGGTATGACGCTATGAATGGAAAAAAAATCTTTTTTGCCGGAATTATTACTGCACTAATAGGTGCGGGACTTGGTTTTGTTATAGCGAAACTGGCTGAGCCACCATACACCAGCAAATACTATCGTAATCTAGACCGAGTCTACGTCATCGTCTGCGGCACCGGAGGTTTGTTGTTTGGCATGAGTCAAGAGGCTCTCCGACAATTAAAAGTAGAACGGGATTTAGAAGAAATGAAAAAACGGCAAAAGTATGAGAAAAACAACGAAGATAATACCTTCGAAGAATAATGTCTTGGGTAGTAAAGTCCTTCAAGGATTCGCTCACAATCGATACGATCGATTATTAACTGCTTTAATTCTCTATTTTGTCAGCAGACCACTTTGGCAAGATTCAGCCTGGAGTGTACCAATCTCCTGGGGATTAACTCTGATAATTATTGCGATCGCGATCGGTGGCGGATTCATACAACGAGGCCGGAAACTTCAGTTCTTAATCTTAGCCGGTCTGGCTTTTCTAACTCAATTAGTTGGTTTTATAGAGATTCCCGAAGAATGGGCTCTTTCAACCCTGGAAGAAAATCGCTCGCTCGTCTTGATGATAATTAGCCTGGGTATCGTGACCAATGCATTATTTCTGCTCGCTGCCGTCTCTTCGATTACAACCCAATTATTTTTGGAGCGAGTTACGAAAGACACGATCGAGGGTGGAATTTGTGGCTACCTACTCATCGGTCTTCTTTGGAGTTTGCTCTACAATTTGTCGACATTATGGGACAGTAATTCTATAATCTCGACTTGTGAAGCTTGCCAGTTGGACTTATTGTATTTTAGTTTTACGACTCTTTCTACCTTGGGTTATGGAGATACAATTCCCGTTACCACCTGGACGAGAATGCTAGCCAACTTAGAGGCGATCGCTGGACTGATGTATCCTACGATTTTTATCGCTCGCCTTGTCGGTCTTTACAGTCGCGGTGAAAATTGACATACTCCGCGACCTAATATGAAGAGACTGTGTTTGACAATGAAGCAAAAATTATTTCCCCTACTTTTCCAGAACTTGAGCTAACCGTTAACGAAGTTTTGGCGATTGAGTGAGAGTATTGTTTACCTGAGCGATCGATGTCTATCTAACTTTATTTTTCGTGCAATTTGCCACGACATAAGATGTGAAAGCTGTAAAGTCGCGCCGCACTCTTTCTGTAATATTTCTCTGATATTTTCAAATAAAGACTTTCTCGCATGAGTATCCAGCATGATATAAGGCGATAGAGTGCTAAGAAGGGTAAGATATTCATCTAAACTGTAAGTCACTTCACAAACAAGCTCTTCACTTTGCCAAACATCATAGTAACCAGAATTGTCTACTGCTCGAACAATCTGGTTTAAATTACTGCTATGGGTAGCAATTGACTGATATTCAATCTTAGGTGCATAGGTTTGATAAATTTTTTGAAGAGATTTATAGAGACCTAGTTCGATTTGAGGCGGAGTATTCCAAAGCAGGATTAAAAATCCATTATCTTTCAAAGCTGCTGCCGTTTTTTGATATTTAACTTGGGGATCGAGCCAGTGAAAAGAAGTAGCAGCAAGAACGGCATCAAATTTTTGACCGTCTAATTCCCAAGCTTCAAAACTAGTATTGATAATTTCTACCTGAGGATATTCACGGCAATTTTGTTTGGCTAGCTGACAAGCTTCATAACTCGGTTCGAGACATACTAGCGACCAGCCCAATTTAGCTAAGGAAACTGTAGCAGTTCCAGGTCCACAACCTAATTCTAAAACTGTCGAACTTGAAGTTAAATTAGTTAATTGCTTGACGAGATCGCACACAGTTTGATGATAGCGTGGTCTGGTGCGATGGTAAGCATCGGCAACACTACTGTACCAGCTTTCTCTTTGTTGGCGACTATAGTTATCGGCGATCTCTCGGTACATACTGTACCATGGTTCTTTGTTATCTATGTTTTTCATAGGCTCTAGTCTAGGTTATGATGTATTTAGATTGGGATAGACTAAACACAAAAAAATTTAAAAACGCCCTTTCCAGTGCTCGAGGAAGAACGATTTCGTAGTAATCCTGTTGGCTTAGAATATTTTATTATTTGTGGCTTGGGTAGCTTAGGGCAACATTGTATTGTTTCCTTAACCGAATTTGGAGTCAAAATTGTTGCCATCGAGCGGCAACTACCCATCGCTTGGGAAATTGAATCTTTAAAAGATTTATTAGATGAGTTAATTATTGGCGACTGTCGCCATAATGAGACCTTGCGTCGAGCTCAGATTCACAAGTGTCGCGCCGCATTAATTGTCACTACAGACGAGCGCGTGAATGTAGAAACGGCGCTCGCCATTCGTCAGTTAAATCCTGGAACTCGCTTGGTAGTTAGGTCGGGTAAGACCAACCTCAATCAATTATTAGCTCGACAACTAGGTAATTATATCGCCTTCGAGCCGACAGAATTGTCTACGGCGGCATTTACCCTAGCAGCTTTAGGTACGGAGATTTTGGGCTTCTTCGAGCTTGAGGGACAAATTTGGCAAGTAGTTCGCAGACAAATCTCAATTGAAGACCTCTGGTGCGAGCGCTCGATTATCAGTTTAGAAAATAACTATCGGCGAATTTTGGCTCATAGCGATGGCGACAGTAGCTCTAAACTCAAGTTTGCCACTTGGAATGCTGGCAATTTAGTTCGGGCTGGCGATACGATAATTTATCTCAAAATTGCCAATGATTTTGACCGTCGGTTTTACACTAACTCTTTCGAACCAACTGCGACGAGAACTAAAAATCAATTAGAGCAACTAACGGCTTGGTTAAACAATATATCTCGCTTTTTTACTCAACTAAATTTTCGCCAACAAATTCAAAGAGTAGCTCTAGTTAACGCAATTATTATTGTCATTTTACTAATTGTCGGGACGGTTTTGTTTAGCTGGTACGATCCCGAAATTACTAGTCTTTCGGCTTTTTTAGCGACTGCAGTGTTACTGCTAGGGGGATATGGCGATCTCTTTGCCGAATTAGAAGATATAAGCTCGATACCCTGGTGGATTCGCTTGTTTAGCTTGATACTAACCCTGGTAGGTACGGTTTTTGTTGGGGTAATCTATGCTTTGCTAATTGAAACTTTTCTCTCTTCTCGCTTTGAATTTACCAAACATCCCCCGCCTCTGCCTCGGCAAGATCATATCGCGATCGTAGGGATGGGACAAACCGGTCAAAAAGTTCGAGCTTTGTTAACTAAATTTCACCAACAAGTGGTAGGAATTACTTTCGAACCGAGTTTTTATCGACAATTTGCCGATGAAATGCCTTTAATTCTTGGCAATTTAGAAACTGCATTGAACGCGGCTAATCTATTTAAAGCTAAAAGTCTGGTCATCGTTACCGACGACGAGATTCTTAACTTAGAAACCGCACTAATGGCAAGAGCGAGCGTACCCCAGCTCAATCTAGTTCTCAGAACTTCAGGAATTCGCATCGCTCGACATCTCAACAACTTATTGCCAAATACCCAGATTGTGGGAGTTTATGAGGTAGCAGCAGCAGCTTTTGCCGGTGCAGCTTTTGGCGAAAATATTCTCGATCTGTTTCGCTTGAGGGACAGTACCATCTTAGTGACAGAATATCAGATCGAAGCAGAAGACACCCTGCACGGATTATTACTCGCCGATGTTGCCTATGGTTATGGAGTCGTACCCATCGTGTATCAACAACCCAACCGAGCTTCGGTGTTATTACCACTAGACGAACCTCCTTTAAAACCAGGCGATCGCTTAGTTATCTTAGCCACTATCGATGGATTGCGTCGTATCGAACGAGGACAACTCGAGCGACAAGCCAAACAGTGGCAAATTAGAATCGAAAAAGTGCTCATTGCCGATGCGATTTTTGAAGGAGCCAATGCGATCGCTAGAATTACGGGATGCAGCTTAGCTCTAGCCAGAGCCACAATGAATGACCTGCCTCAAACTCTTTCGGTTCGGCTCTATCAACCTCAAGCACGAAGGTTAGTTGCAGAATTAAAAAAAGCTTTGGTCGTATCTCATTTATTGACTCAAAGTTAATTGCCCTCGAACTATCCCATAACTTTGTCGGGCTCCCGATTTTTAAACTCGATTCTCGTTGGTTCTACGGGACTTCGCATTCACAGTTTCAGCCGCGCAAAAACTTCTCGCAGCACCCTGGCAGAATCCCGTAATTGTTTTTCTTCCGATTCACTGAGCAGTAGATTAACCGTTTTAAGTATGCCTTTTTCGTTGACAACCCTAGGAAAACCCAGACAGATATCATGAAGATCGTACAGTCCATCCATCAAACTACTGACGGTAAGTACGCGCTCCTGACTGCGTAAAATAGCTTTAGTTATATCGGTTACTGCCAATCCAATTCCATAAGAGGTGTATCCCTTGCGCTTAATGATCTCATAAGCAGCATTTTTTACTTGCTCGAAAATAGCAGTTAAATCTTCTCGTTCGGCAGCAGCCAGGTTTTCCCAGTCATTGGGAACTAATTTCATCCCAGCTATATTTGCCGTACTCCAGACTGGAACTTCGCTATCTCCATGTTCGCCAATAATATAAGCATGAACGCTGCGAGCATCGATATCTAACTTTTTAGAGAGTAAAGAACGAAAGCGACCCGTATCGAGTACCGTACCCGAACCAATTACCCTCGAACTGGGAAATCCAGAGATTTTCAGAGTTGCATAGGTCATGATGTCTACTGGATTGGTGACAATCAATAAAATAGCATCGGGACAATACTTGACCACATCACCGAGAATACTTTTAAAAATGGCAATATTTCGTTCTAATAAATTTAAGCGATTTTCTCCTGGCTTTTGTGCCGTTCCGGCAGTAATAATTACTAAGTCCGCATTTTGTCCCACATCGGCTACGGTTCCTGCTTTGAGGTCAGTAGGAGCAATAAAAGACATACCGTGAACTAAGTCCATTACTTCCCCCTCGACTTTATCCTTGGCTAAGTCTTGAAGAATCAATTCATCAAAGCAGTCTTGAATTAACAGGGAATAAGCACAAGCCAGTCCCACTTGTCCTACGCCGATAATGACACCTTTGCGGGGACGGAGAGGAGCGGGTTTTTCTGCTTCTGGGTTAGTAGTAAATAATCGTTTCAACATAATAATTAAGTACCTGGTAGATCGCGCAAGGATTGAGATAGGTGGTAGCGATCGCCCAAACCACGCAGTAGAGGTCCTCGTTCGGTAAATTCCACGATGCTGACCGAAGCCACGGGCATCAAAATGCGATCGCGATAGCGACCGACATCGATCCCCAGTAGAGAACACAGCATAATACGAATAGTTGCTTTGTGAGAAACTACTAAGACATTACCATCATCATAAGTTCGTTCGATCTCTTCTAAGACGGCGCTACTGCGACGAGCAATATCGATACCTTTTTCCCCACCGGGAGGCGAGTTCCAACCGGGATCGGCTAACCAACGGACGTATTCATCGTGAAACTCGCGATTAACTTCCTCTGGGGTTTTACCTTCCCATTTACCATAGGCAATTTCTTTCAATCCATCCCGAAGTTGCAGATCCATGCCAATTAGATTGCACAAAGGTTTGGCGGTCTCGATCGTCCGCCAGAGAGGACTACAAAAAATAGCCGTCCAAGGGAGCGATTTGTATGCAACGGCAAAATCCTCTGCCATCCGGATCCCTTCTGGGGTCAACTCAACATCTAGGGTTCCGCAGTAACCTCCTGTTTTACTGGCTGTAGTTTCTCCATGGCGCAGAAAATAGATAGTTAAGCTCATGAGTTAGTAATTTTTAAATAGTTTAGATTCAGGCAAAAAAAACAAGGAGAATAAACTACATCAAAATCAAAGGAACGAGAGGATAACGGTCTATATGTCCTACTTTTTGCTAATCCCAAACCTTTTCAAGTTCTCCACGCTCGATTTTTTCGTAGATTAGCGTTCTGACTAACTCAAGTTCTTCAAAACTTACTTTTTTATCGCCACGTATTACATTTTTAATGGTTTCAAATTCTCCTACGGTTAGCTTGCCATCTTCTGTGGCACGTTCGATTATCGCTTTAAGTTTCTCGAGTTCTTGGAGTTCTTCGGGAGTAGGTTCTCGATCCTGGGAGCTGGAAATTTCCATAGTATAGTTTGGAGTTAGTTTGGTTTGCTTGTTTGTCGAACCAGGCTAATTTTTAGTTTAAGAGTACTTTAATCGAAATTTGCCTGTTTTTCATTTTTAAGTTTTTTAAAACCAGGATTACAATTAAAACCAAGGTATTTTATCCTGTCTTCAGGAGTGAACGAAAAAAACAGTGGAAGAACTTTCAACAAATCGATTGACAGAAGCCACAACGTTTCTGAACTTCGATTCACTCATTACTCATTACTTAAAAACCATCTCATTCCGTTTTTACCACAGAAAATTTCACTCACCCCATCCTCAGTTACTTAGAGGACGGGGATTAAAGCGCTTGTATGCCTGCGGCGTGCTTATCTATACCTGCAGAACAGCATCGGTCGGATCGTATTTTTGGATGGCAATCGGTACGGCTTGGGCTTGCCAAATCTGGTCACAGTATTGGCGAATGGCGCGATCGCTGGAAAATTTACCCATCCGCGCAACGTTGAGAATTGACATTCTCGTCCAGTTTTCTCGCTCTCGATAAGCCGCTCCTACTCGATCCTGACATTCAACGTAGGATTGATAATCGGCGAGGAGTAAGAAAGGATCGTCATAGAGAAGATTATCGACAATTGGTCGAAAAATATTGGTATCTCCACGAGCAAAGAAACCAGAGGCAATTAAATCGATAACTGCTTTGAGTTCCTCATTATTTTGGTAATAATCCCAAGGATTGTAGCCTTGAGACTTCAATTGGTTGACTTCATCAGAGGTTAAGCCAAATAAAAAGAAATTTTCAGCCCCAACTTCTTGGCGAATTTCGACATTAGCACCGTCGAGAGTGCCGATAGTTAACGCGCCATTGAGAGCAAACTTCATGTTTCCCGTACCCGAAGCTTCTTTTCCCGCCATTGAAATTTGTTCGGATAAATCTGCTGCGGGATAGACTCGCTGACCTAAAGTAACATTGTAGTCGGGTAAAAAGACTACTTTGAGGCGTTCTCTCACGTCGGGATCTTGGTTGACTACCTCGCCTACGGAGTTAATCAATTTGATAATTAACTTCGCCATAAAATAACCCGGTGCGGCTTTGCCCCCAAAAAAGAAAGTGCGAGGGGTAATCTGTAAATCGGGATTTCGTTTGAGACGATTGTAGAGAGTGATGATATACAGTACGTTGAGATGCTGGCGTTTGTATTCGTGGATGCGTTTGACCTGAATGTCGAATAAGCTCTCGGGATTGACCGCGATCCCCGTTTGTTCTTGGGTATAATCTGCCAGTTCTCGTTTGACGGCTAATTTGGTTTCCCGCCACTGTTGATGAAAATTCCCATCTTCGGCTAAAGGTTCGAGTTGCTTGATTTCTTCTAGATGATTAATCCAGCGCTCGCCTATTTTATCGCTAATCAGTTTACTCAATCTAGGATTACTCAATACCATCCAGCGACGGGGAGTCACCCCATTGGTTTTGTTACTGAATTTTTGGGGAAAGAGTTGATAAAAATCTTTAAGTACGGTTTGTTTTAACAGTTCGGTGTGTAGTTCGGCAACACCGTTAATCGCATAGGAACCGACACAAGCTAAATGAGCCATGCGGACGTATTTCCCGCCACTCTCGTCGATTAAAGACAGTCGGTTCAACTTTTCTGTATTGTTGGGATACTTAATTCTGACTCGTTCGAGAAATCGCTGGTTGATTTCGTAAATAATTTCTAGGTGTCGGGGTAGAAGACGACCGAAAATTTCTAAGGACCATTTTTCTAGGGCTTCTGGCAAAAGAGTATGGTTGGTAAAAGCAAAAGTCTTAGTCGTAATCTCCCAGGCTTTATCCCAGTTTAAATGGTGCTCGTCAACTAGCAAGCGCATTAACTCTGCTACGCCAATCGAAGGATGGGTATCGTTGAGCTGAGCGGTAAACTTGTCGGCAAAAGTTTCGATGCGATCGCCATCGAGCGTGTGAATGCGAATCATGTCTTGCAGAGAACAAGACACGAAGAAATATTGCTGTTTTAACCTGAGTTCTTTACCCGCAACTAATTCGTCATTGGGATAGAGAACTTTGGTCAGATTTTCCGAACCAACTTTGGCATCGACTGCACCGTAGTAGTCGCCGCTGTTAAAGCGAAAAAAATCAAAAGATTCAGTAGCTTCTGCCGTCCAGAGGCGCATGGTGTTGGCGGTATTGACTTTGTAGCCCAGAATTGGTGTATCGTAAGGAATTCCCTTAACTACATAATCGGGTACCCAACGCACTCGGTAGTTACCCCGCTCGTCGGTATAGGCTTCGGTGTAGCCGCCAAATTTGACTTCGACCGACGACTCGGGACGGGCTATTTCCCAGGGATTGCCATGTTGTAGCCACTTATCGGTAATTTCTACCTGCCAGCCGTCGCGAATTTCTTGATCGAAGATACCGTATTCGTAACGGATACCATAGCCGATGGCGGGAATTTGCAAACTAGCTAGAGAGTCCATATAGCAAGCCGCCAAACGCCCCAAACCGCCATTACCCAAACCGGGTTCTTCTTCCTGGTCGATCAATTCTGTTAAATTCAGTCCCGATTCTTCTACTGCTTGAAGAACTCGCTCGTAAATTCCCAGGCAAATTAAATTATTAGCCAAATGAGGTCCGACGAGAAATTCGGCTGAAAAATAGCAAACCACCCGGACATTCTTTTGGAGATAGGTTTGGGTCGTGGCAATCCAGCGTTGAAATAGGCGATCGCGGATGGTGTAAGCCAGTGCCATGTAGTAATCATTGAAGGTAGCAATACCGGGAAATTTTCCCTGGAGGTAAAACAGGTTATCGGCGATCGCTCTTCTTAAAGTGGTCGTCTCTAACCCGGTGCGATCGTCTTCTGTGAGGATGGCGCTAGTTGTTAGTTTATCTTCAGATATGGTCATGACTCGCTCCTAAAAAATTCTACAATTCCTTGCTTAATAAGGCCACTTCCAATGAACCATTTCCGGTCTATCCATGCCTTCAGAACGAGCATAAGCCAGACTGTCGATAATTTCGTTTCTCATCCGTTCTCTCACGTAGGCGGCACGAGAACCCAGTTGGGGAACGCGCTCGATTACGTCAATCACCAAGTTAAAGCGGTCTATCTGGTTGAGAATAGCTAGTTCTAAAGGTGTATTGATATTGCCTTTTTCCTTGTAACCCCGTACGTGAATTCGCTCTTGTTTGGTACGACGATAGGCTAACTTGTGAATTAACCAAGGATAGCCGTGGAAGTTAAAGATTACGGGTTTATCGGCGGTAAAGAGAATGTCGAACTCTTGATTGGATAAACCGTGGGGATGTTCGGTTTCTGTCTGTAGGCGATACAAATCGACCACGTTAACAAAGCGCACTTTTAGTTCGGGAAATTCTTCGCGTAAAATAGCCGTAGCTGCCAGCGATTCCATGGTGGGAATGTCGCCGCAGCAAGCCATAACTACATCAGGCTCGTCTGGTTCTTTGCCACAGTCGTCGTTACTCGCCCATTCCCAAATGCCAATGCCTTTGGTGCAGTGCTTAATCGCCTCTTCCATAGTGAGATATTGCAGGTGCATCTGTTTGTCAGCGACGATCAGATTTACATAGTCTTTGCTTCGCAAACAATGGTCGGCAACCGAAAGCAAACAGTTGGCATCGGGAGGAAAATAGATCCTAGTGACATCGGCACTTTTATTGGTGACTAAATCGACAAAACCGGGATCTTGATGGGAAAAACCATTGTGGTCTTGTCGCCAGACTACCGAAGAAAGCATCAGATTGAGGGAAGAAACCGAAGCACGCCATTTCACGTGATTTTTGCAGATATCCAGCCATTTAGCGTGTTGGTTAAACATCGAGTCGATGACGTGAGCGAAGGCTTCATAGGTGTGGAAAAAGCCATGTCTTCCGGTCAGCAAGTAACCTTCTAGCCACCCTTCTAAAGTATGTTCGCTCAACATCTCCATCACTCTACCGTCGGGAGACAGCATGCCACCATCTTCATCTTCTGGTAAATAGTCTGCCATCCAGGTTTTTTTCGAAACCTCGTAGATATCTGCCAGGCGGTTAGAAGCAGTTTCATCGGGTCCAAACACCCGGAAGTTGGTCATGTTGCGCTTCATCACATCCCGCAAGAATTTTCCCAGTACTCTGGTATTTTCTACTTCTACCGTCCCCGGTTTATCCATGGTTACGGCGTAGTCGCGAAAGTCGGGTAATTTTAAATCTTTGCGTAATAGACCCCCATTTGCTGCTGGATTGGCACTCATTCGTTTGGTGCCCACGGGAGCTAATGCTTTTAACTCGGGGATTAATTTGCCGTTGGCATCAAATAGCTCCTCTGGTTTGTAGCTTTTCATCCACTCTTCGAGAAGTTTGACGTGTTCGGGGTTGGAGTGCATACCACCCATGGGAACTTGGTGCGCTCGCCAATAACCTTCAACTTTATGTCCGTCTATGGTTTCGGGTCCCGTCCAGCCTTTAGGAGTGCGCAGAATAATCATCGGCCAACGGGGACGGAAGGCTTTATTCTGAGTGCGGGCTTCTTGCTGGATTTCGCGAATTTTGACGATGCACTCTTCCATGGTGGCAGCCATTTTTTGGTGCATTACTTTGGGATCTGAGCCTTCGACCACATAGGGAGTATAGCCATACCCCTTAAACAAGTCATTTAACTCTTCAGAACTAATACGAGACAGAATCGTCGGGTTGGCAATTTTATAGCCATTGAGGTTGAGTATGGGCAGCACCGCTCCATCCTGAACGGGATTGAGAAATTTATTGGAGTGCCAGGCGGTTGCTAGGGGACCGGTTTCGGCTTCGCCGTCTCCGACCACACAAGCGGCAATCAAGTCGGGATGGTCGTAAACTGCACCGTAAGCATGGGATACGCTATAGCCTAACTCTCCTCCTTCGTGAATCGAACCTGGAGTCTCTGGAGTACAGTGACTGCCGATATAGCCGGGGAAAGAAAATTCCTTGAAGAACTTCTGCATCCCCTCGACATCTTCACTCTTTTCCGGATAAATTTCCGAATAAGTTCCTTCTAAATATACGGGTCCTAATACCCCAGGGGCACCGTGTCCCGGTCCTGCTAGAAAAATTGCGTTCAGGTCGTATTTTTTAATTAGTCGATTGAGATGGATATAGGTAAAGCTTAGGGCTGGCGAAGCTCCCCAATGTCCCAGTAGCCGGTTTTTTATATGTTCGGGTTTTAAAGTTTCTTTCAGCAAGGGGTTATCGCGCAGATAAATCATCCCCACCGCCAGATAATTGCAAGCGCGCCAGTAAGCATCGATTTGGTCTAACTCTTCGGCACTTAAAATCTGTTTCGATTCTGAAGTTTCCCTAGATGTGGCAACCATAAGTCTTTTCCCGATTTGAAGAGTATTAAAGAGCGCTTGCGCTCTTTACTTTTCAGCATGAGCGGCAAATGTTAAGTCCTAGTTAAAAGCAAATAAAATTAAGGCGATCGATAGAAAATTTAATAAACCAGCGAATTTGTAACTCGACCCAAACTCATCATTCTCGAATCTCGAATGAGCGACTAACAATTTTTTTAAACCTACATCAATGTAATTTTAATGTCATCTTTACCTTTTTATTGTTAGGTTCTGTTGACGTAAAGAGGCAAAGATGAGAAAGTACCTGAAGTTGCT
>NZ_JBKGTY010000001.1:815078-848943 GCF_053543375.1 Myxosarcina sp. GI1(2024) | reverse complement strand
AAGTGCGATCGGGCTTTAGAATAATGTTAAAGTTAATCAGCAAAGGTATTCTATCTTATTTTGTCTGTTTAAATTGTTTAAGTACCGATAAGTTGGACGATTCTGCTTGGCAGCAAATTTTCGTTGTTCTGAGCCACCAACAAGACATCCGTATCAAAGACCCCAAAGCTTGTCGTCGTTTTCTGAATGCGGTTCTCTGGATTACTCGCACAGGTGCTCAATGGCGTGAATTACCCAAACGTTTTGGCAACTGGAACAGCCTCTACAAACGATATCGGCGTTGGTGTCAGAAGGGAGTTTGGCATCGTCTCTTGCAAGAAATGTCCCACTCTGCTGACTTAGAAAGTTTAATTCCCGATAGCACCATGATTCGTGCTCATCCCTGTGCAGCAGGAGCAAAAGGGGGTCAGAAAAACACTCTTTAGGAGGTTCTTGTGGCGGATTTAGTACCAAGTTACATGCTGTGGTAGATGCGTTGGGCAATCCGCTGCGGTTGCTTCTGACTCCAGGGCAAACCGCCGATATCAGTCAAGGAGAGGCATTGGTGGCTGGTTATCGAGCTCAACAGGTAATTGCCGATAAAGGCTATGATTGTGATGCTTTTGTGGTCTTGATTGAGGAAACTGGTGCTCAAGGCGTGATTCCGCCTCGTTCTGGTCGCCTCAACCCTAGAGATTACGATTCACATCTGTACAAGGAGCGACATCTAGTTGAGTGCTTTTTTAACAAACTTAAATACTATCGTCGCGTTTTCAGCCGTTTTGACAAAACTGACGAATGTTATTTGGGATTTGCCGAATTTGCTTCGGCTTTAATTTGGTTGCGTTAATTGTGTCAACAGAACCTAGTAAGATAATCTGGTTCGAGAAGCTCTTTTAGGCTTTTCTCTCACCATGAATCTAGTTATTCTTAGCTGTTAAATTGAGCGCTCTCGTCGTGGTTCGAGCTCAAAATTGGGGATTTGTCTGTCAGTACCAAAAATCAGGCTACTGGCAAATTCTCGCTCATCAGCCCCACGTGAAGTGGACATTAGAGCAAACTGAAGCTAGATGGATTCTGATAGTAAAAGAAGTCCCTCAGCTGCTACTACAACCAGAAGAGGCGATCGCTTTTTTAGAAAAACGTCGGCTTGAAATTAAACGTTAGTTTTAATCTACCTAGAATCAGTTTTTAATTTTAACTAAATCTTAAATCAGCGTTAATTTGTTCGATACCTTAGTTATCATTTGCTACTGATAGGATTTGAGTCTAGAGGTTTAATTTGAGCTATGATAACAACCGAAAATGAGATAAACAACACTCAAAACGCTCGCTCCTGGTCGAATAAACATTTGTCTTCGCTCAATCCATTGAGTTATGATTTCAACTTTGAGCTGTGGGCTCAAGAAGTGGCTCGGCAAATGAAGGCTGCGCTTGGAAAACAGTCAAATTCTCATCAGATCGACAAATCAGAATGATCGTTAAGACTTGAAAGAGTTGACTCGACAGAATGATAAACAGCAGTAAAACTCAGAGCTTAACGGAAAATTGTAGTTAAAGTCGAACGACGCTCAAACAATCAATTATTTGGGATGAGCTGTGAGTTCGAGATAGTTTCCAAAAGAGAGTTGCCATGAATAATAGAGCGATTTTTTCCAAGCTTTTTAGCCAGGTATAAAGCCGAATCTGCTAGATCGATCGTGTGTTTCATCGCTCGTTCTGATGCTTCCTGCCCTGGAACGTCAGTTGGGTAAAAGAGTCAGCTCATCATGCAGACTCTGTTTGCGGACTTTTGCCAAGCTCTTTAAACATTTATTTATGGTGTTTTTCTCCAGCTTTTTTAATTTAGTTTTGAGTTTTTTCGCTTTTTGTTTCCATTTGGCTTTGGACATTGCTCGCTAATATCTCTCGCTCGAAAAGGTCTTGAAAGTCAGAGATTTTTATCGTCTCTAACAAGACCAAAATTTTTCCTACTGACTCAACTGACCACTTTCAAATTTCTATTAGCATTACTTCTGGTTCGATGACAAACTGACCCGTCCTACACGAGCATTAACTTAAGTTGAAATAATTTAATTTTTAATTTGATCGCTTGCTCTTTAAAAATACATCAAGTTAATTAACTCTAAAATTCAATTACTCACCCCAATTATTAGTGGAGCCTGAAAGATGAATCTTTGGCGCAAAGTACCATTAAAATCCCTTCGAGTTTTGGCTTTAGGAGTAGCTGCAGCATCGTTAGTAGTTTCTCAA
This sequence comes from Myxosarcina sp. GI1(2024), assembly GCF_053543375.1. Taxonomy (NCBI): domain Bacteria; kingdom Bacillati; phylum Cyanobacteriota; class Cyanophyceae; order Pleurocapsales; family Pleurocapsaceae; genus Myxosarcina; species Myxosarcina sp. GI1(2024). The sequence continues at coordinate 846,711 of NZ_JBKGTY010000001.1, read as the reverse complement.
GCTGTAGTTTCACAAGAAACACCATCAATCAAAATTGATGGGTCGAGTACGGTGTATCCGATTACCCAAGAAATCGTTGCAGAATTTCAAGACAGCTATCAAAAACCCGTAGAGATAGAAATTAACTTTTCTGGTACGGGGGGAGGTTTTGAAAAATTCTGTCGCGGCGAAACCGAGATTAATAACGCCTCTCGTCCGATTCAAACCGATGAAATGAAAGCCTGTCGTGAAGCCGGAGTAGCTTATATAGAGTTACCCGTAGCTTTTGACGCGCTGACGGTAGTAGTCAATCCAGCCAATGATTGGGTTGATACCTTGACTACCGAAGAGTTAGCCAAGATTTGGTCGCCAGAGGCTGAAGGTCAAATTACTAATTGGAATCAGATTAGACCTAGTTTTCCCAACCGACCCCTCAATCTCTATGCACCTGGTGAAGATTCGGGAACTTTTGATTATTTTACCGAAGCAATTGTAGGAGAAGCAGGGGCGAGTCGTGACGACGTCAAGGCTAGTGAAGATGATGATGTCTTAGTTGCAGGAGTAAGTCAAGACCCCAATGCGCTGGGTTACTTTGGCTTATCTTACTACGAGCAAAATGCCGACGAGATGAAAGCTCTGGCGATTGATAGTGGTGATGGTGCGGTTGTGCCTTCTAGAGCGACAGTGGAAGCAGCAGAATATCAACCTTTGGCTCGTCCTTTATTTGTTTATGTCAACGCAGCGGCGGCAAGAGAAAATGAAGCGTTAGTCAGATTTACAGAATTTTATCTTGAGAATGCTCCAGAAGTAGTTGCTGAAGTAGGTTATGTTCCTCTGCCCGATGAAGCCTATCAAATCAATGAAGTTACCTTTTATCGAGGTGAAGTAGGAACTGTGTTTGAGGGACAGTCTCAGTTTAATCTGACCATACCCGAATTACTACGGAAGCAAGCTCGATATTAATGTTTGATTCAGTAGCGCGATCGATTAAGCCAATGCCTCGATTAATACCCACCATTCTTCGGTGTTTCTGAGCGGTTCGAGATCGCGATCGCTTTTGATTAATTGTCGATTGCTTTGATTTAATTCGATTGCCCGTTGCAAACATTCAATTGCCAAAGAGACGTAACCCAATTGAGCGGCACAGCACCCTTGATTGTACCATGCATAATCATCTTCCGCGTCGAGACTGAGGGCGCTTTGATAGCTAGTGAGAGCTTCTGCATAATTACCCAGGTGACGGCACATCTCGGCTCGTTTGTACCAGGCCCAGAAACTCTGGGGAGCCAACTCTAAAGCGCGATCGTAACAAATCGTGCCCGTCGCTTTTCTCCGAGATAACGATAGGTTCTGTTGACGTAAAGAGGCAAAGATGAGAAAGTACCTGAAGTTGCTGATTTTAGTCAAAAAATTCTTCATGAAATCTCGTGTTAAGTTGGACGATTCTGCTTGGCAGCAAATTTTCGTTGTTCTGAGCCACCAACAAGACATCCGTATCAAAGACCCCAAAGCTTGTCGTCGTTTTCTGAATGCGGTTCTCTGGATTACTCGCACAGGTGCTCAATGGCGTGAATTACCCAAACGTTTTGGCAACTGGAACAGCCTCTACAAACGATATCGGCGTTGGTGTCAGAAGGGAGTTTGGCATCGTCTCTTGCAAGAAATGTCCCACTCTGCTGACTTAGAAAGTTTAATTCCCGATAGCACCATGATTCGTGCTCATCCCTGTGCAGCAGGAGCAAAAGGGGGTCAGAAAAACACTCTTTAGGAGGTTCTTGTGGCGGATTTAGTACCAAGTTACATGCTGTGGTAGATGCGTTGGGCAATCCGCTGCGGTTGCTTCTGACTCCAGGGCAAACCGCCGATATCAGTCAAGGAGAGGCATTGGTGGCTGGTTATCGAGCTCAACAGGTAATTGCCGATAAAGGCTATGATTGTGATGCTTTTGTGGTCTTGATTGAGGAAACTGGTGCTCAAGGCGTGATTCCGCCTCGTTCTGGTCGCCTCAACCCTAGAGATTACGATTCACATCTGTACAAGGAGCGACATCTAGTTGAGTGCTTTTTTAACAAACTTAAATACTATCGTCGCGTTTTCAGCCGTTTTGACAAAACTGACGAATGTTATTTGGGATTTGCCGAATTTGCTTCGGCTTTAATTTGGTTGCGTTAATTGTGTCAACAGAACCTAGGCATCCCCTTGCCGATAGAGCGCCCAATAGTCATTGGGTCGTAATTTTAAAGCTTGTTGATAGCTCGCCAGTGCTGAAGTATAATCTTCGAGATGACGATAGGCATCTCCCCGTCGATAAGTCCCCCAGTAATCATTGCTTCTGATAGCTAGAGCTCGCTCGAAGCTATCTAGTGCGTCAGAGTACCAATCTAAGTCTTCGAGGACGACACAGCAACGATTGTACCAAGCCCAGTAGTCTCCCGGGCGAACTGTCAAAGCCCGATCCAAACTAGCAATGGTTTCGCGATATTGTCCCAAATTATGTAGAACATTGGCACGATTATACCAAGACCAATAATCATCGGGTCGTATGGCTAGAGCCCGTTCGTAACTTGCTAGGGCACCTGTGTAATCTTGACGGTCAGTTTGTGATTTTCCCTGGTAATACCAGTACCAGTAATTATTGAGATCTTGGTTCAGAGTAACTGTAGAGCTGCTCATGACAATTAGGGCTGCTGTCGGCTTAACAAATATCTACAATTCGTTTCTATATAATACCTCTTGAGTAGGACATCTACATTTACAGACACGCCCTACTTATCTAAATCGGCATCTGTACTACCACCAGGAATATGAGCGGTAACATTTTGTTGATGGGCAATTTTATTCTCCGCTGTTTGCTCGTAGGTAAAATCTTGCTCCGATTGGACTTCATCTGAGGGATTTGGTTTTTCTGTTTCTCGTTCTATAAAATCAGAAGGTTGGTTGGCTTCAGACAGGTCAATAGGTTGGTTTGGTTTTTGGTCTGTCATATTCTTGCTTTAGTCGATGATGCTTCTGCTTACAGTATTGAAAAAGCTTTAATTGAAATAATCCTTCTTGGGAATGAAAAATTTTTAGATTAGATCCTATGTCTTGGCAATTCAATTAAAAATATTAGTTAGAGAAAAATCGTCTTTTGTTAATTTGAACTCAAAAGTGAAACTTGCTGCTAGATTTATCGTTGGAGTTTCACTTTACTTTACACCACACACCAGATAGCTACTTTCCCTTGACCCACCTTGAGATAGACTTTTATCAGCTGAAGCCGTAATAGTATGGTGAAAGAAACAAGAGAAACCTACCTAGCTCCAATCAGAGACTTGTGAAAATAGATAGGCTTCTAGTAAAAAGTTTAAATATGTCAATTGACCTCGCCTTAGAAGCTTTCTCCATCGGAACGCTCTGTGCTGGCTCTCTACCTTTAGGAAGCCTGACTTCTGTGGTTTGGCAACCAAAAAATTGGACGTTGGCTTTTCTCATCGCCTTTGGAGCGGGAGTGAGCTGGTTTGGCGTGATTGAGTTCGAGCTTAGAGCAGTTTTCAGTTCACATCTATCGGTAACAGAGTCAATACCGAGAGGAGAATACAAGTGAAACGAAGAGAATCGCTTTGGCTGGGTGGTTGAGATCGATCCCATGAACGCTTCGCAAGCACCCGTAAAGCGAACTGCACTAGGACGCTTTAAGCACGAAAACGCAGAGGTTGTCGTGGGAAGTTGTTCATTCAAACCGACGGGGAGCAACCCGAAATCAAGGGGGTGAAATTGAATAATCAGATGCTCGTCACGGACCCAAGTACGGGTGAAATTCGCCGGCTGTTTTCGGGTGTACCGGGCTGTAAGGTGACTGGCATTGCCACAACCCCCGATCGCCGAACGATGTTCGTCAACATTCAGCATCCGGGGGATGGTGACCCGACGCTAACCAATTTTCCACTGCCAACAGTATCGCAAGAAATAATAGCTATGAATTGGTTCGGACACAATCGAATCTTCTCGCCCCGCCTGATAATATATGTTTTTTTACTTCTATTTTTAGTTGTTGTGGGATTTATCTTGTTAAGCTCTCCTACCTTCATTATTCCCCCAACCGCTCCTACCGCCCCCGTTACCGTTTACGTAATTGACTACGGCTACCACTCAAGACTGGTTTTGCCCGATGGGAAAGGGAAATTGATGCAATATGCTTATGGCGATTGGCGTTATTTTGCTCTTGATCGCCAAAACTTGGGCAATGGGATTGCCGCACTGCTATATCCGACTCAAGGAACTATAGGCAAACGAAAGTTTGACAACCGTGCAGAATTTGAAGAACAGCTTAAAAGCGATCGCAATACCTTACTCGGTTTTGAGGTAGCCGCAGCCAAAGCAGCCCGATTACTAAAACTGCTAGACCGACGCTTTTGCCAAAACTTGCCAATGCGGGTAAAAAATCCACGTAACCATCTCACTTTTGTGCCAGACGACCAGGACTATATCTGGTTTCACAACAGCAACCACGAGCTAGTTAAGTGGCTGAAAAACCTAGACTGTCGAGTTAAAGGCTTCGTTGCGTTGCCCAATTTTCAGGTAAAACACTCAGACAACCAAAGCTAAGGAGATTAGAGCAATAGGGTAAAGATGAGATCGATTATGAAAGTAAATGTACTCATACTGTCACCTGCGATCGCAACTGCTTCAGCTAAAAGCTTTACGCTACCCTGAATAAAATTTTTATAAGTCGGATACCAGTATGAAAATTATTCGTCTTTTACTAAAAAAGGAGTCAGAGATTTCGAGCAATTTCGGATTATTCAAGACGTGTTTTCTGTAATTTTCTACGATTTTTATTTATTCGAACGCTTGCTAGGAATAGAAAGCGATCGCGAAACCGAAATTCAAAATTATCTACAATTATTAGAGATAGAACACAAAGTAACCATAGAAAATGCATTTTGTCTACTACTAATTTATCTCAGGGACAGCGTAAAAGATTAGCTTTACTAACTGCTGTTTTTTTTAGCTTTTAACGAAGTAAAATAAGGTTGAGGAGCGAGAGAGAATTGTTGGCATCACTAACGGTGGTAAAAAATATTTACCATCATCGCTCGTACGCGATCCATTTTAGATATTTAGCATTGTCAATCAATTCTTCTGCCAAGATAAAGCTAGCAATCGTCCAAGTTTGATATTTTCTCGCTTCTTTGCCTACTAAGCGACCATTTTTACCATCGTAGTATTCCGCCCATTCATCCAAAGGCAAACGCTTTTCGGCGATCGCCATTGCCTTGGTGGCCAGATCGAGGCGATCGAGCTTGATGGCAGCTGCCACCAAAAAGCCCAATAATACAGGCCAGTTACCGCCATTGTGATAGGACCAAGGGCGATTTTTAGGATCGCAACCTGTCAATAGCTGCCAATCTCTGCCTTTGAGTGCGGGAAAGCAAATCTTCATCGGCATCCAACCGATTAAATCTTGCCATTTTTCTTCGATCGTATTCATGATTACTTCTCCCTGCTGGAGGGATACCAAAGAGGACAAAATTGCCATCAAGTTGCCCAAAGAAAAAAAGCGGCAATCTAATTGAGAAGGTCCTAAATTACCAACTAAGTAGCCACCCTGCTCTGGAAACCATTCACTGAGTTCGGCATAGGGTATCGACTCAGAATAGATATTAAACTGATTTAACACATCCTGCCCGTATTCTTCTGCCTTGTAGCGATAGATTACGTTTAACCTTTGGGGATCGAGCCAGTAATGATAGCGAATGTGTTCGGTTAAGGGAGGAAGACGACGTGCGATCGCCTGACGGGTTTTATCATTTTCAAAATTGTCGATTAACAGTTCTTCGGCACAACGCAATGCCATATGAAATAAAGATTGGATTTCTAAAGGATGTCCATTAATTCCCATCCGGCGATCGATCATACATGGACCATCGGGAACCAGTAGAGTCGGATACATTTCAAATCTTGCCGAGAGACAAAGTTCGATAATAATCCGAATTCCCTTCTGCATTTCCGGACTATGGGCTAAGGAAACTTCTCCCGTAGCTTTAACGTAAGCTCGTAATAAAAATAACCACCAAAAACAAGAATCCACAGGAGTCACCCTGCCAATGGCATGATCGCCAAAATCTGCCTGCAAATATTGTTCTTCTCTCTGATGAATAACTTTAAAACTTGCTGGCATTAAGCCTCGTCCCGGTTCGAGAAAATCTAGCTGTTTTTCTTTAATTTGGAGTTTCAAAGTTTGCACGAGAAAGTTACGCACGATTTCGGTTTTTCCCCTAATTAGAAAAACCAAAGCCGCAGGAACGAAATCGCGTACGAAACACTGATCGTAGTTGAGTGCCGGAGTAGAAACATCACAGGCAGCAAGAGTACCAATAGGGCGATCGTAATAATAAATTATCGATTTTTCTAAAATTTCCCAAGCTTCTGATGCGAGATTCGGATTTCGTTCCATAGCTAAATTGTGTAACATCCCTATTAGTTGATGATTGCTTCAATTAATTTTAAGCGACTCAAGTCGTGAAATTAGAATAGATCTCCCTGGGGTAATTGTCGATTGGGGATTGTCGAGTAACGAGGGACACTTAATTTTTCCTCGACCAGGAACTAGGGCGATCGCGAGTAGAAACATTTATTTTACCTATCCGTCATAACTACAGAAGTTCACTGTCCGGTAAACTTTAAATCCTTTGAAAGGTTTAACTCTTTAAATTTCTAATTCTGTAACTCTTTAAATCTAAGCTCTCGTCAATACCGTCTATGTTCAATACTCCTTTAAGATTCTTAGTTTCTCAAGCCAGTTTAGCGGTTGGCTTAGTGTCGATCGCCAGCACCAATAGCGTCAACGCTTTTCCTCTCTCTAGTTCTAATAATTCAGTCAACCTCGATCGCCTCAGACAATTAATTGCTCAGAATAACGAACCTCCTGAAGTAATTATCGATGACGCTCCCAGCACTGCCAATCCAATACCTACGAGAAGAGCCAGCAGCGATACTCGATTTAGCTGTGAAATCATCGATGGGGAATATACAGTTATGTATTATCCCGAAAGTCAACCTAACCGAGCTTATCCTTGGGCAATTCCCAGTCAGTTGGGTGGCGGTTGGACTCCCGAAAGACGCTGTAATGAAATTACCCGTCGCTTTGAATCCTACCGTCAAGATGGATTATTGGAGTTAACTACTGATGTGGAAAACAATTATGATATCGTCTGCGTCACTACTCAAGTCGATCCTTCAGACTGCCGCATCGTTCTCACCGTACCTCCGGGTCAAGATCCTCAATTAACTCGCGATTTAGTATTTGAAAACCTACTGGCTGCCGACGACGGTCAAAGAACGCAAGGTGTATACACTCTAAACGACGATCGCACCGAAGGAGAAATTTTTCGAGGTGTTGGCAAAATTTTGGGAGAAATAGGAATTAACCCTGCTAGTAATACTCACCGTCAGTCTCCAGAAAGCATCGATTTGCGACCTTTCCTCGATCCCACTGATGGTGGTACGGCTAGTCAACTCAAACCAGGTAACTTCAGTACCCCCAATGATAATCGCCAACCAGTAGGTTCTCCTGCTTCAGAACGCAAACCCGCTATATTTCGCTAAACTCATCTCAGGTAGTGCTCCTGTATTTGTTTTACAATTACAGATAAAAATCGATTATTGAGGGTAGATTTAAATCTCAGAATCAAAAGTAGAATGTTCTCGTTCTCTAACAGTCATCGCTCTTTAAAATTAACGAGCGATCGCATAATGTAAAAACACCTCTGCATCGAGCTGGGTTACCTCGAGTAATTTTAAGTTTCTAGCTTGAGATTGAGTAAAACCTATTCCTGCTATGGGAGTAGGAGCATCTCTACCGCCGAGAATAATCGGGCAGATTGTCAGCCAAAGTTCATCAACTAAATCTACTGCAATTAGGGAAGCAACCAATTCTGCACCGCCTAGAATAGCAAGCTTATTCAAGCCTAACTGTTGTAGTCTTTTCATAGCTTCTAGCCAATTAAGGGAATTGTCATCTGCTGAATTAATAGATATAATGCGAGCAAATTGAGCTCGATCGTAGCCTCCGGAGCTTGCTTCAGCTGAACTTTGAGTCGAATTTTGCCATAATTCTGACTCTTGCTTAGTAGTAAGTAACCAACGAGGTACTGGCTGACGAAAAAAAGGCAGGTCGCAAGTCAATTTTGCCGTAGCCGAAACCACAATTTGAACTGGTTGAGGTGATTGGGATCGCGCTTTTCTGGCTTGCAACAACTGTGGATTAGTTACAGCTAAAGTAGTGCCATAAGCACGTAAAGTATTAGCGCCAAAGATAACTCCATCTGCTAGAGCAACTTGAGTTTCTAGATGAGCCTTGTCAGTCGCCGAACCAAAACGGGCTGGCGATCCGCAACTGTCGGCAATCTTGCCATCTGCACTCATCGCCAGGACGACTGTAGTCTGCGGGCGTTGTAACATGTAAAGAAATTACCCAAAAATTATTAATTATCTCAGCTAAACTTTAGCAATGGTAATTGTAAACGATCGAGTAAAATTTCGATATCCAGATTTAGTACTGTAAGGTACATTAAGTATAGTCAGTATATTGAATATATCATCGAAGCCAGCCAACATCTCCTACTATGGCATCAGGTCAGTCATCTTTTCGTAGCATCTTACTTATCCGTTTTTTGTCAGTAAGTATACCTGTATTATTAGTAGGAGTTTGGGTTACTTATCATCAAGCCCGTAAGGCATTTTCCGAAACAGCCAGGCAAAATTTAACCGAAAGTGCGAACCGAAAGGGAGACAGCATCGAGCAATCAGTGGAAGGACTTCGTTCTAATCTAGCCTCCGTAAGCGATGCGGCAATCTTGAGCTCGGATTCGGTTGATTATCAACCTTTTATCGATCGACTATCTCAGGTATTACCTACTAATATTTTGTGCGTACAGCTTACCGACTTACTCGAAAATCAGACTATTGCTACCACCTGTGATGAGGCGATCGAAGTAGATAGCAGCTTGTGGAGTAGAACTCAACCACAACTTCTTACCACTCCAGAACAAGTTGAGGTTAAACTGCTGCTTCCTTCTAAATCCGTATTTAAAGAAGTCAATAACGTCAGCGAACAGACATTTCAAAGCCAGTTAAAACTCTGGTTAACCGCACCAGTTTACAATCGCCGAGGACAATTACGCTACGCACTTAGCGTCAGATCGGCAGTTCTCACTCAAGAAAATGTCGAGCCTGGTTCTCTTAATGGCTATCCGGTGGTAATCGACGGAGATGGAATCGTTCTAGCACATCCTTTGGTTCAAAAAGTAGGGCGCAACATCAAGCAAATGCCCGATGCCCAAAAGCTAGACACCTTGATCGAGACTGCCACTTCTGATGTTGCCAAATCTTCCACTTCCAATCGCTTGTATTATTTAGAGCAGGATGGTGTCGAACTAATTGTCGGCTATAGCGCGATCGACAGCCCCGTTACCCAAGACCAACAGCAGAAATGGATAATTTTAGCTGTTACGCCGGTAAATGCTGCTTTAGAGCCGCTTAAAACTATTCGACGAGCCTTGGTGGCAATGACTTTAGGATTGATCGTCGGTACCGCATTAGTTACCATCTATGTATCTCGCGAACTCGCTCGCCCCTTAGAGCAGCTAAGGGATTATGCTACGAAAACAGAACATTTAGATTCGAGCGATCGCCTACCCGATAATTTTCAGATTCGCGAGTTTCATCAATTATCTTTGGCACTCAATGAAATGGTCAGTAGATTGCGGGCTTGGGGAGCCGAAATTGTCTCTGCTTGGCAAGAAGCCAAAAACGCCGACCGATTAAAGAGCGAGTTTTTAGCCACTACTTCCCATGAATTGCGAACTCCTCTAAATGGAATTATCAACTGTATTCAGATTGTCAAAGACGACTGTTGTGATAGTCGAGCCGAAGAACGAGAATTTTTACAACAGGCTGATGATGCCGCGCTTCATTTGCTAGAAATTATTAATGATGTTTTAGATATTTCCAAAATTGAAGCAGGAAAACTATCTGTAGAGATCGAACGAGTCGGTTTATCTAAGATAGTTAATGAGGTTGTCGAGCTTCATACAGCTCCCATTCAAAGTAAAAACCTAGTTTTTACAGCTCCTAGTTGGGAAAGCGAACTTTACGTTCTTGCCGATCCTGCCAAACTCAAACAAGTATTGATTAATATTGTTGGCAATGCAGTTAAATTTACCGAATTTGGCAGCATTGAAATCGCCGTAAAAGTTGCTAAATCTGAATCGGTAGCGCTCTCGCATTTACAACCCTCGGCATTCAAAAATTTAAGTCGAGAATACTCATTAGCTCCCCAGGAAGAGAAGCATAAATTTCAGCCTGCCGCTTCAAAATGTCGAGATTCTTCTACCGATGTTTTAACCTCTAATTCTCATTCTCAAGCACCAGATAAAACAGCACTCAAAGAATCTCGAGAGCGTCAGCTGGGCAATCACAAAGTGATTATCATCATTAGAGATACGGGAATTGGCATTGATGTCAGCAAACAAGACCGATTGTTTCAGCCTTTTGTAATGGTAGATGGTTCTAGGACTAGAAAGTTTGGCGGTACTGGTTTGGGTTTGGCTATTTCTCGCAATCTCATCGAACTGATGAACGGCAAAATTTCTCTGTATAGTGCCGGAGAGTTTCAAGGAACTACCGTGACCATTATTTTGCCTCTAGCTGAAGGAGGAGGGTAAGGTAGCAGGAGAGTGGAGGAGACTAGGAGAAAGTTTGAGGTAAGAGGTATTTTATTTTGGAAAAGATAAGGCAGGAGGACGGGGCTTTCAAGGACTCGAACGCGATTCGAGTCCCCGCCACTCCAGAAGGCATAGGGCAGGAGGGGAAAAAGATAGTTGCACAAACAAATTTTGTTGTAAGTGATTATCCGGACTTGATATAATTAGTTCTCCCGTGGTTGCGGCTAAATACCTCTATTGTTTTGTCAATTAAAAATTGACCAACGGTCTACTACATCTTTTAAGATACAAGGTTAAAGGGAATTTATTTGACTTGAGAAAAATACCTATCAAAACCATGTGGACACACTACTATTGTCATCATTCTGGTTTCATCACTACAATACCGTAGGCGTTGGGATCGAGATATTGTCGAGCCGTAAGCTGTAAATCGGCTGCGGTTACTGCTTGAATGTGTTGGGGATAATTTAAAGCTGGAGCTAAATCTTGGAGTTGAGAATAATAATAACCGTAAAGATTGGCGCGATCGCTCGGTCTTTCGTTGGCAAAGATAAAGCGATTGGCTACTTGAGTGCGAATTCGAGCAATTTCTGGTTCGGAAATCGGTTCGGTACGAATTGTTTGCAGGTGTTCGGCGATCGCTCTTTCTACCGTAGCAATGTTTTCTGCCGGCAATCGTGCTGAGACATAAAATACTCCTTGATGGGTTTGAGTCATGTTGCTCACACCGATGTGAGAAACCAAACCTCTTTCTTCTCTCAAGTTTCGATACAGCCGCGAAACTTTTCCCTGTCCCAAAATTGCCGATAAGATGTCTAAGGGATAAGTGCTCTCTAATTCCATCATTCCCGGTACGCGCCACATCATTACCAGTCGCGCCTGTTGTAAGCTGTTATCGATGTATTCGCGACGCACGATTTCATTAAAAGGAGGTTCGGCTACCAGAGAGCGAGTAGCTTGCCGTCGTTCTTTGGTCGTACCAGCATCAGCGGTGGTTACTGATAATCTTTCACCAATAATATCGATGAGTTGGGGTGCGGGTAGGTTACCTACTGCTACTACCGTCATCGCTTCAGGCTGATACCGAGAAGCATGAAAATCGCGCATCTGCTGCGATCGCAAATTAGCAATTACCGAAGCAGGACCCAACACTGGACGACGATAGGGGAGTGTTTGAAAACAGGTTTCCATGGCACGATAGAAAGTACGCCGACTGGGATTATCTTCCGAACGCCGAATTTCTTCTAAAATGACTAATTTTTCTCGCTCGAAAGCTTCGTCTTCAAGGCTCGGATTTAATGTTACATCTAGCTGTAGCGGTGCTAGTTCGGCAAAATCTTTAGGAGCAGTAGTGATGTAGTAGTGAGTGTAATCCTGACTGGTAGCGGCATTGGTAACTGCACCTCTTGCTTCAATCAGACGCTCGAATTCTCCTATTTTTAGACTCGGTGTGCCTTTAAACACCATGTGTTCTAAAAAATGTGCCATGCCGTTAATTTCATCAGCTTCTTGGCACGAACCGACATTGAGCCACACATTTAAATTGACTGCTTCTACCGACATCTGTTCCGCAATTATGGTCAGACCATTATCGAGTTGATGAATAGTAGGAGCATTGAGTCGCGTTTGAGTTGTGAGATTAGAGGTCATTCTCAAAGAATAGGGCAAATTAAATTTTAATGGCGATCGAGGCAGTAAAATCGTCTCGACACGTTTTTACATTCTGACACTAATTTAGATGAATCAAAACCGTCTGTAATTTAAATTGGACTTTGACCGTAAAAAGGTACGACTTCCCACCACTGAGAAACTTTTCGCTGTTGCCATTGTAGATTGGCGAGTTCTATCAAAGTGGTAACTGTGGTTGCCAAATTTTCTGGAGCTTCTATTAATTGGTATGACTCGGCTAAATTAATCAAAGTCTCTCGCCAACTTTCTGGGACCATGGTTGTATCTTCCACATGCACTTTTAAAGTCTTTCTTGGGGAATCTAATTGATAAATAGCTACAAATAGTTGTCCTTGTCTGGCTGGCATTTGAACCGCCATAAGTTCCTTTGAATTATGGTTTTGTGCGAAAGCAAAAGCTATAGCAGCTAGGGTAGAAATACCAAATAAGGGAATGTTTAGCTGTTGGGCTAAAGTACGTGCGGTAACTACACCGATTCTAGTTCCCGTAAAACCTCCAGGTCCCTTAGCTACGGCGATATATTTTAGATCTTGCCAAGTCTGGGGCTGAAGCATTTCTTGAAGATAGAGGTGCAAATGAGATGCTAAATCTCGCCCCAAATTCCAAGTTTGCGCTCGGCGATCGCCCAAACGATTATCTATAGCTATACCTAGTTGAGGTGTAGTAGTATGTAACCCCAGAGCATATTTATTTACAAAAGACATTTTAAAAAATTCAAAGTTTTCAACATAGGCTTGGTGAATAAATAAATATAGCACTACTGGAGCGATCTCTATTTTCAGGGCAAAGACTTCTTTTGCTTCCAACTTCGGGGCGATCGAAGAAAGAATTCAGTAGCTTACAATGGTTGTCAATTTTCTTAATCCTTTTATTTATAAGATGACGCTCTACTTAACTGATGTATCCTATGCAAAATCGCACCAGCTAACGGCAAAGTTTTCTTGCTGAGATCTTTCCAAATCAAAAAATCTGGCATTTTGTGGTTGAATAAACACTCGCTGACATGGTCGCAGATTTAAGCGAGCAAACTTTTCCCGACTAAAATGGGCTGTTACAGCTAATTTATCTGGTAGAGCTAATTCTGCTTGCACTTCCTTACCTAAATGGACGATCCGCTTGACTATAGCTTCTGTGCTACTGACATTAGCAACTGTAGAGACTTCGAGTTCGTGAGGACGAATAAATACTTGAGATGGGGGAGAATCGCGATCGTGGTGCCGGAATAAATATGCCGTACTAGGTAATACATTAACCTCTCCGACAAAACTCATCACGAAAGGCGTAACAGGTCGGTCGTAGATTTCGGCAGGAGTTCCTACTTGTTCGATTTTACCTTGATTCATCACCACGATTTCATCAGCTACTTCCATGGCTTCTTCTTGGTCGTGAGTGACAAAAATGCTGGTGACATGAACCTCATCGTGTAGTTGTCTCAGCCAGGCACGGAGCTGTTTGCGTACTTTCGCGTCTAATGCTCCAAAAGGTTCGTCTAATAATAAAACTTGGGATTGGGTGGCAAGGGCGCGAGCGAGGGCAACTCGTTGCTGTTGACCCCCAGAAAGTTGGGCGGGATAGCGAGCACCTAAACCCTGTAGCTGAATTAACTCTAGTAGTTCCTCAACTTTGCGGTCGATAAGTTTGCGAGGCTGTTTGCGAATCTCCAAACCAAATCCAATATTTTGGCGAATTGTCAAATGTTTAAACAGGGCATAGTGTTGGAAGACGAAGCCGATATTACGTCTGCGAACATCGAGATTAGTTGCATCTCGACCGTTAATTACAACTCGTCCCGTATCTGGCAATTCTAAGCCAGCGATAACTCGCAAAAGTGTCGATTTTCCAGAGCCAGAAGGTCCTAGTAATGACACGACCAAACCTTTTTTTACTTCTAGGGTTACTTTTTCTAAAGCCTGAAAGTTACCAAACTGTTTAGAAACACCTTTAACCAAAATGCTCATCTGTGTTATACCTCTTATGGTTTTATTTTTTAACTACGTGTGTGCGACATTCTAAAATTTCTTTGAGAATTAGCGTAATTACTGCAAGTAATGCCAAAATTGCCGCTGCTCCAAAGGCAGCTTGTGTCTGGTAATTCTTATATGTCTGCTCGACGAAGATGGGTAAGGTTTGAGTCCGCCCGATAATACTGCCTGAGATCACTGCAACTGCCCCAAATTCCCCCATTGCTCTGGCGTTAGTCAGCAAAATTCCGTACAGTAAACCCCAGCGGATATTGGGTAAGGTGATTCGCCAGAAAATTTGCCAGTCGTTTGCGCCTAAGGTTTTGCCAGCTTTTTCTTCATCTAATCTTGTTGCCTCTAGAACCGGAATGACTTCTCGCGCCACAAAAGGTAAAGTGACGAACATAGTTGCTAATACCATTCCTGGAAGGGCAAAGACAACTTTAAAATTGACACTTTCGAGCCAGGAACCAAACCAGCCATTACGTCCGTAAAGCAATACTAGAGCTAACCCAGCGACGACGGGAGAGATGGAAAAAGGTAGATCGATAATACTTAGAAGTAAGGTACGACCCCGAAATCGATTGCGAGCAATTACCCAAGCCGCACACAGTCCGAACAGAGTATTTAGGGGAACGGCCATCGCTGCAACAATTATGGTCAATCCCGTAGCGTTGAGGAATTCTCTGGTATTAAATGCGTTGAGAAATGGCTCTAATCCCAAACGAAAGGCTTGGTAGAATACCGCTATGGCTGGTATAAACAACACCAGCAGCAGATAAAACAGAGCAATACCGATTAAAATTCCCGCTGCAGAAAGCTCTTGCGGTCTAGTTTTGACAATTGTTTTAATCAGTAGCATAGCGACGACCCCACTGTTGCAAACCGTTGATTACTAGCAGTATCGTCAGCGATACCAGCAGCAGCACCGTCCCAATAACTGTCGCTCCTGCATAATCGTACTGCTCCAGCTTTTGGAATACTAAAACGGGTGCAATAAGATCTTGAAAAGGAACGTTAGAAGCAATAATTACTACCGAGCCATATTCCCCTACCGCTCTAGAAAAACCCAGAGCAACTCCTGTCAAGATTGGCGGTATTAAAGGCGGCAATAATAATCGCCAGAAGGTCTGTAGCTCGGACGCACCGAGCGATCGCGAGGTTTCTTCTACTGCTATATCCATCTCTTCTAGTACGGGCTGGAGAGTACGGACGACAAATGGTAAAGAGATAAAAATCATCGCCACCAATACTCCCAAGCGAGTGAAAGCAATTTTAATCCCGAAAGGAGCAAAAACTTGTCCGATCCAGCCTGTTTCGCTATACACTGTGGCTAATACTACCCCTGCTACCGCAGTCGGTAGGGCAAAGGGTAAATCTACGATCCCATCTATGAGTTTTTTGCCAGTAAACTCGTAGCGCACCAGTACCCAGGCAACCAGAGTTCCCATCAAACCGTTAATTAGGGAAGCTAAAAGAGCAGTGATGAAGGTGACGTTGTAGGCAGACAGGGCAATTTTGTCGGTGGCAATTTGCCAGAATTCTTCCCAGCCAACAGTTAGGGATTTACTGGTTAATGCAGCGAGCGGCAACATCAAGAAGGTTATCAGGTAAAATGCCGTTATCGCCCAAGGTAGTGAAATCGAAGACAGTTTCGAGCGAGATGGGAATGGATAATTAGTCATGGCGCAGATTTAATTTGGTGGTTTACAAATAGATGGTTTGTCGGCACGAGGTTACCAGCCATCTAGTTCTGTCGTTTCATGCCAAAATCTGACGTTCAAATCTGAAAGATAAATTAAGGCACTATCGATTTGGGATTGAGTGCCATAAAGTTCGAGATCGAACCAGCCATCTCCATCGGCATCAATCCCTAACAAAGCACCAGCAATATTTACCTTCAAGCCGTGTTGGTAACTAAGATTGGCAATTACGGGTTCTCGATGATATCGTTGGGGAATTTGGATTTTAATGCGGGTTTGCATCAGTCGATTGCTGTTTAGTTTCCCCTCGTGTTGAATGAGCTTCTGCATCGTTAAAAATCTCCTAATACGAAAATCACTCGCGGTGTTATTTGGTTGTATTGTCTGTGGCAATTTTTTCTTGGATTTTGTCAAAAACTGCTTTATCGGCAAAAAATTTGGTTTGAACTTTGTTCCAACCACCTAAATCTTCAATATTAAAAAGCTTGTCGACTTTGGGATATTGGTCGGCAAACTCTGCTGCCACGGTTTCATCTACTGGACGGAATCCGACACGAGCAAACTCTCGCTGTGCTTCGGGAGTATAGAGAAATTCAACAAATGCTTCTGCTACTTCACGGGTACCACGTTCATCTACATTGGTATCGACCACGGCAACGGGATTGTCAATAGAAACGTTGTAGTCTGTTGGAATTACGTAGGGCAGACTAGTGTTTCCCTGATGTTCTGCCAAAAGTACTTCATTTTCATAGTTAATTAATACTTTTCCCTGTCTCTGTTTATAGAACACATCAGTAGCTTCACGTGCGTCTTTGGGAAGTACGGGGACATTACGATAAACTTTTTCGACAAAATTTTCAGCCTGTTGCTCTGTTCCTCCAGCTTGGGTAACAGAACCCCATAAAGCTAAAAAGTTCCACCTCGCACCACCAGAAGTTTTGGGGTTAGCGGTAATTACTTCAATATCACTACGAGCCAGATCTGACCATTGGCTTACTTTTAAGCTTTCGTCACGAATGACCAGTGCTGCAACGGATTTGTGCACGATAGAATCATTGGGTAATTCTTGCTCCCAACTTGGTTCGATTAATCCTGCTTCTTCAATCTTTTGGATGTCTAGTGCTAGTGCTAACGCAACTATATCGGCTTCTAGTCCATCAATGACCGCACGAGTTTGCGAACCAGAGCCGCCATAGCTTTGGTCGAAGGTAACGGTTTGACCGGTCTGTTCTTCCCACTGCTCGACAAACATGGGAAGTATTTTTTCATAAGCAGTTTTAGTTACAGCATAGGAAACCAAAGTGAGATTTATGGAGTTATCTGCAGCAACATTGCTGTTATCGATGGGATTACAAGCGGTATTTATCCAGCCCAAAAAAATTCCCGACAAGGTCAAACCCACAGATCTTGGCAGCGATCACAGTGGCTGACTAGCGTATTGAATCCAAATCATGTAGAGTTCCTCCTGAAGAATGAGAAGTTTAATTACCAATGAGTTGTGAATTAATCTAAATTGTATCTTAAATGTTTTAAAATTCAATTTAAAATGTCATGTATTTTTGAACGATGAAAAACTATAAATTATTGCCAGCAGCACTGCCTATTAGCAGTTGCGGCTACCCGTATGCATTTGAAAATAAAGTTGAATTTCTGTAAAAATGGAATTGGTGAGCTGGCAGTGGTCGGGCAAGCATGGACGAGTAGTTAAAGGCATCAATCTCACAACGATGCTCTGGACAAATGGGGACAAACACATCCCCTGCGACTACCGACTTTATGAAAAAGTGGTTGACGGAGCTACCAAAAATGACCACTTCCGGAACATGCTGCAAACGGCAAGAAAACGAGGTTTTACGCCAAGTTGCGTGGCTAGGAATAGCTGGGGTTCAGTGCCTTAGACAATCTCGAGCTAATTCGCAGTTATGGTTGGACTTGGTTGACCCGACTGAAGCGCAATCGTTTGGTCAACCCCGATCGCCTTGGCAATCGTCGGGTAGATGAAGTTGATTTAAGTGAAACGGGAACTGTGGTTCATCTTAAAGGTTATGGCTTAATCAAAGTATTCAAGATAGTTGCTACAGACGGTGACACTGATTACTGGGCTACCAATGACCTTCAGATAACTCCTCTTCATCGATTACAGTATGCTGAGTTTGAGTGGGCGCTCGAAGAATATCACCGAGGGCTGAAACAGTGTTGTGGTGTTGAGCGGGCACAGGTTCGTTCCTCCCGTGCACAGCGCAACCACATTGGTTTAGCTATTACGCGCTTTCCTGCGCTTAGAAATTCACTGGTTCAAGACGGGCATTAGTTGGTATGAAGCTAAAACTAGCATTCTACGCGAGGCGGTACGCTCCTATTTGGCTTCTCCCTGGTTAACTCTCTCGCCAACTGCGTAACTCCCGATCGTTAAACGTTACTAGCGATCGCCAAAATTTTGTTTTTAGGGACACAGTCGTAAATTTTTGTTATATAATTATTGAATCTATGTTTTGAGGTAGAAATAAATCCTACATTAGGGCTTTAATATCTATCTGTTTACTTACATAGAATCCAAAAAACAAAATTAAACTTCATTACTATGCCTAATCTTTGTTAACTAGAGCAATTTAGCAAACCAAAGAACGGGGGACCCACATTCGGGGCGTATCTCTATAGAAAAATGTAGAGAGGGACACTCTCAGTCCTAGCCCGTCAGCTAACCTCGTCGGCGTTGAGAGGAAACTGAAGGGAAAATAGCAATTTACCCTCATCAGTGTTCCTGAATCATACAGTTTAGTCGTGTGAATTCCTGAAACATGGGGGTTATTTATCGTGAATTTGTCTATTCTTGCTGTTGCTGGGGAACTAGCGTGGAAGCAAATTAAGCCCGTGGTAATTCGAGATACGGTTTTATTACCAGCAGCGGGTTTTTTAGGATTAATTTTGGTTTGGTGGGCGATCGCGCTACTCCGTCACGAACTGATGCCCACGCCACCAGAAGCTTTAATCGAAAATTTAGACTATATCTTTCATCCTTTTTATCGTCGGGGACCTGGAGATTTAGGATTCGGTTGGTTATTGTTGGCAAGTTTGAGAAGGGTAATTATTGGGTTTTTAATCGGGGCTGCAGTAGCAATTCCCGTAGGGTTTTTAATTGGGATGTCCCGAGCGGCGATGCTGGCAATCAACCCACTAATCCAAATCCTCAAACCCGTATCACCCCTAGCATGGTTGCCGATCGCCCTAGCTATTTTCAATCTTGCTAATCCGTCCGCAATCTTTGTAATTTTTATTACTTCTCTCTGGTCTACGATTATCAATACCGCGATGGGTGTCGCTAGCGTGCCTAAAGACTATCAAGATGTGGCGCGAATGCTAGAAATGCCCACCTGGAAAAAGATCTTTAAGATTATTCTGCCAGCCAGCTTGCCCTATATTTTTATCGGTTTGCGGATTAGTTTGGGTGTCGCTTGGTTAGTAATTGTGGCGGTAGAAATGCTGACAGGTGGTATCGGTATTGGTTTTTTTGTTTGGGATGAATGGAGTCGCCTCAATCTGAGTTCGGTATTTTTGGCTGTATTTGTCATTGGTGTGACGGGTTTAATCCTCGATTACCTTTTGAGTTTATTGCAAACTTGGATAACCCATCGTCCCGCTAGTTCTTAGTTGCCGAGTCTATTTAGCTAAGCTGGAGAATTTTTTTAATGAATCATAAGCTAACCCGAAGAGCCTTGTTACGAGGCTTAGGGGCGAGTGCCTCGGCGATCGCAGTTTCTGCCTGTATCAATAGCAATAGTCGTACTACGTCAAGTCTAACTAAACCCGCTCTAGCAGTGGAACCAGTTGTCAGACCAGAAAGTTTAGAAAAGCCCAATTTGACTATTGGCTACGTTCCCGTGAACGACTGCGCTCCTTTAGCTGTAGCGTGGGAAAAAGGTTTATTTCGCAAGTATGGCTTAAATGTTACCCTCAGCCGTGAGGCTAGTTGGGCTAACTCTCGCGATGGAGTAATTTTCGGTCGCCTAGATGCCGCTCCCGTAGTTTCTGGTGCGGTGATGAACGCTAGAGTGGGAGCAGAAGGAGCGCGAAAAGCTCCCTTATGTGCTGCCATGACGATCCACCGTCACGGTAACGCCATGACTTTGAGTAAGGAATTGTGGAATGCTGGGATTCGTCCCTGGCAAGATTATCGAGGAGATTTAGAGCAGCTAGGACGAGATTTCGATAGTTATTTTCGTCAAGCTCCTCCAGAAAAAAGAGCTTGGGCAGTAGTATTGAGTTCGTCAATTTATGAATATTTTACTCGTTATCTAATTGCCGCTACTGGTTTAGATCCCGTCGAAGAGTTTCGCATTATGATTACGCCGCCACCGCAAATGGTTACCAATATGCGAATTGGTGCGATGCAGGGTTATATGGTCGCAGAACCTTGGAATACTCGGGCAATTTCTGGAAATGAGGGCATCGGGTTTACTTTCGCTCAAGGTAGGGAAATCTGGCGGGGACATCCCGATCGCGTTTTGGCAGTGATGGAATCATTTATCGATGAAAATCCCAAAACCTATCGTTCTCTCGTCAAGGCACTGATAGAAGGCTGTCAATATTGCAGTAAACCAGAAAATCGCGAAGAAGTAGTTCAAATTATCTCCGGACGTTCTTTTACGGGTGCAGAACCCAAAATAACTAGAGCGGGAATTGTCGGCGACTACAACTATGGCGGTTTTGATGACCAGCGGCGAATTGTTAAAAGTTTGGAAACTACTTTATTTTTCGATCTTCCTGGAACAGTTTCTAGCGTTTTCCACGATCATTCTACGTTTTTGTGGCAGTCCCAAAACTTGTGGCTACTAACTCAAGCAGTACGCTGGCAACAAGTAGAACGATTTCCCCAAAATGCAGATAAAATTGCCCGTCAAGCCTGGCGGACTGACTTGTATCGTGAAATTGCCGCCGAAATGGGTATTGAATGTCCGACAGAAGATTACAAAATCGAGCCAGCAGAAGCATTTATCGATAATAAAGCCTTCGATCCTAGCGAACCTGTCGCCTATCTCAACAGCTTTAAGATTCGAGCTAATGCACCGCGCTCATTTTTTATGTCTTAATTCTTTTGCTAATAATTGATTCTATTTTTTCACAGGAGTTTTCCAATGTACCATTATCATACTGCTACCAACAGTCTTGTTGAAGACCGCTGCCAAGAAGAATTTTTGGTCATCGAAAATTTAGTCAAAGCTTATTCCAAACCTGACGGCAGTCGCACTGTGATTCTCGACGGAATTAATTTAACTATTGGGGCGCAAGAATATATTTCGGTCATCGGTCATTCTGGTTGTGGCAAATCAACTTTATTGAGAATTATTGCTGGTTTAGATAAACCAACTTCGGGGCTAGTAACCTTAGAAGGCAAAGAAATTCGTAAGCCTGGTGCCGATCGCATGATGGTTTTTCAAAATTATGCTCTCTTACCTTGGCTGACGGTTAAAGAGAACATTCGTCTGGCAGTAAATGAGGTTCTGACCAAAGCTAGTCGCGCTGAAAAAACCAGCTTAATTAACGAACATATAGCAATGGTCAATCTAACTGAAGCTGCCGATAGATATCCCGATGAAATTTCGGGAGGGATGAAACAACGAGTAGGAATTGCTCGCGCTTTAATTACTCGTCCGAAAATGTTATTGATGGACGAACCTTTTGGTGCCTTGGATGCTTTGACCAAAAGGAAGTTACAAGCTCAGGTATTGGCAATTTGGGAAAGTCACCGACAAGCGGTAATGATGATTACCCATGATGTGGATGAGGCAATTTATATGTCCGATAGCATTATTTTGATGACTAATGGACCAGAAGCCAATATTGGCGAAATTCTGACCGTACCTTTTCCCCATCCTCGCGATCGCCATGCCATTCAAGAATCACCAGATTATTACGAACTGCGCAATCGAGCTTTAGACTTTCTAGAACAGTATCAATAATTAAATTAGCGATGCTTAAATCTAGTTAGTTTTAAATCTACTGACCGACTGTCAGTAAGGATGAACAAAGATGCCACTTAAGTTCTCTCGGGAGATCGAACTTTTACTTACAAAATTGACTACTAAACCAATAACTCTGACTGAAGTTCTCCAAGAAACCGCCGAACGAAGTTTTAGTTTGATTATTGGCTTATTAGTATTACCTTTTTTATTTCCGATGCCTCCGGGTTTGTCTGGCGTACTAGGACTTGGCTGTTTGCTATTAGGAGGACAAATGGCACTAGGTAGGAAATCCCCTTGGCTACCGCAACGAGTGGCTAAGTTTAAATTTCCCCGTAGCTTCAGCCAGCAATTATTAAAAAATGTCCGAACCCTCACGGTCTGGTTAGAAAAAATCGTGCGTCCGCGTTGGAAACCAGTAGCTACTAATTCTTACACTTGGAGAAGCAACGGTTTTTGTATTGCTTGGCTATCAATCTTACTGATGTTACCAATTCCTTTTACTAACCCTTTGCCTGCCGGGACAATTTTGCTCTTGGCAATAGCTATTATAGAAGCCGACGGCTTAGTGATGTGCATCGGTTATTTTTTAACCCTAGTCAACACCCTATTTTTTCTATTTATTGGTTATGCACTCTGGCAAGCTCCTCATTTACTACCTAATCTTTTTAAATAATTTATATCATTCCGAATAAGAAAGTAGAGTGGCGTTTGCTCCAGCCTAATTTTTTTAATAAGCAAAATAAAATATGAATTTTCCGACTACTTCTGACGCGGTTGCTATGCCCAAAATTAACCAGCCTTGGCACGCGATCGCGCTCGAACAAACTACTGGATTATTGCAAAGCGATCCCGAGCGCGGATTGTCTGGCGATGAGGTAGCTCGAAGACAAAAATACTTCGGAGCCAATGAACTAAAAGAAACTGGTGGACGCAGTGCTTTAACTATCCTGTGGGATCAGTTTACTAATATCATGCTGATCATGCTAATTGTCGTAGCCGTGGTTTCAGCAATTTTAGATCTGCAAGAGCAAAACTTTCCCAAAGATGCGACCGCGATTTTTGCCATCGTCATTTTAAACGGAGTTTTGGGCTATCTTCAAGAAAGTCGAGCCGAAAAAGCTTTAGCCGCTCTCAAACGTCTGTCTTCTCCCCGGGTGCGAGTTATCCGCGACGGCAGTACTCAAGAAGTCGATGCCAAAGAACTAATTCCAGGAGACATCATGCTCATCGAAGCAGGAGTTCAAATTGCTGCCGATGGACGTTTGCTAGAAGCACAAAATCTGCAAATTGCCGAGTCTACCCTAACCGGAGAAGCTACTGCGGTTAATAAAGAAGCAAATGTCATTCTAGCCGAAGATATTGCCTTGGGCGATCGCGTTAACTTAGTATTTCAGGGCACAGAAATAATTCAAGGTAGAGCTAAAGCGATCGTAGTTCGCACGGGCATGGAAACCGAAATCGGGCGTATTGCTGCCATGATTCAAGGCGTGCAAAGCGAACCCACTCCCCTGCAACAACGGATGACCCAACTGGGTAACGTGTTGGTCAGTGGTTCGATGTCTCTAGTCGCTTTAGTAGTAGTTGGTGGGGTATTGCGCTCGGGATGGCAATTTTTTGACGAACTACTAGAAATATCTTTGAGTATGGCGGTAGCAGTAGTACCAGAAGGACTACCTGCAGTGGTAACTGTCACTTTGGCAATTGGAACCCAAAAGATGATCCGTCGTCAGGCTTTAATTCGCAAACTGCCTGCGGTAGAGACTTTGGGTTCGGTAACTACCATTTGTTCTGATAAAACGGGAACTCTAACGCAAAACAAAATGGTAGTGCAGAGGGTGCATACAGCTTCTTTTCACTTTACCGTTAGCGGGGAAGGCTACGAACCGTCGGGAACATTTTACGCTCGAGAGAGCGATTCCTCTTCGGCATCTGGTGAAGCCAATTCTATCGAACGAGAGTTAGAAGTTAACAGGTTGTTACAAGCCTGTGTTGCGTGTAACGATGCTTTGCTCCAGCAAACTAAAAACCATACGAAAAAAACTATCGACTATTCGATTTTAGGAGATCCGACAGAAGGGGCATTACTGGCTTTAGCTGGTAAAGCAGGGATTTTTAAAGAAGAACTGGACTTAAAAATGCCTCGTTTGGGAGAGTTTCCCTTTTCTTCCGAACGCAAACGAATGTCAGTCATCGTAGCCAATCCCAACGATTGGGAATTACCCTACCTGATGTTTACCAAAGGCTCTCTCGAATTAATTTTAGAAAGATGCGAGCGCATACAAATTGACCGCCAGACAGAATCGATTGCCGAGGAACACAGACAGGAAATTCTCGAAACTAACGATCGCTTAGCAAGCAAAGGTTTACGAGTGTTGGGTTTTGCCTATAAACCTCTGGCAGAAATTCCCCCGGCGGGTACAGAAGCTGAAAGCGAACGGGAATTAATTTGGTTGGGTTTAGTCGGAATGCTCGATGCACCTCGTACTGAAGCCAAAGAAGCCGTTCAACGTTGCAAACAGGCAGGTATTCGTACGGTGATGATTACTGGCGATCATCCCCTTACCGCCATGGCGATCGCCGCTAGATTGGACGTTGCTAATTTGAGCGATCGCTCGCTGACGGGACGAGAATTAGAAGTAATGTCCTCGGAAGAATTAGAACGAATCGTCGAAGATGTAAACGTTTACGCTCGGGTAGCACCGGAACACAAACTACGCATTGTCAAGGCACTACAAAAGCGGGGAGAATTTGTCGCTATGACTGGTGATGGAGTTAACGATGCTCCCGCCCTCAAACAAGCCGATATCGGCATTGCCATGGGGATTACGGGAACTGATGTTAGCAAGGAAGCTAGCGATATGATTTTGCTGGATGACAACTTCGCTACTATTGTGGCGGCTACGGAAGAAGGTCGGGTAGTTTATGACAATATTCGTCGCTTTATTAAATATATTCTCGGTAGTAATATCGGTGAGGTGTTAACTATTGCTGCCGCTCCTCTATTGGGTTTGGGTGGCGTTCCGCTCTCTCCCTTACAAATTCTCTGGATGAACCTAGTTACCGACGGTTTACCGGCTTTAGCCTTAGCGATGGAACCAGCCGAACCCAATGTCATGCGCCGTCCTCCCTATAGCCCCAGAGAAAGCATTTTTGCTCGTGGTTTGGGATTGTATATGCTTAGAATTGGGATTATTTTTGCTTTACTAACTATTGCTCTAATGGTTTGGTCTTATAATTACGCTCCCGACCGTTGGAAAACGATGGTGTTTACTACTCTTTGTCTGGCTCAAATGGGACATGCTCTAGCAGTTCGTTCCAATACCAGGCTTACTATAGAAATGAATCTTTTTTCCAATCCCTATGTGTTGGGTGCGGTGACTCTCACTACTGTTTTGCAATTGCTACTAATTTACCTCGAGCCTTTACGAAATTTCTTTGGCACTCTGGCACTTAATCCTACCGAATTATCTATTTGCTTTGGTTTTAGTATGCTAATGTTTGTTTGGATTGAATTTGAAAAACTATTCCAACGCTGGTTTTTAGCACGACGTTAATTCTAATTTCGCTGCTTTTCTCAGGAAGAGCCAAGCCAAACCAACAAAAGGAGTTTCATCTCAAGATTAAGAAGACTTCGACGTTAAAGCCAGTCGAAGCTGTAAACTAGCAAATATAGAGCAATCCTATTTAAGATGTGAGCACTATTTGATAAATTGTTTTTTGTTATCTAATGATTATATTTAGTAGTTTTCATCAATGATTTAGGACCGCAATATTAGCCGCTGATTTTAGGGCAAGAGCAGACAAAAGATATGGGCGATCGCTTTCAAGAATTGCAAGATCGGTTACGAGATTGGACAAAAGCCTCTATTCCAGGGGAACTTTGGCAGAGCGTCGATCTTTTCGACCAAGATGATTATGATATTTTGGTCGTACCCTCCTTCAGCGTCAATCAACAAGTCGGACAAAAAATAGCGGGATTTCTTCACTATGAAGAGAGATTGTTATTTTCCCTAATTCGATTGCGTAATCCTCACACTAGAGTAATTTACGTTACGGCTTTACCTCTGTGTCCCATTGTCATCGATTATTATCTGCAACTATTGCCCGGAATACCTTTTTCTCACGCTCGCGATCGCCTGTTACTAGTCAGTCTTTACGATGCTTCTTTAAAACCGCTGACTCAAAAGATTTTAGAACGTCCCCGTCTGGTAGACAAAATTCGCCGTGCGCTGCGACCGAATAAAGCTTACATGGTCTGCTATAACTGTACCGAGTTGGAGCGTAGATTATCTTTGAAATTAGATATTCCGTTATTGGCAGCTTCTCCCGATTTACTTTATTGGGGTTCGAAAAGCGGGAGTAGAGAAATTTTTGCTGAATGTCAGATTCCCCATCCAGACGGTAGCTACACGGTGGAAAATACCGAGGAGCTAGTCAAAGAACTATACAATCTCTGGTCGAGACAATCCGAGCTGAATAAGATTGTAGTCAAGCTGAATGAAGGTTTTTCAGGAGAGGGTAATGCCATACTAGATCTGCGACCGATTCGCAATTATGCTCCCGGCAAACGCGATCGCGCTACGACACTAAACGCTTTAGAAAAACAATTAGAGCAGCTTAGCTTTCAAGCCGAAGGCGAAACCTGGGACAGTTTTGCCCAGCGCCTTCCCGAACTAGGGGCAATTGTCGAGGCATTTGTTGAGGGAGAGATTAAGCGATCGCCTAGCGTTCAAGGCTATATCAGACCGACCAAAGAAGTAGAAATCATCTCTACCCACGATCAAATATTGGGAGGAACAGACGGGCAAGTGTATATGGGTTGTCATTTTCCTGCCGATGCTGCCTATCGACTCCAACTACAGGATTTGGGACTTAAAGTGGGAGAAGCTCTAGCCGCGAGAGGAGCCATGGAGCGTTACAGCGTCGATTTTATTACGGTACAGCATCCCGAAACTAAGGAGTGGGATATTCAGGCGATTGAAATTAATTTGCGTAAAGGTGGTACTACTCATCCCTTCATGACCCTGAAGTTACTAACTAACGGCACCTTCGATTACGATACGGGTTTGTTTCTCAGTCAACAAAACCAAGAAAAGCACTATATCGCTACAGATAACCTCCAAAAACAACAGTATTGCGGTTTGCTACCCAACGATTTGATGGATATCATTGCCGAAAAACGCCTTCATTTTGATAGCAGTAGTCGCACGGGTAGCGTATTTCACCTCATGGGTGCATTGTCAGAATTTGGCAAGCTAGGATTGACCAGCATTGGTAATTCTATAGACGAAGCGCAAGAAATCTATGAACGCGTGGAAGCAGTCTTAGACAAGGAAACCGAAAATTATCACGATTGCGCTTCTAGCTTACCGATTAATTGGGACAAAGACAAAAAATAGCTTATCGAGAAGCTTTTAGCTAAATAATTGGTAAAAGGGGAAAGGAAAATGTTTAAAGGTTTTGTTTTACCTCCCTCATCTACGAGGGTTGTCTGAAAAGACTAATGCATACCTTCACCCAAAGCTACAGCAATGTTCATATCGGTTAAGTACAAATTTAGCTGTATTTCAATAGTTGACATTTAAGCAAACACTTAACTATTAATTAAGTGTATATGAGCAGAACTGGTAGTAAAGCTGATGTGTTTTCAGCGATCGCCGATCCGACTCGACGGGAAATCCTCGACATACTTCGTCAGGGAGAACGAACCGTCAAGCAGATTGCCAGACCGTTTCAAATGTCTCTTCCCGCTATTTCTCAACATCTAAGCGTGTTATGTGAGGTGGGACTCGTAACTAAAAGAAGAGAGGGACGACAGCGATACTATCGCTTAAATCCAGAGCCTTTGAAACAGGTATCGGAATGGGTAGACCGTTACGAACAATTCTGGCAAGAGAAATTAGATGTCCTGGGTGACTATTTGGAGAGCAATCCATGAGAGAGCAAATAAAGCTAAATGTTTTTTATCCTCATTCACCACCGAAAGTCTGGCAAGCTCTAACTGACTGCCGCATCTTAAATGCCTGGATGATGAAAAATGACTTTAAACCGCGTTTGGGACATAAATTCAGATTTGAAAGCAATTGTTTACCAGGAATTAAAACCATCATTCGCTGTGAGGTAGTAGAATTAGACGAGCCAAAACGCCTCGCTTACACCTGGCAAGATGAAGTTAAGAGCCAACCTTCACTAGTAATTTGGACGCTAACCCCAGTCAAAGGCGGAACGCAACTGCAATTAAAACATCTGCTAACTGGATACGCGACAACGGTTGTTCGTAATGACATTGAAAGCTCGAACTTATTTTTATACCAGGAGACGGAACTGAATTGCGATCGCCAGATATCACAAATAAGTTTACGCCAACGAATGATAAGAGATAAACCAAACTTCCCACTTGACTACAGAGATTCTCAAGCGGAATGGAATTATCGTCTCGAATATAAATTACCACAGGACCACAGGCGTTACAACTTTAGAGACTGTTTGTTAAACAAAGATTAAAGCCATGTGTAGAGTGGGTTAGGCGTAAATATAGGAGGGAAGATAACGTTAGATTTTTCGTTAGCCGTAACCCACAGGACTTACGCACTTCAGCATTGTAAACCTAGATTTACCGTTGCAAACTAGCTGCTCAAACAACGAAATTTCGTTCAACTGCGTAAGTCCTGACCCACCAAAATCAATCTAATCGCTTTTTAATATGAAATTAAAACAGCCATGAACGAAGCGAGTCAGTATCTTTTAGCATTGGCAAGAAAGAGCATACAGGCTTACATAGTCAACCCAGAAGCCAAAGCGGCAATGATTACAGGGTCTACTGCTACAGGACAAGCAGATTTTTATTCTGATGTCGAGATGTTTATTTATTACGATAAATTACCCTCTAAAGAAAAGCTACAGCTTGCCCGTCAGCAAAATCGAGGTTCCGAACCTATTTTGACTTTTGACGATTACCAAGAAGGGCACTTTGGCGAGTTTTATTATCTCGACGGAGTACAATTCCAGATTGGCAACGTAACCATTGGCTTTTGGCAAGAGGAAATGGCGACGGTGCTGCGAGATCTCGACGTGACTTCTCCCCTACAAAAAGCTCTTTCGGGAATGCTTGACTGTATTCCCGTGTACGGCGAGAAATTAATTTCACAATGGAAGAGACAGATTGCTGACTATCCCGATGCCCTCGCACGGGCGATGGTAGAAAAATATCTAGATTTTTTTCCAATTTGGGCGGTAAGAGAAAAACTAGCTACCAGAGATACAACACTCTTCCAACATCAAATACTCGTGACAGCAGGACAAAATTTACTTGGCGTTTTGGCGGGACTGAATCGTTTGTATTACTCCACTTTTCAGTTTAAACGCATGAGACAGTTTATCGAACAGATGAATATCGCTCCAGAAAACTTATATATGCGTCTGGAAAGTCTCTATCATACAGAACCTCTAGCTACTGCTAGCCAACTTAAAGAACTGGTAGCTGAAACATTGGAATTAGTCGAATCATATATGCCAGAAATAGACACATCAAAAGTCAGGCAACAGCTAAATCGTCAACAGCGCAGTTGGAAACCATTAACAGAGGAGAAAAGGCTTAAAAAGCGTCCTTTATAGAATAAATATCATCGAAGTTTTATTTAGAATGAAGTGGTTCTTGCACTCAGCAGATATTTTTACCACCGACACCCCAAGAGGCAGATATTAATGCTGTCAACTTCAGTCTCGTATCTGTTGCAGAACATGTTTTGAGTTCTAGATTTTAAAGAAAATGCAATACTTGAATTTGTTGGTTAGGTATGGGGGGATTTTGGCGCGTTCTTTGCCTTTAATTTGGCAGGCTGCTTCTAAAGAAGTTACTTTTCTAACTTTAATGACGCTCGTGCGAGGTATCGTTCCTGGGTTCAGTATTTGGATTAATAAACAAATAGTTGATGCTGTGACAAGTGGTTTAAGTTCTCAACAGCCAGATAATTCTGTAAACTTATTTTCTCTGGTTTTTGCTTGGGTAGCAGCTATTTTATTACAGAGTATTCTAGAGCCATTTCATGATGCTAGTTTTAGAAATACCAACGATAAACTTTCTAACCATATAAATTTATTAATTTTGGATAAAGCCAACAGTTTCTTAGATTTAATTTATTTTAAAGACAGTAATTTTTATAACGAACTGCAATTAATTGAGGAGGAAGTTAGTCGGCAACCACTCAATCTTATAATGTTTTTTGGTAATGGTTGCCAATATTTAATAAATCTGATTACGATGTTAATTTTATTATTTACTCTGGCTTGGTGGATTCCTTTATTACTTTTGGCTACAACATTTCCCAAGGTTTATTTCTCTTTTAAAATCCAATGGGATATTTGGAAAACAATGACGAGAAAATCTCCCCAGTCTCGAAGAATGAAATATTATTCTTCCGTACTATTAACCGATACTTATGCCAAAGAGGTGCGTTTGTTTGGATTGGGTTCATTATTTAAACAACGCTATCAAGAAGTTTTGCGGATAAATATCGAGCCATGCGTAAAATACGAGGTAAGCAAGCTTGGAACTTAAGTATCTGGGAAATCTTGAGTGCTAGTGGTAATGCGATCGCTTTTTATCGCGTAGTTGTACGAGCAATAAATAACCAGATTACCGCAGGAAATATATTGCTATTTATTCAAGCTTTAAACTACATTCAAACCAGATTACAGGTTTTATTTAGTGAATTTTTTGGTTTGCAAGAAGCTCTAATTTTTATGGAGCGTCTGTTTAAATTTTTAGACAGTAAACCAACTATGGAGCTTACTTTTAGTGACAAAAATATACCCACTCCCATCACATCAGGAATTGTCTTTGACAATGTATCTTTTACTTATCCAGATGGCAGACTAGCATTAGATCGAGTTTCTTTTTCCCTCAAACCAGGTAAAACCATAGCATTGGTAGGAGAAAATGGCGCCGGAAAAACAACTATTATCAAACTGCTGGCTCGACTTTACGATCCTAGTGCCGGCAAAATTTTAATTGATGGCATTGACCTGAAAAAGTTAGATTTAAACCAGTGGCGACAACAAATAGGGGTAGTGTTTCAAGATTTTTGTCGTTATAGTTTGACAGTCGGAGAAAACATTGCTTTAGGAGATTTAACTGCTTTAGAGAAATTAGAAAAGCTAAAACTGGCAGCTTCAAAAGCAGGAATTGCCGATAAGATTGATCGCCTCGAAGATCGATACCAAACCTTATTAGGTAAACAATTTGATGGCAAAGAACTTTCTGGAGGAGAATGGCAAAAAATTGCGATTGCCAGAGCCTTTATTCGAGAAAAGCGATCGCAACTATTAGTATTAGACGAACCTACAGCAGCTTTAGATCCCCGCAGCGAATACGAAATCTACAACCGTTTCTCAGAATTAGTCAAAGGTAAAACGGCAATTTTAGTTACTCATCGCCTAGCTTCCGTATTGATGTGCGATCTGATTATGGTTTTAAAAGCTGGCAAATTAATCGAACTGGGTACTCACCGAAAATTACTACAAAAACAGGGAGAATATGCTCATCTGTGGCAAATTCAAGCTCAAGCATATCAAATCTAATACAGCAATTCTCATTTTAAGATTTCATGACATTGAAACCCAGTCCAGAATCG
>NZ_JBKGTY010000001.1:629947-815068 GCF_053543375.1 Myxosarcina sp. GI1(2024) | reverse complement strand
CAGCAATTCTCATTTTAAGATTTCATGACATTGAAACCCAGTCCAGAATCGTTACAAGCAGAAGAATTGGGAATTAGTTCTCTATTCAACATAGAGAACTAAAACAAGAAGGGGCAATTAGCTTAAAGTAAAAGGCATTAACCTTCGCTGGAGTGGCAACATGGGTTTAGCAATAGGGATGCCTGAATTATTATCGATGCTAACCGACGAGTTAGATGAGCTGCCCGATGAAAGAAAACAGGGCAATAACACCAAATATAGGGTTGAAGAAGCGATAAAAAGTGCTTTTTCGGTCTTTTTCATGCAATCGAGGTCATTTTTAGACCATCAACGCTTGATGAAAACCCAGAAAGGGAGAGATAATGCGGCTAGTCTGTTTGGGATCGAGCGCATCCCCTGTGATAATCAGATTCGTACCCTGCTCGACCCGGTGCCAGCTTCAACGGTGTTTGGGGTCTTTCGCTCCGTCTATGACGGTTTGTCAAAAACGGGAAATCTCAAGCCCTATCAGTGCTTTGGTGGAGAATTTTTACTGACTCTCGATGGCACTGAATATTTCTCGTCCAAGAAGATTCACTGCTGTCACTGTTGCCATCAGACACATAAAAACGGCAGCACCACCTATTTTCACGCTGCTGTAACACCAGTATTAGTGGCTCCAGGACGACCACAGGTCATCAGTTTAGAACCTGAATTCATCACTCCCCAAGATGGTCACGACAAACAAGATTGTGAAAACGCTGCTGCCAAGCGTTGGATTGCTGCCCATGCCTGTGAGCCACAAGACCCGCCTGTAACTTTACTTGGGGATGACCTCTACTGTAACCAACCCATCTGTGAAAAGGCTTTGAACCATGGCTATCATTTTATCTTCGTCTGTAAGCGAAGCTCCCATCCAGAAGTTTATGACTGGGTGGATTACCTCGAACGAGTCGGTGAAGTGCAAACTCTGACCGAGATTGAGTTCCATGGACGAAAGCGTTTGTCTGATCACTATCGTTTTGTGAATAAAATTCCCCTCAGAGCCACCCAACCAGCCCTGGACGTAAACTGGTGTGAGGTGACGGTAACAGATACCAGCAACCAGAAAACTCTATACTACAATGCCTTTGCTACTTGCCATGAAATTCATGCCCAGAATGTGTCCGAGATTGTCACTGCTGCTCGTGCACGCTGGAAGGTAGAAAATGAAGGGAATAATATTCTCAAAACTAAGGTTTATCATCTCGAACATAATTTTGGTCACGGTCAAAACCACCAGGCAGAACTTCTATTTTGCCTTAATTTATTAGCCTATCTCTTCCACACCACTCTGGATTTAATCCACATCACTTATCGTGCCGTTCGCTCCATGTTGGTTACTCGCCAAACCTTCTTCAACGAGCTTCGGGCACTGACCAGATATTTATGGTTTGAGAGTTGGCAGACTTTGTTCGAGTTTATGCTGAGGGAGGGAAAAGCACCTGACGGGGTTAACTCTAGCTAAATTTCGCGACTGTTGAACCTGAACCAATTCGCGCCCCTTATAGCTCTACAAAGTAATAGCTGGTTGTTCCAAGTATTACTTGGCTTTTTCATGGCTCAAAACGAACTTGCTCAGGGATGATAGCTGCTCCGGAGCTTACTTTGACTCACAATCAATTAACTCTTCGACTTTGTTCGCGAAAAAGTTTCGCGAACAAGTTCCCAATTTTTATCTTTTACCCTCTATTTTCTTCCGTTCAGGTTTCAAAATGAGAATTGCTGAATCTAATAAACAATTGTAGAAAAATTATTCACTATTCGCTCGAAAGCCTATTCGGAAACCATTAACTGAAAATAATTAATAACAATGTCCGAACAAAAATTTATCGATACTAATACTCAACCCTGGCAGATTATTGGAGATAATAAGAATGAATGCAGATCCCAGTTTTATTTCATCGTCAAATAGAGAGTCGGTTTTCGCTCTCTATTCTTATTTACTAGCAAAGAGAATTGTTTTTTTGCGAGGCGAACTTACAGACGAAACTGCTAACGAAGTTATTGCCCAATTGCTGTTTTTAAATGCAGAAGCTCCAGAGCGAGATATTTTTTTGTATATCAACAGTTCTGGCGGTTCGATAACGGCAGCACTTGCCGTATACGAGACGATCCAACAAATTAGTTCTGATGTTTGTACTGTCTGTGTTGGTTCTGATGCTTCTATGGGAGCAATCTTGCTGTCATCGGGAACTAAAGGTAAAAGATACGCGCTGCCTAATGCTCGAATTAAAATACAGCAACCGTCCGTAAATATTGAGGAAAAAGCGATCGCTATTGAAGTAGCAGCTAAAGAAATTTCGCACCAAAAAGAAACAGTTAACAGAATACTGGCTGCTAACACCAATCGCTCACGAGAACTAATCGAACACGATACTCAAAGAGATTTTTTTCTCAGTGCCAAAGAAGCAAAAGCTTATGGCTTAATCGACCAGATTGTTACTAAGCCACCTGTTTAATCTTCTACCAAATGTTTGATTTGAAAATAAGTGATTATGATTGCTGAAAATAACTACAAACTAAGTGGTCGCAATGCACTAGTGACTGGCGTGAGTCGTCGTCAGGGTATTGGAACAGCTATTTGCCGTACTTTAGCTGAAGCTGGTGCCAATATTTTCTTCACCTACTGGCAAAAGTACGATCGCGCTATGCCTTGGGGAGCAGACGAGACAGAACCAGAGCAATTACAGCAAGAATTACAGACTTTGGGAGTACGAGCCGAAAAATTTGAGATCGATCTATCCAACTCAGAAGCACCAGCAAAACTTATTCAGATAGCGGAAACAAGACTTGGTAATCTTTCGATCCTCGTTAACAATGCAGCATATTCAGTTGAAGATAGTTTGGAAACCTTAAATGCTCAAATCTTAGATAAAACGTACTTTGTCAATCTTCGAGCAACTGCACTTCTAAGCGTTGAGTTTGCTCGTCGCTATTCAGATAAAAGAGGAGGAAGAATTATCAATCTCACTTCAGGACAGTTTCAAGCACCGATGCTAGGAGAAATTGCTTACGCAGCCACCAAAGGAGCAGTCGATGCACTGACTATTACGTTAGCTGCTGAAGTAGCTGCCAAAAAAATTACCGTAAATGCTATTAACCCAGGAGCAACAGATACTGGTTGGATCGGCGAAGAGCTAAGGCAAGAGTTATTATCTCGATTTCCTCTAGGAAGAATTGGTCAACCAGAAGATGCAGCAAGACTGGTCGTGTTTTTAGCTAGCGATGATGCTGAGTGGATTACAGGACAAATTATTCATTCAGAAGGCGGATTTCGTCGTATTTAATTCTTCACAAACTTCTTAAACAAAGGGAATTGTCATGAAAGTTTTAGTCATCGGCGGTACTGGTTTCATTAGTTCATGCGTTGTTCGTCAATTGGTAAAAATGAAACATGAAGTTACAGTGTTTCATCGCGGAGAAACCACCGTAGAATTGCCAGAAGAAGTTCATATGATAAAAGGCGATCGCAATCGTCTATCAGAATACAAATACGAGTTTCAAAAGTTCGCACCGCAGGTAGTGCTAGACAAGATTCCTTACACCGCTAAAGACGCTGAGGATGTAGTAAATACGTTCAAAGGTATTACTCTAAGAGTTGTAGCTATCAGCAGTCAAGATGTCTATCTCGCTTGCGATATTATCTGGGAACGGGAAACGGGTATCATCGATCCAACTCCTTTGACAGAAGACTCCCCATTACGCTCTCAGCTTTATCCCTATCGCGGTTTGTCTGACGATCCTCGCGCTCAAAATTATGACAAAATTCCTGTAGAGGAAGTTTACATGAACGCTACCGAACTACCAACAACAATCATTAGGCTACCGATGGTTTATGGTGCTGGAGATTATCGACATCGCCTGTATCCCTATCTCAAACGTATGGATGATAAACGTCCTGCCATTGTACTTGAGGAAAAAACAGCTTGTTGGCAAGGTTGTTATGGGTATGTAGAAAACGTAGCATATGCGATCGCTCTAACTATCAGCGATCGAAAAGCCGCAGGACGTATTTACAATGTGGCAGAACCGCCAGGTTCTACTGAAGCAGATTTAGTAAAAGAGATCGCTTCGGTTGTCGGTTGGCAGGGTAAGGTAATAGTGATTCCTAAAACTCAAATGCCAGCATCCTGGAAATTTAAGCTTAATCTCGACCAGTATTGGGTTACAGATTCTACGCGCATTCGCACTCAATTAGGCTATACAGAAATAGTAGATCGTTATGAAGCACTAAGAAAAACTATTGCTTGGGAAAGGAAAAATCCACCTCAAGAGGTTTTGCAAAAAGGTCACTCTATGCTGTTAGATTATCAAGACGAAGATGTAATTTTGGCGAGCTTAAAATCATAAATTTTCGAGCACAGATCGTATCTATCTATATTAATATCAATTGCGATCGCGTTTGTATTCATAAAGTTGCATTGTTTGTCAAGAGTAAATAACCAAATACATGATAAAAAACTATTAACCATATCATCGGGCTTGCAAACAAATGTCAATTACCAATCAAATTCACTTTAGAAACGTCAAAGGCGATATCTTTGGTGGGGTTACCGCTGCGGTAATCGCCTTACCGATGGCTCTAACTTTCGGGGTTGCTTCTGGTGCTGGAGCTGCGGCAGGACTGTGGGGAGCAATCTTGGTGGGCTTTTTTGCCGCTCTGTTTGGCGGTACTCCCACTTTAATCTCAGAGCCTACAGGACCGATGACAGTAATTATGACTTCGGTGATTGCTAGTCTGACGGCTGATAATCCCGAAAACGGCTTGGCAATGGCATTTACCGTAGTAATGCTGGCTGGAGTCTTTCAAATTCTGTTTGGGGTCTTGCGCTTGGGTAGATACGTTACCTTAATGCCTTACACGGTGATCTCTGGATTCATGTCAGGGATTGGGGTAATTCTCATTATCCTTCAGATTGCCCCTTTTTTAGGACAAGCTAGCCCAAGAGGAGGGGTAATTGGCACACTCCGAAATTTACCGGTATTGATAGGTAATATCAATCCTCTAGAAACTCTATTAGCCGCCATAACCGTAGCAATTTTAATTTTTTATCCTGGCAAATTTAAGAAACTTTTGCCACCGCAATTACTAGCTCTAATTGTCGGCAGTTTAATTGCCATATTCTTCTTTTCAGGGACTGAAATTCGCCGCATCGGAGAGATTGCCGTCGGACTGCCTAGTTTACATATGCCTGTCTTTAGTGCCGTTCAACTACGAACCATGTTCGTCAATGCTTTGGTTTTGGGAATGTTAGGCTGTATCGATGCTCTATTAACTTCTCTGGTTGCCGATAGTTTAACCCGTACCGAACACGACTCTAACAAAGAATTAATCGGTCAAGGTTTGGGCAATATCGTTGCTGGTTTGTTTGGTGGTATTGCTGGCGCTGGTGCAACAATGGGTACGGTGGTAAATATTCAAGCAGGAGGAAGATCTGCCCTATCTGGTTTGAGTCGCGCTTTGATTTTACTGGCGGTAGTACTGGGACTAAGTCAATTTCTGACTGGTATTCCTCTGGCAGTTTTGGCTGGGATTGCGTTTAAAGTTGGTATAGATATTGTTGATTGGGGTTTTCTCAGACGCGCCCACCGCATTTCAATCAAAACGACTATCATTATGTACGGGGTAATTCTTCTGACTGTTTTTGTCGATCTAATCGTGGCAGTAGGAGTTGGAGTATTTGTCGCCAATATTCTAACCATCGAGAGGCTTTCTAACTTACGGGCAGAAAATGTTAAAGCTGTTACCTATGCCGATGAGGACATCGAGCTTAACCCCGAAGAAGA
Organism: Myxosarcina sp. GI1(2024); assembly: GCF_053543375.1. NCBI lineage: Bacteria > Bacillati > Cyanobacteriota > Cyanophyceae > Pleurocapsales > Pleurocapsaceae > Myxosarcina > Myxosarcina sp. GI1(2024). The sequence continues at coordinate 809,260 of NZ_JBKGTY010000001.1, read as the reverse complement.
AGAATTATTAGACCGCGCTAACGGTCGCGTTCTCCTGTTCAAACTAAGCGGTCCGATGATTTTTGGAGTTGCCAAGGCGATTTCTCGGGAACACAACTTAATTAATAATTATCAGGCACTAATTTTAGATTTAACTGATGTGCCCATAATAGGTGTAACCTCTACTTTGGCTTTAGAAAACGCGATTAATGAAGCAGTAGAAAAAGAGCGACAAATATTTATCGTCGGTGCCACCGGTCAAACTGAAAAACGTTTAAAAAAATTGAGAGTTGTAGAAGAGATTCCCCCGGAAAATTTCTTGAGCGATCGCATCGAAGCCCTGCACCGAGCGGTAACCTATGTTAACGACCATCCTGCCAATTATCTTAGTTCGGATGCCATCAATACTCAACTTGGGAGGTAGTAGCATTTCTACTGTGGAAAAGTTTATTGGTTCTTTTCAGGATAATCCCATCGTAGCTTTTACTCTGTTGCTATTGGTCATTCTGACTTTGCCGCCTCTATTCGAACGGCTCAAACTACCTGGATTGGTTGGTTTATTGTTTGCTGGAGTAGTACTGGGTTCTAATGGGCTGGGTTTGCTCGATGCTGAAACCGAAACGATGAAGTTGCTCTCGGATATCGGCAAAATCTATCTGATGTTCGTGGCGGGGTTGGAAATCGATCTCCAAGAGTTTCGCAAGACTAAAGACCGTTCTCTTGGTTTTGGTCTGGCTACCTTTTTAGTGCCGCTAATTTTTGGGGCAGCGATCGCCAAAGGGTTTGGCATGGGTTGGAATGCTGCCTTTTTAGTAGGTTCCCTGCTGGCTTCCCATACTTTACTGGGATATCCTATTATCAATCGTTTGGGTGTGGTTACCAATCAGGCAGTAACCGTAACCATTGGCGCGACGATTTTTACCGATATTGCTGCTCTGTTAGTGCTGGCAATTTGTATTGCCATCCATGGAGGGGATTTTTCCGCCACCAGCCTAATCTTTCAGCTAGTTAGCTTGGCGGTCTATGCTTTCTTAGTCCTCTGGGGTTTCGAGCGGGCTGGCAGAGAATATTTTCGTCGTACTGGTGACGAGGAGAGCAACCAGTTTTTGTTTATTCTGCTAGCAGTATTTTTGGCTGCTGTAGGCGCGCAAGCGATCGATGTTGATAAAATTGTCGGGGCATTTTTAGCGGGGTTGGCAGTTAATGACGTTGTGGGACATAGTCCTGTAGAGGAAAAAGTAGAATTTGTGGGTAGCACTCTGTTTATCCCCATCTTCTTTGTCAATATGGGACTATTACTCGATATTCCAGGGTTTGCCAACACTCTGACCACAGAATTCCCCCTAACCGTAGCTGTTGTCGGCGGTTTGTTTGCTAGTAAGTTTCTCGCTGCGGCGATCGCCAAATTACTTTATGGTTATACTTGGGATGAAACCATCACCATGTGGTCTCTATCTCTACCTCAAGTAGCGGCTACCCTTGCTGCAGCTCTAGCAGGTGTCAGTGCCGGATTGATTGACGAGTCGGTATTTAATGTCGTCATCGTGATGATGTTGGTTACGGCAATCGTCGGTCCCGTTCTCACTGCTCGATTTGGAAGAAAAATCGCCCCTGCAACAACCAATGTGAACCCAGAAAATCTAGCATATCATTTAGAAGACGATCGCCCCAATAATACCCCGAATTCCACTCTTCCAGCTGAAATCACCTCCGAGCTACAGCCGCGTTTGGATTCATTAGCCTCCTTCGACTCAGAATTTCGCGTTGTCGTCCCCGTCGCCAATCCCCAAACCGAAAGAAACCTGATTGAAATGGGTGCCTTGCTTGCCCGTCACCAATCGGGAATAGTCGTTCCCGTATCTATTGCTAAAGCTTACGCTCACATGGACGATCCCGATCTCGAAGCTGCGATTCGATACAGTCAGCAACTATCTAGAAAAGCAGTAGCTGTAGCCCGAGAGTTTGGAGTGACAGGCAAACCAATCATTCGCATCGATGACGATATTGCTCATGGCATCAGCCGTACTGCTAGGGAACAAAACGCCAGTCTGATAGTCATGGGGTGGAGTCAAACAGACAACTTGCGATCGCGTCTTTTTGGTAACGTAATTGACAGCGTCTTCTGGTCGGCTCATTGTCCAATTGCCGCCATGCGTCTGCTCAAAGAACCGATCGATATCCATCAAATTTTAGTTCCGGTTAAAATCGTCAATGCTCAATCGATTCTAACTATCGAACTAGCCAAACTATTTGCCGAAACTAACCAAGCCGCTATTACACTGATCAATGTCAGCAGCCGCGATCGTGCGATCGCTGAAACTACATTATTAGAAACCCAGTTGAAAGATGTTCTCGACCGCCTCCAGCCTCAAGTAGAGACTGAAATTAAAGTTATTCGTCATGATGATGTAGCCCAAGCCATCATTACCCAAAGTCAAGACTACGATCTGGTAATTTTACGCTCCGTACGCCGCCGCACCGCAGGTGGACTGGCTGTCAGCAACATAAGCGACCGCGTCATTCGTAAGCTAGAATGCTCTTCGATTCTGTTTGGGGAACCCCATCAATAAACCAACCGCTCGTCGAATTTCCGCTCTCAACAGAACCCAAGTTAAATTATGAAACTTCGAATGGTAATTTTGTCGTGGATAATGCAATACTGGCAAATTCCTTTGTTGTGTTTTTGCCTAGCCGCTTGTAAAAATCTTCTTATTGAAAACCAGTCTGTAACTGCTCGGAGTAGCAGCTTGATAGATGGCAATTGGGGCATAAATGATACTACTTTAAAAGCTCGAGTATTTAATGATAAGGTTAAGCCGAAACAGTCGCAATTAACCCTAAAAGCAACGCAATTACTTCGTGTTGGTAATGATGAATATACCGCAGTTAAATTGGGTGAAGATAGGTTTGATGACGAAAACTGGAAGGAAAGATGGCACTTAGAGTCTTCGGATGCAAGCGTGTCCATAATTGAAGGACAATTACGCACTGAGGTACCTCAAGGTGGTACAGGACTCAATTTTTGGTACAAAGAATACAATGAAGGCGAGCTTCCCAGAGATATTCTGGTTCGATTTAAAGCTAAAAGTATAATCGAAGGTGAGGGATGGTTGCAGATAATTATGCTTAATACTAACGTGCGTTGGGCAGACAATTCTGAATATCGATTGGGCATGTTTAATGGTAAAGATGGCGATTACCAAAACAATCTAAGAATGTACAGAACTTCACTCACCCGCGATGCTTTGGTACTAAGAGCTACCCCACCAAGAAGGAACCTTCTCTTTGAAAATCGAGAGATAGTCGTCCAACCCAACCAGCAGATAGAAGTTGTTGTCGCAGTACATAACGGTAGAATCAAAGGCTATATCGATCGTGTCAAGATGTTCGATCTAGTCCACTCCCATCCTAAATATACAATGCCTTTTGAGGGAGGGAAAGTAGGTATTCGTACCAACAAATCTAAAATAGTCTGGGATGACTTTGAGTTCTACCAACTGTTACCATGAGAGTGAAGAGGAAGATCGACAACTTCTAGAGTTCCAGAAAATAGATGGAATAACTCAAAGAGTTAAAGAAAGAGCTGAAATTATCAGACTAAATCATCACGGATGGTCAGTAGCAGTGATTGGCTTCGCCAGTGCCAGAGGCAATCGCGAAGTATCAACAGAAGTCACCTCATACAGTCAGAACAAGTCTTCATCGTTGGTCTAATCAAGGAATGAGAGGATTGTGGGAAAAGAGGGGTAGAGGAAGAAAACGCTCTTGGCAAGAGGAAGACATAAAATATCTCGAAATTTGTCTAGAAAAAGATGAGCGAACCTATAATTAATGCGGCTCAATTATCCCAAAAATTAGCTCAAGAGCGAGGAGTGACTTTGAGTAGCGATCGAGTCAGAAAAGTCCTCAAAAAGCGGTGCGACCCCGCGGAGGTTTCCTCCGCAAGGGAACGCGCACCAAGACAAAGGGGTGGCGTTGGAAGAGGACAAGATATCAACAACCACCGCATCCTGACCCAAAACAAAAACAAGCCAAACAAGCTGACTTAAGTAAATGAACTAAATTAAAGTTAACTGTGAAGGTTAGGAGACAGGAGACAGGAGTAACAAAGGTTTTGGGCGAGCTACTAACTCTTGTTATTTTGCATTTAATTCTGCCTAGCTACTTAGATTTCGTTTTTCTCACTTGAAACTTAGATAGTTCACATAATTGTTTCAAGGCTCTATGATAACATTCAATTGCCCAATGAATAGCTTGTAACTCTCGAAACTCAACACGAGTTCAATATGATTATTTAGATGTTCCTGCTCTCAATTTAGACCAACAAGGAAAATACACTTTCTCTGAAGGAATAAAAACTACAAACGAGAAAATACACTTTGTGGTAGTACGGATAAAACTCCTGCTGTGTAAGTTTTTAAGGTCGATATGATTTTAATTCACGAATCTTGGTCATACGCCGACCGTGTTGATTATCTTTACTGGGTGAAAGTAATTAGTTAAGATCGGCTTCAAAAATAAGCAAGAGCCAGGAGAGGATGTGAGAACAAATATTATATACATAATAATAATTGTCTCGATGTTTAGCGCGGCATCTGCTAGCTCTTTAACTGAACGGCTAGAATGGGGCAAATACTTTAGCGATCGTAATGCAGTAGTCACAGCCCATCCAATTTCTGCTAGCTCTTTAACTGAACGGCTAGAATGGGGCAAATACTTTAGCGATCGTAATGCAGTAGGCACGATCTATATTGTTGATGAGCGAGCTGAAGGTGCTAAATTTATTTATAATGGCGATCGCGCTGCTCGTCGGTTTACCCCAGCTTCCACATTTAAGATTGCACATGCTCTTTTTGCACTGGATGCAGGCATCATAGAAGATGAGTTCCAGGTGTTTCCTTGGGACGGTATCAAAAGATCTGTTGGCTTAGAGAGATACGATGCCGTCTGGAATTCTAGTCAAACGCTTTCCTCTTCCATGCGCTACTCTGTTGTTTGGCTTTATCAACAATTTGCCAGAGAACTAGGTTCTGAAAAAGAAATAGATTATATGTCTCGCGTAGATTATGGGAATGCCAGTGTAGGAGAAGATATAACTCAATTTTGGCTCGACGGTTCTCTAGAAATATCTGCCCTAGAGCAAATCGCTTTCCTTCAAAAACTCTATAGAAATCAGCTCCCGTTTGCCGTCGAACACCAAAGATTAGTAAAGGACATTATGATTACTGAGGCTGGTTCAGATTACAAAATTCGCTCGAAAACAGGCTGGGGACCCCCAGAAAATAAGGAAGGTGTGGGATGGTATGTCGGCTGGGTCGAACGAGATGACGGTGCTATATTTTTTGCATTGAATATTGATATGCCAAACGATCCAGAAGATCTTTCAAAAAGAACGTCAATTGCGAGAGAGATTTTATACGATATTGATGCTTTAAATCGAAGATAGTCCTAATGCCTGATGAGTCAGTCGTAGCGGACAAAACGTATAGTTCGTCTACTTTAAATAGAGTGACGGCTGCAACAAATGATGTCGAATTCGTGACGCTTCCAAATGGGAGGCATTTGGCGATCGCCTTTTTTGTTTCAGATTCTCAGGCAAACCAGGCTGTACGCGAGAAGTGGTCGCCAAAGTGGCGAAGGCAGCATGGGACGAATGGAGCAAATAGACCTGAAAATATCGGCGGTTGTAAACCTAAAATGAACCATATTAACGACATATTAACGAAGAGACGCGACAGCTAATTATCGTCACGCTCTTAACGAATACCCCCGACGCTGATGCTGGATTCAACCGGGCGATCGCGTCCGCTTAGCTTACGTAGTTAATGATGATTCGTGCAAGAAGTCTAATAAATAGTTTAGTCAACCATAGTCTTGTTTCTCGCACTTCCGCAATTTTTCCAGAGGCTGATTGCAAAAAATGATGCAATCTTTGACTGTCTTTGAGTCCAACTGCTTTGGCAATCCCTGGTAAAGATTTTCTTTTAATTTCTGATAACATCCCCAGATGTAAATACTTAAAACCTTCAAAGTGTCTTACATCCTTAAATAATGTACGATAGCCTTGACAATAATGGGCGATAAATCCGACTCTAGTTGCTGCCTCTCTGATGGGGGTTGCCATTTATTGTAATTACTCTTGATGAGGTGATTTCTCATATCTTACCCCCAAGGTGACAAAGAGGAATTATTCAATCCTAGAAACTGTTTGTAATTGAGCTGGGATTTTCTGCCCTGTTTCTATCAGACATAACCAATCAAAATTCGTCGGACACTCATTTATAAAATACACAGCCCTTACTCTGGCTTTTTAGCGTCTTTAAGATAGCGATCGCACAATAATTTAGTCATTTCTGCTGTCGATAAAGCTGGACTAGACCAAAAACCCTGAATTCTTTGCTCTTGAAAACTACGTAGCAACTCAGCTTGAGCTTCGGTTTCAACTTCTTCCACAACTATATCTAGATTAAATCCTTTTCCGAGTTCGACTAAAGCAGATATAACCGCTACAACTTGCGGTTCTGGTTTCAATTCTCTTATCAAAGAATGTTCGATTTTTAAAGTATCAAAAGAGAACTGTTTTAAAGCTTTTAAGGAGTACAGATCGGTTGCTAAATTAGTGAGAGAAATTTTAACTCCTAATTTTCTCAGTCGCTCCATAGTTTGTTGTGAATATTCCAAATCTTGCATCAGCGTTTCTACTACGATATTTAATTCTAATAAAGTAGGATCGAACTCGGTTTCTGCCAAAATTCGTTCGATGACTGCTGGTAAACTTGACTTTTGGAACTGGACTGGCGAAAGATTGACGATAATTTTTAACGGCGGTAATCCTCGATCTTGCCAGATTTTGCTTTGCATACAAGCGGTTGTTATTATCCATTCTCCAATGGAAATAATCAACCCCGCTTGTTCTGCCACCCTAATAAAGCTAGTAGGAGAAAATTCTCCCGACTCTGAATGTTCCCATTCAATTGAAACCTCAATCGCTAGTATACTTTGGTCGTCAATACTAGCTTGCGGTTGATAACAAAGCTTAAACTCTTCTCTTTCTCCAGCTCGCTCTAAAACTCGTTCCATTTGTAGTATTTTTGCAACACAAGAATCAATCTCTAAGTTAAAAAATCGATAGCTATCGTTATTTTTCTGAGCACGACGAAGTGCTGTATCGACATTTTTTAATAAAACATTTAACTCGGTACCATCTTGTGGATAAATGGCAATACCAATATTACTATTAACGTTAATTAGATGCTCTCCGACTTTAAATGACTGCTTTAAAGACTGTTGAACACGATGACAAACTTTTGCAGCTTCCTCAACGGCTTCTATTTGTGAGAGTAACAAAGCAAATTTGTTTTTTTGCCATAAAACTACTGGATCTCCCGAACGCAAACTAGCACGGAGTCTTTCTTCAATCGTCGATAACAAAAAATTACTGTGGTCATTGGCTAAATTCTGTTCGACTTCTGGTAGTAGCTCGAGATCGAGAAACATTAATGCCGATAATTTTCGATATCTTTTGGCATTGGCTACTGCTGTCGTAAGCTGTTGATAAAATACATCTTTACTAGTTAATTTTTTAGTTTCTAAACAATTTATAGGAATATCATTTTCTTCAGTAACTGTACCGACCATTAAATAAAGAGAATTAGCATTTTCGCAGTCAACAGCACCAATTTTTAAATTAACCTTAATTGCCGAACTATTTTGATGGCGTAACAAATAGGTACCAACTAAGCTATTTTTTTGGGTTTCAGCTTTTAGAAGATTAGTTGCCAGCTTTTCTCGATCGAAACAGAGATCGAAAATTGTCATTGTTAGCAGCTCATCTACAGTATATCCCAGTATAATTGAGCTATAATGATTGGCATATACTATATGTTTAGTTGTTTTGTCGACGATAATTATTCCTTCAGAAACCTTTTTAGTTACGGTTTGATAAATTGCTTGCTGCTTTAATAAACATTTTTTTAATTCTTGTTGTTGAGTTAGATCGCTGATGTAACTTCTGATTAATCTACTTCCAGGAAAATAGCAAGCTTTTTGCTGATATATCTTGTCATTTATTGTTACTTTCCTAGTCAAAATTTGGCTGTTATTAACATTACATTGAGAGATTAAATCTTTTAATAAAGGATGTTGTAATTTTTGCTGATAAATACTTGGAAAAACTAAATTAGCCGCAGAATTTAAAAATTTAATTTGACCGTATAAATCTATTTCAATAATTGGTTGTGGGCATAACTCGGCAAAAGCAATCAATTCTTGCTCTGAGTAAGTATTGGGGTTCGCTTCTGGTGACGAAGTGTATAGTGTTTGTTTGTTGTCAATTGCTTTATTATCGTCTTTATAAACTGAGGTGATGCTTTCTTTTTTTAAAGAAAAACTATCCTCATTTCCTATGAGATCTGACAAGTTATTGACAATTGAGTATTTGGCTACAGCTTCAGCACTAAATCTAATAATATCTCCGTCTTTTAATTCGTGAATTAAGCATTTTTTGTTATTGACAAAAATACCATTACGGCTTTTATTACCCTGCAAATCTCCATCTAAAAGCCAATAAGAGTATTGATTATTTTTAAGATCGGTTCTTCTTAAGAGAGTTGCATGGTAGCGAGACATCTTTTGACACGAAAAAACAATATCGTTATCAGAATGGCGACCAATTGAATAATTTGGCAGCATTAGCTCGACGGTTCTTTTATCTGTAGGGTCTTCAATTACTAGGATATGGTGAACTGTTTCTAGGTTATCCATAGTATTGTTTTGAAGAGATTGTTTATCCATGTTTCTTGAGTAATTGACGCTACAGATCTAAAAGCTACAAAAAACAAGCAATCGCAGTAAGCGAAATTGTCGATCCGCATCAGGACGATAGCAGCTTCTAAGCATTGACATCTCGTTGGCGAATCAAGATGTTGGTTTTATTGTTCCCCGAAACAAAGGTTAAAGTAACAACATCATCTAGATTTTTAATTTGTATTTGGCGTTTGGGTTAAAGTATGGTCAGCAAAAAAATTGTCTGAGTGTTTTTCTATATCTTTGAGTCTCACCGGAGTAGTCTTATCGGTAAATAACGTAGTTAAGATTCAATCTTAACTGGAATTGTGGAGAAAAACAGCGGTGCATTCTCATAACTATTTTCGTAGTAAGAGGATGCACCGAGAGCAAAGAAAGGCAAGAGACGATCGATAAGAGATTCGATACCTTTTTAGTTCTATCTACATAACTTTTGCTGCTTCATTTGCCTGAGCGCTTTTGATGTTCCAAGTAAGTTGAGTAAGATTACTTTGTATTTGAGTGTTAATTTCCGCTTAAGTAGCACTTTCCAATTGAGCAGTAGTGACTTTTAACTCGATTGAGCGCTCGCCTCGAAGAATATTAAACCGCAAACTGGAATTCAAGCCGCTGTTTTCCACTAACGATTGAAGTTCGCTAGCATTGGTAATTGGTTTGTCGTCAATCGCCACGATAATATCACCACGACGAATTCCCGCTGCTTCTGCCGGAGTATTGGGAAGAACTCTCACTACTAATACACCATCTACTTCAGGGACAAAAAAAGCTGAATTGGGATCTTGATTGTTTTGTTTGGCAAGTTCTGAAGTCAAAGTTACCATCTGGATACCGACATAAGGATGGGGAACTTTCCGACCAGCCGCCAAGGTATCTTTGAGAGCTTTAACTTTATCTATAGGAATAGCAAAGCCAATTCCATTAGCATCGGCGCGAATTGCCGTATTGATTCCAATTACTTCACCGCGTTCGTTGAGCAAAGGTCCTCCAGAATTACCAGGATTGATCGCTGCATCGGTTTGTAAAAAATCGATCCGCTTATCGGGAATACCTACCTGTGCCGAGGAGCGAGTTAGGGTGCTAATAATTCCCAAAGTAACCGTGTTATTTAAACCGACGGGGTTGCCTACGGCGATCGCCCAATCTCCGACTCGCAAACTGTCAGAACTGCCTAAAGGTGCGACGGGTAATTCTTCTCTCTGAGGATTGATTTTAACTACTGCTAGATCGGTTACTTCATCAGTTCCTCTTACGGTTCCTTCGAACTCGCGTCCGTCTTTCAGAGTTACCAAGACGCGGTCGGCTTTACTAACAACATGAGCATTAGTTAAGATTATCCCGGTTTTATCGGTAATAAATCCCGAACCCTGACCTCTGACCTGTCTTTCTGTAGGAAACTGTTGCTGAAAGCGATCGCCAAAAAAATCGCGAAAAAACGGATCGTCAAAAAATGGCTCGATTCTGCGGGTAACGGTTCGTTCGGTATCGATTCTCACGACGGCAGGTCCCGACAGTGCTACAGCCGTACCCACAAAATTGGTGGAAGTATCACGCTCTTGAGGCTCTGTTTGCAAAGCCACTTTATCTGGCCGATCTTTTACCTTAGGCGGTAAATTGAGGGGCAAAGTATCTGCTTGAGAAGACATCACTCTCAACCCCCCAAAAGTTAAGATGACTCCTAAAAAAAGTGCTATCAGGTGGCTTGCCACTTTACCTAGAAATCTTGGCTCTTTCATCGTTTAGCGATAAATATAAATATTTTTTCTTTAAGACTGAATATATATCATAACCTTATCAGTATTAGAAGCTATCTGAGGTCGATCTTTGCTAAATTAGACCCTCAATATCGCAAAAATTATTACTTCCGTTTGATTTTAAACAGCGATCTTCAAGTTAAACTAATTTAGTTATACGACCGTATAATTACGTAAATTAATTTTCTGAATGGGGAAAAATTCAATCTCAACTAATAATATTTATGCTATTGACTTTGGAACTAGCAACACGGCAATCGCTCGCTGGAATGCCGCCACCGAAAGAGCAGAAATGGTCCAGCTGAAGGGGTTATCTCAGTCATTTGCCAAATTACCGCCTTTAATTCCTAGCTGGGTGTATGTTGAAGATGCTAGCCAAGGACGAGTTGTTGTCGGACAAACGGTGCGCGATCGCGGTTTGGATTTAGCTAATGAGCCACGTTTTTTTCGGAGTTTTAAAAGAGGTATCGGATCGCCCATTCAGGGATTTTTGCCCCAACTAGATCGCCAAACTATTACTTTCGAGCAGATAGGAGCGTGGTTTCTCCAAGAATCGATCGCCAAGTTACAAACTAATACAGCAGAAATTGAAACTTTGGTTTTAACCGTACCCGTTGATAGTTTTGAAGCTTATCGCAATTGGCTGACTGATGTTTTTCAATCTCTAGCAATCGAAAAAATTAGAATTATAGACGAACCGACAGCCGCAGCTTTAGGTTATGGTGCGGCAGAGCGCGAGTTACTGTTGGTGGTAGATTTTGGCGGTGGTACCTTGGATCTTTCTCTAGTCAAGCTGGCAGAAAAGTCACTGCCTCGAGGTTTCAAACTCAATTGGAATCGAATCTGGGGCGACAACTCTTCTCAAAAACCAACTGCTCGAGTTTTGGCAAAAGTAGGACAAAATCTCGGCGGCTCCGATATCGATAACTGGTTGGTCGATTATTTTCATAATACGCAAGGTTTACCCAAATCTTCTCTAGTCACCCGTCTGGCAGAAAGATTGAAGATCCAGTTGTCTTCTCAGACTGCTGCTTCAGAGGTCTATTTTAATGATGAAACTCTAGAAAGTTACGAACTAAATCTAGAACGTGATCGCTTCGAAGAAATTTTACGACAACAGCAGTTTTTCGAGCGTCTGGACGAATCTATGGAGCAAGTAATACAACAAGCCAGACGTAATGGAGTTGAGGTTGAAGATATTGATGGGGTACTGTTGGTAGGTGGTTCCGTACAAATACCTGCAGTACGTAGCTGGATCGGACAATATTTCGAGCAGGATAAACTTTTTGAGGATCGCCCATATGAAGCGATTGTAAAGGGAGCTCTGCAAGTAGCTCAAAATATAGAGATTCGAGACTTTCTCTATCACAGCTACGGTATTCGCTATTGGAATCGCCGTCAAAACTGCCATAGTTGGCATTCGATTATTGAAACGGGGCAACCCTATCCCCTAGAACGTCCTGTAGAATTGGTTTTGGGAGCATCCACAGAAAATCAAACTAGTGTTGAATTAGTCATCGGCGAATTAGGTTCTCAAACCACTACTACCGAAGTATATTTTGATGGCGAACGTCTGATGACTCGTGCTTCTAATTCAAATACTGCAACGGTCATGGCACTTAACGATCGAGATGGAGCCAGAACCATTGCCAAGCTCGATCCCCCTGGAAATCCCGGTAGCGATCGACTCAAGCTGATTTTTAATGTTGATGAAAAACGCTACCTCCGTATTTCTATTGAAGATTTAGTTACCCAAAAAACTTTACTAAATCATCATATAGTGGTTCGACTCAAATAAGTTTGATTACTGTAATATATACCTAGATAAATTCAATTAAATTTTGGTTGATACCTCCATAATTTACTTGATATTTATCTTTTAAGCAAACCGATATACCAGTATCTTAAGTAAGAAAAATTACATGTCCAATCGTATAGTATGCGTACGTATATATGTAATTCATATTATTAATCTATGCCAAATTACCTAAGTAGATACCAAGAAAATCTCAAAACTAGAAATTACAATCTACTTAAATGAGGAGTGAAAATGGAACGAGTAAACATTTTAAATGTTGCGATCGATAACTGTAGTATGTCGGAGCTTTTAGAAAACCTTAAAGTAGGTGGCATTGTGTTTACACCTAATGTCGATCATCTAATCAAACTTCAAAAAGACCAAGAATTTTATCGAGTTTATCAACAAGCAGATTATCGCGTATGCGACAGCCAACTACTATTTTGGGCATCGTATTTTCTCGGTCAACCCTTGTGTGAAAAAATTTCTGGTTCAGATCTATTCCCCGCTTTCTATCAGCAATATCAAAATGACAAAAGCGTTAAAATTTTTTTGCTTGGTGGTTTGGGTAATGTAGCAGCAAAAGCTCGCCAAAATATTAATGCCAAAGTTGGTAGAGAAATAGTTGTCGGATCTTATTCTCCACCCTTTAGCTTTGAAGCCAGTGAAACAGAATGTCAAAAAATTATCGATTTAATTAATAATTCCGCTGCAACTGTCTTAGCAGTAGGATTAGGAGCTCCCAAACAAGAAAAATGGATTTGTAAGTATAAATCTCAGCTAGAAAATATTAAAACTTTTTTTGCCATTGGTGCGACTCTTGACTTTGAAGCTGGTAATCTCGAACGTGCTCCCAAATGGATTAGCTTAGCTGGTTTAGAATGGTTATATCGACTTGCTTTAGAGCCCAAACGGTTGTGGAGAAGATATTTAGTAGAAGATATTGCTTTCTTTGCTCTAGTTTTACAGCAAAAACTCAAATCTTATTACCGACCATTAGTTGCCAAAAAAAGTGGTCTACATAGGTCTCGAAGATCGAGTTGTACTGAATTGGCAAAGACTTTGAATTACAAATTACTTCGTAGTAAAAAGGCGGAGTAATCTACTCTCCTTGCTGGAATTAAATTAAACTAAATTAAAATTCAATCTTAGTCAAAACAATTGACTTTAAACTTATTGTAAAATTTTGATAAAAATATTAATGTCTGAATAGAAAAAACTGGCTGAATGTTGCTAAATAAGTCATACTGAGATTGTGTAGGTGCAAATGGGGAGAGGGCGTAAAATGCTAGAAAGAATTGTGCTGGCTGCGATCGCAACTTTTTGTGTTTATTTGTTTTTGAATTTAGCAGAAAACCCTTCACAGCCAGCATTAGTGGGTAACAGATTAAGTCAAACTCAAAATTTGTTTAATAACATTCCATTTTTGTAAGGATTCAGGTGCAAGCATGAGGAATAAGAGAAGGATAAGAACAATGTCCAACTGTAGCTTGTAAAGTCTGTTGAAAAAAAGTAATCACCGAACGTCCTTGCAAACGACAAGATTGAATTGCACTCAGCAGGTTGGCTGTATGTTGAAACCGTTCGATGGAACGAGAGCCACCACAAACTTTCCGCTTGGTTACAGCAGTTCTCAAACATCGTTCAGCTAGATTATTGTCGGGGGGTATCTGAGGATGTGTCAGAAAATACCACCATTGCTCCGCCTTATCACGCAGCGAACGTAGCAGTTTTCCAGCTTCATGACCAGCATTCTTGAGCCAAGTCTTAATTGCGCTAGTCACTCGCCTTCGGAAATCCTCTGCCCAATCTCGATAGTGGCTTTCCTGATGGGTCTGTCGCCAAACCCGATGTTGCTTAAATGCCTCATCAATTAGAGACAGAAAGGTGGTAGCAATTTCTTGGTTATCTACCCCTTTAGTCTTTAACAGTTTTTGAAAATGACGACGTAGATGAGCCAAACACTTTTGTTGTCCTGCTACTGAATAGCCGTTGTAGACACTAAAATCGTCGCTAATCAAAACTCCATCATAGAATACTCCTAATACAGCTTCCAATTCTCTGCGTTTTCTAGTATCGCCGGCATGAAACAGGCAGAACTCTGACCCAGCTAAAACCCAGAGCCATTCTTTGACTCCTTTAACTGAGCAGGGGGTTTCGTCACAATGTAGAGGAGGATGCTCTGAATTAATCGACTTTTTCAACCCTTCAACACTGTTGATACTCGCTTGTTGTACTCGTTCGTTCATTGGTGGCAACTAAAGTTCCCCTACTAATTTCTATTGCTCCCAGTTCCCACAACAGTTCTTGCTGTTTAGCATAGGACATATGAGCATAGTTTCCCAGCCAGGAAAGTAACCCCTGTAGTCTGACTCCCAAGTCTTGACCTGGAATCATTGTGGGAGACCGTCGAGCTGCCTCTATTGCTCCACACTTGCCGCATTGACAGTGATGACGTTGGTACTCTACGACTTGTATCGGTTTTGCCACCAACTGGGCTACCTGTTGAGTATCTACTCGTACCCCCTTAGTCTTCCATTGTTGATTTCCACAGTTGGAGCAGATGGTCGGTTTCAATACTTCGTAGCGGTCTACACGCCCAAATCCTTTTCTCGTCTTCCCTTGATGTCCTGGTTGTCCTCCTGGTTTTCTTTTTGTCTCTTTTTTGGCTTCTTCCAACCCTACTTCTGGTTTTCTCTCGCTTTTTTTCAGCAAGTCAGTTGAAGGGGGTTTCGATGAGGTTTGGCTGTCGAGGTTGAGGCTCTGTTCCAGTTGTTCTATTCTTTTTTCTAGCTTCTCAATCAGCTTTTGTTGGGTAGTCACGATTTCTGCCAGTTTCTCATTGGACAACTGGCGCAGTTCTTCGGCTTTGAAGGGGTGATTAGCTTCGCTCATTATTGGCTACTTTAATCTCTTTTTCCTTTTTGTCAACCCTGATACCTGAATCCTTACCCATTTTTTTCTAAGTAAAATTGACCTTTTTAACAATAAAAATTGCCGTTTGTCAGCCAGATGATTTACTTACAAGTATGTCTGGCTTATTTATTTGCCAGTACAAAAATAGGCGATTAGCGTAATTAGCATCGTCAAATTAAATAGTCATGAACGAGCTTGAAAAACTGCTAAAATAGCGATAAGCTCAGGAGAAATTCATGCAGAAATCTATCAAGTTTGAGGTCAGTCACGCCAGATGATTTTTGAAGGAAATCCCTCAAACAGCTAGAAAATTGGCAGTCTGAAGAAACGGCTTTAAGTCTCAGGGTAATCGCATCAAAATTCTATGATGCTTAGACAGCAAGGGTTTTCAATTTTTATGATTTTACAACCCGTTCGCCAGAAGCCTTGTGTTGTATGAACTTGAAAAATTACGTGCGATTACCCTGCTTTAAGTCTATGATTCTAGAGGAAAAATGCCCGTTTTGTTTACTGCTAATGAAGCGTCAATCTAATGAGCCTCAATGCTCTGTGAAACGGTAATAGCAGCATTAAGTGGCAAATGAGTCGAGGAAGGTTCTTCTTGCTGAAGCAATCTTGTCGAACGGCAAGTACTCTTAAATTTGTAATTTGTTAACTCGATCTCAACAGCCAGATCCAATACCCTATGATTTTCCTTTTAATGATCGAGCAACCTCAACTCAGGCTTTCATTATTCACAATCTCTTTGGTGGTGGCGTACGGTGAGATACTCTGGCGATTGCCAATCTAGAAATTAGAACCGCAGACTTATTAGCAGCTAAAGCCGAACTGGAACGACACACCGAAGAAGAGAAGCAAAGAATTGAAGATAAGATGCTGAACCTGCTCTTAGATTATGTAAGTAGCCCAGTGTAAACATGAGTTACTGACATCTTAACTGGAAACTTTTTAGGAACAGCTTTTTTCCAGTATGGTAATACTTGAAGTGTATAAAATTCTTTGAAGGTACGAAAACCCGAACCGTGAAAAGCGCTCGCTATGGTCATCACCTCACTTAATAACATTCTCGAACGACATCTTTTTTCACACGGCATTGATGGTAGTTGCTTTTGTCTCTGCCATAGACTTGACCATTGGTTGCAGAAGTCATCTACATCCCAAAATATTTGTGTGATGTCCAATCTCGATGTCATCATAGAACTAGCTGAGATACTCAGTGATTTTGCTTATTCTGAGTTTACATCTCAGCCTTTCTTTTCTCTTATTTTTTCGTCGAACTCACGTAATAATGGGCATGGAGAATCAGGGCAATGGCAACACTAAGCAGATTATTGAGGTTGAAATTAAGAAGGATCTAGCTTTGAGAAAGCTCCTCATAAAACTTATCGATTGACCGATAGATTATAAATTAAGATAAAAATATAAACCTTATAAATTAGCGAGCCTTTTTTAAGTTTTTAAAGGAAAAAAAGTTCATTCTAAATTTCAAATTCCGTGTGGGGTGAGAGTAGTTATAGTCTAGTTCTTATTATCTTGCTGGAGTTTAAAGCTATGTTGAAAGCTTTTATCTTTTTGGGTTTCATGATTTTCTTTATTCTGTTTTGGCGTTGGGTGCTGTCAAATAATAATAATTATCCTCCTCCACCTGGACGCATTTAGTCATGCAGTAAGGAAAACCGTTGGTTATTTTCGATAAGCGAAGTGACTACTATCTAGATTATTATAATATAAGGGGTGAAAATATCTCTCGATATTTGAATAAAGCCTAATCTATTTGTATTAAACTTAATACTTAAGGCAGAGATTGTAAATGCTTTAGCTATTTCGAAAAAAAACTATTGTTAACCTGAGCATCCAACGAATTTTGATTCGTTACGTCTGAAAGAAACAATTTGTTTCCTAAGAGCACCCCCGGGCGATCGCAGGAAACGTATACGAGATTTTGAACTAAATTGTGGCCCTAGGAAATTACTGTATTTGGAATGGTTCGTATAATACCCTTCTCTAATTGTTGAAGGCGTATCAGTTGTAGGTTGAACTGATAGCAAACCCCAAAGAGTTTAATAGATAGAGATTAATATATAGAGATTAATGTTCGAAGATGTTGTCGTAGCGCAAAATATCTAGAGTTACAAATAGAGGTATGGTTTGAAAACACTGCTGCGCTATTTCATAGCGATCCTCTCGTTTGAGCATTGCCGTCAATTTCTCTTCTAATTCCAACAAGTAGCGAACGTCATTAGCGGCATAGTTTAACTGCTCTAAAGACAAATTTTCCGCATTACCCCAATCAGAACTTTGAGCGCGTTTGTCTAATTCTACTTCTGCTAGTTCGGCTACGAGACTTTTCAAACCATGACTAGAAGTATAGGTACGAACTAGCTTACTGGCAATTTTGGTACAAAAGATAGGTGCGGTATCAATACCAAAAGTATAGCGGAACTGAGCTACATCGAAACGAGCATAGTGAAAAATTTTAGTAACGTCTGATGCGGTAAGTAGTTTTTGCAGATTGGGTGCTGTGGTTTGCCCCTTAGCAATACGAATGGCACTAACGTAACCTAAAGAATCGCATAGCTGAACCAAACACAGGCGATCGCGTCCTAAAACTAAACCCATGGTTTCCGTATCTACAGCAATCGCATCCTCTGCTAGATAGCGAGCTAAGGTTGCTCCATCGATGTCTTCATCAAAAAGCCGAATGTTATCTAAAACCATATCCAATTAATTTTCTAAAATAAAAATTTGCGTAAAATAATATTCGTCTTGTTGATTTTTGGCAATTCCAATTCCCGTTAGATTATAGTTGCCCAAGATATTTTGGCGATGTTTGACACTGTCGATCCAACCGCTAACCGACCGTTTAACAGGATTGGTGTATCCTGAGTTGTAGGCTAAATTTTCTGCCGCACGACGATAGGAAATCTCGTTACTTATCGCCTCTATGCGTTGCTGAAATCCTTCATGACTGAAGGGGACTTTTCCTCGTGCCATATTTTCACTGTGAGTTTTGGCTTGTTGGCTGATGGTTGAATTTAATTCTAACAGTGGTAAATTTTTGCTAGCACGATACTGATTTACGCGCTCGTGAACGGACTGTTTGAGAGCGCTGAGATCGCTATTTGCTAAGACTGTACGGTTAGTCTCGCGATAATTTGCTCGCTCGAGAAGCAGACTGCTTTCTGCCGAGAGCTGCGAACAGTTGCTAAAAACGGCAACCGTAGTAGTCAAGGCAAACATTTTCACCGTTAGTAAGGCTCTCGGTTTTAAGTTGCTAGACATTAGTAAAATTCATTAAAAGGAAAAGAGATAATCGAGCTAAACTGTTTATTTGCTACCGCTGACCCGTTTTGAATTCAATTCAAGAGGTTACTCAGCGGAGCATTCTGCGCTTACTACTTCCCCAGAGCCTAGTACCCAATCTACAATTTATCTCCTAAATACTCCGCTACCGTCTGTACATCTTTATCCCCTCTTCCCGAACAGTTCAACACGATGCGCGAACTACCTTTAAGTTGAGGACAGAGTTTCTCTAAGTAGGCGAAAGCGTGAGCGGTTTCCAAAGCAGGAATAATTCCCTCTAGCTCTGAGAGCAGACATAGGGCATCAACTGCTTCGACATCGGTAATACTGTAATATTCTGCTCGTTGACTGTCTTTGAGATAACTGTGTTCTGGTCCTACACCTGGATAATCTAGACCCGCACTGATCGAATGTGCTTCAATAATTTGTCCTTGAGTATCCTGAAGCAAATAACTCATCGCTCCGTGTAGTACGCCAGGGCTACCTGCCGTAAGCGTTGCAGCGTGTTTGCCAGAAGCGACGCTTTCTCCTGCAGCCTCGACACCAATCAAGCGAACTTCTGTTTCGGGAATAAATTCATAAAATAATCCCATGGCATTGGAACCACCGCCCACGCAGGCAATCAGAATATCTGGTAAGCTGCCCCATTTCTCTTGACATTGACGGCGAGTTTCGCTACCGATAACGGCGTGAAAATCTCTGACCATCATCGGATAAGGATGAGGACCCGCTACCGATCCTAGGATATAGTGCGTGGTTTCGACGTTAGTTACCCAATCTCTGATGGCTTCAGAAGTAGCATCTTTGAGAGTACCAGTACCGGCAGTTACGGGCTGTACCGTCGCACCTAACAAACGCATCCGAAAGACATTGAGTTTTTGACGTTCCATATCCCGAACGCCCATATAGATAATGCACTCGATGCCAAATCGGGCGCAGACGGTTGCCGTCGCTACTCCATGTTGCCCAGCGCCTGTCTCGGCGATAATTCGCCGTTTACCCATGCGAATTGCCAGTAACACTTGAGCGATCGCATTATTAATCTTGTGTGCTCCCGTGTGGTTTAAGTCTTCTCGCTTGAGATAGATTTCTGGTTTAAAATCGGGACGGGTATAGTGTTGGCTGAGACGTTCGGCAAAATAGAGCGGACTGGGCCTACCTACGTAATCTTTGAGCAGACCCTGTAGTTCTTGGAGAAAATCCGAGTCGTTTTTGTATCTGGCATAAGCGGTTTCTAATTCGGCTAAGGCTGGCATTAGGGTCTCTGGAACGTATTTGCCGCCGTATGAGCCAAAACGTCCTAAATTATCTGGTAGTTGAGCGGAGGTGCGATCGCTATTTATGGGAGTAGCAGTCATAACTGAGGTATATTGGAAATTTTAAATATTTAGATAGTAGATAAAAGAAGTTTGAATAGCAAACTTTTATAATTTTATAATTCTATCTGTCTAGTCGATCGCGAATTGAAAATGCAGCAACTTAAATCGATTTTTTATCAAAATATTTTATATCCATAACATAATGGGGACTAAAAATTCATCAAACCACAACTTATCTTCTAGCGGTCGCGCTTCATTCCGAGCGGTAATCTTGTTAGGTTTACTTTTAAGTAGCGTAATTTGGTTGAGTTTTTACCTGGTAACTCAATATCGACAGCTAAAGTTATACCAACAGGCAAATCGCTCCCTCCAAGAGCAACGCTATCGACAGGCAGTATTGGCTTACGATCGCCTGCTGCAAACTAATCTCCAAGATAACTACAGACTTTGGCTATCACGCGGCTACGCTCTCAAAGGATTAGGACAGTATGAA
Source organism: Myxosarcina sp. GI1(2024) (assembly GCF_053543375.1). Classification (NCBI taxonomy): domain Bacteria; kingdom Bacillati; phylum Cyanobacteriota; class Cyanophyceae; order Pleurocapsales; family Pleurocapsaceae; genus Myxosarcina; species Myxosarcina sp. GI1(2024). The sequence goes on along the minus strand of NZ_JBKGTY010000001.1, from coordinate 788,896 downwards.
GCCATGCTGCAGTCTTGCTCTCAAGCCAATGAGATCGCGCCTCAAGAGCCTTTAGGTTGGAACTGCCAGGGAGAAGCTTTATATAACTTAGAAAAATATCAAATGGCAGCAAATGCTTTCGAGCGAGCAGTTACCCTCGCTCCTCAAACAGTGACCTTTTGGCTCAATAAAAGCGAGGCTCTCTTAAATGCCAAAGATTATGAGGCTGCCGAACGAGACGCTCAACAAGCTGCTAGCCTTTTAGAATCCAATCGAGAGCCTCTTACAGGTAGAGATCGCCAGTTCGCTATCGTTTATAACTTACAGGGCAAAATTTTCCTGGCTCGAAAACAAGAACTACAGGCTCTCTTAGCTTTCGAGAGATCGCTAACTAAGAATCCCAAATATTTTGCTGCTGCACTAAATAAAGGTATTTCTCTATATAGATTAAAAAGATCTGCTTTAGCCGATGAGGTTTGGCAAAATATTTTGCAACAAAACTCTATTACCCCAGAACAAGAGACAATAACCAGAGTGTATCGAGGAATTGCTTTCTGTGATACTCAAAACATAGCTGCTGCGGAGCGAGATTTTGCCAAGGTACTAGAGTTAAGCAGCGATCGCCAAATGCAAGAGATGGCGAGAGCGGGATGCGGCATACAATAGTTAAACTATATTTTGCTGCATCAGTAGCGATCGAGGTCAATAAATTGTTAGTTGTTAGTCGGTAGTCGTCACTAAAAAAGGTTACTAAAGATAAACACGGTTCAAATGTTTACCAATGACTAATGACAAAGGACAAATGACTACCTTCTTCAGTTAGCTTTATTTGTGCTGTCCTACTTATTCACTTTTCATCTTTAATTTCTCGTGTCATCATCTTCAACTCGTCTTCTAATAGCCGCCAGCGGTACGGGAGGACATTTATTTCCTGCCCTTGCCTTAGCCCAACAGCTACCAGACTACGAAATTGAGTGGCTGGGAGTTCCCAACCGATTGGAAACTACTCTCATACCAGAGAGCTATCCTCTCAATACTATTTCGGTAGAAGGTTTTCAACAACGCTTGAGTTTTAAGACAGTGAAGATTATTGCTAGTTTTCTGTTTTCCATATTTCAAGTACGAAAACTGATTCGAGAAAAACAGATCGATGCCGTGTTTACTACTGGTGGCTATATCGCCGCTCCCGCCATTTTAGCGGCTCGTCTGCAAGAAAAACCGGCAATTCTTCACGAAGCTAATTATATTCCCGGTAAAGTGACTCGTTTCTTAGCTCGCTGGTGTGATGCGATCGCTTTAGGCTTTGAGGGAACGGCTCGCTATTTACCTCAAGTTCCCACCGTCTACGTTAGTACTCCAGTTCGCGCTCAGTTTCACCAACCGCAAAGTTTAGATTTACCCATTCCTGCCGACGCAACTTTAATTTTAGTAGCTGGTGGTTCTCAAGGGGCGGTAGCAGTCAATCAATTAGTTCGTGCCGCAGCACCAGAATGGTTGAGTCAGGGAGCATACATCGTTCATTTGACGGGTAAAAACGATCCCGATGTCGTCACATTACAACATCCCCACTATATATCTCTCCCTTTTTACGACAATATGGCGGGGTTACTGCAAAGAGCCAATTTAGCTATTTCCCGTGCGGGTGCGGGAACACTAACTGAACTCGCCGTTACGGGCACGCCAGCTATTTTGATTCCCTATCCTTATGCCGCAGAAGACCATCAGACATATAATGCCGAGGAGTTTGTTAGGGCTGGTGCGGCTGTAGTTTACCGACAATCAGAACTCACTGCCGAAATTTTAAACCAACTAGTCAACGAATTATTGAGTTCGCCGTTCCAATTGCAAACTATGGCAGAGAAAGCTGCCTCCCTTGCAGTTAGCGATAGTGCTGAAAGACTGGCTAATTTAGTTCGCAGCGCGATCGCTAAATAAGTCTTGAATTCTATCTTTAGATATTTGCTACCTAGATTAAAACTGTTAGCGAGACCACAAGCATTTGAAAAACTAGGCTACATCGCAGCGCAAGCAGATCGAAAACTGCTCTCGAGCCAATAAGACTGCCATATCTGTCCGAGGAACGAAGAAGTATAAGCAAATAAATTACTAGGCTGAGAAAGTACTAACCCCGCTCGAACTAATAGGTCTGTATCTATTTAAATTACACAGTTTATTTAGTTGTATCTGAGGCTGAAGAAGTAGAGCGGAGATTTAAGCATTTCAAAGAGGAAATTAAATATGCCACAGCAATTGCAGGGAAAAAAAATTGCCATCTTAGTAGCTAATGGGTTCGAACAAGTAGAGATGACTCAACCTAGAGAGGCATTCGACAAAGAGGGAGCGCAAACTCACATAGTCTCCCCCCAAGTAGACAAAGTAAGAGGTTGGAATCACTACGATAAAGCAGATGAATTTCCCGTCGATGTAACTTTAGATCGAGCAAATCCAGAAGACTATGACGCACTTCTACTTCCCGGTGGAACCGTCAACCCCGACCAACTGCGTACTAATGAAAAAGCAGTACAATTTGTCAAGTCCTTCTTTGATGCGGGTAAACCCGTAGCAGCTATTTGTCACGGTCCTTGGACTCTAGTGGAAGTAGATGGGGTTAGAGGACGTAAAGTTACCTCTTGGTCTTCTTTACAAACCGACCTCAAAAACGCAGGTGCCAATTGGGTCGATGAAGAAGTAGTTGTAGACGGTAATTTAGTTACTAGTCGCAACCCTGGCGATATTCCCGCTTTTGTGGAAAAGGCAACTGCTTTATTTGCCAGCAGTAAGTCCGCACAGCCAGCTTAGACTTTTAAACGAGTTCTAAACCTAAAAATTGTCAATAACAATGAGGTGGTCAGTAAGCTTATTACCGACCGCCTCCCGTTCAAATTGAGCTTAAAATCTAAATCTTGGGGTTCGATCGAAACGGTTATTTTATTTGGGGTTGGACAAGTTTCTAAACCAACCGCGCTGCCAAAAGAAATAAACCAGTCCTGAAGCAATCGCCAACATCAAGAGCAAACAAAGTGGATAACCCCAATACCAGCCTAACTCTGGCATATTCCAGGGAGAAGCTTCGGTATTAAAGTTCATGCCGTAAATACCTGCAATAAAAGTTAGGGGGATAAAGATGCTGGAAATTACTGTCAGCAACTTCATAATTTCATTCATTTTGTTGTTGATCGCCGAAAGGTAGATATCGGTCAAACTCGATGCTAATTCGCGATAGGTTTCAATAATATCGATAATTTGGACGCTGCGATCGTAACAGTCTCTGAAAAAGACTAATGTTTCAGCGTCAAGCACCTCACTACCATCTCTAATCAATGTGTTCAGCGCATTTCTTTGAGGCCAAATCGCGCGACGCAAAGCCAGTAATTCACGTTTAATTTTATAAATTTCTGCCAAGATTCGATCGCTAGGATTAAAAATAACTTTGTCTTCTAGGTCTTCAATTTTTTCACCATATATTTCTAAAATAGGAAAAAAACCATCAATAATCGCATCCCAGAGAGCATAAGCCAAATATCCACTTCCTTGATGTCTAATGTTCCCTTTTTTAAACCGAATTCTCTGTCGTACTCCTTGAAAACAGTCTCGGTTTGGTTCTTCTTGTACGGTTAACAAATAATTTTTGCCAACGATTAAACTAACTTGTTCTAACCAAAAACTGTTTTTTTTGGGTTTGGGAATCACCATTTGAGTGATAATTACCAGTCGATCGGCATACTCTTCTACTTTTGGTCTTTGGGGGACATTGACAATATCTTCTAGTACCAATGGATGTATGTTAAATACCTTACCCAGTCTTTGCAATATATCTTCACTACCCAAACCGCCAACATCAACCCAAGATACTGATTCTGTATCTAAATATTTGGCACAAGCTTCGGGAGTTAAATTTTCTTTGCGATGGGCGCGATCGCAATTATAGTCGATTAAAACGATTCGTGGAGGCTTAGCATCTGTTTTGATATTGAGCGTACCCGGCATACTACCGGGCTTTTCGTAGGCATAATCGAATAACTCTTCTATATCGATCTCTTCATCAGACAGCGATGGCAAATTAGGATTGGGGTTATTTTGGTAGCTCATCTACAAAAAATTTGTCGAGCGTTTGGATGACTTATCCTAGTTATTTTAGCCAGACCCTGGTAGTTGTAGTCGCTCGCAAGGAACTAGCTTAAAAAAAAACCGGCGACGAGACTGCCGGTATCTGTTTGAATGTTGTTGTTGTTTAGTTTTGGGGAAACCTTAAGTTGCGCATTCCCAAACACTGCAACTTTCAATTTAGTTCCTCACTAAAGAATTGTAACAGACGATACGGCTCATTTGTAAAGCAACAATAAAATTATTAAATTTTTTTGTTAAGTTTTGATATTTTTTCGCTTAGTGTTGCTACTATATATAATTTAACAATTATTACAAACTTCTTGGTAGTTTTAACTACTTCCAACTTTTCGAGAACGTTTACCAGGTCTAATATCAGAGCCATACATCCTAGCATACACTTGAGTAAATTCTGCCCCGATCAAAACAATTAGTGCCGAGTAATAAACCCAGGCTAAAAAGACAGCTAAGGAACCTGCCGCACCATACGCCGAACCCAGGCTGCCAGCAGAGAAATACAATCCTAACAAAAACTTGCCGAAAATAAAAAATAAAGCTGTAATTAAAGCTCCTACAAATACATCTTTCCAAACGATTGTGGCATCGGGAACATACTTAAACATCAAACCAAACAAAAAGGTAAGCAAACCTAGAGAGACGATAAAGTCTATATTTTCCCACAGAATTGCCGAACCTGGTAAAAAGTCCGTTCTGTAAGTCTCAAGAGTAGATACAGCTGTACTAATTATTAGAGATAGCATTAATAAAAACCCGATCGCCAGTACCATTAAAAAACAAAATAAACGCTTGCGAACGAATAGTAAGATTCCTTGACCGGGTTTTGGTTTAACGTTCCAGACAGTATTAAGAGCATCCTGTAGTTGAACGAAAATACCCGAAGCACCAATTAATAATACACCGATACTAATTAGAGATGCCGTTCCCCTGATTTGAGGTTGGCTGATATTATTCAAAGCGAGCAGAATTGGTTGAATGGCATCTTCGCTGACAAACGCACTAATCTGATTGATGATTTCTTCTTTAGCGGCATCTTGTCCGAAAAATCTGCCAGCGATCGCTACTACAATCACCAATAGAGGCGAAATAGAAAACACAGTATAATACGCCAAAGCTGCTGCCAAACGCGGGGCGTTATCTTGTTGCCATTCTTGGAATGTTGATTTCAATAACTGAATAATTTTTTTGACATTCATTGGTTTGCTACACTAATATTTTCCCCCTACCTGAGGAGACGATTTCTGTAGATAGTATATCTAAACGCAATTCAAAGAATCGCTCGCGGAAAATTATTACTTTGACACCAATTTTGTTTTAGTAGATAGAGATATGAATCTCGGCATGGGGAAAATTCATTCGTTGGTGTTCCCAAGGCGATTGACATCTAGTCTGGTAGGCAGTTCTTCTTTGATTACTGTAACCTAAAATTTAGCTTTCAAACCTTTGAGAGTCTGTTCGACTCGAACAGTTTAGTGTTCTCTTAGAAGGTTTTGGTAGTTTATCTTACCCAAGTAAACTATCAACCGAACAATTCTACAGGATAAAATATCCGACAAAAAAAGATCGCAGTAGTAACTTAAACTTATTCAATCTTCATTTATCTAAATAATGCGATCGCTCGATGATAACTTGGCTTTTAAAGCCTTTCTAAGCAGCAATCTCTCAAAACTTCACTCATTTTGCATTTTTAGTTTATCTTGACGTAAAATTAACCAACCGATGGCGATCGACAACATGCCAGCACCAATAAAACCTAAATCCCATGCCAGTTGATGACTTCCTGGTTTGACGTGATGAATTTGCAAGAGGTGGTGGCTATCGAAATCTAACTCGAACTGCGGCTAGGGAAAAGCTAGCAATCTCTCCTTGGCAAAAAATAGTTTTGGTACTTAATGGCAAAGGAGGAAACGACCATTCGCTGAGAAAAATTGTCTCAGCCGCTTCTGCAACGCCAGATTGGCTGTGGCTTATTCTGGGCAAGATCGAACGAAACTGCCACGACTTACCACATAACGTTCATAGCTTAGGCTGGTGTGATGATACCTACATCTATCTTAAAGCTGCTGATGTGGCGATCGCTCGGCTAGTAAGTTAACCATACATGCGATCGCCCGAGATTCTAATTGTTAAGCATTAATTTGGTCTGAAGTTGACGGTTTGTCAGCAATAAAGCTATAGTAACCCGCGATCGCCGCAGACAAAGCATTGAACCAAATGTTATTACCGAAAATCGGCATTAAACCGAAAACAGTTTTAGCTTGTGGTATTAAACCCATGACCGCGATTAAACCATAGCTAATCGCAAAGCCGCGATTATAAAGCTTGGCATATCCTGTGGTAGCTGCGACAATGCCCAAAATTCCTACTAAAAGATGAACTATATTGTGCATCAAATTAATCGGAAATGCCGCAAACAGATAACCAAAGCCTTTGGCATAAAAGCTATCTGCATCTAAAGAAATACCACCAGCGGATAAGCCTTCAGGGGGCAAAGCCACTAAGCCAGGAATAAACCCTGTTATGCCTAAAAGCAGAAAAATAATACCTAAAGCTAGTGCACAGTTACGTTGCATAATTTAAACCTCCATTACGGTTATTGTTATATTGTTTGTCTGATTAAATTTGGCGAGTGACCTCTGTCGTGTAAATTCGTGCTGTCACTCTCACCATTAATTTTTAAGCAGTTAAGCTAATAACTAGCTAAGAGCCTTTTTAGCCTTTACCCGTGCTGTGGAAACGAGGATCTGGTGCTGGAGGATCGGGCATTTCCGACTCACCTTGAGGATTTTCCAGATATTCAAATTCTCCTTTACCATCGGGGGCTGTTCCTTTTGCCCAACGTCCTTCTTTACTTTCCGAACCTTCAGATAAGTTCCAGAATTGATAAGAAGCTTGTTGTTTTTCTTGCTCTTGAGAGAAAGAACTAGGAACGGGTAAGTCTTCTAAACCATCAGCTTTCAGTTCTTCAATTGCGGCAACCCATTGATTTTGGTGCATGGTATCGCGAGCAATCATATAAGCAAGTGTATCTTTAACCCCAGGATCGTCAGCCATTTCGTACATTCTTACTGCTTGTAAACGACCTTGAGATTCTGCCTGAACGTTGGAATAAAAATCAGCCATTAAATTACCAGAGGCAATTACATAACGACCATTCCAGGGATATCCCATGCTGTCGGCAGGTAGCGAGCCGCCACCAGTAACGGTAGCGTGTTGGGGGTTCATACTTGCCATAATTACATCTTCGGCTTTCATACCGCCCATAACACCTTGCATGATGGGATCTTCGACTGCTTTTTCTTGTTGTTCGACTGGTGCTTTTTCTAAAAGATAGGCAATAGTAGTCGCTAGCATCTCGATATGTCCGATTTCTTCGGTGGCGATATCGAGCATCATGTCTTTATATTTGGCAGGACCGCGACAGTTCCAGCCTTGGAAAAAGTATTGCATCATTACAGTCATTTCACCAAAAGGACCGCCGATTAATTCCTGCATTTTTTTTGCCAGGATGGGGTCGGGTCTTTCCGGTTTGGTAAAATACTGGAGACGCTTTTTGTGGTAAAACATAATATATATAATTTTCTAGAGATCTTAGTGTCTTAGCTTGGAAGGAAATAGGGGTTTGACCGAACCGTTCCTATCCTTCCAAGTTTGGCAAGAAGAACCTGGAGCTAGTGCCGATCTTGCCAAACTAAAAAGGTTAGGAAGATAAGAAATTGCTAAAAGCTTGATTCGGTTTTTTAAACTTTTGGATTTATCTAAAAATTAATTAGAGAAATCTCAGGTCGAAGTAATTAGTAGGCAAGCTGCGATCGCATTTAATAAAGAACTACCACATAATTTCGATCGCCATTCATCCGCCATAGGAACGAGAATACGTTTGCGATTAAACTAACGCCACAAAACCTCTCCAAAGTCTCTTTAGTCATCATCGTCTCTAACTTCTTGGCTGCGATCGCCAGGGCGTTCTTCATAATAGTAATCGCCATAACCACGACCACGTGCTTCATCGTCATCATCGCGATCGCGGTAGCTACGACGCTCATCATCTTTCTCCTCGTCGCGATCGCCAGAACGTTCTTCATAATAGTAGTCACCATAGCCACGACCACGTGCTTCATCGTCATCATCGCGTCTGCGGTAACGGCGTTCTTCATCGTCCCCTTCGCCACGAACTTTCCGTTCTAAATCGCGTTGAATCCCTTTAAATATGTCACCTATTCCCATTTTGATTCTCCTTAAATTGACGAGCGAATAAATTCAATCTCATTCTTAGCTTGGCAAATTTCTTGAATATGCATTTCATCTAAAGGGTATATATGGCTCAATCTTTTGGGATATATTCTTTTTTTAACATCGATAGTATCTACTGCCTCCCCACACCCTCTCTACTCCTTGGCTTACTGTATTAAGGTTTGAGAACTACTTTAGTACAGTTGTCTTCTTTGTTGTGGAATATCTCATAGCCTTTGGGTGCCTCTTCGATACTCAGGCGATGGGAAATTACGAAAGAAGGATCGATTTCACCTTGTTGGATGCGATCGAGCAGAGGTTGGAGATACTTTTGAACGTGAGTTTGTCCCGAGCGCAAGGTCAAAGCCTTATTGACAATTGCCCCCAGAGGTATCTTATCGACAAAGCCTCCATACACCCCAGGAATTGAAACCGTTCCTCCTTTGCGACAAGCGACTATTGCCTGTCGTAAAACTGTAGGTCTTCCCGTTTCCAGTTTTACACCCTGCTTTACCTTGTCATAAGCCGCCATAGCATCGGTGCCGTGTGCCTCTAATCCCACTGCATCGATACAGCGATCGGGACCTCTACCACCCGTCATTTCTTTAAGAGCTTCTCCTGGGTCGATTTCTTCGTAGTTAATTACTTCTGCTTCCCCCTGTTGTTGAGCCATTTGCAATCTTTCGGGAAAGCGATCGATCGCAATTACTCGTTCTGCACCCAACATATAGGAACTTTTGATGGCAAATTGACCTACAGGACCACAACCCCAGACTGCTACGGTGTCACCCGGTTCGATATCGGCATTTTCTGCTGCCATATAGCCAGTGGGAAAAATATCGGTCAGGAAGATAACTTTATCGTCCTCTAAGCCATCTGGTACTTTCAAAGGTCCGACATCGGCATAGGGAACCCGTACATATTCTGCTTGTCCTCCTGCATAGCCTCCGAGTAAATGGGAATAGCCATAGATATCAGCAGGGGAATGTCCGTAGAAACCCTCCGCCATCCAGGTATTGGGGTTGGGAATTATCGCAAAGCGACCACAGGTCTTTTTGACAGAAAAAACAGTTACCACAGGAAATAGTAAAAGGAACTACGACGCGATCGCCTTTTTGTAAGTTATTTACTTCTTTACCGACTTCGACTACTTCCCCCATAAATTCATGACCGAGAATATCTCCCGACTCCATAGTGGGAATATTGCCTTCGTATAGATGCAAATCTGAACCGCAAATGGCAGTAGAAGTTATTTTAATAATGGCATCGCGGGGGTTGAGAATTTTGGGATCTGGTACGGTTTCAACTCGCACGTCGTGTTTATCGTGCCAACATATAGCTTTCATAATTTCAAATTTAATTAATATGTAGTTAGTAAGCTTTGCTAAATTGTTGGAAATCTACTTACTCTAAGAAGGATTGGAAGTCTATCTAATTCTGCGTTGCTCGTCTTCTATAACGATCTCATCTACATCTTTCGTAGGAACGACGGTACGCTGGCGAGCTACGGGATTAGTTGCTATGGTTTCAGCATTACCTAGATCGGGCGCATCATAAATACCAAATTCTTCGATGCCGTTATCTCTTAAAATTATTTCGGCACGATGTATCTCTTCATCGGTACCGTTAGCTAATAGTAAATAGCTACCGCTTTTGACGCGAGCGTTGTAGATTTTTGCTTTTTCTTCGGGAATACCCAAACCGACTAAAGCGCCGATAATACCGCCAGCGGCTGCGCCAATTTCCGCACCGGCAAGAGTACTAGCAATGGTAGAAGCTGCTTCTCCAGCTACGATTATCGGACCTACACCGGGAATGGCGAGCGTATCCAAACCAATTAACAAACCACCAATACCGCCTAAAACTGCACCGCTAGTTGCTCCCGCACCCGCACCTTCAGAGGCGTTATTGCCTTCTTCTACAGTTTCTTCACCACGATTTAGATCGTTTGCTCCTGCTACTCGATCGGCATCTCGGGCAATTAAATTAACTCACTTCATATTAAAGCCATCGTCTTTCAGTGCCCTTAATGCTGCTTCTGCTTCGTCGCGGCTGTAAAATAAACCAACTGCACGTTTGTAATTACTCATATTTTATGGTCAATAATCTCACTTTAATTTTTTGCTGCTTGTCTCGATCTCTTCATCATTCAAAAGTTATGACTACCGATCTTTATGACTTTTGAAAGAGAGTTAACCGACGGATAGATAAATTATTGGCGTTCGGTTTCGCTTGGGGTTTGGTCTTGAGAATAAGTCTCTCGTTGCTGGTTAACTCTGTCTATTACGTTCTCGTAGATCGATTTGCCTTCAGTTTCTTCTGGCAAATAGGTTTTACTGTTAGCTAACTCTTCTTTGTTACTATCGACTCGATTGGGGTTGCGCGTTTGCTGATAGGTATCTGTCTCTGCGCTATAGTTATCTCCAGCTAAGGCTGTTGCGCTGTAAGGGACATTAAGCAACCAAGTTCCTACGATAAGGATAAAAGCGATCGCGACAGTGCGTAGCCAGTGAGTAATATTAGTGTGGAACATAATTTTATTTCTCCTGATGTTTGGGGTTCGATTAAACTACTTAGAACCGTGGGATTGCCCTTCTGTAGTAGCGATTTCCCCAGTTTCCATTAACTGTTTGAAACGATTTAGTTCGTCGCCAATTTGTTCTTGGGGTGATTCGCCAAACAGTTTGGCAATAGCATTAGTTAACGCGCCTCCTGGAGGCTGATATTCTAAAACCACCTTGACTTGAGTACCACGATTTCCCGTAGCTGGTTGAAAGCGGACAAATCCACAGTTGTCGATATCGGCATTTTCTAGCGCACTCCAGGCAATTAAGCGATCGGGTTCATCTTTGACAATTTCAGCATCCCATTCGACGCTTAAGTCTAGAGGTGCATTAGTTACCCAGTGGGTTACCTTACCTGCTTCATCTTTATTAGTTATCGATTTGAGATGAGTCATAAAGTTGGGTAGATTGGTGAAATCGCGCCAGTAGCCGTATAGTTCGTTGGCGGGACGATTGATAATGACAGTTTTTTCTACTAACGGTACTTAAACAATTTAAACAGACAAAATAAGATAGAATACCTTTGCTGATTAACTTTAACATTATTCTAAAGCCCGATCGCACTTACTTTATGAAAGAAACTACTCCCGCAGCCATGCCTCCCTGTTTCGATAGATGAGATGGTGTCAAAAGTTTGATGATTTACTGAGAACTAAAGCGCAAAAAAGGGAATTCAGACATTATTTAGGAGGATTATTAGGGGAAAGTGAGCGAAAAAATGTATCTCAAATGGCTAAAGACGCAGTAGAGGTCACATACCACAAATTACACCATTTCTTAACTGAAGCAACTTGGTCAGCGAACAAGATAAATGAACGTCGCTTAGAAGTGATGAACAAGTGTAATCAAACGAGAATCAGTAAGGGATTTAGTCTAATTGTTGATGACTCTGGGCATAGAAAAAGTGGTAACTTTACCGCAGCAGTAGGTCGTCAATATATTGGGGAAATTGGGAAAACAGATAATGGCAATGTTGTAGTAACAACTCATCTATATGATGGCCAAAAAAGCTTACCTTTAGACATAGAACTATATCAACATGGTAATTCGTTGCCCGAAGGAAAGAAAGACAGAGAATTCAAGAAAAAACCCACCTTAGCCTTAGAATTAATCGATAAAAGTTTGAAGAGGGGATATCGACCAGGACTAGTATTAATAGATTCGTCCTATGGTAACAACACAACTGTTTTACTCGAACTGGAAAAAAAGAAATTAAAGTATATAGGAGGAATCGCTAAAAATCGTAATATTTTGGTTAAAACTCCATCAAATCAATTAGAAAAAATCAGAGTAGATGAATATGCTCAATGGTTATCTGATGAGGAATTTAAGGAGATTCAAATCCAGGGTGAAAAACCTAGAACCGTCTGGGTAGCAATAATAGAAGCAGAAATATCAAGGCTAGAAGGAATCAGAAAAATAGCTATCGTCATGAGTGCACCAATCTTTGAAGATGCTGAAGATATTGACTACTTACTCACAAATGTTGAGGGAGAAATAGTAACCGAGCAATGGATAGTTCAAACTTATGCTCAGAGAAACTGGATAGAAGTTTTCTATCGAGAAGCCAAGGGATGGTTAGGATTAAAAGAGTATCAAGTTAGAGATAAGAAGAGTTTGGAAAGACATTTTATTCTAGTTTTTTGTGCCTATACTTTTATCCTTTGGCATAAGCTTACTGGAGGTTTAAGAAGACGTTGGGCGAACAAACCTTTGGAGACATTTCCTGAAGCATTAGAAGCTTTTCGTACAGGTATATCTTATCGTTTTGTCCAATGGTTGAACCAAAATCGCGACGTATTCGTAGCTTATAAAGCTAGTTTGGGCTTTGTTTGGGCTTGATTTTTGTTTAAGTACCGCTAAAAGATTGGGCTCTAAACCAACTGCTTCGGCAGCGCGATCGATAACATTTTCCGATTCTGGTACGGGACGCTCGCCCAATGCCGCTAAAATATCTTTTAAAGAACGCTGCTGTAAATTTCTCATAACCAATGAGCTATTGTCAATTTCCCTAGCTGTCATGGTCGAATCGATCGTCGAATTTTTAGTTAATTCCATAATGTAAACTAAGGATATATAAGATAAATCGCTCGGTATTATTTATGTTGTTTTTTCAAAAGTAAAATAAGTTTCGCGCTTGAGACTCTAAAACTATTTAAGAGCAGTACCAAGATTTTTTTTTAGCTCTAAAGACAGAATAATTAATTGATGTACGCTTTCTTTTTCTTTCTCTGGGAATTTTGCCTCGAGTAAATAAATTCGTTAATTTAAAAAAACTTTAACCAATTTCTTTCTATTGATAGATAAAAGATGTCTCGCTTTATTTTTTAAACTTAAATAAACATACAAAAATAATTGTCAGCAAACGCGCCACATGCAAACATACGATGTAATCGTTATCGGTGCAGGTCACAATGGTTTGGTCTGTGCGGCCTATTTACTCAACGCGGGTTATAAGTTATAAGGTTCTCGTGTTAGAAAAACGTCCCATTCCTGGCGGTGGAGCGACCACAGAAGAAGCTTTACCCGAAGCAGCACCAGGCTTTTAATTTAATCTCTGTGCGATCGACCACGAGTTTATTCATCTCGGACCCGTAATTGAAGAGCTAGAACTAGCCAAATATGGGCTAGAATACCTCTACTGCGACCCCGTCACCTTTTGTCCCCATCCTGACGGTAAATATTTTCTGGCTCATGCTTCAGTAGAGAAAACTCAAGCCGAAATTGCGCGTTACAGTGAGCGCGACGCTGAAAAATATGGAGAGTATGTTGATTTTTGGCAACGGCTAACCGCAGGAATTACGCCAGTTTTCAATGCACCGCCCAAATCCGTTGTCGATATTGCCGGGAACTATGGCATCAAAAATATTCAAAAACTGTTGTCGACTTTGGGTGGAATTGATAAGACTTTGGATTTAGTTCGTACCATGCTTACCAGTCCCAAAGATAGTCTAGAATACTGGTTTGATTCAGAATTCCTCAGAGCACCGCTAGCCAGATTAGTCTCAGAATTTGGCGCGCCACCCTCGCAAAAAACTATTGGCATTGGTTCGATGATGATGTCGATGCGTCATAATCCAGGTATGGCCAGACCTCGTAGTGGTACTGGTGCTTTGACTCAAGCTCTAGTCAATCTAGTTAAAGATAAAGGAGGAGAAGTTTTATGCGATCGCCTGTCGTTAATTCTCTGTCAGCATAAACTGCCCGATAACCAACGAGAATTAGAAATCAACCCTGGACCAGATGGAAAAACATACTTCGTGTCGCAGACTAAAACAGGATATGTCACCGTAACTCCGTGGTGTTTTGCGATGAATAAGTTGGTAGTCCTGTAGAAGTAACGATCTAAAATAAACGTCGAGCTTAAATAACTTGAGAGCAAAGCCTACTTGTCCAAGCTGCCATTCTGAGAAAATTGTCAAAAATGGTCGGATTCACAACGGAAAACAAAGGTTTAGATGTAATCAATGTCATCGTCAATTTGTAGAGAAACCGCAAAAAATCGTCGTTAATCAAGAGAAACGGGAGTTGATTGACAGGCTCTGATTAGAAAGAATTTCTTTGGCAGGTATTGCACGAGCAGTTGAAGTGTCAGAAAAGTGGCTTCAAACCTATGTTAACCATAAATAAATATGCTCTAGTTCCCAGAGAAATAAAAGTCACACCCAAAAAAAGGGGAAATTGACGAAGCAGTGTGATGCAATGTGGAGGGGCTGTGTGCGGACACAGGTTCCGCACCTTGAAAGCCCCGTGTCATTTGTAGACCATCAAGGAAATAAACAATGGGTCTGGTTAGCTTTGGATTCCAAAACTCGTGAAATCGTTGGGGTAACAATTGGCGATTGGCTTTGCCACTGCGCGGAGCGCAATCGCAGCGAACAAGCAGCGCCAGAACTGTGGAATTCGCTACCTCCTGTCTATGGTCAATGTGCGGTTGCCTACACTGATTTTTGGGCAGCTTATGAGACGGTATTTCCTCAACAACCCCATCAAGCAGTGGGAAAAGAAACAGGAAGAACAAGTTATATTGAACGGTTTAACAATACTCTTAGACAAAGAGTATCTCGATTAGTGGGAAAAACCCTATCATTTTCCAAATCATTAGAGAATCATCTAGGTGCTATCTGGCACTTCGTATATTACTATAATGCTTCATTACATCTTTAGCACTACCCAATTCTCATCGATCGGGGAACGGACGATAATTTTTACCACCAACAACAGCTACTTCCCGAACAGTTCGAGGCGGCTTATAAACAAGCGGGTCAAGCTTTGAATTTAAGAATGCGCTCGGGTTACGATCGCAGCTACTTTACTATCGCCACTTTCATTGAAGATCGCATTCGCCACCACGCCCAAGTTTTGTGTAGTTAATTTGAGTTGGAGTAACTTTTCATAGAGGTTAGCTATCCCTCTTTTTACCTACTGGGAATAATAGAGCTTCTATTTGGGGGTTTGCCCAGTCTGCTACCATCTTAAGGAATTCGGGATGGTCGTTAACGCAGTTCATCCGCAGATAAGTGATTTCCGAATACTTCCGGCGAACTTGCTCGATAATCGTTTCTACATCCAGAATTGTTTCGTGGTTATCAGTGGCAAAGCCAATGGGAACGAATAGAATCGCTTTAGCTCCTAGTTCGATTAAGTTTTCAGCGGCTCGATCGGCATTGGGCTGCGTCCATTTAACAAAAGGAGTATCGTGATTGAGCCAACCAACCGAAATTAGCGGATAGCGATTAATTAGTTTGGCTCTAACTTTATCGTACAGTCCTTGACTTTCTTCAATTCCCGTCACGAATCCTTTCGCCTCTTCAGAACAGCCGTGATTCATTAAGACTATTCCTATCTGGGAAGGAAAATAAGCTGAGAGCAATTTCTCCCCGAGGGTTTCTTCAATGGAGCGAGCCTGTAAATCGATGTAGGCTGGGCGATCGAAAAAAGAAGGAATGTAGCTAGTTCCTTGCAGCCAGCGTTCTCCATCCTCTGTGAGTTGGGAAAGACTGTTATTGACTTGTTCTAAAGCAATACCACTAGTAAAAATAGAATCGACCACTAAAAGGGGATAGATTAGCAGTTTGTCAAATCCCCGCTCTTTGATTTGAGCCAGCACTTGTTCGGGTAAGAAAGGCTTGCAGAAATTGAATGCCTTGAAAACTTCAACCCGATCACCCCACTTTTGTTGAAGACTCCTTTCGATTCCAGCCCTTTGTCTCTCAAAGATTTCATTATGAGGAGAAATAAAGCGATCGTTTTCTTCTTCCCATTCTTGGCGATCGGAATTAGCTAAATACCAAGATAGAGTTGGTGTGAGCCACTTAGGAATGGGAGCAAACTTAGTCGTCAGTAGGTCGAGGGCTTGCCGATTGTAATCAGCAAAGTTTTCATAGTCTTCTACTTCGCCATAGCCTGTTAACAGTACCGCAACGCGACTTTTCTGTTGATGACGATCGCTGGAGTAATGTAACTGTTCTGGTGTAATAACCATATAATATTTCTCTATCGTATAATTTACGCAAACATCTCAATCCAGATAGGCAAGGAAGAAAGATTTTAACTCAACCAGTCTCTATTTCAGTCCTTGCTCTTCCTACTGGATACTGTTGTCAATTTAGCTATTGTTAACTTTTGTAACCTCTAGCTATTGACCGATCCTCACTGCTATTTGATGTTCTGGGTATATCTATATCTATGGTTGGCTAGTCGAAGGTTACTATTAACTATGTTCTGTTGCGATCAGTAATCTAGCGGTTCGTCGAGGGGAACTAAGAGACAACCGTGAATGCGCCAACTGCGATCGCGCTGCTGCTGCATGACGTAAACTGCCTTAACGACCGTTCCTGCTTCATTTAATAACATGACGATTTGAGCGGGAAAATCATCGACTAAAGTAAATCCGCGAAACATTACCGAACGTGGACGATAGACGGCTTGATAATTTTGTTTTACCATAGCCAGAAAGTTTTCTGCGCTGGCGAACTGCTGTTGAATAGTCGGACTGGCGATAGCAAAGGCAGCTGCAGCATTATCCTCTTGAAATGCCTGTAGCTGTCGTTCGATGCAGTTACGAATCAAGGCTTTATCATGTTCTGAGATATACATGAGACCTCTTGCATGAATAAATAATCAAACCCTTGTGCCTTGGAGTTTTACTCTTTTACTCTTAGCTTAAGTAGTTAATGAGGATTCGTGCAACAAGTCTATTAGTGGGTTTCAGCTTCAATCGAGCGATAGCTACTATCCCTTAACCGCTCCTGCGGTCAAACCCTGCACGATCTGACGTTGAAAAACTAGCACCAGAATCACTAACGGTAGAGTTCCCAAAACAGTTGCTGCTGCGATCGGGCCGTAAGGAATCTCGAATAAAGTCGCTCCTCCTAGCTGTGCGGTTGCTACGGGAATAGTTTTTTTAGCTTCTTCAGTAATAAAAGTCAGGGCAAATATATATTCATTCCAGGCAAAAATAAAGGTTAAAATTCCCGTAGTTGCCAACGCGGGTAAGGTCATGGGCAACACGATTTTGAGCAGCATTCCTATAGTTTTATAGCCGTCAATTTTTGCGGCATCTTCGAGGTCTTTTGGTAACTGCTCGAAAAAGCTCCGCATCACTAAAATTGTCAGAGGTAGATTGATTGCCGTATAGGGAATAATCAGGGCTAGATAAGTGTTGCCCAAACCGACGGCTTTGACTATTTCTAACAATCCTAAAAATAGTAAGACATAGGGAAATAAAGAAACGATTAAAATCCCCGTTAAAATTAAATTTCTTCCGGGTAACTTGGTTCTAGCTAAAGCATAAGCCGCAGGAGAACCGATAACCAAACATAAAATCGTAGAAACTATCGAGACAAAAGCACTATTGAAAATATAAAGTAAAAAGGGACGACGTACGAATAGTGCTCGGTAGTGTTCGAAAGTAATCTCGTCGGGCAGATAGACGTTGGGAATTGCCGATATATCCTCATTAGTTTTGATCGAAGTCAAAACCTGCCAAATCATCGGTGCCAGAAAAAAAACCAAAACCGCCAAAATGCTCAAACCTAAAACCACTTTACCAGCGGTTAATCTTGCTGCTTGTCGCTCTCTTAATTGTATTGAAGACATGAGCTATTACCCTTAAAATTCAATCGATAGATAAATAAAATTACCAATAAAGTAAACTCAAATATAAGAACGTGCTTTATTTAACAACCATGAGGTAATAGCAACGGCTAAGATTAACAACAAAAAGGTTACTACTACTAAAGCTGCACCATAACCAAAATCTAGATAACGCATTACCGTAGAATAGATGTAAATCGATACCGTTTCTGTCGCGCCTGCAGGTCCGCCTCCGGTCATTACCTGTACGAGGTCGAAAATCCCAAATGCCTGGGCAAATCTAAACAGCAGTGCAATTAAAATTTGAGGCATTAGCAAAGGCAAGGTAATTTGATAGAAGCTTTGCCAGGCACTAGCACCATCTAAAGCATGAGCTTCGTATAAATCTTGAGAAATAGACTGCAAACGTGCTAGCAGAATGATACTAATAAACGGAGTGGTTTTCCAAACATCAGCGACGATTAAAGCCACCATCGCCAAAGTCGGATCTCCCAGCCAGTTTATTCCCGTATCGATTAGTCCCAATCTTCGTAAAAGATCGTTAATTACCCCAAACTGATCGTTAAAA
This sequence comes from Myxosarcina sp. GI1(2024), assembly GCF_053543375.1. NCBI lineage: Bacteria > Bacillati > Cyanobacteriota > Cyanophyceae > Pleurocapsales > Pleurocapsaceae > Myxosarcina > Myxosarcina sp. GI1(2024). Next base: position 770,332 of record NZ_JBKGTY010000001.1, on the reverse strand, counting down.
ATCCATGCCCAAGCCAAACCCATAACTGCTGTGGGTAAAGCCCACGGAATGATGGCAACGGTTCTGACTACTCCTCGACCAAAGAAGGCTCTATTTAAAACTAAGGCAGTACCCAAACCTAAAATTAACTCCAACGTAATGCTAACTGCCGTAAAAATAGAGGTATTGAGCATACTTTGCCAAAATCTTCCATCTCCGACCATGCGCTGGTAGTTAGTGAGACCTGTAAACACTGGCTGAAGTTGAGTTCCCAAGTTTTCAGCATACAAACTCAGCCAGAAAGCTCTAGCAATGGGATAAATAAATACTAAAGACAATACGATTAGGGCAGGAATTAACAATAACCAACCCGTAATTTTTGCTTGTCGTTCTAGAGTCATCTTAATTTAATAACCTGCGAGTTTCGGCGGCAGCGGCTTTCATTGCCGACTCGGGATTCATTTTACCAGTCAAAGCCGCACTCAGATAACGCTGTAAAATATCCGAAGCCTGTGAATATTGAGGAATTGGCGGGCGTAAAGCAGAATTTTTAACTACCTCTAATAATTGGGGATAGTGACTGTATTTGGCTACGATTTGCGGATCGGTAAACAAAGACTTACGGCTGGGAACGTAGCCCGTTGCTAAAACATACTCTCGTTGACTAGCTTCACTACTAAAAAACTTAACTACCTCCCAAGCTGCTTCGAGATGTTTGCTATTTTTAGCAATACCCAGTCCCCAACCACCTAAGCAAGCACCGCTACTATTCCCTGGTTGATGAATCATCGGTTTAATGGCAAATTTACCAGCGATCGGTGATTCTGAAGCTAGACTGTAGACATAAGGCCAATTACGTAAAAATGCGGACTTACCATTTTCAAACAAACGACGGGTTTCCTCTTCGGCATAAGTAGTAACTCCAGGAGGAGAAATTCCCTTCTCAATGGTGCTGCGTAAAAAGTCTACTGCCTCAACTGCTTCTGGTCGCTCCAAGCCCACCTCTAAAGTATCGGGATCGATCCAAAAACCGCCACTACCTTCGAGTATTTCGACAAACATAGCCGACAAACCCTCATATTGCTTGCCCTGCCAGACATAACCCCAGTCTGTCAGTCCCTGTTGTTGTAAATCTTGAGAAATTTTAAGTAAATCGGCAAAGGTTTCTGGAGGCTGATAGCCAGCCTCTGCTAACCAATCGGTGCGGTAATAAAGCATTCCCGCATCCGAACGAAACGGAACGCGGTACAGCTTGCCGCGATACATTCCGCCATTGATATCGCCCTCTAAAAATTCGTCGAGTTCCTCATCCGATAAACGTCCCGATAGATCTTCTAACCAGCCAGCAGCGGCAAACTTGGGAGTCCAAACGATATCCATGTAGACTAAATCGTAAACCGATTCTCCCAGTAAAAAGGATGATGTATATAAATCTTCTACCTGATTGGTATCGCTAGGAGCGGCAAAAACTTTAATCCTAATTTGAGGATGTTGTCGGTGAAATTTTTCTACTAATGGTTGCCACTGAGAAGCTTCGGCAGCTTGCATCAAAACACTAACAGTAACTGGTTGTTGAGAAGTTACGGGTATTATCCAAAAATAAAACAGGGCAATTGTGGCGACAAATAGGAGTAAAAACCGCAAAATTTTGGGTTTGATGCTCCTGAATCTGGAAAAAATTTTAAGCTGAAGGTGTGATAAGAAAAAGTTAGACATCGATTCTGAAGTAAAATTGACACACAGTCAGATACTACTCTGCCATAAGAAGACTGAGTAATCTCTAACTTTTAAAATTTTTAGTTTACTTTTGTAGATTACTGTGAATTAAGCGATCGCCAAATGTATGATTCTTGGTTCTCTTTCAGCGCGATCGCTTCAATCTAAATAATTAAGATTAGGTATATAATTTAATTCTAATATTTATCTCCAGGAGCTATTTATTTTGAGCTTAGTGTACGTTAGCGGCTATTAATAACGACCTTCTGAATTCAAGCATTATACTCTATCATTACAATAATTGAAGTTAACCTCTTTTTGTCTGAAGAAAAGATCGGGTATACTTCAAAATCGAAATTTAAGAACAGTTGAGGAGGAAATTATTCCAGAACAGCTAAATCTGACTGTAAGCTTGAGAGGCACTCGCGAAGTCAGTAATAATTATCAAATTTTTCGTCTTACTGGATTACTCGATGCTTTTTCCGAGCCAGCATTTCGTAAAGTCATCGGCAACTGTATCGACCAAGGACCACAAGACGTAATTTTAGTTTTGTCTCAAATCGATTTTATCGATAGTTCTGGTTTGGGCGCTTTAGTACAATTAGTCAAACAGGCTCAAAATCAGGGAGGTAGCTTGCAAGTGGTTACCAATCCCCGGGTGACTCAAACAGTAAAGTTGGTTCGTTTGGAGAAATTTCTTTCTCTACAACCTTCTGTGGAAACCGCGCTAGAAAACCTCAAAAATTAACCTAACATCTAATTTGACTCTAAGTTTTATCAGAGTCCATTTCCAACCAAATAAAACCATTTGAAGCAGTTCTAACTTGGGCGAAGATTGAAAATATGGCTAATTTAACAGCCAAAGAACAATTGGCTGAAATCGAACGATTGTCGCCAGTAGCTCTGGCGTATATCGGAGATGCCGTATACGAATTATACGTTCGTACTTACTTTTTGATGCCACCGAAGCGCATGGCAAATTATCACGGTCAAGTCACTGCCCAAGTAAGAGCCGAAGCTCAGGCAGCTCAATTAGAACTTCTTCAACCTTATTTAACTGCTGCCGAACGAGAAATTCTTCGTCGCGGACGTAATGCCTGTGGGGGAAAACCGAGACGGCTATCCCCCCAACTGTATCAACAGGCAACTAGTTTAGAAACTTTAATTGGCTATCTCTATCTAACTGACCTGCAGCGTTTGGAGGAATTATTAGCTAAGTTAAACATAGAGTAAATTGAGCCAAATCTCAGATTTGATGAAACAAAGCTATCCCAAGCGCTCGCCCAAGCGAGACAATAGCAAACCTCGCCCTAAAATTGTCGAACGAACTATTGAAGAAGAAAACTTAGAAGCAACTAATTCGATTTACGGTCGCCACAGCGTTCTCGCAGTCTTGGAAAGCGATCGCCCCGTCAGTCGAATCTGGATTACTCGCAAACTACGTAGAAGCCCCAAATTTGCAGCTTTATTAGAGGAAGCCAAAGCCAAGGGGACGATAATCGATGAAATCGACAGTCATCGCCTCGATAAATTAAGCTCTGGAGCCAACCATCAAGGAATAGTCGCTCAAATTGCTCCTTATGCTTATTGGGAATTGACTGAATTAATCGAGCGAGCCAAACTTAAAAGTAATCCCGTAATTGTCGTCGCCGATGGCATTGAAGATCCTCACAACTTAGGTGCCATTATCCGCACTGCAGAAGCAATGGGTGTGCAGGGACTAGTTATTCCCCAAAGAAGGGCAGTAGGTGTGACCTCTACTGTAATGAAAGCCGCCGCAGGAGCTGTAGAGCATTTAGCGATCGCCAGGGTGGTAAATTTAAACCAGGCGATCGAGCAATTGAAAGAAGCTGGTTTTTGGATTTATGGCACTGCGACCCAAAGCAGTCAATTATTACACACAATCGATTTTAGCGGTGCAGTAGGATTAGTAGTAGGCTCGGAGGGCAAAGGCATCAGTCCTTTAACTCAACGTTATTGCGATGAATTAGCGGCGATTCCTCTGTCGGGAGCGACTCCCAGCCTCAATGCTTCGGTAGCAACAGCGATCGCACTCTACGAAATCTTTCGCCAACGACAAGCGCGATCCCAATAAAAATATTATTTAAATTGAAATTGCAGTCTATCTGACGGTATAAATAAATAAAAATTAGTAAAACTAAAATAACTTCAATATAGACTGCTCGATAATTTTACAAAAATTAATTTAATTTAGCAAAAATAGAGGATAAATTAATGAAAGAAATGCTCAAAGAAATGTCGATCTCGTTACTCAATAGCTTTGGTTTGGCTCACTGGGTAAAAATCATTTCCGAGAACCCCCAATGTACCTATTACTTCGGTCCCTTTCTAACTTCAAATGAAGCCCATGCCGCGCAGGCTGGTTACGTTGAAGATTTAATTGGAGAAGGAGCAAAAGTCGATAAACTGGAAGTTAGGCGTTGCAAACCCCAGCATTTAACCGTTTATGATGAATCCAACGAAACCACAGATCTAAAGCTTTCTATGTTTAGCAGTCAGACCTACTAAAAAACTATTGGCTTGAAGTTAATAGCAGATTCCAGGCTCTGCCTCTGTGGGACAGAGCTTATGCTTTAAAAGGTAACTAAAACTCGAACAGCTCGAGAAACCTTAATTTTCCTAGCCAGTCTTTCCAGCCTCCTTTGCTTCCTGGTTACTCCGATTTAGTAATACGGGGTCGTTCTTTGGAAGTGCGGGATCTTTTTTTTCTGTTAGCACTACTAGAATTACTAGAGGATTGGCGTTCGGGACGATTGCGGTTTTCACCGTCGTAAATATCTAGATAAATCAATTGGTCGGCTAAAGCAGCAGCAGTATTTAATACGGTTCTAATAGCTTGAATATTGCGACCACCGCGACCAAATACTTTCCCACGGCTATCGCTATCGAAAGCGACTCTCAACCAGATTTTTCGCTCTCTAATGATTTCACTGTCGATATACAGCGATTGTGGGTCGTCTAACAAAGGGTCAATCAAAAATTTAACTAGCCCTTCGTAATCTGGGCTAGTCTTAGTCTTTCTAGGCATGAACTCGGTCGAGAACTTGTGCTTTTCGGAGAATGCTTTTTACAGTTTCGCTGGGCTGTGCGCCTTGTTCCAATCGTTTGACAATCGCCGGAACATCCAGTCTAGTTTCGTCGGTTCTAGGATTATAGTAACCCAATTCTTCAATGGGACGACCATCACGACGATTTCTGCTGTCGATCGCCACAATACGGTAGCTGACTTCTCTTTTCTTACCAAATCTTTTTAAACGGAGTTTGAGCATATATATAAATTTCTCAATATCGAAATATAGTCCTTAACGATTGTAAACTATCTGCTGATTCTTCTAGTTGGTTAATTCAGACAATATTCTATCTTACAATGTACCAAAGCCTTTTTTCTTCTTTTTTTTCTTTTTCTTCTTGCCTTCTCCCTGTTGAGGGCGAAAACCAGGCATGGCAGCGCCACCCATACCGGGCATTCCCATACCGGGCATACCGCCGCCCATACCGGGCATTCCCATACCGGGCATACCGCGACCCATTTGCTGCATCATCGAGCGCATCTTGCTAAAGTCTTTAATTAGCTTGCTGACATCTTTTTCGAGAAAGCCAGACCCCTTGGCGACACGACGACGACGACTGGGAGAGCTAGCTAGTAAATCGGGGTTAGTGCGCTCATCTTTAGTCATCGAATTAATCATCGATTCGGTTTGCTTGAGTTGAGTTTCTCCTTTAGCTAAATCTGTGCCACTAATTTTACCCATCCCAGGAATTAGCTTGAGCACGCCTCCCAAAGAACCCATGTTTTTCAGCAGGCGCATCTGTTTGAGAAAGTCGTTAAAGTCGAACTGCGCCTCCATAATTTTGGACTGCATCTTTTCGACATCGGCGAGATCGATTTCTTCTTGGGCTTTTTCTACTAGAGTAAGAATGTCGCCCATGTTGAGGATCCGAGAAGCCAGGCGATCGGGATAAAATGGCTCTAATGCCTCGACTTTTTCCCCGACACCGACAAATTTAATTGGCTGTCCCGATACCTGTCTGACTGACAGAGCCGCACCACCGCGACTGTCGCCATCTAGTTTGGTGAGAATTGCCCCGCTAATGCCAATTTCTTCCTGAAAAGTCCGGGTGAGGTTGGCTGCTTCTTGTCCCGTCATCGCATCGACTACCAGTAAAGTATCATCTGGATTGACGGTTGCTTTGATGCGGGCTAATTCACCCATCATATCTGGATCTATTTGCAGCCTACCTGCCGTATCGATAATTACCGTATCTACCGCCATTTCTTTGGCGCGATCGACTCCCTGACGAGCAATTTCGACAGGATCGGCATCGGTTCCCAGTTCAAACACGGGAACATCAATTTGTTTGCCTAAAGTTAGTAACTGATCGATAGCCGCAGGGCGATATACGTCAGTACCGACCATCAGACAACTGCGTTTTTGCTTGCCCAGGTACAGAGCTAGTTTCGCAGTAGCAGTAGTTTTACCAGTACCCTGCAAACCTGCCATCAAAATAACTGTCGGCGGTCGTTCTGCTTTAGCTAGGGGAACGTTGCTTTCCCCCATCACTCGGACTAATTCATCGTAGACAATTTTGATAAATTGTTGTCCCGGATTGACTCCAGAAATTACTCCTTCACCTAATGCTTTCTCTTCGACTTCGGCAATGAAGGTTTTAACTACCTGCAAGTTGACATCAGCAGATAGCAAGGCGCGACGCACTTCTTTAAGAGCATCTTGAATATTCGATTTGGATATTTTGTCTTGACCGCGCAGTTTTTTCCACGCGTCATCTAGTTTTTCGGCTAGGGCATCAAACATAAAGCAATTTTTGAATTTTTTATTGAGTTATTGTTATCTCGAAGCTATTGAATGTCTAAATTTTAGTTCAGTTATATTATTGTATAAATTCCCGTAGCGGTTCGGTTATGGTCTCGATCGACTAAACTAATAACAAATGATAGTAATTTCCGATCTCGGTATCAATTGAGCAAACAAAGACTGGATAATCTCTTGATGAGTCTCAATCTCTGTAATTCTCGTGCAGTAGCGCAGCGTTCGATCAGAGCGGGAGAAGTTATGGTAGACGATCGCATTATCGATAAACCAGGCACGGAAGTCGAGGTAACTGCGGCGATCGCCCTGAAGCAAAAGCCGCCTTATGTCTCTCGCGGTGGCGTAAAATTAGCTAAGGCGCTTCAAATCTTTGAGATCGATGTTAAAGGGCGGATCTGTCTCGATGGCGGTATTTCTACGGGCGGTTTTACTGACTGTTTGCTACAGGCAGGAGCAGCACTGGTTTATGGAGTCGATGTGGGCTACGGACAGGTAGCCTGGAGTTTGCGTACGAGCGATCGCGTCATTCTGAAAGAAAGAACCAATTTTCGCTATCTTACCCCAGAGGAACTATATGGCGATTGCCCTCATGCTAGTTTGGGTGTGATGGATTTATCGTTTATTTCCTTAACCAAAATTTTAGCCAATTTACGTAACTTATTGACCTTTCCCCACGAAGTAGTTTTACTGATCAAGCCCCAGTTCGAAGTGGGAAAAGCCAAGGTTGGTAAAAAAGGTGTAATTCGCAACCCTCAAGACCGAGCTGAGGCGATCGCGCGAGTTTGGCAAGTTGCCCATCAACTAGGCTGGCAATATCAAGGACTAGTTAGTTCTCCCCTCAAAGGTCCTGCGGGAAATATCGAATATTTGCTATGGTTAAAGTCTCAACCATCACAGTTGCAGAACCTAGAACGAATCGAGGAAGTTATTGCTGAAGTGGCAAGGGAGACCTAAAAATCGTTCTAATTAATCAAAGTATCTTTAGAAGATTTTAAAATTTTCTTTTTTAGTTCTTCTTGGCGGTGAAGTTCGTCAAGCTCTTCTGGTTCGGGAAATTCTGATTCAATTTTGACTAAGATTTTCGGTCCCGAGGTTGCTAGTCGGAAAATCGTACCATCAAATATAGGAGCTTTAGTAATTTTTTTTCCGTCAACGTAGGTGCCATTTGCTCCCAAATTAATTACTTCCCAACTTTGTTCGGTTTTTTTGACTTCGACATGGTAGCGCGATACTACAGCACTATATAACACTACTTCATTATCAGGGGCACGCCCGATCCGAATAGTCGATTTATCTTCAAAAGTCCAGCTTTGAACTGCTATTTCTCTTAAAGGATGTAATAGGGTTAAGGTAATCACAGATCGGCTATCTCAAACAATAAAGTCATTCACTAAAAGTTTTTTGAGGAAGGCGGGAAACGAAGTTATTTTTAGTTTTTTATATTTGGTGTCAAATCAAATTTAAAACCATTGCACCACAAAAAATCGCTATTTAATCTTAGCCGATCGCTTTTTGAGTTGTCGGCTATTAGAAATTAATCTTATCTCTATTACAAGTTAAATTGTCCTTAGCGATCGACCATTGGCTTCATTTTTAAAGTTTCGCTCGCGGGTAAATCTACTCAACCTCCTTCGCTCTCACTTAATAACTTTATTGTTGCCAATAGCTGAAAGCTAATAGCTTTAAGTTAACTAATAGCCAACAGCTTACGACCTAGTTCTTACCTTCCAAAGCCAGAAAAACGTTATCGATCATTTGGCGCTCGGTTAACGCCAGCTTTTGTTTTCTAAGTTTCTAACTTGACGTTCGAGGCGATCGATTCTGCCTCTTAATTCGTCTAATTCTGATTGTCGAGGAACGCCCAAATCCTGGAGCATATTTCTTACTTGTCTTTCAGCTTGCTGTTGCATCGTTCCAGATTCGGAACTAAATTGGCGCATTAAATCGTCAACCATAGACTTGGCTTGTTCGGAGTTGATTTTTCCTTCTCTGACCCATTCTTGGCTAACTTCTCGAATTTTTTCGGCAACCAGAGAAGTGGTACCGATACCGACCATTAATAACTGTCTCAGCCAATCATTACTTTCCATATTAATTTCCTCAAATTTACTTACTATGTTACTGCCATCGTAGAATGGTAAACGGTATACTGCAGGGGAACGAAGTCAAATGTCTTTGCCCTCATACAAGATATATTATTGTTGATTTATCTCTCGATCGACTTGCATGGTTATTGAATGGCTTAAATTTAGAGTAGCACCAGAAACTCGAGAAAAATTTATTCGACAAGACGAAGCGATTTGGACGGCAACCCTAAGCCAACAACCTGGTTTTGTCGGTAAAGAAGTTTGGCTAGATCCCAGTAAAAGCAATGAAGTTATCTTCGTCATTCGCTGGCAGAGTCGCCAACAGTGGAAAGCGGTTCCTCTGGAAGTTTTAACTGCTACCGATCGCCAATTTGCTGAGGCGATGGGGGGAACTCAATATAAAATGCTAGAAAGCAAGGAATTTCAAATACGCAAATTTTCCTAGATGAGAAAATAAAACTAGCTTGTCTTAAGGTTCGATTTTATGGCTAACTGTCCCCGCTGCGATCGCGCGATCGATTCCCAAGCAATAGAATGTCCTCACTGTCGCTACCAGCTTAAAGCTTTCGGTCATCCCGGTATACCTCTGTATCGGGCGACCGAAAGCGAATATTTGTGCGATCGCTGTGTCTATCATGATGACGATACCTGTAATTTTCCTCAGCGTCCTCATGCTAAAACATGCACTTTATTTCGCGACTCTTCTTTGCCATTAAAAGAAGAAACTACACATCCAACTGCAAATGGTTTTCAGTCAGTCAAATACTGGCTCGGTCGCCATCGAGGTTTGGTCGCGATCGCCGTTATCGCCCTGGTCAGTATTCTATTGGCATTTTAGGCAGCAATTACGGTTCCTCTTCAACGGTCTCTACTGCTTGAATTAAATTGTGCTCCGAATGGGAATGTTCGTAAACTGGCAGATCGAACCAAAAAGTAGTGCCCGCTCCGACTTCACTTTTTAAGTGAACTTGGCTGTTGTGTTTTTCAATGATGTTACGGACGATCGAAAGACCCAGTCCAGTCCCTTCTAAGGTGTGAACTCGATTTTCAACCCGGAAGAAACGTTCGAAAATTGCTTCTTTATCTTCTGGAGAAATCCCAATCCCGGTATCGATTACTTCTACTCTCACCTGCCGGGGATGAGTCGAGATTACGGTGTCGGATTCGACTGGATAGGCGCGAATCGTTACTTTACCTCCGGCGGGAGTAAATTTGAGACTGTTGCCAACCAAATTCGCTAACACCTGTAACAAGAGGTCGTAATGACCGAGTACGGTGGGCAAATTGGGGGAGATTTGCTGGTCTAGGGCAATACCTTTATCCTTGGCATTGAGTTGATAGGTTCTGAGAGTCTGTTCGATGGTTTGGGTTAGATCGACCTCACCCAGTTGGTAGGTTCGAGAAGATTCTAAACGAGATAAATCTAAAACATCGTTAACCAAACGGCTGAGGCGATCGGTTTCGTGATTCGCCGTTGCTAAAAATTCTCGCTTCTGAGTCTCACTCAGATCTTCGCCATATTCGAACAGGGTTTCGATAAAGGATTTGATATTAAATAAAGGGGTTCTCAATTCGTGGGAGACATTGCTAATAAACTGACTTTTAGCTTCATTTAGTTCGACTTCGCGGGTAATATCCTGAATGGTCATGGCAATTCCTTTAATGTTTTCCCGTTCGCTATCGACCACTTTTCGGAGTAAAACTCTCACCGTTCTCTCTACTGGTTGTTTGATAGTAATGCGAAATTCATCTTGGGGAAGTACATCTTCAGCGTTATCTGTATGACTGCGATCGGCATCATGAGTCAGGGTTGTTAATTCTCCCTCTCTCGTATCGGCAATAATTTGATAGAGAGGCTTGGTTAATTTAACTGTAAGTTCCGATGGCAAATAATGGAGGATGTTTTCGCCGATCGCCTTTTCTTCCCAGCCAAAGATGCGTCTGGCGGTGGGGTTGACCAGAATAATCTTCATGTTGGTATCGATGAGAACTGCACCGTCAGCGATGGTAGATACTAGAGTTTCCAGCTTGGCTTTTTCGGCAGTTAATTCCTCAATATTTTGCTCTTCATATTTTTCTAAGCGTTCTGCCATAAAATTGAAGCTGGCAATTAGTTCTCCTAGTTCTCCTCTCAGAGGGAGATCGATCCGCTGTTTGAAATTTTTAGCGGCGATATTTCTCACCCCGACTAATAGTTCCTTAATCGGTCTGGTAATCATCAACGCATTAAAAACGTTGCCCAAGATCACCATCGCCCAGATCGTGATAAACACCGAAATAGTTACATCTCTAGTGAGATTCGAAGAAGCGACAATCGTAGGGTTGGGATTAATCCCAACTGCTAAAACTCCTAAATACTTATCTTCGTGTCTTAAAGGAACGAATACGTCGGTAACTTCGCCATTAGGAGTATCATGCTGGCGAATAAAGGGGAGTTCGCTGTTTTCGGCATAGTCCTCTGGTAACTGAATTTGACGCTCGATAGTTAGAGAATTCTGTACCTCCGCCTGGGAGTAGGGAATACCAAAAAAGATATTGCCTTCGCGATCGGCATAAATCAGGTAACGTACGCTGGAGGTACTGAGGAAAAAACGACTGGAAAAACGAGCTAAGCCATTGAGGTCATCTTCGGCAATAAAAGGGGCAGCATTAGCAGCTAATAGCAACCCTAAATCGTTGCCAAAGCGAGTATCGTGAACCCTAGCATCTTGTTGAATAGTGTTTACCGTCCAGAAAGTTAGACCACTCATAACCAAGGAAACTACTAAAGTAGCCGCTGCCATGAGTTTGGTCTGGAGGGTAAATTCCGACCACCAGAGGGCAATAATTTCTTTAATCTTGGTAATAAGAGTCAGCAAAATACTCCGCGTAAATAATTAATAAATGTTAAGATGCCTGCAATTATAGTTTATCAATTAGTACGGAGGTAATTGGAGAATTTTATTTGCCGAGCCGATATCCAATGTCGCGACGGTAATACATTTCTTCAAACCGAATCGATTTTACCTTATCGTATGCTAGAGCGATCGCCTCTGCATGATTGTCTCCTAGGGCGGTAACTCCCAATACCCGACCACCGTCGGTAATGAAGCGATCGCCCCGCAGTTTGGTTCCGGCTTGAAAAACCATAACTTCCGGTGCAGAAGCAGTATCTAATCCAGAAATTTCATATCCTTTGTGGTAGCGATCGGGATAGCCTCCAGAAGCAAGCACTACACAGACGGCGGCTTTACCATTCCAGGCGATTGGGGGTTGGGATGCTAGTCGCCCTTCTACACAGGCGAGGAGTAATTCATCGAGAGAGGTTGCCAGTAGAGGTAAAACCGCTTGAGTCTCAGGATCGCCAAAGCGACAGTTAAATTCAATTACTTTAGGGTCGCCTTGGGGAGTAATCATCAAGCCAGCATAGATTACACCCCGATAATCGATACCGCGCTGGTTTATAGCGTCTAGTGTCGGTTGGAGAATTTCCTGCTGAATTCGCTGTTGCAGTCGCACGTCTACTATGGGTACCGGTGCGTATGCGCCCATGCCCCCAGTGTTTTTTCCCGTATCTCCTTCGCCGATGGGTTTGTGGTCTTGTGCGGGTAGTAGGGGGCGAATAGTTTTTCCGTCAGTCAGGGCGAGAACTGAAACTTCTTCTCCCATCAGAAATTCTTCAATAACTAGGCGGGAAAAGTTTTGACGAAATAAACCGTCGATCGCCGCGATCGCTTCTGGAATTGTTGCTGCTACTACGACTCCTTTACCTGCAGCTAAACCATCGACTTTAATAACTATCGGTGCATTCTGTTGCCTTACATATTCCTTAGCCGCCGTCGGATCGCTAAAACTATCAGCATGGGCGGTGGGAATATTTGCCGCCCGCATCAATTCTTTTGCCCAACTCTTACTAGACTCGAGTTGCGCCCCTGCTCGATTAGGACCAAATACGGGAATTTGCTGCTGTTGGAGATAATCGCTAATTCCCAAAGACAGAGGTACTTCTGGTCCCACTACTACTAAAGAGATCTCGTTTTCTCTGACTGCATCAGCTATTCCTTCAAAGTCATCTACCGCTAGAGCTAAATTGCGACAATTTTCCATTTTTGCAGTACCGCCATTACCAGGGGCGCAAAATACCCATGTCACATTAGACGATCGCAATAATGTCCAGGCTATGGCGTGTTCTCTGCCACCGCTACCTATTACTAAGATTTTCATCGATATCCAATATTTACGAACAACTATTAATTAAACCGCGTTCCAGGGTCAATTAAAGCAGTTTTCTCTTGGGCAGACCAGATCTCGGTATTAGACAGGAGGCAGGAGACAGAAGTTTATTAGCTATTCTACTTAAAATCGCTCTAGTTAGCCAAGATGGCGATCGCCATTAAACCGACCTATTTGCCACAGTTAGTCCTCGCTGCTGGAGTGCGTTGGTTATTGCTAGTAGGATAGGCAACCAACAAAACCCGACCATCTTCAGTAATTTCTACTCCTCGAGCGGGAACGATATCCCCTTGAGCAGTTTTAATCACCTGTGGTGCTGAATTTGTTGCCGTCGTGGCATCTCCCTCAATAATCAACACATCGCTATTTAAAGGCGCGACAGGTTCTGGAGGTACGCCACCCTTACCCAGGATAGTTAAGGTACCCGATGTTCCAGAAGCGCGATCGCTCTGACAGGCTTGAGTGATAGTTTGCTCTGGTTCTACCAGATTTGTAGGTAGTTCAGCCGCTCCTTGAAGAAGATCGTCAGTAAAGGTACTAATGTTTACCGTGCCATCAAGTCCAAAATCGGAGGTAGCATCGATATCATTAGAGCCATTTCCTGGTACTGCTTCTCTTTCTTCTAAACCAAAAATTTGCTGAGTAGAAATATTAATCCTTCCCCCTGCTCCTTGTTCTGCACTAGCGATAATATCGTTACCATCGCCGCTGCTTGAGAAAGCAATAACAAAATCTGCATTAATATTAATATTGCCACCAGAAGCGTTCTCTCCAGCTTGAGCAGAGATCGAGCTGTTGTTGCGCAGAATAAGATTATCTGCTATTTCCAGAGTTATATTGCCTCCTAATACTGAGGCTTCGTTAGCAGCATTAGATTCTGATGGTATATTGGCAGCAAAAATCCCTCCACCATTTAGAGTTAAAGCATCTGCTTTAACTAAAAGATTGCCGCTATTTCCTTCTCCAAGATTACTAACGTTAATATTAGCGCCGTTGGTTATCGAGAGTTCATCGGTAGTAACTTCAATGTCCCCACCATTGCCTCTTGCTCCTTGATTTACCGTATTAAAAATTCCACTGACAAATTGACCATTGGGTGCCGTACCATCGAGTGTTATCAATGTAGCATCGACGAAAATCGTGCCGCCATTTCCTTCACCAAAAGTACCGGCATTAATTCCAGCACCGTTGGTAATCGAGAGTTCATCGGTGGTAACCTCAATGCTACCACCATCTCCTTCTGCTCGCGATGCTACGTCACTGAAAATACCACTCAATACATCATTGGAGATTCCTTGAGTGAGAAATTGATTGGCTCCCTCAAGCTTGATATCGTTGCTGACATCGAGAGTGATATTTCCTGCATTACCTCGACCAAAAGTACTACTTAAAATTCGACCACCATCAATTAAAGACAAAGAGTCAGAAGCGATCGAAATCTCTCCACTTGCACCTGTTGCTCCCAAATCCAAACTACTGGAAATCAAGCTGGGAAAACTGCTATCAAATCCACCGACATTGACAATCTCGCTGACCCCTTCAATAGTGACGGCTTCTGCGACATCGATAACTATATCGCCAGCGATGCCATTTCCTGATTCGAGTTCCAAATTAGGGTTACCCCGACGCACCACAGTTTGTATCTGACCGCCATTGGTTAAAGAGAGATTTTGGGCTTGAATATCGATTAAGCCTCCATCTCCTTCTGCTCGCGATTCTACGTTACTGGAAATGCTGCTCAAGGCATCATTGGAGATTCCTTGAGTGAGAAATTGATTGGCTCCCTCAAGCTTGATATCGTTGCTGACATCGAGAGTGATATTTCCTGCATTACCTCGACCAAAAGTACTACTTAAAATTCGACCACCATCAATTAAAGACAAAGAGTCAGAAGCGATCGAAATCTCTCCACTTGCACCTGTTGCTCCCAAATCCAAACTACTGGAAATCAAGCTGGGAAAACTGCTATCAAATCCACCGACATTGACAATCTCGCTGACCCCTTCAATAGTGACGGCTTCTGCGACATCGATAACTATATCGCCAGCGATGCCATTTCCTGATTCGAGTTCCAAATTAGGGTTACCCCGATGCACCACAGTTTGTATCTGACCGCCATTGGTTAAAGAGAGATTTTTTGAACTGATTCGAACATTTCCACCATTACCTACTGCTCCTGATTCAATATTATTGAAAATTGCACTATTTAATCCACTCGTAGTGTTAATACCGCTTATGGATAGTGTATCTGTAGCATTTATAACCACATCTACCGCTTCCGCATCCGGTACGTTAATTCCTGTTGATACGAGTCCTCCTACAATACGACTATCATTAGTCAAATTAATATTGCGAGCATTGAGATTTATCGAACCACCTTCTTCGCTGGCGACACTAACACCTGCATTAGCAAAGTTAATATCTGTTCTGCCTACGTTTTCAGGAAAATTGATACTAAAATCTTCATTTAGACTAACGATTCCCGATTCTGATAAGCTTCCTAACTCAATTCTTCCACTTGGGGCAATAGCTACTCCCGTATTAAAATCGATCTCGCCACCAATCAAACTAAAGTTTTGTCCTAAATTAACTGCTAAATTAACAAAAGTTCTAGTGGCGCTATCTCCCGTAACCTCAATCGGAGCAGAACTGTCGCGCAAACGCAGCCCAATAGGAGCATTAATAGTTAAAACTGGGGTATTGTCCGGATTTACCGCGCTAAACTCTCCTTCGGGAAATAACAGGCTATCGGCGGTGCTACCGTAGAACGAACCTCCACCGAGATTCAAACTCGCCCCCGCACCAAAGATAATCCCTGCGGGATTAATTAAAAACAAACTGGCATCGTTAGTACTAATCATCCCGTTGATGCTGGAGGTATCGCCCCCAGTTACCCTAGAGAGGATATTGGAAATGGTATCCGCATTGTTAAAGAAAGCCTCAGTGCCAACATCGACAGAAAACTCTTGAAAGCTGTGAAATAAATTGCTGCCTCGTGCCGTACCGCCAGTTATTTCGGTGACGTTACCTTGAGGATTTACTTCTGTAGGGTTGGGTAAAGTACCATCTGAAGTGATAGACTGCGATCGCGCCACCTCAGCCATAGATAAACTGTATAGATACAAACCGCACACCGCACTAATTGGAAATAACCGCCGATAGTAAAGCATTTCTGTAGGTAGTAAAATTTCTACCATTAAGAGTACAAAAAAAGGTGTGCACAATAAATAAGAAAAGCTTAAAAATCTGCGATCGAATTATGACAATTTATGGCAGTTGGTAACTAGTATGACAAGTTGATAACTTTTTATACTACTCCTTAAATTTACTGCCAACTATTTCATTGAAGCGATCGCAACTCGGTAAATAATCGCTCTACTTTAGCTAAATCCTTATCTCCAGGCGATCTCTAATTTGTAAATTAATCTCACTTCACTAAGTGCTTTATTGTTGCCTTCTGAGCAATAAGTTGTTTTAGCTAAGATTTCACCTCGGTTATTTAAAGTTAAATCTTCTGCTTTCCCTAGGTGGCTGAGCCTATTAAAAACTATGGTTTTCACCGCTTGTCGGGGTTTATAAAGGTTTCACTATCCACTGTAAAGGACGCTTGAGACTGAACTTAGAAATAGTTGTTTTCGAGTATTGAGAGTTACCGAGAATCTCATCTGCTACCAGCAATCCACTCTCAATAGCTGTATAGATTCCTTCACCTAGATCTAGAGAAGCTAAGCCAGCCGAATCCCCAATCAAAAAGCAGTTATCGCGCTTGACTTCTCCCTGTTTGGCAAACAAATAGTATCCATAACCTGAAGGTTTCAGTGCTTGGCTGGTTTTCTCATCCAATAATCTCCGTTTTACCAGATCTTCGAGAAACCATCGGAAATAATCGCGAATGCCGAATTGGGATTGCCCGAAATAGGAACTATAGCCTCCCAAACCGATATTGAGAAAGCCATTACCTTTAGGAACATACCATGAATAACCTTTAAGCCCACGCTCAGAAAGAAATATATGGGTTATACTATCTCGTTCGGGATATTCAAATTCTTTTTCTAAAGTTACGATTTGTTTTTCCGGCAGACGCTGGTGAGGGAAAAAAGTTTTTCTAACCGGACAACCGGTTCCTCCTGCTCCTACTAGATATTTACACTTATAGCGATCGTCAATGATGTAATGCTCTTTTTGTCGTTCTATTTTTTTTACACGATGAGTTTTAATTTGAGCCTGGGAACGTTCTAGCAACCAGCGATCGAACTCAATTCTGCGAATCGAATAGTCTTTTCTCCATGGCATCATCCTACTTGAAAGGACGGGAAAGGAAAAGGGTGCGAGATACATTCTTGCGTTTATTTTCAGAATTGAGTGAGGATAATCATTAGGGGTAAATTCTAACTTTTCCATTAATTTAGAAGTTATCCAGCCAGCGCATAGCTTTAAACGGGGAAATAGTTCTTTATCGAGAATTAATACTTCTTTCCCGCTTTTTTTTAGCTTCCACGCACAACTACTTCCAGCTGGACCACCACCAACAATAATAGTTTCATAATATTCTGTCATTGCCATGCCTCCAGATTAGGAATTAGGAACTAATAAATATTGACCGTTGCCTAAAACTTCACCATTACAGGCTTCAAAGTAAGCAATAAGTGAAAGTAAATAAAGCCTCCACATACGACGAAATTGCTCATAATTCATGTCATAATGTAAAGTTTTGATTGTGTTTTGATTCGCATCAAAATTATTTAACCAACTTCTCAAAGTTTGAGCGTAATTCGACCCATTTATATACCATCGATCGATAGTTTTCAGTCGTCGATCTAGAAGCGGAATTTGCTCGTAATACCACGCTCTTGCTTTAGGAAAAATATATTTATTGATAAAAGGATCGAAGATATTGTGAGGTAAACGGACTGAGATAATGTGAATAAATACCCGACCATTATCTTCTACAAAACTCCCTATCTTTTCTAAAGCCTTGGTTAAATTGCCAATATGCTCCAGTAGTCCGATCGCAACTACTTTATCAAATTTGGTTTCAAAAGTAATTTCGTTAAAGTCGCGTTCGATTAGGGTAAATCGCTCGGAACTCAGTTGACTGTCAGGAGATTGCATCTTTTTCCGCATATATTGACATTGCGTTCGGCTCAAATTCACACCTGTCACTCTCACGTCAGGAAATCGGTTCAGAATATAATTACAAGACGCTCCAAAACCGCATCCTAAATCTAGAATATTGTCTCCGTCTTGAATTCCAACTTTCTCGATCGCATCGTCAAGCATATCCTGTTGAGCTTCTAAAATGTTTGTCGCTCCTTTTTCCCATAACGCCATAGTGTACTTAGGATAAATTAGCTCGCTCTCTTCTAACATCAGAGTAAACAGTTCCTCTGGCAGATCGTATTGAACTTTCATTAATTCATTAGAACTTTCTGCTAGCTGTTCGCTCTGTTTGAGTACCCACTCGTAAGGAACGAGCAGAGCGGGAAAATATTGGTACAATATGGGAAGAATTGTGTCAAAACCGCCTTTTAGTAGAGGATCGGGAATTTCGAGTCCATTAATATAACTTTCTGCCAATGCCATCTGGCTCGCATTTGCAATCGCAGTAAGTCCACGAGTGAGTTTGTAGGACAATTGTGATTTACTATTGAGACTCCCTACTGTAGATAAATCCTCTAGAAAATCATGGAATCTGGTGGTAGATGACATAACTTTTTACCTCAATTCAAATTGATATTACCTAAGAGGACATCTGAAAAGTTATCTTTTTAAATTTCCATTTCTTAGTTTTGCCCCCCCCTAACCCCCCAAGTCTGGGGAGAAAATAAATCATAGTCACTGCCCCCTCTAATCTCCCCCAAATTTGGGGGAGACCATTCGTTCCCTCCCCAGCATTGGGGAGGGGTAGGGAGGGGCGGGGGATTTAGGGAGCATTAGTGTAATAAATCAGACTTCTCAGACAACCTCTAATGCTGGCTATGGAACAATGCCCAATAGATGAACCGACACAAAAAGGCCGTAAAAGGGACAGTTTTATAGAAAATATTTTGGGTAAGTTTCTACTCAACTTTGAGAAAACTAAAGCGTAGAAAATTCCCACAAATCAACTGCTAAACCATATAAATTCTTTCTTCAGCTTAAAACCAAATAGTTATTTTTGTATCGCTTTTGTTACTAACTGTATCGTTTTTGTGATTAATATTATCTTTAGTAAACCAGTTGCGATCGATCTGACTTTGGATCGAGTAGTTGGTTAAACAGAAGGAAGAGGGACGGGGCGTATGAACTGCGATGTTTTCTTTCGCAGACAGCCCCTCAAGAAGGGTAACTTCTTCCTTCTTACTCCTTCCTTCTTCCTTCGAGTACAGCGAGTTAAACTGTCATTGTTGCGATCGCAACTCGGCAAATAATTGCTCTACTTTACTTATATCTTTATCTCCAGGCGATCGCTCTACGCCGCTAGAAAGATCGATACCATCAGGACTGAGGCGATAGAGAGGTTCTAAAATATTATCTGGAGTTAAACCTCCTGCCAGCAGCCAAGGTAAAGCAGGTTTGAATTGCCGTAAATCTTGCCAGTTAAGAGTCTTTCCCGTACCTCCCAATATTTGCGGATCGTAGGTATCTAAAAGGATAGTATCAATGCGATCGAGATAGGGTTTAACCTCGGTTAAAGATGCAGCAGTTTTGATTCTAAAAGCTTTAATTAATTCAGTTTCTGCCGGTAAAATTTGACGCAGGCGATCGCAATATTTGGGGGATTCGTCGCCGTGAAGCTGCACTCCAGTTAAATTAGTGCTAGTTACGATTTTGGCGATAGTCTCTGCTGTTTGATTAGCAAATACGCCAATTTTATCTACACTAGTTGGTAATTCTCTCACGATGTCCTGAATCCGATCCGAGGTTATATATCTAGGCGATCGCTCGACACAAATAAATCCCAAGGCAGTTGCCCCTAATGCCGCTATAGCTTTTCCTTGATGTGCCTGGGTAATACCGCAGATCTTAATTCGCATTCTGGCTATATAAAGTCCGTATTACTGTTAATTATTTCAACGAAACCAAGTTGTTTGCCCAGAGATTCCTATAATCTAATCTCTATAACTAAACCAGATTATAAATAATTGGGAGTTAATTTTTACATGATATCTACTTTAGTTTTAGCAGCTCAGGCTTCTCCGACGACTATTGACTGGAATCCTTCAGTGGCAATCATCATGATTATGTGCAATTTATTTGCGATCGCTATTGGACGCTATGCTATCCAAAAACCCGGTCAAGGTCCTGATTTACCAGTACCCCAACCAGAAATGTGGGATAAATTTGGCGTACCAGAATTATTAGCTACTACTAGCTTGGGTCATATTCTCGGTGCGGGCGTTATCTTAGGATTGGGCAATGCAGGAGTTCTCTAAATAGTTAAGTCAAGAGTAGTCAGAGCGACTCATGCCACCATCGATAAGTTGGGAGATAACCTAAGACAACCAATGGAGCAAGCTTCTCTAACATGATTGAGAGTTTATCCGTGAAGTTTGTCTAGTTATATTAAAGTTTCATAAATCCTCTTTACCGACGAAAACTCGGCAAATCAAGGGCTGTCTCTAAGGCGAGGCTTCTTTTATCCTTCTTAAGGAGCGCGTCTTGTCAACAGGCTGTGGCCTCGAAGTTAATTCGAGTCTTTAAAAGCCCTATGAGTGGGTTTTCAGACAAGCTTGAGTCGCCCTTATTTTTACAGGAGTGCGTACGCCCTCGTCCAATCGAATGCTAGGGATTTGCCTCCTGCCCCTGCCCCTGCCTTCTGCCTAATACCAAGTTGTAGTCTACTCTATAGAAAACTGCTGTAAGTTCAATTCGATCTCGCTCGTCTCCAACTTATTCTCGAGGTTCGGAAGAATTATTAGAGTGGTGACTGTATAGCATAGACAAAGGGACTGAGGTGATGCCATGAACGATAACCGAACCGATAACGACGAGACTAGTCACTTACCACACTTGAAGAAGTCCAGTTTTGTGAGCGGCTAGATTGGCATAGAAACTAGATTGGCATAGAAAATTGCCGCGACACCAATGGGACCAAACCAACCCATGAACAGGGCATCCTTATATCCTTGAGTATGGGGAATGAAGCGATTGAGCATCAAGAAAGCAGGAAGACGGCGCAGTAACAAGATTGCCATCACTAAACCCAATCCCCGCCAACCGAGAGATAGCCATTCTTGCCAAGGTAGGGCTAGACCAAAAAGACTAAACATGGTAATGGTGGTCATTAAATCGAGAGCATCTTGTACATTTTCTTCTTCCACGCGATCGGAAGATTTTATCACTAGATCGAAACCCACCCCAGTCATAAAAACAGCTAAAATTCCATCACTCCCAATCAGTTTAATTCCACCCAAAGCAAGGAAAGAAACGGCGACCATGTAAGCCAAAAAAGACTGTTTATCCATCATTTTTTTACGCTGCGCCCATTGCAAGAGTTTTCCGGCGAGATAACCCAACCCCAAGCCAAAAATAATCGCTGCCCCTACATCCCAAAGCCAAATCACACTAAACCAATGAACGAGTGGGTCGGAGTGAGACGGCATGAGAAAGAGCAAGGGTAAAAAGACAAAGGGGTAGGCTAAACCATCATTTAGTCCCGACTCAGCCCCTAAGAGGTTACGAACCCTTGGAGGAAGATGTTTTTTAGCAAATTTACCGGTAACAATGGTTGAGGCTAAAACGGGATCGGTAGGGGTAATCACTGCACCAATGAGTATCGCCACCCAGAGCTCTACATTTAGAATCCAGTACACTAACAAGCTACTAACTGCCCACATCGCCAGCATCAGAGGACCCAGAATGATTGCTAAACTGCGCCAATGCTCGAAGGGATAAGCCTTCTCCAAACGGAGGGCCGTCGAGATTAGTTGAACCGCGATTGCCAGACGGGCAAGTTCTTCTAAAATGAGTTCTTGGTTGCCCCACGCATGAAGGTCAAAAATACCGAGAACGGGTCCGCAGAGTACCCCCAAAAGTATGGCAAGAATGGGCGCAGAAAGATAAAGCTGCTGTTTGAAAAAGCGAGACAGCAGAGCGTAACCGGAAAGCAGACCTCCCAAACCTAATAGAGCAATATTAAACTTCGTCGGGTCGAGGAGTTGAGCCATGATTAAAAATTCTGAAACCCAAGAAATTCTCTGCTATTATCGATCTATTACTCGATCATTTCATCTTTCTCGAGATAGGACGTAATACAATCTCCTTCACCAGGCATTTACAACCAAATCGATTGCAGCTATGGGAAGAGAAAATTACTAGAGTAGCAATCTATCTGAGATCCCTACGGCAAGCAGGAATTCCCGTGGTCAGCGATGAAGAATTTGTGCGCTCCCTTGCTGATTTAGAGCATCGTCGTCGGCTACTTTTAGGATTAGTCGAACGCAATAGCTTCCGGTGGCCTAAATGATGAGTAATCTTCCCGGTATCGATCGCTGAAATTAAAGCCATTTAAGTCTTGCGCTTGTGCGGAGTGTGGTAGCAAAACCAATCGCAATTATTTTGACTTTATCGGGAAAATTTGAAGTCATTCCGAGCGCTACTTAGCAGGTAAAGCGATCGCGCTCAAAGTACAATTCTATATTGTGGTAACTCTAGTTTCAAGCTACTCCCGTCCAAAACAGTCGAGGAACGCTAAGCGCGATCGGGTATTCAAGCCGAATGTCAAGGAAAAACCGAGAAAACCTAAAGGATACTAGAAGAAACACCCGCTAAGGGATGTTTTCCTTCGGTTTCGACGCGATACTCTTGCCCCATTTGCTTTCTATGTTCTTCAATGACCTGTTCGCTGGGAATACCGTCTTGGTTAACGGTCTTTTGATACTCGAAGTAACGAGCATCTGCAGGTAAGCTGTCAACAGGGACAAACTCAGTTTCATGACCCGTGAGATTGACCTGAGATGTTAGGACTTGACGGATATAATCTTTATTCTCTTGGAATTTTATGGGTTCGGGCAACTCTTTCGGTAACATGGACTCTGGATCCTTATCCTCGTAGCGTCGCATCAGTTCACACACCAAGCGCAGATGTTCGAGTTCCATATTTAAATGGAGTTCCCACAATTGCTTAATACGAGGATCTGTTTCTTGTTGCATAAATGAATAGTAGAGATAGCACTCATTGTACTGATGCATCACTTCGCGCTCAAACCAAGAGGCAGTGGGGTCTAGGAGAGATTCATAGTGAGTAACATGCTGTTCTTCAATTTGGGCAATCTCTAGATATAGCGCCCGTGCTAAAGGATTCATCGGGCGATTTCCCACTGTCATGTAGAAGTTCATAGTCTGCTGTTCCGCTGCAACTAAGGTCATTGCATGTAACATAGACAAGGGATTTGCCTGTTGGCGGTCTGTGGGTTTGCGAACTTCATCAAAAGGATGGCGGTGTTCTGCACTAGTAGCGCGACCAGGCATAATTTCGGTATAGTCTCCGGTGATGCGTTCGGCTTTTTTCCCATCGAGGAGATCTAAAAGGTTAGCGTAGCGGTAAAGGTGGTCGAAGTCTTCGAGTAAGCCAAACTCAAACGCTTGTTTGAGATAAGGATCCGGTTCGGTCCGCGCTAGATAAGCGGTGAGGTCAACGGCAACTTGTTCGTAACCAATGGTAACTTCTAAATTAGATTCATTGCCAGGTATCAGCCAATTGACCGCTTTCTGTTGTTGCTGTTCCACCCGACGCGTCATCGCTAAATAACGGCGGATATCCTGGCGATCGGTATGACGGGCAAATTGATGGGAAAATAAGATCGATTCCACTTCAATCCCATTTAAAGTAATTACGCGAGTACGAGTGTAGGGGTCGACATCTTCGGAACGATAGGGTTTCACGTTGAGTTCTGACCAACTTCGTAGTTGTCTATCGATGCTAATGCCTTTTTCAGTTAAGGGGTTAAAGCTCATATTTATTCAACCTTTTTGAATTTTTATTAAAAAACAACGACACAAAAGAGTTATACCGTTTATCAAAAGTGGCTAGATAGATCGCAACTCTGAAATAAAGGTATCTCAATAACTTAGATTGACTAAGTCTCTAGTTACTTTTGAGAATTGGTATTATTCACTCTTTTAGAAAAGCTATTTATCTTAAAAGTAATCATTCTCAGATTTTCAATCGTCTATCTAAAGATGCGGTCAGTAATATTGCGATCTATAGATAAAAAGGGTGATGTTATTTTTTGGTGTTATGGTTGCCGACTACTGCCAAATGAAAATTTGCCCTTCGTACTCTCCCATGTCAATAATCAATTCGTTGTTTTCTGCTTCAACAGAATAGTCTTTCGTCCAATGGTGTAGTAAAAATTTTCGTGCCAGCAGCCATCCATAGGTCCATAGGGATCGATGAGATCGCTTCGTTCGGGAATCCGTTCGCCAATGTTGTAGAAAGGTTTGGACCCGGCAGTCTTAGTCGCTTCACTACTAATCCAGCTTAAGAAGTCTTGGTTATCGATTTCTTTTAAGGCATCATAACGAATGCCATCGATGTGGTACTCCTGAATCCAAAACCTGACCACATCCCCAATATAGTCCCTAGCTGGTAAAGTCTCTCGTATCTCATCGTAATGGTTGTAGTTAAACTCTGGTCCCCAGTAATCAATCGGGTCAGCATCAGGATGGTGGCGCTCATGATAGTACCAGTAATCACGGTCAATTTGCACTAGGGGACTTTCTTCCGAGGAATGGTTGTAAATCTGGTCTAGGATGACCCGAATGCCTCTGGCATGGCATCGATCGATTAACTGTTTCAGCTCTTCTGTCGAATCGCCGACCATCTTTAATCCGAATCACGCCATTATTGGTCGCCGCATCGATTGCTGTCACATAAGGATCGTTAATTTCTACCCATCGATCCAGCCGATCTTGATTTTTTGACCTAACTCGGAATTTATACTGATAAACTCCATCTTCCAACTCAACTGAGGTAGAGAAATATCCTCGTTCGTTTTTTTGCATCGATATCTCTTTCCAGTCTGAAAAAGATCCGATTAAAACTGCTGCTTGGTTATAGGGAGCTAGTAACTTAAATTCTACTGCGTTAGACATAATTTTTGAGGTTAAGAATCAGCTCGAATTAGACAAGTTTCAATAGCAATTATTTTGTTTTTAAATTATTTTTTAATTTAAAGCGTGACCACTGTAGATTGGTTTTTGGTTTCCTAAGGGTAGGAAACAAAAGTATTACTTAGACTGGACATTGTCGATCGCGAAACGGCTTTTTGGTATCGTTGGCAAGCGCGACAGATTCAGGGTCAAGTCTTGTCGCGGTACATTGTAGCTCATAGTATGGGTCAGCAAATGTACGGCAGTTTTAGTTAATTCGATCGTGAGCCACTCTCCAGCACAGCGGTGATTATAGTAATGGTCACCTCCTCTTTGAGGAATAAAGTTATAGGCACTGTGGTTCCAGTCTCGAAATCTTTCTGGCTTAAAGGTGTCGGCCGCTTCCCAAATGCGAGGATCGCGGTTCGTGCCATAAATATCGAGCAAAACCCAGGTACCTTTGGTGAAGTGGTAGCCCCTCCAGTCAAACTCCTGTTTCACATGTCCTCCTACCGCCGGAAAGAAGGGATAGAAGCGACGCACTTCCTGGATAAACAGTTCGGTGTAATCCTCATCCCCCGACAACAGTTTCTCCCGACATTCTGGATACTCGTACAGTGCCAAGGCAGCGAAGGTTATATAGCGAGCGATCGCCACAGTAGAACGCAGGAAGTTAATCAGTTCTACTGCTGCTATCTTTCGGTCGAGTAAGTTTCTCTCTAGATTGCGATGCCCAGCTGTAATATCCACTGCGCTACCTTCGGGAACGGCAAGTCGCTCACTACGCACCCCATCGATAATTCTCCGCCCCCATCTTTCAGTGCGAGTTCGCAGCAGGAGTCCCCACCAGTTCCGAGGACCAATGGAACCCGAGCCGTCGATCATTGCCGCAAATTCACGCGTTCGCTCTTTGGCTTCCGACTCGGAGAGGGGAATGCCAGCCCACTCACAGGCAGAGCGACAGAGAATTTCTTGGACTTCCGGATGGAGGAGGACTAGATCCATGGTTACCCACTTAGCTAATTGCCGATGCCATTGCTCGACCATCAGGTGCGCCAACTGTTGCCTACTCTTCTCACTCATCAGTGCCATAAACATCTGCTTGCGATGGTAGTGGGCTTGTCCATCCAATGTCTGAACGCTCCCTTTGTCTTGGAGTAGCATTAGGGCGGTAGGAGGAATGGCACCTTTGCGGGTAAAGCGACCTGACTCGTAAAACATTCGCGCTGCCTCCTCGCCTCTGATACAGATCGCCTTCTGGAATCTCAGCCGAGTCTCAAAAATGTCGCTTTGGTAACGCTCACATCGCCGAGAAATAAAGGTGTAGCCTTGTGATAAAAAACCTAATGTACTATCTAGACTGCGATCGCGCTTAATTTGTGACATTAATCTTGATAAATAAGTTCTATCTGAATACTTTTTTGCCCCACCGTGAAGACAGATGGGTAATTGGGAAACCTCCGTTAAACATTCGTTAGGGTTTTATCGGAGCCAACTACCCCCACCTTGTGCCGGAACGTTAGTTCGCCGCCAAACCAACCGCCTACCAAGAGCAGGGTTGCCACCACTAATGAAAGAGTCAAACCGATAGGTAAAATAGTCGTTGCCGGGTCGTTCAATCGCAGACCAAAGTTGACCAGTGACAGTACCAGGGCAGCAATATTAGCGATTGTATGTGCCCAACCGGCGGTACGATGACGGACTCGCGGAATCCGAATAAAATCCACCATCCCCACTAAACCTGCTAAAATTCCAGCCAGTGCGCCCAAACCGATCAGCCACATAGAAACCCGCACCCAAAATGGATCTTGGGTAAGCCAATAGCCTAAGTCAGACCCCGCAGCACCGCTGAGAAAGGCAATAGGAAAAATGACGATAATCGGGTGAATCGGATGCCCCAAAATATTAACGGAACTAGTAACCCCGGTACCGTAATATTCAGTGGTTCTACTTTCAATCAACGGGGGCAGATTGGGATAGGGAACTTGGGTAGTGTTGGGGTCTTGGGGAAATTCAGGATTGGTCATGGTTTTCTCCTTGTTTAGATAAAGATGATGCTTCCTTAGCTCGGAAAGTTTAGAAAGCTAAGATTTCATCCTGATTCATTGAGTCAGCAATTAGTACTGAGCCAAATGGAGGATTTCTCTAGTAGCAGGTCTCAAGCTGCGTTAGCGATCGCGCAACTGTTCGAAACCCGCTTTGGGATCTTGTAAAATAGTAGTGAATCAGCTTGAGATAGTCTTCTAGATTTCCTCGAACTCCCGTGGGATCAACCGCCAAACTTATTTCACGACGCACATAAGCTACGGACTCCCGTACTGTATTGACGACTTGAGCGTTGACTGCTTTTCCACCTAATGCAGTGGTGACAATGGGCACAATTCCTTGCAACCCTGATAAGGCACTATTAACCACAGAACCTACTGAAGAACTAACCGTTCTCGAACTAATCCAGAGTAGCATTAAAAAGAAGGCCGACCAAATTAAAAGTCCAGTAATTGCTTCTAAGGAAATACTATTAACTAAAGTTAATTTAACTGCTAAATAACAAGCACCAAAAAGGGCAAGATTAACTGTAATTAATGCCCAAACTCCATTCTGAACCTTGTTACTCCAATCGTCTGCTGCGCTTGTTTCTAAAGGAGAATTTTCAGTTGAAATCTCAGTAGCAAGAGTCAAGTTTGTTAACAGAAACTGAAAAGCAAATGCCATTAGTACCCCGGCAACCAAGGCAACAAAAATTTGAGTTCCTGACAAAACAAAGGCTTGAGGTTGGGTTAGAGGTTGAGTAATTGTAACTTTTGCCAATCGGATGGAGATATCGTACAGATCAAGTATCATTTCCCAATTTCGTACCATTTCGTACTTACAATTAGCCGATCTTTTTGTAATCAAATTAGAGAGTTTTTTCTTAAAAGACAACACAATTTGAGCTAGCTTTATGTTAGTTTTTTTGTTGTGACGAGCACTCTATCTAATGAAGTAACC
This sequence comes from Myxosarcina sp. GI1(2024), assembly GCF_053543375.1. Classification (NCBI taxonomy): domain Bacteria; kingdom Bacillati; phylum Cyanobacteriota; class Cyanophyceae; order Pleurocapsales; family Pleurocapsaceae; genus Myxosarcina; species Myxosarcina sp. GI1(2024). Next base: position 742,425 of record NZ_JBKGTY010000001.1, on the reverse strand, counting down.
TTAGTCTGTCGTTTGCGTAGATCGTATCCTCATTTAAAAAGTATTTTTTTCTTATTCAAAAGACTTTATATTGAGTTTGAAAGATTAAACTCTACGGCGATCGCCGAAACCGTTCGTCATATCCTCTCAAGATCGACTAAATTACTCGTGTTAATATCTCCTAATTTGCCACTGTCAGAATTAAATCCCAGTCAACCACTTCCATTGGGAATTATGGCTTCGGGAAGCGGAACTAACTTCGAGGCGATCGCTTTAGCGATCGCTTCTGGTCAATTAAACGCAGAGATCCAAGTTCTGATTTACAACAATCCTCAAGCAAAAGTGCGATCGCTGGGACAAAAACATGGTATTCCCACAGTCTTACTCAACCATAGAGATTATAAAACTAGAGAAGATTTAGATCGCGCTATTGTGACTACCCTGCAACAATATGGCGCAGAATGGGTAGTAATGGCAGGCTGGATGCGAGTGGTAACTCAAGTGTTAATCGCCAGTTTTCCAGAGCGTATCATCAATATTCATCCCAGTTTGTTGCCAAGTTTCAAAGGTATTCGCGCTGTAGAACGAGCACTAGCAGCCAAAGTCAAAATTACGGGCTGTACCGCGCATTTAGTAACCTTAGAAATCGATAGTGGTAAAATTCTAATTCAAGCTGCCGTGCCGGTTGACGAAGAAGATACTCCCGAAACTCTACACGCCAGAATACAAGAGCAAGAACATCGCATCTTACCACGAGCGATCGCTTTAGCAGCTCTCAACCAAGTCAACCCGATCGAGAACTTGACTAATTAGAGCCGAAATTTTAGCAGCGCGATTCATAATCATTAAATGTCCCCCTTGTTCTACTTGTAAATCTGCTTTGGCAAAAGAAATGGGGAAAATGCGATCGTTCGTTCCGTGAATATGACAGATTTGTTCGGGAACCTGCTTATTATTCCAGGTGACAACCCGATGAATTGCCCATTTCAAAAAATGCGGATCGGTATCAGTTAAGATTGCTCTGAGTAACTTGCGTTCCTCTATGGTTTCCAAACTAAAGAACCAATATGCTATTCGATATACGGTACAAACTATACTTTTTAGAGGAATCAGGCGATAAATGGGAAACCAGCGCAATAGCCTAAAGTAAAGCGGAATTTCGTGTTTATTTTTAGCACTGGAAATTAAAATTATCTTCTCTACCTCAATTTGTTTGGCAATTTCGATTGCAATTAAACCGCCAAAAGATAATCCGATCAAAATTGGCTTTTCTGACTTTATCTGAGCCGTTAGCCTTTTAGCATAGCTGGCAATTGTTTCTCCTCGTTCTGGTTCTAACCAACGAATGTGAACTGGACGGTAGCCTTCAAACTCTAGCTGCTTAAATACTCGGTCGTCGGCACCTAAACCGCTGACACAGTAAATATCTTTTAAGGAATGTTCGAATCGCTCGGTGGCTGTCGGTTGAGTGTTAGGTTCTAAATTAGCTAGTTGCTGTTCTGTAATCTGCTCTGGACTCATTAATAATTAAATTTAAATCTTCTGAACTTCCCCTTCCTTGGAAAATTTAAGGGGCTATTTCTTGCTGATTTCGTTGGTCATTATAGTTTTGCTACCTAAATAATTCTGTTAGCAGCTAACCTAAAACACGAGAAGATTGTAATTTCTAAACTTTTGCTTGATTTACAGCTACATTTTAATCAAGCTTAGGAGAGTGCTTCAAGTTGCCCATTATATTGTTAGTAATGATTGGGCGGAAAAACAAATAAAAATATTTTTTGTATTTTGCAGTGCCAAGTCGCTTAATTTTTATTCAAAATCTGCTTAATAATTCGTCATAATTAAATAGTAGAGAGTTAGATAATTGCCATAGATACCAAATGATACTCAGATCCGAACAAAGGTCTAAATTAGACGCTACCGACGACAATGACTTTTATGCTTTTCCGCGCTTTGTCACCCACGTCGACGAAAGTTTTATCGAGCGCCTCAGCGAACTATATGGCGAACGATTGCAGCCTAATACTCGCATTCTGGATTTAATGAGCAGTTGGGTATCTCACCTACCTGCAGAAATGCAGTTCGAGAAGGTGGTAGGACACGGACTCAATGAAGAAGAATTAGCGAAAAATCCGCGCTTAGACAGCTATTTCGTGCAAAATCTCAATCAAAATCCCAAATTACCCCTAGAAGATGCTAGTTTTGATGCAGTCTTAATTGCAGTTTCCGTGCAGTATCTTCAGTATCCAGAGGCAGTCTTTGCCGAAATTCAGCGCATCCTCAAGCCAGAAGGAGTGGTTATCGTCAGTTTCTCCAACCGAATGTTCTATCAAAAAGCGATCGCTGCTTGGCGGGATGGTACCGAAACTAATAGAGTTAAGTTGGTCGAGCAATATTTTCAAGCCGTTGCTGGCTTTAGTACCCCAGAAATAGTAGTGCGTCAGGCACCAGGTTCTAGCCTGTTGCAAATGTTCGGAATAACCGGAGACGATCCTTTTTATGCAGTCATTGCCAACAAAAAGTAGAGAGGTAAAAAAAACGATTAGATTTAAATACGAGATCCTAGTGCCTAGAGACTAGTGCCTCGTGCCTTCTTGTTTGAGATAAGCTATGAAGTAGCAATTTGTTATAAATACCAGATCGAACCCAAAAGTATCATGAGCCATGAAAATTTTATGCGCATAGCACTTGAAGAGGCAAAAAAAGGCGATCTGCCGTATGGTGCGGTACTCGTAAAAGACAGAGAAGTTATTATCCGAGGACATAATACTGCCCAAACCGATAATGATGTCCTGGCTCATGCAGAAACTAATGTTTTGCGTAGCTTTACCACTCAAAACTCCTACTCTTTGGATGCGTTAAAGGGTTATACCCTTTATACTACTTGTGAACCTTGTCCGATGTGCGCTGCGGCTTGCGTCTGGGCGGGATTATCTGAAATCGTATTCGGAGCTTCGATCAAAAACTTAATCGGTATTGGTTCAAAACAAATCGATCTTACTTGCGAAGAAGTAATTGCCCGAGGATTTCAAAACGTCAAAGTAACCAAAGGTATTTTAGCTCACGAGTGTTTGGAACTCTTTAAATAAATGTTTGCTCTTACCAAAAATACCTCTCGCCAGAGAGAAATTGCTGAAGTAGTATTTCGTAACGGTTGGGATTATGCGCGGAGGTTGTTAACTGGCAATAACGCTGAAGAACCTCGCTTACCCTCTCCCGACGTACTGCGAAATATTTTAATCGAGTTAGGACCCGTTTATGTCAAATTGGGACAGTTACTATCAACTCGTCCCGATATTTTACCCGGACGATATGTAGATAAACTTACCGATCTTCAAGCAAACGTTCCTCCCGTACCCTGGATTGAGGTAGAGAGTCTCATTCGAGAGCAGCTATCCCAACCCCTAGAAAAAATCTTTGCTTCGATCGATCGCAATCCCGTAGCGGCTGCTTCTATCGCTCAAGTCTATCGAGCCACCTTGGTTAACGGACAACAAGTAGCGATTAAAGTGCAGCGTCCCGGAATCGAACCAGTAGTAGACCGCGACATCGAATTAATTAAAAGTCTAGCAGAGTTAGTTGCTTTTACCGAATTCGGTAAGGATTTTGATATCGTAGCTTTAGCTCAAGAATTTACCGATGCAATCAAAAACGAGCTGGATTTTACTATCGAAGCTGGCTATACAGAACAGTTACGGCTCAATATGTCCAAGAGTAACTGGTTCGATGCCAGTCAAATTCTCGTTCCTCAAGTCTATCGAAATTTGTCCACCTCGAAATTGATGGTTCTCGAATGGTTAGAAGGAAAGCCAATTTTAAAGGCTGAGATCGAAGCGACTGAAAAGAAGGACGAAGCCACCAGAAGACAGGAAATTACTACAATTTTATTTCGGGCTTTTTTCCAACAGATCTATATCGATGGTTTCTTTCATGCCGATCCTCATCCAGGAAATATCTTTTATTTACAAGATGGTCGAGTAGCACTGCTCGACTGCGGGATGATTGGGAGATTAGATCCCCGTACCCAACAAATTTTAACCGAAATGCTGTTGGCGATCGTGGATTTGGATGCGAAAAGGTGTACCCAGCTAACTTTAGAACTAGCTGAAGGGGGACAACCCGTTAGTTTATCGCGCTTGAGTAATGATTACGATCGCATGCTGCGCAAGTATTATAATCGTAGCATTTCGCAAATTAACTTCAGTCAGGCTTTCTATGAAGTTTTACAGGTATCGCGCAATAACAAAATTCGTCTTCCCAGCAATATGGGATTGTATGCCAAATCTCTAGCTAACTTAGAGGGAGTGGCTCGTGGCTTCAATCCTGAAGTTAATTTTCTCGAGCAAATCAAACCATTGATGGCAGATTTATTTCGCCGTCAGTTGTTAGGGGAACGTCCTTTAGAAACTTTGCTGCGTATTGGTTTGGATCTCAAAAGTTTGACTTTGCGATCGCCGCGCCAGGTAGAATTACTATTAGACCGCGTTACCTCAGAAACTCTGAAATGGAATCTGAGAATCCGCGAGATCGACTTGCTGTCTCTAAGTCTGGAAGATTCTGCCAATCGACTTTCGTTTAGTATTCTAGTTGGCTCTTTGATTATGGGAGCGGCGATTATTTCTACGGGTTCTGAGACAACTCAGGTATCGATTGTCAGCAATATTTTATTTGCCGCAGCTAGCTTATTGGGACTGTGGTTGGTGATTAGCATTCTACGTTCTGGAAAGCTGAGGTAAAAGGTAAGAGGAAATAGAGTAGTAGAAGAAGCCGAGAAATGGTCTACTACCTCTTTCAAGATAGAAGCGAAAATGCAAAAGGGAGAAAGGACGATCGCGTTCTATCTTTGGGGATATTCATGTATTAATTTAAATTAAACACGAGACATTTACCTACTCACCATCCCTTTCACTTTCAGAACGAACGCTCAAATAGCGATCGCGACGAATTGTTTGCAGTACCGAACTAATTGTTGCTTCGAATTCACCTAAAGTAGTTAAAATTTGTGCTCCCATTTCTAGAGCGGCTTCAAATTCTGGCTGCACGACTTCTTTGGCACCCATCTGAGCTAAGAAATCGATTTCGCTATTGTTATGAGTGCGAACTACAATGTCTAATTTGGGGGCAAGCTTGAGAGCGTGCTCCAGTAAGATACGAGTGCTTGAGGGATCGGGGAGAGCGATTGCCAGAGCTTGAGCCTTGGGTAAATGGGCTTTTTCTAAGACTAATTCTGAATCAGCATCGCCAAAAACATAGGGAATTTTTTCTTGTCGCAAGCGTCTTACCGCCGCTTCACTGTTTTCAATCGCCAGAACTTCATAGCCGCGGTCGCGTAAAATTTTCACAATTACCTGTCCGACTCTACCATAACCCGCTACGACTACATGGTTGCAAATCGTTTCGGGAACCGATATGCCTCGGTTTTGTTGTCTGCGCTCTAAATAATTGGCAATTAACGGTATAGTTGCCAGTCGGCGAGCAATTTGCGGCGAAAACTTCATTTCAATTGGAGTTAAAATTAAAGTTATCGCCGTCGTACCGATAAGTAGCAAGTATTTCTCTTGAGTAATAAATTCTAACTCAAGTCCTACCAACGCTAAAACGAACGAAAATTCTCCAATCTGATTTAGTCCCAAAGCACAAATAATTGCCGTTTTAAACGAATAGCCAAATTGCCAGACGATAGGAAAAACAATCAATGCCTTGGCGATTTGGACTAGAGCTACTAAACCCACAATTATGCCTAAATTTTGCCAGAGGATCTGGGGATCGATTAACATTCCAATGGAAGCAAAAAATAAGCTGGCAAAGGTATCTCGTAAGGGTATGACTTTAGCTAAAGCCCGATCTGAATAATCAATTTCGGAGATAGCCAACCCCGCTACAAAAGCTCCCATCTCAATCGACAATCCAAGACTAGCAGTAATTAGGGCAACTCCCAGACACAAAGCGATCACTGTCAACAAAAATAGCTCGCTATTTTCAGTCTGAGCTATAGTTTTCATCAGAGAAGGAATTACCCAGTAGCCGACAGCTATAGCACTAACGAAAAAGATCGCTGCCTTTAATATTGCCGCGACTAAAGCAGGAACTAGATTGTCTGGTTCGTTAAGAGCAGGTAAAACAGCCAGCATCAAACCCAAAGCCAAATCTTGAGCGATCAGGATCGCCAGCATTACTTGACCGTGAATGGTATCTACCTCACCCCTTTCAGTGAGAGTTTTGAGTACTACTGCTGTCGAAGAGAGAGAGAGAATTGCTCCTAGAAAAATTCCCTGGGTTGGTGTCGTCACCCAGCCAAACACCCAAGCAAAAATTGCCACCAAGGCGATTGTCAAACCAATTTGCAGCAAACTACCTTTAATGGCAATATCTTTTACTCGTTTTAGTTGGGCGAGGGAAAATTCTACACCTAAAGCAAACAGGAGAAAAGCCACGCCAATTTCTGCTAAAGATTTGATTTGCTCTACTTGAGCGATTAATCCCAAACCAAAGGGTCCGATCGCCAAGCCACAGGCTAGATAGCCTAAAAGAACTGGTTGTCGCAGGCGATTAGCAATAAAACCACCCAATGCTGAGGAGCCTAAGACAATTGTGAGGTCTAGAACAAAGGTATCTACGCCTGCCATTAAGTTTAGAAGTTTGCATCTGTTTTCATTTCAATCTTAATCAACCTAGTTACTTATACTTAGTTTTTTATTAATTCGATCGCAATTTTCAATACTTCAACTTTCTTATTAACTCACCACTGGTATTACAGCAGTTTTCTCTTGGGTAGACACAATCTTTAGAAGGTAGAAGGCAGAAGGCGGAAGGCAAAAGAAGAATTATTGACTGTAAACTTTAGTCATCCCTAGTAAACATTTAAGTATTTCATATAACTACAGTAGAGAATTACAAGATCGTTTTTGGTTAGGGTAAGTAGTCTCAATAATGCTATTGGCGAATTATATATTGCTTTGATTACAATTAACAACTTGTGAATGATTGTCAAAGGTGTCAATACGAGTTATTTATTAAATAAATTAGATCGATACCAAGGGGTAAATTATGCCCGACAATACTTATCAAAATACTGCAATTTTTCAAAAAGCAAATTTAATTAGAAGGCAAGCAGCTTATCGAAACTGGCACCGTCATAAATCACAAAGCTACATTTTACGTACGCAATTAGGGTTTGATGGCGTAAAAAGTTCTCGTCCTGAAGCTTGTATAGGCTGCAGTAATTATCACGGACGAGTTTACGGACAAACCACTGCTACTCGTACTCAATTAGTATGTGCCATACATCCTTACGGTTGGTTGCGATCGTCCTATTGTCCAGACTGGGAAAAGCAAACTAGTTGAATGATAATTAGAAAATGTAGCAAAACTATTTTATAGCAATCCTAAATGAGATGAGATAATTTCTGTTCCCTGTTCCTCAGTCACTGTTCGATGATGTAATTTCTGCAATAAAATAGAATCGATATAGTAGCAATGATGTAGAAAGTTTACTCTTAGTAACAGATTTATATAGGGAACAAATTGGCAAAGATCCGATAGAAGTATCGCGAGTATTTATCCAGACAAATGCTCGGGATTTGATTAAATAGTAGGCTCACACCATGAAATTAATATTTGTCTATAATGCCGATAGTGGACTAATTAATACTTTTTTAGATATAGGACACAAAGTAGTTAGCCCTCAAACTTATCAATGCAATCTCTGTGCTTTAACCTATGGATTAATTAAAGAACAGGAACGGTGGAAGAAATTTAGAAAAAAATCACATACAGAGATGGAATTTTTGCATAGAGATGAATTCGAGAAAAAATACAATCTCCAATTGGATTATCCAGTGATTTTGCGAGCTAATAAAGATTTAGAGATCCTAGTTTCCCAATCAGAATTAAACGAAATTCAAACTTTAGATGAATTAATCTCCCGAGTAGATCGGGTTATAGCGCGCTAAATAGTTACGTAATTTTTAAGTTAAAAATTACTGCTACTTTTTCTCAATGTATTCAACAATTTGTTTGTGAATCTCTTTAGGCGTTTTAGTCGCATCAATTTTTAATAAAGCTCCTTGGTAACTATCAAATATTTGTTGATAATTTCGAGTGACTTTAGTTAGCTTTTCTCGGGTTTCATATATTTCTTTTGAAGAACGGTGGTTTAATCTATCTAGAGATACTTCAATCGGAATTTCGAGATAAACTGTAAGATCGGGATTGGGAAATCGAGCGTTTAAACTGCTGACGAATTCAAACTGTTCTTTAGTGTCACAGTTATAAGCTAAAGAAGAAAAATAGTACCTAGAGCTAATAACATGAATCTTATTGGCAATTAAGCTAAAAACTCCATCGATATCGTTATATAAATGATCGTGGCGATCGGCGGCAAATAAATAAGCCATTTGTTCGTCAAATAAATCGCGATCGCGACTGAAAATAATTCTTTGTTTTAATGCCTGTCTAATTAAATTACCAATAATACCATTAGAAGGTTCGGGACTGATTACTGCACGCTCCCCTAGATTTAAAAAATAATTTAATAACAACTCTGCTTGAGTCGATTTACCACAACTGTCTATTCCTTCAAAGACGATAAATAGTTTTTTGTACATTAAGATAATGGTCGAGAGGCGAATACTAGTTTTTCCAATTTTTCCTAAAACTAAACCAAGTTTCTAAAAAATTTAGCAAAATGGGATTTTGTTGCATTTTTTGGAGATAATAATTAGCTGCCGCCTGTTGCCAAATTTCAGCCAAACTAGGATAGACATTGGGAAAATTTACCTCTAGTAATCCTGCTAGAGAATTGCGATTAAGTTTTATCTTATGTTGCATTGCTATAGCGATCGCACCAATTAATTCCGTAGCGCGATCGCAGATGAGAGTACAGCCGAGAATTGCGCCATTTTTATTGACTAATAACTTACACAATCCTGTAGTCTCTCCTAAAATTCGTGCTCGGGCAACCCCATTTAAATCTAGCTTGACTACATAAAGATCTCGGTAATTAATTCTCGCTTGCGCTTCTGTCATACCTACTCTTGCTATATTGGGTTGAATAAATATTGCCCAAGGAAGATAGTAATAATCAGTTTTAAATCGAGCTATAAACAAAGCATTTCTTAAAGCTATATTTACCTCATAGCGAGCGATATTTTTCATGGAATAACCGCCGAGAAGATCGCCGCAGGCATATAGATCGGGATTGGTAGTTTGCAGTTTACTATTTACAATTAAGCGATCGCGATTGTATTTAACCTCAACTCCTGCCAAATTTAAACCATCAATATTAGGTATACGGCGATCTCCAAAAAAAATTAGCTCAGTTTCAATCGCTCGATCGCCAGCCTGTAACCATTGAGTTCCTGCTATTTCTTTAATTTGGGTTACTGGAGAGTCAGTTAAGATCTCGATACCTTCAGCTTCCAACTGAGCTTGAATTAACCTGGAAGTTTCTGGTTCTTCTTGGGGTAAAATTCGCCGCTCTTTGAAAACTAAAGTAATGTCTTTATCGAATCTCGCTAGAGTTTGAGCCACTTCCAAACTCAGTAAAGAACCACCGACAATAGTTATGCGTTGGGGCAAAGTTTCTAGATCTTCCATCTGCCAAAGATCCTCGAGAGTAAAATAGTTAGTGCGATCGATTCCGTCTATCGGCTCAACCGAGAATTTAGCTCCAGTAGCTAGTAAGTACTTGTGCGATCTTAACTTTCTGTTGCTGGTGGTAAAAGCCAGTTTGGGTAATCGACAAAATTCCCCTTTGTCTAAAATTACGTCTACTCCCAAGGCTGCCAAACTAGCTAGAGAATGTTCGGCATTGACGGTGGCATTAACAATTCGTCCCCAGTTTCTCGCTTCAGTTAAACAAGGATTGGGTAGATTATCAAAAGCGATCGCCAGAGGATTTTTTCGTTGCCAGTAATGCCAACGAGCTACTTCGTTAATGCTATGACCGACGAGCGAGTTATTATCTAAATATTCAGCCTCACTTTGAGTAACCAAAGCAACACGTGCTTGAAGATGAGCAGCAGTAGCAGCAGCGTAAATTCCTTCCCAACTGCTACCAATTACTACTAAATTGTAATCTACTGCCATAGCTTAATTCACAATTTTTAACCTAGATTAAACGATAGCAGTTTTGGGAATTCTGTTTCTCGGTTCTTAATTCTCAACCCCTTAAGATTCTGGCGATCGCGTCAACTAACTGCTGATTTTCTGCTGACAAGCGAACTGCTACTCGAAAATAGCGATCGCCTAATTCGGGAAAACTGAGACAATCTCGGATTAAAATATTGTCTTCTTGCAACAATCGATACTGCAGTTGAGTACAAGATATTTCCGCTTTTACCAATAGGAAATTTGCCGCGCTTTTTAGTGGCTGTAATGAGGCAATCTCAGACAAACCGTGAAACAATTGCGATCGCGCTCTTGGTAGCCATTCCCAGGTTCGCTGCTGAAATTCTCGATCTTGGAGAACCGCTTCGGTAACTACCGCAGCCAGACTATTTACCGACCAAGGATCGCGCCATTTTTGCCAACGTCGCAGTCTTTGGGGATGAGCGATCGCATAACCGATACGCAAACCTGGTAGACTATAGAATTTAGTTAAAGAACGTAAGATAATTAAATTGGGAAACTCTGCGATCTGAGCAATTAAACTCTGTTCGCGATCGCTCGGTAAAAAGTCCATAAAGGCTTCGTCTACCACAACTAAAGCAAATCTCTCTAGGTAAGGCAAGAGTTCTGCTCTCGTCCATAATTTACCCGTCGGGTTATGAGGATTGTTAATCATTATTCCCGATGCCGCAGTAGGGGCAAACGACTGTTTGCCCAGATTAAACAACGGTTGTTTATCGCGCTCCAATTCAGTTAGAGGGCGAGTAACAATGTTAGCCTCAAAAGCCGACAATGCCCTCTGATAGTCGCCAAAGGCAGGAGTTACTAAATAAGTAACTTGCTGTTGCGCTAATTCTCTTGCCGCCCAAGTTAGCAACTCTGCCGAACCATTACCGGGCAAAATGTAATCGGGACTCAGGTTATGATACTGCCCCAAAACCGAGCGCAACTGAGAATACTCTGGATCGGGGTAGGTTCTTAGTCCCTCGATATTTTGGGTAATTGCGGCAGTAGCACTTTGAGGCGGCCCCAGAGGGTTAATACTAGCAGAAAAATCCCGAATAGCAGAAACCGGACAGCCTGCGATTGCGGCTGCCCAAGCTAAGTTTCCACCGTGTTTCGGTCTAGTCAAGAAAAAGTAAATGCCAATCTGGCTATTTAGGTGCAACCTTGTCTTTAAATAGCTTACCGGCAGAAAAAGCAGGTACTTGAGTCGCAGGAATTGACATTTTTTCGCCAGTCTTAGGGTTACGTCCCTCGCGTTCCTTGCGATCGCGGCGTTCGAAAGAGCCAAAACCTACTAAAGTAACTTTATCCCCTTCGGAAACTGCTTCCATAATAGTTTCGATGGCAGCAGTTAGAACTGCGTCAGCTTGTTTTTTAGTAACGGTCGCTTTTTGAGAAATGCGATCGACTAATTCACCTTTATTCATTTAAAAATCTCCTTTTTGTGTTTAATTTTGGCTTATTTGAGTCAGAGGTTACTGCGCAGACAAGCTCAACAGCCTCCTCTGACCGTTGGTAAATTAACCAGCCTAATTTATAGCATTAGTAGAGAAAAATCCCCACAATAACCAGAGACTGTGTATTTTACTGCCTTATTCTAAGCTCTACTCGTCAAATATGGATCGTCAAAAGCATTAATTTATATAGATTTCAACAATTTTTTCGATTTCGAGCTTAAAATTAGTCACAAATTAGGAGATTCGTACTTATGTACTTATCTCCCTAAACCCACCAATTTTGGGGACTTTGAATATATTTCCCCCAGATTTGGGGAGTCAGGGGGGCAAAATTTACTAGAGTAATTAAATCCTAAAAATTTTTAACTTAAGTTAAGGATTTCCAGGCAGTTCAACTCCTCCTTCTCTAAGAACTTCGCGGCTTTCTTTGCCTGGAGTGTAATTGTAGCCAAAATTACTATCCTCATCTACGATTTGAGGAGTCAGTAAGACGATTACTTCTGCCCGTTCGTTAGCTTTATCCGTGCTTCTAAACAAAGAACCCAGTAAAGGGATATCACCCAAGATCGGTACTTTCGATACAGTCGTTCTTTCTTGGTCTTGAATGATTCCCGACAGAATCAAAGTCTGACCATCTCGTAGGCGAACCAAACCTGAACTAAGTTCGCGCTTACTCAACAGATTTAGTATATTAGTCGCACCACCACCACTATCAAATTCTTGCGTCTGACCGACAGAACTTACAGTAGGACTAACAGACAGAGAAATAAAGCCATTATCGTCGATTCTTTCAATATTTACCGTAAGCACTACACCTGCCTCACCAATAACTGGAGTAATCGTTCTCGCGCCGCTTTCCGCATCGATGCTAGTTTCCACACTCTCAACAATATTTTGAGCGAGTTTGACTGTCGCCTGCTGCCCTTCTTGTACCATTAAAGTCGGATCGGTGAGAATTTTAGCGTTACCACTGCTAACTCTAGCTTCTAGGAGAGCGAGGAATTTATCGGGGTATTGAAAGAGACCGGGTAGAGATAGGGTTGCGGTACCATCTTCTCCTCTAGTGAAAGTAGTTTCCACTCCTTCTTCAGTTTCTGTAACTGTTATTTCATCAAAACCCGCTCGGGTAAAATCTGTCAGACTTGCAGTAAAGGGATCTTCTGAAATTCCTGCAACTCTACCAAAAAAGTTGCCCGTTCCGCGTTCTCTAACGATTTGACCGTCATTAATCAAACCAGGAGTCGTGCCCGGAATAGAAAAGCTATTGTTGGGGTTATTCAGGTCAATAAATGTCTCCGCACCTGCAAAAGGATTAGTAATTACCGGGGGGTTTGCTGCGCGTCCAGTATGAGAGCTAATATCTCCTGATGTCGCTGGACTTCTCTCGCCAAATCTTAAAGTAGCAGAACCATTATCCTGCACGAAAAAACTATCATTAACCCCAAAAGAAAAACTGCTGTTAAAAATGTCTTGATTGAGTAAGTTAACATCAACCACTTTGACATTAACTGCTACCTGACGGCGACGAGCATCTAACTGAGTTAAATAAGAAGTAGCTATTTCTACTTTGCGGGGTTCGCCGACTAAAGTAATCGAGTTGAGGCGGTCATCAGTAGACACCTGTAGTCCTTGAAGTAATAGTGCTTGCATACCGTTTTCATCTTCCAAACTGCCGCTTAAATCTTCTAAGGTAGCTGGTAATTCAACTCTCTGAACGACGCGCCCAGTTTCGGGATCGATGGTTTCTTCTACTTCTGTAGTCAATCTTTGACCTTGGGCTCCTAAACTTGCTAAATATAGAGCTGCATTCTCAGCACGAACCTGGTTTAAGCGCAAAGTACGGCTAACTAAGTTCCGAGCTTGGGTGGGTAGTCGATCGCTAATGTAAATGATATTGCCTTTACGGTTGGCATTCAAACCAGAAACCAAAAGTACTGAATTAAAAGCTTCTTGTATGGATTGATTTTCTAAATCTAAAGTAATCGTGGGTCCAATTACCTCTCCTTCTTCGTTAGTTTGAGCTTCTTCTTTATTACTCAGAGAAAAGACAATATCTAAACCAGCCGTACGAGCCAATATGGAAAGGACTTCTCTAACAGGTGCATCTCGTAAGACTAAACGCGGTACGAGTGTATCGGTACCCAAATCTACGAGATCGGGACTGGCATCGATATTAGAAACTGCCATATCTCCTACGGGAGGAGCGACGGCTCTGGGTAAGGTAGGAAGATTGGAAGACGCGCCTGGCAAGTTGTTGGGGGTTCCCCCGGTAATTTCAATATCGGGGTTGGGAACTAAAACGTCAGGACTGGTATTATTCTGGACGAGGTTGGGATCTATTGGGGCTGGTTGTGAGTTGCTGGCGGGAGGATTCTCTACACTGTCATTAATAGTAATTTCTGGTGAGGTATTTTGAGCCAATTTAGTAGTAGGCTTGAGCTCATTTTTATTATGGTCATTGCTGCCAAAAATAGAGCGATAGGTTTGTTTGAGGCTCTCGATCGCTTGTCTGCCTAACTGCTGCAATTTATTTGCTTCGGGCGATCGCTCCAAACTCAGAACCATCTCTTTGCCCTGCTGTTGTAAGTCAGGTTCCACTGCTAGTTCCTTCTCAACAGTGAATACAACTCGGGTATTTTGGTTATCTACCTTGGCAACTTCTATGGTGGCAATACCTGGAAAAGGATTTTTTTGGCTGAAACTATCGCCTGTGGGCAAATTCAACTCTGTATCGAGCAGATTGGTTTCAATAGTATTGTCGTTACGAACGGTGAAGTAAGATGCCCGAGCATTACCTTGAGTAGTTAGTTTTAGTTCGAGCTTATTATTTAATTTTTCTAAATTTATTCCCGTAATTGAATTCTCGGTAGCAAACCCAGGTTTTGCTACCAACAGTATTGCTGTTAATCCCGTTACCCAAGAAAGGGGATCGCGATAACTATTCATAATTTCTCCTCAACCTAATACTGATAGCGAATATCTGTTTGCAATAAAAAGATGATGTTACTGTTGGGTTTCTTGTTCGGTAGTTGCTTCTTGAGCTGCCTGCAGTTCTTCTTCGGTCAATGGCAAGATAGCGTCTAGTTGTATTTGAGTTTGTAATTTTGCTTCTTGTTGGGGCACGATTTCGCCGCGATCGCTGGTTAGAACTACCGTCGGCTCTTCACTGACAGTAGAATTGATGCTTTTTATCAACAATAAAGGTTGTAATCTTTCTATATCTCGTAAAATTCCTTTAGTTTGAGCGAAAGTACCTTCAATAGACAGAGATATTCCCTTTCGCTTGAGTTTACCCTCCAAACCATCCCCCAAAGAACTATCTTGGACGATGTTCGTGCCGCTGTCGGGTTGATATTGCAGTAATTTTCCTTGATTGGCGACGATAAAGCTATTCAAATCGAGTAACAAGGTGTCTAAGTCACTTTCATTGGCAAACATAGCTATAATGCTATCCTTAAGAGCTTTTTGGCGTTCCAACTCTTGGTTTAGCTCGGCAAATTGCCGTTGCAAATCGCCAGTTTTAAGTCCTTGTAATTGTCCTTCGGTTTGTTGCTGCTTATCCTGAACTTGCTGATATTGTTGCCGTACTGGGGCAACCATATTGAAGTAAATATATCCCGCACCGACTATTCCTAAAACTGCCAGAGCAATTCCCGTAATTTGGGGAGTAAAAGTAATCCCAAAGGCAGAAGGATAGTATTGTTCTAGTTTTTCTTCATCAAGAAAATCACCTGTAAAAGTCATTTGGCAATCCCTCCTAGACCTTCTAAGATTTTTAATCTGGTAACTACTCCAACCGAACCCTTATTATTTATTTCCTGAATTAATTGAGAAGCAGGAGTATTGCTCAATTGAGCCGAGATCGTATATTTAACCCCTTGAGGTACGATCAATGAGGCATTTTCCGGTAATTCTGGTTCTCCTTCAAAATTGACCGGTATTTCAGTGGTGCTGGCACCGTTTAAAGTGATATTTCCTCCATCGAAAAAAGGCGATCGCGCCAGAAACAGCATGAAATCATTGACATCGTCGTAAGATTTGGCTATTCCTGACAAATTGATTCCCAGATTCCCTTGCGAACCCGTCTGCTGAATTGAATTTACTTGAACTCCTGGAGGAGTGCGATCGCTAACTACCTGTAAAATTGCCGCCCAGGGTCGAATCTTTTCAAATACGCCGATAAAAGCTTGAGTGTCGGCTGCTGCAGCCTCTACCTGTTGCTTTATCTCTTCGATTTTGGTATTCTGACTGCCAAGCTCGGCAATTTCTCCTTCTAATTGCTGAATTTCTCCTTCAAGTTCGGCAGTTCTAGCTTCTACGTGTTTGAGATAGCTAAACATTAGCAGAGGCAGAATTAAAGCGGCTGCCGCTCCTGCAGTGATGGGAACTTTATCCGAAAGAGATGAGGGATCGGTTAAAGTCTTGGTAGAGGTTTCTGCAGTTTTTACTAAATCTCGGTCTTTAAGAAAATTAATATCTAGATTGTACATAACAGATCGATACTGGCTTTTAGCAGTTGTTAATGGCAAAATTATTGCTTAGCTGTTTCGCATTCCCAAACCTAAAGCAATACCCAAACCGGGTCGCTGGGGAGGTGACACACTATCATTTACCTCTAGAGCTAAAGCCATCACGGGATCGACCCGCATTGCAGGTAAATTCAATTTTTGAGTAAAAAACTCATCAATTCGTTCGATCGTCGCACCAGGTCCTGCTAACAGCAGTTGAGCTATTTCTAAATCTTCACTTTGATTGAGATAAAAATTAATCGAACGCCCCAGTTCGTCGATCAACTCTTTTAATACTCTCAGGACAGCCGAGGTGCCGACGGACAATTCCATGTTTTGAGCTTCGGTGTCATCGTGTATATTCGCCATTAAATCGACATTTTGCAGTAGCTCTAAATCATCTGAAGTCTGGTTACTGCCCATTGCTTGGGATATTGAAGCATACATCTGTTCGATACCGATAGGTACAGTTCGAGAAAATTGCGGTACGCCCTCGACGATAATGGCAATTTCCGTACTGTCAAATTCAATATCGACCAAAACGACACCCTCTCTGGAACCGAACTGCCGCAGTTGTTCTCGAATGGTTCGAATTAGAGCAAAGCTGTTAATTTCTAGAACGATGGTTTGTAAATCTGCTTGCTCGAAAATCTCTAGATAGAGGTCGGTAACTTCTCTTTTGGTAGCTACCAATAAAACGTTAACTTTTTCGATCCCGTCTTCATCCATAAAGTAACCTAGCTTGGCATAATCGAGATCTACTTCTTCTCGTGGATATGGCAGATACATTCCCGCTTCATGAACTAGAACCATATCTTTTAACTCTTCTTCGTCCAATTCGGCAGGAACTGGAACTATCCGAATAATTGCTTCTCGCATCGGCACGGCGGTGAAGACTTGTTTAGCTCTAATATTATTGGCTTTAAGAGTGTCTTTAATTAACTCTGATAGAGTTAGAGCATCGACAATTTGTCCGTTTTCGTATACTCCTTGAGGAACTTTAGCCGAAACGTTTTTCAGCAGCTTATACTTTTGCCCTTGTTTGGCTATCTGAACGATATTAATCTTGCGGGGATTTATCTCAATACCAATACTGTTACTCTGTTTGCTAAAAATATTGGTTAAGTATTGGAGCATATGCTTATCTTTAATAATATTATTTCTAATAGCAAGGGACTTAACTCGAACAAAGCGAGCGGTTAAGCGAGGCAATTGCATTAGCTAAACTTTGTTCCTCATCCCTTTAAATAGCGGTGGCAATAGACAAAGTTTTTAGCCAATTTT
This sequence comes from Myxosarcina sp. GI1(2024), assembly GCF_053543375.1. NCBI lineage: Bacteria > Bacillati > Cyanobacteriota > Cyanophyceae > Pleurocapsales > Pleurocapsaceae > Myxosarcina > Myxosarcina sp. GI1(2024). Next base: position 725,081 of record NZ_JBKGTY010000001.1, on the reverse strand, counting down.
TGACGAAGTCACTATAGAATACGCTATAAAAAGACGCAAGAATTGCGACTTGTCAAAAAGCCACACATAGGTTAAACACACGCTCGAACGAACTCGATTTAATGTCTAGCTATCTCGGATATTCTAGCTGCTAAAATTTATTTTCAAGATAAGTGGTTGTACTGAAAAAAAACAGATCTATTATTTTAAGTTTGGTTAATAATACTTACCTTTATTGTTTATTATTACTCTGTAAAATATAAATTTCGTTTATTTCTAACTAGCTCAAAAAATGAAGAATATTTTCAATTGTCAAAGATTTGGTTGGTGGCTGATATTAGGAGTACTAATTAGCTGGTTATTTAGCTGTAGTCCGAGCAACAATATTAGTGCTCCAGAACTTGAGTTTTGGACGATGCAGCTCAAACCGCAGTTTACTCAATATTTTCAAGAACTAAACGATAATTTTGAAACTAAAAACGAACCAGTAAAATTGCGTTGGGTAGATATACCTTGGTCGGCAATGGAAAGTAAAATTCTTACTTCTATTTCGGCAAGTACCGCCCCAGATGTAGTTAATTTAAATCCTAGTTTTGCCTCCCAGTTAGCAACTCGTAATGCCTGGATAAATCTTGAAGAAGCAATTTCGCCCGAAGTAAAACAAACTTATTTACCTCAAATTTGGCAGGCTAGCAGTATAAAACTATGCCAGGAAAATAGTTGTAAAAATACTACCTTTGGACTACCCTGGTATTTAACTACTCGCATTACTATTTACAATCAAAACCTACTACAGCAAGCAGGTATTACTCGACCACCCGAAACCTATGAGGAGTTAGCTGAAGTAACCAAGCAAGTTAAAGCAAAAACGGGAAAATATGCTTTCTTTACCACTTTTGTTCCTGGTGATTCGGGTGAAGTTTTAGAATCTTTGGTACAGATGGGAGTAAAGTTAGTAGATGATGATGGCAAAGCGGCTTTTGATACTCCGGCTGGAATAGCAGCCTTTGGTTACTGGGTAGATTTGTACCGACAAAATTTACTGCCTCCAGAAGTATTGACCCAAGGACATCGCCACGGCATCGAACTGTATCAGGCAGGAGAAACAGCACTACTAGCTTCTGGTGCAGAGTTTTTAGAGGTAATTAACAATAATGCCCCGACAATTGCCGAAGTTTCCGCTGCCGCCCCCCAAATTACTGGTAAAACTGGTAAAAAGAATGTAGCGGTGATGAACCTGGCAATTGCTCGTAGTAGCGATAAATTGGATGCAGCGTTAAAGTATGCACTTTACGTTACTAACACCGACAATCAAATTGCGTTCGCTAAAGAAGCCAACGTGCTTCCCTCTACTGTCAAAGCAGTAGAACGATACATTCAAGATTTAGAAAGCCAGGAAACCACCACGACTTTAAAACGAGCTCGAAAAGTGAGTGCAATTCAACTAAAAGATGCACAAGTTTTAATTCCAGCGATGGACAATTTACAGGTACTGCAAAAAGCAATTTACGAAAATTTACAGGCGGCAATGTTAAATGAAAAAACTGTAGAACAAGCAGTTAAAGATGCTGCTGCAGAATGGAATAATAGTTAATCGGAATTATCGGACTGGTGTCCGAATCGCCAGTCCAATCGAGGTTGAAACAGCTTAGCTTTGAGATAAGATAAGACAAAAAATAAGAAAGATCGAGGTTTGGGCAACGAGCTTTTTGTTTTAACTTTAATTGTTTAATTGTTAGTAAGAGTGTTAGTAGGAGAGCGATCGCTATCTATTTTAACTACAGCCTTTGCCGTCTGGTAGCAGAAGAGCTCGTGACGAGCTACAGGCAAACTGTACCAAGGTAAATTGGGGTACTGATGATGCTCACAATGGTAATCGAAGTGATAACAGGCGATAAACGACCAAAACACTGAATAATTGCTGCTGATAGCCTGATGACGATCTCTTTTGCCTGAGGAAGTTTTTCTGTGGGGTAAAAATATGCCAAAGGTAAATAGCTGTAGAGAACTAATTAAAATGGGAATGACCCAAAATAAAAATATGTTGCTCAGGCGAATGTGCAGAACCAAAAATATCCCGAAAATTACTGCCATTCCGACGAGCAAAATCCAAGCCTGTCTACCTTGTAAATATTCTTTCATGAATTTGCCGTACCAGAGGAGAAAATTGTTTTGCTCCGATTCATGATAATCTGGGTCTTTCTCGCTGGCAGGATAGCGATGATGGAGCATATGGTTTTTGGCTAAAAGCTTGTATGGCAACAGTGCATACAGAAAAGACGAGATATAGCCAATAAGATCGTTAAATTTTCTATTTGGACTAACAACTCCGTGTATTGCTTCGTGAGTAGTAATAAAAAGTCCCGTGTGTAGAAAAGAACGCAAACAAACTGCCGCAACGATCCATAATAGGGGAGCCGAGGAAATATCGATCGCCATTAGTCCGATCAGACTACTAAACCATAAAAGTATCAGAATAATAGCTACATCCTCGCCAATTCGAGAATTAGTTTGAATCTCAGTTGGTTCTGGTGTCGATACATTTTGCATAGATTGGTTATAACATTTTTTTACATGGATCTTCTTCTTAACAAAACTTAATTTTTTGACAACACTGTCAAAAGATACATACATTGGGTTGCTGGACTAGTCAAGAGACAATTTTTACAACCAATTTATAAGAAAAATAGAGCCTCGCTGTCTACCCTCTTCCTGTTTTGGCAAATTAGGGACATATTCGACTGAGCAGATCGCAATTACTGAGTGCCGATCTTCAAAAAGCGAGAAATTTATCTATCAGTACACAGACTACTTTAAATGAGTATTATGAAAAACATCTCTAAAAAATTACAATATGCAGCTTGGGGATTAGTAGGCGCGATCGCATTACTAGCAATCTGGAGTTTTATCGAACCTCTTAGTTCCAACGCCATCTCAGTAGGATTTGAACAGCATGCTAATAATACGATCTATAGCACTGACGTACAAAGACAAGATTGGGATGCAAAGTGGTCAATGTATATGGATAAATACTCTATGATTACCAATGAAGATGCTCACTCTGGCGATAAATCCTTAAAAATTACCTATCCCTCAAACGCTCAATCGAATGTGGGTGCAGAATGGCAAATTCCCAGTCAAAAGGAATACTTTCTTTCTTATTGGGTCAAGTTCGATAAAGATTTTGATTTTGATGGTTCCAAGTATAGTGGAGGAAAACTACCAGGATTGGGTGCCGATGGTCTTTGCGCCGGAGGCAATAGTTGTAATGGCAATAATGGATTTACTTCACGGTATATGTGGAGAGAAAATGGAAAAGCTGTTCTGTATTTATATCACATGGATAAACCAGGAGCATATGGAGAAGACATTTTACTTAAAGGAAGCGACGGCAGTGATAAATATTTTGCGCGAGGTAAATGGCATAACCTAATTCAAAGAGTAAAAATTAATGACGGCAATCAGTCTAATGGAGAAATAGACGTTTGGATGGATAAAGAGCAAGTACTTTCCAGGGACAATCTCAAATTTGTAACTAATAATCAGGGCATCGATAACCTATTTTTCAGCACTTTTCATGGTGGCTCAGGCAGCGACTGGTGGCCAGAACGTGATGTTAATGCATACTTTGATGACTTTGTTGTTTCGACTAATGCTGCTGATGTAGGTTTATAGTCTGCTAAGAGGTAGTGCTAAAAATGTAATGATGAGTTATAGCGCTTACGAAATACTAGATAGTACCTAGATGATTCTCTACCGATTTAGAAAATGACAAACTTTTAGAATAATTCAATTTGTCTTGCTACTTGGCGATCGCTCGATCTTTAGCTCGTGATTGAATTTCCAGATACACTAGCAAAGCATTAACATCGGCGGGATTGACTCCACCAATACGGGATGCTTGTCCGATGGTCAGTGGTTTTACTTGGTTGAGTTTTTCTCTTGCTTCCATCGAGAGAGTTTCGATCGCCAGATAATTCAAGTCCGGAGGAAGTTTGCGCCGAGCGTGACGGCTAACTTGTTCGATTTGAGTTTCTTGGCGTTTGATGTAGCCGGAATATTTGATATCGATTTCTGCCCCTTCAGCTTCGCAGGAAGTCAGTTCGGGAGCGTCCAAACCGTGACGCTTTAAGTTGGCGTAGTGAAAACCAGGGCGACGTAATAGATCGGCGAGAGTTATCGAGCCTTTAATTTTTTGTTTGGTTTCTGCCGCGATCGCGATTCCTACTTCATCTCTTTCTTTGATTCTGGTTTCGTAAAGTCTTTCTTTTTCGGCGGCAATTTTTGCCTGTTTTTCCGAATATAGCTGCCAGCGGCGATCGCCAATTAAACCAATTTCTCTGCCCAAAGGAGTCAAACGGCGATCGGCATTATCAGAGCGTAAAACCAAACGATATTCCGACCGACTGGTTAACATCCGGTAGGGTTCTCGTAAGTCTTTGGTACACAAGTCGTCGATTAGGGTTCCGATGTAGCTTTGTTCTCGAGCCAAAATAACTTCCGGTTCTTCTCTAACAAATCTTACGGCATTTATTCCTGCCACCAATCCTTGAGCGGCAGCTTCTTCGTAGCCAGTGGTACCATTAATCTGTCCGGCGGCAAACAAACCCGCAACTTTTTTAGTCATTAAAGTCGGATAGCACTGGGTAGCCGGCAAGTAATCGTACTCGACAGCATAAGCGGGACGTAGCATGATGCAGTTTTCCATTCCGGGTAGCGTCCGCAACATTGCCAACTGCAATTTTTCTGGCAAACCAGTGGAAAATCCTTGAATGTAGAGTTCGGGAATATCTCTGCCTTCGGGTTCGATAAAGATTTGGTGACTGGCTTTATCGGCAAAACGCACGATTTTATCTTCAATACTAGGACAATAACGCGGTCCTTTAGCATCCACCCAACCACCATAAACCGGAGATAGATGTAAGTTTTCTTGAATAATTCGATGGGTTTCGGCGGTAGTGCGAGTAAGATAACAGTTCATTTGTTCGCGCTCTACCCAAGCTTCGGGGTCGAAACTAAACCAGCGTGTTTCTGGATCGGGAGGCTGTACTTCCATTTTGCTGTAATCGACCGATCGCTTGTCTACCCTAGCTGGCGTACCAGTTTTCAATCTTCCCGTTTCAAACCCTAACTGGTTGAGAGTGTCGGTCAAACCCTCGGTGGCAAACTCTCCTGCCCTCCCTGCTGGCATGGACTTATTACCAACCCAAATTTTGCCACCTAAAAAGGTTCCCGTAGTGAGAATGACTGCCCGAGCAGCAAAACAAGTGCCAAAATAAGTTTCAATGCCAATTACCTCATCGTTTTTACCCAAGACCAAGTCGGTAACCATGCCCTCGCGGACGCTCAAGTTCTCTTGATTCTCCACGATTTGTTTCATAATTGCTGCATATTCCCGCTTGTCGGTTTGCGCCCGCAACGCCCAAACCGCAGGTCCTCTTGAAGAGTTGAGTACCCGTTTTTGCAAATAGGCGCGATCGCTAACTTTGCCGATTTCACCACCCAAGGCATCGACCTCATGAACTAACTGGGATTTAGCAGGTCCGCCTACAGCTGGATTACAGGGTTGCCAGGCAATTTTATCGAGATTTAAAGTCAGCATCAAAGTACAACAGCCCAATCGCGCTGCCGCTAAAGCCGCTTCGCAGCCAGAGTGCCCGCCACCGACTACGATAATGTCAAAACTTTCTTGAAACTCTACGGGATGAGATACGGTCATTTTAATTATTGGTTTGAGTTTATCGAGCAATATTAATATTTTAATATTGGATACCAGTTCGGTAAGAAGCGATCGCCTTTCAGTAATTAATACACTTAAGACATAAGAAACTTTTGACTTTTGATTGATGTAATCAATAGTCAAAAACGGTATATTGGCGATCGTGAACGTTAATTTATTCTAAGGAGTCCCAATGCTGGAGTTATATCAGTTTGAGCTATCTCATCATTCAGAAAAAGTACGACTCATTCTCGATTACAAACAGTTAGAATACCGCAAAGTTGAGGTTACTCCGGGCGTTGGACAGATAGAATTGCTGCAAAAGTCAGGCAGTCGCCAAGTACCCGTGCTTAAAGATGGGGGTACTTATATCGCCGACTCTACAGAAATCGCTATGTATTTAGAGCGTAAGTACCCAGAACGTCCTATTATCCCTACAGAACCTCTAGCTAAAGGACAGTGCTTGTTAATCGAAGAGTGGGCTGACGAATCCATCGCTCTCAAAGGGCGCAAGGCTTTTATCGGTGCTTTAAACCGCAATCAGAATTTTCGAGCCGATTTACTACCAAAAGACACTCCCGATTTTGTCAAGACAGTAGTCGGTGCGATTCCCGGTGACTTACTGGATGTCTTGGGTTCTGGCGTAGGGTTTGGCGGCGATGCCGTGAAAGAAGCCACCAAAGGCTTACAACAAGACTTAGAAGCTCTTTGTCTGATCCTTGAAGAACGTCCTTATTTAGTCGGCGATACTCCTACCCTGGCAGATTTAGCTGTAGCTGGATTGAGTATTTTGTTGAAATTTCCCGCCGGTTCTTATCTGGATATTCCCGAACAGCTTAAAGGTAAAGGCATTCCCGGACTCGCGGACAATATCGTCTACGAACCGTTTTTTGCTTGGCGCGATCGCCTTTATACTGAGTATCGTCAGGGTGGCAATATTATCTCAGCTAGCGGCTCTTCTCCAACATCTATCGATATTGAATAGCTTTTTTCGTTTCTTTTTGGTTGAGATGAGTCAATGGTAAAAAGCAATCGCTATTTAGTCGTTGGCTTTTTATTTTCTAGTTAACCTAAGTTCGGGTGAAAGCTAATAATCATTCCCCAAGTCTCAACCCGAACTTACTATACTAAGGCTCGAGAACCTCCAAAACCGCTTGAGGCTGTAGTTTACTCTTAAACCAAACAACTCGATTGGGAAGATTAGTAAATTTTACTCCTGCTTTTTCTAAATTGAGTCTTTCTGAAACAGCCAAAATCAAATTATCAGCATCAGCATTATTAACTTGATAAAATTTCTTTCTGAGATATTCTGGTCGCCAATAACCAACTATTTCCAATAAAAAATCTCTGCCGTCGGGATGCACTAAGCGAAAATCGGGAATCATGACGCTACCAGGCAGGGGGACGAGATCGACTTCTCTTTCCAATCTCCATTCAGTTTTAGCTTTCGCCCAGTTTTTGACAAAAGAAGCTTCCAACATACTGTCGTATGGTTTACCAGGAGGATAGTGAGAAACCAAATCGCAGCGATCGCTCTCTAAGTTAAATTTACCTGGTTTGACATTACCAGAGTAGGGATCGCGGTTTTGTAATTTGGCTTGTAAACTCCACTTACTGACATGCAGCAAAGCAGGAATCATTTTTGCCAAAGCTAAACCATAACGAGTGCTGGCTTTAAATAAGCTTGCCGGACCGTCGAGAGTAAGGGTAAAACCAGTGTCGGCATCACCTTCAATATATGCCATTAGCTGGAATAATTTGAGATAGCGAAATAGTAGTTTGTATTCTCCTGGGTCGTTACGGTGAGCATTAATCACCACACTGGTAGCGCGATAGAAAATTCCCTGTACTTGACCCAGATTATACCGGTGTAGCAAGGCTTCGGCAACGGGAGAATCGAATTGAGTCAAAATGCGATTTTCCTGTAAGTCCGCATACAAACCCGTTTCTATTTCCTGTCGAGATACGTTGCGGTTTAATTCTCCGGCTAGAGTATTGGCGATCGCTTCAAGCGTCTGACTGCGGTAACGGGGAATAGTTGGCGTTTTCGCTGCTTCGATAAATACTCGTTCTCTGAGAATTTGTGGTTCGAGAGGACTTATAATTTCAAAAGTAGAGAAGCTGTTGCGTAATAAATGTGCCAAGCCTCTTCTAACCCGATAATCGGGGCTATTTCCTTCTAATTCGAGTAGTTGGCAATCCAGTTCTCCTTGGGTTTTACCCACACAGTTTTGGAAACAGGCGATCGCTTCTTCAGCTAAAGCTAGAGTCCGGTTATCGATGGTTAACTTTTTGGGAACGATCGTCTCGCCACTATGCCTGTAAATCAATAAATCGCTTTTGAGCATGAAAATCTTTTAAGTTTAAATCTTAAATTCGCGCAAGTAATCAAACCTCGAACAATGGCTAATCAGATGTTTAAACCTCTAGAATGCAGACCAGATAACTATCAAGGATGGTATCAGCAAGGCAATGCTTTACGCGAACGAGGCTCTTACCCGGAAGCTCTAGCAAGTTACGAGCGTGCCCTAGAATATCACCCTCACGACTATTGGGCATGGTATCGTAAGGGAGTAGTTCTAGAAAAGCTGGGTGAATATCGGCAAGCTTTAGAAAATTATCATCAAGCTGCAGTTATCAAACCGAGGAATTATTGGGCTTGGTATCAGCAAGGCTGCATTTACCTTCAAGAATTAGCCAGGTATGAAGAGGCAATTAGTTGTTTCGAGAAAGCTTTAGCCACTTATCCCGACGACTATTGGGCGACTTATCGTTTGGGGGAAGCATGGCGCAAACGAGCGGACTATCATAGAGCGATCGCTTACTACCAACGAGCATTAGAATTACGTCCCAACGATTTTTGGAGCTATTATCGGCAGGCAGAAACTTGGCAACAATGGGGGAGGTTAGCATTGGCTCTAGCTAGTTACAATCTTGCCTTGTCTATTCGACCCAGTGATTATTGGGCATGGTATCAAAAAGGTATTATCTCAGAGCAGTTACAGTGTTTTCCAGACGCTATTTTGTGTTACGAGCGCGCTTTGAGTACTACTCCCGAATCGGAGCCCGTTTATTATCGTTTGGCTTGCTGCTATCGGCAGTTGAATAAATTCGACTTGGCAATTATTAATTTAGCAAAAGCGATCGATCTCTATCCCGAAGAATACTTAGAAATAGTAGTTTCCGAACCAATATGGCAAGAATATCGTCAACAGCCTGGTTTTCAATCTTTAATTGCTAAGAGAAAACAGCGATAGGATTTGTAAATTTAACTCGCTGCGCTCGAAGGAAGAAGGGTAAATTCTTCCTTCTGTTTAACAGTTTTTGACTTAATTAACTACGGAGCGATCGATTAGGGCGGACAATACCTGTTGTGCGTAGTTGGCACCCTCGGAAAACCCTTCAATTGTTGCCATCAAACTGGCCCCTCCAATTAGCAATAAATATTGCTGCGAAAACGATCTGGCTTCCTTCACTCCTGCTTGTTCGGCTAGTCGCTCGATCTGCATCCGAATTGATTCTCTTACTTTTACTGAAATATCATGAGCGGGATGAGAAGCATCGGCTATTTCTAGCACTGCATTAATAAAAGGACAGCCTCTAAAATCTGGACTAGCATACCATTCCCGCAATACATCAAAAGTAGCTAGCAGTTTTTCTTTTGCTGTATTGCCACGATCCTCTACTGCTATTTCAAACCAGCGTAACCATTCTTTAGCTCGATATTTCATTACTTCTTCTATTAGTTCGTCTTTAGAAGCGAAATGTCGATAAAGCGTTCTTTTAGCTACTCTGCTGGTAGCAATAATTTCGTTGATACCGACTTTTTGAATTCCTTTTTGATAAAAAAGCCATGAAGCAGTTTCTAAGATTTGCTGCCGTGGATGATTGGTAGATGACATTTTTGATTTTAAGTAGACAAAGTTGTCTTTATAGGTATATACTATCAACCAAACTTGGTAGACAAGTTTGTCTCCTAATTGATTGAATTGAGAATTTAAGCTATGGAATTTACCATTCATACCCTAGAAACAGCCCCAAGTGACTCGAAAGAAGCATTGGCTCACGCGAAAGAAACTTTTGGCTTTATCCCTAATTTAGAAGGCGTACTTGCAGAAGCACCAGCTTTATTGAAGGGTGCGATGACTCTATGGGATTTGTTTGAGGCTACTAGTTTTACTCCTATCGAACGGCAGGTTATTTATCTAACAGCCAATTATGAAAACGCTTGTAGTTACTGTATGGCAGCCCATTCAGGTTTGGCAAAAATGACAGGAATGTCGGAGGAAAATATTGAAACCCTAAGAAATGGAACACCAATGCTAGAGCCAAAGTTACAGGCATTACGTCACTTTACTCAAAAAATGCTACAGACTCGTGGCTGGGTAGAAGACAGTGAAATTGAAGCGTTTATAACTGCTGGATATAGCAAACAGCAAGTACTTGAAGTGATTTTAGGTATTGCGATTAAAGTAATGCACAACTATACGAACCACATTGCTGAAACTCCTTTAGATCGGCAATTTAAACCCAACGTTTGGAAAAAGCCGACTACCTAACAACAGTTTAAACCCAGATATTTTTGTCAAGTAAATCGCGATCGCTTTAGCTGAAGTAAAAGAGTATATGTATTTGGAGCTAATCTTCAGGTAAAATGCTTCATGGCTGCCCGATCGCAGTCGAGAAATACAGCCGGAAGTTATTTAGCTAGAAGTTTTTATGGACTTATCACTCATCCCCCCCCAACCAAAACCTGATGTGGTTAACGTTTTGATTGAAATTCCCGCCGGAAGTAAGAATAAATACGAATTCGATAAATACCTGAACGCTTTCGCTCTAGACCGCGTTTTATTTGCTTCGGTGAGATATCCCTACGACTATGGCTTTATTCCTAACACTCTAGCCGATGATGGCGATCCTCTCGATGGTATGGTAATTATGGATCAGCCTACTTTTCCTGGATGTGTAATTGCTTCTAGACCTATTGGTATGCTAGAAATGATTGACAGTGGCGATCGCGATGAAAAAATTCTCTGCGTTCCTGTTGACGATCCGCGCTACAAAGAAGTTCATTCCCTTAAAGATATTGCCGTGCATCGTTTAGATGAAATTGCCGAATTTTTTAGAACCTATAAAAACCTCGAAAAGAAAGTTACAGAAATCTTGGGCTGGAAAGACGTAGAGGCAGTTAAACCAATGGTCGAACAATGCGTTAAAGCATATAAATAATTAATTTATCGCAGGAGTCACCCGGTCAACAGTAAAATTTAAGCGCAGCGAATATTTGCCAATTAGCTGTTGGGAAGATAATCCTAACGGGGAAACTGTAAAATGCAAATAAAGCTAGATCGACTAAATTGGAACTAGAGCGTCAGGCGATCGCCAGCGGAAGGTTTAATCACATAGATTTAATTATCTTGGTTTTGCCTTTTGCTTGGAACTGACGGGAAGTTTAAATCCACGTAACCAGCCCAACTGCATTCGGCATCTCGTGACTCCTGTTCTATCATCTCAATTGCTTAATTTTTCATCCAATCTAAATAATGACATTTATTAAATCCACTACCCGCCACATTCGTATTTACACTGCTGAAGTTGAAAATAACGAATTTACTTATAGTGATAACGTACTAACCTTAGATGTCGATCCAGATAATGAATTTAACTGGAGTGAAGATGCCTTGCAAAAAGTTTATCGTCAATTCGATGACTTAGTAGAAGCAAGTAATGGAGAAGATTTAACCGAGTACAATCTACGACGTATCGGCTCCAACTTAGAACATTTTATTCGCTCGTTACTCCAAAGTGGCGAAATTTCCTATAATTTAGGTTCGAAAGTCCGTAACTATAGCATGGGTTTGCCGAAGATGGAAAGCCCCGATACCGAAAAAAAATATCTTTAATCTCCTTTGATTATGGCAGTTCGGCGAGCAACCAGAGAGTCAGGCGCGATCGCACCTTTTTCGGTAATAATGGTGGTAATCAATGATGCCGGTGTGACATCGCGGTCTGGAGTGTAAAATTCGGCTTTGGGCGAACAGATCTTAGTTCGACCGATTTGGTAGATTTCTGAAGCATTCCGCTCTCTAACTAAAATTTCTTCTCCCGATGAGAGTTCGAAATCAATGGTAGAAAAAGGAGCGGCAACAAAAAAAGGAATATTATGAGCTTTAGCGGCTAAGGCTAGAGAATAGGTACCAACTGTATTGGCAGTATCTCCATTAGCTGCGATCGAATCTGCACCAACGATTACGGCATCAATCTTTTTTTGCCGCATGCAGTAAGCCGCCGTGCTATCGGTAATTACCGTAACGGGGATGCCCTCTTGCAAACATTCCCAGGCAGTGAGTTTAGCTCCTTCAAAGCAAGGACGAGTTTCACCAGCATAGAGCATTTGCAAACGGCGATTATACCATGCAGCTCTAACTATCCCCAAAGCAGTACCGTAACCCGCAGTAGCTAGAGAACCAGCATTACAGTGAGTTAAAATATTCAAGGATTGGGGATGGGAAGGAAGAACGGACAAACCGAGATTGCCAATCTCCCGACAAATGTTTAAATTTTCTAACTGTATTGCCTGGGCTGTTTGTAATAAAGTTAGTTTGAGTTCTTCAACCGAACCAAAAGTTTCATAAGCCGTCTTTAACATCTGAGCCACCGCCCAGGTCAAATTGACTACTGTCGGGCAAGTCTGACGTAAATCTGTAGCCACCTTTTCTAATTGCTGTAAAAATTCATCTCGCTGGTTAGTTTCGATTTCTAAGGCACCTAAATACATCCCATAAGCAGCCGCAACCCCAATCGCCGAAGCACCGCCGACAATTTTGGTTTCAATTGCTTTGACTATGTCTTCGCTGCGGTGGATTTCGACAACGCCATATTCACTAGGCAAGCGAGTGCGATCGATTAATAAGACTTTATTTTGATGCCAAACTACAGGGTAAATGCGATCGGAAAAAGAAGCCATAAATAAATAAATATATAATTAACTATAAATATATAATTAACTATAAGTTTTAGCGAATGCTGGAGTTGGTTATTGTTGTGGAGGAGCGCTACATTAACTTCTTAAAAGTGTTACCTGCGATAAACGCTCCATCTGCCGCTCGAACCTTTTTGACCTAAAACGATCGAGCTAGCAAGACAATTACAGCGAGTAGCCCTTTGCTCCTAATATTTAGTATTATTATTACAAAGTTGTCGATTTTAGATTGAGTAATTAAAACTAAGCTGAAGAATAAATAGTGTACTCCAAACCTCAAAAAACGTTACGATCGAGGAGTAAAAGTATTATTAGCGATAGATTGAAATTATGGGAGAAGCAAAAAGACGCAAAGCCGCATTAGGAGAAAAATACGGACAAGATACTAAAATCTTGTCTTGGTTACCGATTACCAAAAATCAAGCTGAAAAATTTGTCAAATGGACTACCAGAGGAGCTTGGATCGGAATTGGAGTGGCGATCGCCACTTGGCTGACCGTTAGATTTATCGGTCCTGCCTTGGGTTGGTGGGAAGTATACTAAATAAGTTTGATAACTACATCATCGAGCGACTAAGTGCCAAACAAAAAACGTTAATCTAGATCGGTTAGAGATTGGAGAGAGCAGATCGTGAGCGAACAAAATCCCTACGAACAACTTGGAGTTAGTGAAAGTGCCTCTTTTGAAGAAATTCAGGCAGCTAAAGAACGGCTTTATGAAAAATATGGCAACGACAGCAATGTTTTAGAAAAAGTTGAAACTGCCTATGATTCGATCATTATGGATCGGCTGAAATTACGGCAAGAAGGAAAAATTAAGGTTCCCGAAAAAATTCGCTTTCCCGAACGCAGTGTGGAGAAGAAGCCATCTAAACCCGTTTCTATGGTCAACAGCAATCCTCCCGATTGGCTGGGAGAGTTTCTCGATACACCCTCTAAAGCTGATATCTTATTACCCTCGGCAGTATATTTAGTTTTGGCGAGCATTGCAGTTTTTTCTCAAAATAGCGCAACTTCTTTGCTGCCTCTGTTGATGTCACTGGGATTCATCGCGAGCTTTTACTTTCTCAATCGAAAAGAAAACCGTTCTGGAAGAGCTTTTTTAATCAGTTTGGTCGCCTTGCTATTGGGAATTGGACTTGGAACCGCTGGTGCTAACTTGTTAGTCGGTCAGAGTGGCGGTGGAGTTTTAGGTGCCGATCACTTTGCTGCGGCAGTTACATTTTGTCTGTTCTGGCTAGCAAGCTGTTTTTTACGCTGATGGTCAACAAGACAACCAGCAAGAAGTCGAGATCGCCTCTACAGCTTCTTGTAAGTTATTAACGATTAAATTCGGTTGATAGTGTTCTAAACGCTGGCGATCGCGAATTCCCGATAAAACTCCAATTACCTTAACATTGTGGGTTTGAGCAGCGACGATATCTGCTTCTGTATCTCCTACCATCCAAATATCCGCTACTGGTGGCAATTCTGCTAAGGCTTTTTTCATCAGCCTCGGTTTATCCTGCACGTCTGTAGTTTTAGAGTAGTCATTTGGCAAACAGTAACGACGGTTTTTGGGAAAAAAGCCTTCGAGATCGTACTGTTGAAAGGCCGCATTTAGCTCGCAATCGCGCCTCATAGTCATGACTACTAGATCGAATCCCAAGTATTGAGCTTTAGATAGTGCCTCTGTGGCGCCAGCGATCGGTTTGTCATATACGAGATAGGGTAAGCTATGTACTGTCACTTTACGCAGGTGGGCAAATTCTCGTGCTTGCGCTTCATTTAAGCCCGATTTTTTGCCGATTTCTCGTTGGGGAACCCGCGCTCGCTTGAGTCGCCAGAACTCATCTTTGGGCAGTTGATGAATTTCTTGTTGGGGAAACCGTACCCGTTCTAAGCAATATTGGTAAACGCGATAATAGCGATCGCTTACGTCTATTATCGGTCCATCAAAATCAGTAATCAGTCGCAGCATTCCCCTTTCAGCCCCAATTGTTAAGTTTTATTTATTATACACGCATTACTTTGGAGATTCCCAAATCCTTGTAAATAGTGGGTTTGGACGACTTTTTTGATTTTTGTATTTGCTACATAAATTACAACCGTCAAACATAATACATTAACAACTTAAAAAATAACACAATTGAGTTACAGATACTGCTTAGTTTTACTAGCCGATCTATGACAAGCACAGCATAAATATCCAAAGTCGAACGTATCTCTTATTCAAGCAAAGTTATTTCTAGTGAAGCTCTTAAAGCTCTTAATTTCTTACAAAAAACTCTATTTTCTCAATTGGAAGCAAAAAAAATGGCTAATATTGATATTAGAAAAATTGACGGCACTGACAATCAACCCCAAGACCTCGGTCAGGCAAACGATCTCTTAATTAGATTATTCGAACCTGCCTACGAAGACGGCTACAATGCACCTAGAGGCGGGTTTGATAGTAATTTACCAAATCCTCGTGAAATTAGTAACGTTATCTCCGACCAAGAAGAGGATACAGGCAATCCCCTTAGCGCTAGTGACTGGCTTTGGCAATGGGGACAGTTTATCGACCACGATTTGAGTCTTAACGAAAATGTAGGAAATCCTGAAGCAGTTGAAGATCCTCAGGATGTCACACCTATTCCTATTATCAACCCCGACGATCCTCTTTTTAATAATCAAGAATTCACTGAAAATGGTCGTCCTC
Organism: Myxosarcina sp. GI1(2024); assembly: GCF_053543375.1. Taxonomy (NCBI): domain Bacteria; kingdom Bacillati; phylum Cyanobacteriota; class Cyanophyceae; order Pleurocapsales; family Pleurocapsaceae; genus Myxosarcina; species Myxosarcina sp. GI1(2024). The sequence continues at coordinate 709,719 of NZ_JBKGTY010000001.1, read as the reverse complement.
AAGAATTACCTTTTATTCGGGTACCAGCAGCAGAAGGCACTGGTGTACCGGGAACTCCACGGCAACAAGAAAACCAACTAACCAGCTTCATTGACGGTTCTCAGGGATATGGCTCCGAACTAGAAAGAGCCGCAGCCAAGCGTACCGATTTGGGTAATAGCTTTTTCGGTCTATCCGAGCTAGAAGAAACTCCACCCAGAGGAATTACTCCCTTTGATGGCAAGTTACTAGTTGCTAATGACGACTACAACACCAATGGGGATCTCAACCCAGAAGGAGGCGATCCCTTCAATGAATCTGGTGAAATATTACTACCCTACAACCGTGCCAGACCAGGATCGGAGAACGCTAGTGGTGGTAGAGAACTGGGTGAAAACGGATTTATCACTGGCGACATTCGGGTCAACGAGCAACTGGGCTTAATTTCGGTTCACACTCTCTTTGTTAGGGAACACAATTTACTGGTGGATAAAATCGCCTCTAATCTCGATGCTGGAGAGAAGGCAATTACCGAACTTTACCAACGGTATCGCGATGAATACGTACCCTCTCTAAATTTAGATTTCGAACCTAGCGAGGAACAAATTAGGGGTGAATTCCTCTACGAAGCAGCTCGCGCGGTAATAGGAGCAAAAACTCAGGTAATTACTTACAAAGAATTTTTACCTCTATTGATTGGTAAAGATGACCCCGACAGCTTAGAAACTATCGATTCCGATCTTAGAAAATCTTCAGATCCTAGAATTAGCAACGAATTTGCCAATGCTGCTTTTCGAGTAGGACATACTTTACTTAATGAGCAGTTACGTACCATAGATCCTAACGGCTTAGAAGATATTCCTTTGGCGGATGCTTTCTTTAATCCCGATGTCGTCAGTGAAAACGGGGTTGACCGCCACCTTATCGGTCTTTCCTACCAACAAGCTAACAATATCGATAATCTAATTGTCGATGCAGTCAGAGAATTTCTCTTCCCTGCGGGACAAGGTGGTTTTGACTTAGCCGCAATTAACATTCAGCGCGGTCGAGATGTGGGTCTACCAGGCTATGTGGAAGTTTACAACTCTCTATTCCCCGATGAAGCACCTATCCGTACCTTTGACGATTTAGACCGTGTATTTGGCGCAGAAGTCGCCGACTTATTCGAGCAGGCTTATGACGGTGTAGACCAAATTGACCTCTGGATTGGTGGTATTTCTGAGATAGCGGGAGATAATCAGGGTTTACTCGGTCCCACCTTCTCAGCAATTATCGAAGATCAGTTTGCCAGACTAAGACAAAACGATCGCTTTTTCTATCTCGACCAGCTAGAAGATTCCCAATCTTTCTTGAGTGTCGTTACTGATACTATCGATCTCGATCTTGAAGAACTGCGTCTATCTGACGTAATTCGCAATCATGTTGTCAACCCCGAACTAGTTCCCGACGATGCTTTTACAGTTCCTTTCGATAATGAAATTATTGGTACCGACAATAATCAACGACTAGAAGGTACTGCAAGCAACGACTTAATTAATGCTTTGGGCGGCAACGATAACATTGAAGGTGGAGACAGCGACGACATCCTCTTCGGTCAAGCTGGCAATGATACCATTGACGGTGGAGATGGTAATGATTCCTTGTTCGGCGGTGCAGGTAGGGACGTTGTAGAAGGTGGTTTGGGAGACGATCTCTATCTGTTTGGACTAGAAACGGCATCTGGAGATACTATTAACGATGCTGGCGGTTCCGATACTGTCATTATCACTCCTGAAGATCTTAACGTCAGCGATCCTGCCAATCCCTCTGCTGCCAATACGACTATTAGCATCGCCCCTCCTCATAAAGGCGCGGTTGGAATTGAAAAAGTCGGTACCGATCTGATTATCGATGTCAACAGTGACGGTGTTGCTGAGTCCGCCAGCGATTTGACCATTAGCAACTTCTTTAGTGATGGAGAAACGGTTGAGACAGGAACGGGCTTTATTGAAAATATCAATAATCTCTCTGGAACGGAAATTCTCGAAGCCTATTCCAGTCTAGATCTGACCGGTGGAACCGCACAAATTGCTTATGTGGCATACTACGGCAGACCAGGAGATTACTCAGGACTTGAGTTTTGGAACGATACTCTTATAGAGAACGAAGTGAGTTACGCTCCACGACAAGGCGATATTTTAACAGGAAGTCAAGCCGATGTCTATAATCGAGTTGTCGATGCGTTTGGTAATGCACCAGAGGCAGCGCGTCTCTTTGGCGGATTCGATAGTGACAGGGAAAGAGTCAATCAAGTCTATCGATTTGCTTTCAACCGCGATGGAGATGAAGCAGGACTGGACTTCTGGACAGAACAATTAGAGGCAGGTAATGTGACTCTAGCTACCTTTGCTTTAGAAGTTGCGTTGGGTGCCCAAAATAATGATATCGTGGTACTCAACAATAAAATTCATAGTGCGGATCTATTTACCAATGGTATGGATATGCCAGCAGAAAGAGACGCTTATAGTGGTCCCGAAGCCGAAATTTACGGCAGGGAGTGGCTGAGCAACTATGGTCTGACAACTAGTACTCAAACTAATGTTGATTCAGCTTTGAACGATTTAGTTAGTTAAAAATCGAGTCTAGCTGATAATAGTAACTAAGAAAGATACATTGATATTAACTCATGATATTGATGTATCTTTGTTTATGTCGCACGATTAATTAGTAAGATCGAGTTTAATACCTTAGATGAGTGTTGGACTTACAGCAGTTTTCGTCTGGGTAGACCAGATCTAGATCTGAGACAGGAGGCAGGAGGACGGAGCTTTCAAGGACTCGAATGCGATTCGAGTCACAGCCCCTCCAGAAGTCAGAGTAAAAAAGTCGATCGGTTGTGTTATATTCAACTGAAACTCGCAGTAAAAAGCTGCGACCGCGAATGACAATTTTGGTTTATTTGCAAACTAAAATTAAGTTATTTCCTGCTTGATGAAAGTCCACTCAAGATATTCTCGTGGTGCGACTTTTAAGGCTTCAGTCAAACTTTGGTTATCGCTAAATTTAATCTGGGATAGGTAGGATGCTTCAACTTTAACGGTAAACTTATTGATAGTTTAACTGAGTCTGTTTGACCAATTCGCTAGCATCGTAATTTTTCCAAATTGCGCGATCGCGACCTAAATAGGTAGTAAAGGCTTTTTCTTCCCAGGGACAGCTCATCGGCGCGGCAATGGGAGCAAAAGCAGATACCGAAATATACTTATCGAGATTTTTTAAAGCACAAATTAAGGCTTCGTGTCCACCCATAGAATGCCCGAAAATACTTTGTTTTTCTGGGATTACGGCAAAATTGGCAGCAATTAGTTCTGGTAATCTTGGGTAACGTAGCTATACATCTGATAGTGCTGTTTCCAAGGTCGAACGGTAGCATCGAGATAAAAACTCGCACCGCTATCGATGTCCCAGTCGTTATTTTCTCCAGATATTCCCGTGTTGCGGGGACTAGTGTATCGGGAGTAACTAACATAATGCCGTGTTAGGAAGCACATTTTTGTGCCCCTGCTTTAACGGTAAAATTTTCTTCGGTGCAGGTTAAACCAGAAAGATAGTAGAGAATGGAAACGGGCTGAGCTTTCGCTTGGGGTGGCACGTAGACGGCAAAATTCATCTCACAATTACAAGTTGCCGAAGCATGGGAATAATAGGCGACAGTTCCACCGAAGCAGAGATTTTCCGATCTTAGTTGAAGAGAATTAGTCATAATTCTAAGTCAGCCTGTGGTTAAGTAACGATTTCTGCCAACGCCGGTCGAAGCTCTGGATATTGATAGTTAAAGCCAGCAGTTTGAGTTCTTTGGGGCAATACCTGTTGACCTTCTAGGACTACCTGCGCTCCATCTCCCAAGAGTAACTCTAAAACAAAATGGGGAACGGGCAGCCAAGAAGGGCGATTCATTACCTTACCTAAAGTTTGGCTGAGTTGAGACATTCTCACGGGATTGGGTGAAGTAGCATTGTAAACTCCTTCCAGATCCGAGTTGGCGATCGCTTCAGAGATTAAATTCACCAGATCTTCGCGATGAATCCAAGAAAACCACTGATTGCCGCTACCTATAGGACCACCGGCAAACATTTTGAACGGTCCGATCATTTTACCCAATGCGCCGCCGTTAGCCAAAACGATCCCAATGCGCAAAATAACCAAGCGCACTCCATACTCAGTAACTGGTTTGGCTGCTGCTTCCCACTCTTGACAGACTCGGGCTAAAAAATCATTACCAGGGGAACTGCTTTCAGTAAACGTAGCAGTTTCACTAGTGCCATAGTAGCCGATCGCCGAACCACTAACTAGAACTTGCGGCTTGTCTTCTGCCTTGGCGATCGCCTCGACTACTTTTTCCGTCACCTGTTGACGACTATTCATAATCGCCTGCTTTTTCTCCTTCGTCCAGCGTTCGGCGAGGGGTTCACCTGCTAGATTGACCACGGCATCACAACCCGAAATTTTTTGTTGCCAGTCTCCGGAGGCTTGGGGAGTGTATTTTACTGTCTCCAAGTTGGAAAAAGCCGTACTGGGAAAAATTCGTTGGGCTTTGTTTGGGTTGCGGGTAAAAACTACTATTTGGTGTCCTTCGCGATTGAGTTTTTCAACTAGACGAGTACCGACAAGTCCGGTTGCTCCTGTAATTGCTATTTTCATGGTTTAAAAATAATCGACTTGGTATATGGAGAGGTTCGCATTGTTAATGTTCGCCGTATTCCATACCGTTTGCTTCAGCGTAACGTTCCATAAAGCGGGTAAATCTTTGCCAGTGTGCTTCTGGTTCGATTTCGAACTTGCATTCGACTCTTTTTAATTCGTTCCCCTCATCACCGCCAAAAATTATTTTTAAAGAGGACGGACGAACCAAAATATCTCCTTCTGAGTCTTTCAGACGTAACTCTTTTGCCGCTCCTTTAGTGAAGCTATTAAACTTTTCTAAAGCATTTAAAGATTCAAACACCATAAGTACATTGCGAACTCCTGTTTTTTTATTACGCCGCAAACTTACACCGCTTAAATCTTCGGAAATACCTTGAAAAAATTCAATTGAAGGAATGGCAGAGGACATCAATAACTGTTTACTGTTGATTTGATTTATGGTTACTTATTTAACAATAGTATCTAAATTTGGGTAATTATCGATCGCCAGTCTGACTCTAAAAACTAAAGCGATCGTTTGTTGGGCGACCGCTTCTTGAAAAGATTTAATTAAACTAAAATATTTATGGTCTAATATTATCAGTTTGTTCGGTTTCTTCGCCGCCTTGAATTTTAAGTAGTAAAAAGCCCCAACTCAACCCTACTAAAGTCAGAACTATAGATAAAATTATTCCGTTAAATAGCATACTTTCAGCACTCATCTCAATTTCTCCTAATTATTTGTTTAATATTTATTCAAGGATTGAGCCTACCTCATCGATTATTAATCATACTTTAGATCGCCCCCAGAACGGGATTTTTGTCCTGGCGATTGCCTAAGTCGCGCAACCTAAAGTTTTATGTCAGTTCCTCATCTAGCAGTTACCATGGGCGATCCAGCCGGAATCGGCTCGGAAATAATTTTAAAAGCTCTAGCAGATTCGACTCTCACTCACACTCAAAACTGTTGCATCACAGTGGTAGGGAATCGTTCGCTCTTAAAAACTACTTACGAATATTTATTACATAATAGCCAGCTAAAACCAGAAGATTTAGCCGATCCCGAAGATTTATTAGTTGTAGATCTTCCTTGGGAGGGAAAGATAAACTTCGGTAGAGGTGATGCTGTTAGTGGAGGATTTAGTTTTGCCTGTTTAGAACGAGCGATCGCCTTAACTCGCGCCGGCAAATTTCAAGGTATTGTCACCGCACCGGTCGCTAAATTTCTTTGGAAAGCTGCAGGATACGATTATCCAGGTCAAACTGAAGTTTTAGCTCAAAAGGCAGGAGTAGATCGCTTTGGCATGTTATTCGTAGCGCGATCGCCCCATAGCGATTGGCAGTTATGCACTCTTCTTGCTACTACTCATATTGCTCTAGCAAAAGTACCTCAAACTCTAACTCCTGAGTTATTGTCTGAAAAATTAAGTTTGTTAATCGACTGTTTAAAACGAGACTTCGGCATCGAGCGACCTCAAATTGCGATCGCGGGATTAAATCCCCATAGCGGTGAAGCAGGGCAACTGGGAACCGAGGAAAAAGATTGGTTGAATGCTTGGTTGAGCGGGGAACGAGCTAAATATCCTCAAGCAGAGTTAATCGGACTAATTCCCCCAGATACGATGTGGGTCAAACCAGGACAGGCTTGGTACGGTAATCTGGACAATAGCGATCGCCCTTTAGCTGCTGATGCCTATCTTGCCCTATATCACGACCAGGGATTAATCCCAGTTAAGTTAATGGCATTCGACCGTGCCATCAACACTACAATTGGGCTGCCGTTCGTTCGAACTTCACCCGATCACGGAACGGCATTCGATATTGCCGGTCGCGGAATTGCCAATCCCAGCAGCATTATCGCCGCGATCGAACTAGCCGCACGGATATGTATTCAAAGAAGTAGCAAAAATACTAAATAGCTTCTGGTTTTCTATCGCTCGCCAATTAATGTCAAGACAAATGGCTATGCATTCTTCTCGAGCGAGAATTGCTGAATCCTTCAACTTCGTCGAACCCTGATTAAATTTTAGGCTTCGGTTTGGCAATTACTGCACTGAGAATCGACTTGACGAGCAGGATGACCGAACCAAGAAGATTCCTCTCGACCAGTATATTTTTCTTGCAGTAACTCTGATACCTGTTCCATATTGCCATCGGCACTAATCCAGCCATTTTCTAAATCGGGAAAGTCTTGCTTGCAGTTTACACATTTTTTATCAGAGTAAAAACGGATCGGACACCAAAATGATTCGACATTTCTTAGCATCTCAGTTCCTAAAGACCATACACCCGTCATCCAATCGCAGTATAAACACCAAATTAGGTCGTAGCCGATTAAGCCTTCAAACTTGTGTCGCGAAACGTTAACCCAGTCTTTTGCTTGATATTTAGGCAAACCAATTAATCCGGTTAGCGGTGGATAGACGATTACTTCGGCAAAACGAACGAACCAAAATACCGGAATTGCTAAAGCTGTAATCCAAATTGCCACATGGTTACGCCAACGCCCAAAAATACCGCTCATCGTGCGGGCAATTTTACCGCGATCGCGACGATCGCGGTTGACAAATTCATGTCCAATTATCCACATCCATAAAACGCTCAATTCCGCTAAAAGAGCTATTCCTACTCCCAGCCAACCACTTACTAACCAACCAATGGCTAGGGGTAGTAACATGAAATATGCTAAAACTAAATCGATACCGGGTGCAAAACAACAGAACTCTGCAAGATTTTTGCCCAATTTGCCCAAATGGGGAAGAGAATGTAAAACAATAGTACCTGCGACTAGAGCTATGACTAAGTATAAATAAAGCTTAATTGTTAGTTCCATGTTTTTACTCTCCCATGTAAAGAATCTCAAACAGCACTGCTTTAAAACTGTTTGTCATTTACGATATCGAATATTAGACAAAATAGGTGAAAACTTAATTAATATTTGTCTAGATTACAGGAATTTATTTTTAGGGTAGATAGTCGCACCAACCTCAATTTTTGAGTTTATCTATGCAAATTTTTATTAGTACGGGAGAGGTTTCGGGTGACTTACAGGGAGCGATGTTGGTTGAGGCTTTGTATCGCCAAGCAGCTCTTACCGGCATCGAGTTAGAGATTGTTGCTTTAGGTGGCGATCGCATGAAAGCAGCAGGAGCAAAGTTACTGGCTAATACTAGTAGTATTGGCTCGGTAGGATTGTTAGAGGCTCTGCCGTTTATCTTGCCTGCGTTAAAAATTCAACGGCAAACCCAAGAGTATTTAAGGCAATATCCCCCCGATCTTTTAGTTTTAATTGACTACCCTACTTCCAACTTGGCAATTGCTAGCTTTGTCAAAAAATATCTGCCACAAATACCGATAATTTACTATATTGCACCTCAAGATTGGGCAGTACCGATGTTAGGTAATGCTGACAAAATTGCTAAGCTCATAGATAAAGTCTTAGCAATCTTTCCTGATGAAGCTAACTATTTTAAAGCGCAAAATCTTGAGGTTATTTGGGTAGGTCATCCCCTATTAGATCGCTTACAAAATGCTCCAGATAGAGCGGCCGCTCGTCTGACCTTAGACATTCAACCCCAAGAGCAAATTGTTACTTTATTACCTGCTTCCCGCCGACAAGAAATTAAATATTTACTACCAATAATCTGCCAAGCTGCAAGAGAAATTCACCATCTCTTACCACAGGTACGATTTTTAATTCCGATTTCCCTAGAGAGCTATCGTCAAAAAATTACTGCTGCTGTCGCTGAATACGATTTACCCGCAACTATTTTAACGGGGGGTCAAACCCTAGAAGCGATCTCCGCAGGCGATCTGGCGATCGCCAAATCTGGTACGGTAAATTTAGAAATTGCTTTACTGAACATTCCCCAGGTAATAATTTATCGCCTCAATCCCTTTACCGCTCGGATTGCTCGTCATTTATTAGGATTTTCCATTCCTTTAATTTCTCCACCTAACCTCGTCGTTCGACGGGAAATAGTACCAGAACTAGTTCAAGAAAGAGCTACGGTGGCTAATTTACGCGATCGCGCTTTAGAACTTTTACTTAGTGCTAATCAGCGTGCTAGAGTTATTGCCGACTATCAACAAATGCGCTCTTTATTAGGAGACACCGGCGTGTGCGATCGCGCTGCCAGAGAAATACTTAAATCTCTGAGAGCCTAGAACTTTTCAACCGCAAGCTCGAAGTTTTTTATTTAGGTAAGATTGCTGTTTAGCCTCAACAGCAGCACGACGGTGTTAGTAGTTCTACGGTTACCAAAATTCAGGCCCATTTTGATAATGATACTGTCAATCGGCGGTAAGATGTCAAACATTTACTTAAATAACTAATGCCCGAAAACCACCAGCAAGACAGCGGTCGAACTACAAACAATAGCGATCTTTCTGAAAAAGCCAACAGCGAGCGTTTTTTTGTAGTCGGGATTGGCGCATCTGCAGGAGGACTTAAGGCTTTAGAAGAACTATTTGCCAATTTACCAATTGATAGCTGAGCGGCGTTTGTAGTCATTCCTCATTTGTCGCCCGTTCGTGAGAGTTTGATGAAAGAGTTACTGCAGCGCCATACCGAGATGATGGTTTATCGAATCATAGATCGTATGAAGTTACAGCCAAACTCGGTGTACCTCATTCCACCAGGTAAAAATTTGCAAGTGGAAGGAAGTTGGCTGCGTTTAGAACGACGCCACAAAAACCACAATCGCAGGTACGAAGTTAACTTTTCTGTCGATATCTTCTTGAAATCCCTAGCTAAAAACTTTGGTCGGCAAGCGATCGCCGTAATCCTATCTGGTTCTGGAAGTGATGGCACTCAAGGTATCAAAGCGATTAAAGAAGCAGAAGGAATCATTTTAGTCCAAGAGCCATCAACAGCAGAATTCGATGGTATGCTTTTAAGCGCGATCGATACGGGCGTAGTCGATCACATACTGCCACCTTACAAGATAGCTCAACTGATCTATCAATGTGCCATCATTCCTGATGATTTAGCTAAAGCTCACTTAGGTAAAAATATATGGCTCGATTCTTCTCGTCTCAAAGAAATTATCAATTTGTTAATTGAACAAGAAAACTTAGATTTTTCTCATTACAAAGCCACAACTATATCACGACGGATCGAGCGCCGGCGTTTGATTAATAACTTAGAAGATGTCGATGATTACATTAAACTGCTTAGAAATTCTCACCAAGAGAGAAAAAATTTAGGTTCGGACTTATTAATTAACGTTACACACTTTTTTCGAGATATTTCAGCTTGGGAAAACCTGAAAAACAATGTTTTACCTTTGCTTATCGAACAAGCTCAATCTCAAGAAGAACTGAGTTTTGGGTGACAGCTTGTTCCACGGGCGAAGAAGCCTATTCTCTAGCTATCTCGATCGATGAAACTTTAGAAGAGTCCCAACAGCAAATTCCCATCAAAATATTTGCTACCGATATCGATCGCAGCGCATTAGTGAAAGCCTCTGAGGGCATTTATCCCACATCTATCGCCAATGAAATCGACTCAGAACGACTACAAAAATATTTTATTGCCAGAGAGAATTCCTATCAAATAGTGCGCAAGATTCGTAAAAAAATTATTTTCTCAGTCCACGATTTGACCGACGATGCGGGCTTTAGTCGGATGCACTTTATTAGCTGCCGCAATGTTCTAATTTATCTACAACCTAAGTTACAAACTTTAGTACTGCGCAATCTTCACTTTTCTCTGGTTGCTAAGGGAATACTTTTTCTGGGAGAAGCCGAAACAGCCGAAACCCTGACCAGAGAATTTAAAACCCTCGACCGCCAATGGAAAATTTATCAAAAACGTCGCGATGTTAAAATGCCCCTTGGTTTTCAAGCCAAACATCGCTCTGCTGGAGCGACAACTAGGTCATGTTCGATTCAACCCCAGGAAAAATTGTATTTTGAGTCAATTATCGAACAAAGTCTCGACCAATTGTTAGCTGAATCCCAATCGATGCTCTTAATCGTCGATCGAAATCGTCGACTAGTTCATGTCTGTGGTAATAATGCAGCGAAAATTTTTAAGATCCCTGATGGCAAAATTACCACAGAGGCTTCTCAGATGGTAGTCTCAGCCTTACGACTACCTCTCGATACTGCTTTGCGCCGCGCCAAAGCAGAGCAAAAACCAATTGCTTACACCGGAATTAAGTTAGGACAGGGCGATAATACTCTTAGTATTAGTCTCACGGTCATACCACCAAATGAACCAGTAGCAGACAGTTCTCAGCCATTGCTATACTATCCTTCTAAACAGCAAACCGAGCAGTTTTGGCTAGTACGAATTAGGGAAGAAATTCCACTTCCGACAAAAATCGTACCCGAACAATTTGAGGTCAACGATGAAGCTCAAAGACGCAATTTAGAATTAGAGCAACAACTGCAGCTTACTCGTGCCAATTTAGAAGCATTAGTAGAAGAGTTAGACACCGCTAATAAAGAACAACAAGCTTCTAACGAAGAACTAGCTGCTGCTAATAAGGAACTGCAAAGCACCAATGAAGAACTACACACCTTAAATAGTGAGTATCAAGCCAAAATTCAAGAATTAACAGAACTCAATAACGATATTGATAATTCTACTGAACAGTACCGATATTGGGGTTATTTTCCTCGATAGAAAGCTGAAAATTCGCAAATTTACTCCTGCCGCTACTATAGCGATCGCACTCCGCAATACTGATATCGGTCGCCCCATTTCCGAACTTGCTTTTGAGATCGAGTGTTCCGATTTGCAGTCCTTATTCTTGCAAGTCTTGGGTAACCAAAAAACTGTAGAAAGAGAAGTCAAGTTAAATAACAGCAATTTATATTTATTGATGCGGCTCAATCCTTATCTATCGGAGGATGGTCGTAGGAATGGTATCGTAATTAGTTTTGTCAAGCTCAACGAAATTAAAAGACTTCAACGAAAATTGGAAACGACTCTCGAAGCATTAAGACAAAGCGAAGCCAGACTCAATCTAGCTATTTCTGCCGCCGACATCGGTACTTGGTTCTGGAAGCCACAAGACAACAGTTTTATTTGGGACAATAACGTTCATCATTTGTATGGTCTAACAGCAGTACAAATGCCTTGTTCTCTTACTGGTTGGTTAGAGCTAGTTCACCCCAACGACCGTCCTATTGTCGAAGAGCAGATCGAGGCTGCTTTTGCCGCTCAAAAATCTTGTCGAGTAGATTATCGAATAATTCTTCCTAATCGCAGGGAACGTTGGCTTTCAATTAGAGGAAAAGTTTACACCGATCCCCATTCCCATTCCCATTACATGGCGGGAGTAACCATCGATATCACGGACATTCGTTCGGTACAAGCTGCTCTAAAAACCAGAAAAGCCGAACTTGGAAAACTCAATCGCGAGCTAGAACAGAGAGTTGTCGAACGTACCACGGCTCTAGCTAATTTTAGTGAGAATTTTCGGGAGTTACATCGTTTGGCTACTAGTAAATACTTCAGAATTGAAGATTTATTTGACGATTATTTGCAAACTGGATGCAGTATACTCAATTTAGCTACTGGTGTTATTAGCAAAATTAGTGGTGACATTTATGAAGTTTTGGCGGTACTGTCTCCTCAAGCTATAACTTCGGGCAAAAAAGTCTACTGTCAGAATAATTATTATGGCGATGTTGTAGATAGGAAACAAACGATCGCCTATGCTGAAGTGAAACCTGACGCCCCAATTAACCAACACCCAATTTACCGCGATTTCCAGTTAAGCTCCTTTATCGGTACGCCAATTTTGGTCAATGGAACTCTTTTTGATACTTTAAGCTTCGCCGATACTCAAGTTAGAAGTCAAGAATTTGTTCCTTACGAACTAGAGATTGTCGAACTAATGGCAAGGGATATCGGACAGTCTCTAGCTTCCTCGAGGGCGGCTAAAGCACTTTTAGCTAGCGAAGCTCGCTGTTCGCAACACTTTCGAACAAGCAGCGGTAGGCATCGCTCATATATCTCTGGAAGGGAAATTTATTAATGTCAATCAGCGCTTTGGCGAGAGCGCTGGCTATTCAGTCGAGCGCTTAATTCAAATGAGCTTTACAGAAATTAGTTATCCTGATGATTTAGACATCGACCTCGAATATTTTCGGCAAATGCTAGCTGACCAACTGGTAGCTTATTCGGTCGAAAAACGCTACATTCGAGGTAATGGCTCGACAGTTTGGGTTAATTTAACCGTTTCGTCGGTCAAAAAAGATTCGGGAGAAATCGATTATCTGATTGCCGTTATTGAAGATATTAGCGATCGCAAACAGGCTGAAGCAGCTTTGGCTGAGAGCCGTACTCAACTAGAAAGAGCTAATCAGGCTAAAGACTCGTTTATCGCTCATATGGGACATGAGTTGCGAACTCCTCTCAACAGTATTATTGGCTTTAGCGAAATTTTGCAACGAGACCCCGAACTTTCTGCCCGACAGTCACAGAATGTCGATATCGTTCATCGTTCGAGTAAACACCTATTAACTTTGATTAACGATATTCTCGACTTTTCTAAAATAGAAGCTGGTAAATTAGACTTGGAAATCCAGAAGTTTAATTTAAACGATTTTTTACTAAATTTAGTCGATATTTTTCGCTTCCGTGCCCGTCAGAAAGGTCTACAATTCAATTATCAAGCGGACTCAAATCTACCCCACACTGTCGAAACCGATGAAACTCGACTGCGGCAGGTCTTATTAAATTTACTCGGTAATGCAATTAAATATACTCAGACGGGTAAAATCGTTTTCAGTGTCGGCTACCCTCGACATGCCGCTGATGACAATGGCAGCGATCCTAATTTATCTTCTTTAATTCGCTTTGAGATTAAAGATACGGGACGAGGCATTCCTGAAGACAAATTGGCGAGTATATTTTTACCTTTCGAGCAATTACCAGACGACATAGAAAATCACCAGGGAACGGGTTTGGGATTGACTATCAGTCAAAAAATTCTCCAACTTATGGGCAGCCAAATCAATCTAGAAAGTACTGTAGGCAAAGGTAGCAGGTTTTGGTTCGATCTCGAACTACCAGACAGTGAGCTTCCCGACTCCGAGCCACCTTTACAATTGCGAGCCATTAGCTCGTTAAAACAACCCCGCAAAATTTTAGTGGTAGACGATAATTTTGATAATCGTTATTTGTTAATTAACTATTTACGCCCTTTAGGTTTTATTTTAGAGGAAGCTGAAAATGGACAAACGGGCTTGATTAAAGCTGCAAGTTTTCAACCAGATGCCATTCTGTTAGATCTGGTCATGCCAGTTATGGACGGTAAAGCGATGACTGCTGAGATTCGCCGCAATTCTAGCTTACAGAACATTAAGATTTTTATTATTTCTGCTAATGTTCAATACCTGCGCGAGCGACAAGAGATTGATTGTAATGGCTTCTTACAAAACCCGTGGACTTAAAACAGCTTTTACAACTACTAGAGACGGAATTGTCTCTAGAATGGAGTACTCATAAAGATGCTAATGGCGATATAGATGACGATTTGTCGAATCTCAAAGTTCCTTCAGAACGAGACTAGTTCAGCTATTGGAGTTGGCTAAACTGGGAGATATCGAAGCATTGGAACGCCAGTTAGAATCTTTAACGACTTTAGATTATGAATACACTCCCTTTACACGACAAACAGGACAACTTGCCGCTGGTTTTCAACAGCACGAGCTGATAAATTTTATCGAGCAGTTTTTATAAGGTTACTTCAAGACCGCTATCTGACAAATCGACCAAATCGCTCAATACTTCAAATAGTTTTTATTTATTGGCTTGTTTGGCAATGGCGATAGAGAAGTGCCTCATACTTAAAACGGTTTGATAGTTGCTATGCGATCGCCTGTCTGGTCTTTTGTTAAGTTTGTCAGCAATATTAATAAATAAACCGCATCTACTTTGAAACCAGTAGTTCTTTATTTTTCTACTTTTACTTTGCTTTTCAGTTGAATAGAACACAACCGAGCGACTTTTTTCCTTTGCCTTCTGGAGGAGCTGTATCTCGAATCGCATTCGAATCCTTGAAAGCTCCGTCCTCCTGCCTCAGATCGAGATATGGTCTACCCAAACGAAAACTGCTGTAAGTTAAAGGACAAGGGGCAAAGGGAAAAGGTATTTGACTAAAACTCCAGTTCTCTATATGGACGCGGTTTAAAATGAAGCTGTATGAAAATTTCATTGAAGTCTAATGACCAATGACCAATAACAAAATAAATGCTCGTTAAAGGCTCCTCATCGATCGCCCAATTAAAACAAATCTCAATCTTTCAAGATTTAGCCGTAGCAGAATTAAACAGCCTCGTTCCCTATAGTTATGTACGGGAATACCAGCAAAATGAAATAGTAATGCAAGAAGGCGATCGCATTCCCCAACAACTTCATGCTTTAATTACGGGTAGACTAGAGGTTAAAAAAACTACTGCCAATGGTAAAGAAACGGTATTGCGTCTGATTCCCGCAGGTGAGCTTTTTGCCGCGCCAGCTATTTTTGGCAATAGTATTGCTCCGGCAAGGGTAATTTGTCAAATAGAGTCACGAGTATTAACTATCGATCGCGAAGCTTTATTAACGGCAATTTCTCATTCACCAGAAATTAGTTTGAGAATCTTAGAAGTATTCAATCAAAGACTGCAACAGCTTCACAATACAGTACACGGGTTGATTTCCGAACGGGCAATGGTGCGTTTGGTAAGACTAATTCAATACTATCGCGATCGCGATGGTATTCATTCTGTGGCGGAAGGAGATTGTTTGAATGTCAAACTCTCTTATTACCAAATTGCTCGCAGTATTGGTATTACCTACGAAGAATGCGTGCGTTTATTTAAAAAGCTTAAGGGAATAACTGTTTATAAAAGAGGCGGTACAATTATCGTTCGAGATTGGGAAAAATTAGAGAACATAATTAACGATATGCAAGAGAATTAGGCTATTGAATATATTGTTATCTAGCTATCTGCTACTTGAATATATAGGCAATAAATTTGGTGAATTCCTTTCGTCTTCTAGTCACGGCCATCCATACGACAGCCTACTATATTCATCGCTTGAGTGATGGGAGCAAAATTTGGAGCAAACTGCCGCGATTCTCGATAGGTATCGCAGGCTGCATTATAATTTTGTTGCTTAGTTAAAATCGAGCCTTTTGTTTGCCAGAGCGAGGGATTTTGAGGTTCTAAGGCGAGAGCACGGTCGATGGCTGAGAGAGCCTCTTCTGAGCGAGCGACCTCCTGTAGAGCATGGGCCAAACCAATCCAGGTCTTGCTGTCTCTAGGATTGAGTTGACTTGCCTTGGTAAAAGAAGAGATCGCTAGAGCGTATTGACCCGCTTGGCTTAATGCTAGACCTCGATCGCGCCACAACTGAGCGAAATCTGGCTCGATCGCTAGTGCTCGATCGTAAGCTTCAACTGCAGCTTCGGGTCGATCTAAACCGTCTTTAAAAATCGAACCGCGAATTTGCCAAGGGCGACCGGCGTGGGGACGAATTTGTAAGGCTCGATCTAATGCGGTTAAGGCTGCTTCATATTCACCAGATGCTGAGAGAACTCTCGCTTTACCAATCCAAGCCAAATAAGCTTGAGATGAGGTAGCGATTACTTCTTCATATGCTGCTAAGGCTTTACTTTGAATTTGTAAGGGAGAATAGTAAGCATTACTGGAAGCTCCCTGACGGAATAATCCATCAGCTTGGGAGGTTCGAAGCTCAGTTAAAAAATCTCCTTGCGCCAGCCAAAGATTGTAACTCGAACTTGCTGATGCTCCTTCGACTACTGTTTGGTAGGTAGAGAGAACTTCTCGATAAACTCGATCGGCTTCTTGTGGACGACCGAGAGCTTGCAAGGCAAAAACCTTATCTTGCCACAAATGAGGACTTTTAGGCTCGATCGCCTGGACGCGGTTGAGTACGGTTAGCGCGTCATAATAGCGACCCAAACTAATTAACACTCTGGCGCGATCGCTTAAGAACTCGGGGTTGAGGGGGTCTTGTTTTAATGCTGCTTCCTGAAAGAATAGTGCTTCTTGGTAAAGTTGTAAATTTTCTAAAGTTTTGCCTTTGCTATTCAAGGCTACCCCATCATTGGGCTGTAATTCTAAAGCACGATTGTAAGCCTGTAGAGCTTTAGGAAAACTTTCTAAACGGTAGAAAGAATCTCCTCGTTTTTTCCAGATTTGAAAGTCGCTAGGATTCAATTTGCTTGCTTCGGAATAAGCTGCCATAGCTTCTGGAAAACGTTTTAGGTCGTACAAGGCATCTCCTTTTCCTTCCCATGCCAAAGAATTATTCGGCTGTATTTCGGTTGCCTGGTTAAAAGCATTTAAGGCAATTTGAGGTTGTTCTGAGAGGAGTTGTTTGCCGCGATACCAGTAATACATCGGTCTAACCATCGGAAAAGCAAATTCAATGCTTGCCAGTAAGCTAGCAATTCCTAGAGTTACTAAGACCATTTGAGCTGGCTGTAGCGACCATGATGAAGAGGGAGGTGCCCCAGTTTTAGATTTATCGAGTTTAGCGGCAGTGACTCGAGCGGATCTAACTTCCACTTTGCCTAGATCCCTAACTACATTCTCTACCAATTGATAGCGTCGAGCCAGATCTAAAGCCGTCATTTTGTCGATTATTTTTGCCAAACGATTGTTGACGACCTCTTTCTGCCAGAGAAGTTTTCCCGTTTGCTGTCTCGATAGGCATTCGGGTTCAATTCCGGTTAAAGCTTCAATTGCTATTATGCCCAAACTATAGATATCGCTGCTGAGAGTCGGTCTACCGGCAATCTGTTCCGGAGGAAGATATGCACTATAACTAACATGTCTACGATCGGTTATGTTGCTACCCCATAAATATTGGAGATCCTCTAAAATACCAAAACTAATCAAGATTACCCGCTCGTCCTGGTCGATTACCAAATTTTCTGGCTGGAGATGACGATGAATCACCCGATATTGATGAATTAATCCTAATGCGGTGAGAGCACTTTCTAAAAAACCTACTAATTCTGCTTCAGACAACTTTCGCTTTGCCAGAATTTCTCTGAGGCTTTCACCGCGAACACATGCCTTAACTAAATAAAATTCGCCGTTTACTTGAAAATGATCCCAAAGCTGAGATATTTGTGGGCAATTTCTTAATTTATCTAGGTCTAAAAGTCTTTTGCTCAAATGGTGCTCGATTTCTTCCCAGCTAACCGCATCGCACTGGCTCAATTCTACACGCTCGACAATACAGGGAGATTGATAGGAACGTCGTAGATTTTCAGCAAAATAACTATTGATAAAGTTAGAGGCACCCCTTTCGTTCGAGGGTAGAGTCTTTCTTACTGCTGGTTTTTCCTGTAAATGTCGGATAATTCGATAACGTCCATCTACGATCTGACCCACTATTAATAGAGGCTTGAGATCCCAGAGAACTTCTAAGGCAGTTTGATAACGTTGGTTACAGTCAGCGGCAATCATTTTTTCAATAACTGCCGCTAGCTTATCACTAATATGACAGCAACGCCGCCAAAATGTATTGGTTTGTTCTAATTCTCGTGGTGAAAGTCCGGTTAAGCTGTAAATAGCAGTTTTACCCAAGCCATAAAGATCGCTATTAAATCTCGGCTTTCTGACTATTTGTTCTGGTGCGACATAGGTACTAAATTGGGAAGCTAAAGCAGGATTTTGTTGAGAGCTTTGAAAAACTTCTATAGTTTTGAAGGCACCAAAGTTTAAGAGCACGTAACTATTGTTTTCCTGGCGTTCGATTAAATGAGCTGGTTCGATCGCCTGATGAACGAGATGGTTTTTGTGAATTAAATCCAGGGTTTTAAGCACATCGTGCAATAAATGTATTACACGCACTTCGTCAAAAACTCGACGTTTGACTTTCTGCTTTAGTGCTTCGTCGTCGATATATTCTCTGACGAGATAAATTTGCCTATTCTCCACAAAATACGTTCTATATTGAGGAATTTGAGGGCGATTGCCCAATCTCTGTAAAATTTCTAATTGTCGAGCGAATTTAGCTATAGTATCAGTTTCAGGTTGAGAATTATCTGACCAGAGATAAAACTGCTCGATAACGCATCGCGAATCTTCGTTACTCGGTCTTTCCAATCGATCTCCAGCGCGGGGAAGCGAGCGTTGGTTGATTTCTAAATCTTTTGCCAAATAAGTTTTATCTGCCGTTCCCTTACTCAATTGCTGAATAATTTGATAGCGTCCCACAATTGCACCAGGAGCGTGGACGATAGTTTTAAGACGATCGCTTGAGGGTACCACATCTGTCGGTATCGGTTTGGGGTTAAGCATAATTAGGATTTGTGGGGATCATCTACGACTGTCTCGCTGTTAGAGGAAGCCTCGTCGTTCCAGGGCAGGATTCTTCTAACTTATATAAAAAAATACCTAGATTTAAAATACCTAGATTTTGAATGATAGTTCTGTTTTTATCTCTCTCTAGTATTTTAGTTTACGAACGAAAAGACGGTTTGAAAGTGATTATTCTCCCCCGATTGCTCTCTCTGGCGACTCTAACTAGCAGTCCTGCTAAAAGCAAAGAGGCGACGATCGAGTTAATCCCGTAGCTAAAAAATGGTAGGGGTAAACCAGTAGTAGGTAAGACACCAGTAGCTACTCCGATGTTAATTAGAGACTGTCCTACTAAAAAAACCATTGCGCCGATGGCGATCGCGCTGGATACGGCATGACGGCATTTGATCGCTACTCTCAAGGCTAAAGTTGCAAACCCCAAAAGCAGCAATAGAAACAATAAGCAACCGAGCCAGCCAAATTCTTCGGCATAGACGGCAAAAATAAAATCTGTAGAACGTATGGGTAAATATGATAATTTTTGTTGCGAAAGTCCCAATCCCGAACCGCTGATTCCTCCCGAAGCGATCGCCAGTAGACTTTGAATTAGCTGATATCCCTTACCATGATAGTCTTGCCAGGGATCGAGAAAAAAGATGATGCGATCGCGCTGATAGGAATTGAGGGCAAGACTCGTACCCGCAAGTCCCACTCCCACTATTGCCGAACCGATTAGCTGACTCCAGGGCAGACCAGCAGATAGGGCAATTAACCACAAACCGATACCGCATAAAGCTGCAGTACTTAAATTGGGCTGTTTCAAAATTCCCAGCAGCACTAGAGCAAAAACTATCAGCCATACTATCCTGACTTTTATTTTTAAATCTTGCCAGCGAGAAAAAAAATAACCAGCTTGTAAAACTAAAAAAGGTTTGATTAATTCTGAAGGTTGTAGCGAAAATGGACCGATAGCAATCCAACGACTCGCTCCCATAGTAGTTTTGCCTAAACCTGGAATCAAAGTCGCCAAAATTAGCAGTAAGCCCACTAAAACGATCCAGGGAGCAGATTTTAAACTTTGTTTCAGGGGCTGTCTGGCTACAAGATTGAAACCAACGATTCCGACTAAGACTCCGAGCAACTGCCTTTTAAATACATACAGTCCGTCGTCATTATTGACAATGCCCTCGGGATAGGAAGCCGATACTAAAGTAACCAATCCGATTAACAGCCATACACAAGTCAACCAATTTAATAAACGAGCTTCCCAAGTCCAAGCTTTTACCTGAGGATCGATAAAGGGAATTAAATAGCGTAAATATCGTCTCACGTATTTAGTAGATAGTTTTTTTCCCTATCAAAGGTAACAGACAAAAAAATAAATAAAAAGAGGTCTTGCAAGACCTCTCTAGTTAAATTCCGTTGTTCGATACAAAAGTTTATAACAAGCCAGTATTAATTCCTTGCTTGCCTGTAGCTAGTTCTACTTTCATAATTTTTCCGCCCATTTTCATGATGCGCTGTTGTTCGCGAAACCAGTTATCGTAGGGAACGAGTTTGGTAAAATAAGTATTTTGTAATTCTCTTTGGGTACGAATCCTAGTTTGGCTAGGAACGCAAGCCGTAACTTTAAACATTCTCATAACTTAAAATTTCTCCCGATTTAATTATTTATTGCCTAGATGAGCGAGCCTAATGCTCTGCAGCTATCACTATGGTGAAAATATTATGGTTTTTTGTCAATTTGTCAAAAATTTTTACCAATTGTTATCATCCCGAAGCGTCGGATGACCTGAAAATTGCTAAAGTTCGAGAGTCAAAAGTCAATACTAGATCTTCAAAACTCATAGCTCGCGAATGCGCTCGAAAGCCCAAGCTTAATTAGAACTAGCACTCACTCTAGACTTCCCGAACCTCTAGAACTACTATTTATAAATGACTTAATAGATCGCCTAGTCAGTTAGGTTAGCTTAAGCCAGAGCAAATGTAGTCAAAATAAACGCCCATTTCTTTACCAGCATCAGCACCGACCAAGCTGGCAGTTACTTCTTTCATCGCTTGGATAGCTTGAACTGTAGAAGCAATGGGTACGCCTAAAGAATTATAGGTTTCTTTTAAACCGTTGAGTACGCGCTCGTCTAGGATCGAAGGATCTCCAGCTAGCATTGCGTAAGTGGAATAGCGCAGATAGTAGTCTAAATCGCGAATGCAAGCAGCATAGCGACGAGTAGTATACATATTTCCGCCGGGGCGAGTAACATCCGAATACAGTAAGGATTTAGCTACTGCTTCTTTGACGATACTTGCTGCGTTAGCACTAATCACACTAGCCGCACGGACGCGCAGTCCACCAGTTTGAAAGTAGTTTTTGAGTTTGTCCATGGCAGAACCATCGAGATACTTGCCTTGAACGTCAGCAGAATTAATAACAGAGGTAATTGCGTCTTGCATAGTTTTATTTCCTTATCTTACCTAGTCTTAAATGCTTTAACACCGATAAGTTAGTGTATTGTTTTTTTTGAATTTGCAATCGAGTCGATCGGTAGTTTATTGGCGATAACCGAATCCTACTGCATTGCTCCAATAACGTAGTCGAAATAAGAAGCAGCTTCAGATTGATCTTCAGCAGACATCATAGAAGTAGCTACGTCTTTCATTTCACGAATGCTTTGAGCCATTGCACCAATATCGGTTCCTAGAGACTTATACATCTCTCGTGCGCCGACCAAACCAATTTCTTCAATAGGAGTAACGTCTCCTGCCACTACGCCGTAAGTAATTAGACGTAGATAGTAATCCATATCCCGCAAGCAAGTTGCAGTCATTTCTTCACCATAAGCGTTACCGCCTGGAGAAACGACATCGGGACGTTTTTGGAATAATTGGTCGCCAGCTTGCTTGATAATGCGTTCTCTAGACTCGGTCAAAGTCTGAGCGATACGCAGGCGGCTTTCACCAGTAGTAACGAAAGATTTAATTCTTTCGAGTTCGCCTGGGCTCAAGTAACGAGCTTCAGCATCGGCATTCACGATCGATTTCGTGACAATACTCATCGATGGATTCCTCCCAATACAATGAAATCAAATAGTGGATGAGCTACCTCAAGAGATAGTGTTTCTCAAACAAGGTTTTCGGTTTTTTAGTTCTCAATCGGTCGCTGGATGTAAAATCCAGCGCTGCGATTGAGCGTTACTCAATCAACTGATTCGTTATTTTAGAGCAAATTAGCCAAATAAATAAAATTTACCTAGCCTTAACCGAGCGAACCTCTCAAATTTTAGATTAGTCTATTTTGCTAATTAATTTTTAGCTACAAATTAGTATTGCAGTTACTCAAACCGAATATATCAAAGGTAGCCGCTTCGTTAATAAACTTTAACAAATAGTCAAGTTTATTAATAAAAATTATTTCCTGTTAGCTTAGTTATTCAAAGATATTATTGAGCCAACAATGCGACAATAGCTAAATTTCCGCCGATTCGGCTTAGCAGCCTGACTTAATTATTTTGCGGTATTTGGTTTTAAAAAGCTATTTTTTCTTAGTAAAAAGTAACAATCAGCTTCATTAATACCTAATTGCCAAGCAAGTGAAAGCGGCAGGGGACAACTAGCCTTTTAGTCTCTAGTTACCCCCGCTACTTCAAAGCGATCGACTATAGATTCAGCTAAATTTTGAATTTAGTAGGTCCAAAGCTAGGAATGACAATGTCATCGTTTTGCTTAGTCAATCTTTCATATAGCTTCTCCGTGTTGGGGAAGTTAGCTGCAGGTAAGGTTGGATAGCGACGATAGGGAACGGTATCCTCACCAAACACCTGTATATATTCCATACTGTTGACCATTGCACTAATAAATGCGCGAATTCCTTCAGTGGCCAAAATCTTGTTGTATTTTTGAATTTCTTTTTGAGTGAGAGGAGCGCGACCTAAGAAATGCTTGGTACCAAGCTCAATCGCTTTAGTGTTGGGATAGGGAGTGTAAAATTCTCTAATGTAAAGTTCGGAACAACCCAAGCCTTCAATAAATTCTTTGACATTAATTTCTCCATTACCCAAACGACTCTCTAAAACGGCAAATTGAGTTTGAACTACATAAGGATTGATATTGCGCTCGAATATTTGACGATAAGCCGCTTCGATGGTGTTTTTAACTGCTACCTTGTCTAGGGTAGAAGTTAGCTTAAAGATTTTTTGTTGTTCTCTTTTAGCTCTAACCCCTTGCCGAATTCGTTGTTCGACATCCGGAGAGGTACGATTGTTAGAGGCTTGTCCTAACTCCACAAAACGTGGTGTCTCTTGTTTTTCTACTTTAATTCCAATTCCCGGTTCGATCGCGCCAGGACGAGTTTTACGCAATTGGACTCCGGCAGGAGTCAGATAACGCTCGTAGGGCACGGTGTCTTCACCAAAAGCCTCTACGTACTCGGTGCTATCGATCATCGCATCGACTAGAGCATAAAAACCTTTTTTCGAGGCGAGATCGAAGTAAGCATTCATCTCTTGACGACCATAGGTAGGACGACCTAAAAGACGACGATGGATGTATTCAATGGCTTTAGTTACGTACAGAGACGACCAGTAAAGATTGCGGAAAACATCAGATTTAGCTAGAGCTTTGATAAACTCGCGGACACTAATATCACCATTTTCTAGTTTGATTTCTGCTACTTTCAAACGCTGTCCTTCGTAGACATCCCGTCCGAATACCTGGCGATAGCAAGCGCGAATTACCGCTTGAGTAGTACTTTCAGCATATTTAACGCTCGAACCGTTGCTCGCACCGGGAAGTTCATTGTTGAGACGGAATACTTTGGCTCCTAAAGAACCAGGAAACTCGCCCCTCGCACTGGGATTGCTGTTTTGGTTTTTAATCCCCGCACCGCGATGAATCAACAGACGCTTGGTGTCTTTATTAAATGGCGCGGGACTGGTGCTAGGATTGCGAGTTTCTGTAGGAAAAATTGCCCCAAACTGAATTTCTAGCGGATCGTTACCAGAACCATAGACGTGCTGGTCTGGTAGGGGACGATTGTACTGGGCAAAGGTAGTAATAAATTGAGGAACCTTGCGATAGGGTGCGCTGTAATTAAACAGATCTTGCTGCATTCCCCAGTTACGACACTCTTGGGCTTCTTGTCCCAAGCCGCGCAGGTAAGGTACTGTTTCTTCGCCAAAGTAGTCGGCGTATTCTTGAGAATCCACTAGAGCATCGACTAATGCTGATAATCCGCCTTCAGAGACAATGGAGAAATATTCTTGTAGTTCTTCGCGAGAGGAAGGTCCGCGACCTAATATATGCCGGAAAGCTAATTCTAGAGCGCGACTGTTAATAAAAGGCTCGAAAAACTGTTTTCGATATAGAGGGGATTTGCATAGACGGCGCACGAACTCTTTCATCGAGATATCGCCGTTTTTAACCTGGGATTCTAAATAAGAAATGGACTGACCGTAGGCGCGAGTAACATCCCGTTCGAAAATTTGCCGATATGCCGCTTTGATTACCGCCAATTTTTCATTGGTCGATAGACCAGGCTTCATCACGAACTTTTGCCGTCTTTCAGAAGCATTGAAATAGCTTTGGGGTAGCTCTAATCCTTGAAGGTCGTCGGAAGGACGCTGACGTAACTTGTTCGAGGGAGTTGGAGCTTTAAATTCTTTGATGACTACATCAAAGTAGCGCAAAATGATTTCTTTGCTTTCTTCATCTCTTTGAAAGTATTTTTGAGCTGCCGCTCGCATTTCTTGGAGGGCAACTATTGTTGCATCGGTAGAACAAGCATTTTCAATTACCTCCCGCAGTCCCCTGACGTTGACGGTCAAGATATTGGGATCCCCAGCAACGATCGCATAGCTAATATAACGCAAGAACCATGCCATATCCCGCAGGGATTTTTGCATATTGCCAGGACCGTATTGGTTGACGCTGATGGGTCTGAACCCTGGGGGAACGGGACCCGAGCCACCGCTAAATAGGGAGCGCAATGCACCAAAAACACCTTCGCTATCGCCTTTATCTTCTTTTTTCTCGACGTAAGAAATTACTGCTCCTTGAACGTTGGTATTGCCGCTAGGAGTAGCCATCGCCATTTCTTCTACTTCTGCAGGTTTCTCCAAATAAGACATGGGAGAACCGCCAGTAAAAATGCGATTTGCCGCCCGAGAAACGATTAAGTCGGCGTTGTTTGTCAAGGTTTGGGCAATTTCTATGCGTTTTGCCCCAGATTTATAATATTCTGTTAATTCTCTAAGTTCGCCTCTTTCTAAGAAACGGTCTTGCTGTTCTGCTTGCAGGATTGTTGAGACCGTAACTGTTTGATAAAGTTGAGGACGGGCTAATGAACTGCCACCACTTGCCGTTACACTCATGTGATTTTAATTATTGTTTTTACTTATAGTTCAGCTTTTAGATTAAAACTTTTCGAGCTTTCTGAGGAGATATATTAAGAATTATGTACTAAGATAATCGTTTAAACCTAACTGAATATCTTGGTTTATTTGTCAACAGACTTCTGTACAGATCGTTAAATGAACACTTGAGTAATAGGGAAAAACTTAAAAGAAAAAGTATTCTCTTTGTTATTTATTATTCAAAAGAGAGAATCAATTAGAGCCATAAATAAATTAATTATCCTCTCCTTTGACAACCAAGTCTGGTGCGATCGCGCTAATAACAATTACTCGCTCTTGGCTGAATTGGCGAAAAATATCGTAAATATTGTAAAAACTATCTTATGAAAGAACAAAATACTTCAATTGATAGCCAAAATGGAAGGGGTAAGGCATCAATAAGGTAAAAAAAGATTTATTATGACTGCTACTTTTTCCGCACCCAAGTCCATCGCCTCTTGGCTGGGAGATGAAGCTGAGAACTTGCTGACTTACAAAGCCAAAGTCTCTAAAGAGATGCTGCATTTACCGGGAAGCGATTTTGTCGATCGCATTTTTAGTAAGAGCGATCGTAACCCACAAGTATTACGCAGTTTGCAACAGATATACTCTACAGGCAGATTGGCTAATACGGGTTATCTTTCGATTTTGCCCGTCGATCAGGGTATTGAGCACTCTGGGGCGGCTTCTTTTGCCCCCAACCCCATCTATTTCGATCCAGAAAACATTATCAAGCTGGCATTAGAAGGAGGTTGTAACGCCGTCGCCACTACCTTGGGTGTCTTGGGTATGGTATCTCGCAAGTACGCCCACCATATTCCCTTTATCGTCAAACTCAATCACAACGAACTGCTAACCTATCCCAACGCTTCGGATCAGATTATGTTCGGTAACGTCGAACAGGCTTGGAATTTAGGGGCGGTTGCCGTCGGTGCGACGATTTATTTTGGTTCGGAAGGAGCTTCTCGTCAAATTCAAGAAGTTAGTGCTGCTTTTGCCCGTGCCCACGAACTGGGTATGGCAACTATTCTCTGGTGCTATTTGCGTAACAACGTTTTCAAACAAGATAAAGACTATCACTTATCTGCCGATCTTACGGGACAAGCCAATCATTTGGGCGTAACCATCGAAGTGGACATCATTAAGCAAAAGCTACCCGAATGCAACGGCGGTTATGCCGCAGTCCCTCAAGCCACTGGTAACAAATACGGCAGAACTCACGATAAAGTCTATAGCGAATTGACTAGCGATCATCCCATCGATCTGACTCGCTATCAGGTTCTCAATTGCTATGCAGGGCGTAGCGGCTTAATTAATTCTGGTGGTGCTTCTGGCGAGAATGATTTTGCCACTGCGGTGCGTACTGCAGTAATTAATAAACGGGCTGGCGGTTGTGGTTTAATTTCTGGTAGAAAAACTTTTCAACGTTCGATGGATGAAGGGGTGAAGTTATTTCATGCCATTCAGGATGTTTATCTTTCCGATGATGTGACTATTGCTTAAAATCGAGCTATTAGCTGTTAGCTTGGAATAATTTGTTAGGGGTAAATATTATTTGCCCCTCGAACATTTTTCTCAAATAAAAGAACGAAGATCTTAGAATTCCAAGCTATGTTCATTCTCGATCTAATTCAGCTAAAAAATCTCCAACAGAACCAAATGTAATCTGTCCTTCTCGGTATTCTTGTCGAACTTCTTCAATTTCTTTTTCTAAACGATCGCGTTTTTGTTGTCTTAAGCGATTTTGTATAATCTCTATGAGCACAGTTTGGTCTTTCTCTGCAAGTTCTAAATTTAGTTCTAAAAGTTTGGCTAAAATATCGTCTTGTTCTTTAAAATTATAAGCCCGCATCACTAATTTATCTAGCTGTTGATGTAGCTGATGCTGATAAAGTTTGCTTTTATAGTTCCTTATTTTAGTAGTTAGTCAGGGGAGCGATAACTATCGTGCGGATGTATTGATTCATCTCATTGGGAGAAATGACAACGCAAGAAAGAGTTTTTTGAACCTCCGAACCAACAGTAGGATCTAAGTTAACTAAATAAACTTCTCCTCTACTTACCATTCCCATTCCTCGTCGTATTCCGTGGGAATAGTATCGTCGATTAACAATTCATCATCGCCATTAGCAACCATTTTTTGAAAAGATTCCGACCATCCTTCCCTAACTTTATACGGACTGAGAATTAGACTTCTATCGTGAATTTCCATCTCGACCGCATCAGTGAATCCACATTGCTCCATAATTGTTTTAGGAATTCTAATTCCTTGAGAGTTACCAATTTTGATAATGTCTATCTTCATTACAATTCCTTACTAAGTAATTACAAAGTATTTACTTCGAGCTTAACCATGAAGTGGACTCAATAACTGAGAAAAAACAATGTCCGATCCACAAGCCATCAATCAAGCCGTTGCCAATCTTTATAATGCCTATCCCTTTCCTCCCGATCCCCTTTCTGATGACGAACCCCCTGGATATAACTGGCGGTGGAGTTGGACGGCTGCGTATAATTTCTGTACGGGAATCAAGCCACCTACCCAAGAGATTCGGATTTTAGATGCAGGTTGCGGTACGGGTTCGAGTACGGACTATTTGATTCACCTCAACCCCGAAGCCGAAGTCGTGGCGATGGATATCAGCCAGAAAGCTTTGGAAGTGGCTAAAGAAAGATGTCGGCGTTCGGGTGTAATTGCCAAGCACCAGAAGCCAATTGAGTTTCGTCAGCTTCGAGTTGAAGAAGTACCCGAGCAGCTAGCAGGAGAGTTCGATCTGATTAATTCTGTAGGGGTACTGCATCATTTACCCGATCCGGTTAGAGGTATTCAGGCTTTAGCGAGCAAGTTAAAACCCGGTGGTATCTTCCATATTTTTGTCTATGCCGAATTAGGACGTTGGGAAATTAGCCTAATGCAAAAAGCCATCGCGCTACTACAAGGAGACAGACGCGGCGATTATAGCGATGGGGTAAAAGTTGGTAGAGAAATTTTTGCCAACCTGCCAGAGAATAATCGTCTGTTAAAACAGGAAAAGGAACGCTGGTCGTTAGAAAATCATCGCGATGAATCCTTTGCCGATATGTACGTGCATCCTCAAGAGGTAGACTACAATATCGAAACGCTGTTCCAACTAATCGATGCTTCGGGTTTAGAGTTCCTCGGTTTTTCCAATCCCCAATACTGGCAGCTAGAAAGGCTAATCGGTCAGTCTGAGGAATTGCACGCTAGAGCCAAAGATTTAAGCGATCGCCAGAGATATCGTTTAATCGAATTACTCGACCCCAGCCTAACTCACTATGAATTTTTTCTAGGGCGATCGCCCATACCTCAAGTAGATTGGTCAAATGACGAGCAACTGATTCTAGCTATTCCCGAACTGCACTCCTGTATCCAAGGCTTCCCCAGTCGCAATTTTCTCGACTACGACTATCAATTAGTTGAAGTCAACGAGGCTGAATATGAATTTATGCTGACTTGTGCTAAAAATTCCCAACTACAGCGAAGCGTCGGAGAACTAATCGCCGAGAGCAAATTAGATTTGGCGGGAGTGCGATCGCTACAGACAAGGCAATTAATAATATTAGCTGGCAATCCCTGACATGAGAACTTAATTTTTGAGGCAACAGAGAAGATAATAATACTTTCTTCGTTTTAGTCTCAGTGGACTCGAATCTATTTTGACACTACAGTTTGTCGTTGAAATTCAATCCATAAGTTTTTATTAATTGTTACTGCACCGTGATATGATTGCACTTGGTCTGGACTTGGGTAATTGCAAGATAATCTCTCGCTCGATCTGCCCACGCTGGGTGAAGCAACTAGTGCTCATTAGCAAGCAGGTAGGCTCGACTAATTAGTCGAAAGCTAAGAGATTTTTTGGGCGAGACTTGTATCCAGCAAGACAAAAGTAGCTCCAGAGATAAATTTCAGCAAGAGTCATAGTTGAGTAATGGTGAACCTATCTAGAAGCCGATTCGAACCAATACTAACGACAGAAGGAGATCCGATTGTAGAAGAACCTTTATCGGCAGAAGTCGATCGAGTTGTCGAGGAAACTGAGGAAACTACGGTATCATCAGAGGAATCGATGCAAGAGTATTATCAACTCAAGCAGCTACTGCTGTTGGTAACTTTATCGTTCACGGGTGTGATTTTCTGCTGCGTTTGGATATTCTATACGTTTGATATTGCTCTTAACTATTTATTGGGAGCTTGTATTGGTGTCGTATATTTGGGGATGTTGGCAAGAGAAATAGAAAGGTTGGGCACTCATAAAAAGAGTGTTGGTTCGACTCGACTGGCTTTACTTGCTGGCGTAATTATAATTGCTGCAAAATTACAACAACTGCAAATTTTGCCGATTTTTCTCGGATTTATGACCTACAAAGCCGCGATCGTGGTCTATGTGGTGCAAACTACCCTGATGCCAGCCAAAAAATAGACGGTAGGTAGCAAACCCATACGTAGGTAGCAAACCCATACAAGGATTGCCACTGAGTCCGCACCATCCAAGACATTGTCATAATACGAGAAAGAATAGGTATCAAGCTAGATAGAAAGGGGAAAATATTGCCAATATGGAAATATCGAATTTGAATGCTCTTTATACCTTCCCCCTGGCTTCATTAGAAGTAGGCAGACACTTTTATTGGGAAATTGGCGGTTTAAAACTCCACGGACAAGTATTTCTCACCTCATGGGTAGTAATTGCGATCCTAATTATTGCTTCGGCGATCGCATCGAGAAATGTTCGTAGGATTCCCCAAGGGATGCAAAATTTTATGGAGTATGCCCTGGAATTTGTCAGGAGTTTGGCGAAAGACCAGATCGGAGAAAAAGAATACCGACCATGGGTACCCTTTGTCGGTACTTTATTTCTGTTTATCTTCGTATCGAATTGGTCTGGGGCATTAGTTCCTTGGCGATTAATTGAAATTCCCAATAGTGAACTAGCCGCACCGACTAACGATATCAATACCACGGTAGCTTTAGCTTTACTAACTTCCATCGCCTACTTTTATGCAGGAATTAGCAAAAAAGGCTTGGGTTACTTTGCGGGATATCTCGAACCAACGCCAATTCTCGCGCCGTTTAAAGTTTTAGAAGATTTTACCAAACCTCTCTCACTAAGCTTTCGTCTGTTCGGAAATATTTTGGCAGATGAACTAGTAGTAGCGGTTTTGGTACTACTAGTTCCTTTATTCGTACCGCTGCCACTAATGGTGCTAGGGTTATTTTTAAGTGCGATTCAGGCACTAATTTTTGCAACTCTTGCTGCCGCCTACATTGGTGAAGCGTTAGAGGAACATGGAGAAGAGCATGAGTAACTAAATTAAAGATCCCAATTTTATAGTATCTTAGTTTAGTCTCAGTCGATCGCGGGTCAATCGCGACATCGATAACCAGCCGATAGCCGCTAACGATGGCGGTAGGCTATTTCAACTGCAACACCTATAATCGTTGCCATTGTTTAAATCAAATTAGTATACGAGGAAA
Organism: Myxosarcina sp. GI1(2024); assembly: GCF_053543375.1. Lineage (NCBI taxonomy): Bacteria > Bacillati > Cyanobacteriota > Cyanophyceae > Pleurocapsales > Pleurocapsaceae > Myxosarcina > Myxosarcina sp. GI1(2024). The sequence goes on along the minus strand of NZ_JBKGTY010000001.1, from coordinate 678,906 downwards.
GAAAAATCATGGATTCACTTATCGCTGCTGCTTCTGTTGTCGCTGCTGCTCTTGCTGTAGGATTGGGAGCAATTGGACCCGGTATCGGTCAAGGTAATGCCGCAGGTCAAGCAGTAGAAGGTATTGCACGTCAACCTGAAGCTGAAGGCAAAATTCGCGGTACCCTACTACTGAGTTTAGCGTTTATGGAAGCACTAACCATTTACGGCTTGGTAGTATCTCTCGTATTATTATTTGCTAACCCCTTCTCTTAAGAGATAACCATAGCCTGGGTCGAGCAAAACTTATTTGAGCTCGTCAGCCCAGGCTATTTAATATAGCTATATAAGCCAAACCTTAGTAATTACAATAAATAAATTAGTAATTGAGCAATGCTCAATCGCAACAGCCCTTCAAAGAAGGGCATACCCCTTTTAGGGGTGGGGAGTTCGCTCTCGTCTGGAGAAAGCCTTCAGCAACCGATTGAGTTACTAAACTAGCCTAAAGGGACGGGGCAGAGAAGAAAATGATATACTGGACATTTTTTATAGCAGCAGCAGAAATAGCAGAAGAAGTTACAGAAGAAGTTGAAGTAGGCGGTGGTTTATTCGATATTGATGCCACCTTACCGGTAATGGCAGTACAGTTTGTCTTACTGGTGATAATTCTAAACGCGCTGTTTTACAAACCGTTGGGTAAAGCGATCGACGAACGCGCCGACTATATTCGCAACAACTTTAAGCAATCACGGGAACTCAAAGAAAAGTCAGAATCTCTAGCTGCGGATTACGAGCGCGAATTGAGAGACGTTCGCCGTAAAGCTCAAGAAACCATTGCTGCCGCTAAATCTGAAGCCGAAGCTACAGTAGCAGGAAAAATTCAGTCAGCACAGCAAGAAGTACAGGCTCAAAAACAGCAGGCGGCTGATGAGATTGAAGCCCAAAAAGCTGAAGTGATGCAGGCTCTAGAACAGCAGGTAGACACTCTAAGCGACCAAATTTTAGAAAAATTACTCGGAGCAGAACTGGTTAAATAAACCATGCTTGCCGAGGGAGAATCGATCGAATCTTAAGTACGGGTGAATAAGAAAATGATGGGGATTTTTTTCCTTCTTAATGCTGAAACAGCAGCCTCGTCAGAAAGTGGTTTCGGTTTTAATTTCGACATACTAGAAACCAATCTGATTAATTTAGGTATTGTATTCATATTGCTCATTGTCTACGGAGGCAGAGTACTAGGCAATATTCTCAGCGAAAGACGCGACAAAATCGAACAGGACATTAAAGAGGCAGAAGCTAGGAAGGACGAAGCACAGGCAGCCCTTAGCGAAGCGCAAAAAAACTTACGAGAAGCACAGGCTACTGCCGAAAAGATCCGCTCCGAAGCTGAAGCAACCTCACAAAGAGCGGCTGACGAAATTTTAGCTAAGGGTCAACAAGAAGTAGAACGACTCAAGGCAACCGCCGCCGCCGACCTCGATTCCGATCGCCAAAAAGCGATCGCCGAACTGCGCCAGCGGGTAGTAGCGATGGCTCTAGAGAAAGTAGAATCTCGTCTGGGAGATATGTTAGATGATGATGCTCAACGCCAACTAATCGAGAGCAGTATCGCCCAAATAGGAGAGTAAGAAATGAGTGGAAGTTTAATCAGTAGTGAAATTGCCGAACCCTACGCTCAGGCACTAATGTCCTTGGCGCGGCAAAATGACCTGACCGACCAGTTTGGGGACACATTTCGGGCTTTAGAAGAATTATTTGCAGAATCGGAAGAATTTAGAGATTTTATCGCCAATCCCATAATCGACGCAGCAGCCAAAAAATCGGTTTTGAAAAGAGTGATGGGGGAAGAAGCTAACCCCTATTTAGTTAACTTTATGATGCTCCTCGTAGATAAACGACGCATTATCTTTTTAGAGCCAATCGTGCAACAATATCTCGATCTACTCCGTAAGCTCAATGAAATAGTTCTCGCCGAGGTTACTTCGGCTAAAGAGCTAGATGAGGAACAAAAAGGACGCATCATCGAGAAAGTCAAAACGCTCGCCGATGCCCGAGATGTCGAGCTTAAAACCAGCGTCGATCCCAATTTAATTGGTGGAGTCATTATTAAAGTAGGATCGAAAGTAATCGATGCTAGTTTGCGCGGTCAACTGCGTCGGATCGGTGTCAGCCTGAAAAAATAATCTCATCGCTCTAACCTCAGTTAAAACCAGTATTGGACACTTGGCAGACTTGCGTGCTGCTACTGCAGGTTATCCTTTTTTGCAAGCAAGTTTCAGTAAACAGTAAACCAACAACAAGTAGAGAAATAACATGGTTAGCATTAGACCAGACGAAATTAGCAGTATCATTCGCCAGCAGATTGAATCTTACGAACGAGACGTTAAGATATCCAATGTCGGTACGGTGCTTCAGGTAGGAGATGGTATCGCGCGGATTTACGGATTAGAACAGGCAATGGCAGGAGAACTGCTCGAATTTGAAGATGGTACCGTAGGTATCGCCCTCAACCTAGAAGAAGATAACGTAGGTGCGGTATTGATGGGAGACGGATTTGGCATTCAAGAAGGTAGTACCGTTAATGCCACGGGGAAAATTGCCTCGATTCCGGTAGGAGAAGCTTTAATTGGTCGAGTGGTAGATTCTCTAGCACGTCCCATCGATGGTAAAGGAGAGATTAATACCAACGAAAGTCGACTGATCGAATCACCAGCACCGGGAATTATCGAGCGCAAATCCGTATGCGAACCCCTACAAACCGGTATTACTGCTATCGATGCCATGATTCCCATCGGTCGAGGTCAGCGGGAATTGATTATCGGCGATCGCCAAACTGGGAAAACTGCAGTAGCAGTAGATACGATTATCAACCAGCAGGATGAAGACGTAGTTTGCGTGTATGTCGCTGTGGGTCAAAAAGCTTCCACCGTCGCTCAGGTAGTAGGCACTTTAGAAGAGAAAGGCGCGATGGACTATACCATCGTGGTAGCTGCTAACGCTAACGATCCCGCCACCCTACAATACCTCGCCCCTTATACAGGTGCGGCGATCGCCGAATACTTTATGTATAAAGGCAAGGCTACTTTGGTAATTTACGATGACTTGTCCAAACAGGCTCAAGCTTATCGTCAAATGTCCTTACTACTCCGTCGTCCCCCCGGTCGTGAAGCTTATCCCGGAGATGTATTCTATCTTCACTCCCGGCTTCTAGAACGTGCTGCCAAACTCAACGACGAACTCGGTGGCGGTAGTATGACCGCTCTACCAATTATCGAAACCCAAGCAGGTGACGTATCGGCATATATTCCTACTAACGTAATTTCCATTACCGACGGTCAGATTTTCCTTTCTACCGACCTGTTTAACGCTGGTTTTCGTCCGGCGATCAATGCTGGTATCTCCGTATCCCGCGTGGGTTCGGCAGCACAAACCAAAGCGATGAAAAAAGTTGCAGGTAAACTCAAGCTAGAACTAGCGCAGTTTGCCGAACTAGAAGCCTTCGCCCAATTTGCCTCCGACTTAGATGCGGCGACTCAAAATCAACTGGCACGGGGTGAGCGTCTGCGTCAGGTATTGAAACAACCCCAAAACTCTCCCCTTTCAGTTGCCGAGCAGGTAGCAATAGTTTACGCTGGTCTCAACGGCTATCTAGATGACATTGCCGTTGAGAAAGTACCTCAATTTACTCAAGGACTGCGGGACTATTTAAAAACCAGCAAAGGTAAATACATGGAGTTAATTGCTTCAGAGAAAAAACTCACCGATGAAGTAGAAAACCTCCTCAAAGAAGGTATTAACGAGTACAAGCAAACCTTTATGGCAACAGCATAGGTAAGCACTCTACTAATAAGTAAATAAGTAATCAGCGATCGCTCGATCATATTTGATGGCTGGTTACTTACTTCGTTCCAGACTATCGAAATTTAATTCCGTCCCCCAAGTAGTAAAATGCCTAATTTAAAAGCGATTCGCGATCGCATCGCTTCGGTAAAAAATACCAGAAAAATTACTGAAGCCATGCGCTTAGTAGCAGCAGCTAAGGTACGTCGCGCTCAAGAACAAGTCAATTCTACCCGTCCTTTTGCTGACAGTTTGGCAGAAGTACTGTACAATTTGCAACAAAGACTGAGATTTGAAGATGTCGATTTACCCCTCTTCGAACAGCGGGAAGTCAAAAAAGTCGGACTGCTCGTAGTCAGCGGCGATCGCGGTCTTTGTGGTGGTTACAATGCCAACGTAATTCGCCGCGCCGAACAAAGAGCGAAAGATTTACAGGCACAGGGTGTTCAATATACCTACGTCTTAATCGGACGCAAAGCGAATCAGTATTTTAGAAGACGGGAAGCCCCCATCGATAAAACTTTCGTTAATTTAGAACAAATTCCCACCGCCGCCGAAGCCTCCGAAATTGCCGACGAGTTACTATCGCTATTTTTATCAGAGACAGTAGACCGCGTCGAATTAATTTACACCAAATTTGTCTCGTTAATTAGTTCTCGTCCCGTCATTCAAACCTTATTGCCTCTGACTCCTCAAGGATTGGAAGTAAGAGATGACGAAATTTTCCGCTTGACTACCAGAGGTGGTGAATTTGAAGTCGAACGGGAAAAAGTTACATCGGAAATAGAAACTTATCCTCGAGACACTATTTTCGAACAAGATCCCGTACAAATTCTCGATTCTTTACTACCTCTCTACCTCAATAACCAAATTTTACGTTCCTTACAAGAAGCAGCCGCTAGCGAACTCGCCGCCAGAATGACTGCAATGAATAATGCCAGCGATAACGCCACTGAGTTAATGAAAACTCTCACCCTCTCCTATAACAAAGCAAGACAAGCAGCCATTACCCAAGAAATTTTGGAGGTAGTTTCAGGAGCTAATGCTTTGTAGTTATAAGATTAAGCTCGCTTGATTTTGTTTTGAATGCAACCAAAAAAACGTCTAGTCAAACTAGGCGTTTTTTTTATCCCCAGTGATTACTCTGCCGTAAAAGTACTGATTAGTTTATGATTGTTACATAAATATAGTATAAAAATTGCCCACTATAGATTACTAGTAATGGAAAAATCGCTATAAACAAAACTTATTAGGGATCTTCGACTCGAAGATCCCAACGCCTATTTTATTGGAATGTTTCCCAATATGTATCACGATTCTCAATGGGATAGTTATCTAAGCGAAGCGATCGCTGAATACAAACAAGAAACTAATGATAATAAAGTTTACTCCTTAATTGCCGAGCAAGTTACTCCAGGTCATCCTCGCTACAGCGAACAAAAAGCGATGGCGGATGCTCTGAAAGCTTTGATTGACCGTACTTCGATCGATGATGGTTTTAATTGGGATGTAGCAAATTAGAGGGTTTTATTTTCTTTAACTGGTAGTTTAGATGTCTCAATATAGGCGAGCGCTGCTTCAAGGGCAACGAGCCGCTCGCTAAAGTGGCGCTCGGGTGATAGAAGTTTTAATAACTTGAGTTTTTCCAGTCTTTCTTTGACTTTGCCCGTAGCACCTACTAAAAATACCTGTCGTTTTTTCTCATAGGCATCTTTGACTATGTTTTCGATCGCCAGAGAAGCAGTTACCCCCAATAAGGGTACTTCGCTTAGGTCTAAAATTAAGACATCATATTTACTGACGATACCCATGCGCTGAGAAATAGTTTTGGCAGCACCAAAACTCATAGGTCCACTGAGATTGAATAACAACACTCTTCCCCTAACTCTTTTGAGGAGGTGTTTTTCTTCGCTAGTGAGGTCGGTATCATCATCGGGATCGATAATGGTTCTAACGCGATCGCTTTGGAGATCGCTTAAACTTTTAATCGTGAGTAAGTTAGCAAAAAATACCCCTACAGCTACTGCAGTGATGAGATCGACAAATACAGTTAAAAACAGCACGATATACATCAAGCCCGTTGCCTTAAGAGAGATTTGATGGGCTCGTTTGAGAAAACTCCAATCGATAATATCGATGCCGACCTTAATTAAAATTCCTGCCAAAACTGCATGGGGAATATTTTCTGTTAGTGTTCCTGCTCGCAGTACGATAATCAGCAAAACCAAGGCATGAATCGTCCCAGAAATAGGAGTTTTACCGCCAGTTTTGACGTTAATCACCGTCCGCATCGTAGCTCCCGCCCCAGGTAAACCGCCACACAAACCAGAGATTAAATTGCCAATTCCCTGACCGATAAGTTCGCGATCCGAATTGTGTTGAGTGTGAGTAATGTTATCGGCGACTAGAGAAGTAAGCAAAGAGTCGATCGAACCTAAAACTGCCAACATCAAGCCATAACCAACTATATCTCTCAGTCGCGCAGCATCGAATGTCGGTAAGTTTAATCTGGGAAACCCGTCAGGTATATCTCCAATTAAGCGCAGCTCGCTGTTGGGCAGTAAATAAATTGCAACTAAAGTTCCGATAATTAAGGCTAGTAAAGGGGAAGGAATTAAGCGAGTTATTTTGGCAGGAGAACCAAAAACGATTGCCAAGGTCAAAACACCCAAACCCGCAGCCGCAGCATTGACGTGAGAAAAAAAATAGGGATATTGACCGACGGACTCTACTACGTTGGCAGAAGCGGGATGACCTAGAAAAGGTCCGATTTGCAAGAAAATAATAATCAGACCGATGCCAGACATAAAACCCGAAATCACGGTGTAAGGCATTAGTGTAATATACTTACCCAACTTCATGACCCCAAAGAGAATCTGAAAGATTCCCCCCAACATCACTGTGGTAAAAGCGATCGCCACACCGCTTTCGGAGTTATTGGCAACTAAACTGGAAAAAACCGTCGCCATAACTACGGTCATCGGTCCTGTAGGACCAGAAATTTGCGAAGGAGTTCCACCAAAGAGGGCAGCAAAAAAGCCTACGATAATCGCACCGTAGAGACCGGCGATCGCGCCAGCTCCCGAAGATACGCCAAATGCCAGAGCTAAAGGCAAAGCAACCACTGCTGCAGTTATCCCTCCGAACAGATCGCCCCGTATGTTTTTAAAATGTAAACCGTTGACCAGTGGCATAGATAGATAACTGCTAAATCGACAAATACTCTATCGTCAATTTACCACTGTCTAAATGTATTTAAGTTCTCTAAGGTAGACTAAGACTCTTGGTAGAGCGGATTTCACGGCTGAAGTATCATCGAGCGTTGGCTTCACAAGCCCCAATTGAAACCCAAGACCCCGAAACTATTTTCTCCCCTGTCTTTTCGTCTAACATCAGGTTGTATTCTTTCTTCCAAATAGGTGCATTGTGTTTTAAAGTATCGATCGCATAACGACAGGCTTCAAAAGCTTCACCACGATGGGGACAACCTACTGCTACTAAAACGCTAATTTCGCCAATTTTTAATCGTCCAATGCGATGGTGAATGACGACTCGATTGACATCTTGCCAGGTACCACGTATTTGGCTGGCAATCGAGTTAAATACAGCGAGTGCCATTGGTTGATAAGCCTGATATTCCAAAGCCACTACCGGTTGACCGTCAGTGCGATCGCGTACGGTACCGCTCATAATGACGATCGCACCATTAGCGGGATCGTCTGCCAAAGCATATATTTCGTTCATCGATAGAGGCGCGAGGGTAATGGCAAAATTATCTTTAGGATTAGTAGCAGTTTTAGAAGAGAGAGAAAGTGAACTTAAATTCATGGCGATCGCAAAACGAACTTTTTACCAACCTAGTGCTTAATTTACCTAATTAACAGCGATGAAACTACTAAGAGATTTATTGAATACTAACAAAATTGCAGAATTTCTGTAGCGACTTGCTGGGGCTTTTCTAAATGAGGAACGTGTCCGCAGTCATCTATCCAAACTAGCTTACTGTTGGGAATGGCGCCAGCGAACTTTGAAGCATCTTTAGTTCCTAAAATTTTGTCCTGTTTTCCCCACAAAATTAAAGTTGGTTGCTGGATTTTGGCAAGCGCCTCGGTAAAAGAACCATAACCGCCACTTTTAGAAAAAGCAATCAAAGCCTTATTCCAGTTGGGACACTGAAGATGTAATGCCGCACAGATCTGGGCGTCAACGTTAGCCAAACTCTTATCGTAATAAGCCGCCCGACTGATATTTTGCCGGATCTTTGGATTGCGGAGAAACTCAGTTGCCAAATAATCTAGAGGAGGAAACATCAATTTGGCGATCGCCGGCTGTTTGGCTAACCCCGCACTATCGATTAATACTAGTTTTTCTACTGCTTTGGGATAGGTGAGAGCAAAGTCGATTGCCGCTGCACCTCCCATTGAAGCACCGATTAACACTACAGGCTGTTTGATTAGAGATTTCCAAAAATAGTAAAGATGAATTTTTATCGTTTCTGAGTTGAGAGGTATGACGGGGTTGCGATCGCTAAAGCCAAATCCCAATAAATCTACTCCCCAAGTCGATCTGGTTTTGGCTAGTAAGGGGATCAGGCGACGGAATTCTAATAGAGAACTGTCAAAACCGTGAAGTAATAATATGGGTGCTGCTTCACTAACCCCATCGCCCTGGTTGACGTAGGTAGTAGGAATAGACTCAGAACTTAACGGGGTAGCAATTGCTGCTAACTTAATTTGTTTGGCTAGGGCAATTGAGGTGGCTTCGGTTAATTCTTGGGCTTTGGTAGAAATAAAGCTAGGAAACATTGAGGATGAGGTTCGGTCATGATTTAGAAGAACTACCTAAATCCTAACAATCGAGCTTAAATTGCAGCGAGCTTAATTCTTTAAAGGCGATCGCTAATAAATCGCTTTCTTCCCTGTTACTGTGCCAATAAGCGTATCTGTTGAAAAGGCTCAGAGACTAACTTTTGTCCTTCTATAGTAATTTCTCGCTCATCTACCCAAGCGCGTTTCAATTCCATCCCATGAAGATGAACTTCCACTTGCTGATAGGGAAAAGGATAATCTCCTTCTCGTTCCCAGGTTAATTCGAGATTTTTTTCGCAAGTTTGTAAGCAAAATTTATCAATACGTCCGTTTTCGTAACCATCTCCAGCATCGCTGTAAAGATAGTGAAGATATTTGTTTCCGTCTCTAGAGGGATAGAGATGGAGAATTAGTTTTCGTTCTACTTGTAAAGGTAAAATACTACCCGCTTTGACCAGCAGGGGAATTTGTTCTAAAGGTGCGTTGAGAGTTACTGTTTTGCCTCCCTCAAGTAGGGTATCATCCCAAAAAAAATACCAATTTCCCGACGGTAAAATGACCTTTCGTTGTCTGGCTTGCTTATCGATAATCGGTGCCAGCAACAAAACATCCCCTAGTAAGAAAGCATCTTGTATATCCCACAATCTAATGTCGTCAGGATTGCCCCAAAATAAAGGGCGAACTAATGGATAACCTTTCTGGGTAGCTTCCCAAGCCAAAGTATAAAAATAGGGAATTAACTGATAGCGCAACTGCAGAAATTCACGGGCAATTTTCAGAATTTGCTCCCCATAACCCCAAGGAGTACGAGGTTTGGCATTATTAGCACAATGAGTCCGAAAAAACGGCAAAAAAGCTGCCAACTGAAACCAACGTAGATAGAGTTCTGGAGAAGGATTGCCCTTAAAACCACCAATATCGCAACCCGTGTAAGGAATTCCCGACAAACTCATACCTAAGACTGTGGCGATGGTTTGCCGCAAACCCTGCCAACTGGTTTGAATATCTCCCGTCCAAATCCAGGCATAACGAGCAATTCCCGCCCAACCAGAACGAGAAACGATAAAAGGACGTTGTTGAGGTCGATATTCTTGTAAGGCTTCGTAACCCGCTCTTACTTGTGCCAATCCATAGACATTGTGAGCCTCTAAATGATTGCCACCTTTTCCCTCGAGATCGTGTAGAGTCGCTCTTAGTGGAAGAGAAGCATTACCCCAGAGGGTAAACACTCCTGGTTCGTTCATATCATGCCAGAAACCAGTAAAACCCAGATCGAGAAGATATTCATACTGACGACTCCACCAACGACGAGCGAGAGGATTGGTAAAATCGGGAAAAACACTCATCCCTCCCCAAACAGCAGCACGCACTGGTTTACCGTTAGGCAGACGACAAAATATTTCTTGAGCGATACCTTCTTGATACAGTTTATTATGGCGATCACAGCTAATCCCGGGATTGGTAATCCCAATCAGTCGCACTCCTCGTTCTCGTAGTTCTCGGGTAAACTCTCTAATTTTGGGAAAGCGGTCGGGTGCGATGGAAAAGGAACGAAAGTTATCTTGGCAATTGATATCTAAATGAATCGCACTTAGGGGTAAATCGCGCTCTAAAAATCCTTTGACTACCGCTCTGACATTGGCTTCGGTTTCATATCCCCAACGGGATTGATGATAGCCAAATGCCCAGCAAGGCGGCAAAGGAGGTCGTCCAGTTAATTCTGTATACCGTTCTAGTAAGTTTGCTGGTTCGCCGACGATAACATAATAACGCAATGCACCACCTTCAAAGTAGGCAGTAGCAAATTCGTCAAAGGCGATATTACCAGAGTAGGTATTTTCATAAAAAATTAGATAGCTTCCTTGGGAATGCAAACCAATATAGACGGGAATCGAAAGATAGAGGGGGTCGGTTCCCGAACTATAACGTCCGCCAGCGTCAAAATGCCACATCTGATATTTTTTCCCTCGGTTTGCCCGCAAATTAAAAGGAGCAGCTCGTTCTCCCAAACCATAGATGCGTTCTGCTGCGGCTAATTGACCTTGATGTTGCCATGCTTCCCCTATCCTACTTGGCGGTAATTCCCGTCTTAGGGTTCGTCCCTCGGCATTCTGTAATTCTAGAGAACCATCCAGACTGATAACTAGTTTGAGTTGGGAACTAGCAATACTAACTGTAGAGTCATCTCGCTCTATACTGGTTGCTACTTCCGACCAATTTTGGCGAGCAATTCCGTAAGCAATAGGTAAGTTGCCTGGTTGCCAGTCGATGCGGACTAAATCGCTAGTTAGAAAGGTTATTTCTAGTTCTGCTCGCTCGAAGCTTAATTTAATTCCTCTGGGTGTGGTTTCGCTTGTCTGTAGTTTTCCTGGTTTTACCGAAGTTGGCTTATTTTGAGCTGAAGTAAACTGTCTTTCCCACCAATCTCGCTCGAAGGAATAGGATAAAGAACCGAGAAAACGCTTTAGTTTGATAATTCGTAAATTTAATTTAATTTGCTCAAATAGGTTCATTTTTTTCAAGCAGTTTATTTGCGATCTAGTCTCTTGCAGACCAGAATTTTTGCCACTCGGATTCCTAAAGCGATCGCGGTTGAGAACGAGATCGTTACCGATTCCTCCTATAGGTAATGTGCGACAAAATTTTAATTTCGCCGTCTTCTAAACGATATATAAATAATATGACGACTAACTACTAAAAATTATCCATCTCGATCCTTACCCATTCAGCAACACCCCTAATTCAATTGAGACAATGAAACCTCATTATTTGGTAGAGGTTGACGAATCCACTGATGGGGACTGTGCGCTACTTCTTCAAAGCCAAAGCGGTATAACAGCTTAATAATTGTATTTTCTTCTATACCCAAACCTAAAGCAGCGCGTTTGACATCAAAGCGAATTTTGACAGGCAGATGCTTTATTTGCAGAGCTAAAAACTCGTCAATCCGTTCGCGAATTGGATCTTGAATTTCGACAAACTGGTCGGTTAAAGGACCTTTAATTCGTTCTATAGCCAAACTAATCGCCTGCTGGATTGGACCTTGGTTCTCTATGATAGTTAGTCCTTGTTGTAATCCCATTGCAAGTATGCGATCGTGAAGACAACGAATCATCTCAAAGTTGTCCTGATAGCGTTTGGCACTACGTTGGACTGCTCCTCGTGCCCGACGCTCGAAATGCTTCCAGTGCTGTTGGCTTTCTACCTGCATTATCAGCCAATCAATATTTAGCAGTTCGAAGGTTTGCTCCGATAATAATCCTGGCATTAGCCCCACACCTTCAATTAATGCTGAGGTATTTTGTTTGTGTAGCCTTTTAGCTAGCCCTTCAACCCCAATAGTGGTTAAGACTGCCTGATAGTAATAAGACTCTAAGCTGCCTTCAAATGAAGATTGGTATAAGCCAGAAAAAGCCGTTTCCGCCTCTTTACCGAAAAGAAAATCGAGAATTGCTTTCGCGTTAGCCCGTCCCGCTTCATCAGTAGAAAATAATTTTTGAATGCCAAAGATGCGAGCTAGATGAGTAGAAAGAGTTGATTTACCAGAACCCGATGCCCCACTAACCAAAATCATCGTTGGCTTAGTTAAATCCTTCCAGCGAGGTAGATCGTACACCCGCAACAGTAAACCACGTACGAACTGATAGAGAGACTCGGTGGTAAATTGCTCTCGTACTCCATTGAGAATGGGATCTCGGTAGAGAGCGTCTCGCTGTCGAGCTTTAAGGGTTTTCCAGAGATGATACTGCTGGAAATAATTACTTTCTAATTGATGAATATCTCGCTCCCAGTTCTCAATTAACCGCTTTAGAGGCAAAAAGTCCATTAGTAGTTGTCGTGCATCTCGTTTGAATTGCCGATACCATTCGGCAGGTGGATGGGATGAAGATTTGAAGTCAAAATTCCGTTGCCAATGCTGCAAGCTTTTAAACTTTTGTTCGATTTGGTTGGAGTTGGTAGCAGCAATTTGTTCTAATAATTGTGCTGTAAGTTGTTTGAGTGTTGCTAAATTTTCGGCTCTCGGCAAAAATTCGAGCAATTCTTCAATCTTGGGCTGACTGGTAATATTTAAGATTCTGACAAAGGCAACTATTTCCCGCTTAATCTCTGGCAGTAATTTTTTCTTGAGTAAAGACTCGCTGGCTTGCAAATTGCCTAAATCTTCCCCTAGTTCCAGGGGGACTTCGGTTTCTTGCCAGGGATAGAGATCTCGGTTCTGGTCGAGAAACAGTTCTGAGGTTTCAAATAGTTCTAGTACGATCTGACGAGCTTCATCATAGGTATATTCAGGTATAATTGCCAGTCGATGAATTAGAGTATACTGCTGACCGACCAATTGTCCTAACTTGAAGTGTGTCGTATATAGCTGTTCGTAATGTTGTTGCAGCAAGGCGTAAATTTGCTGCTCTGACAAAGCCTCAGCGATCGCCCGATGGGCATCGATCTGTTGCTGCCAGATTAATTTTTCGTGACGAATTCGCAACGGCATCAATCGTTCTAGTGCTTGCTGGGCTTTTTGTCCGAGAGAATTTGGTGTAGCGGTCAATTCTCGTAGGGTTCGAACTACTTGTTTTAATTGCTCCTGGGTTAGCAATTCCCTAATCACCGGTTGTGCGGCGATCTTTTGTCCCTGATTGGCATCGAAATGAACCCCCAGTATTCCTTCGTACTCAAAGGCGCGGTCGAGATTTTTAACTTTGTCATCGACAAAAATAGTTTGTCCGGCGATCGCTTCGTAGTAATCTGCCCAATACTCTAGCCATTTGTTGGCATATACTGGAACATCAACGGGAGTATAGCCGAGTCGTTCTAAAATTCGATTGTAGTGGGCGATCGCTTCTTCGCTAATTGGTTCGCAGCTAATGTGTTGCCGTTCGTAGGCGACAGTATTATTAATTGAGGTTCGGGCAAATATTTCTTGCCACAGTTGCTCTAGTGCCCAATCTGGTAGCTCGAGCTCTAATACATCTCTAGCAAAGCGATCGAGAAAAACGTGCTGTTTGAATGAGAGATAAATTTGAGGCGCGGGTTTACTAGCACCGAATTTTTCGGAGACGATCGCAATTAAACCTTGTAAATAATCGAACTCTTGCCGTTCTAAAAAATACTCGATTTTCGCCATAAAGTTATTAGTCAACCCGTACTGACGAATGCCCAATTTACTGATGCGGTGCAGTACCTCGCGGTTTTCCAACTTTGGATCGTAATGGCTATAGTAAAGAGTTAAAAAATTACGAATCTCACTTTCACTAATCTCAATCGGTTCTCTACCAATTGCTGCGAAGGCGGTATTAAAATTATTAATCGCATCAGCGGCAAACTCTTCGGGAGTCGCCCGTCCGATTTTTAGCGCATCATAATTCCTGCCTGGTATTGGCTTACTCTTAAAAATTGTCTGCCAAAGTTCGGTTAACTGTTTTTGGGGTAAATCGACTCCTTGAGAGTGAGCGTAAAGCTCGATAAAAAACTTGTTGTGTCCATCCATGAGAACGCCGCCAAAGTCCCAGGCGATGGCCCAAGGATCGTGAATCCGCACCAGAATCATTGCGATCTGTTCTAGAGCTTGAATTCGTAGCTCTTCGGAACCGTATTTGAGTATCTCTAGGTAGCCTGGTAAGTATTCCAGTCGGTGGCAATCTCGACATTGATAGTCTGGCTGTCGTTCTAAAGTAGCCAAAATCTCCTCTAGATCGGTAGTTTTGATTTCTTCGTAGTAATGATTTAAGATGCGCTCGACTGTCTGTGCTAATGGAGATAGAGAACCCTGTTGTTTTTGTTGCCAGTAATCTTGAATTAATTCTTGAGGGTTTTGTTGGTGAGTGTGTTCTCGATTTAGGGTTAATAGTTTAATCGCCGCCAAAACTCGTTCTACCATCAGCCGCCTGCTCTCATTTGTTTACGCCTTCTTCTATTGGGATCTTATCGCGTCTTCCAGATAGCCAGAGCAATTATTACTAACGAAAGAGTGTCATCGATGGCATTAAGTTAGAAAATAGTAAATTGAAAAAATTACCCCCCAACTAAGCGATCGGTTATAAGAACCCAGCTCCCTCAGCGCAAACCCCTTTAATTTTCAGCGAACGACTTTCTCTAGTTATAAGTTTTAAGAAAGCGATTCGCCAGAAAAAAATCTTTTTGGTAGCCTCATTCTCTGACCACCAACAACGGCACGACCGAAAATACTATCAGCATCACATAATAAACCGTTCCCGATACAGGGTCTCGAGTAGAAAAATATTCATCGAGCGTTAACCCCCGCAATCGCAACACTAGCGTAAGTTCTGCCAACAGCAACAGGACAAGTGCAATCAAACCCATACTCAGTCGGCTAGATAGACTTGACGACACAGCAAGTTGCTGAACGAGCCACGATGCTGAGGCGATCGCGACCACGAGCATAATCGGCATTTCCATTAGTTCTGCTATTCTCGTGCCAAAGAGTGGAACTACCCAAAGTATGCGAATAAATCCGAGCATGAAGCCTGCGGTAAAAACGAGGGCAAAATAAAGTATGCCAGCTTTCAAAGTCTGCATGACGGCTATTTATTTACTTATTCAAACGTTTGTCTTATTGCCAATACTGGTAGAAGCTAATATTTAGATATCTTATGTTGCTCTAGCTTGAGGTTGCGAGCGCGCAACCAACGCAACCAACCGTCAAGACGACGAACCGCAGCAGGATCGTCTAATAAACCGAGTTGCCGTTCGCGATCGCTCAGTTGGGCAAACTTTTCATATTCAGGATAGTCTGGTGCGACTAAAGCTTCTTTGCGATGCAGAATTAGGGGATTGGGTTCGTCGGCAACATCGTGATAGACTACGGACAAATCGTACAAATCTACTTCTAAAGTTGCCTGTAGCCTAGGATGAGCGACGCGATCGAAGTCGGGATAGGCAAGATAAGTTATTTTCGGCTTGTGGTAATAGAATTTGATTAAATTGGCAGTCTCCAGACGATAAAAATTACGGCTAGCGCAGCCTTCGTAAAGTCTGAGTAAGGGGGGTAATTTTTCTAAGGCACTAACGTGAATTACCAGAGCATTTTTTAGCTGTTTGCCGATGGAACTAGTTTTACAGAGATGAGCGATTTTGCGCAGATCCCCTACGTGTAGCAGTAATAAGTCGGCAATGGTACAAAGTTGACTGTAGCTACCGAATAAAGCTCTAACATCGGCTTTGATTTCGGGAGATAGCTTTCTGACGCTAGGACGATCGCCAAACTTGGAGAGAGCAAAGTAAACCAATAAATCCTGACGGCGTTTTTCGGCAATTGCTTCCCATTCATCCTCATTGGTTGCTTGCAGCACCAATTTGAAAGCGCGACGGTAATTGGCAAATTCAGCTTTAATCGCTGCTTCGCTAGTTAATTCTCCTTTGACGGGTAATCTACCCCTGCGGGTATAAAATTCCATCAGGGGAGTGAGTAATTCGCGATAATCTTCAAATTTTCTAACGTCTAGTCGAACTCTGGGAGTGCTGACGCGAGAATAAAAACGGGAGGCGCGGAACGATTCAGCTCGGGAGCGATCGCGAAAGACTAAATAAATACCCAAGCTAACGGGAATGGAATCTACTCCCAGAACTCCATCGATGTATTGTTTGAGTTCTTCTTGTTGGTAATATTTCTGGAACGTATTGCGGTTGGTAATGATGCCGTCGCCATAGGCTACTAAACCCCGACGGCGATCGTCGACCAAAATTTGTGCGGCGACAATTAAAACTTGGTTGGTTAACTCCCAGGCTTTAAGCAACGCTTCTCGTCTTTCGGCTATGTCTTCAATAACGTTGATAATGTAACCCAAATTGACAATATCCGCTGGAGTTTTGGGTGTATCGGGACGATAATAGGGATCCCAACCAGAACTAACGTAGCCGCGATCGCCAATTCTCTGCACGTCTCCGCCAAAACCGCAACCATAATCAAAAAAAGTCGTTCCTTCAGCAAATAACTCCGCTTCTAGAGCAATTCTAACTGGACGGGATAGTTCGTTACGCTGCAAAGCGGCTTTGTGCCTGTCGATGGCAACGGTTTGTCTGGTGCCAACTTGAGAGTTAAGGGGACAAATCAGGCGATGTCCTACAAAATCGATTCCCTGTTGTGAGAGTAACTTGTGCCATTCTTGCTGCGTGCCAATTAGACGGGGATTATCTAACAATCCCAAGTCAACCTCGGCTTGAGTTAGTTGGGTAAATTCTGAATAGCAAGGATAATCTGGCGTAACAAAAGTCTCTTTACGATGTAGAATTGGCGGGTTGGAAGAATTTTGATATTGCCTGTGAGAGATTTGGTTGAGGCTTAAATCGACGACAATACTTTTGTGTAGTCTGGGATGAGGGTCGCGATCGAAATCGGGATAGAATAGGTAAGATATCTTGGGGCGTTCGAGACTAAATTTAACTATAGTTGCGTTGTCCAGATTCTCTATTAGTTTTCTGGCTGCTCGTTCGTAAGCTTGCAACAGCGGCTCGAGAGCTTTAAGAGCTTGAAAATGGACGTAAAGAGCATTGGGTAACAGCTTGCCGATCGCATTATTCTTACAACTAGTAATAATCTCGGTAAATTTTTCTCTGGCGATCACATTATCGAATTCTTCTACTACTTTAGGCATTAGTTTAAGAGCGATGTTTCTGTTACGGCTAAATAGTTAGCTTTCCCAATTACTTTAAAGTTTATAGTCTGCAATAAAAATCGATAATAAAGAAAATCCGCAAATTTCCCTCGTTTGACAATCTCGCGCCAATTTACATGAAACTCTATCATATTGGTTTTGGTAAAGAAGACCTCGGTACCGATCCACCTCAAATTGCCATGTTATCGGGAGAACCAGAGCGATCGCGCCACATTGCTAGCAATTACTGCCAAAATGCGCGACTACTCTCAGAATACCGTGGCTTAAATAGTTATCTGGCTCATCTTGCCAGTGGCAAACCAATTTTAATCGCCACTAGCGGCATGGGCGCGCCATCATTAAGCATCGTAGTCAACGAACTGGTGCAGGTAGGGATAAAAAAAATCATCCGAATTGGTACTTGTGGCTCGATTCAACCCCAGGTAAGGTTAGGTAGTATCGTTATTTCTCAAGGTGCTTTGTGTCGTCAGGGTGCGGCTAATGATATCGCACCTCCAGAATATCCGGCGGTTGCCGATCCGTTTTTGACTGTAGCTTTAGTCTCGGCAGCTAATAAGCTGGACATTCCCTATCATCTCGGTATTACTGCTTCGGTAGATACCTTTTATGAAGGGCAAGAACGCCTAGAATCATCAGCCAATGTCAATCTTCAATCTTGGCTGAGTGGTATCACCGCAGAGTATCGAAGATTAAATATTCTCAACTACGAAATGGAAGCAGGTACGCTATTTAAAATGGCTGGAGTTTATGGTTTTGCGGCGGCTTGTGTCTGTGGAGTAGTAGCGCAACGTACCCAAAAGGAAGATATTATTACGGAAGATAAAAATTTAGCAGTAGCAAGAGCGATCGCAGTCGCACTAGAGGCGATCGTCTAAATTGAATCAGGAGTCTGAATTCTGTCTCCTTCTTTGACAAATTAAACCAAATGGCTTTCTAAAGCAAAACGAATTAATTCCACGCGGTTGTTTCTTCCCGTTTTGCGTAACAAACTACTAACATATTTTTCGATCGTACGATGAGAAAGATGCAGTTTGTTGCCAATTTCCTGATTGGAATGACCGTCCATCAGCAAATTTAAAACTTCCCGTTCTCGTTTGGTTAGTTCCAACTTTTCGGAAAGTTCCTGCAAATCTGCGCTAGGGTTTTGGCGCTCGCTAGCTAAGTATGGTTCTGCTTTTTGGTGACTTTCTTGAGAAAATCTCAATTCTGAATGAATCATTTGCGATCGCTCTAAAAGATTGCGAATTACTGCACCTAGTTCTACTAGTTCGAAGGGTTTGGGTAGATAAATATCACATCCTGCTTGATATCCACGAATACGCTCGTTAGTACTGCTGCGTTCGGTCAAAAAAATTACCGGCAATAGGCGAAACCTGGGAAGTTGACGGATGTTTTTGACTAACTCATAACCATCGATACCAGGCATTTTAATATCAGAAATTAATAAATGAGGGTGAAATTTTTCCAACATCAATAACGCACTATTCCCATCTTCAGTGGCGAGCGTTGAATATCCTTGCGATTCTAGATAATCGTTAACGGACAAACGAATTCCAGGATCGTCTTCAGCAATTAAAATCAATAATGGCATTAATTGATGTAAAACTTATTTACTTATCACCTTTGAACATCCTATAAATAAATATATAGAAGCAGTCGATATTTACTCGAACTTTAAAAAACTTTAAGAAAGTTTAACAATATTTAATTAAACTTGCTGCTGTGTATTGCAAAACACACATTATTTTACAAAACTTAAACTTAAATTCGCTAATTCTCAGTAATTTTTAAGCAATTACCAAAGGATCCCGAGATAAATTCAACTGTTTAAAACTAGCTTTGGCTCGTTCTAGATCGTAAGGAAATGGTCTTTTAACTGGCTGATAGTCGCGATCGCTCGCTTCACCGTGTCGTTGCAGTGCATTGACCAGCAAACAATCTTCAGCATTGGGATTAATCGCACCGTGTAACACGTTAGGGGGAATAGTAACTGCTTGGGGATGATGTTCGCTTAAGGGAATATATTGATAATGTCGATTGTATAGTACTACCAGAATAAAACTACCTTTGACTACCAACAGGCGATCGGTTTGATGTTTGTGAACGAATAAATCGTCAACGGTATTAGCCGGTACTTTGACAATCATCGTTTCATCGCTCGATAAAGGCGTATAAAACTCAGCCATTCCTCCTTTCACTGATTCTAATGGTCGAATTGTCACCCCTTTAATTAGTCCCATGTTTTTGCTTTAGTATTTAATAAACTTCCCTCGCTCTAATTTTAACCACTAAGTTTGAAAAATTTTGCGATCGAAATAACATTTCGATCCCATTTTATGATATGTACACGAGCGAAAAAAATGTTGCCAGCAGCGATCGCTTCGCAGTAGTTAATGCAGTATAAATTAACCCGAAACTAGCTTGATAATAAATATAAACAAAGTCGCAGAATTTAAATAAATGAGTTAGAACATATGATTGTTAACCGATCGCTCAAGACTGATAACTTACTATGTGCGGAATAGTTGGATATATAGGCACTCAGGCAGCTACAGAAATTTTAATCTCTGGTTTAGAAAGGTTAGAGTATCGAGGCTACGATTCTGCTGGAGTGGCTACAGTTACTGAAGGTAAAATTCAGTGTATCAAAGCGAAAGGTAAACTGTACAATCTCAGAGAAAAATTAGAGAGACAAGTCGATCGCGCTCAAATTGGGATCGGACATACACGCTGGGCGACTCACGGCAAGCCAGAAGAACATAATGCCCATCCTCATCTAGATGCTTGCAGCAGCATTGCCGTAGTTCAAAATGGCATTATTGAAAACTATCGGGAGTTAAGAGAAGAACTAATCGAACGAGGTACGAAATTCGCCTCAGAAACCGACACGGAAGTGATCCCTCATCTCATCGCTCAATGCTTGAATAATTCTAATCTGTCTTTACTAGAAGCCGTACAACAAACTATTCCCCGACTACAAGGAGCCTTTGCGATCGCCGTTATTAATGCCGAACGTCCTTATGAGTTAATCGTTGCCCGACAGCAAGCCCCAATAATTTTAGGTTTCGGACAGGGTGAATTTTTCTGCGCTTCTGACATTACCGCCATCTTACCCCATACTCATGCCGTCTTGAGCTTGGAAAATGGCGAAATGGCAAGGTTGACACCATTGGGAGTAGAAATTTATAGCTTTGCCGGCGATCGTCTCAGTAAGTTTCCCCGTACTCTAGACTGGAATCCCTTGCAGGTAGAAAAACAGGGATTTCGTCACTACATGCTTAAAGAAATTTACGAACAACCTGCAGTAGTACGGACTGGTTTGGAAACCTATCTCAATCCCAACTGGCACGCTGACGAACAACCAGATTTTAGTCCTGTCAATCTCGGATTAACTCCCCATCTCTGCGACAATTTAGAGCACATCCAAATTCTGGCTTGTGGTACGAGTTGGCACGCTAGTTTAGTCGGCAAATATCTATTAGAGCAACTGGCAAATATTCCCACTACAGTAGATTACGCCTCAGAATTTCGTTACTCTCCCAAACCAATAATTGCCAATACTCTTACCATTGGTGTAACTCAGTCTGGCGAAACTGCCGACACCATTGCTGCTTTAGAAGCAGAAAGAGCTAGACGAGAGAACTTAGAACCCGAATTACAGGCAAAACTACTAGGTATTACCAATCGCGCCGAAAGCACCATCGCTCAAGTAGTCGATCGCATCATCGATACTCATGCAGGAATTGAAATTGGCGTAGCAGCAACCAAAACCTTTGTCGCTCAGGTAATGGGCTTTTATTTCTTAGCAATAGACTTAGCCTACCGTCGCCAAACTTTGTCCAATCACAGGATTGAAGAAATTATCAAAGGCTTGCGTCAGATACCTACCCAAATAGAAAAAATTATCGAAACTCAAGCCGACTACATTGAAGAACTAGCCCACGACTTCACCCAGGAAACCGAAGACTTTATCTTCATCGGACGCGGTATCAACTTCCCCATCGCCCTTGAAGGTGCATTAAAACTCAAAGAAATTTCTTACATCCATGCAGAAGCCTATCCCGCAGGAGAAATGAAACACGGACCGATCGCCCTACTCGATCATAAAGTCCCCGTTGTTGCGATCGCTATGCCTGGAAGCGTTTACGACAAAGTAATTTCCAACGCTCAAGAAGCCAAAGCCAGAGATGCTAGACTCATCGGCGTAACTTCAGCAATGAATGCCCAAGAAGCGGCACATACTTTTGATGATGTCTTAACCGTTCCAGGTGTAGAAGAATTAATCTCGCCAATTTTAGCAGTCGTACCCTTGCAGATATTGGCTTATCACATCGCCGCGATTAAAGGGTTAGATGTAGATCAGCCAAGGAATTTAGCCAAATCAGTCACGGTTGAATAAGTACAAAAATACTAAATAATTGTGTTGCGAAGTAATAAAAAAGTTGGAAACTGGTAGTGCTAAAGATGTAATGAAGCATTATAGTAATATACGAAGTGCCAGATAGCACCTAGATGATTCTCTAATGATTTGGAAAATGATAGGGTTTTTCCCACTAATCGAGATACTCTTTGTCTAAGAGTATTGTTAAACCGTTCAATATAACTTGTTCTTCCTGTTTCTTTTCCCACTGCTTGATGGGGTTGTTGAGGAAATACCGTCTCATAAGCTGCCCAAAAATCAGTGTAGGCAACCGCACATTGACCATAGACAGGAGGTAGCGAATTCCACAGTTCTGGCGCTGCTTGTTCGCTGCGATTGCGCTCCGCGCAGTGGCAAAGCCAATCGCCAATTGTTACCCCAACGATTTCACGAGTTTTGGAATCCAAAGCTAACCAGACCCATTGTTTATTTCCTTGATGGTCTACAAATGACACGGGGCTTTCAAGGTGCGGAACCTGTGTCCGCACACAGCCCCTCCACATTGCATCACACTGCTTCGTCAATTTCCCCTTTTTTTGGGTGTGACTTTTATTTCTCTGGGAACTAGAGCATATTTATTTATGGTTAACATAGGTTTGAAGCCACTTTTCTGACACTTCAACTGCTCGTGCAATACCTGCCAAAGAAATTCTTTCTAATCAGAGCCTGTCAATCAACTCCCGTTTCTCTTGATTAACGACGATTTTTTGCGGTTTCTCTACAAATTGACGATGACATTGATTACATCTAAACCTTTGTTTTCCGTTGTGAATCCGACCATTTTTGACAATTTTCTCAGAATGGCAGCTTGGACAAGTAGGCTTTGCTCTCAAGTTATTTAAGCTCGACGTTTATTTTAGATCGTTACTTCTACAGGACTACCCCAGAAAAATAAGTGATGTAGCGGATGGAAAATTCTGTTGAAGCTATAAATTCAGGTGATCGCCTTATCGAACCTCTAGGAATATATTCTCTAACTAGCGACAAATTTTTATTGAGACGATAATGTTGGCGATAAACTATGCACTTTTGTGCAATTCAATAGACATAATTTGACTGACGGATTGGCACAAAGAGTAAATGATTTTCAGATAGGGGAATTCCATAATACAAGAGAACAAGCAAGAGAAAATTATAAGTTCTCTGTAGAGGAGGCAAACATGGAATTTAATCCGCCAAAAAACCTAGGTTTAGAACAGCTAGTCAGTGGCATCGATTCATCATTTACCTATGATTCTAATGCCGACAGTCTAGCCGCACTCGCCAACTTCTCAAATACGCATACAGGAAGCGGTTATATCGTCTGCATTATGAGCCTTCTTCGTTATTTGTGAGATGTGTTCTAGTAACTTGTATCTTCAACTATGGAGGCAAAGATGATTAAAGTTCACATTTGGTTCCCTCGACCAGGTAATATCAACGAAATAATTAAGTTTGGGCATGTTTCTATGGAGATTCCTAGTAAACTTTATGTCAGCAAATATCCGAAACATCAAATACGGAGTGGATATATTACCCGGTTTGAGGAGGATGTTGATAAATGCGACCGACAGCCGCACTCAACAATTACTATCCATAATACAGAAAAGTACGAGAAGAGAATTATGGCGCTATGGTATGACCAATACCGTGACAAGCCATTCGATCAGATGAAATTTAACTGTTGCTCAGCTGTAAATTCGCTTATGGAATATGGAATATGTCAACGCCTATCAATGTGGCAATTGCTAAAACTGGGTACTTCTACAGTGAGAAATGGAATTACATCAAACAATTATGGTCATACATTGACGTTTCCAACACAAGTGATAATGGGTGGTACACCAAATAGTAATCCATATTCAACCTTTCCCAAGTGAAAAGCACCACACTTCCTTGGAAACGCAACTCATCGCCATTGTCTGGTCCAGGAGCTTGTAGCGCAAGCCCCTGTAGCTGTCCCAGCTTTTACGGGTCTGGATATACCTGCGAGCGCGTTCTGGATGCGGTCACCATTATGATTTACACTGGTAAGGAGTTAACATGACAGATATTTGCGATAAGGATCTTCATCTAATTGAAGAAAAATTGAGTGGCACCTGGCGTCTGCCTCAGTATGATGATTCGCGAGATTCTATTACTTTTATGGCCAATGGGACAGTACGAGTAAATTGTGCCTACCTATCAACCACCGCCAAGTTGGCCGGACTCTTTTATGGTGACGTGTACACTGGGAGTTGGCAAATTCGCCAAGTGGCACCAAAGGACTCGTGGATTAAACGAATATCGAGTTCGAGTACGAGCAGCATAGAATTGGTGGTGCGGCAGCCTGGATTCTACAGAGGAAATAAGAAGATAGAAGTTAATGGTCCATTTCTTCTTATCACCTTAACAAGCTTACCCGAATCTAAGTTGAACATCAATTCATTGGGACGATTCGCTCATATCGCCGATTGGCTCCAAACACTGAAGGAGATAGGAACGAACAAAGTGTTTGCTCTCCAGCAATTCGTCCCAGACCAGGGGCTACTAGTCATAGCAAGTTCAAGTGGATTGCAGGAGTGGCGCAAGGTGGGATAAGTGTCTAACGGAGTGCGGCTGTAGCGCCGCTTTTTTAATATTATGCTGCAATCGCTTAAGAGTCGGCTTTTATTCCCCGGCAGCTCTCTCCCCAGTGAACCAATTTCCAGGGATTGGAAGGAGCATGTTGCCCACATCCGACTGTCCGAAGAAAAAATTACTGTTGCGCTTTCCGTGCCTTCACAAGAATCTGATGAGTTTACAGTTTTGTACTTCTATGGAAACGGAATGACGCTTTCTCGATGCCTTAATCCCTATCATTTCTTTCGCTCTTTAAGGTGTGGGCTAGGAATGGTCGAATACCCTGGGTACGGTATGGTAGAAGGCCCTCCAAGTGAAGAAGGTTGCGTTGCTGCAGCTGAGGCGCTGTATGACTTTGTGGCTCAAACTCGAAACTTCCCTCCAGAGCGCTTGCTAGTGGTTGGGTGGTCATTGAGAGCTGCAGTAGCTCTTAGGCTTGCCTCCCTAAAAGAAGTGGCAGGCGTCGTCCTTATGAGTCCTTTTACCAGTGTCTCAGCTATGGCTCAAAAAGTTGCACCTGGATTCGTTGTGAAAGCCATGCTAGGTAATGATGTGTTTGATAACATTAAGCTCATAACCAAGGTACCTCAACCAGTTCTTATTCTACACGCCAACGAAGACGATATCGTTCCCTTCCACATGGGCTGGGAGCTTTGTCAGATACGAAATAAAATGGGCTTGGACGCCCAGCTCGTTCCTATATACGTAGCCGGGCACAATGACTTGTTTACTTCAGGCACAGAAGCTGTGAAGGTGGAGTTTGAAAAGTTTATGAACAGGTTACGCACTTCATGAGCCAAACATAGTCCCTTTAGAGATTAACAGGGGGCAATCATCACGGCCAGGTTTTTGGCTGATTCGGGCAATCAACATGGCTTAAATCGGTAAAGACTAGCCCTAGTAACTCACTCTATTATCAGAGAAAGACTAATGCAATCTATCGAGAATATTGAGTCTTTTTGGAATAAAAATGACAAAATATTGCCAAATTATGTGAAATTACTTGAATAAACTCAAAATGCCTTGGTCTTTATTAGATAAATAGTGTCTTTAGTAAGAAGCCCCTTAGTCAAAACGTTCTCTAATTTTAAATAAATAGTCAATCATGCTTTGCACAACTATCTCAGCTCTTGTGAAGAGAGTAGTAATATTTCTTCTGACGCTTTGCTTAATGCTGAGTAGCACAAGCCCCATTTATGCAGCACCAATTTCTCAAGAAGCAGATTACCTACTTCCTCAATGCAAAGAAATTAATGACACTGTGTTGCGTGCCGATCTAGATCTAAACCTTATTATGCAGGAATTCTTTGCCGACAAAGCAAATTTTGATTTTCAGGCAGCCGTAGATCGACAATGGCGTACATTAAATATTGATTCAACGATAGATTCTGAAATTGATAGGGCAGTAGATTTAGTGAACAGTGATGCAGGGTGGGGGAACAGATTCAAAAGTAGCTGGCTTCCCTCCGAGGCAGAAGAATTAACCAACAAAGTTACTGAAATTGCCTTTAGTTCAAAAGCACTAAATCGCAAACTCGAACGATTGTCTCAGAATATGGCTGACGATCTGGCTAATCAGTTAGAGCTTGTTTCCGCTCAGTCTTCAGCCTATGCGATGGATTGTCTGCAAAGCTTTATTGGCAATCAATACTCTCATACCTTTGTTGAAGAGTTTGGTAAGAAAATCGAAAATTCAGTCCCCGACCCGAGTCAATCAGTAGCTTCTTTTACTCCCGATACCGCCACTTTCATCAAAACACACAAATTTGCCTTCGGAAGTGCTGGGGTTTTACTTGCAACAGCAGCTACTAAACGAATAATTACCAAAAGCATTATTGAGCGGGTTACGCAACAAGTCATTGGAAGAATTGCTGGACGTTTGGGAACGAATGTCATTCCATTTGTTGGCGAGATTGTCGGTGGCGTGTTACTAGCAGGTGATGTGATTAAAAGTTTCGATGGCGCACTGCCACAAATTCAAAAATCTCTTAAGGCAGATGAGGTACAACAAACATTTCGGCAAAAAATTGCCAGTAGAGTTGAAGAAGAACTTCGCAATGAATCTTCTCAGATTGCGCGGGAAGTTGCTACTAACGTTTATGCGGAATGGCTTGATTTTCAAAAAGATTATCGCGAAACATTAAGTCTGCTAGGAGAAGTGCCTGAATTCAAGAATATTTTCGACAGAACGAGCGATAAAACTAAGATATATTCTTTAATAGGGTTCTCTCTAAATAATATGGGTCGAAGCCAACTAGTGGCAGCTATTGAGGATAGGTCATTTGAGCGGTCGCTTTCTTTGCCAGAAACTACTTATAAAATGCTTGAAACTACGAGTAGTTTCCCCATTCTAGTGGAATGGACAGATTTGGCTGGAAGTCAGATTGAAGATATAGTAAGTTTGGAACTTTACAAGCATCTGTCTCCACAAGAGCTAGATCGACAACTATTAAAAGAGATATTAGATATTATCTCTCAAAGATTCTTCGATAATATCTAAGCTTTCACTATTAGACATCGACTCTATTCGCAAGTTGTTGATGATATCCCAACAAAACTTACTGAATCTTGCTGACCGTTTATCCGCAGAAGACTTGAGACGACTAGCAGGTTACTTAGGAGAGTTAAAACAATCTCAAGTCAATCAACTCATGAGGCTTTTACTCAATGACGATCCTTCAGTAATTAAGAATAATGACTTAATAGCTCATATTATTCAGAGCCGCAACATTAGCGCTGCAACTGAATTTTGGGAAGCACCAGCAAATCTATTTTCGCTAGTCAAAGGTACATGGAATTTGTACACAGGAGCTATTTTCTGGCGTTTGTTTATAGATAAGTTTGGTCTCAGTATACCAACAATGGTCATCTTTATTAGTTTTCCCATCTTTTTGCTATTAGGAGCAGCTATATGGTTCTCCCGCCAATGGTCAGAAATAAGTCAGAAAAAAGATTTTTCAGAAACAATTTAAAATCAAGAATCTTAAGTAAACAATATGCTAATAAGTCTCGATTATTTACAAAAAGAATCGCAATTTGAAATTGGTGAGTTGTATACGGTTGTTGTAGTCAAGGCTGCCAATGTTACTAATGATATCAGAGAAAATATTCGCAATTTGACGGGTGGGCGTATGAAACATTATGAAAGCCTGATTCAGGATGCTGTAGAGGAGGCATTAAGAGAGTTAAAACAAAAAGCAAAAGATAATAACTATGATGG
This sequence comes from Myxosarcina sp. GI1(2024), assembly GCF_053543375.1. NCBI lineage: Bacteria > Bacillati > Cyanobacteriota > Cyanophyceae > Pleurocapsales > Pleurocapsaceae > Myxosarcina > Myxosarcina sp. GI1(2024). The sequence continues at coordinate 651,430 of NZ_JBKGTY010000001.1, read as the reverse complement.
GGTGATTGGCGTAAAGATTGCCAATCCAGTGGTTGTAAACGGAGGTGCAGAGATAATTGTCTATGGCAATGGTTTTAGAAAAAAACACTAGAAAAACAAAGCAAATCCGGTAATCTATTAAATCTTCTACCATAAGAGACAAAAACGAAAACAAAGCTTCTAGCAAAACGAATCTAGAGCTGTACTTCTCTTGGTTCGGCAATAAATTGATTTTCTGTTTAAATTTACTAACGCAACTTAAACAATTTTGAATGATATTTGACTAAAAATAAAGAAATAATAAAAAGTTTTTGTTTTTAGCTGCCTAAAGCTATTAAAGACTTGTGTGTATTGTCAATTTATACAATAATGTTTTTGCTGCCGCGACTATTAGTACTTTAACGCCCGTTATGAATAACTGGTAAATATGGAGCAAAGATTTTCTCAGCAGTATTTAGTCACCATATCTAGTCTTGGATTGGCTTCTTTAGTTGTTTTGTCTTTTCCTAGTTTGGCACAGACTTCTCCTTCAGAAATCGATTCCCCCAATCTCGATCGCACCATTCCTAGAGAGTCAGAGCCTTTACCCCAAGAGCCTCCCTCACCACCCGAAGAACCAGAACTACAGCTTCCTGAAGACTCCGATGCCACTGGCTGTCAGTTATCAACAGAACTGGATGAACCCTATGACAGCTATCGCGATCGCTTTTTTATTAGAGAAATTGAGGTGTTGGGTAATACGGTTCTGCAACCTGAAATCGAACGGTTAATTAAAGAGTCAAAAATTAAATACCGTACGGCTACTTTTGACGATTTAGTGTGCTTGCGATCGCGAATTACCGATCTTTATATCGAACGGGGTTACGTTACTTCTGGTGCCTTTTTAGTCAACAACCAAGATTTAAGTGATGGTACGGTTGAAATTCAGGTAGTTGAGGGGGAATTAGAAACTATACGAGTTAGTGGTTTAGAGCGACTCTCGGAAAGCTATGTCACATTGCGGTTAGACGCAGCTACAGCTACGCCACTGGATCGAGATAGCTTAGAAAGAGCATTGCAACTATTAATTTTAAATCCTTTAATCGATACGGTTAGTGCTGAACTCACGGCAGGCAAACAAGTAGGAAGTAATGTTTTGCGGCTTGATATCGAAGAGGCTGATGCTTTTAATGCTGGTTTGGCTGTAGATAACTATCGCGCACCTAGTATTGGTGAAATTCAGGGAAGCGTTAATCTCACACATAATAATCTACTGGGTTTTGGCGATCGCTTCGAGGGACAGTATAGTTTAACTGAAGGCTTAAATATTTACAACCTCGGCTATACTTTCCCTCTCAATAGCTCCGATGGCACTTTGAGAGTTAGTTATGACAATAGCGATAGCGATATTATTGAAGAGGAGTTTCGCGACTTGGATATTGAAAGCGAAACCGAGACTTTTGGGGTAAATTTAAGTCAACCCTTGCTGCGCTCGCCCAACCGAGAATTTAGCCTGAGTTTTGGCATGGATCTGCGTCGTCGTCGTACTTTTTTACTCGGCGAACCCTTTTCTTTTTCCCCTGGAGTTGAAGATGGCGAATCTAATCTTACCGTACTGCGCTTTGCTCAGAATTGGGTAAATCGTAACGCTACCAGTGTGTTTGCGGTGCGATCGCAGCTTAATTTTGGCATTGATGCTTTTGATGCAACTATTAACGATAACGCTCCAGACGGGGAGTTTTTTGCTTGGCAAGGACAATTCCAGTGGGTGCAACAACTAACATCGAGAAACTTGTTGGTGGCTCGGATTGGTACCCAACTCAGTTCCGATGCTTTACTCTCATTAGAACAGTTTAGTCTCGGTGGAATCAGTACGGTTCGCGGCTATCAAGAAAACCAACTGATAACCGATAATGGTGTTTTGGGTTCTCTGGAGTTACGCATTCCCTTGACTGAAAATCCTAGCACCTTGCAGCTAACTCCCTTTTTCGATTTTGGCACGGGCTGGAATAATGAAGAACCAGATCCCGATCCTACCACCCTTGCTAGTTTGGGTATCGGCTTAAACTGGACTGTTGGCGATCGCTTCAATTTTAGTTTGGATTATGGCATACCTTTGATTGCTGTCAATGAAGAGGGAGATTCCATACAAGAAAATGGCTTTCATTTTGCCGTACGCTATCAACCTTTTTAATCTCGAATCCTGGAGGGGAACAAATTAATTCTACAGCAATGCGATCGTGCGATCGCTCTATCTTACGATTGTTGAGGAAGTTTTAAACTGTAGTTTAGACTAAAAAAAAACATCAAAAAATAATTCAGCCAGTTGAAAATAGCTGAAATCGGAAACAAATACTCAAAAACTAAGATTAAACTGCTTTCTTTTGAGATTTTTTACTGCCAGAATAGCTCTTCTTCGCTATGGGATAGGTCTTTCTTTCCCTTCTTTTTTTGCCTTGTTTCCAACCAGGGGACTTTCCACGGAGTTTGGTCAAAGTAGTAGATGTACCAATCTCAACTAAAAGTGAAAATAGTGACTGTGCAACTCTTCCAGAGGGGTGGATCTGTCAATAAGTTTGTGTCAAAGAAAGTTAAAGTGGAAGCCGTCCTTCAAACTCGATGGCAAATCGATTTAAAGCAGCTTTCCAATCCCGTAAAGGTCTAGTCCATCTCTGAGATAAGTTATTAATCGCAAGATAAATAACTTTGAGCGCAGCTTCATCTGTTGGAAAAATCCGATGATTCTTCAACACTTTTCTAAGAGTCATATTCATCGACTCGATCGCATTAGTGGTGTAAATAATGCGACGGATTTCTGGAGGAAACTGGAAAAACGGAATCACGTGCTGCCAGTGAGCCAGCCAAGACCTACTAATTGGGGCATAAGTGGAGTCCCACTTGTCAGCAAAAGTTATTAGTGCCTGTTCGGCTTCAGCTTCAGTAGCGGCAGTGTACACTCGTTTGAGGTCAGCGGCAACAGCTTTACGGTGTTTGTAGGAGACATAGCGTAGGGAGTTCCTGACCATGTGTACCATACATAACTGTACGCGGGTTTGCGTAAATACCGTTTCAATCGCTTCGGCGAAGCCCGTCAGACCATCGATACAAGCAATAAAGATATCCTTGACTCCACGATTCTTTAACTCAGTTAACACCGACAGCCAGAATTTTGCCGTTTCTGTCTGGGTCATCCACAGCCCCAATAACTCCTTATCGCCTTCGATGTTGATTCCCAGAGCTAGATGGACGGCTTTGTTGATGACTCTTCCCTCCTGTCTGACTTTGACGACCAAAGCATCAAAAAAGATAATTGGATACACTGCCTCTAGGCTGCGATTTTGCCACTGGAGTCGCTCTTCATGAACCGCATTGGTTACTTGAGATACCAGGGCTGGCGATACTTCTACTCCATAAAGGTCTTGTAGTTGGGCTTGGATATCACGAGTGGTCATTCCTCTCGCATACAGGGCGAGAATCTTGTCATCGAAGCCTGTAAAACGAGTTTGTCCTTTTTTGACCATCTGAGGCTCGAATTGGCGATCGCGATCGCGAGGCACGGCAAGTTCCGCTTCGCCAAACTCCCCCTTAATGGTTTTACGGCTGTGTCCGTTGCGTCGATTTTGTCGCTCTTTTTTGCCCCGCTCTGCCTTCTGAGTCTCTAGATGTACGTCTATTTCAGCTTCTAAACAACGCTCTACGAGTTTTTTGGTCAGTTGTTTGAGGATTCCTCCTTCTCCAATAAGGTCTTCTGGTTTTTCATAGTCTTTGAGCAGTTCATCAATTAACTCTGGTCGAAAGGTCATAGTCTCATTCCTCACATTAATTCTATTTATTAGAGTGTGTTTTGACCTTTGACACAATTTATTTTACATACCCTCAAATGGTAATTCCCGAGTAGGTAAAGCTATTTATATGCCAGCAGTTGTCGCTCAACGGCATAATCCTATTATTCAGCAGTTTCGCGATCGTCTACGTCAAAAAGGAAAACATCCAATGGCTATTTTAGGCGCACTCATGCGTAAATTACTTCATATTGCTTATGGAGTCATTAAAACTGGCAAGCCTTTCGATCCTAATTACTGTCAGATTGCTTGACCTTTAAGACGGTATCTGTACTTAGATTTCTGCTACCTCTTTCAGCTTTCGATCTACAATCGTTTGTTCTTCTGGTGTCATGCTTAAAGTAAAAAGAGCTTATCATCTCAATCTTACTCTAAGTATTTTTATTTACTGCATAAGTGGGATGCTCCCCTAAAAAAAGTCTTAGTAATAACTAAAAAAAGTCTTAGTAATAACTAAAAAAAGTCTTAGTAATAACTAAAAAAAGTCTTAGTAATAACTAAAAAAAAGTCTTAGTAAACCTCTGGCGTCATCCTAGTTTACTTGCCTAATTTTAGACAGAAAAATTCAGTGAATAACTATTTTTTAGACGACAATTTTAAAGAGAAATTTTATTAATTTTTTTATCTAAAGAATCAAATTTATTCATATTTATTACTTGATTTTTGCGAATCATAGTTAAATTTTATAAGCTTTTAAAGTCTATCATTATGTATAAAAATATTGAAAATATAATTTGTATTTAACAAGCTTCTTTGGAAATATATGGTCTTACTCGATTATATTATTGAGATGTTTTTTTATCTCAATTCACACTCATAAAATAATAATACTTCTTGTTCTAACTCTTCAATTGCTATAAGATAAGTTGCATTTTTATCTACATTAATTACTCTGAGTTGTCTATCTTGTCTGGCTTTAAGAACTTTTTTTATAAATTTTTTTGCTGCTTTATGCTCTCTTTTTGCATTCGGCATAAAGTCTAAAATATTGTCATTACTATCTACGGCACGATACAGATATTTCCATTCTCCATTAATTTTGACATACATTTAATCTACTCTCCAATAATCGTTAGTTGACCTGAGATGATTTCTGCTTTTTTTTATTTCAGGTACATAAATTATCACTCATCTGTAAATTGTAGTGTGAGCTACAAATAGTTTTTTTTCTATCATAATTTCTGATAAATTCCTGTAACTTAAATCATAGCGAAGATACCAACGAACGCAGAGTAAAATAATTTCTCCTTGAAAGTGTCGCCATTTAAAGAGTTGCTTTAAGTTGATCTAATTTAAGTAATTATTTGCAGTTATTGTATGCTACAAATTTACTCCGATTTTTGCAACAGTACTTAATTTAAAAAAATGTAATCTTTATCACTGTATTTTTAAAACCAAACATGTTAGCCTACTCCTAGATTGTTGATTTTTTCTACAGTTATCCATAAAATAAAATGAAAAACTACAGTACTATAACTTTAGTAATTCCAGATGATTTTGGAGAAAAATTAGGTTCTAAAAAGGTTGTTTTTTCAAGAAAAAGCTCTAAAATGGATTCTATATCAAATCAACTGTGCGAATGTGTTTAACCTGATTCGACTCTAGATATATATAAAAAAATGGGTCTAAGCCTAATGCTGGGAACATTGACTTAGACCACTCTCTCCGCAAGTAGACCTTAGTTTAATTCAATTCAATCTATCTATAGGGAGATTGTCTCTATTATGACACAGCGAGAATTTTTTGAACGATCTGACTTAGTAAAACTGCTAAGCTACAGAGTCAAAAATCAGTCTGACCAAACCGCTTATACTTTTCTCCAGCATGGGGAAATAGAAAAAGATAGGCTAACGTACAAAGAATTAGACCAACAAGCAAAAGCGATCGCAACTTCTCTCCAATCCTCAGTAGCCAAAGGCGAACGGGCTTTACTATTGTATCCGCCAGGTCTAGAATTTATTACTGCCTTCTTTGGGTGTTTGTATGCGGGAGTAGTGGCTGTTCCCGCCTATCCACCTCGACGCAATCAAAATATGTTGCGATTGAAAGCACTCGTGGTAGATTCCCAGGCAAAGGTAGCTCTAACTACTACATCTCTTTTGACTAAGATAGAGAACCGCTTTGTCCAGACTCCAGAATTTAAGTCATTGCGCTGGCTAGCTACCGATAGCATTGCTAGCGAACTGGGAGAATCGTGGTTAAAACCAGAAGTAATGAGTGATACTCTAGCTTTTCTCCAGTACACTTCTGGTTCTACGGGGATGCCAAAAGGAGTGGCGATCGCTCATGGTAATCTGCTGCACAACGAACAAATGATAGAAAAAGCATTTGCTCATACGAAAGATACTATTGTTGTCGGTTGGTTGCCCTTATTTCACGACATGGGACTAATTGGCAATGTCCTCCAGCCTCTGTATTTGGGAAGACCTTGTTTTCTAATGTCCCCTGTAGATTTTTTATACAAGCCGTTTCGTTGGCTACAGGCGATTTCTCGTCATCGAGCAACTACCAGTGGTGGTCCTAATTTTGCTTATGACCTGTGTCTTCGCAAAATTACTGACGAACAGAGAGCTTGTCTCGATCTAAGTAGCTGGGAAGTAGCTTTTACAGGAGCAGAACCAGTTCGAGCCGAAACTTTAAAGCAATTTACCGAGACATTTAAACCCTGCGGTTTCCGTCCAGAAGCCTTTTATCCCTGCTATGGAATGGCTGAGACCACACTATTTGTTACTGGAGGATTTAAAACTACTTCTCCAGTCATAGATCGAGTTTCAGCAACAGCTTTAGAGCAAAATCGAATAGTAGCTACTACAGATCGAGACAGCAATATTCGACAAATTGTTAGCTGCGGTCAAACTTGGTTAGATATGAAGGTTGTAATTGCCGATCCTGAAACTTTGACTCGGTGTGAAGACACTCACGTCGGTGAGATTTGGGTATCGGGTTCGAGTGTGGCTGGTGGCTATTGGAATCGACCTCTAGAGACCCAACAGACTTTCCATGCTTATTTGGCAGATATCAACGAAGGACCATTTCTGCGGACTGGCGACTTGGGATTTATTAAAGATAACGAGTTGTTTGTCACTGGTCGTCTCAAGGATGTAATGATTATTCGAGGACGAAACTATTATCCTCAAGATATCGAACAGACCGTAGAAAAATGCCATCCAGCATTGCGTCCTAGTTGTAGTGCGGCATTCTCATTAGAAATTGAAGGCTCGGAGCGATTAGTAATAGTGCAAGAAGTAGAACGCAGCTATTTACGAAAGCTCAATATGAATGAAATAGTAGATAGTTTTTGTGAAGCAATTATAGCAGAACACGGATTGCAAGTTTATGCCACTGTATTAGTTAAACCAGGAAGTATTCCCAAAACTTCTAGTGGAAAAATTCAGCGTCATGCTTGCCGAGATAAATTTTTGAGTGGTAATTTAAATGTCGTCGAAGACTGGAGCGAAAATCCTCACTTTAAAGCGGAATTTCTCCGTCTGCAAGCCGAAATTGAATCGGCATTACAGAAATTAAAATTAACAAGTGGCAAACAGACAAGCTAGCGGGACTCAAATGCTAACTAGCTTGTCGAGCCTACCAAGAACAAACAAGATTGCAACTAAAAAAAAATCAAGAAAAAAATGGAAATTAAGAATATCTCAATGGACGAAAAGCAATTAGACTCAGCCCCAATTCCGAGTACGGAATCGGATTACGCCAGTGTCAAAAAAGTGCCCACCCAGATAGAAATTCAAACCTGGATAGTTAACTATGTTGCCGAACTTTTAGAGGTAAAACCAGACAAAATTAATGTCAAGATTCCCTTTGACCGGTATCGATTAGATTCTTCTGCAGCTGTGGGACTAGCTGGCGATTTAGGAACCTGGCTAGACCGAGAGCTAGAGCCAACTTTACTTTACGACTATCCCACTATCAAGGCATTAACTCAGCATTTAGTTGAGTCTTTATCGGATTAAAAATTTTTTTTAGAGAAGCATTATGAAAAACAATACGCCAGTATTACCTCAGTCCGCTTCCTCTTCCTCTTCATCTCAAAGGAAGAAAACCAAACATTTTCAACTAATTGAAAAAACTTATCAAAGCAATATTCACTCCAACTATACTGAGAAAATCGCCAATTTAGGCAAAAACTTTGACTATAGTAGTAACCGCGATCGTTATTGGGGAGATCCAGAGCTATCAACCTTTTATGGCACGCCATTATACGAGCAAGCCTCTGATTCCCAAAAATTAGCACTCAATCATCTCTATTGGGTAGGGCAATACAACCATACGGCAAACTCCGAAGCCAATACTATGCTCTACAATCAAATCACTGAAGGAGTTTTTGCTCACTTTAGCGATTATCAAACTTTGTGCCAGGAGCTAGAGTTTGAGACTTCTCAGGAACTTCATCACATCAAAACTTTTCAAAAAATTGGTTACAAAACTAAAATAGCTCTGCTGGGAAAATCGAGTCTGGGCAATCCCCTCTCCAAACAATCAAGCAAATTAGGTCAATTGAAAGACTCAGTTTGGCTTAAGCTCAATTTTTCTTTAGAAGCTGCCAGGGAAGCTACCTTTCGTTTTGTTACCCGTTTGATGCTTGGTAGCAAAACTCATTCCTATTCCCATTATCTACAAGAACAAGACAGTAGCTCAATTCCAACCACTACTGGCGGTTTAGCCGAGTTAACAGGTTCTCCCACTGCCTTTAAATTTTTTACTCTTAACTGGGGTAGTTCGCCTTTTTTAGCATCACAATACTATGCAGTTCGTATGATTGCCAATATGTCGCTTAAGACATACGAACATCAGTATTTCAAACACTTCAAACAGCTAGATAAAGCCAAGGAGTTTATTCCTGCTCCCACTGCTGTTTCTTACTATCATTTGTTGGATGAATCCTTTCACACAACTATGTCTCAGGTAATCGCTCAAGAGTTATACCAAGACTTTGCTCAGCCAACAGCATACGAAAAATTTGTAGCCAATTTAACTATTTATTTAGCCCAAAAGGGAGTTTTAGGAGGTCTTTCTGCCGGTTTACCAGCGGTTTTTCGCGACGATGCTTCTTTTTTCATCTCATTCTACAGATTGCTCCAGTCTCCCCTATTTGAGATGTCATCCACAGAAGCACGCCAGTGGATGGAAAAATGCTTATGTAGAGAACACGAAGGATTTCATATCAATCTCAAGTATCACCAAAGACTACTCGCAGAATTTCGTCGCTTTTTCGAGCCGCTCGACTATCTTTGGTCTGTCAACCGCGAAATGCGTCTCATGGCTTCAGGAGGCTCAATCGAGCGCGCGATCGCCAATAATCGCCAATCTTGGCAGCGATTTTCTCGGCAAATTAAGAATTAAATTCCAGTAATTACTTATCCGTAAATTTCAGTTTGGAATCAAAATGGTACAGAATCTCCCACTACTCGATATTGCTCGAACTTCTTCTCAACTAAAGAGATCGAAAAGTTCTGCTTTACAACTAATTGAAAGAACTTATCGCAGCAATAGCGACTCCGACTATACCGAAAAAATTCAAGAGTTAGACCGTAGTTTTAAATATAGTGATGCCAGCAACTATTATTGGAACGCTCCCGAACTGTCACTTCTATACGGTACTCCACTATACGAACAGGCTTCTGAAGCGCAAAAGATCGCCCTCAATCACCTGTATTGGTTTGTAATGTATAACTTCACTGCCACCAGTGAAACTCAAACAATTGTCTACAACAAGATTACGGGTGGGGTTTTTGCCAAAATTCGTGGTTATGAAACCATAGCTCGGATACTGGACTTAGAAAGCGAACAAGAACTTTCTCACATTCACGTCTTTCGCAAAATTTGCTATCAAATGCTTAAAGCCCTGTTGGGTAAAGAAGCTTTTAAAGAGCCACTTAAAGATAAACTGTATCAGTCCAGTTATCAAAGTTGGGCAGAAAAAGCATCCCAATATCAATACTATGCTTTGCGTTTTCTTGCCAATCGGATGCTCAAAGGAAAAGAGCAATACTATTCCGAACATTTAAAAGAATTAGAACAAAAAGATAATTTTCCTCCCGCCTTTAGTACGGGATTTATGGGAGAAGGATTAGCTCCTAGAGCCTTGCTACAATTTTTTAGCTTTAACTGGGGGCAATCGCCTTTTCTTGCCAGTCATTACTATACCCTGCGCTTTATGGCAAATCTGGGTCTAAAGCATACCGAACACAGTAACAGTAAATACTTTAAGAAGTTAAAAAAGCAAGGAAAACCCATTCCCGCACCGACGGCAATTGCCTATTACCATTTTTTGGATGAAGCTTTTCACACTACCACTTCTCGATTGATGGCGCGGGAGCTTTACAAAGATTTTCCCCAGCCAACTCCATATGAGAAATTTATCGCCAATCTAGCCTTTTATAGGCTGCAAAACCGCATTTGGAAGGGACTTTCGGCTGTAGTCCCCGACAGGCATCGTCCCGATGATTACCCGGTGATGAGTTTTATCTATAAGGTGTTGCAATCTCCCCTGTTTGGGATGTCATCTCAAGAGGCACTTTATTGGATGGAAAAGTCTTTGTGCCAAAGGCATCGAGGACTAGAGCAGAATGTCAAGTTTCATGAGAATCTCTGCCAAGAGTTTCGTCGCACCTTTGAGTCTATAGATTATCTGTGGTCGGTCAACCGTGACATGAAGGCGATGGCAGCAGGAGGCAAAATCGAACCGGCTATCGGAAGAAACAAAAAAACTTTTCAGCAATTTTCAAAGCTAGTTACTGCTTAAAACTCATTGGTAGAACATGGAAAGCATAGCAATTATTGGTCTTGGATGTCGTTTTCCCCAGGCAGAAACCCCAGAAGCATTTTGGCATCTTCTCAGTCATGGCATTGATGCGATCGCCGAAGTTCCAGCAGAGCGATGGAACATAGATGATTTATACGACCCTCACCCAGCTACTCCTGGCAAAATGAATAGCCGCTGGGGAGGATTTTTACAACAGGTCGATGGTTTCGATCCTTTATTTTTTAATATTTCGCCGCGAGAAGCCGAGCGCATGGATCCCCAGCAGAGACTCTTTTTAGAGGTTGCTTGGGAAGCACTAGAAAATGCTGGTTTGGCAGCAGACAAATTAGCTGGCAGCCAAACGGGGGTGTTTACGGCTATGGCTGTGGTTAACTACGATCAGTTTTTATACAAAAATGTCTCGGATCTGTCTCAGATTACTGCTTATGACGGTCTGGGTACGACTCTCAGTCTGACTTCTAGTCGTTTATCCTATCTATTAGATTTAAAAGGTCCTAGTTTGGCGGTGGAGACTGCCTGTTCTTCCTCTTTAGTAGCGGTTCACCTCGCTTGCCAAAGCTTGCGTACTAGGGAAACCAATCTCTGCATCGTTGGGGGAGTCAATTTAATCTTAGCTCCAGAGCTAAACATTGTTTTTTCTCAGGCACGCATGATGTCTCCCGATGGTCGCTGTAAGGCATTTGATGCTTCTGCTAACGGTTACGTTCGAGGAGAAGGCTGTGGTGCGATCGTTCTCAAGCGGCTTGAAGATGCTTTGAGGGATCGAGATAACATTCTGGCTCTCATTAAAGGTTCTGCCGTTAACCAAGATGGACTCAGCAATGGTATTACCGCTCCTAATGGGCCATCCCAACAGGCAGTCATTCGTCAAGCCATAAAAAATGCAGGGGTTCGTCCAGCAGAGATTAGCTATGTTGAAGCTCACGGTACTGGTACTCCCCTAGGAGACCCCATCGAGGTTAAATCCTTAAAAACTGTGTTGATGGAGGGACGCCAGCCAGACCAACCCTGTCGAATTGGTTCGGTCAAGACAAATATCGGTCATTTGGAATCTGCTGCTGGAATTGCTGGACTGATTAAAGTCGTTCTTTGTTTACAGCATCAAGAGATTCCGCCTAACTTGAATCTAAAGCAGTTACATCCCTATATTCGCCTTCAAAAAACTCCCCTATCGATTCCTACTAAAGGACAAAAATGGACGATCGCGCAGAAAACCCGCCTTGCTGGTATTAGTTCTTTCGGTTTCGGCGGCACTAATGCCCACGTCATTTTAGAACAAGCTCCGCCATCAGTAGAGCTGGCAGCTAAGGTAGAACGCCCACTCCATCTGCTCGCACTCTCAGCCAAAAACGAGACGGCATTAGCAGAACTCGCACGACTTTATAGCTACTTTATCGATGCTAACCGCGAAACCTCTCTAGCAGATATCTGTTTTAGTGCTAACATGGGACGCTCTCACTTCGATCGCCGCTTAGTAGCGATCGCCGATTCCACCCATGAGCTGCAAGCATCTCTCCAAGCTTTTGATAGGGGGAAAGATACGGAAATCATTGCGGGCTGTTTGAGTGTCGATACCCCACCCAAAGTCGCTTTTCTTTTTACTGGGCAAGGCTCGCAGTATGTGGGGATGGGGCGACAACTTTATCAAACTCAACCCACATTCCGCGCTGCCCTCGATCGCTGCGCTCAAATTCTCGAACCTTACTTAGACCTGCCCTTGCTCGCCCTTCTGTATCCAGAAACCCAGGAAAGAAGAGAAAAACCTTCATCCTTACTCAACCAAACCGCCTACACCCAACCCGCCCTATTTGCCTTAGAATACGCCCTGGCCCAACTCTGGCTCTCTTGGGGAATTAAACCAGCTTTAGTTATAGGTCACAGCGTCGGTGAATATGTGGCTGCGTGTTTAGCTGGGGTTTTTAGTTTAGAAGATGGATTAAGACTGATTGCCCAACGGGGACGTTTGATGCAGTCTTTGCCCCAAAACGGAGAAATGGTTTCTTTGTTGGCAACTCCAGAGCAGGTTATCCCAGCCATTCCCGATCCTGAAAAAGTGGCGCTCGCAGCTTTCAATGGTCCTCAAAGCGTCGTCATTTCTGGGGAGCGAGAAGCCGTTCGCATTGTTACTACTAAGCTTAAAGCTCAAGGAATCAAGTTCAAAACCTTAAAGGTTTCTCATGGGTTTCATTCACCCCTAATGGAGCCAATGCTGGCAGACTTTGAACAGGTTGCCAGACAAGTTACCTATTCCTCTCCCCAGATCGATTTAGTTTCTAATCTGACTGGCAAACTGGCTACGGCTGAGATAGCTACCCCCGAATATTGGTGCCAACACATACGACAGCCCGTAAAATTTTCCCAGGGAATGGAAACTTTAGCTCAACAGGATTGTGGAATATTTATCGAAATCGGACCAATGCCAATTTTATTGGGAATGGGTCGTCTTTGTCTGTCGAATACAGAAGCTGAAGATGGTGCTTTTCTTCCTAGTTTGCGTCCTCAAACACCCGACTGGCAGCAAATGTTAGCAAGTTTGGCGCAATTATATGTGCGAGGCGTATCGATAGATTGGCATGGCTTTGAGAGAGACTATCCTCAACGTCGTCGCGTAGTGCTGCCAACCTATCCCTTCCAGCGTCAGCGTTACTGGATTAAAAATTATGGACATCGAGAAAAATCAGTAAATTTTTCATCTTCAGAAAAGAATTGGACGCCGATTTTTTCTTTATTAAACCGAGGAGAAACCAAACGGCTAACAAGTCAATTAGAAATGACGGCAACCCTTTCACCCGATGAAGTTAAACTCCTCCCGAAGCTGCTAGAACTGTTGGTTAGTCAACACCGACAACAAGCATTATCTCAAATCAGTGAAAGCGATCGCTCTTTAGATTCTCCCGATACAGTTGCACGACAAGAATTAGAGCAACGCGATCGACTGTTATTGGCAAAACCAGAAGAACGACAGCAGCTCTTGAAGTCTTATTTGGCACAAATATTTGCCAAGGTGACGAAAATCAATCCCTCGGAGCTAAACTGGCAACAACGTCTTTCTAACTTGGGTCTCGATTCTTTAATGGCTACCGAGTTGAGAAGACGGATTGAAAAGCGGTTTAAAATTTCCGTTCCTGTAGAATTTCTTTCCGAACTCAATCTGGAACAGTTTTTAACACAATTACTCTGCTTAATTGAACGCGAGATCGATCGACCTCAACAAGGGGAAAATGGGGAGGTTAACTTGCCAAAAGAAAGCAAAATCTCCCAGTCTGAGGAGCAATTGTGGGTAAAATGTTTTCAGCCCAATCCTCATGCTCGCTTGCGCTTGTTTTGTTTTCCCTATGCTGGTGCAGGAGCTTCAATTTTTCAGACTTGGGCAAACGAACTCCCATCGGAAATCGAAGTTTGTTCTATACAGCTACCTGGACGAGAAAGCCGACTAGGAGAAGTTCCCCTCACCCGCCTCAAGCCTCTCATTCAGAACCTCTTACCCGCCCTCAAACCCGCTCTCGACATTCCTTTTGCCCTATTCGGTCATAGCCTGGGAGCATTGCTGAGTTTTGAACTGATCCGAGAATTGCGTCGGCAAAACTGTCCTCTTCCCACTCAATTCTTTGTCTCTGGGAGTAAAGCCCCCCAGTTGCCCGATCTCAACCCCCCTATTCATCACTTGAGCGACCCTCAATTTATCCAGGAAATCGAACATTTTCAGGGGATTCCAGACAAAGTTTTGCAAGTCACCAAGCTGATGCAGCAATTTTTGCCAGCCTTACGCGCCGATTTTGCCATTTTAGAAACCTATTTTTATGCCAATGAGTCTCCCTTTGACTGTCCGATTACTGCTTTTGGCGGTTTAGAAGATCGAAAGGTGAGCCAAGCAGAACTAAGTGCCTGGAATCAACAAACTACAGCTGACTTCACAATACAAATGTTTGCTGGCAACCATTTCTTTTTACACTCTGCCCGCCAGGAATTATTAAGAGCTATAGCTACCCAGCTAGAGCAAAAATTCCTAATTTTCAATTAAATAAACTTTTGGAGAAAATTTAATGGCTTCAATTGTAGCGACATCTACGGGATTTCCCGAATATTATTACCCCCAAGAAGTGCTAGCAACAGCATTAAAAAAGTATTTTCTAGCGATGGATCTAGAGTTCGATCTAGAAACTATCGATCGCTTTTTTACCAATGTCAAAATTAACGGACGCTATTTTACTTTTCCTCTCGATTCTTTCTACGATCCTCCCGGAGTGGCTCAAGTTGCTAATGAGGCAATTACCAAATGTCTCAATGTTATCGAAACAACCGTTTGTACCCTGCTAGAAAAGGCTAATTTCGCTCCTCAAGACGTCTCCCAACTTACTGCTACTACGTTAATTGCCGCTACCCCTGGTCTAGATGCTCGCTTGATTAACCGCATTCCTTTTGCTCCCGACATTAAAAGAATGGCGTTAACAGGTGTGGGCTGTATGGGTGGTGCTTTTGGTTTAGCTCGTATTGCAGATTATTTAAAAGGACATCCTACAGAATCCTCTGTTTTGTTTGCAATGGAACCTTCTTCGGGACTGTGGCAAGGTTCGTTACAAAGAGATTTAACCCAAATGATTAAGCTATTACCCGAACAGCCTGAGATATACAGCGACATAATCATGACAATTGTGACGGCTGCTTTATTTGGGGATGGTTCGGCAGCAGTTTTAATGGTAGGGGACGATCATCCTTTAGCTCGATCGGGTCAGCCTCGAATTGTTGATACTCGCTCGATTATTTTACCCAATACAATTCATTTGATGGGAATGGATTTGGCAGACACGGGGACGCGCAACATTCTCCGACCAGAGATAGCAGATTATGTTAAAGTTGCACTTCACAAAACAATCGATCCCCTCTTAGCGGAGCATCATCTCACCGCAGATCGAATTGCTTGCTGGATGGTTCACCCTGGAGGTCCCAAAATTATCCAGGCGATTCAAGAAGAATTTGGACTTGATGAAGAAGCTTTACAAGGAAGTTGGGATGCTTTAGCCGAAATTGGCAATATTTCCTCGCCAACGGTGCTGTACATCCTCGACCGCAACTTAGCAGCAGAACAACCCACTGCGGGGTCTTATGGCTTGCTGTTAGCGATGGGACCTGGTTTTTCTCAAGAAGCAATCTTATTGCAGTGGTAAGGAAGATCTAAATCATGTTGACCAAATATATCTTTACGGGAATTGTCTTAGCCGTTATCATGCAGAGACTCATAGAAGTTCGTTATAGCGATCGCAATAAAGTCAAAATTCTCCAACAAGGGGGACGAGAACATGGAGATAATTTACTGGGTGCGGTCAAACTACTGCAAGTAAGCTGGTGGATTTCTATGATTGCTGAGGTTTGGTACTTAGATCGACCTCTTATTCCAGTTTTAGCTGCTGTTGCCCTAACAGCTACTATAGCAGGACAAGTTTTACGCTATTTCTCGATGAAAGCTCTCCAGTGGCGGTGGACGCTACCGATTATGACCGTTCCTGAAATGCCTGTAGTAGAGTCGGGAGTTTATCGCTATCTGAGACATCCTAACTGGTTGGGAGTAATTTTGGAAATTGCTTTTTTGCCTTTAATTCACAGTGCTTATTTAACAGCGATCGCTTTTTCTTTAGCTAATGCTTGGTTGATAGGTAAAAGAATTAGAACTGAGGAACAAGCTTTAGCTGAAAACACCAATTATCAGACTGCTTTTGCCAAAAAACCACGTTTTTTTTCCGTTATTGGCTTCAGCAAACTAGCGGATATACCTCAGTAGTTTAAGTTGTAGATTTGGTTTAATACTCGATTATGAACAAAAAAAAAGTTGCTGCGATCGGTGTTGGTATTGCAGGATTGGTAACTATTAAGTTTTGTTTAGAAGAAGGAATGGAAGTTACCGCTTTTGAGAAATCCGATTATATCGGTGGAAATTGGAAGTTTAAAGAGCAAGGATTTAGCGTATTTCGTAATACCGAATTAAGCTCTTCTAAATACATGACTGGCTTTTCAGATTTTCCCATTCCCGACCATTATCCCCACTTTTTATGCTCGTCATTTCGATCTTAAGTGACATATCAATAAGAGACATATCAAATTTGGGATTTTAGTCGATTCTCTAATTAGTTAAAAAGCGTCACTTGGTTGTAGATTATGGAAAATTTGCCTGAAACCAGCGAATCTCCGATCTATGTTGCAATGGTTCATTTAATGCTCAAATGACTGAGTAAACAAAAATTACCATTGCCTGCTTAATATTTTATTTACAAACAGTTTCTCAAACCAGATTCAAAACAAGAAAAAATAAAAATTTAAATTTAAATAAAACGATTATGTGGCAAATTTACTATCGCATTCTGATTTCCGCCTGGAAAAATTTTGGATTAGGACTAATTTTTTGGCGTTGGTTATTTCTCCTACCCCTATATTTAGGGTTTACTCATTCAACTCTTTTTTTAGATAAAATATTTTTTCCAAAATATCAAAAAGTTAACATAAAAAATCCCATATTCATTATTGGAAATCCCCGTAGCGGTACGAGTTTTTTACACAACTTACTCACTCAAACAGAAGATTTTGTTTCTTTTAAAACTTGGGAAATCTTTTTTCCCGCACTCACCGCTAGAGTTTTGGTAAAACCTCTTATTAATTATTTGATTCGGCATAATTTAACCCAACTCATGCCAGAATCTAGCGGACATGCAGTTTATTTAGATCGAGTCGAACATGATGAATTTTTATTCGTTCATCAGCTCGACACCCAGTTTTTACTATTGCTATCACCGTTAGGTTTAGACGATCGCGAATACCCCGAATTGCGCTTATACGATCGCCAGCCAGGTTCGCGCCGTTATCGCTCGGTTAAGTTTTTTCAAGAATGTTTAAAACGTCAAATATTTTACATTCAAAAACAACAAGTTGTTGGTCATATTCATTATTCTACCTGTCGTGTTAAAACTCTATTAAAAACTTTTCCCGATGCCAAATTTATTTATTTACTCCGTTCTCCTCAAGAAACTATCCCATCTCATCTAACTCTTGATTATAACACTTTCAAAAATCACAATAGACTAGAAAATATCCCCGAACCTAAATTAAAACGATATTTTGAGCGCAGATATCGCTACGATCTTGAACTTTACCGCTATTTTTACGAATTACAGGAAACAGAAATTCGACAAAAAAATATCATGGTGTTGCCCTACGAACGACTCTGTTCGGACTTAGAACAAAGTTTTATTCAAATAGAGCAGTTTACAGGAATTAAACCAACCAAGCAATTGCGAAAAGCAGTGAAAAAGCAGGCTGAAAAGCAAAAAATCTATCAACGCCAACATAAAATTATCGATCTACAACAATTTGGATTAACTAGAGAGCAAATAGCTCAAGACTTTGACTTTATTTTTGAAAAGTATAACTTTGACCGACAGTTAACAGCGAACAATTAATTATCAAATAAATATATGAAAAATTTAGTTTTTGATGTGGCTATTGTAGGTTATGGACCAGTGGGGGTAATTGCAGCCAATTTCTTGGGAATGTATGGCATCAAAACTGTAGTTTTTGAAAAAGAGACTGACGTTTATCATTTACCTCGCGCCATTGGTTTTAACCACGAAATTATGCGTATTTTTCAACAGATTGGGTTAGAAAAACAGATCGAATCTGTGACAACTCCTGTAGATGGAGTTGAGTTTTTGAATAGACACCATGAAGTAATGTTTGAGATCGAATTAAACAAAACTTGCTCAACTCATGGTTTTTCTCCTAACTATGTTTTTTATCAACCAGACTTAGAAACTAAGTTGAGGGAAGGAGTCAAACGTTTTGACTGTGTAACCGTTCATCTGGGTCATGCTGTTGAAGAGATAGTTCAAGACCGAGATGGAGTTACTGTTGTTGTCAAAGATTCCATTCATGACCGCTCGTACCAAGTCTGGGCAAAATATGTTTTAGGTTGTGATGGTGCGCGCAGCATAACCCGTCAACTAGAAGGAATTAAATTACATGATTTTGGTTTTCATCAAAGACAACTGGTAGTGGATACCTTATTAACCGAAAAAGTTACCCTTCCAAGTCGCGTGCAACAGCTTTGCGACACCAGAAGACCAGGAGTTTTTGTTCACTCAACTAACAACCATCGTCGTTGGGAGTTTGTTCTCGACAAAAATGAAACCAAAGAAGACATGGAACGTCCCGAAAAAGTAAAAGAATTACTTGCTACCTACTGGCTCGATCCCAATAAGCTTAAGGTTATCCGCGCTATAGTTTATCATTTCCATTCCCTAATCGCACTTCAATGGCGTAGCGATCGCATTTTTATCGTTGGAGATGCAGCGCACCAAATGCCACCAATTTTGGGTCAAGGTATGTGTTCTGGTATCCGAGATGCTCAAAATCTTTGCTGGAAATTGAATCTCGTTTTACAAGGTCTAGCACCAGATCGGCTGCTAGATACTTATCAAACCGAACGTTTGCCTCACGTTCAAGAGATTGTCAAAGTAGCAACGCGAGCATTTAAAATCTTTAAAACTCGCAATCTTTTGGTAGCTTTGGTGCGAGATACGATGTTGCAGATTTTACGGCGTTTTAGCAATAACAGCAAGTTTCAAAATATTGGTTCGGATATGCCACCTCTGACGCGGGGGATTTTGGCTCGTGCTGAGGGAAAACCACAGTCTGTAGCAGGACAAATGTTTATTCAACCCCAAGTGCTTACAAATACAGGAGAACTGGTATTATTAGATCGGGTTTTAGGAACTGGTTTTGCGATTGTAGGACTTAATACCGATTGGCTAGATGCCATTACTCCCGAATCTCAGGCTTTTTTAACTAGTTTATCGATTAAGCTGATTTCGGTTGTTCCTGCTGAAATTTGCGATCGCTTATCTTCCCATCGGGTTGAAATTATTAGAGATACCAGCAATCAAATTACCGCTTGGTTGGCAAAGCAACAAGAAATCGTCATCATTCGTCCAGACCGTCATGTTTTTGGGATTTGCGATCGCCACAATCTTAACTCTACCATCGCCCAATTGCGGTCTTTCTTAAGCGAAGATCCCCCCCTAGCAAATGATACTCGACTGACTACTGATACCTATCAACTATCCACTAATTACTAATCAAAAACCCTGTGTAAGATGCTGCAAGTTTACTATCGTATTGTTATCTCGGCCTGGAAAACATTTAGATTTAAAGCGATTTTTTGGCGTTGGACGTTGTTTGTGCCAGCTTTTATTGCTTTTACTCACTTTACTCTATTTTTAGACCGCATATTTTTTCCTCAATATCGTAAAATTCAAGTCAAAAAACCCATATTCATTATCGGACATCCCCGCAGCGGTAATACTTTTCTCCATAAGTTACTGACACAAACTGATGAATTTGTTGCTTTTAAAACCTGGCATATTCTTTTTCCTTCACTAACAGCCCGTGTTTTAGTAAAGCCCTTCATTAATTACCTTATCAAAAAAAATAAATCGTCAATCGTACCAGACCAAGTTGGACATGCGGTTGCTTTAGATAAAACAGAAGAAGAAGAACTATTGTTTTTTCACAAACTCGATACCCAATTTGTTTGGGCGCGATCGCCTTTGGGTTTTGACGACCAAGAAAATCCCGAATTTCGCTTTCACGATCTTCAGCCATTGTCTCGTCGTCGCAACTCAATTAATTTTTTTAAAGGTTGTCTTCAACGGCACATATACTATACAGGCAAAAAGCAAGTCATTTTACAAACTTTACAATCTGTACATCGAATTAAAACTATTCTTGAAACTTTTCCCGATGCTAAATTTATTTATTTAATTCGCTCTCCCTATGAAACCATTCCGTCTCATCTTTCAGTTTTATGGTTTTTACTGGATTTACAATTAGGAGTAAAAAATATTCCCTCAGATAAACTCCAACGATATATAAACAGAAGATATCGTTACAACATCGATCTTTATCGATATTTTTACGATATCCAAAAAAATCGAGAAATTCCTGAAGATAAAGTCAAAATTATTCGCTATGATAGCTTGCGATCTAACTTAGAAAAAACTTTTACAGAAATAGTTGATTTTGCTGAATTAGAACCAAGTTCTCAATTAAGGCAAGTCGTTAAAGAAAAAGCCCAATCTCAAAAAAAATATCAACGCAAACATCAATTTATCAGATTGGAAGATTTATCTTTAAGCCAAGAACAAATTGCCAAAGATTTTGATTTTGTTTTTGAAGAGTATGGTTTTGATAAAAGTACAGGTTCTACCGAACTTAACAGGGTAAGCTCATCTAATTTATTATAAATTCTATGCTTTACTCATAAGTGCTGAAATGGTTACGAGAGCAGGTATTGTAGTCATAGCCGAGTCAGAGGAATGAAATCAATGCAATCTTGGGCTACTGAAGAACTGAAGTATGCTGCTCTACCAGATAAACGATTAAATCGAAGATTAATTAAAATTGTCGAAAATCTAGCCCAACAGCCTCATGCTAGTGTGCCACAAGCCAGTGGGGATTGTGCAAGCACAAAAGCTACTTATAATTTGTGGAAATCAAACAAGATTAAGTTTGAAGACATTATTGACCCCCATCAAAAACAAACAGTACAAAGAGCCTCAAAGGAAAAAATAATCTTGGCAATACAAGACACCAGCGATTTTAACTTTACCCATCATCAGGCAAAAACCTGGGAGAACGGATTTGGTAGGACTTGTTCTCAAAAATATGTTAGAGGGTTAAAAGTCCACTCTATCATGGCATCAACGACTCGAGGAGTGCCTTTGGGGATTTTAGACCAGCAAATATGGAGTAGAAAACCCGAAACTAAGAAGAAAAAGAATCAGACAGCAAAAGCAAGCATTTTGGGTAGTAATGCATTGTAATGGTAATCTAAAAGTCGAAACATTTTAGGAATTATAG
>NZ_JBKGTY010000001.1:620845-628368 GCF_053543375.1 Myxosarcina sp. GI1(2024) | reverse complement strand
CCAACTGGGCTACCTGTTGAGTATCTACTCGTACCCCCTTAGTCTTCCATTGTTGATTTCCACAGTTGGAGCAGATGGTCGGTTTCAATACTTCGTAGCGGTCTACACGCCCAAATCCTTTTCTCGTCTTCCCTTGATGTCCTGGTTGTCCTCCTGGTTTTCTTTTTGTCTCTTTTTTGGCTTCTTCCAACCCTACTTCTGGTTTTCTCTCGCTTTTTTTCAGCAAGTCAGTTGAAGGGGGTTTCGATGAGGTTTGGCTGTCGAGGTTGAGGCTCTGTTCCAGTTGTTCTATTCTTTTTTCTAGCTTCTCAATCAGCTTTTGTTGGGTAGTCACGATTTCTGCCAGTTTCTCATTGGACAACTGGCGCAGTTCTTCGGCTTTGAAGGGGTGATTAGCTTCGCTCATTATTGGCTACTTTAATCTCTTTTTCCTTTTTGTCAACCCTGATACCTGAATCCTTACACTTCCTGTTTATTTTCGAGGTTGGTGAGCAGATACCAAGGAGCAGGTAATTGTTTATTATCGTACTTTCTGTTCCAGTAAACTACGACGTTAAATCTGTCTATTTTATTTTCTTGTGTTACTAAAACTTTAGAGTACAAAACTCGTGTTCCTGGATTAATACACAAAGAATCTAGAGATTGATATTGTTGGTATCTGAGCTTAATTTTAGTATTTTTGTTCAATCTAAAAACGAAGTGTATTTTTTTCTTGGTTAACCACAGGGCAAATGCCGTACTCCTATATTCTCGATCGCCAATAACTACTAAATGATATTCTTTCATTAAACGTAATACGGGTCTAATAACAGCTACCTGCTCATAAAAATTACTACTACCTTTCTTAGATAACAGCAGCCAGTATCTTGGTAATGCCCGCTTTTTCCAAATTACACTTACCATTAAAATATTATTGGCTTTCCACTGTGTTCTATCGATAGTTATTATTAAGCGATCGCCTGTTTTGAATTGACTATTAATTATTTTTTTAATTAAGGGAAACCAAAGTAATGGTAAGCTTAATCGCGGTAAAACTAGAAACCTTTGTATTTTCTTTCTTCTAGTTTCACACTTAACGGTACTTAAACAAAAATCAAGCCCAAACAAAGCCCAAACTAGCTTTATAAGCTACGAATACGTCGCGATTTTGGTTCAACCATTGGACAAAACGATAAGATATACCTGTACGAAAAGCTTCTAATGCTTCAGGAAATGTCTCCAAAGGTTTGTTCGCCCAACGTCTTCTTAAACCTCCAGTAAGCTTATGCCAAAGGATAAAAGTATAGGCACAAAAAACTAGAATAAAATGTCTTTCCAAACTCTTCTTATCTCTAACTTGATACTCTTTTAATCCTAACCATCCCTTGGCTTCTCGATAGAAAACTTCTATCCAGTTTCTCTGAGCATAAGTTTGAACTATCCATTGCTCGGTTACTATTTCTCCCTCAACATTTGTGAGTAAGTAGTCAATATCTTCAGCATCTTCAAAGATTGGTGCACTCATGACGATAGCTATTTTTCTGATTCCTTCTAGCCTTGATATTTCTGCTTCTATTATTGCTACCCAGACGGTTCTAGGTTTTTCACCCTGGATTTGAATCTCCTTAAATTCCTCATCAGATAACCATTGAGCATATTCATCTACTCTGATTTTTTCTAATTGATTTGATGGAGTTTTAACCAAAATATTACGATTTTTAGCGATTCCTCCTATATACTTTAATTTCTTTTTTTCCAGTTCGAGTAAAACAGTTGTGTTGTTACCATAGGACGAATCTATTAATACTAGTCCTGGTCGATATCCCCTCTTCAAACTTTTATCGATTAATTCTAAGGCTAAGGTGGGTTTTTTCTTGAATTCTCTGTCTTTCTTTCCTTCGGGCAACGAATTACCATGTTGATATAGTTCTATGTCTAAAGGTAAGCTTTTTTGGCCATCATATAGATGAGTTGTTACTACAACATTGCCATTATCTGTTTTCCCAATTTCCCCAATATATTGACGACCTACTGCTGCGGTAAAGTTACCACTTTTTCTATGCCCAGAGTCATCAACAATTAGACTAAATCCCTTACTGATTCTCGTTTGATTACACTTGTTCATCACTTCTAAGCGACGTTCATTTATCTTGTTCGCTGACCAAGTTGCTTCAGTTAAGAAATGGTGTAATTTGTGGTATGTGACCTCTACTGCGTCTTTAGCCATTTGAGATACATTTTTTCGCTCACTTTCCCCTAATAATCCTCCTAAATAATGTCTGAATTCCCTTTTTTGCGCTTTAGTTCTCAGTAAATCATCAAACTTTTGACACCATCTCATCTATCGAAACAGGGAGGCATGGCTGCGGGAGTAGTTTCTTTCATAAAGTAAGTGCGATCGGGCTTTAGAATAATGTTAAAGTTAATCAGCAAAGGTATTCTATCTTATTTTGTCTGTTTAAATTGTTTAAGTACCGTTAATTGGATATGGAAAGCTCGAAGCCAATCTTTCGATTCTAACTTGACGGTGAACTTGTAGTAACCACACTAGAATTTGTAAGGTTAATAATTCTGAATCAGGGAGATAAGTTTTGAGATAATCTAGATAGAATTGGGGCAACATTTTCTTGAATAATTGTCTGTTTAATTTATCAGACAATTATTTTTCCTGATTTTTAAATCGACCCTTCATCTTGCTCAAGATGATTTAAGTATTTGCCTGGTTCTCTGTAACTCTTTGTATTTATACGTACTTCCTAGACTCATATTTTGGGAAGGTGACTAAACGCGCTTTCTCTCTTGCTGTCTCTAGTTTTTAGCGGTTGTCTCCCCGTCAGGTGGACGACAATTTGTCGAGAATGCTAGCCGTCAACCGATTGAGGAGGCAACTCGCCAGTTGATTGACAAGCTGCTACTCGAACGCCTATCGTTGGCAGCGATCGCCAGAGTCTCAGGTGTTGCTCAACGTTGGTTACAAATGTACGTCAATCAGAAATTTTATCAAATCCCTAGGACTGTTAACGTTACCCAAAAAAAAGAGGTAGGCTGACGATTCAATTAGACGAGATGTGGTCATTTCTGGGTTCCAAGAAGAACAAGCAATGGATCTGGTTGGCTATTGATGCCGAGAGCCGCGAAATTGTCGGGGTATTTGTTGGCGAGCGCTCTCGGCAGTCAGCGCCGCCGCTTTGGCAATCTTTGGGGGTGATTTACAGCAATTCTCATTTTGAAACCTGAACGAAAGAAAATACAGAATGAAAAATGAGAAACAGGAACTTGTGCGCGAAAAATTTTTGCGCACAAAGCGAAGAGTTAATTAATTGTGAGCCAAAGTAAGCTTAGAAGCAGCCATCATTTCCGAGGAAGTTCATTTTGAGCCATGAAAAAGCCGAGTAATACTTGGAACGACTACCTATTACTCTGTAGAGCTATAAAGGGCGCGAATTGGTTCTGGTTCAACAGTCGCGAAATTTAGCTAGAATTAACCCTGTCAGTTGCTTTTCCCTCCCTCAGCATAAACTCCCACAAAGTCTGCCAACTCTCAAACCATAAATATCTGGTTAGTGCCCGAACATCATTGAAGAAAGTTTGGCGAGTAACTAACATCGAGCGAACGGCACGATAAGTGATGTGGACTAAATCCCAACTGGTGTGGAAGAGATAAGCTAACCAATTAAGGCAGAATAGAAGTTCCGCCTGGTGGTTTTCACCGTGACCCAAGTTGTGTTCGAGATGATAGCCTTTAGTTTTGAGAATATTATTCCCTTCATTTTCGAGCTTCGAGCGCGCACGAGCAGCAGTGACAATCTCGATCGCATTCTGTCGCTCGATTTCATGGCAAGTAGCAAAGGCATTGTAATACAAGGTTTTCTCGTCGCTGGTATCTGTAACCGTTACCTCACACCAGTTTACGTCCAGGGCTGGTTGGGTAGCTCTGAGGGGAATTTTATTCACAAAGCGGTAGTAGTAAGACAAACATTTTCGTCCTCGAATCTCCAACTGGGTTAGAGTTTTCACCTCCCCGACTCGTTCGAGGTAATCCACCCACTCATAAAGTTCTGAATGAGATGTACGCTTACAGACAAAGATAAAATGATAACCATGAGCCAAAGCCGTTTCACAGATGGGTTGATTGCAGTAGAGGTCATCCCCAAGTAAAGTTACAGGGAGGTCTTCTGGGTCGCGGGGATGAGCAGCAATCCAACGCTTAGCGGCAGCGTTCTCCCAGTCTTGTTTATCATGACCATCTTGGGAAGTGATGAATTCTGGTTCTAAACTGATGAGCTGTGGTCGTCCTGGAGCCACCAGTACCGGAGTAACCGCAGCATGAAAATAGGTAGTACTGCCGTTTTTATGAGTCCGATGGCAACAATGACAACAGTGAATCTTCTTGGAGGAGAAATATTCAGTTCCATCAAGTGTCAGCAAAAATCCTCCACCGAAGCAACGATAGGGCGATAGGTTCCCTGTCTTGGACAAACCATTATAGACTGAGCGAAAAACGCCAAATACCGTCGAAGCTGGCACCAAATTGAGCAGGGTGCGAATCTGAGGATCACAGGGGATGTTCTCGATGCCAAACAAACTCTGGGCATTATTTTTCCCTTTCTGACTTTTCATCAAACGTTGATGGTCTAAAAAAGAAGGAGATTGCATAAAAAATACAGAAAATGCACTTAAGTGAGCTTCTTCAACCGTATATTTAGTATTATTGCTTGGTTTTCGTTCCTCGGGAAGATTATTTAACTCGGCACTCAGCATCGATAGTAATTCAGGCATTCCTATTGCTAGACCCATGTTGCTACTCTGTGAGAATTTAATGCCTTTTACTTTAATCTAATTCACCCGAATCTTAATCAGAGTGGTTTTTGTTAGCGAAAGTTATTTGCTAACAAACGTTCATTTCTCATCTATTTTTCTCTGGGAATTTTTAAAATGAGAATTGCTGACATATCACCGCTTACATCACTTTTTAACCGAAGCACCTTGGTCATCAGACATGGTTAATGAGCGACGTTTACAAGTAATGAACAAGTGTCATCAGACTAGAATTTGTAGCGGTTTTAGCTTAATTGTTGATGATAGTGGTCATAGAAAAAGTGGGTGCTTGCTCCGTCCTATACGCTGAGGAAACCTCAGCGCGGGCGGTGCGCAATTTCACTGCGGGAGTAGGTCGTCAGTATATTGGAGAAATCGGGAAAACAGATAATGGCAATGTTGTTGTTACAACTCATCTGTATATGGTAACAATACAACCTTGTTGAAGGAATTAGAGAAGAGAAAGTTAAAATATATTGGAGGATTAGCCAAAAATAGAAAGGTAAAACTTCTTAATCAATTAGAGGATAGAGAAGACATAAGATTAGATGATTTAGCACGGTCGTTACCCAAAGAGGCTGTTAGTGAAGTAATTCTAAATTTAGAAAAGAAGTTTTCTATCGTGAAGCCAAAGGTTGGTTAGGGCTAAAAGAATATCAAACAAGAGGTAAAAGAAGCTTAGATAGACATTTAATCCTTGTCTTTTGTGCTTACATTTTTATCCTTTGGCACAAGCTAACTGGTGGGTTAAGAAGACGCTGGGCTAATAAAGAAATTAAGACTTTTCCTGAAGCATTAGAAGCGTTTCGTACTGCTATGTCTTTTGGTTTCGTTCGATGGCTCAACCAAAATCCTGACCTATTCACAGCTTATAAAGCGAGTTTGGGCTTTGTTTGGGCTTGATTTTTGTTTAAGTCCCGCTAATTTGTTGGGCATCGGCATCTACAACCAAAACCCGACCTCGTTGAGAGAGCCAGTAAGCAAGATGGACAGAAGTAGTGGTTTTCCCAGTACCTCCCTTTTGATTGGCAACAGCGATAATTTTGCTCATCTACCTAGTTATTGTAGTTTGGATAAGGCGATCGTATATCTTAATAAACAATATGCGGTAGGTACGCTAGAAATTAAGGTAGTGCAGCTAAGAACGAAGTATGATAACTAGGAAATTTCTGGATAATGTACCAATAAAGGATAATATCCAGAAAAATTCGAAATAAAACCCTACATAGGGTAAATATACAGAATAATTTTGGATATCATGACCTATAGGTTAGATCTACAGAAAGTTTCCGTATAATAAATAGTGATGCCGCCACAACTCACCACCCAACCGAAGGAGTTTCATGATGGAAAAGACCGATCGAGCACTCATCCTGATCGAGTTCCAACAGGAGTGGCTGGCAGACGATGGAAAGCTGAATAAACTCATGGAGGATCGGTATCTCTTGCAGGGTGCAAAGGATAACGCGAAAAGGGCGCTTGCAGCGGCCAGAGAAGCGAACTTTCGCGTCATACACTGCGGCTTAGGCTTTCAAGAGAATTATCCGGAGTTGGGCAAGCCGCGTGCTGGTCTTCAGAGCACCATCCAAGAGGCAGGAACGTTCCTAGCCGCCGGCCAGGGCAGCCGGTTTGTCGAGCCGTTCACTCCAAGTGCAGGCGAGTTTGTGGTTCAAGGGCGGACGGGCGGTAGCGCCTTTGCAGGATCGAACCTTGACGTTTATCTTCGCAATCAACGGGTAAACCACATATATCTTGCGGGTTTCGCATTACACGTATGCATCGAATCCACCTTGCGGCAAGGCCATGACCAGGGCTACGAAGTGGTTGTACTGTCCGATGCGTGTGCGGCCTTCAATCAAGCCCAACAGGCTCACGTTCTCGATGCCGTTGTTCATCATTTCGGCAAACAGATGAACACGGATGATTTCGTCCGCTCATTGGAAGCAAAGGCAGCATAATAAATAGTTACTCTGCTTCAACTTAAGCTGAGTAAGGTGCAAGAAATTCATACACAAGTTAAGGAGATTCGTATACCAATGAATCCAGCATCTGTCTCAACTTTCTTACACGAAAATACTATTCGCGGTGAAATATTCCAGCTGAGATCCTAAATCTCACTGAAAAGTAAATGTGTATATATCCTCCTGGCTAACAACCTCAATGCACGCCGACCGACGAGAGGTTGTTGGTTAGAGTTCGAGGTTGTCTGTGGCGGATGATTGGGATCGTTAACAATTTCTCCTCGGAGCAGTCGACCGTCCCCGAACTCAAATTGCCCTAGCTGCACCGTTCATGTAACGCACCCAACCGACAAACCAATCAATAAATACTGGTTACTAAACTCCAATTGCTTTAAGAAGAGCGACCAGCGAAGCTGTTGCTGCTCAAGCACCGCATATTTTAAAGAGCAGTTTGCAGTGGGCACGGTAGAGGTTAGGATAGTGCAGCCTATGGCAAGATTTTAAAAGAATTTAATTTATTTCTCAAATGATTCCCGATTCATTGTTTAAGACTTTATCTTAACTAGGGCGTGTTTTAAAAGTCGGTGAAATGCTTAAAAATACGAGATTGAAGTATTTGGCTTAAACTTAATTTACGTAGACGGGGGATTCGATATACGATTCCACGTCAAGTCAATGAGCTTGGTTAATGGTACATAAGAAACATAGAGTTTTAGGTTCTGTTGACACAATTAACGCAACCAAATTAAAGCCGAAGCAAATTCG
>NZ_JBKGTY010000001.1:604197-619998 GCF_053543375.1 Myxosarcina sp. GI1(2024) | reverse complement strand
AGATGGTGTCAAAAGTTTGATGATTTACTGAGAACTAAAGCGCAAAAAAGGGAATTCAGACATTATTTAGGAGGATTATTAGGGGAAAGTGAGCGAAAAAATGTATCTCAAATGGCTAAAGACGCAGTAGAGGTCACATACCACAAATTACACCATTTCTTAACTGAAGCAACTTGGTCAGCGAACAAGATAAATGAACGTCGCTTAGAAGTGATGAACAAGTGTAATCAAACGAGAATCAGTAAGGGATTTAGTCTAATTGTTGATGACTCTGGGCATAGAAAAAGTGGTAACTTTACCGCAGCAGTAGGTCGTCAATATATTGGGGAAATTGGGAAAACAGATAATGGCAATGTTGTAGTAACAACTCATCTATATGATGGCCAAAAAAGCTTACCTTTAGACATAGAACTATATCAACATGGTAATTCGTTGCCCGAAGGAAAGAAAGACAGAGAATTCAAGAAAAAACCCACCTTAGCCTTAGAATTAATCGATAAAAGTTTGAAGAGGGGATATCGACCAGGACTAGTATTAATAGATTCGTCCTATGGTAACAACACAACTGTTTTACTCGAACTGGAAAAAAAGAAATTAAAGTATATAGGAGGAATCGCTAAAAATCGTAATATTTTGGTTAAAACTCCATCAAATCAATTAGAAAAAATCAGAGTAGATGAATATGCTCAATGGTTATCTGATGAGGAATTTAAGGAGATTCAAATCCAGGGTGAAAAACCTAGAACCGTCTGGGTAGCAATAATAGAAGCAGAAATATCAAGGCTAGAAGGAATCAGAAAAATAGCTATCGTCATGAGTGCACCAATCTTTGAAGATGCTGAAGATATTGACTACTTACTCACAAATGTTGAGGGAGAAATAGTAACCGAGCAATGGATAGTTCAAACTTATGCTCAGAGAAACTGGATAGAAGTTTTCTATCGAGAAGCCAAGGGATGGTTAGGATTAAAAGAGTATCAAGTTAGAGATAAGAAGAGTTTGGAAAGACATTTTATTCTAGTTTTTTGTGCCTATACTTTTATCCTTTGGCATAAGCTTACTGGAGGTTTAAGAAGACGTTGGGCGAACAAACCTTTGGAGACATTTCCTGAAGCATTAGAAGCTTTTCGTACAGGTATATCTTATCGTTTTGTCCAATGGTTGAACCAAAATCGCGACGTATTCGTAGCTTATAAAGCTAGTTTGGGCTTTGTTTGGGCTTGATTTTTGTTTAAGTACCGTTAACACGAGATTTCATGAAGAATTTTTTGACTAAAATCAGCAACTTCAGGTACTTTCTCATCTTTGCCTCTTTACGTCAACAGAACCTAAGAGCTAAGCTTAAAAAAAAATAACCCGTTAACAGAAAAATGAGCAGTTACTCTCACTTGACTGTAAAGTAAGCGAGAATATTGCTCAGAACAAATCGAGTTTTACGGTTTGCCATCTACCCATCTACGATTTCTGGCTTGATTCTCGATTAATGGTGGTGATGATGAGTATGAGCGGCTTGGGATATTGCCAATTGGGGATTGACCGCAACTCCCCCTTGGGATAACAGAGCTTCAATTTGAGGATTTGCCCATTCTGCTGCCATTTCTAAAAATTCGGGGCGGTCGTTAACGCAGGGCATCCGAATAAAAGTAACTTTAGAATTACGATGTTGTAAATGGTGAATGATATGGTCTACATCTAGTAGTGTTTCGTGGTTTTCGGTAGCAAAACCGATCGGCATCATAATAATAGACGAAGCACCTAAGTCAATTAAATTTTGCGCTGCCAATTTTACATTAGGTTGCGTCCACTCAATTAGGGGAGTATCGTGATTGAGCCAGCCAATAGAAATCAAAGGATACTTGGCAATTAATTCTTCTCTAACCAACTCGTATAAAGCTTGGCTTTCATCAATCCCAGAAGTAAAACCTTTGGCTTTGTGAGGACAACCATGATTCATTAGCACGATACCCATCTGAGAAGTTAAATGTCCCCGTGCTAGTTCGGCTTCGATTTTCTCCTCCACCATCTGGGCTAGTAACTTAACATACTCGGGTCGATTGTAAAAAGAAGGAATGTAGCGACTATTTTTGAGCCAATGTTCCTCACCTTCGGCTTGTTGCGCCAAAGCTTTATTAACTTGTTCGACAGCAATACCACTAGTGAAAATTGAATCGACTACCAATAAAGGATAAATTAAAATTTTGTCGAATCCTTCAGACTTAATTTGGTCTAAAACCTGTTCGGGTAAGTGAGGCGCGCAGAAGTTAAAGGCTTTGAATACTTTTACTTTGTCTCCCCAAGTCTTTTGTAAGTTAGCTTCAATTCCCGCTCTTTGCTGCTCGAAAATTGCGTTGTGGGGAGAGATAAAATTACCGTGCTGGTGACTCCATTCGTGCAGGTCGAAAATGGCTAAAAGCTTGGCGATCGCCGGATAAATCCAAGTAGGTACGGGGGCAAATTTCGCTGTCAGTAAGTTTAAAGCTTGTTCGTTATAGTTGGCAAAGTCTTTATAACTTTCTACTTCCCCATAACCCATCAATAAAACTGCAACTCTGTCGCGATCGCTCGTTGCTGTTGCGCCATGCCCGTGACTTTCTGGAACCGTAGATCGATCTGAAATTGTAACCATTTATTACTCCATATTACGTTCAGTAAGTCAAAATTAGGCCAAGTTCTTAAAAGACTCAGCTTAAAATAGGTATTCATCTAAAAACGCACTAATACAAATTATTATGCGATTTGAAGAGGATAAACTAGTACTTTCACCTCTGCGTTAATTAAGCTAGCACTTTTATCCAGGGGAGGGGGATAAAAGCTCCTGAAATTTTAAGATTTATCGTCAAATGAGGCGTAGAGGATAAGAAAATTCACTGCTACAAGTTATAACCAACTCCCAACAGTAATCCCAATCCAGTCTCGTCATCAGTTATACCCACATTTAAGCTAGCGTTTCCAGTAAATCGAGAAGATATGGGAACATCTACACCGGTAGTTATCAATCCACCAAGATCGAACTCGTCAAAAAACTCATCAATCACAACTCCCCCGCCGACAAAGGGATATACCACAGTCGAACCTCTATAAGTAACTGGTACGCCATAAGTTAGAGCCAGTTGAGTTGAGCTGGTGTCGCCAAAAATAACTGAACCGTGCAAACCAAGATTTGAAGTAAATGCGGTTTTACCTAAAAGGGCAAAACCAGAATCTCCTACAGAACTATCTTCTCCGGTTATCCCAATATTGCCACCTATACCTACATAACTTTGTCCGAGGTTTTCTCCTGCTGGTACTTCTTCGACATCAACTTCGGGTGGTTCGACATCAACTTCTGGTGCTTCTTCGATTTCAATTTCGGTTTCGGTTTCCGAATCAAACTGAGCGATTTCCCAATTAGTCTCCGCCAAGCTTTGATACTTTAGATCCCTCGCACTAAATTGATGGGGTTTGTCGAAAGGTCGAGCAGTAGCTGCTTGAGAAGTTATCAGAAACAAAAATGTCGAGCTGAGCCACAGAAAGGTTGTTTTGGTGATAAACGTATATTTAAACGGCATATATCAAAGAAGTAAATTTATTTAAAAATGAAACTCTAAGTAATTCTTATCGGATAAACTACCTAAATAGATTTACATAGAAACACGGGCAAATCGTCGAGTAAAGGTTCATAAATTCAATCGTTCGCTTCAAAAGCTAAATCGCTGACTGAATATTTATCTTAATAGTCATTCGCTCATTTTAAACTAGGTTTTAGTTAAAAATATTCAAGAGCCAAATAATAAATATCTAAACCTTCACGGCAAGATATTTATTCATGCTTGCTTCCCAAGAATATCTCAATCTTCCTCAAGCGAGATCTACCAATAGTTGGAAAATTTGGAACTATTCATATATTTTTCTGTAAAATCGCTTTAAATTTAAAGAAATAAAATTACAAAATTTCGAAATTTTATAGTTATAAGCTATTTATAAAAGATATTGCCAATTAGACTTTAGATGGTACTAAAGATTTATTAAGCTATCTGAATATTAAGGTTTAGAATATTTATTTTCTGGGTCTGGAAGCTGGCGATGGCGCTTGCTAGTTAACAGCGATTGAAGCTAAAGGGTGGTCACGTAATTTTGCGCCAAGTCAGCAACACCGTTGTCTAATCATTTCAAGCGATCGCCAACTCGCTCGAAGACCGCTAACGTAACGATCGGCATTGTATAATTTGAAATGGCAAATTTATGCTTCCCGTCACACTAAATTTGATTGAAAGCTGCAACCTAATAATTAACATTTTGTATTATTGCCGAATTTATATAATTTGTGGTATTAGTACGGCTTTCCACCCTCGAGTAATATACAAAAAACAAAATATATCTGTTAAATTGGTAACAGAATAAAGAATAAATCGTTCATCTACCGCTCGGTAGACGGAAGTAAGAAGTATATATATTTATTTCTTCTGAAGGAACGCGTCTCATTTAACTTCACTACAGTAAATGGAGGCGATATGAAAATCAATAACACTAAAAACAATAAAAACTTACCTTCGGTTAACAGTCAAGCTCGGTACCTAGTTAGCCAAAGTCGACAAGCGCTACGCAATCGCAAGCTTTCGATGCTTCAAAGAGCGTCCGAAGAAATTAATTTAAATAAATAGGGAGCCAATAAAAAATGAAAAATACCGATCTAGAATTCAAACAAATTCATCGTGCCAATATTATCAAAAATATCGAGCATCGTCTAGAAGTAGCTAGAAATGCGAACAATATTCAACTGATCGAACAGTTAGAAGCCGAAAAACGGTATCTTAGTTAATTAATGCTCAATTCAGCTTGAGCAGAACTGTTCGTCGGTAACAAAACTGAATAAATTAGAGGCTTGTAGAGTTCCAGGAGAACTTGACAAGTCTTTTACATTTCTAAGACTACCAAATGCCAACTGTCAGTTAAACCGCAGTTGCTAATCCACTATGCTTTAATAACGGCTCGGTTTGAGGTTCGCGTCCTCGGAATTGTTGGAAGACTTCCATTGGATGCAAACTACCACCTAAAGCCAGAATAGTATCGCGGTACAGCTTGCCAACTTGGGCAATTGAGGTTTCATTGTCCAGTCCGACCTCTTCAAAAGCTGCAAACGCATCGGCGCTGAGAACTTCTGCCCATTTATAACTATAGTAACCTGCGGCATATCCCCCAGCAAAAATATGTCCGAAAGAACACAAGAAATTATCTTCAGGTAATGGTTTTAAAATCGTAGTAGTTTGAGCGATGCGATCGCGCACTTGGTTGGGAGTTTCTGTTCCTCCTGGTTGATAGCGGTGGTGCAGTTCGAGATCGACTAAGCCGAAGTGTAGTTGCCGCAACATTGCCGAACCGCTCATGTAGTTTTTAGCCGCCAACAGCTTTTGGTAGTATTCTTCGGGTAAAGTTTCGCCAGTTTGGTAGTGCTTCGCCATACCCAAGAGAGTGGCGCGATCATAGCACCAGTTTTCCATAAACTGACTGGCTAATTCTACCGCATCCCACTCTACGTTGTCTATCCCCGAAGCTCCCGCAAAGTCTACAGTAGTTAGCATATGCTGTAAACCATGACCAAATTCATGAAACAGAGTTTCTACCTCACTGAAAGTCATCAGGCTGGGCTTGTCTTCTACTGGTGGGGTTTGATTGCAAATTAGGTAGGCAACGGGTAAACGAGTTGAAGTTTTGCCTTCTACAATTACTTTGGCTCGTCCGATGCAGTCATCCATCCAGGCTCCACCACGCTTTTCGGCGGGACGAGAGTAGGGATCGAGATAGAAATAGGCAATTGTTTCGTCAACTTCGTTATCGATTTGGAAATAACGAACATCCGGATGCCATACGGGAACCTGTACCTCTGCAGCTTTGACTTTCACGCCAAAGAGGCGATCGACCAAACCAAATAAACCATCTAAAACTCGATCTAAAGAAAAATACGGTCTTAATTCTTCTTCAGTAAAGTTAAATTTGGCTTCTCGTTGTTTTTCCGACCAATAGGCAATATCCCAATGCTTGAGATCTTCTTTACCAGCAAAAGCCTTCAGTTCCTGGAATTCTCGCTGTGCCGCATCGTAACTTGCTACCCGTAGTTCTTCAGAAAGCCGTTCGACTGCTGCGACATCGGGAGCCATTTTACGTGCCAGACTGAGTTCGGCGTAAGTGTCGAAACCGAGAAGATTGGCTTTTTCTTTTCTCAATTCTAAAATGCGATCGATGTTAGGTTTGTTATCTAGTTCACCTTCAGAAGCTCGAGAAATAAAAGCTCTATATAATTTTTCGCGCAACTCTCGATTAGTTGCATATTTCATAAAAGGAATATAGCTAGGATAATCGAGAGTAACGATCCAAGGTCCTGCTTTTGCCGTTGCTTCGGATTCACCTTCATCCCTTGCGGTTTGTGCCATTAAGTTCAAAGCACTTTCGGGCAAACCTTCGACATCTTTTTTGTCGGTTAATTTTAGTTTAAAAGCCTTAGTCGCATCGAGAACATTATTAGAAAACTTAGTAGAGAGTTCGGCAAGCTCTAGCTGGATTTGATTGAATCTTTCTTTAGCTTCTCCTTCTAAACCTACCCCAGAAAGCTTGAAGTCTCGAAGAGAGGATTCGATAATACGCTGCTGTGCTGGTTCCAACTTATCCCAGTCTGGGCTCTGGCGTAACTTTGTAAAAGCTTCGTAAAGTGGTTTGCTTTGACTAAGTTTGTTGTAAAACTTAACTATTTCTGGTTGTATAGTTTCATAAGCTTCTCTAAGTTCGGAACTATTTTTCACACCCATTAAATGCCCTACAATACCCCAACTCCAGCCTAACTTTTCCTCTATTGCCGTAAGAGGTTCGACTAAACCCGACCAGGTAGGAGTAAAACTCGCTTCTAATTTGGCTAAATCTGCGGCTAATTGTCTGAGTAGCTCAGTCATTGCCGGAACTACATGAGCGGGTTCGATCTTATCGAAGGGAGGTAAACCTTTACCTATTAATAAAGGGTTTTCAGTAATAGTTGTCTCGTTCATCAAGTTAAATACTGAATAATAAATCTATATATTAATCTATATATTTATTTACCGTAACGCTTTCTAATCTGACAGGGGAAAAATATATTGTTGGGATAACCGAAACGATCTCAAGTTTACTATGTATTAATTCCAAACATTACTGCTAAGGTAGAAACTTAGTAGAAAATAGTAAGATAAAAAGTAATAATAACTATTATTTTCTACTCCTTAATCTCATTGGTCGATTGAGTAAGTTTAAATAGAAATGGGATAAGCTAATTATTGTTACTCCCTGTCTATTAAATTTTTATGGATGCTTTTGCACTTAATTCTCCAGAGTGGACGAAAAAGGCCATTCATGCAGTAAATTTTTGTTGTCCGAGTTGTAAATCTAGTCCAGCAAAAGCCAAAAATGTTTGGTTAAATCGTCGCGCTCCTGTAACGATCGAATACAATCGACGCAAGTGGCAAGAATTTTATTGGTGTAACTGCGACACAGTTTGGTGGGGTTGGAGTAGCGATCGCCCGTCTTCAAACTTGAGTTAGAAAAACCCCATTCTAGAAAGTGGGTACAATTCCTCTGTTACTCTGACTCTGTCGAACGACAGACTCGATACTTTTATAGTAAGATAAATAGTTTTATTCTAGAATATGATTCCAATTACGATCACCATTATATGCAATTCGACAAAATTCTGATCGCCAATCGGGGAGAAATTGCTCTACGGATCGTCCATACCTGTGCCGAAATGGGTATTGCTACCGTTGCCGTACACTCTACCATAGATCGCCAAGCTCTCCACGTTCAGCTTGCAGATGAAGCAGTTTGTATCGGTCCTCCTCCTTCTAGCAAAAGCTACTTAAATATTCCCAACATTATTGCTGCCGCCTTAACTCGCAACGCCACAGCCATTCATCCAGGCTATGGTTTTTTAGCAGAAAATGCTCGTTTTGTCGAAATCTGCGCCGACCACAAAATTGCGTTTATCGGTCCTTCAAAAGAAGCCATGTTGGCAATGGGAGACAAATCTACTGCTAAAAAAACCATGATTGCTGCAGGAGTACCCACCGTACCGGGTAGTAAAGGCTTGTTAGAAGACGAAGAAGCAGCGATCGCTACGGCAGAAGATATTGGCTATCCCGTGATGATTAAAGCTACTGCTGGCGGTGGCGGAAGAGGAATGCGCTTGGTAAGAGACCGCAGCGATTTAGTAAGACTGTTTCAAGCGGCAAAAGGAGAAGCGGAAGCTGCTTTTGGCAATGGCGGAGTTTATTTAGAAAAGTTTGTCGAAAATCCCCGTCACATCGAGTTTCAAATCTTAGCCGACAGTCACGGTAACGTCATCCATTTAGGAGAAAGAGACTGTTCGATTCAACGCCGTCACCAAAAATTATTAGAGGAAGCTCCTAGTAAGGCTCTCACCCCAAAATTGCGTGCGGCAATGGGGGAAGCGGCAGTCAAAGCAGCTAAGTCGATTAACTATGTAGGTGCGGGAACAGTAGAGTTTTTACTAGACAAATCGGGCAAATTCTACTTTATGGAAATGAATACCCGTATCCAGGTAGAACATCCCGTAACCGAAGCCATTACCGGACTCGATTTAATTGCCGAACAAATTCGCATCGCCCAAGGAGAAAAATTAAGACTGACTCAAGACCAAGTTTGTTTGAGCGGTCATGCTATTGAGTGTCGGATTAATGCTGAGGATCCCAAACACAATTTTCGCCCTCATCCAGGGCGGATTAGTGCCTATTTACCTCCTGGAGGTTTGGGAGTGAGAATGGATTCTCATGTTTATACCGACTATGAAATTCCTCCTTATTACGATTCTCTAATTGGTAAGTTAATTGTCTGGGGAGAAAATCGCACTGTAGCGATCGCCCGAATGAAACGTGCCTTAAGAGAATGTGCCATTACAGGAGTTCCTACTACTATTGGCTTTCATCAACAAATTTTAGATACTCCCGCCTTTGTTAATGGTGAAGTTTACACTAACTTTATCGAACAACATTTGTTAAAGGAATGAAGAAATTATAAATAATTCCTGGTTTTGAATTGACATAATTCCTGGTTTTGAATTGACGCTCGCCAATTGCTCTAGGTTAACTCTCGATTTGTTTAGCTAATAGTTGCCACTCGGTCAATAGCGGTTGAGTAATTTTTAAAGATAAATCGCGATCGCCTTTGAGAGTAATTGCTAATTTTAAACTGCCTCGCTCGGGAAATTGCGATATTATCTCGGTCACGTCATATTGACCGACATTGGGAGCGGGAGCAGAAGTTGCGTAAGCATCAGTTGCGGTGAGAACCTTGCCCTCAGAAGTAATAATTTCGAGCGATCGCGGATGGACGAATTCTACCATTCCAGGAAAACCAACTAACCGTAAATAATATTTGGTTTCTGATTGTTTATCGGGAAACAGTACTACTTGCCAAGCATTACCCCGTTTGTCTTGAATTGAATCTCGAGCGTGATAGCGCAGTACTCCTGGGGTTTCGTGGTGTTGTCTCAATACTGCAGTTGCTGGCTGGCAAATCCCCCAGGTAACCAGAGTAATCATTAATATCAGTTGCATGACGAGAATAACTCGATTGAACTGACAAAAGTAAGATTTAATCGTTTTGAATCGATACGCTGACATATATTAATTGAGATCTTAAAAAAAGGTACGATTCATACCTCTAATTAAAACTATAAAGCTATCGATCGCCCAAAAATTGCCTATCTAGTTTTAACGATAATATGGCGATCGCCATCGAGAGCGATCCAGCCTTTTTGCTGAAGATCG
Organism: Myxosarcina sp. GI1(2024); assembly: GCF_053543375.1. NCBI lineage: Bacteria > Bacillati > Cyanobacteriota > Cyanophyceae > Pleurocapsales > Pleurocapsaceae > Myxosarcina > Myxosarcina sp. GI1(2024). The sequence goes on along the minus strand of NZ_JBKGTY010000001.1, from coordinate 610,213 downwards.
CCTAAAATTCTGGTAATCGTCACTCTGGTAGTATTGATAATATCTGCTAAATTCTGATGGGTAAAACGAATTTGCAAGCGAGTACCTTCGGTTCCAACTTGACCCATTTCTTGTTTGAGGATTAATAATAACTGCCACAAACGATCTTCTACTTTTCTCAAGCCACTAATTGCTAAGAACTGCTCCGACTTAATCAGGCGATCGCTTAACTGTGCTAGTAACTGACGGGCTAACATCGGAGCTTTTTCAATTTCTTCAGGTGAATACTGTCTTACATAGACATTAGACAAAGCCACAGCACGATAGCTATAATCTTCATTGTACAAATTGCTAAAAGAAGAATTGGCTGTCGCCCATCCCAGAATTACTTCCTGACTATTGTGATTAATTCTGCTTAGTTGAACTACGCCTCGATAAACTTGCCAAATTCCAGAATCGAAGAGAGGTATTTCTTCGCCTTTCTCGTATACTTGGAGGAGTAATTGCTCTTTTTTTGGATGTAAATACTGGTTTGAGATAGATTTCTCAGTCAGAAGCATGATAATTAAGTTTTTTCGCAGTGACCTCTATAAATTAAACTTAGACAACAAAGGTTAAAAAAACGCCAACTTTCGATTAAGCTTTAGATATCTCGCTCGACGGTCAGAGAAGGAAAAAACGTCAATTATCTTCCACTCGTCATGCCGAAGCTTTGTTGAGGTACTGTCGATATTTTTGTTTGAGCGCCAGCAAAAACTTCATCCATGCTCGGGCGGGGCGATCGAAAAAGGTAAAAACATCACCATAGGCTAAGTTGGCATCTTGATGGTGTAACCAGTGTCTTTCGGGAGTAGTAATAAAAAATAGCTCGCAAATTAGAGCGATAGCATTAGGAGTTTGACACTCAGTAATTGAAACGTGTCGCCAAACTACGTGTAATTCTCCCAAAACTATTCCTAAAATCGAACCTATTGGTGAGATTTGCCAGCTAAGAGGAATAAAAACGAAATAGGGTAACGCGCCTAAAAATCCATCTACGAGAACTAGAGGATTTTTGGTCGATATTGCATATTGAATAAAGCTGCGATTTTTGCCATGATGAACTATACCGTGAAATTTCCCAAAAACGTGTTCTGGCACATGATACAAAAAGGTTGATAAGAAATCTCCAATTAATAAAAGTGAGATGGTAACTAGAAGTATCTTAATAATAAACACAGCTAACTCCCTAAACACAGAGGCTAGCTTAATCACCTGAAGTTAAGATCCATTTAAAAACAATTTAAATTATTCTTACATTTAAGTTAAATTGCTGCAGTTCCCGTCTCATTAGTTCTAATTCTAATAATTTCGCTGACTGGAGAAACAAAAATTTTGCCATCTCCAACGACACCAGTTCGGGCTGCCAGAGAAATTTCTCGAACGACTAAATCTACCTCTCGATCTTCTATTACCACCTCGATACTAATTTTAGAAGTAAACTCATTTGGGGATTTTTGACCTCGATAACGAGTCACCGAACCTTTTTGACGACCAAAGTTTTTGATTTCTGATATAGTCATACCAATAACGCCTGCATTGACCAAAGCTAACTTAACGTCGTCGAGTTTGTGTGAGTGAATTATTGCTGCTACTTTTTTCAATTGTCTATTTCCCGATGTTATTAAAATTTCCAACTTATTAATCTGTATTAAAAGAATAAGCTAAGTAGATCGCACCAATTAATGATTTAATTATTCAGTTTTATAATTTTATAATAATATTTGATTTTGATGGTTTTGATGATTTTAAATGGCGCAAGAAATCGAGCGAAAATTCCTAGTTAAAGGTAATGAATGGCGCAAGCTAGCAACAGGAGTGCCCTATTCTCAGGGCTATATTTCTACTACGGGTTTACCAACCGTAAGAGTCCGAACTATTGGCAACCTCGCTTATCTAACAATCAAAGGTCCCCGCACTGGTATCACTAGAGCCGAATATGAATATCCCATCCCCTATCAAGATGCGATTGAAATCCTCAATACCTTGTGCGATCGCCCGTTAATTGAAAAAACTAGATATAAAATACCTCATGGAAATGTAGTTTGGGAAGTAGATGAATTTTCTGGGGAAAATCAAGGGTTAATTATTGCTGAAGTAGAATTGCTAGACGAACATCAGACAATTGAACTACCAGACTGGATCGATCGCGAAGTCAACGATCCCAAGTACTTTAATGCAAATTTAGCCAAATATCCCTACACTCAATGGGGAGAAAAGTAGTTCAAAAAGAACAAAGGAAAAATTAAAGCTAACTGTATTAACTATGTAAGTTATCAATGAAAAACATTTGACATTCATTCGTTCTATAAAATTTTTTGTACGGCATCTGGCGAGAGAGAAAACTATGAAAATTGGATTTATTGGCTATGGAAGCATGGCTGAAGCCTTAGCTTCACAGTGGATGGCAAAACATTCGCTTTTTATCGGCGGACGAAACTTGAAAAAAGCTGAAAAGCTAGCTAAAAAACTAGGAGCAAATGTTGAATTTGGTTCGGAAAGCGAAGCAGCTTCATTTGGTGAGATCGTGGTTCTAGCGACTCGACACGAAGCGGTTTTTGAGGCGATCGATGCTGCTGGTGGAAGTAATGCTTTTGCTGGCAAAATTGTACTCGATATTAATAATCCAGTCAATCCATCTGATTTTTTGTCAAAAGGCTATTATGGTATTTCTTTATCAGAAGCGCTCGCTAGAGTCGTTCCTAATGCTGATGTTGTCAAAGCTTTTAATATGTGCCAAGCAAAAGTGTGGCAGATGAATCCACCAGTATTCGATGACCGCCGCTTAGTAGTTATGTATTGTGGGGATGATGATAAAGCCAAACAGCAAATTGCAGTTTTGATTGAAGATATTGGTTGTGAAGCCAAAGACATTGGTGATTTAAAATACGCTCGACTGCTCGAACCTGCAGCTGCTATAGTCATTAAATTGCTCTTTTCAGGGCATGATGCTCATACGGTTTTAAATCTTATCCAGCCAGAAGTCAAAGCGATTGAAACTAAGTAAGTCAAACAACAATTTAGGTAATTTTTAGTTATTAATTACTAACTAATGTTATTTCAATCGTAATTGTTTTTTAAAACATTACCTCAATCGTTTAACAGAGATAAAGATATGCCTTTTCATGATATTACTGAGTTGCCAGTGGGATTTTGCAATCCTGAAACAGCTTTAGAGCGAGAATTATCAGTCAGCGATCGCTTTCAAATTACCGAGTTACTACATCGAGTATATTTGTGTGAAGATAGCCGAGATTACGATGCACTTAAGCAAATTTTAGTAGATGATTATATCAACGAACATCCTCTATTCGGGCTACATGACAGCGCGAGAAGCTTTGTTGAGTGGTTAAAAAACACTCCTGTAGGTTTCGATGGTATTCGACATAATTGTCTAAACTCAATCACTCGCGGCATTAGTAAAGATTTAGCCGAATCAGTTAGCTATGTTTTAGTACTTCAACTTTTTCCTGCCAAATCCCGAAATGAATCTCCTAGCGAACAATTAGATTTATTATTGCCTAGTACTATCGGTCATGGTGTCGTAGTAGATCGTTGGATGCGTAAACAAGATCGTTGGTATTTACAACATCGAGTTTATCAACAGATGTCTATTAATAGTGCTTTTCTACCAGACAGAGTAAAGCGTGAGGAAGCTGCAAGAACACCAAAGAATTAATAAATTCAAATTATGGTCAAGCTGCATGGCTTATGTAATATGCAAGAAACTTGACAATAAATTATTTTTAGAATCGATACGAGCTATCTAAAAAAACTTTAATGAGCGAAACTCTAATTATTTTTAGTCGTTATCCTGAAGCAGGAAAAACTAAAACTCGGATGATTCCCGCCTTGGGTGCCGAAGGTGTGGCTAAATTACAGCGAGCCATGACCGAACATACGCTTCACACGGTAAAGCAATTGAGCGAAACTCGTCCCATAACCAGTGAGATCCATTTTGCAGGAGGCAACCAACAATTAATGTCAGAGTGGTTGGGTAGAGAATTTATTTATTATCCGCAAGTAGCAGGAGATTTAGGAGAAAAGATGCGCTCGGCATTCGATCGCGCTTTCGCTCGAGGTAACAGTCGAGTAGTAACTATTGGTATCGATTGTCCCGACATCAACGAATCAATCTTAGCAACGGCATTTGAAGCACTAATGAAACGGGATTTAGTTTTAGGTGTTGCTGAAGATGGAGGTTATTATGCGATCGGTTTGAATCGTAGCATTCCGGAATTATTTGCCAATATTGATTGGGGAACCGATAAAGTATTAACGCAAACTAAAAATATAGCGATCGCACTAGGTTTGAAGATTTATTATTTACCTTGTTTGAGAGATGTCGATCGCCCCAAAGACTTATTTGTTTGGCAAAAGTATCGATAAAATAGTCGGACTATATAAATAGCAAGGCAAGGACTAGGTCAAAGGCAAATATGCTAATCCTATTTGGGGTAAGATCGAGATACGTGCGGAAAAGTGCAATATAAGGGTCAAAGCTTTATACAGTAAAGCTTTGAAGAATCGGAAAATTTTGCTTACCGCGAACGCAAACAATGAAATAATGCGCGTTTCAGACTTCAACCTTAACAAAAAATAATTTGCTAGATTTATCTATTTCAAAAACATGGTAGCCGTGTAGGTAAGAACGTCTCCCTCATCATTATCTTGGAAGTTATCGGCGATCGCCAGATTATCTCTCTGCATACCACCACCGCCGAAGAGATTTTGAATGATGTCTACGGGATTGGTACACTTCTTCTTACTAGTGTAGTCGATACAGTCTTATATTACTGCTAGTCTCCGTTCTATGAGAGCAATTCTTTCTGCTGTCTGCTGGAGTTTATTTGAAAGCGCGATCGCTCTTCAGTTAGTTGTTCTACGCATTCATTACTGCTGTTGAGACAAGGCAATTCAATTGTTGGTTTTAACTCCTGACTTCTGCCTTCCGACCATGAGGGTGACTTCGGCTGTGAGACTGCCATCGGGGGATTGAACGAGCCAATTAACGCGCCTAACAGTACCAGCATAGGGAGATTTAACGACGGATAAAGTTGCAATAAGCCTCCGGCATCGCTTCGCGTACCGCATTCTCAACATTATTCAATTTCTCCTGTAGCTGTGTTACCTGATACTCCCTGTCTGTTAATCTTTGTTCGTATTCTGCTAATTGTCTTTGATAGTTGAGACGAGCTTGGTTCATCTCCTCTACTCGACGAGCGGAATTAATCGAAGCTTGGTACTCCTGATACTTCTTACTGTCTTTGGCAGATTGCAGTTTGCCCATTGCTAGCTGGTAATTTCGTACTGCTGCGGTGTGCTGCTGTTTTAGCTGCTTGAGTTTGGCTTGTTCGTGTTCGAGGATAATTGGGTCGAGGTTTTTGACACCTTTGAGGTAGGTAATTTCTTCTTGTTTGAGTTCGAGTTCGGATTCAATTGAGGCGATCGCTGCCTTAGTTTTTTCTACTGCTGCTTTATGCTCTAGGTAACTTACTGGCGGTAGAGCCATCACCGTTGGTACTGCTTGGGGTGCGGCTGGTGGTGTAATGGAAGCTGCCTTGAGTCGGTCTAGTGATAGCTAAAGCTGTTTCTGTTGGGCGGTCAGTCTGATTCGTTCTCGTTCTCTGTCGGCAATGATTTCACCCTTTTCTACCTGCTCTCCTTCACTGACTTTGAGGTGGTCTGGTTCGGTTCCTTTAACGGTGATAGTTAGGCGTTTGGGTGTAGTTGTCTGGGTTGCTTGAGCGATATCTGTTGCCCAACTTGGTAGGGGATTGATGTTAGTGGAAATTATGGTAAGTGCGATTGCGCTCCGCGCACTGGCAAAGCCAATCGCTGTTGTGACTAGTCCATAGACAACTAACTTGCTAACCCTCTTCATTAATAACGAACCTCATATCAGTGGGACTCTATAGTTCTATTTTTCCCAGGCAACCATGATTATTAGGTTCTGTTGACGTAAAGAGGCAAAGATGAGAAAGTACCTGAAGTTGCT
>NZ_JBKGTY010000001.1:600927-603560 GCF_053543375.1 Myxosarcina sp. GI1(2024) | reverse complement strand
TGTACAAGGAGCGACATCTAGTTGAGTGCTTTTTTAACAAACTTAAATACTATCGTCGCGTTTTCAGCCGTTTTGACAAAACTGACGAATGTTATTTGGGATTTGCCGAATTTGCTTCGGCTTTAATTTGGTTGCGTTAATTGTGTCAACAGAACCTAAAAGTTAAACAAGCTAATAGTCAAACATAATTTTCAGGACAGGCTAGTTAAGAGCAGAAACGCCAGTAGCATCATACATAATTAGTAAAAATATTAAACAGAGACAAGTTATTGTGAAGGTTGAGAGACGCAATCGCTTTTACTAATTGAGTTTAGATAAGTTGACTCAATAAATTATCAGCTTCCTTAATTTTCAGATTTTGGTTGTAGAGTGGAGCATTGGGTTCAAAAAGAACGCCACGACTGAGAGTGCCCAAGTCTTGGGGAGCAAAACCAATATCTTCAATTAAGCCTTTGACAGTTTGCTTGGCTGTTTCGTCGTCGCCACAAATTTGCACGGCAATTCTCTCATCGCCAGAACGAAAGACTTTATCTTTTAATACTTTAAAGTAAATAGAATTGAACGCTTTAACGGTTTTCGCTTCTGGAAATAGACTGGCGATGTATCCTGTAGCGGTTTGAGATTCGTCATCTATTACCGTTTGGGCTACATTTCCATCCCTTTGGGGATAAGGGTTAGCAGCATCGATGAGAATTTTATTTTCTAAGCTGCCAATTTGCCGAGCCAAATCGCGGACTTTACCATAGGGTATTGCCAATAAAATCACCGCCCCGAAAGCCGCCGCTTCTTGCGTAGTTCCCCATAAAGCGCCTACTTCTTCTGCCATCGAGCACAACTCTTCTGGATGTCGGGAACTAAACATCACTTGATGTCCTGCTTTTACCCAGTGTTTTCCTAAAGTGCCCCCAATATTTCCCGAACCGATAATACCGATTTTCATGGGTTAATTTAGCCTCGTCGCTCTTAAAATTGTTATTAAATAGCAGTAAATCCACCATCTACATTAACGCCCTGTCCCAAAACAAAAGATGCCTCATCGGAACAAAGCCAAGCCACCGCATCGGCAATTTCCTCTGGTTTACCCAATCTACCGATGGGATGCAAAGATTTAATGTACTCAAGAGTATCTTTATCTCCCCCTGCGAAGTCTTCGATCATTCGAGTTTGAATTGCCCCCGGACAAACCGCATTAATACGAATTTTTTGTTTGGCGTATTCTAAGGCGGCAGTTTTGGTCAAACCCAGTACGGCGTGTTTGGAGGCTACATAAGGTGCGTGACCGGGAAAACCAATGACACCAGCAATAGAGGAAGTATTGACAATTGCACCACCGCCATGAGCGAGCATATGTTCGATTTCGCATTTCATCGAATACCAAACGCCTTTGACGTTGACATTCATCATCAGATTGAAAGTATCTTCTTGCTGTTCTGAAGTCATCGCTTGGTGATCTTCTACTCCAGCATTGTTGAAAGCAGCGTGGAGTCCACCACAGGTATCGATTGTATATCGAACTAAATCTCGGACGTTTTCTAGTTTGGTTACGTCCGTTCGATAAAAACTCGCTTTGCCACCAGCTTTTTCGATTAAATCTACTGTTTCCTGTCCGGCTTCTTCACTGCGATTGCCAATCACTACGGAAGCTCCTTCTGAAGCAAATTTTAGTGCAGTAGCTCTACCGATACCAGAACCACCGCCAGTAACCAAAGCAACCTTGCCAACAAATCGATTCATAAGTTTTTACCCGTTAAACGATTGTATTCTGACGCTAATTAACTTTAGTCAAATAAATTTTATTAGTCAAACAAATATAATAGATAGCAATTATCAATTTCACTGATGTATTTATCGCCGTGAGTATTGACTACAATAATCTCCGCAAACTCGACCTTAATTTGCTGATTGCCCTTGACGTTTTAATTGCCGAAGCCAGCGTTACTAGAGCAGCCGAGAGACTAAACATGAGTCAATCAGCTATGAGTTATTCTTTAAAACGACTGCGAACTATTTTGCAAGATGACATTTTGATTCGTACCTCGAGAGAGATGGAAGTTACACCCTATGCTCGTCAACTAGGCGATCGCATCCGACAAATTTTGGTCGAAGTTCAATCGGCTATATTAGAGACAGCGACTTTTAACCCCGCCACCGCCAACGAAACTTTTAAAATTGCAGCCAGTGATTATGTTGAGGCTACTATCGGGAGTAATTTAGTACGACAGTTAACTACTCAAGCACCAGGTATTCGTATCCGTATCAGCGATCTAGATAAAGCAACGGTGATGGATGCCCTAGATGACAATCGCATCGATCTAATTATCAATGCCGAACTACCTCTTAAAAGCTGGCACGTCGAACAAAATTTATACCGAGAGGAGTTTGTCTGCGTTTTTAGAAGCGATGATTATACTTTGGAAGAATTAGCTGTAGAAGATTATTTAAAGCGACCCCATATATTAGTATCCTTGCAGAATGACTTTGAAGGAAAAATAGATAAGGTACTAGAGCGACAACAGCAATCTCGACAAGTAATTTGGTCTACCTCTCACTTTATGGCAGTTCCTCTTTTACTCGCCAATTCTAACGGTACTTAAACAAAAATCAAGCCCAAACAAAGCCCAAACTAGCTTTAT
>NZ_JBKGTY010000001.1:483425-599595 GCF_053543375.1 Myxosarcina sp. GI1(2024) | reverse complement strand
TAAGTTGGACGATTCTGCTTGGCAGCAAATTTTCGTTGTTCTGAGCCACCAACAAGACATCCGTATCAAAGACCCCAAAGCTTGTCGTCGTTTTCTGAATGCGGTTCTCTGGATTACTCGCACAGGTGCTCAATGGCGTGAATTACCCAAACGTTTTGGCAACTGGAACAGCCTCTACAAACGATATCGGCGTTGGTGTCAGAAGGGAGTTTGGCATCGTCTCTTGCAAGAAATGTCCCACTCTGCTGACTTAGAAAGTTTAATTCCCGATAGCACCATGATTCGTGCTCATCCCTGTGCAGCAGGAGCAAAAGGGGGTCAGAAAAACACTCTTTAGGAGGTTCTTGTGGCGGATTTAGTACCAAGTTACATGCTGTGGTAGATGCGTTGGGCAATCCGCTGCGGTTGCTTCTGACTCCAGGGCAAACCGCCGATATCAGTCAAGGAGAGGCATTGGTGGCTGGTTATCGAGCTCAACAGGTAATTGCCGATAAAGGCTATGATTGTGATGCTTTTGTGGTCTTGATTGAGGAAACTGGTGCTCAAGGCGTGATTCCGCCTCGTTCTGGTCGCCTCAACCCTAGAGATTACGATTCACATCTGTACAAGGAGCGACATCTAGTTGAGTGCTTTTTTAACAAACTTAAATACTATCGTCGCGTTTTCAGCCGTTTTGACAAAACTGACGAATGTTATTTGGGATTTGCCGAATTTGCTTCGGCTTTAATTTGGTTGCGTTAATTGTGTCAACAGAACCTAAGTTTGAGGACAATTTATTTAGTTATTGGTGCTCTCAAATCTTAGTGGCTAGTACAACAGACCAATTTTGCTCTTGAGAATGTTTGAATAAGATGTCCTCTTTTTATTATTAACATTTTAGGTTTTTGGCACTTGATAGCACTCTGCAAAATCGTTAAATAGTTAACTTGTGTAACTAAGTTGTTAAGCAGTATTGCAAGTTTAGCCAATTGAGGCGATTGGCAGAAAAATTAGCCAGCGTACATGATACTATGCGATCCGTAGCGACAATAAGATTATAGGAGAAAGACCTTGGGATTAAAGGTTGCTGTTGTTGGTTCGGGACCGGCCGGTTCTTCTGCCGCCGAAATCTTAGCTAAAGCTGGTATTGAAACTTATTTATTCGAACGCAAATTAGATAACGCCAAACCATGTGGGGGTGCGATTCCTCTCTGCATGGTAGATGAATTCGATCTGCCCCCGGAAATCATCGACCGGCGAGTTAGAAACATGAAGATGATCTCGCCATCTAATATTGAAGTCGATATCGGTGCCACACTCAAAGATAACGAATATATCGGTATGTGTCGTCGAGAAGTTCTAGATGGCTTCTTGCGCGATCGCGCGGCTAAATTAGGTGCTAAATTAATCAATGGTACTGTATATCAGTTAGATATACCCGATAGTGACAGAGATCCTTACACGCTTCACTATGCCGATCATTCTGGAGGTGAGGCGAAAGGGGAAATGAAAACCCTGAAGGTAGACCTAGTAATCGGTGCTGACGGTGCCAACTCTCGCATTGCTAAAGCGATCGATGCTGGCGATTATAATTATGCCATTGCTTTCCAAGAACGAATCCGTCTGCCAGAAGACAAGATGGCATACTATGAAGATTTGGCAGAAATGTATGTCGGCAATGATGTTTCTCCCGATTTCTACGCTTGGGTATTCCCCAAATACGACCACGTAGCAGTTGGTACGGGAACGATGAAAATTAATAAAGCCCTAATTAAAAATCTTCAAGCTGGCATTCGCGCTCGCGCCGCCAAGAGATTGGAAGGGGGAGAAATTATCAAAGTTGAAGCCCATCCCATCCCCGAACATCCCCGTCCTCGTCCACTTCGCGGTAGAGTAGTGTTAGTTGGCGATGCCATGGGTACCGTTACCAAATCTTCTGGTGAGGGTATTTATTTTGCAGCAAAATCAGCGCGGATGTGTGCTGAAGTAATTGTCGAGACTTCTCATAACGGACTGAAAGTTCCTAGTGAAGACGATCTTAAAATCTATCTCAAACGTTGGAATAAGAAATACGGTGCAACTTACAGAGTATTAGATATCTTACAACGAGTTTTCTATCGCTCCGATGCAACTCGCGAAGCCTTTGTAGAAATGTGCGCTGATCTAGACGTACAAAAAATGACTTTCGATAGCTACCTCTACAAAACTGTAGTTCCTGCCAATCCTTTGACTCAACTGAAGATTACCGCTAAAACCATCGGTAGTTTGTTAAGAGGCAATGCTCTAGCACCATAGTTATTAATACTACGATTTAATTACAATTTAATTTAAATGTTAGTTTCGAGCAGCATCAGATATTATATTTTAGTTCTGGTGCTTTTTTAATTAAACTTCATCGATGTTTATGGCTATTTGGGTTGTTTCCACGGGTTATGCTTGCGGTCTAAAATTTGCGACAAAAGCTGTCTTTGTCTGCGTCGGCTTTGAGCTAAACTTTTCTTAGTTCTTAAATAGGATTGATTTACTTCTTCGGGATATAAATATTTTAAAAAGAAATTTAAAGTTTTTGGCTTGAGATACCCTCGTAAAACTGCAATCGAACCAAACTTATAATCCGTAAGTTTTTGTTCTTCCAAGATCGACTTGATTTGTTCTGCCGTTAACAGTCCTGCTTCTTGCAAATAATGTCCTATAGGTTTTCTGTAGGCTTGTGTGACTAACGGTTGCCACTCTTCAGCAAAAAAATCAACGGTTTTGGGTTCGATCCAACCCTGGGCGACTAAAATTTCTCCGATGCGCATAAAAGGATATTTATCTTGATACTGTAAAGCTTTCTCGATTTGAACCCGAGAAATCAAGTCAGCTTCACATAAAACTTCCCCTAAACGTTTGGGAAGAATAAGTCGAGAAGTAGAGACATTCCTAAAAATTTTACCTGTAGCCATAGACAAGTTTAATAAAATTCAAATAAACTTTAGACCGACGATCTAGCTAATATATAAACAATTTTGGTTTCGCTCGGGCAAGAGAGTTGCGAGTTTTTTAAAATTAAAGTTTTTATATAGCAATTGTTTAAATTGTGAAGTAGAGATATTTTTCTTTCAATCGAACATAACTGAAGTATACTTCTTTAAAACGAGAATCGCTAGATCTAGCTCCCAACTCCATGTCTTAATTTATCATTAGTCATAGCCTAAAAGCTTTCAGTATGAATCAAGAGACTATTTATCGAATTTTTTTTAACAGTAATCATCAATCTACCAAGAAAATAGCTGTTAACAAATTCAGAGATCCACAGCATAGAAAACTAATAAAATCTCGTAATATTTTAGTAGCTTGGCTATTGTTAAGTTTTGCCTTTAGTATATTTTATAGTGCGATCGCTTTAACTCAAGCTTTTAGCGGTGAGTATGTAGTTCAAGATGACGCGAGACAACACGTTTTTTGGATGTATCGCTTTCTCGATCGGGAGCTTTTTTCTAACAATTTAATTGCCGATTATTTTCAATCTGTCGCGCCTTGGGGATACAAACTCGTTTACGCCATACCGGCTTTTTTTGGCATCGAACCTTTTTTAGTTAATAAATTTCTTCCTACTATTTTAGGGATAATTTCTACAGGTTTTTGTTTTGCTCTATCGTTAGAGTTATTTCCAGTTCCCTTTGCAGGTTTTATCGCCACCTTAATTCTCAATCAAAATTTATGGTTGCAGGATGGATTGATTTCTGGTACTCCAAAAGCTTTTTTGATTCCTTTATTTCTAGCATTTTTATACTATTATTTAAAGCGATCGCGATGGGGAACTGTAGTTACCATTGCTCTATTGGGACTGTTTTATCCTTCCCTAGTTTTTATCGCTGCTGGATTGCTAGTAATAAGATTATCTAAGTTTGAAGGTGGCAGATTGAGTTTTTCCACTCAAAAAAGCGATTATACTTTTAGCTTCTTGAGCTTAGCTATTGCTGTTTTAGTATTGTTACCCTACGCTATTTCTAGTTCGGAATATAGTCCGACAATTACTATAGCCCAAGCTAAAAAATTACCAGAATTTATGGTAGGCGGCAGAGCAGCTTTTTTCGATCCTAATACCTGGGATTTTTGGTTTAATGGCAGTCGTAGTGGAATTAAATTAGCTGCAGCTTTAATGCCGCCTTTAACTTATTTGGCAGTATTTCTACCCTTAGTACTTAAATTTCCACGGGTTTTTCCTTTGGTTTCAAAAGTAAGTTATAAAATAAAAGTTTTGCCAGAATTAATTATAGTTTCCCTATTAATGTTTTTTATCGCTCATGGATTACTGTTCGAACTACATCTACCTAGTCGCTACACTCAACATACTCTTAAAATCGTTATCGTTCTAGCTGCCAGTATCGTCACTACTTTAATTAGCGAATTTTTAGTTAGAGTTTTTATTAGCCAAAGCAATAAACTAGCCTCATTTATCTCGATCGCGCTGGCTTGCTGTTTAGCTGGTTTACTAATTTTTTATCCTCATTTTGCCAAAAGCTTTATTTGGACGCAGTATATTAGGGGTGATGCCACAGCACTATATCAATTTTTGCAGCAGCAACCCAAAAATACTTTAATTGCCTCTTTAACTTCAGAAACCGATAATCTTCCCAGTTTTACTCAACGTTCGATCTTAGCCAGTCGAGAATATGCCATTCCCTATCATACGGGTTATTATTTTCCTTTTCGACAAAGAGCGATCGCTACAATTGCCGCTCAATATAGTCCAGATATCGAAGTAGTAAAAAATTTTATTCGTCAATATGATGTAGATCTGTGGCTGATAGAAAGCTCTAGTTTTTCTCCAGAATATCTCAAAGGCGATCGCTGGCTGGCTCAACACCAGCAAATTGTTAGACAAGTCACTGCTAGTTTGCAACGAGGAAATATTCCCGCTCTCGTAGGACTTAAAGATCGCTGTTCGGTTTTTTCCGATGGCAAGTTCGATGTCTTAGCTACCCAATGTATTTTGTCTCAATGAGAAACAATCGACAATGCTAGGAATTAGTTTAGGCAACTCATACACCTTTGGCGATCTAGAGATTATAGGTCGGGATTTGAAAGAAAAAGATGATAAATTAGACTGAGGTTTATTTCGCTTCAGTCTAAGATTAGCATTTCTTAAATAGAATAAACAAAGTAAGAGCGTAAGCTATGCATCAATTATTGCATGGAATTAGAACGAGTTTTAGTTGCCAAAACCGATCGAATTATCGAAAAATGGCTCGAGAGAGTACGACAAGATCTAACCATTGAAAGTACGGCAGGATTAAATCGCCAAAAATTGCAAGACAGCATTCCTTCAATCGTCGAGATGATCGCTAAAAATATAACCTATCCCGCAATCGAACCTGCAGAGTTGTCGACGCAAAAGGCTGACGTACATGGCGTTCTGTGTGCCCAACAAAATTTCCATCCCGAAGAAATTGCCCGTGAATTTTTCTTACTACGGCAAATCATAATTGCAGAAATTAAAGACGAGTTAATTGACTATTCACCATTAGAAGTAGTCGATACCATCGCCTCAATCGATGCAACTCTCGATTATCTCGTAGCCCAAAGTTTTAAAACTTATACTCAGCAGAAATTGAACCAGCTAGAGCAGCTACAGCATCAGCTACTCTTAACCAATCAAGAATTGACTCGGTTGGTTGAAGTACACAAAAACGGTTTTTCCTATCTCACTCACGAAATTAAAAACCCCCTGACTTCGATTTTGGGCTATTCAGAATTACTGCTACGTCAAACCCAACAAAATAGCGATAACAATTCCACCGTTAATTTACGCCATATTAAGCAGGTTTTAACCCAAGGTAGAAAAATCTTAAGGCTGGTTAACGATAGTTTGGAATTTGCTAGCTATCAAGCAGGAACGATAGAGCTTAAGTGGGAAACGGTTGATGTTGGTTCTTTATTAGACGATATTGTCTTGACTCTCGAACCGCTAGCGACGGCTAAAGATTTACAGTTAATTGTTACCTGCAATCCTAAGACCTTAAAATTTACCACCGATTCTCTCAGGCTGCAGCAAATCTTAATTAATCTCGTCACCAATGGAATTCGCTACACTGAATCGGGAAAAATTGAAGTTACTTGTCAGACGACAGAAGAAGGCGGACTGAGAATTATAGTTGCCGATACTGGTATCGGTATTCCTCAAGAGTATCACTCCCGTATTTTCGAACCTTATTTCCAAGTGAAACCCAAAGATAGCTATCCCTCAGAAAGTAGAGGACTGGGACTGGCAATAGTGGGACAATTGGTCAAAATGTTGAAGGGAAAAATCTGGGTCGATTCAGAAGTTGCAGCGGGTTCTACTTTTACCGTAGTTTTGCCTAAGCTCGAACCAGGCAATCGCTAAAAACTATTTTCAGCTTCCAAAGTCCAACTAAGAAAAGCGATCGCAAATAGCCTGATAAGCATCTTGTTGCATTTTATCGTCGGTAATTATTTCTAACCTTACTTTAGTATCGGGTTCAGTTTCTCGGTCTAAGGCTTGTAAAATTTTCATGGCATTTGGGATGCTGACCAATTTGCTTTTGACAGCTATAGCTAGTTCGGGAACATCATTTATAATAGCTTGTTCCGTTCCTAAATCGACTTCGGTTAATACTTCGGGATTTGCTCCAACTCTCTCTACAACTAGCTTTTCACTTCTGAGTGGAACTCGTACCATTCGCGTCTCGATTTCTTTGCGAACTACAATTTCGCCTACTTTGCGTCGATAACGCTTGACGGTTAATTTTTCCTCTAATAAAGGGATAGTTTCGGTTTCTGTAGTTACCGGTCGTTCTACATCGGAGGAGGAACTAATGCTGTGATTGGCGAGAGTTTCCGATGTTGTATCGGCTACTGCCATTTTTAGGTCTGAAGGTAGGGGTTTGTATAAAGGTAATTGGGATAATTCTGTTGGGGATAGCTTAGTTATTATGGTTTGAGTTTCTAAGTTAATTTCAGAAATCTCGTTATAAGTCAACCGATACCAATTTGAATTTGAAGTTCTTTCGCCCAACTCGATTAACAACTGGAGATTGTTTTGAGCGTCACGATAAATATCGGCAACTTGACCTCTAACTCTGCCCTGAGAGTCGCTCACTCGATAAGAAGTCAATTGTTTGTCTAATTGATTGATTAAATGCTTGAGATTTGCTTGGTTTTGATTTTCTAGATTAGCCATAAGATCGTAATTAAATTAGATATTATATTTATTTAAATATGGGGGGAATAGACAACTAAATCCTACTCCCCCCTGACTTACCGAAAGATTCGCGCGACCGAATTAGCGATCGACTCTAGGTTTACCATCAGTGTCTAAATCTAACTCTTCACGACGAATAGTTTCTTCCGCACTTACAGTATCGCGTTCTACTTCTTTTCTAACATCTACTTCTTCACGCACGAAGGCTTGCTTATTAATATCTGCGTCTTCTTCGTAGACTTCGACTCTAGCTACTTCGCCTTCACGGAAGTTAGCTTCTCCAACTTCTACGGCATCAGTATCGGTAGGATTAGTTCTCTCGATTACTACTCGTTCTTTTTCGACGGGAACTGATACTCTGGCAGTCTCAGTTTCAACTCGTTTGCCTACGCTAACCGTACCCGTTCTAAAGCGGTCTTTGTTGGCAAGCAACCGTTCTTCGTAAAGTTTGAGCTTTTGATGAGCTCGTTCGTTGACATTGTATAGCTCTGGTTCGCGATCGTAAGAATAAGTATCGCGATTGTAAGTACCTACCCCAACATCAGAAGTTCTGTAGGTGTTTCTGACTCTTTCTTCGTAGTCGAAGTCGAGAGTCATGTTTTCATTGTACTCGGGCAGATGCTCTGCCTGTTCTTTAGTCAAACCTCGAGCATAAACTCGATTGCGGTTGCGATCAATTCTGGCGCGACCCATGGGAAGTAGAACTTTTTTGCCAAAGATCCAAAAACCAGTATCGATAACAAAGTAACGGAAATTACCTTCGCGATCGACTATAACATCGTGTACCGAGCCTAGCTTTTCGTCATTGTCGCTATAGGCAGAATAGTCAGTTATGCGATCTTGACCGAAGATATTGTCATAGTTGGGATAGAGCTCGCCGATACTGTAGAGATTTTTATTAGGAGTAGTTCTAAAGCGATTTCTGTTATCAATTAGACGATTTTGATAACCTCTCCAATTTTCATGATCGCGATCGTTCAGTCGGTAGAGTCCGGGATCGCGATCATAAGTGTAGGTCGTATTATCATAGGTAGCATTCATCGTGTTGGCGGTACCCATATCGTTAGTCGTACCCATAGTGTTATAGGCAGCACCACTTCTATAGGTATTTCTAACACTCTCTTCATAGTCGTAATCGACAGTCATGTCGTCACTAAATTCGGGAAGGTTTTCTACTTTATCTTTAGTCAAACCTTCGGCATAAACGCGCTCTTGAGAATAATCGATGCTAGCACGACCGATTGGCAGCAAAACTTTTTTACCTAAAAACCAAAATCCCGTATCGACAACTAAATAGCGAAAACGTCCGCTTTCATCTACTAAGATGTCGCGTACCGAACCTACTTTTTCATTATTATCGGCATATACAGAGAAATCTTTGATGTCTTCGCCACCAAAAATGTCTTCTTTATAATTAGGATATAAATCTGCTATTCTAGTTAAAACCATTAATTATGACTCCTATTTCTCAAAAACTATACATTTTTGCTTAACTATATTTTTATTGTAAAACTGACTTATTTTTTGCTTCATCTAACCAATGAAATAGATAATTTATAACCTAAAAAATACTATCTTTCGATAGACTAAAGATTGGATTTTATTTACTCAACAAATTAACTATCTATCAATAGAACTACGAATAAAGTTTTAAACGGCAATCGCCTTACTCTGGCTTCTCATTCTCTGCGTTTAAGCCACCTTTTTTCAAGCTATGGTAATTCCCGTAAATCTTCATTTGACAGGAAGTTTTACAATTGAATCTATATCTATATAAAAAAAAATAACTGTGTAACCTATGTTGCGAAAATTTATAGCGATCTTAATGTCTTTATCATTTTGTTGGACTGTGGTAGGTTGTAGCGCGACAACTTCAACCCCAATCTCTCTATCCCAATCTCAACCCTCATTCAACAGCAATACTGATGTTTTTTCGGCACCTACATCTATAAGTGACGGTAAATATCCAGTGCAGCAAGCTACTTATGATGATGCTACTGGGGAATATAGTCTGATGTTGCTCGATACCCCTCCTGGAACTTCTCCAGTATTGCGAACCGACAAGCTGCAAATGGCGCGTCTGAGTGATGACGAACTTGCCAAAGACGAAAAAACTTATCTTAAAGTTGAGGGGGATCGACCTGTGATGTACTTAACGGAAGACTTCAAAATTGAATACGTTCATAATGTTACTGAAACCGTTAAAAATCCTCAAACTGGTCAACCTGAAACGGTAATAGTTAGACGAGAATCTAACTTTTGGACTCCTTTTGCTGGTGCTTTAGCAGGGCAAGCTCTAGGTAGCTTGTTATTTACACCTCATTACTACGTACCGCCAGTTTATCAGCCGGGAGGAATTATGACTGGTTACGGTAGTTATGGGCGTAACTATTCTCAAGCGGTCGAGCGCTATCAAGCTCGTTACAATGCACCTCCCGCAGCGGTTCAAAACCGTCGCATTCTGCGTACTACCGGCAGCATTAGAAATGCGACTAACAATAGAAATAATTTTGGCAGAGCCAGTAATAACAGCAGTCGTGCTACTGGTTCTGGTGTTGGTTCTAGCACTCTACGTTCTTCTAACAAAGCTCGCACGAAATACAAAAGACCTAGTAGCTTTGGCAGTAGTCGCAATCGAGTGAGAACCAGAACTAGAAGCTTTAGAACTGGACGCAGAAGATAATAATTAATCGACTGCTACTTAATGAGCGATCGCGCGTTAACCGTGGCGATCGCTCACTTTTAAAATCAATTCCATCCCTTGCTGAAACCTAAAAAAATGTAACGAGAGTAAGTCTAACTCGCCGGTTTCTCCAGAAAGATTGCTATAGAACTTAAAAAAAGCCACAAAAGAAAAAAGCTTTGGGAGTCTTGCCGTGTTTCGACCCCAAAACTTTTCTCTCTTACACTTACTCCTCACACACACTTATTAGTATATGCAATTCATTTAGTCATGACTGAGCTAGAGTGACAGTTTATAGATTGACCCCTTTGCCAATAAAAATCTCAGTCTAGTTGTATTAGCAAATTACCCAACTGAGAAACTGTTGGGATTGTTACTCGATATCCAAACACATCCTGATTAAAATTTAGCAAGATCGAATCAGCTGCTAATTTTGTTACCCTTGAGTAAAGTCTTAAGTGGAAATACCGATGAGTGAAAGCCACGAAATAACTACATCTCAGATTACAGAGCAACTAGCTCTGATTCAAGAACAGTTGCTTAATATGGCTAGTCGTTTCGATCGCGTCGACGAACGCTTAGAAGCCTTGTCGCCTCTACCTAATAAAATTACTCAGTTAGAAGACGAGCTAATGCTACTTGGCGATCGCTATAGGTACCAAAACCTCCAGCAATATTTAGCTGAAGAAAACTGGTTCGAAGCGGATAAAGAAACCATCAGGCTAATTCTAGCAGTATCGAAAAGAGAAATTGAAGAATTAACCCCCGAAGATATCCAGCATTTTCCCTGTAACGATTTGATGGTAATCGATCGGTTGTGGAGTAAATACAGCGGCGATCGCTTCGGTTTTAGCGTCCAACTCAAAGCGTATCAAAAATTAGGGGGTAATTATGACACTACCGTCGAACAAGATCGGCAGTTAATCGAAAAATGGGGAGAGAGTTTGGGCTGGCGTAAAAATAACCGCTGGCTTAAGTGCAAAGATTTGGATTTTAGCTTGAACGCACCTGAAGGCTGTCATCCCTCCCGTTGGTGGAATTCTCCTTATGGTTCTAAGATGACCAACTTTTTTTTAGGACGGTTGATGACTTGCGAGTTAGCGCAAAACAGGGAAATAGATATGAGAGGACGCGAAGAACTCTAGAAGAGCTGTACATTCACTATTAAATTTAAATAGATGAAGATTTAGAAGTTTTAGGTGCGATCGCCCGTGACTTGAGAAAACAGTATGGCGTTAGCTGAAGTGGGAGTGTAATTGTTGTAGGGGCGAACCGCCGTTCGCCCTGATATGGGGGTGGGCATTGCCAATTGTCCTTATATTAGGTATGCATCGTGGCAACCGAACCGCCATCGACACGATAGTTAGCACCAACGACAAAACTCGACTGCTGAGAACATAAAAAGGCAATTACTGCTGCTACTTCCTGTGCCTTGCCGCGTCTTTGTAGCTCTAGGTGAGGTCGTTTCTCCTTTAAGAAAGTGGCGATCGCTTCATCAAAACTCAAATTATTTTCATTAGCTCTTTTCTCCATCATCGCATCAGTCATGGGAGTAGCGATGTAAGCAGGAGAGACGGCATTAACTAAAAGGCCATCTTTAGCAAAAGCTTTAGATAGGTTTTTAGATAAATTTAATACTGCTGCTTTGGCGGCACAGTAGGGCATTTCATCAGTGTAAGGCTGAACTGCATCTTCCGAAGCAATCAAAATAACTCTTCCCCAACCAGACTTTTGCATCAGAGGAATAAAAGCCCGACAAACTCTTACTGCTGCCATAAAATCGGTTTCAATCGTTTCGTACCAGTCTTGGTCGGTTAGTTCTAAAAATGGGTCGGTCGCGCCCGTAATTCCCGCGCAGTTGACTAAAATATCTACCGTACCGAAGCGATCGACAATCTGTTTTTTGGCATTTTCTACTGCTTCGAGTTTAGTTAAATCGGCACTAACGGCGATCGCTTCACAAATTTTATTAATTTCATCAACAGTTTTTTGTAACTTTTCAGTAGTTTTGTCGAGTAAAGCAATTTTTACCCCTTCATCGGCGAGTAATTTTGCCGTAGCTTTGCCGATACCCGAATCACCGCCAGTAATGAGCGCAACTTTTCCTTTGATTTCAAATTCCATGGTTAAATCTTTCCTCTAATTTCGAGCAGTTTCCTGCTGTGGCTCGTTTAAACCAACAAATTTCAGGATGAATTCCGATCGATATCTTAGGAAGGATCGAAACTTTGTTAATCTACCTCGAAGTAGAGTTTGCCTATCGAAATAACTAATCTCAATCGATAGGGGCGATCGCACCATTAAACTTTCTCGTTTCCCTTGAAAACTTTATTATTAATAGGAAATATCCGAAAGTGACAGAAGCATTTCATAGACGATCGCTAATAATGAATCAAAGAAACTCGCCAGATTGTTGGTTCGTGTGAACTTAAAAAGTTGAGTTTCTTAGGAGAGATGAGAAACAGTTTGATATATTTGTCGTTCTCGAGTAATAAAAATTTTAGCTAATGCTTGATAGGCTTCAGTCCAAGCTATCATTACTGCTTCTGTTGCCCCATCTCCCAATACATCTTTAATTGCTTGTAACAAACATTCCCCGACTATAGGATACTGTTCTGGTAAGACGTGAGTTGCAACATGGCGATGGGCAGTTCGATCTATCATTGCTTTTAATGCTTTGAGATTGTCGATATGAATGGCATAGCTATAAACTGCAGCAGCAAGTTTAGCTGGTTGAGTACCGTTAGCTTGTGCAGACATGTCGAATTGTGCTTTCACTTCTGGATATCTATCGAACATAATTTCGTACATTCGAGTAGTAATTTTTTTCCCGTGCTGTTTGAGAATGGGGGCGGTAGATTTGACAATTTCGATGGTTTGCTGGCTAATTTCTTTTTTTGCTGGAGAATGCTCCGACAAAGTCAGAACAAAAGCCAGATTTTTTCGTGCTTGTAAAGCGTGAGGTGCATTAGCAGGCATAAATACGAACACCCCTGGTGCCAAAGCAATATCTTTTCCTTGTAAATTGAGGTTTCCCTTTCCTTCTACTACAGTGATTATCGCGTTACGAGTGGAAGTGTGTTCGTCGATTTCCGTACCCGCAGCCAAACAAAATAAGTTGTATTGAGTGTTGTTATCTTTGAATAAAACTTTACTGAGAATGCCACTGGTAGGATATTCAATTAAATCTTGTAAGGTAGTGGTGAAAGAATTGTTGGGTGTTGCGACTGTCATAATTTCTCCTTGGTTTTTTGTCTTTTGTTATCCTTCGTCCTTCGTCTTTTCTAACTAATGACCAATGTCTGCTAACTACTGGCTAATAAAAACGATGTAACCGATATTATTTCGCTGCTGTTGAAAAACCCGGCGCATTTGTAAGACTCTTTGGCGTAAATGGGGGTTAACTAAAATATTCCAGGCAATTTTAACCGTTCCGAATAATCCTTCATCTCGTACCATCTGACTCAAACTAAGTAATCCCATCGCCCCTGTTTGCTGCTGCTGTATGGTTAAACCAGCTTTTTTGCAGACAGTTGACCATTCTGTTAGTGTTAGAGGATTGGCGTTTACTCGTATAGTTTGAGATAGACTTCGACGCACTTTTGACCGACGGTCACTCGCAGTGCCCGAAGCAATTTTCAGGTGACCGAGTGACTCATTACTGCGAACTAGCATTTCCTGGGAAAGAAACTTACCCCCTGGTTTGAGATGATTTTTTATTGCTGCTAATATCTTGGCTTTCCCTATATCCGATTGCATGCTGAGGATGGCTTCAGCCAGGACATAGTCAAATTTGTCCGTAATCTTATCTAACTGAAAGATATCTCCTTCAACAATGGTTACTCTGTCTGATAATCCCGCAGCTTTGATGTTTTCTCTAGCCTTGGCTACGCTATCTGGGTTTTTCTCTACCCCTACAACCCGGACATTAAATCTTTTCGCTAGTTCTATGGCACTTTCGCCGAAGCTTGCTGCTAATTCTAATACCGTCTCTTCCGACTGAAAATTAGCCCAAGCAAACAGTTGTTCCGTTGCCTTTCTTCCTCCAGGACGTAGGATCTTCTTCCCTGCTGCTGCTAAAACTTGATGACCTGGTGCAGTGGTAAAATTGAGAGTAGTTGTCATGAGTCATATCCAAACTCGATACTCTTACTTTCCCATCAAGTTTTGGTTCCGTCTCTGAGGTAGCTCATGTTTGGAGGTAAAGTTTTGTTAACTTTGTCCTTTATAGCAGGTCTCAATTGGATGAGGTGGAATAGCAACAGTGTGTCAACCAATTACAAATGTTATTCGGAAAAATTTGAGCATAAGCTAAAACGATCGCTCGATCCAAAACTTGATAGATAGGTTATTGCCTTAATATCTGACGTTACACAGTTTTGAATAAATGTAATTGAAACATAGCTTGTTACAAAGCGTTAAGATAGATACGACTGCCCAAAGCAAAATGATTCATTTAAATAGCTATGGTTTGAATCATATAAAAGCTACTATTTAACCCGTGTTTGTTCAATGCGGTTGCTCTTTACAAACAACCCTGTATACCATTGATAGGCAAGTGAACCGAGAATAAACGCCATGATAAATAAAACTGGATTCGGTATGCTCAAAACTAAAGCAGTAATGCTAGGACCAGGACAGTAGCCCGCAATACCCCAACCAATACCAAAAATCGCAGCACCAACTATTAAAGGAAGGTCGATATCTTTTCGCGTCGGTAAGTAAAACTTCTCGCCAAAAATTGGTCGCGGCAAACGCAGCACAAAGCGAAAAGCAATTACAGTAACGCCAACCCCACCACCTAAGACAAATAGTAAGGTAGGATCCCAGTCTCCTGAAACATCTAAAAATCCTAACACGCGATCGCGATCGATCATTTGAGAGAGGCTTAAACCAAAACCAAATAGCAGTCCAGATAAAAGAGCAATTAATTTCTGTTTCATTTTTTATAACCAATGACAAATCACTAATAAGCAATCACGTGATGAGTAATAAATACCGTAATGATGGCAGTAATCATAAAGGTAATCACTGCAACCAAAGACCGAAAAGATAATCGACCCAAGCCACAGACACCATGACCACTGGTACAACCATTACCCATTCGCGTACCGACACCGACTAAAAAACCACCAACAATCATTGCTACTGGTGCAAAAGAAGATACAGGAGTAGGTTCTGAAGCAAAAATATATTCGTAAATCACCCCCCCTGCTAACATCCCTAAGATAAATAGCCACCGCCAATTCTCTTCTGGCTTAAATGTGATCGCACCGTTGACTATGCCACTAATACCAGCAATCCGACCATCAAAAGCCAGTAGAATAGTTGCACTCAATCCAATCAGTATTCCACCAGCTAAAGCTGCAATCCAATTAACTTCGGTCATAAATAAATAAGTCTAATTTTAATTCTACTAAACAACTATATGGTAATATCGTAGCCTTAGTTTCTTTGTATGACTAACTAAATATTTCAATATTTTTAATAAATCTTACCGTTCTTGTAGAAAATCTCGATCGATATCAGGAGTTACGCAGTTGTTAACCAAGAGAACCCCCATAAGAGCGCACCGCCTCTCGGACAGTGCTGATTTTGCTTGATACTAACTGATGCCCGTGTTGAACCAGTAATTTTCTAAACGCAAAAAGCCACCAATTTAATTATTAAAAATTAATTTCAAACGCTGTTGCGATTTTTCCAAAGCTGCTTGTGGTGTTTGTTGTTGCAAAAGCGTAGCTTCGATCGCTCGACCTAAGTTTTCTGATAGACGAGTGTACTGAGTTATGATGGGGCGCGAGCTAGCTATTTTCATCTGGTCTAAAAATACTTTTAATACGGGATTTTCAGCGACAAAACTTTGATATTCTGGGCTTCGTTGCGATTTTAAATTAATCGGTAAATATCCCGTTTTTAATGCCCAAGCGGTTTGAAACTCTTCACTTAAAATGTATTCTAAAAACTGTAGAGAAGCCCGTTCTCGTTCTGGAGTAGTTTTAAACACGAAGACGTTTTCACCACCGAGAACCGCAGCAGGAGTTTCTGCTACGGGTATGGGAAAGACATCATAGTCGATGCCAGTTGGCTGTAACTGCGCCAGAGTCCAAGGTCCCGTGATCTGCATCGCTACTCTGCCAGACAAGAAATCATCTAGTTCGTAACCTCGTTCGGGAGAAGAGAGCACGGCTAAATTAGCTTGGACTAAATCGGCTCCTAATTGCAAAGCTGAAACCGTACCACTATTAACCAGGTCGGGCTGGTTTCCCGATAGTAGATGACCTCCGGCACTATAAATAAAAGGTAGCCAAACAAATACCGTCCATTCTCCTTTACCCAAAGACAACAAGATGCCGTAGCGATCTAAACGATTGTCGCCGTTGGTATCTTGAGTCAGTTTTTTAGCCACCAGTTTAAATTCCGACCAAGTTTTAGGAAGTTCGGTAATTCCTGCCTCGGCAAACAAACTAGGGCGATAGAAAACAGCAGCATTATTAGTAGCAAAAGGAATTGAAAAAATATGTTCTTCTAGCTTCATCGAAGGCAACATTGCCGGATCGATTTCAGCTTTAATAGTAGAATTATTCAACCAAGTTTCTAATGGTAACAAAGCATCTAACTGTACCAATTTACCAGTAATTTGGGGTACGAACCACAACATATCTGGCGGTTGTCCGCTAACGGTAGCAGCAAAAATTTTCGGTAACTGAGCATCTGGCTGTCCGACATACTGAGCTTCTACTTCAACATCTTGATGTTGCCGATTAAAATTATTGACTAATTCTTGAAAAATATCGCGGTTTTCTGGCGGATTGATCCCATGCCAAAAAGTTATTTTGAGCGGTTGGTTATCCTTCGCAAGTTGGCGATCGCTACAGCCCGCTAGGAATGATAAGCTAACCAACAGTACGATTAAGATTGTTTTGCTCCAATAACTATATTTCATAGCAGTACTATGGGACTACTGTCCGAACTGTCTTTGATAGACTTCTTCTTCTTTTTGAGAGACTAATTTAATGTCCGAACGAGGGTAAGCGACACACAACAGAGCGTAACCTTCAGCCTGTAATTCTGGGGAGACTCCCATGCCTTCACTTTGATCGACTTCGCCACTAATAATTTGAGCGGCGCAAGTGGTGCAAACTCCAGCACTACAAGAGAATGGTAAATCAATTCCCGCTTCGGTAGCAGCTTGCAAAATAGTTTGGGACTCAGAAACTTGAATGGTTTGAATTTTATCTTGATGTTTTATCTCAACAGCGTAAGTTTTAGACATTAAGCTACAAAATTTGACTCTCTTACTCTTACTTTATTCGACTCGGTCTATTATCTTCTCACCTTCGGAGCCAATTTTGTTAAGAAAATTAGCTTATTTTAAAGCTTAATTGCAATATTTCAGTTTGTCATAGGTCAATTCGGCTTGTCGATGATACTTTAGTTAGACTTACGCATTTAAATAAAACTCATTTCACAAAATAAACATTAACTATGTACGACCGAAATAATCACGGAGATTTGATCGAAGCTGCTCTAACTGCAGGTATTGGTGCCGGTGTAGTAACATCATTTGCGGTTAGCAGAGGTCAGCACCCGGCGATCGCGCTGGCGATTACGATTATTGCCGCACTGTTTGCCGTAGTCTGCCGTCAGTGGGATTTAATTTAATTAATTTAATCGCTCGCCTTTAATATTTCCGATCTAAGCTTCAAATATTGGCTAACCTGGAGAATAAATTTTAGTTCTTAACTAAAATCTAATCTTGAGACTGAATATTCGTTGTATGCTATCGAGAAGTCAGAGATTACCTCGTCTCAAACAGACGAGGCTTATTTAACCGTTGGTCAGTGTGAGGAGCTAAATTGATGGATTTTCGAACTGAAGCTTTAGAAATCCTAAAACAAAACAGTAGAACTTTTTATATTCCCATTGCCTGCTTGCCTGGCAAGTTACAAGATGCAGTAGCATCGGCTTACTTATGTATGCGTGCTATTGATGAAATTGAAGATAGCGAAGGACTGAATAATCAGACTAAAGCCAAGCTATTGCGGAGTATTAGTCTCAGACTGCAAGAAACTGTAGACTTTACCAGCTACACTCGTATTAATTCTGAGCTAGAACTTTACAGACAGGTCATACCAGAAGTATCTCTTCGAATCGGGGAATGGGCAATTTTGGCTCCTGAAACTATCGCTCCTCGTATTTGGGATGCCACCGCATCAATGGCAGATCGGATGGCTTATTGGGCGGAAAACAATTGGCAGATCGAAACCGAAGCAGATTTAGACCGCTATACTTTTAGCGTAGCTGGTGCGGTAGGTCTCTTACTATCGGATCTTTGGGCTTGGTACGATGGCACTAAGACAAATCGCGCTCATGCTATCGGTTTTGGACGAGGTTTACAGGCGGTTAATATCGTTCGCAATCATCGTGACGATTTAAAGCGAGGAGTTGATTTTTTTCCCCGGCAATGGACTAGCCACGATATGCAGGCTTATGCTCGTCGCCAGCTAAAATTAGCCGAACTGTACATCAATACACTACCTCAAAATAGCCCTGCTTTAGATTTCTGTCAGATTCCTTATATTCTGGCTAACGGAACCTTAGATGCGATCGCTCTGGGGAAAATTAAGCTCAGTCGCAGTGATGTTTTAAATTTAGTCGAAAACGCTAAGATAAAATTGGCATAGCTCGCAGCTTAGAACTCAAAACTTAAAAATTTAATTTTTTGGCAGAAATAATACTGATTTTTAAATTGACTGAATTTAAATTATTCTTATTCGTTAATAAGTTTTAGATTATGTCGGTTATTAATGAATGGAATCATCAGTTTATCTCTACTGATGGAGTTAAATTACATTACGTCAGCCAGGGAGAGGGCAAGCTGATGCTTATGTTGCATGGTTTTCCCGAATTTTGGTATTCTTGGCGACATCAAATAACTGAATTTGCTTCAGACTATCGTACGGTAGCACCCGATCTGCGCGGTTATAACGACAGCGATAAACCTCAAGGTGTGGCAGCCTATTCTATATCCAAACTCATTGAAGATGTGCGAGGCGTGATTCGGGGTTTGGGCTATGAAGAATGTATCTTAATCGGACACGACTGGGGAGGAGCGATCGCCTGGAATTTTGCCTATGCCTATCCCGAACTAGTTGAAAAACTAATTGTGTTGAATGTTCCCCATCCAGCTAAGTTCGCCGCCGGGATACAAACTCCCCAACAATTATTAAAAAGCTGGTATATTTTTGCTTTTCAGCTACCTTGGCTACCGGAATTGGTTTTACAAGCCAATGATTATCAAGCGATCGCCACAATGTTGCAACAAATGGCAGTGGATAAGTTGGCTTTTAGTCCCGAAGATCTCGAAGCTTTTAAAAATGCGGCGGCAAAACGCGGTGCCTTGACGGCAATGATTAATTATTATCGTTGTCTGGGTAACCAGGTATTAAGCGGTAGGAGAACTTCTTGGGGGGTGTTGGAAATACCAACCCTAATGATTTGGGGCGAAAAAGATGCCGCCTTGGGAAAAGAATTGACCTATGGTACGGAAGCTTACGTTCGAGATCTACAAATTAAATATATTCCTAACTGTAGTCACTGGGTACAGCAAGAACGACCAGTTTTAGTCAATCAATACATTAGGGAATTTTTAGCTGGAGAGTAATTATAATTTTCAGCTTCTGGTTTTGCCGCGCGTCGAGAGTTATCCAGCCTGGAGAACTCGAGTCGAAACAAAAAAACGTTCCATCTAGCTACCGATAACTGTTATCCTGTTTAATCTAGAGGGTTATCGCTAAAGTCGATTATTTATGGCTAATTTTTTATTGGAAGTAGGTACAGAAGAACTACCCGCAGATTTTGTTAGTAGCGCGATCGCTCAATGGCAAGTTAAAATTCCTCAAACTCTATCAGAGGTATTTTTGACTCCCAAGGCGATTGAAGTTTATGGAACTCCTCGACGTTTAGCGGTATTAATTAAAGACATTCCCCCAAAACAGAGCGATCGCGTCGAAGAAATTAAAGGTCCGCCAGCTAAAGCTGCTTTTAAAGATGGTCGTCCTACCAAAGCCGCACTAGGTTTTTCCCGCAAGCAAGAAGTTGCCGTAGAAGACTTAGAACTTAGAGATACCCCTAAAGGAGAATTCGTTTTCGTTCGCAAGCAGATTGTAGGACGTTATGCGGCTGAGATTTTACAGGATTTGTGTCCCCACTGGATTACTGGATTAGAAGGCAAGCGGTTTATGCGTTGGGGAGATGGAGAGTTGCGCTTTCCCCGTCCCATTCGCTGGCTGGTAGCTTTGTTAGACGACGCTATTTTAGCTCTCAAGCTAGTTAATGGTTCCGAAACTATCGAGAGCGATCGCCATTCTTGGGGACATCGAGTTTTACATCCCCAACCCGTATCTATTGACAAGGCTAGTGATTATGTAACAGCTTTGCGATCGGCATATATCGAAGTCGATCCAGAAGTACGCCAACAAAAAATACTCGCTGAAATTGCAGCAGAAGCGAGTAAAGTTAATGGCGTTGCCGATGTCAACCCCGATTTGCTGCAAGAAGTCGTAAATTTAGTCGAATATCCCACTGCCGTTACGGGTAAATTTCAAGCTAACTTTCTCGAACTGCCTACTGAAGTAATTACCACCGTGATGGTAACTCACCAGCGATATTTTCCCATTAAGCAAGAAAAGAACCAAAATACTTTACTTCCTTACTTTATCACCATATCAAACGGCGATCCAGCCAAAAGAGAGCTGATTGTCGAGGGCAACGAAAGAGTAATTCAAGCACGACTTGCCGACGCTCAATTCTTTTACAAAGCTGACTGTGACGAGCATCTAGAAACCTATTTACCCCAGTTAGAAACAGTAACCTTTCAAGAAAATTTGGGTACAATGCGCGATAAAGTTGATCGCATCATCGAAATAGCTAATTCTATTGCCGAACAGCTAGAGTTAACTGAAGCAGAGCGTAGCGAAGTTGAAAGTACCGCTTTACTTTGTAAAGCCGATTTGGTAACTCAGATGGTTTATGAATTCCCGGAGTTACAGGGAGTTATGGGCGAAAAATATGCTTTGGTAAGCGGCGAATCAGCTACGGTTGCTAGGGGAATTTTCGAGCATTATCTACCTAGAGGTGCTGAGGATCTGATGCCGGCTACTTTAAACGGTCGAGTAGTTGCAATTGCCGATAAGCTAGATACTTTAATCGGCATTTTTGGCTTGGAAATGATTCCCAGTGGTTCCTCCGATCCCTTTGCCTTGCGCCGCGCTGCTAATGGCATCATTGCAATTATTTGGGAAGCAAACTTAGTAATCGATCTCGAGAAATTAATTCTTCAAGGTGCTACAGATTTCTTAGCCGCCCATCCCGAAAGTCCATCGCCGGTTGCTGCCTTGCAGGAATTTTTCATGCAACGGTTGCGGACTTTACTACAAGACGAAAAAAATATCGATTACGATTTAATTAATGCCGTATTGGGAGACACAGATGCTGAATATACCAAGCGAGCTTTAAGCGATTTATTAGACGTTCGCGATCGCGCTACATTTTTACAACAAATTCGCCAAAATGGTAAGCTAGATGCAATTTATGAAACCGTCAATCGCTCGGCACGTTTGGCAGTAAAAGGCGATTTGGATACCCAGGCTTTAGATCCCCAAGATTTAATCAATCCCGAATTATTGGAAAGTTCCTCAGAACGAGCCTTTTACAAGCGGCTGCTAGAATTGGTTCCCAAAACTCGAGCCGCACAACAACAGCGCAACTATCAATTATTAGTGGATAGTTTAACTGAAATTGCCCCCATCGTTAGTAACTTTTTCGATGGCGAAGATAGTGTTTTAATCATGGCAGAAAATTCCGATATTCGGCAAAACCGTCTCAATTTACTGGGATTATTACGCAATCATGCCAGGATTTTAGCCGACTTTGGCGCGATTGTGAAAAATTAGCTCCTAATCGAGATTACCAAACTCATCCCACCTAATACTAATAAGGTTGGTGTCAGCCAATCTCCCCAACGGACATACAAAGTTTGATGCTGACGGCGATAGATAGTACCCGAATGAATAGCATAGCGTTCGAGAGCGGAAATCCACAAAGTACGTCCCCGAGGATCGACGATCGCTGAATAACCCGTATTGGTGGCTCTCGCCGCCCAGCGATCGCTTTCTATAGCGCGCATCACGTCTTGGGCATGATGTTGGGCTGGCATCGTGGTACTATAGTGGGCATTATTCGATGAGGTAATGATAAACTCGCCTCCCTCTTTTGCCTGACGGCGGAAATGTTCTGAAAAAGCTGACTCGTAACAAATTCCGACAATTGCTCTACCAAAAGGAGTGTCAAAAACTGGATCTGGTTTTCCCGGGATTAAATGAGCGTCTAACGGAGACAGGCGCTCGACTATTTTGCCCAAAATTGGTTCGAAAGGAATAAATTCACCTAAAGGAACTAACTTGTATTTGTCATAGCGGCTAAAAGTTTCTCCCGTAGCAGTAAGAGTAAACAAACTGTTAGTATAACCGCGCTCGCTCTCCCCAAAAGCTCCAACCCAAACGGGAACTTTTTCTGTAACTACGGTTTGATAAAATTCTGAATTATTAATAATATTATCCCAGTAAAAAGGCAAAGCCGTTTCGGGAGTGAGCACCACATCAACTCCCTGACGTGCCAGTTGTCGATAACCGTCAGTGTAACCCCGTCTCGCCTTACGCCATCCTACGGGAGAAAGTTTGATTTGATTGGGAATATTACCTTGAATAATTCCTACTTTAATTGCGTCTGAGTCATTTTTCGCTACAGGGTATTGATATAAATAATATCCTAGAAAATGACAGGTAATAAAGACTAACAGCGGCGAGATTAACCACAACAATGGAGGTTTTTGGCGGAAGCTGCGCCAGTATAACAGTACTTCTGCGAACAAACCGTTCACCGCCACTATTGCTGCAGTAATCGTGCTAAATCCCGAGATTTTACCTAATTGCAAAATTACCAAATTATTCGGGCTTTGAGTATAGCTTAATGAAGTCCACCAGAGAGAACCATAACTCCATAAGGTTTCTAAGCCGCACCAGAGAGCTAGACCAATCCCAACTATTAATAAAGAATTAAAGATAAACCTATTGGCAGTTTTTCTATTTAGTCTTTTAGTAATAAGTTTAAATACTATCGACCACGTAGCAACTAATAAAGCTCCCCAAAGAGTAATAAATAACCAACAAAATATCGCAATTAATAAACTCGCCAGCCAGGGAACTCCCATCCAAGTCATCGGATGTACTCCCGTAATCCAAAACAAACTCAAACCATGATAGCCACATCCCCAAACGAGAGCATTTAAGATGGTCTGAGTTAAGGTTTTTTCCGTTCTAATTAATATCCACAAAGGAACTAAACTGCACCAGGCTAAATACCAGGCATTTGTAGGAGCTGGCGTTAGTCCCATTAAAATACCACCACTAAAAGCAATTAAAAGTGGTTTAGTTCTATATTTCATTAATTTTCGCTTTTGATAAAGTAACTATAAATAAAATATTAAATAGATACTCTCTAAAATAAATGGTTCGTCATTTTTAAATACGCCTTGGAATAGAGCAGCAGTGGCGATCGCTTGGTTTCGCTGGCACGCCGAGCAAGCTCGCAGCGACAAAACTCAGTAAATAGAGGGAGAATAAATTTTTTCATTGTTTTAATATAAATACATTACGATATAGTAATATACTGATATGCAGTAGAGTTTAATTTTCACTAAAATTAAGGAGATTTAATGCTTCCTTACTATTCAATCGCCTTTGTAGTTGCCTTTATTGCTACTTAATTCATTTTAATCCGCGAGAGTAAATAGCTAATTCTAGAGACAATTGACAATTATTGCCCTCATCAGTGTATTTTGTGATTATTACTTGGTGGAGAATAAAGTCTATTTGCCGTACCTTCAACAATTGCTAGCAGACAGTAACAGTAAATATATATAAATATATACGCCACAAATCCTCAATTAAAATCAATGGAAGTCAATCAATTTTTACAACAATATAGTGCGGGAGAAAGAGCTTTTGCCAAAATAAATCTACGAGAAGCAGAATTAGTCAAGATCGACCTTAGCAAAGTAGATTTAACCGCAGCAGATTTACGACAATCACGATTAGGAAGAACAAATTTAAGTGGTGCGTGTTTGCGTAAGGCAGATTTGAGTGAATCTATATTATGGGGTACTGATTTAACTCAAGCTGATTTAAAAAAAGCCAATTTGAGAGAAGTCGATCTCAGTGGCGCGATTTTAACTAAAGCCAATTTAAACCAAGCCAATTTAATCAAAGCAATTTTGAAAGGGGCGAATCTCAGCAACGCCAAACTTGCTTCTGCTTCAATGTTAGAAGTAGATCTGCGTCCTACTACCGACTATCGTACTAACTTAAGTCGTGCCGATCTCAGTCATGCCGATCTCAGCTACGCTAATTTGAGTATGGCAATTTTATATCAAGCTAACTTAGAGGCTGCTAAACTTTGTCGCGCTAATCTTAGCGCAGGAATGGGATTGACCACCGATTTGACAGAGGCTAACTTACAAGGTGCAGATTTGAGTTATGCCAATTTTAGTGGAGCGATTTTGTCTAAAGCTAATTTACGAGATGCCGATTTAACAGGAATAAATCTTGATAATGCGGATTTAACAGAAGCGATTATGCCCGACGGTAGTGTTTATAAGTCGGATTGAAAACGAGCGATCGCATCTCCGAGTAAGATTGAAAAAGGGCGATCGCATTGATAATCTCAATTAAAATTAACTCGCTTTAATAATCTTTTCTTTTAACCAAGAATCTACCAGCATTTCAACCGAAACTTGTTGTTCTTGAGCAATTTCTAAAAGTTTGTTCATTAAATTGCCTTCAACAGAAACTAAATAATGTTTGCGTTTGAGATCGACATCAAAATCTACTTCTGGCAGATTTTCTTCATATTCTCCTAGATCGTGAGTATCGAAAAAATCTACTAATTCTTCAGTAGAATCAAATTTAGGTAACTTTTGAGATTTATTTTCTGTCATATAATTTCCTCTCTTTTTTTGGCATATCTCTGGCACTTAAAATTAGAGCTTGATTAGAGAATTTATAACGTCCTGAATCAGTTTGTCCCAAGGCTAAGTAAACATCTTCTTCTGCGCGATCGCCTTTTTCCACAAATCGAAATTTTGGTTTGTTGCTTAAAACCTCTTCCACTTCATTGGTATTTACACGATGTTTTACTGCCAGCTTATCAATAATTTTATCGAGCCAAATAATTTCTTCAATTCTCACACCAGTATTTGTCGAATAATCTTAGTAGGTTGATTGTAGCTTAGTTATGTATTTGTCCTGTTAGCTATATGGCGATCGCCCGTTTTCAATCTTACTTAGAAAGGCGATCGCTATAATCGAAAATAAGTGGCTATATTTGATGGCGATGTTTATAATAGTGCTTTGTTAGTCTTCAGATCGATTGCTGAAATTTCATGATTAATGTAGAGGAATTATTAAGTCGAGAAGAGTGTGAAAATTTAGATTTCAAAGAACAGTTTCATGAAAATAAATTAAAATTTTTACATGACATTCTCTGTTTGGCAAATGCCTATACAGAAGAGGATAGATATTTGGTTTTTGGGGTTACAGATGACAAAAATCTCATAGGTGTGCAGTCCGATATTAATCGTAAAACTAATGCTAAGATTCAAGACTTTATTCGTCAAGCAAATTTTAATCGCATTCCCACTATTAAAATTGAAACTATTACACCCCAATCTAATATTGAAATAGATATTTTAGTTATTAAAAATCGACCAGACAAACCCTTTTTTCTCACGAAAGATTATACGGATAGAGGTAAAACAATTCGTGCAGGAGTTATATATACACGCTTGGGTGATACAAATATTCCACTTCAAGAGTCTGCGCCCGAAGCACAAATTGAACTAATGTGGCGCGAACGTTTTGGATTTGGTTTGCCACCTTTAGAAAGAATCAAAAGATTGCTAGATGATGTTGAACATTGGGTTAGCATTGATGAAGATAATCAAATTTATCATAAAATATTTCCAGAATTCACAATCCGTCAAGGTGAAATAATTAAGGAGGATTTCCAAGAATCATGGACATACAAATTTCCAAATCCTAATGCTCATAGTTTTGAAGTCGAACTTAGATATTTTGAAACATTAATTCACAAGGAAACTTTTGTAACGTGTGATGGAGGTCGTTATCAAATTCCTTTGCCTGAAAGCGATCCATCAAATTCAGATAACAAGTATTTTATTAAAAAAAATAATTTTGCTTATAAAATTGCTAAAATTTTTTGGCAATACTATCCTATTGATGATGCTTTAAGGATAGCCAATATAAAATTAATCTAAGTAAATATTATGTTGTCTAATTATTTAGAAACTGAGTAACTGTAATAATCGAAATTTCTCGAAATGGATGTAAAATTAATAAATCTCGATCGCCAGTCACAATACATTCAGCTTTTCCATTCACTGCTAACTCTAAATATTTATCATCTTTGGGATCGCGACAAGCATTTATAGTTTCTTTAATATCAACAAATCTAACTGCTTGCTCAAAAACTAATAAAAACAATTGTCTTTCTTGACTAGAGAGATACTTATCAAATTTGGGTCTTGCTACAACTTCGCTTATTTCTGACCAAATCGATTGTGACATCAAGACTATTCCTTGCTTTCTTGCTTTATCTAATGCCTGACGAGGTAAACTTTTCTTGAAAAGTAAAGCACTGATAATGACATTAGCATCTAGAATAAATCTTCGTGGCTCACTCATTTAAAATAGACTCTAAAATTTCTGGAGTTAATCCTCTCTCTTGCGCTCGATCGCTAATTTGATCCATAATTACTCCTAATAAATCATTGTTATTAGAAGTATCTCGATCGAGAAATAGAGTAACAATGGTTTGAAGCCTTTGTTTTTCTTGTTCGGTTGCATTTTGGTAAGCAACAGCAACTTCTGGACTGACTTTAATCGTAATTTCTTGGGTAGAATCCATGACTGTAAACTTTACTCTAAATAATTCGATCTTAGCAGTAGATATTATAAAGGGTTCGGTATTCCCAAACCCTTAACCATTGTAGATTTTTTGTTTTTTTCTTAACGTACAGTACCCCGTAAAGCCTCTGCATCAATAGGTTTAATTAAATACAAAACTAACAAATCCCAAAAGATACCAGTAATTAAAGGTAACTTGCGGAAAAATTTAACTATCTTCGGTGCTTTACTTGTTTCGATCGCTTTTAACTCTTCATTGCGATCTGCACAGCGTTCTAACCGTTTAAAGAACTCAGGACGATCGACATCAAGAATAACAGGAAATGCCCGTGCTGAAGTTTCGTTAGTCTTGCGAATTACTTCGCGATCGTATTCTTGAGCATCTAAACCGATACTGGTGTAGAAGTCCGCCCGTTCGTGTACGGTTAGGGTATGGGTAGCAAATACAGATAATAAGAAGAAACGCGCCCATAATCTGCCTTGCCAACATTGCCACATCGATTTTTGCGATCGCAATAAGGCTTTAAAGATATCTCCGTGACGGTTTTCGTCTTGACACCAACTTTCAAACTTTTTGAATAGGGGATAAAACTGATATTCAGGGTGTTTTTCTAAATGACGATACATCAGGATATAACGCCAGTAACCAATTTTTTCCGAGAGATAAACAGCGTAAATTACCCACTCTGGTTTAAAAAATCTATAGGTGCGATGTTTGGTTAAGTATCCTAAATCTAGAGAAATATTAAAATCGCTCATGGCTTTGTTGAGAAACCCTGCATGACGCGCTTCGTCTCGTGCCATTAAATGAAATATTTCGGCTAAAAGTGGATTTCGACCTTTGAGTTTGCGGGATAATTCTTTAAACAGGAGAAAACCAGAGAATTCCGAAGTGCAAGAACGTTCCAAAAAATCGACAAACGCCCGACGGGTTTTTTCATCAATGCGATCCCAAGATTGTTTAAACTCGTCATCCCGTAAAAAGTGATCTCGATTATAATCAGTACGCATTTCGGCAATCATTGCTTTTAATTCCTCTTCCTGGGAGGAAATATCCATATTAGCGATCGCGTCAAAATCTGTAGTGTAAAAGCGCGGCGTCAGCAAGGTTTCTTCTGTAGAGGTTTTTTTAGTAGCGGGTTGAGAAACAGTACTAGTCATAATTGCTTGGATGTATAGCTAATTAGTTATGAACTATATTTATCCAATAAGATGAGGCAAAAAGCAATAAAGTTTTGTAAATCTCGATTTTATATTCAATATATTCTTATATAGTTAAATAACGTAAATTAAAATTAATCGAAAATTTGTAATGAGTATTCAAGCAACAGCTCGGGTCGAAACCAAAAGTCAAAATTTGCCTCCCGCAGATTCTAGGGAACGGGTCAAAAAATTCGTTCGGCAATTACAAGATAATATTTGCAATGGTTTAGAACAACTCGACGGTAAAGCTAGCTTTAGAGAAGATAGTTGGCAAAGAGAAGCCGGAGGAGGCGGACGTTCTCGCGTCATTAGAGACGGAAGAGTATTCGAACAAGGTGGGGTTAACTTTTCCGAAGTTTGGGGTGATACTTTACCTCCATCAATTTTAGTCCAACGCCCCGAAGCAACAGGACATGGTTTTTATGCTACCGGTACATCGATGGTGCTGCATCCCCGTAATCCTTATGTTCCCACCGTTCATCTCAATTATCGTTATTTTGAAGCCGGTTCCGTTTGGTGGTTTGGTGGTGGTGTCGATCTAACTCCTTACTATCCTTTTGTAGAAGATGCGGTACATTTTCATCAAACGATTAGGCATGCTTGTGATGCTCATCATCCCGAATATTACCCCGCTTTCAAACGCTGGTGCGATGAATATTTTTATCTGAAACACCGTCAGGAAGCACGGGGTATTGGCGGGATCTTTTTCGATTATCAAGATGGCAATAGTCCCCTCTATTGTGGTCCCGATCCCGACGGTGCTGCTGCCAAATATAGCAATCAAGTAGGTAAAGTAACTCGTAATTGGGAAGATTTATTTGCTTTCGTGCAGAGTTGCGGTAATTCTTTCTTATCTGCTTATGTTCCTATTGTGGAAAGAAGACAAGATACTGAATACGGAGACAGAGAAAAAAATTTCCAATTGTATCGTCGCGGACGCTATGTGGAGTTTAACTTAGTTTACGATCGCGGTACGATTTTCGGTTTACAAACCAACGGACGTACCGAATCAATTTTAATGTCTTTACCTCCATTGGTACGTTGGGAATATTGCTATCAACCCGAACCAGGAACACCAGAAGCCAAGTTAACAGAAGTGTTTCTCAAGCCTCAAGATTGGGTTAACTATAAAGGATGAATTATGAATGATGAGAGATGAGGAAAGTAAGAGAAAAGTAATAGGTAATAGGTAATAAAGGCCCAATGACTAATAACTAATGACTAAATTCAGGAGATATTAATTATGTGTAGCGATCTAGCTAGTCAATTAAGAGAAGGTACAAAACAGTCTCACACTATGGCAGAAAATACTGCATATATGAAGTGTTTTCTCAAAGGAATTGTCGAAAGAGAGCCTTTCCGTAAATTACTTGCTAATTTATATTTTGTTTACACTACCCTTGAAGCAGAATTATTAAGACATCGCGATCATCCTGTAGTTGGTTTAATTTATTTTCCCGAATTAAACCGCAAAGCCAGCTTAGAAAAAGATTTAGCATTTTATTATGGAGATAATTGGCAAGAAGAAATTGCTCCTTCCGAGGCAGGAAAAGTTTACGTAGCTCGGATTAAGGAAGTATCGAACAGCGAACCGGAATTATTAGTTGCCCATTCCTATGTGCGCTACATGGGGGATCTGTCTGGGGGACAGGCATTAAAAAATATTGTCCGTTCTGCCCTGAGTCTACCACCAGATCGGGGAACTAATTTCCATCAATTTGATGCTTTTCCCTCTGTAGAAGCAAGACGCGGATTTAAAGGCAGATATCGCGATGCGTTGAATTCCTTGCCAGTCGATAATGAGTTAATCGAAAAAATTGTCGCTGAAGCTAACGCTGCATTTGCTCTCAATCGCGATGTGATGCACTCTCTAGAACCTGAAGTGAAAGCTGCTATTGGCGAGCATGTATTCGATCTGATTACTCGACAAGATATTCCCGGTAGTACAGAACGGGCTCCAGGCAACAGTTCTGTTGAATTAATTACTGCCGAGTAAATTACGATTAAGAGCGATCGCACTTACCTAATCCAAAACAAAATAAGTGCAAAAACACCATTGTAAGGTGAGCAATGTTTACCTTGTAATCGGGTTATTTTCCTCGTGCTTGTTTGCGCCTAATTTTCTGTTAATCACTGTTTAATTTTCGAATCAACGGGCGATCGCTTTTCCTAATAATTCAAAATATCTATTACCTATCACCTATTACCTATTATCTATTAACTGTTCCCTGTTCCCTTAATATTACAAGTATGAAAGTTTCCAAACAAAAAGTTCAATTTAATTCCACTCTTTTACAAAAATACGACAAACCCCTACCTCGCTATACCAATTATCCTCCTGCGACTCAATTAAGTTCTGATTTTTCCGCACACAAATTTCGTACTGGCATTGCTATTAGTAATTATACGCAAACTCCAATTTCTCTTTATTGTCATATTCCTTTTTGCGAAACTCCCTGTTATTTTTGCGGTTGCAATACCGTTATTACCCAAAGAAAAGAATTTGCCCAAGCTTATTTAGAATATATCGCTCGCGATATCCAACAGGCTGCATCTTTAATCGATTCTAAAAGAACAGTACATCAACTCCATTGGGGTGGTGGTACACCTAACTATTTGAATCTGGAACAAATTGAGTTTTTATGGAATACTCTTAATCGACATTTTAGTATCGATCGCCATGCGGAAGTTTCTATTGAAATCAATCCCAGATTTATCGATCGCAACTATATATATGTTCTGAGAAGTCTAGGTTTTAATCGCATTAGTTTTGGTATTCAAGATTTTAATCCCCAAGTGCAAGCAGCCATCAATCGGGTACAACCAGAAGAGAGGTTGTTTGAGGTGATGGATGCCATTAGATCTGCGGGATTTGAAAGTGTCAATGTGGATTTAATTTATGGTTTACCTTATCAGACTTTAAACACCTTTAGAGAAACCATCCGCAAGACGATCGAACTCAATCCAGACCGCATCGCTGTCTTTAATTTTGCCTATGTACCTTGGTTGAAACCAGTCCAGAAAAATCTGCCTGTAGAAGCTTTACCTTCTGCTGCTGAGAAATTGGCAATTTTCCACATGACCATTGAAGAGTTGACCAATAATGGCTATGTCTATATTGGAATGGATCACTTTGCCAAACCCGATGACGAACTGGCAGTGGCACAACGCCAAGGCGAACTACACCGCAACTTCCAGGGTTACACTACCAAACCCGAATCAGATTTATTTGGTTTTGGCATGACTTCCATCAGTATGCTGAATGATGTTTACGTCCAAAACCAGAAGGGCATTAAAGATTACTATCAAGTAATTGACCAAGGAAAATTACCCATTGAAAAGGGTGTTAGTCTAAGTCGCGATGACATTCTCCGTCGCACCGTAATTATGGA
This sequence comes from Myxosarcina sp. GI1(2024), assembly GCF_053543375.1. Lineage (NCBI taxonomy): Bacteria > Bacillati > Cyanobacteriota > Cyanophyceae > Pleurocapsales > Pleurocapsaceae > Myxosarcina > Myxosarcina sp. GI1(2024). Next base: position 568,089 of record NZ_JBKGTY010000001.1, on the reverse strand, counting down.
ATTGATGTGTCAATTCCGCCTTTCCCAATACGACTTAGAGGAAAAATATCATCTCGGTTTCGATCTTGATTTCGATAGCTATTTTAGTGCCGAAATTGCCGAACTAAAAGCTTTAGAAGCGGATGGCTTAATTAAAGTTTTTGATGATGGTATTGAAGTAACACCCACAGGAAGATTATTAATTAGAAATATCGCCTCGGTTTTTGATACCTATCTCACCAGACATGGCGATCGCGTTTTTTCTAAATCTATTTAAATAATTTGCTAATTCTGAATTTTGTAAGGGCGAAACGTATTTCGCCCCTACCCCGATCTTTGCTAACTTTAAATTTGCTCGAGTGACTTATGCGTATTCTCTTAATCCAACCCAATTACCATTCCGGCGGGGCAGAAATTGCGGGAAATTGGCCTCCTAGTTGGGTTCCTTATGTCGGCGGGGCGTTGAAACAGGCGGGATTTGACAATATTCGCTTCGTCGATGCCATGACTAATTATATTGAAGATGATGTTCTGGCAGAAATTATTGCTAAGAATCGGCCCGATGTAGTGTTGGCAACGGCAATTACGCCGACGATCTATCAATCCCAGAAAACTCTCCAGATTGTTAAAGAAGTCTGTCCCAACGCTAAGACAATTATGGGTGGGGTTCATCCTACCTATATGTACAATGAAGTTCTCAATGAAGCTCCTTGGGTAGATTATATTATTCGTGGGGAAGGAGAAGAAATTACCGTCAATTTGTTGAGAGCGATCGCCAATGGTACGGATTTACAAGAACGTCGTAATATTTTAGGTATTGCTTTCTTAGAAGACGGTCAAGTAGTCGCTACTCCTGCCCATCCGCCGATTAAAAACCTGGATACCTTAAGCCCAGACTGGAGTTTGTTGGATTGGGATAAATACATTTATACTCCTCTGAATGTTAGGGTTGCTGTTCCCAACTATGCTAGGGGTTGTCCCTTCCGTTGTCGCTTCTGTTCCCAATGGAAGTTCTGGCGTAAATATCGCTCTCGCACTCCTAAATTATTCGTCGATGAAATCGAACATCTAGTTAAAGAGTATAAAGTCGGCTTTTTTATTCTGGCAGACGAAGAACCAACCATTAATAAACCCAGATTTCTTGCCCTGTGTAGGGAATTAATCGATCGCAATTTAGATGTTCACTGAGGTATTAATACGCGGGTGACGGATATTCTGCGGGATGAAAAGGAATTACCCCTGTATCGCAAAGCGGGATTGGTTCACGTATCTTTAGGAACAGAAGCTGCTGCCCAATTGAATTTAAACATTTTCCGCAAAGAAACCACCATTGAAGATAACAAACGCGCCGTTCGTCTGTTAAAAGAAAATGGCATTGTAGCCGAAGTCCAATACATTATGGGGTTGGAAAATGAAACCCTAGAAACCATCGAAGAAACCTATCGCATAGCAAGGGATTGGCAAGCGGACATGACCAACTGGAATATGTTTACGCCCTGGCCTTTTTCCGAGTTGTTTGAAGATTTAGGAGATAAGGTTGAGGTGCGGGACTATTCCCACTACAATTTTGTCACTCCCATTATGAAGCCCAACGCCATTAGCCGCGAACAATTGTTGCAAGGGGTACTGCGTAATTATGCCCGTTTCTATATATGGAAGACGCTGGAATATTGGTTCGTGCGCGATCCTTTCAAACGTCGCTATTTACTCGGCTGTCTCTGGGCATTCCTACAAACTACCCTCAATAAACGCTTCTACAACCTCAAGCGCGTCAAACAAAAAGGATTCCATACCGAAATTGACTTTGGCTTCGATGAATCGAGAATTCTCACTCCCGAACAAATTGCCCAACGTAACCAAAAACTAGGGGCAGACGTTAATTTTGCAGGTACGATAACCGAAACTACCCCTACTACCATCTCCGCCTGTGGCGAACCGAATGACTTGCCCGCATACCAGCCCGAAGAACAACACAGCGATATTCAAGTATTCCTGATTGTCAGCGACGAACAAACAAGAGTGGGTTTAAGAAAAGCCTTACGCGCCCAAACAGGAATCGATGTTTACAGCGAAGCCACCAACGCGGAAACTGGTTTAGTCTTACTCAACTCCGTTGCTGGTGCAGATGTTGCCCTAATCGATTTCAACTTACCCGATAAAAATGCCGTAGAATTAACCAGAAGATTCCGCGAAATTCAGGCACAATCGGACAATCCCCGCCTAAAAATCTGTCTCTTCTTACAGCCAGACTCCGAAGCCCAAATTTTAGCTGCCTTTGCTGCTGGTGCAGAGTCCTATATCCTCAACAATGCATCCATCGAACAGTTAGCGGAAGCCATCCGTTTAACCCAAGCAGGTTACTTATATCTCGATCCTGTAATCGCCAATCTCATTTTGGCGAAAATCAAATGGCTTCAAAACGAAGCAATTTTAACGAAGTCATCGCAGGCTCCGTCTTTTCAAGACGGAGTACCGATGACCGAAACAGAATTAGTAGTTTTAGAATTAATTGCCATTGGTACTGATTATGATGCAGTAGCATCTTCCTTGCAAATCGAACTAGAAACCGTCAATACCTATATCGCTAATATTATCAATCGAGTTTGTATCAGCGATCTAACTCAAAATTCAGTTAAAGCTTTAAATTTGGTGTAGTCGTAGGGTGGCAATGCCAATTAAAATTTATAGTTATACAGTTATTATCCAAGTTCGCCTAATCAAACAACAAGCAGAAAAACGAACTTGAAATAATTTGCTTGCTCAAAGTACTTGCAGCCAAAATTCTTTTGTTATTAACTGCTTTTATTTTGCTTTTCAAAAAGAATTTTGGTTACTTTATCACACCAAAGTATATCTTCTTCTTTTCTATTGTTATCCACTAAAATAATATTAAGTTTGTCTGTTAATGTTAAATCGATTCTAAGTTGACTTGCACATTCTTTTTTTATATCTTCCTTAGATTTATCATTTTGTCTGCGAATTATAAATAACTCCTTCTCTTTGTCTTGGATAAGATCTCGAAAAAATCCATTAATATGTCCATCATCATCATTAAATCCATAGCCGACTACTACAATGGCATTAGATTGGCAAAATTGATCATAAAGATTGACATATCTACGAGACATTTCGATTGAGGTCAAAGGTTTGATACCGCTTTGTGTAAAAATCAAGGGAACTGTTATATGAGGATGTTGTAGACGTTCTTGTTCAGAATTAAATTTGATGATTTTATTTAAATAAGGATCGTAAAAATCATCAATACTACCATTTAAATAGGCAGGATTAACACCGTCAATTATTGAATTAATTAAATTAGTATAATTAGTTGTTCCTATTCCTGAAATATCTATATTGTTTTTTACTTTTAATAAATCATGATAATAGCCATTATTTATATTTTTTGCTTTCTGCATTTGATTTTTTATATAAGTTCGAACTGTCTCCAAAAAAAGCACCATTTTGGTAAACTTAGCCCATTCAACTTTAGGGTTATAAAGATACCTAAAATGACTGTCAACTAATTGTTTATAATCTAATGTTTGTTCAAATAATTTTTCAATAATTTTCAATCCAAGTTTTCCAAAAATATCTTTTAGTTCACTATGAATATCCAAAAATATTTTCTCAGAGTCATTTCGAGAGCTAATTCAACAGCAGCCAGTCCAGCACGAGAAAAATCAATATGGAATAGTCCATAAAAATTGTTAAATAAAGGTAATCCTGGTGGCGATTTAGTAAAAATTTCATTCAAATTAGAGGTTAATTTGCTACCATAACATCCAATCAATATCTGTAAAAATGCTTCTATAGCTTTTGATAAATTTGTATCTTTTGGTTGATTGATTTTACTATAAGTTTCAAGCAAAGCACTAAAATAATTGCTTTCAAATAGACTTGTTTCTGCTTGAAAAGCAGGGTTAATTTGAATTTCTTGATTGTAGTTAACTTGTTTAATATTTTTATCTACAGCCTGATTAAATTTATCATTTATTTGTGTTACTGTTAAATCAAAATTATTTAATACCTGATTGTAAGGATTCAGGTGCAAGCATGAGGAATAAGAGAAGGATAAGAACAATGTCCAACTGTAGCTTGTAAAGTCTGTTGAAAAAAAGTAATCACCGAACGTCCTTGCAAACGACAAGATTGAATTGCACTCAGCAGGTTGGCTGTATGTTGAAACCGTTCGATGGAACGAGAGCCACCACAAACTTTCCGCTTGGTTACAGCAGTTCTCAAACATCGTTCAGCTAGATTATTGTCGGGGGGTATCTGAGGATGTGTCAGAAAATACCACCATTGCTCCGCCTTATCACGCAGCGAACGTAGCAGTTTTCCAGCTTCATGACCAGCATTCTTGAGCCAAGTCTTAATTGCGCTAGTCACTCGCCTTCGGAAATCCTCTGCCCAATCTCGATAGTGGCTTTCCTGATGGGTCTGTCGCCAAACCCGATGTTGCTTAAATGCCTCATCAATTAGAGACAGAAAGGTGGTAGCAATTTCTTGGTTATCTACCCCTTTAGTCTTTAACAGTTTTTGAAAATGACGACGTAGATGAGCCAAACACTTTTGTTGTCCTGCTACTGAATAGCCGTTGTAGACACTAAAATCGTCGCTAATCAAAACTCCATCATAGAATACTCCTAATACAGCTTCCAATTCTCTGCGTTTTCTAGTATCGCCGGCATGAAACAGGCAGAACTCTGACCCAGCTAAAACCCAGAGCCATTCTTTGACTCCTTTAACTGAGCAGGGGGTTTCGTCACAATGTAGAGGAGGATGCTCTGAATTAATCGACTTTTTCAACCCTTCAACACTGTTGATACTCGCTTGTTGTACTCGTTCGTTCATTGGTGGCAACTAAAGTTCCCCTACTAATTTCTATTGCTCCCAGTTCCCACAACAGTTCTTGCTGTTTAGCATAGGACATATGAGCATAGTTTCCCAGCCAGGAAAGTAACCCCTGTAGTCTGACTCCCAAGTCTTGACCTGGAATCATTGTGGGAGACCGTCGAGCTGCCTCTATTGCTCCACACTTGCCGCATTGACAGTGATGACGTTGGTACTCTACGACTTGTATCGGTTTTGCCACCAACTGGGCTACCTGTTGAGTATCTACTCGTACCCCCTTAGTCTTCCATTGTTGATTTCCACAGTTGGAGCAGATGGTCGGTTTCAATACTTCGTAGCGGTCTACACGCCCAAATCCTTTTCTCGTCTTCCCTTGATGTCCTGGTTGTCCTCCTGGTTTTCTTTTTGTCTCTTTTTTGGCTTCTTCCAACCCTACTTCTGGTTTTCTCTCGCTTTTTTTCAGCAAGTCAGTTGAAGGGGGTTTCGATGAGGTTTGGCTGTCGAGGTTGAGGCTCTGTTCCAGTTGTTCTATTCTTTTTTCTAGCTTCTCAATCAGCTTTTGTTGGGTAGTCACGATTTCTGCCAGTTTCTCATTGGACAACTGGCGCAGTTCTTCGGCTTTGAAGGGGTGATTAGCTTCGCTCATTATTGGCTACTTTAATCTCTTTTTCCTTTTTGTCAACCCTGATACCTGAATCCTTACACCTGATTTACCTCGTTATCAAAATTATTTAAAAATTTAATTATCTTATCTTTATTATATTCAATGGTTGATTCAAGCAAGCTTTTAAAATCACGTTTAGTAAGAGTGTAAATGTTTTTATTTCTAAAATCTTTAGGTAGCCAGTTTTCGGCATAAGATGAATTAATTTGTATATTAGATAGAATTTTATTGAATTTTTCTTTTTCCTCTTTTGTTTCTTGACGGAATATGTCGAGAGCAAAACGTCCCCCTAGAGGCAACTCATATCCTACCTCTGCACCTGCACCGAAGAAAAAGCCTAGCTTATATTTTTGAGAAGAATTATTCATAGTAATTATTTGGGATGATTCTTATTTACTAACTCTTCAAGTTATTAACTGACAGTTTTTGTTAGCTATATGCTGGACAATTATTACCCTTAGATATATGACCAACAAGCTAGTATAAAGAGTTACTAAAAGTATTCCCAGAGGGGTAGTTTTTCTAACAGAACAGATTTAAGAAATTAAAATAACAATTTTTTTCTAAACGCGATCGCACTTACTCTTAATCATCTCTACAAAAAAGTGCGATCGCATTGACTCTCAGTCATTTCTACCATCGGGCGATCGCATTTAGTCTCAATCATCTCTCCCATCGAGCGATCCAAAGGCTACGCGAAGCATAATCGCACCTGCTCTTAATCATTTCTACATCGGGCGATCGCATTTAGTCTCAATCATCTCTCCCATCGAGCGATCCAAAGGCTACGCGAAGCATAATCGCACCTGCTCTTAATCATTTCTACATCGGGCGATCGCACGCTCAAAAAATACCATTGACATCTAGTTTGCTACTATATTGATGGTAGATAAATATTTTTTCCTCATTGCGTTTTATGAACTACCAAGACATTATTACGATCGAACCTGGAAAGCGCAGTGGTAAGCCATGTATTCGGGGAATGCGAATCACCGTGTACGATATCTTGGAATATCTCGCAGGTGGGATGACCGAAGCAGAAATTTTGGAAGATTTTTCTGAACTTACCTCAGAAGATATCAAAGCCTGTCTTGCTTTTGCAGCAGATCGTGAGAAGAAGTTGTTTGTGGCATCGCTGTGAAACTGCTTTTTGATGAAAATCTCTCAGATCGGATTGTTTACAGGATTATCGATTTGTATCCTAGTTCTGACCATGTCAAAACCTTGGCACTTACAAATACTGACGATAACATCATTTGGGAATATGCAAAAGCAAACAATTTTGTGATTGTTTCAAAAGATTCTGACTTCCATCAACGTAGTTTGCTGTATGGTCATCCACCCAAGTTTATCTATCTTAAGGTTGGTAATTGTCCAACATCAAAAATTGTTCAGATTTTAAGAGACAATTTTGACACGATTATTCAGTTTGGAGATCGAGAATCAGAAAGTATATTAGTCTTGGCGTAGGTAAAATCGGCGCATAATAAAGTTTTTTCGCTCCATTTGAATCATATCTGTCGCTGCTGATTGGAAACGTTATCTGTAAAGCGATCGCCTGTTCTCAAGTTCCAAGAGCGATCGCACTTATTCTCAATCCCAAATCAAATCAGGCGATCGCATTGACTCTCAATCATTTCTACAAGGGAGCGATCGCATTGACTCTCAATCATCTCTGCAAGGGGGCGATCGCATCTACTCTAAATCATTTCTCCCATCGAGCGATCGCACTAGCAAAAACTACCATTTACTAAGATTTACAATTAAATAGAACAGACCGATCTATCTTGGAACAATGGAGGTTTTATCAAATGTCAAAATTACTCGAACGAATCACAGTCAATCCCAGACAGTGTGGTGGTCGTCCCTGTATTCGTGGTATGAGAATTCGAGTATCTGATGTTCTTGACCTGTTTGCAGCAGGGCTTAGTTCCGAACAGATTTTAGAGGAACTACCCGATCTTGAGATGGATGATTTGAGAGCAGCACTTACCTATGCGTCACGTAAACTTAATCATCCTGTGTTAGTCGCATGACAACGATCTGGATCGATGCACACACCTGTCACCTACAATTGCAACTTGGATTACAAATACATTTGGGGTAACAGACCTAGCTTTACGCGATCTTGGGTTGCGAGATGCTGAAGATACGGAAATCTTTGAGACTGCAAAAGCTCAAGGAGTTATTTTTATGACCAAAGACAGTGATTTTGTGGATTTGGTCGATCGCTTGGGAGAACCACCGCAAATTATTTGGTTGACTTGTGGAAATACTTCAAATGCTCGGTTGCGAGAGATTTTGAGTTCGGTTTTATCAGAAGCACTAGAGCTACTACGTTCTGGTGAAAAGTTAGTGGAAATTAGTGGAGATTAACTCGGTCGTTATCTGTAAAACGCTCGCTGAAAGCGTACCTTAGGTGTCCGCCTGTTCTCAACTTCAAAAAGCGATCGCGCCTATTCTCAATTATCTCTATAATCGAGCGATCGCACTTAGTCTCAATCATATCTACAATAGAGCGATCGCACTTAGTCTCAATCATATCTACAATAGAGCGATCCGAAGGCTACGCGAAGCATAATCGCACCTGCTCTTAATCATTTCTACATCGGGCGATCGCTAAATTTGAGTTAAATTTATCTCAACGCTCGCTGCATCCAAGCGATTTTTTGATGAATACGCAAACTTATCAAGCTAAAAAAATAATTTTATACTTGTAATAATAATAATAGCCGTTCCTTACACTTCTTTTTAGCTGCTTGGCCCGTAATTGGTATTTGGTTAGCTGCGATGGCTGTATCTTGCTTTGCTTGAACCTCAATGGTTTTTTAACTTTAACCAATCTGTTCTTGAGTCTCAAGGTCGTGTAGTTCCCACTTGGGCTGATGTTTTAAACTGCGCTAATTTGAGTATCGAAGCTATGCACAAACGTAACGTTCATAACTTTTCTCTAGATCTAGCTAGCGGTGAGAGCCAACCTGTAGCTTTAGTTACCCCTGCTATTCACAGCTAATTGATGTTCAATTGCGTTCATACTAGTTTTCTTCTAACTTCCTTCAAATAATCTAAGCAACCCAACCCAGGTTTTAATTGCTTTGAGTTGTTTTTTTATCACTAATTGACTATATACTTTTTTAAAGTATTATTTGAAGCGGCGATCGCCGAGCGCTTTTAATACTGCTATTCAACAGTTAAATAACAACATTATGACCACACTTCCACCACTTCGTATTGGTAAACATCTTGCTCCCTACCCAATTATTCAAGGAGGCATGGGGATTAGGATTTCTGGGGCGAACCTTGCCAGTGCTGTAGCCAATACTGGCGGTATTGGAATTATTTCGGCAGTTTGCCTGGGACTCAATTCTCCATATTACCCAAAAAGTAATTTGTTTAAAGCCAATCGTTTGGCACTAATCGATGAAATAACAAAAGCTCGTCAACTCAGTCCCCAAGGTATTATCGGTATCAATGCCATGGTAGCGGTTAGAGATTATGAAACTTTGGTACGCACTGCTGCCGAATCTGGCATCGATCTAATTATTTCTGGTGCGGGATTACCCTTGCATCTGCCTGAATATACTGCTGACTATCCTGATGTGGCATTAGTACCGATTATTTCCAGTACCCGTGCTGCTAAGATCATCTGTTGTAAATGGGAACGTCAATACAACCGTTTACCCGATGCTTTTGTAATGGAAAATCCTCAAAAAGCAGGGGGACATTTAGGAGCGAAATATGGAGAATTAGCCAGTTCCAAAATAGAAGCCGAACAAGTCATCCCTGAATTAGTCAACTATCTCCAAAATGAATTGGGACAAGACATACCTGTAATTGCTGCGGGAGGGATTTGGGATCGCCGTGATATAGATCGCGTCCTAGCTTTGGGAGCTAGGGGAGTCCAAATCGGTACGCGCTTTATAACTACTGATGAATGCGATGCGGCTCTTCGCTATAAAGAATTTCATCTCAATTCCCATCCCGAAGATGTGACCATTGTCCCTTCTCCTGTAGGAATGCCAGGCAGAGTTTTACACAATCAATTTGTGGAAAAAGTCTTACAAAATTCTCCAGATTTAGATAAGAAATGTCTGGCTAACTGTTTGCAAGTATGTCGCTGCCGAGATACTAAAGAAACCTACTGCATTGTTCGCGCTTTAGATCGGGCTGCTCGCGGTAATGTAGAAGAAGGTTTAATTTTTGCTGGTACTAATGCCGGACGTGGGAAAAAGATCGTCCCTGTCAAAGAGTTAATGGCAGAATTGATTGCCGATTCCAATTAAATCTAATGGTAAATTCTCAAAATGACTGGCAAACTCTAGAACGTTTTGTAGAAATTCGTTCGTCTTGGCTGACTTTAATCGGTGAAAAACTACAAGACGAACAACAACGAATATTAGATTACTGGCGAGTTGAAAAGGCTGATTCGGTGGTAATTATTACCATACAAAGCGGTCGCTTTCTCTTGCCCAAACCTACTTATCGTCCTGGTGTAGGAAAGGCTACCCTTGATTTTTCAGGGGGTAGAGTTTTATCCGAACAAACAACCGCTGAGGTTGCCAAAATTGTTCTCAAGCGAGAATTAGATATTGAAGAATCAGACATTAGTAGTCTTAAACCCTTAAATCAAACTGGTTGGGCGATTAATAGTTCTTTTTCCAACCAAAAACTTTTCGGTTTTGTCGCCGAAATTAACTCTCAAACTATCGTTAATCCTAAGAAATTAGCCTCAACTAGTTATTTCAATACTGCCAGTGGCATCGAAAATTTACTTCAGGATTTAACCTGTCTTCAATGTCGCGCTGTCTTATTAGATTGGAAACAAAGTATTTAGTATTTAAATTTTACTTCGTAGAAGGACTTAAAGCACTCAACCGCTTGAATTTCTCTGCTTTTTGTTGCATTCTTTGATACAAGCGATCGCAAACTAACTCGCATAGCTCGAAAATCATTGGATCTTGAATTTCATAATAGACAGCTACCCCTTGAGGTTTACGGGATAGAATTTCTGCTTCTGTGAGCATTTTGAGATGTTTGGATAAATTTGCTTGTCCCAAACCAGTAGCTTCCCCTATCTCACTGACATTCATTGCTCCCTCTCTCAAGCAGCTTAAAATTTGCAATCGACTAATTTCTGAAAGTACTTTAAAATAATCGGCAACTGGAGCAAGATATTCGGGTGGTTTGGGTGTCTTGTCGCGAGAGTCAGTTTTTGGCATGGATAAAATAAAAATAGTTTTTTATAGTTTATATAACCATATAGTATTCTAACAAATAAGTAAAACCTGTTTTTCCGCAACTCGCACTTTACTAGGAAGATTACAAGTGGAATTGGGTAATTTAGTTACAAAAAGTAATCCCAAACTCCAAGCAGATTATGATTCTTTAGCCGTCGCACCCTATTTAGATTATTTGTAAATCGCTCGATACAACCAAATCTTTAATTCTTCGCCTAACTACTATCCAATGAATTTTCATTAGCCTAAATTTGAGTTGACTTCGATTCGTTTTTCCTACTACGTTGAAGATGCTACCTTAAAAGAAAAAATTGACAGTGGGAAAAATTCTCTTAATTGGAGTGACTGGAGGAACTGGAATTCGGGTCGTTCGAGGATTTCTAGAGCAGAAACAAACTGAGCTACGAGCGATTACACGCCATCTAGATCTAGAGAGATTCTCTCTTTTTCAGTTAACAAGTGCGGGAGTCGAGTTAGTTGAAGCAGATTTAGATGACGAGGGTTCGCTCGAAAAAGCTTTTATGGGAGTGTCAGGGGTCTACTGCCATGCTACATCTGGAGATTATACTCAAGCCGATCCCCGCGAAGTAGAAAGGGCTAAAAGACTAGCAATAGTAGCCAAGAAAGCTCAAATTAAGCACTTGGTTTATAATTCGGCAGGAGGAGCCGAGAGAAAATCGGGAATCAGACACATCCAACAAAAATATGAAGTCGAAACAGTTTTTCGGGAAACTGGTTTGCCAACCACGATGTTGAGAGCGTGTTTATTTATGGAAGAGTTTTGGAAAAAGTATACTCGACCCTCAATTTTAAAAGGTCGCTTTCCTTTTTCACTGCCATCTTCTCATCCGATTCATTTACTGTGCGTAAAAGATTTAGGCCGTGTAGCCGCTTGGGTAATGACTCATCGAGAGAAATATCTCGATCGCAAAATTGAGTTGGCTGGAGATGTATTGACTCCTCAACAGATAGCTGAGGAATTTTCACGCTGTGAGAGAAAAACAGTGGTTCATCAAGAAATTTCAGCTTGGCTATTTTTACTAGTCTTTCGTTGGCAACTATTTAAGCTGATCCAATGGTATCGAAATGACGGCTATCAGGCTGATGTCAAATACCTTCGACGAGAGTTTCCCGACCTATTAACTTCATTTCGAGAGTTTCTTCAAGAGACTCAATGGGCTGATGAGACACGTACTTATGAAAGTCTTCAATCACTGTAATTGGAGAATTAATGAGAAAATCTGCTGGCGTTGCTCAAATCAAACCTTAATAACTGATGTTACGCAAAAGCTATCATATTGAGATGGATACAAAGCTTTTGGAACTATATAGCGACTATATTATCAGCTCATTAGCGGTGAGTGAAAAAGACAAGAGGCGAGGACGTTTTACAAGAATTGATTCACTCCAATGGTCATCACAAAAGTCAGTCAGAGGGTGGCTGAAAGGGCTGGATTTTCCTGTTCTGCTTCACCGTCAAGTCTTTACAAACAAAGATGGAAGTACTGGTATTTTGTATTTGGCTTGCAGTAACCTGAGCCTGGTTGACTGACAAAACTTATAAAACAGTATAAGAGTAAGTTGCACCTTAAACTCAAACTGATAAAGCCTTCGCTCATGTTGCTTGAGTGATGCGATGGTGGGTGTAGAATCTTGACTGCTAGAAAACGCGACAGAATGTAGCAATTTCCAACCATTGAGAAGTGCAGCCTTGACCCAATCCCAACCGATACGGAAGTAGCTATTACCTCGAAACCAATGGGGATCAACCCATCGTCGTTTACCACTATCAACAACTTGGACACCTTGTGCGCTGACGTAGAGAGTTGAAATAGCTAAGATAAAACACAACCGAGACAAGGCACAGACATCGCGTATCATAGAGCGTTGAAGATTCCAGCCACCAGACTGGTCATCCAGAAAGTTTTCTTCGATGTCAAAACGCAATCCATACTCAGCAAAGGTTTGTAGAGTAGTTTTTTCCTCGCTAACAATTGCCCACAATTCACCATTGACACGGTTACGCCCAACAATTACATTAATAACACCATAATATTCTCCTTTATGTATTCGTACATTATGTAAGCAAATTGCCTCTCCAAATCCAAGTATTGCTCTTAATTCTGATACGGTAATGCCACACTAATTCAGTGGTTAACATGGTCATGAGCTCAGTATGAACAAAACCTCTATCTGCCAGTAGTATGACCTGGACTTTTTTTGGAGTATTGGGAGTTGACCGCTTCTTGTTTTTACATCCCAATCCCTTCACAGTTTTTCATGTGTCAATCGATTTAGTAGTAGTTCCTATCTGTATCTACAAACCAAAAGAGAAGAATAATTCTGATGTTTTGCGTTAATCGGCGATACCGCCAGCGGAAATCCAGAGTTGGCGCTAGTGTTAAATGCACCGCATACTTTTTAGTGCTAATTTGCCAAGTTGCACGATCGTATTTATCGTCGGAGATCGTACGGTTTTTAATATTATTTTTTAAGATAACTTAAAATTTAAATTCAATAAAACTTTTCTAATTTTTCCGCAACCAATACTCCCTACTTTAATAGCTACAATGAGCTTACTCGTAGCTAGTGAAACCTCAATTGCAGCCAATGAGTGGAACATTCAATTAGCCCAAGCTCCCCTATCGCAGACACCTACCGTACCACCAGATAGTGATTTACCACAAACACCTCTCCTCTTAGAAGAACCATCAGCACCGCCACCTTCAACTACGCCACTGCCGCCAATTGAAGACTTTTTAGAATCGCCCCCAGAGCTCTTACCGGACAGTACCGAACCAGATTCAACCACAACTTTTGCAGTAGAACAATTCCAAATTGAGGGCAACACAGCGATCGAGGAAGAAGAGCTACAGGCAGAACTCGCTGCATATCGCGCTCGTCCGATTACCTTTGCCGATTTATTAGAAATCGAATCGAGATTAACCAGACTTTATCAAGACCGGGGCTATATTAACTCTGGGGTAGTAATTCCCACCCAGGATGTCAATGATGGGGTCATCGTAGTTAGAGTTATTGAAGGTACGATCGAAGAAATAGAAATTAATGTCGATGGCAGACTGAGTGAAGATTACATCCGTTCTCGTTTGCGTAGAGGAACCAAAGCACCATTAAATATTAACGAGTTGCAAGAAGCACTGCAATTACTCCAACTCAATCCCCTCATCGAAAGTTTAAATGCCGAACTGGCGGTGGGTTCGAGTCGCGAACGCTGGATTCTAGCTGTCGATGTCAATCAAGCCAATGCCTTTCGTCCCTCGCTATTTATCAATAACAGTCGTCCTCCCAGCGTGGGGAGTTTTCAGCGAGGAGTAGATATCACTCACAATAACTTTGCCGGAGAAGGCGATCGCTTCAGCTTTATCTATAAAAATACCGATGGTAGTAATGATTTCGATACCAACTACGTCATCCCCTTCAACTCTCTCGATGGCACGATTAGTCTGCGCTATCGTTACGTAGAAAGCGACATCATCGAAGAGCCATTCGACGAACTCGATATCGAATCGGAAACCGATGAATATGAAGTAGTGCTGCGTCAGCCAATAATTGTCACTGCCGATGCGCGCTCGACTCAGGAGTTAGCCGTAGGGGTAGAATTTTCCCGTCAGGCTAACTCTACTACTTTGGAAGATGAGCCTTTTCCCCTGTCCCCCGGTGCAGGCGAGATGGGAGACGATATCGGCGAGACGAAGATCTCGGCACTACGTTTTTTCCAAGACTGGACGCAACGTACCCGCAGCCAAGTCTTGGCAGCGCGATCGCAGTTTAGTGTCGGTGTAGATTTATTCGATGCCACAATTAATCAAAATGCGCCAGATAGCAGTTTCGTTAGCTGGCGCGGACAAATACAGTGGTTGCGTCAACTCAATTCTCGCTCGAATATCAATCTGCTGCTGCGTTCCGATATTCAACTAACGACCAGCGATCTAGTACCCCTAGAACAGTTTAGTTTGGGAGGGATTGACAGCGTTCGCGGCTATCGTCAAGATGCGCTGTTGGGAAACAATGGCGTATTTGTCTCGGCAGAACTGCGAGTTCCGATTTACCGCTGGAGTAATGGTTTTAATAGTCTTTCAATTATTCCTTTTGCCGATTTCGGTACGGTTTGGGGAGACTCAGAAGATAACTTCAATCGCGATGAAGATACTCTAGTATCTTTGGGTGTCGGACTACAACTAGCCTTGAACGAATCTCTTCGTGCCCGTTTGGACTGGGGTATTCCTTTGATTGAAGTTGAAGATCGGGATAATACTTTACAGGAAGACGGTATTTATTTTTCTGTAGAATACTTCCCTTTTTAAACTTTTAATAATTCAATTATGTTATGTAGTTAAGCTCGCAAAAGATTATGAAGCCAAAGTTTTATCGTTCGTACGGGTTATTAACCACCCTCGCCTCTCGATGGAGCAGAAGAATTATCGGGTTAATTTTGTTTGCCAGTTTGGGATTAGTTGCCGTCGCCAGTCTGCCCGTTTTGTCTCAGACACAACCAGATCCCCAACCCTCAGAATTGGTTCGGCAGGGTAAAGAATTTTACGAAGCAGGTAAATTAGATCTAGCTATTCAAACTTGGCAGCAGGCTACTGCTGCTTATCGAGCACAAGACGATCCAGTTAATACTCGAGAGAGTGCGATCAATACTGCTACTGCACAGCAAGCTTTGGGTCTATATTCTCAATCATGCCAGAGTTTACTTTTAGCTTTTAACCTGTCTGAAGAAACTGATTGCACTCAAATTTTAGCTCGGGCTCAAGCGGTTGAATCAGAGTTAGAGACAGATTCACTATTTAGATCCGACGACGAGATTGAGTTAATTTCAGCACTCCAGCCAATTGTGGCAGAAAGTAACTCGACAGATAAAGCAGTAGGCTTATTGCGTTTTGGAGATTACTTGAGAGAGAGCGGCTACGCTAAAGTTGCCGTTGACACTTTAAAACTCAGTTTGAAAACCGCTGCTGAGCTGAATGAGCCGACTCAACAAACCGCTGCTTTACTCAGTCTGGGCAATACTGCCAGAGCGATCGCCGAAAATCGTCAAAATCGCTTTCCACCCCAGACTATTGCTCTCGATATCGTTGCCAATCAAGATGGCTCGAGTGCCAGCGCTCTAGAACCATATCAGCCAGCTTTTAATTACTACCAAAGAACCGCAGCAACAGCCACTTCTCCCATAGATACTGTCAAAGCCGAACTCAATCACCTCAGTATGTTAATTGACGTTTGGGAATTTTGGCAGCAAGCTACAACTGAACTTCAGAGCGACATCAACGATTTGGATATTACCGATCGCGAATTTCTCAATCGCATTCAAAATGGTGCGGTGGAGTTAAACTACGAATTAGCTAGAGATTTGCAACCGCAAATCCTCGCTCTAACCCAAAAGCTCGAAGGACAAATAGCCAGTTTGCCTACTACTCGCGGAGGCATTTACAGCAAGATTAACTTCGCTCAAAGTTTGATTCGTCAGGGACGTACTAATGAAGAGACGGCAGAAATTTTAGCATCGGCGATCGCTGAAGCTCATCAGCTCGATAACGTAACCGCAGAAGCAGAAGCTATGGGTTATTTGGGGTACCTCTACGAACAGCAACAGCAGTACCCCGAAGCTCGCCGCCTTACAGAAGCCTCTTTGCAGTTAGCACCGACTACCGAATATCCCGAAATTGCCTATCGTTGGAATGCTCAGTTGGGTAAAATTCTCGCCCTTCAAGGTGAAACAGATAAGGCGCTAACTGCATATGAAGCCTCGTTTAATACCATTAGAGCTTTACGTAGCGATTTGGCAACTACACCTGTAGAACCAATTTTTCGAGATTACATTAGTTTGCTGCTGGAGAAAGAACCGACTCCAGCCCAACTGCAACAAGCACGAGATGTTCTAGAATCTCTACAGGTAGTAAAATTGGATAATTTTTTCCGAGATCCCTGTTCGGAAGTCGCCGAAGAGCCAGTGATTATCGACGATGTCGATCCTGAAGCCGCTGTGATTTACCCGATAGTTTTACCCGATCGCTTGGAAGTAATCCTAACTTTACCAGGAAAACCACTGCAACGCTATTCTACCAACGTTTCTAGCCAGCAAGTAGAAGCTACTATCAAACAATTACGTCGTCGCTCTCTAACTAATCCTGGTTTTGCCGAAGCCGTACGTAGTGCTAGAGGTAACGAAGAACCAGAACCCCAAATTCAAAAAATCCAGCAAACCGTAGAGCAATCTATTGAAGAAGATATTTTACCTCTATCCACAGAAATTTACAGTTGGCTAATCGAGCCTGTTGAAGCTCAATTAGAAGCCAGCAAAGTAAAAACTCTGGTATTCGTTTTGGATGACTCTTTGCGTAACATTCCGATGTCGATATTATACGATCCTCAAGATGGGAAGTATTTAATCGAAAAGGATTACAATGTCGCTCTTAGTTCTGGTTTGCAGCTAACCAATCCTCAACCATTAGAAAGGCAGGAAATTAGAGTTCTAGCTGCAGGAGTTACCAGAGAATATCCCGAGTACCGCTTTCCACCAATTCCGAAGGTAAAAGACGAATTAGAAGAAATTCAAGCAATTTTTGGCAATTCTGAAATTTTACTCAACCAAGAATTTACCCAAGATACTCTCCAGCAAAAACTCCAAGAATCTTATTATCCCGTGGTTCATCTGGCAACTCACGGTCAATTTAGCTCGACTTCCGACCAAACGTTTATTCTCAGTGGCGCAGAATCAGGTAGTCCCCTAATTAACGTCAATCAACTCGACAATTTACTATGAGTGGGCAGTTTGAGACGCTCTCAGCCAATCGAACTCTTAGTTCTCAGTGCCTGCAATACCGCTCAAGGTGACGACCAAGCTATTTTGGGATTGGCTGGTGTAGCGGTAAGAGCGGGGGCTCGTAGTACTGTCGCTACTCTTTGGGGAGCTAATGATGAAGCTACTGCCACTTTGATGGGCGAATTTTATCGGCAATTAGCGAGCGATACTCAAATTAACAAAGCTCAAGCTTTGCGTCAAGCACAAAAAAATCTGCTCGAAACTCCAGATTCAGAATATCGCCATCCTTACTACTGGGCACCTTTCGTTTTAGTAGGTAACTGGCTGTAGAATTTAATGATTGGGAATTTGGAGTTCCGGCGTTGCTGAATAGGTAATGATTAGGCGATCGCTGGAACTACAGCCGATGGAATTAATTAATTGATGGTTGCGTCTTTTTGCAAGTGCAAATGATAAATTAAGAGAAAAGTAGAGATGGTTTATTTTGAGAAAATTCAGAAGTTAACTAAATTTTGAAGATTAAGCTCTCCCAAATCCGCTCCTTAGTTACGGTTGCTAGATGCGGCAAATTCAGTCAAGCTGCCGAAGAACTAGATTTAGCGCAACCGACCGTCAGTCATGCCATCGCTACCTTAGAAACCGAACTGGGAATACAGTTGCTACATCGCGGTAGCAAAGGAGTCAAACTGACACCTGCCGGAGAGAGTATTTTAGTGCACTGCGATCGCATCTTGGAATCTCTAGAAGCTATAAGTCAGGAAGCCGCGAATTATAAAAGCTTAACTGGAGGTAAAGTCAGAATTTCTACCTTTAGGGGCGCAGCAGCACAGCTTTTGCCCAAAATTAGAGCGGATTTTAAAGCTAAATATCCGCAAATTGAAGTAAAAATTGCCGAAGAAGTAGATTGTCCTCAAGTAGAATGCGCCCTTCGCGAGGGTAAAGCCGATATCGGTTTTACTACCTTACCAATTGCCGAAGACTTGGAGGCAGTAGAAGTAGTTCGCGATCGCTACATAGTCTTGTTACCACCAAATTCGCCCTTACCGCCCCAAACCAGCTTGACTTGGGAACAATTAACTTCTTTACCCCTAATTTCTTATCCCGATCGCAATAGCTGTTATCTAGCGATCGCCGAATATTTTCAACGGGCTGGCTGTTCATTCCGACCGAGGGAACAAGTCAAAGAAAGCGATACAATCGTGAAATTAGTGGCTGCAGGTGAAGGTGCGGCGATTTTACCACAGCTTTCTGTCTTCCATCTTCCCGAAGGAGTAAAGGTCGGTCAATTACCCCTACCCTTAGAGCGGACTGTAGTAGCCGCCACGTTAAAAGACAGCATTCTCCCTCACGCAGTTTGGGCTTGGCTGGATTTTCTCAAGGATCGCTGCCAAGAACAGATTGGTTGAATCACCAGTCCCTCACTCTGATAAGTAATGAGTTTTGAGTTTTTACTTCTTCCTTCTTCCTTCGAGCGCAGCGAGTTAAACAACGCAAAAAATAATTTTTCCACGCTCAAACGATTAAGTGTTTTTCTACTAGTTCCGGTAGTTGTTTGGTTTTTACTTTACTGTAGCGGCTTTTATCTGGCATCATAACTATATTGGGAGCTTGTTTGCACTTTTTCAAACAGCCAGTTTTCTTAATTTCTATTTCGTTTGCCAAGCCGCAGTCTTGAAAAATACTCGATAGTCGCTCGTGGATTTCCCTACCGCCATGTTTCCAACAGTTATTCTTTTGACAGATTAATACTTTGGCTTTGACTTTTTTCTGGCGATCGAAAATTGGTTGTAGAGAAACTTCTTTTTCTTTGACCTCTAGTCCTTCTGGCTTGAGATTGCAGCCAAGTAAATTTACCGTCTTTGCCTTTAACTTAACTTGTCCCGTTTTAAGATACTTCTTGCGTTCGCCTGCTACTTCTAAGCGACATCCTGCTGATATGTTTGGGTCTAGATCGCCGCGAATTTTTTTGGCTACTTTAATCCAATGTTTGTCGTTATCGGTAGCTAATTCGAGATACTTAATTTTCCCCTTTTTCTTCGAGGTTTGTTGTAGCTCGCCTGTAAGATTAAACTCAGAGACTCGATACTTGGTTTTTGCCATCGCGCGTATTTATTTATCTGCTTGTATTTGACTATCTAACAATTGTTGCGATAGTTTTCTATTTGCCAACAGCGATTTAACCAGTCGACTAACTCCAGACGTGATGCGCTGTGCTGTTTGACCACACTCCAAATCTGAATCGCGGTTTTAACATTATCCAATCGCGCCCATAAAGGCTGATTAGTAGCACAGCCACAAGTTATTTCTAATGCCTGCAAACGATGGAATATTTGCCATCTATCGATCCAAATCGTATCTACGACTCTTCGCTCGTCCGTTTTCAGGCTAAATTGGGTCTTGTCTCGACCAAAGCGATCGCTTTGACTCATTAGTTCTACTCTAGCTAATTTTATCTAGTATTGATTGTTTAGTTTTCTCTTATGAACTTATTGAGAATTAAATGCAATTATTAAACCTGAATTTTATTATAAGCATTAAATGCTAAATTATGTCAATAAACTATGAAAAAAATTTTTGGCGATCGCCCTCACGACCGATCGACTCAGCATTTCAAATCGTTGCATAAATCTAGAAAGTCAAACGTACAACAGATATACTGACTTTTAAAATAGAGATTTACCAACATCGATGTGTCCTCGCGCTAAAACTCGTACCCCCAGAGTAATTCCCAAATCGACAGCAGCCAAACTGTGGATTTTATTGGTAGGAGTAAATCGATATCAAGATGAAATCAACTTACCATCTCTCAAATATTCTGCTCTAGACTGTCAGGGATTGGGAGAAGCCTTAAAAGAAGCTACAGTTAGCTTGGCGGCAAAAGAAATTATCGTCCATCACGATTTTGCCACCCAACCTCCCGATACGGCATCAGTTAGAGATAGTCTCAAGCAGATTACCACTTCTGCTCGCTCCGAAGATACAATTTTATTTTATTTTTCGGGACATGGAATTTTAGAAACTACCACTCAGCAAGTAATTCTGTGTTTGGCAGATACGCAAAAAGACCGACTCTTAGCAACGGGTTTGCCCCTAAACGAACTCCTACAGCAGTTAGAAAACTGTGCCGCTAATCAACAGTTAGTCTGGTTAGATGCCTGTCATAGTGGAGGGATGACCCTACGACGTTCCGCCACAACAGCTTTGAACGATCCCAGCAAACAATTGGTTAGAGTCTTACGGCGCCAAGCTTCTCAGAGCCAGGGTTTCTATGCTTTGCTTTCTTGCGATCGAGCACAACAATCTTGGGAATTTCCCGAATTAGGACATGGTGTATTTACTTATTACTTGATGCGCGGTTTGCGAGGAGAAGCCGCCGACTCTCAAGGAATTATCGAAGCCGATGCTTTGTACCAATACGTCTATCATCACACCCTACGCTATATCGATAAAACCAATCAGCAGATTCGTCTGATCAATCAGCAAAAAAGTAGTAGGGGTGAAAGCAAGCTCCAGTCTGAATTTCCCCTACAGACACCCAAACGGATCGTCGAAGGATTTGGCAAGGTAGTTTTAGGCAAGCGATCGCCTGTAGAGCGACAAATCAATCCCCGTCAGGCTGTGGTCGTCGATGGTTGTCAAGACAACCGTACTACTCTGGCTTTAAGTAAGTTACTGCAGGGCAAAGGTGGTTTTACCCTCAACTACTTTCCTCAAGCTGATTGGAAATGGTCGGCAGTACGCAAAGCGATCACAGTTGGACTCAATGCCGATGAGTCTTCCGCTCAAGTTGCCACGGCTTTACTATATCTCAAGGGAAAAATTACTACTAGCGAAACCGGAGAGGCTCGCTTAGTTTTAAAAAATGGCGTAAGTCTCTCTCGTTCCTGGTTGCGTCAGGTACTAAAAAATTCTCGCGCCGTTCATCAAATAGTCATTTTAGACTGTCCTGGAGACAATGACCCCGGCGAGTGGTTTGAAGAGTTGCGACTAGAGGCAGAAAGAGGACAGTGTTTGATTGCTGCCAATGCTTCGGAAACAGAATCAGAAAAATTTACTCAGGTACTATTAACTACTTTAGAAAACGCCGATACTCAGTCGGGTTTTCCCGTAGCGGCTTGGATTACTCAACTGCAAATTGCCTTAGCCGAGACTAAAATCGTTCCTCAAGTTTGGTTGTCGGGTACTCGGGGTGTAATCGAAGTTTTACCCACTAAAAGCGCGGTGGATGAAGATTCAGGAATTTACGACCTCAATCTCTGTCCCTACATGGGCTTAAAAGCTTTCGATCTAGACAACGCTCAGTATTTTTACGGCAGAGAAGATCTGGTTCAAAGATTGCTCAATCAAATTCACCACAACTCATGCTTGGCTGTAGTCGGAGCCTCCGGTAGCGGTAAATCTTCGGTAGTGCAGGCAGGATTGATGGCACAACTGCAACAGGGCAAGCACATTCCCCAAAGCGATCGCTGGTGGTTGGGTGGTTTTCGTCCTGGCAGTAAACCGCTCCAGGCGCTGGCTAAAAGACTGACCGATCTTGGGAACAAGCAATTTAGGGCGCAGCAGCAACTACAAATTGAAGGTTTACTCTATCAGGGTGTAGAAGGATTGGTGCGCTGGTTGCGCAGCCGCCCAGAACCATTAGTTTTATTGGCGATCGATCAGTTTGAAGAATTATTTACTCTCGCCGATGCTAACGACAGACAACTGTTTCTCGAATTAATTTTGGGTGCGGTTAAATATGCAGGCGATCGCTTTAAGTTGGTTTTCACTATTAGAGCCGATTTTATCGCTTCCTGCTTAGAAAACCCCGAACTGGCTCAAATCGTTCAGCAGAATAATATTTTAGTTCCTCCCTACCTCAGCGCAGCCAACTATCGCAGCGCGATCGTCAAACCTGCCGAACAGGTAGGCTTGAAAGTTGAACCCGGCTTAGTAGAACTACTATTGCAAGACTTAGACCGTTCCGCAGGAGATTTACCCCTGTTACAATTTGTCCTCCAAAAATTATGGGAACGCCGTCAGGGAGGAAAGTTAACTCTTGCTGCCTATCGGCAACTGGGAGGAATCAAAGGAGCATTAGAACGACAGGCACAAGCGGTTTATGAAAGTCTAGACCCCGAAGCACGAGAATGCGCTCGCTGGATTTTTCTCAGCCTGACTAAGTTGGGAGATGGTACGGAAGATACGCGCCGCCGCATTACTAAATCGGATTTAATCGTTGCCAAATATCCTGCTCCTCTAGTAGAACGAACTCTGCAAATTTTGACTGCGGCTAAGCTGCTAGTGATCGATCTAGATCGCAGCATCTCAGGACAAGGTAGGAGTGCCGCTACCCCTCCGGCTGATGACGAATTATTCCTCGAAGCAATGCAGCAACAAGCCACCATAGAAGTAGTTCACGAAATTTTAATCCATCATTGGTCTACCCTGCGCTGGTGGCTCGAAGAAAATCGCACCAGACTGCGATCGCAACGGCAAATCGAACGAGCCGCTACTCTTTGGCAACAGCAAGGCAAACAGCCAGACTACTTACTTCAGGGAGTGCGTTTGGCAGAAGCCGAAGAAATTTATATTAAATATACCGACGAACTCAGCCCCGTCGCCCAAGAATTCGTCGCCGCCTGCATCGATGCCAGAATGGCAGCACAAAAAGCAGCTAAAAGACGGTTGAGAAAGACACAAATAACTGCCGCAGCTTTGGGAGTGTTGGGAATAACCGCCACTGCCTTGGGTATGAGCGCCTATAGACAAAAATTACTGGCTCAAATGGAAAACATCGCTACGGCGAACACTTCTTCGGAAGCGCTACTCTTATCGGATCGACAATTGGAAGCTTTAGTTACTAGCGTCAAGGCAGGAAAACAACTACAGCAAACTAGTAGCTGGGGACGGCAGTTAATCGGTAAAAACCGCTGGCAAGAAACTCAAGTCAAAACTGCCGCAACTTTACAACAGGCAATCTACGGCACTCAAGAACTAAATCGTTTGGCAGGTCACGCTCAACAAGTTAACGCCGTGGCATATAGTCCCGATGCCCAACTAATCGCTACTGCCAGTGACGATAAGACGATTAAACTGTGGACTAAAAGCGGTGAGTTAATTAGCACTCTCGAAGGTCATCAAGACTCCGTAACCGATCTCGTATTTAATCCCCAGCGCGAGCGTCCCTACTTACTTGCTTCTGCTAGTGCAGACAACTCCATCGTTCTCTGGGCAATCGAAGGCGATCGCATCACTCAAATACCCAAATTCGTCGGACATCAAGACCGAATTGTCAAGCTGGCTTTTAGTCCCGATGGCAAGATCTTGGCTTCTGCCAGTCGTGATGGCACGATAAAATTGTGGAATGAAGCCGGTATGGCGATCGCTACTCTCGTCGGTCATCAGGGTTGGGTAAATTCACTGAGCTTTAGTCCCGATAGTCAGCTACTGGTTTCTGGGGACGAAGCAGGCAACGTTAAATTATGGCGGCGCAGCGGCAATGGAGCAAGGGAACTTAGAACGATTCGCGCACACCAAGATCGCGTTACCGAGGTTAGTTTTATCGACAATAAATATTTTGCTAGCGCTGGCGGCGATGGAGTCGTTAACTTATGGCAGGTAAGTAATGGCAATCTAATTAATTCTTACCTTCATAACGCCCAAGTAAATAGCTTGAGCTTCAGTCCCAAGGGAAATTTACTGGCAACCGCAACCACAGACGGTAAACTCAATCTGTGGAGTCGTGATGGTATTTTATTGCAGACCTATAACGGACATACGGGAGAAGTATTGGATGTCAATTTTAAACCCCCGACTTTGTCTGAGAATCGTTTGGAACTGGTTTCCACTGGAGTAGATAAAACCGTTAGAATTTGGCAAGTCAGCGATAATTATGCCAGCGATCGCGGTGGAGTTTATACTATTGCTACTTCTCCCACTTCTCCAGATCTTTTTGCTACTGCTGGCTGGGATGGCAAAATCAGAATTTGGCGCGAAAATCCTCACGGTAGTCATCAGCTAGTTCGCACTTTACCAGGTCACGAGTTACCAATTACCCAACTGCAATATAGTCCCGACGGTAAACTACTTGCTTCGGGAAGTCAGGATAAAACGATTAAACTTTGGAATGCTCAAACTGGCGATTTAATTGAGGTTCTCTCGGGACATCAACAGGGAATTAATAGCATTGCCATAGCTCGCGAAAGTAAAAAACAGGCAGAAGTAACGAGTTATGTTTTAGTATCTGGAAGCGAAGACAAAACTCTCAAACTGTGGAATATAAACGATCGCAGTGGCGAACTAATTAATACTCTCGAAGGACATCAAGACAGTATTAAAAGCGTTGTCTTTAGTCCCGACAGCAAACTAATCGCTTCGGGAAGTTACGATAACACGATTAAACTTTGGAATTTAGAGGGAGAATTAATTAACACTCTATCGGGACACGATTTAGTCATAACTTCGCTACAGTTTACGCCCGATAATCGAACTTTAGCTTCTAGCAGTTGGGACAATACCATCAAATTGTGGCAAATAGATCGCGGTGGTAAACAAGTAGAACCGATCCGAACTTTAAGCGAACATCAAGACGGCGTTACCACTCTTAGCTTTAATTCGGCAGGAACGATCTTAGCTTCCGGTAGTGGCGATCGCACTATAAAACTTTGGGATTTAAATAACGGTGAGTTAATTAAAAACTTAGCAGGACATTCGAGTCAAATTAACAGTCTTGCCTTTAGTAATGACGATAAAACTATTATCAGTGCCGAAGAACAACAAGGTTTATTCTGGTGGAACTTAGAGCTAAATAATTTATTAGAACGAGGATGCGATCGCCTGTCAGACTATTTGCAAAACAATCCCAATCTCAGCCAGCAAGAACGGCAAATATGTCAATAAATTTCTGAGTAAATTATCGACAGGACTTACGCATTTTAATTGATTTAGCCTCCCTAACTCTTCAAAAAGATGAAGAGCATATATTTAAAAGTCCCCCAGGTTTGGGGGAGATAGGGGGCAAGTGAGTAAGTTCTAATGAGGTATGATTTTTGGTTTTATAGCGATCGCTAATTTCCAAGTAAATCGCATCAGTATTGGGATCGGTTGGCTTTAAGTTCTAAGATGAACGTAAATACTTATTTAGATTATCTCTTACAATTTCTCAAATCTATCATCTATGGACTTAACTGCTGCATTACCGACGTTTATCGTTACTCTCAGAGAAGGATTTGAAGCGGCTTTAGTCGTCGGTATCGTCATGGCTTGTTTGCAAAAAGCCTCACAAACTCAACTCTATCGTTGGGTTTATTTGGGCATCATCGGCGGGATTATTGCCAGCATCGGTGTAGGATTTATTTTAGCTGGTACCTTAACTGGAGCAGAAGCGGCAGGGGGAGTTTATGCACCTATTGTCAAGCAGTTCTTAGAGGGAATTTTTGGCTTGGTTGCGATCGCTATGCTGAGTTGGATGCTATTGTGGATGACGCAACAGGCAAAATCGGTCAAAGGCGAAGTAGAAGGCGCGATCGCACGGGCTTTAACAGCCGATAATGCCGGACGTGGGGTGTTTATCTTAATTTTTATCGCCGTATTGCGAGAAGGCTTTGAAACTGTCTTGTTTATTCTGGCGAAATTTCAACAACAATGGACGATGCCGGCTTTAGGAGCGATCGCTGGTTTGAGTTTGGCTGCGGCGATGGGAATAGCTTTATTTGCTCTGGGAGTAAAAATCGATCTGCGTCTGTTTTTCCAAGTGATGGGAGTTTTCTTACTATTAATCGTCGGCGGTTTAGTTGTAGGTGCCTTAAAACATTTTGATTCCGCCTTAGCGATGTTATCTCAGCTATCGACGATCGATCTTTGTCTTCCTAACAGTACATCCTGTATTTTAGGCGCTCGAGTTTGGGACGGCGCTCAAATACTACCAGATAAAAAATTTCCAGGTATTCTGCTCAAGAGTTTATTTGGTTATCGACAAACCCTGTATTTAGGACAGGTTATCGCCTATGTTTCATTTCTAGCCATTATGGGTACGGCTTATTTTCAGAGTCTGAACGGCAAACCCACGGTTACCAATAAACCAGCAGTGAATAAATAATTATCAAAATTCAATTAACAATAGAAAACTATGCCAGGAAAATTTTTTCAAAAACCAGAACCCGCTCAGAACGATCGCGTTCCCCCAGGACAGTATTTAGCCAAAGGTTTTCCCGTTCTCACCTACGGAGAAACGCCTCAAATTAGCACCGACGAGTGGCAATTTCGCGTCTGGGGCTTAGTTGAAGCCAAAACTTTTACCTGGTCGGACTTTATGAACTTGCCCCAACATGAGTTTACCGCCGATTTTCACTGCGTAACTCGCTGGTCAAAACTAGATGTCAAGTGGAGGGGAATCAAAGTTACCGATTTTGTCAAGGAACTTGCCATCGACGAACGGGCAACTCATATCCTGCAAACTTGCTATGGCGACTACACCACCAATTTACCCATAGAAGATTTTATCCGAGAAGAAAACTTTTTCGCTCATACTCTAGATGGCGAACCTTTACCCGCCGAACATGGCGGTCCGATGCGTTTGGTGGTGCCCCATCTTTACGCTTGGAAAAGTGCCAAGTGGATTAACGGGATTGAATTTATGAGCGGCGATCGCCTGGGATTTTGGGAACGTAACGATTATCATCATCGCGGCGAACCCTGGGCGGAAGAGCGCTATGCGGGACGTTAAACTGAATTAATTGGCAATAGGTGACAAGCAGAAGGCAGCGGTAGCGAAAGTTTATTATGTTCTCTCCAAACTTGCGGGTACCCCAGCCAAATTAATCTAAATCAATGAACGAGCAAGAATCGGATCGTATTTTTGAAGAAATTTTACAGTATTTAAGGCGAGCGCGGGGCTTTGATTTCACCGGTTACAAACGCTCTAGCCTCAAACGTCGAGTACTCAGACGCATGCAAACTCTCAATATCGAGACATATGAAACTTATCTCGACTATCTCCAAATTCATCAAGAAGAGTTTGTACCCCTGTTTAACACGATTTTAATCAACGTTACTTCTTTTTTTCGCGATCGCGATGCTTGGGCATTTTTGCGCCAACAAACCCTACCCCAAATAATCGACCAGAAACCAGAGCGATCGCCACTGCGCATTTGGTCTGCCGGTTGTTCCTCTGGCGAGGAAGCTTACACTTTAGCGATAATTTTGGCAGAGTTTTTGGGAGTAGAACAGTTTCGTCAGCGAGTTAAAATTTATGCCACTGACGTAGACGAAGAAGCACTAGCTAAAGCACGTTTGGCAAGATACGGCGCTAGAGAACTAGAATCCCTCAGTCCCCAGTTAAGGGGACAATTTTTCGAATCGACGGGAAATGATTATATTTTTAGTACTGAATTGCGCCGTGCCGTAATTTTTGGTCGTCACGATTTGGTTCAGGACGCGCCCATTTCCCGCCTCGACTTGTTAGTGTGCCGCAATACCCTGATGTATTTTAATGCCGAAACTCAAGCTAAAATCTTGCATCGCTTTCACTTCGCCCTCAATGACCTGGGAGTGCTATTTTTAGGCAAAGCTGAGATGTTGCTGACCCATACCGATCTTTTCAGTCCGATTAATTTGCAATATCGGATCTTTCGCCGTGTAGCTACAGGCAAACGCCGCAGTCGATCTGTTTTGAATGCTAACAGAATTTTCTCTGCCAATAACGATTCTGCTTACTTCCAGTTGCTCGAACTAGCTTATAACAATGTTTCTGAAGCTCAAATTGTCATCGATCTCAACGGCAATCTGATCTTGGCAAATACTGCAGCTCGAACTATGTTCGGACTCAATGTCCTCGATCTCGGTCGTCCCCTCCAAGACTTGGAAATTTCCTATCGTCCACTGGAGTTACGCTCTCATTTAGAGCAAATTTATCAAAAACTTCAACCAATCGAAATCGATGATGTAGTACGCCATCTTCCCAGCGATCGCCAACAATATCTAAATATCCAATTTAGACTACTGCAAAATGAAAACGGGGAAATTTTAGGTACGAGTGTCACTTTTATTGACAAGACTCACTATCAAGAACTTCAGCAAGAACGAAGTCAGATCGCTCAAGAACTAGAAACGGCAAACGAGGAACTGCA
This sequence comes from Myxosarcina sp. GI1(2024), assembly GCF_053543375.1. NCBI lineage: Bacteria > Bacillati > Cyanobacteriota > Cyanophyceae > Pleurocapsales > Pleurocapsaceae > Myxosarcina > Myxosarcina sp. GI1(2024). Next base: position 539,460 of record NZ_JBKGTY010000001.1, on the reverse strand, counting down.
ATCTAGCAATGAGGAACTAGAAACTACTAACGAGGAACTCCAGTCAACTAACGAAGAATTAGAAACTACCAATGAGGAACTCCAATCGACTAACGAAGAATTAGAAACGATGAACGAGGAACTCCAATCGACTAACGAAGAATTGCAGACCATTAATGACGAGTTACGGCAGCGGACTCTAGAACTCAATCAGACTAATGCTTTTTTAGCCTCCATTTTGGCAAGTATGCAGGCTGGAGTGGTGGTGCTCGACAAAGAATTTAATATTCTCAGTTGGAACGACGAAGCAGAAAATCTCTGGGGTTTGCGAGCCGATGAGGTTACGAATAAATCTTTTTTTAGTCTCGATATTGGTTTGCCGGTAGCACAACTGCGAGATCCAATCCGCAATTGTCTGAATCGAAACCGAGCCAGCGAAGAATTAACCCTGCAAGCGATCAATCGACGGGGTCAACAAATTACCTGTCGCATCACCTTTAACCCTCTAATAGGATTTCGACAAGAGTGTGTGGGAGTCATTCTAACGATGGAAGTAGTTGAAGCTGAAATTAGATAATCTGTAGAAAATAACTATTAACCAAATCGCCAAACGAAAGGTAAATCGTTATGCCTGCAGACAAGCCATCAAAAAACGAGGATAATTACACCGAGCAGCAAGCAGCAATCACCAGGCAGCATGTAGAGATTGCTACCCAATGTGGTGAGGAACTGATTAAATTGGGCAATTCTCTGCAAGAGCACGGAAACGCAGGGGCAGAAGTGGGCAAATCCCTGATCGAACATGGAGAAAAAATTAGCCAATTTACTCAACAAGAATCCCAACAAGACCGACAATCTCCAGAAGAAAAACCAGCGGCAGCATACCAGTCTCAGGAAGCAGCGGCTCGGCAGCGGAGACTAGCAACCAGAGAACATATCCAAGCGGTTAAAGAATATAGTGACTATCTTCAAGAAGTAATTGACAACAATCGGGAAAAACTCGATAGTCAGTAAGTCAGTAGTGTTTAGTTAAGCCAAAAAGCGTACAAATGACTTAGTCCGAACAGTTTATAATTATCTGAATGTATCTCAATGTCGCTTTTGGTCTGGGGTTAATCTGATTATCGCTCTTTACTCGTACAATATTTAATATATATTTAATCTGTTTATCGATATTTACTAAAAGTTATCAAATACGCTTAATTTGTATTAGCTTCGTTGAAAAGTTATTAGTTCGTAGCTTTTAGCTTTTAGCTCTCAAGATCGACTTAAAAATATAGGTGTTGGTGAATGCGTAATGCTATGAAACACTTTTTTCTCTGTTTAGATAAAGAGTTTAAACTAAAAAAGCTTAGAGCTTATGGCTTAGAGCTTCAAACCTTTTAATCTAAATCAAGTTAATTCACATCAGACGTATCAAATATAAAATAAATATTCAAATATGCAGTACTAGTATACTACTACGATCTCCTAAGTATATATGGAACATTCCGATCGCTATTTTTTGAATTTTGAAAAACAAATTGAAGCGGCTCAAGAGGGGTTAGTTAAATTATACGAGAGTCAAACCGAACTTTCTAGCGAAGAGAAAGCGAAGCTAATTTCTGAATACGCCGTTGCCTTGGAAGAGTTAAACGTAACGGCAGAAGAGTTAATGGTCAAAAACAGAGAATTGTTGGAAACTCGCCACGTACTAGAAAAAGAACGCCAGCAATATCGCAACTTGTTCCAATTAGCTCCAGATGGCTATATTACCACCGACGTGAAGGGCATCATTCAAAACGCCAACCAAGCTGCAGAAATTCTACTGGGAGTATGGCGCGATCGCCTGAGCGAAAAACCGTTAACTCTTTACCTGTCTGAATCTTCTCGTCCAGACTATTTTTGGCTACTAGATAATCTAACCAAAAGCGAACCAACAAAAAAACTTCAACTAAAATTACAGCCCCGTAACGACAAACCATTCTACGCAGACGTTTCCTTGGGGATATTGCGAGATAGTCGGGGAAAAGTAGAGAAAGTGTTATGGACGATTCGCGATATCAGCGATCGCCTGTCGGCGGAGCAAAAAATACGCCAACAAGCCGAACTTTTAGATGTGACCACCGATGCGATCGTCGTAGTTAATTTAGACAACCGAGTGACTTTTTGGAATCGCAGTGCCGAGAAACTATATGGCTGGACGAAACCAGAAGTTCTAGAGCGCAATGCAGACGAACTTTGGGGAGAAAAAATCGTACCAGAACTAGAGGCAGCCAAAAAATATTTATTAGAACGCGAAGAATGGCGAGGAGAGTTGAGGAAACTCACTAAAACTGGGGAAGAACTACTGATAGAAACTCATTGGGCAATAGTAGGCGATCGCACCGGAGAACCCCGAGAAATCATGATGGTAGATACGGACATCACCGAGAAAAAACGCTTAGAGCTACAGGCGCACCACGCACAACGCTTGGAAAGCCTCGGTACTCTCGCCGGAGGGATCGCTCACGACCTCAACAATATTCTCAATCCCATTCTCGGCTCGACTCAGTTATTGCTGGCATCGTTAGCAGACTCAGAGCAATCGAATCTCAACTTACTCCAAAGTATTGAAAAAAATGCCCTCAGAGGAGCCGCTATAGTCAAACAAATCTTAGCCTATACCAGGTCAAAGGAAAGAGAGCCAGTACCGCTAGATATCAGCCAAGTCCTAGCAGAAATCGAACAGATGACTGGGGAACTGTTTTCTAAAGATATCGAGATCGAAATCGAGTCCCCGGAAAATTTGTGGGCGATCGAGGCAGATCCCACCCAAATTCATCAGGTATTGCTCAATCTGTGTATTAATGCCCGCGATGCCATGCCCGATGGCGGTACACTCACTGTCAGGGCGGAAAACCGCTTCGTAGACGAAAGCTACGCTCGACAAAACCTAAATGCTGACGTGGGCAATTACCTAACCCTAACCGTTGCCGATACTGGAATTGGCATTGAGCCAGATACCATTAGGCGAATTTTCGAGCCATTTTTCACTACCAAAGATATCGGCAAAGGCACCGGTCTGGGTCTTTTCACCGCTATAGAAATTGTTAAAAGTCACGGTGGTTTCATCAATGTCATCAGTGAAGTCGGTGTAGGAACTCAATTTGAAATTTTCCTGCCGGCTACAGAAGCTCAAATTCTTTCCGAGGCAATCCAGACGGCAGGAACTGAGGAGGAAGCAAAATCACACTCCGCCGACGAAGATAAATCTCTGCCGAGTAGTAATGGTCAGTTAATTTTAGTGGTGGACGATGAAGAAGATAATCTGGAGATGGCTCAGATTATGTTAGACATGGCTGGTTATCGAACGATGTGTGCCAACTGCGGCGAGCAAGCGATCGCCCTATTTGAAGAACATCACGGCGAAATAGAACTAGTCTTGATGGATATGATGATGCCCAATATGGATGGTTCGACTACTATCGACCACCTCGTAAATATCGCTCCCGAAGTAAAAGTCATCGCCCTCAGTGGACTGGCTTCTGAGTATTCTCTAGCCGACCATCCTCACATTATCGACTTCTTAACCAAGCCAATCGTCATGCAAGATTTACTCTCGGGGATCGCTAAAGTTGTTAAAAAGACAGCTGCTGAGGGGGTAAACGAAAAAAGGTGTGGGAGAAAAAAAGGAAGAAGTAATAAGTTTTAAGTAATGAGTAATGAGTTTTTACTTCTTCCTTCTTACTTCGAGCACAGCGAGTCAAACAACGCAAAAAATAAATAATCAACCAATCAAAAAAGGATGTCGATCTAACTCAACATCCCGATATTTAAGCTTCAATTTTTAATTAGAGGACATCTGAAAAGTTATTTGTTTAACGTTCGAGTTCTCGGTTTTGCCCCCCAGCCCCCTAACTCGCGCGTTCCTTGGGCGAGGAAACCGAGTCTTCGACTTGCTCGCAACCGCCTGGGTCGCTCGTCAAATCTGGGGGAGAACAACCGAAAGTCCCCGCCCCCTCTAATCTCCCCCAACTTTGGGGGAGACCAATCGTTCCCTCCCCAGAATTGGGGAGGGGTAGGAAGGGCGGGGGATTTAGGGGGCATTAGTGTAATAAATTAGACTTTTCAGACAACCTCTTACGGTCAATCTCTAGAGCGAGAAGCTTCGCTACGCGGCTTTATTACTAACAATCGTAGTAAAGCTCGAATTCGTAAGGATGAGGACGCAGGCGCAGAGGATTGACTTCTGCATCTAACTTATACTGAATCCAGTTTTGTACGAAGTCTTCGGTAAATACTCCCGTGTCGGTTAAGAAAGCGTGGTCTTTTTCTAAAGCTTCTAAAGCACCTTCTAGAGAACCAGGAGTAGAAGGAATCTTACTCAATTCTTCTGGAGAAAGTTCGTAGATATCCACATCTAGAGGATCCCCCGGATCGATTTGGTTTTTAACCCCGTCGATTCCCGCTAGCAACATTGCCGAGAAGCCCAAGTAAGGATTGGAAGAAGCATCGGGACAACGGAATTCAAAACGCTTAGCTTTGGGATTGCCACCAGTAAGAGGAATACGTACCGAAGCCGAACGGTTTCCTTGAGAAAAGGCGAGGTTAACTGGTGCTTCAAAACCAGGAACCAAACGCTTGTAGGAATTAATTGAAGGATTTGTAAATGCCAAAATTGCCGGTGCGTGTTTGAGAACTCCACCAATAAAGTACAGTGCCGTCTGACTTAAATCGGCATAGCCATCACCATAAAACAATGGTTCTCCATTTTTCCAGACCGACATGTGAGTGTGCATCCCGGTACCGTTGTCATTAAACATCGGTTTGGGCATGAACGTAGCGGTTTTACCATATTTTTTAGCAACGTTTTTGACCACGTACTTGTAGGTTAAAACGTAATCTGCTGAGTGAACCAAGTCGGCAAATTTAATTCCCAGTTCGCACTGTCCCCCAGAAGCCACTTCATGGTGGTGTTTTTCAATCGGTACGCCGCATTTACCCATAGTCAGCAACATTTCACTCCGAATATCTTGGAGGGTGTCGGAAGGAGAAACGGGAAAATAACCCCGTTTGTGACCGAGTTTGTAACTCAAGTTGCCCTTTTCTTCTTTGCTGCCAGAATTCCAAATTCCTTCAACAGAATCTATATGATAGTAGCCTTCATGTTCGGCTTGGTCGAAGCGAACGTCATCAAAGACAAAAAATTCTGGTTCTGGTCCGCAAAATACCGTATCGCCAATACCGGTACCTCGAAGGTATTCTACCGCTTTTTGAGCGACCGAACGGGGGTCGCGATCGTACCATTCTCCCGTACGGGGTTCTTTAATCGAACAAATCATACTGAGAGTCGGTATTTCCATAAAGGGATCGATCCAAGCGGTAGATGGTTCGGGAACCATTGCCATGTCTGAAGCGTTAATTGCTTTCCAACCGCGAATACTAGAGCCATCAAAGGCAACTCCCTCAGTAAAAGTATCTTCATCAATGAGGCTGCGATGAAAAGTACAGTGTTGCCAGATACCAAATAAATCGACAAATTTCAAATCGATTAGTTCGATATTATTATCTTCAATCATTTTTAAGATTTCTTGTGCGGTCTTAGCCATATAAATAGCTCCTTACTAATTAATTTTTGTAACTTCGAACTATGCTAAGAAACAGTAGCATCAAAGTTTTGTTAAGTCTGTAACAGAATTACCAGGTTCTACAAGACTGTAAATCCGTAGATTTTAAAAAAATGTAGCCAAATTAACAAAAACTTCAAAATTCCCTGGCTGGCTTGGTTGGCATCTGTTATCGGTACGGCGATCGCACTCTTAACATTTGTAATTGAATTTGGAGTCTGGGTAACGAGTTATGGGATTATATGATAAATACGAACTTATGATTGGCTAAGATTTAATTATTGTTTATCAGCCGACTTTATAAAAATATTGCTGTTGGGAGAAATCAAATCAGATGCGCGATGCAGTTACCAACTTAATTAAAAACTATGATGTTGCCGGTCGTTACCTCGATCGCAACGCACTCGATAGTTTAAAAAACTATTTTGAATCGGGTAAAGCCAGAGTAACCGTGGCTACCATGATTAGTGGCAATGCCGCCGAAATCGTTAAAAATTCTGGGACTAAGCTGTTTGAAGAAGTCCCCGAATTACTACGCCCTGGTGGTAACGCTTACACTACTCGCCGCTATTCTGCTTGTCTGCGGGATATGGACTATTATCTGCGCTATGCAAGTTATGCTCTAGTTGCAGGCAATATGGATGTTTTAGACGAAAGGGTGTTACAGGGTTTACGTGAAACCTACAATTCGTTGGGTGTTCCCATCGGACCTACCGTTTTAGGCATCCAAATCATGAAAGAAACCATTAAAGAAATGGCAGCGGCAGAAGGAATTGAAGATACCTCTTTCTTAGATGAACCTTTTGACTATATGACTCGCGAACTCGGTGAAGTTTCGGTTTAAAGAAGGCTTTAGGCACTAGGTACTAGGCTTTGAGGAGAAGGAAGAGGCAACATGGCTGGTTTTTTCTTCTCGTTAAAAGCAAATAAAATGTCAGAGTAGCGATCGCTGCAAGCGAGTTGAAACTTGATTGTGGCGATCGCTTCTTAGTGCAACCAATTACTTACAAAAAGTAACAATCGTTACTAGATATTGATATCAAACTCTTTTCCTCAATGTACGGTAAACCACACTACGAAACTAGTTGCAATCTCAGTCGTTTCTTAGCTAAATTAGCACTCGGAAGGTGAGAGTGCTAAGTTAAAAATCGACATCTTCGCAAAACAATTTTTTTATCAGACATAGAGGTCTAACCAATCATTTGGAGGATTTTGTATGGCAGCTATTACGATTAACGTTTCCACAGTCAAGCCTTTAGGCGATCGCGTATTTATTAAAGTCAGTGCTTCCGAAGAAAAAACCGCTGGCGGACTATATCTACCCGATGCGGCTAAAGAAAAACCTCAAGTGGGAGAAGTAGTCGGTGTAGGTCCTGGCAGACGCAACGATGACGGCAGCTATGCCGCTTTAGAAGTCAAAGTAGGCGATAAAGTACTCTACTCTAAGTACGCAGGTACTGACATCAAGCTCGGCGGCGAAGATTACGTACTCTTATCAGAAAAAGATATTCTCGCTGCAGTTGCTTAAATTGCCATGCACCTCAGCAGTAATTCAGTCGCTGCTGAAGTTATAGGCAATCGCGGCACGATTTTTTTTAACAACATTAACTCAACCAATTTTTTCTGTAGTTTTGAGGCATAAGTAGATCCTATGGCTAAATCTATTATTTACGATGCTGAAGCTCGTCGCGCTTTAGAAAAGGGCATCGACCTACTAGCAGAGGCAGTTGCAGTCACCCTCGGACCTAAAGGACGCAATGTAGTTCTCGAAAAAAAATTTGGCGCGCCCCAAATTGTCAATGATGGGGTAACGATCGCCAAAGAAATTGAATTAGAAGATCATATCGAGAATACTGGTGTATCCTTAATCCGTCAAGCCGCTTCTAAAACTAACGACGTGGCTGGAGACGGAACCACTACGGCAACAGTATTGGCTCACGCGATCGTTAAAGAAGGTTTGCGTAACGTTGCTGCAGGTGCTAACCCCATTGCCATTAAGCGTGGTATCGACAAAGCAGTGGAGTTTTTGGTCGGCAAAATCAAAGAGCAAGCAAAACCGGTTGAAGATTCCAAGGCAGTCGCTCAAGTTGGTTCGATTTCATCAGGTAACGACGAAGAAGTCGGACAAATGATCGCTGAAGCAATGGATAAAGTCGGTAAGGAAGGAGTTATTTCCTTAGAAGAAGGAAAATCCATGTTTACCGAATTAGAAATCACCGAAGGGATGCGTTTCGACAAGGGCTATATTTCTCCCTATTTCGTTACCGATAGCGAACGCATGGAAGCAATTTTTGACGAGCCCTTTATCTTAATTACCGATAAGAAAATCACCCTGGTTCAAGACCTCGTTCCCATCCTCGAACAGGTAGCGCGTCAGGGCAAACCCTTGGTAATTATTGCCGAAGACATCGAAAAAGAAGCTCTAGCAACTCTCGTCGTCAACCGTCTACGGGGGGTACTCAATGTTACTGCAGTTAAAGCTCCCGGTTTTGGCGATCGCCGCAAACAAATGCTAGAAGACATTGCCGTATTAACTGGCGGTCAGGTTATCTCCGAAGATGCGGGATTAAAGCTAGAAAGCACCAAAGTCGAGATGCTTGGTAAAGCTCGTCGCATTACCATGACCAAAGACAACACCACTATCGTCGCCGAAGGTAATGAACAAGCAGTTAAAACTCGCTGTCATCAAATTCGCCGTCAAATTGAAGAAACCGAATCTTCTTATGACCAAGAAAAACTGCAAGAGCGTTTGGCTAAACTGAGTGGTGGCGTAGCAGTAATTAAAGTCGGTGCGGCTACCGAAACTGAAATGAAAGACCGCAAACTTCGCCTAGAAGACGCGATCAACGCTACCAAAGCTGCGGTTGAAGAAGGCATCGTTCCCGGTGGCGGTACTACTTTGGCTCATCTGACTAATGGCTTAGAAGAGTGGGCAAATGCCAACCTCAAAGACGAAGCCCTAACTGGTGCAACTATCGTCGCTCGCGCTCTAACGGCACCTCTAAAAAGAATTGCTGAAAACGCCGGTTTAAATGGTGCGGTAGTAGCCGAACGAGTTAAGGAAAAAGACATCAACATCGGTTTTAATGCTGCTACTAACGAGTACGTCAATATGTTCGATGCTGGTATTGTCGATCCTGCTAAAGTAACTCGCTCTGCTTTACAAAACGCAGCTTCGATCGCCGGAATGGTTCTAACTACAGAATGTATCGTTGTAGACAAACCAGAAAAAGATAAGCCTGCCGTTCCTGCTGGTGGTGACTTCGATTACTAATTAATCGTTAATTCGCTTTTCGGTAGCTGCTTCTGGTTGAAGCAGCTATTTTTTTTAATCCAAAAATCTCTATAGCAAAATTATTTTAGAAACTGCCTACACCACTTTCCCTTAACTTTCGACCTTTAACTTCTTAGCTTTTTTCAGTGCTGCCAACATTTGTCCCAAAAAAGGCAAACCAATTAAGGCGGGGATAAAATAACGGGAAGTACACAACAAACCCAATGCTGCTCCTGTCGCTTCACTAAAGTAATCTCGATAAAAATAAATTAGAGCCGCATCGCGAGTACCTATCCCCGCAAAGGTTAAAGGTAGTAACCCCGCTAAAATTGATAGAGGTGAAAGAGCCAGACTTACAATAAACGGTGTCTGAGCTTTGAGAGCGATGATAAATAGCCAAATTTGCAGTAGATGTAAAAACCAAATGAAAATAGAGGTTAGGGTAACGATCGATAACTGTCTTTTATCGCTCCAAAAATAATCGTGCATCTGTTGCCAAGAAGCCTGCATTTGCTCTAACTTTTGACCGATAGATTTGGGAGTTCTCGTGGTAAAGAGATTGAAAAATAGGTTGGCAAACTTTAGCGAACCCAATAATAGTAAGCCCAAAATTAGTCCAGTTCCTACCACCAAAGTCATCGCCCCAAACAAACTATCCTTATTGGGATAGAGAAGTAAACCAAAGACGCACCAGAACAATAAAGAGAGTAGATCGCAAGCTTTTTCGAAGATAGAAATAGCTAAAGCCAATGTCGCACTTAGATTGTGGCGATCGCACATAAAATAGGCTTTGGCAATATCTCCTATTTTAGAAGGCAAAACCGCGTTGAGAACGCTCGCACCGAGAATCAAACGGTTGGCTTCGACGAACTCCAAACTCGTACCTTTAGGCATCAACTGTTGTAGTCGCCAGGAGGTAAATAGGGTTATGGGTATTACCATCGCCAAACCGATCGTCAGCCACAGGCGATCGCAATTTTGAAAAACTTTTAGCAAGTTGGCAAAATCTATTTGCGAGTAAATGATTAGTAAAATAGCGACGCTGATGACCAGAGAGACAAAGCGTTTGAGGTTCATAGGAATTTATTTGGCGATCGACATCGGGGAAAAATTAAGTTTATAATATCCTGTGACTTTGGACTTTAATTTAAGTTGTCATTTATCTAGTTGAAATATTAGGATCGAGCTTAAAAACGCTCGATGAATCACCACATATTCACCCACTTTCCTATTGTTGTCTCCTGGTTTCGTAAAAGCCGTCAGGATTTTGCTCGCATTCCCCTATTAATTCGGTTGAATTTTTTCACGATTGTCTTTTTGGGGCTTCTCAGCATCTATGCCAAAGTTCGCAGTAAAGGACAGGGTGTCGAAAACTTATTTAGCGATCCTTTTAATATTGGTATTTTTTATTTAGGGTGGTTAACTAGTATTTCAGAAATTATGTGGTGTATGGCGATTGCCATTTGTAGCTTTACTATTGCTTTATTGCCCCGTTCGGATTACAGGTTTAAACTATTTCTATCTTTTAGTGCTTTGTTAATGGCTTTGTTCTATTTTGACGATCGTTTCCGTCTAACTTTGATACTCTGCGCTTTTTTTAATGCTTATCTGATAGTTGAGATTGCGGTTTATTCCATTTATGGCTCGATCCTGATTATTACTGCTAGTGTATTTCGCCATACGATTAAAAAAACTCCTTACGTTCCCTTATTAATTGCCTGTTTGCTGTTTGGGTTTTCTAGTGCGAGCGATCTCGTTCCTCTTGGTGGTCGGGGTGTTCGGGCTATGTTAGAAGATGGTACTAAATTGATTGGTTTGATTAATCTTACGGTTTATTTTTGGTACATCTGTCAGAGAAAAATCGCACGCAAAATAGGGGCACGGTAAATCCCACGCCCCAAAACAAACAATTATTTATTTTTACCACTATCTACTAACGCAGACTGCAAGAGTTACGATAAAAACTACGTAATAAAGTAGCACCACAAACCAGTTTGACTACCTCTAAAATCCAATAAGTTACGTGCATCGAAGCCATAGAACTAGAAGCGGCTCGAGCAGTTTCAAATTGATTCAAAGATAATCCCATCGCGCTGATGTGAGGAGTGAGATTGTAAGTGTAAACTAAAGCAATGATGAATAAAGTAACCGCTAGAAAAATACCTCTGTTGGGAATGTGAACTATCGAGCGATCGCCATAGCGAAATACCAAACATCCAGCCAAAACTATTGCAGCGCAGAGTAATTCGATATGATTGAACGAACCAAAAATTATATAGCTAGCACCAGCAAAACCAGATTCATTCATCATACCTGTCGATAGTAATCCAGGGATAATTAAACAATCAAAAACTAAACTCGCACTGAGCCAGAAACCTAAGGCAAACATTACGATTGCTTGCCAATTAATTTGTTTCGAAGGACTAGAAGATATAGAATTCATAAATTCAAAAAAATAATCTATTACTATTGCATTTCCAGCTTAACTAATAATTTTGGTATAAAACATCACAAAAAGTAAAGTAATTTTAAGTAGAGTATTGTTGTATTTCTGAGATTGAAAAAATAGCCTGAAAAGCAATTTCTTTAGATTTATACAATTCTTTTCCTCCCTGCTCGCGATCGACTAGAGCGATAATTCGTTCTACTCGATAACCAGCCGCCTGCAACCTTTCTACAGCAGTAAGAGCAGAGCCTCCCGTAGTGACTACATCTTCAAGAACGACTACTTTCGCTCCTTCGGGCAGTTGACAGCCTTCAATATAGGCTTGGGTTCCATGCCCTTTAGCTTGTTTGCGAACGATTAAAGCAGGAAGGGGACGATTTTCGATCGCCGAAACTAGGCTGACTGCAGTGACAATTGGATCGGCTCCCAAAGTCAAGCCGGCAACTGCGGCTGTATCTGCCGGTAAGAGAGGCAACAAAAGACGACCGATAACTAAGGCTCCTTCAGCTCTGAGAGTGACCTGTTTGCCATTAATATAATAAGAACTCCGCACTCCTGAAGAGAGAACGAAATCACCTTCAGTATAGGCATATTTGACGAGCAATTCTAATAAAATTTGACGTAAACGCTGGCGATCGACACTTAAAAGGGATGAGGTTGATTTTACTTTATCTAGATTCATTCAATAAGATTTATATAGTGGGCTTTCGTTCGATCTTCGGCTAGGATCGAGCAGAAGTTTACAGAAATTATCTAATTCTAATGTTTATTAAGTTTACTAAATTGACTAAAATCTTGGCGATAGCTAGTCTTGCCAGTCTATTTTCACTAGAAGTCAGGGCTCAAACAGAAACCGAAACGACTGCGATCGAGAAACCTATTTCTCTAGAGCAAGCTTTCAGAGCAGCTTATTTTGCCCATGCAAAAAATGCCTTTTATGAAAGCGGTATTCTCGGACAATTAAATACTATTTTTGGTTTTAACCGATTTCCCGAAACTCAAATTCTTCTAGATGGCAAAGCAGTAGATAATCTATATCGAGATGCTCTTCAACAGCAGGTGGGGGTAGGAATGCCTCTCAGAACCCCAGATCTCCCCAGTCCTTATGAAACATCTTTAATAGATTTAATCGAGTTTGTCGAGATGGAATAAACTGTTGCGATTATTTTTAACTACTTGTAAATCTCATCCAGGGTGCAGGAGTTGAACCTGCCTAGCACGAATTATGAGTTCGTTGCCTCAACCGCTCGGCCAACCCTGGTACTTTTTTTCTCTTCCAATCACTATATTAGATAAATACAGTAATTTTGACAAAACCGATCGCTCTTGTAGAAAGTTGATGCTCTGATGAAGCCCAAAAAAACATTGCTACTAACCCTGACTTTTTTTTCCCTGATGCTAAGTGCTAGTGTCGCTAGTGCTTATGTGGGATATCTTATGGGACGAGAAGCACTTAAAGTCGTAACTCAGCCAGACATTCAGTCTGAAGCTCGAGTTCGAGATGAAAAGCCCCTGGGAAATCATAAAGGGTTAAATTTGATTGCAGAAAAAGAAATATTAACAGAGGTTTACAATCGCACTCATCCACAAGAGCGAAAAAATAAGGAAGAGGAGCAATCTCAAACCGCTGAATCTGCCGAACTAATCGAATTTAATCCAAAAGCGGTAAATATTGCTAATTTTACTCCTTTAACTACTCAATCTCGAGGAGTAACTTTAATGGTATCTAATGCTCTATATGAAGCAGACTCTTTATTACTAGAATTACAACTTAAAAATCAAAATTCCCACTCAGTTCGCTTTTTGTATAGCTTTATCGATATTAGAGACGAGCACCACCTACCTCTGAGTGCCATACCCGAAGGTTTACCATCAGAACTACCAGCCGACAGTCAAAATTATCGGGGTAAGCTGAGAATTCCCTCAGCTTTGCTAGAAAATAGCAAAAAGATATCATTGACCTTGACTGACTATCCCGAACGCGAAATAAAACTACAATTAAATAACATTCCCATTGGTAGATAGACAACTATTGTGTTACTTGGAACCATGCTGAGAATATTTGTTTGACCTCATGCCAGAATGAGCAACGAAACCGCTTTTTTGTTTACTTTTGCCCTCGGGTTTAAGGTAGTTAATGATGAATCTTGTATGAGAAGTCTGATGTTAGTGGTACGAGTAATTTTTTCAATCGCTAATTAATCGATGGTCGATCGCAGTTTTTTTCTTACTTTTTTTGGTGTTTTCCTATTAATCGCGATTAATGCTTTCTTCGTTACCGCAGAATTTTCCATTGTCTCTGTCAGACGATCGCGCATCAGTCAATTAGTCAAAGACGGAGACATTCAAGCGCAGACCGTTCAATCCCTACAAAGAAGCATCGAGCGCTTGCTATCTACTACCCAATTAGGTATTACTCTTTCTAGCTTGGCTTTGGGGTGGGTGGGAGAGAGAACGATGGCGGTTTCAATCGCCTCGATAATTCGCAATTTAGCATTGCCACTGGGATTGTCTGAAGCGATCGCCCATTCTTTTGCCGTTCCGATCGCTTTTTTACTTTTAACCTATCTCCAGATAGTTTTGGGAGAACTTTGCCCCAAATCCGTCGCTTTACTTTATCCCGAACAGTTAGCACGGTTTTTCGGTCCGCCCAGCTTGGTAATTGCCCGAATTTTTAGACCTTTTATTGCCATTTTGAATTGGTCGACTCGCTGGTTTTTACGTCTGGGTGGCATCGAATATAATGGACAGGGATGGTATCACCAACTAACCTCTGAAGAATTGCAGTTAATCATTGCCACCGAGCGAGAATCTATCGGTTTGGAAGCTCAAGAAAGGCAGATAATTAAAAACGTCTTTGAATTTAGAGAAGATACCGCCGTCAAAGTGATGATTCCCCGTCCCGATATCCAGTTTTTAACTGTCGATACTACTATTAGGGAATTGCTCCAGACAGTAGCTATTAAAGGATATTCTCGCTATCCCGCTATCGGCGAATCCTTAGACGATATACGCGGCATCATCGATTATAAAAATTTAGCCGCTTCTCTGGCAAAAAGTCACTCAATCGAAGATTCGACTATTGAATCTTGGGTCGAACCAGTTAGCTTTATCTCTGAATCTACTTCTTTGTACGAATTGTTGCCATTAATGCAGCGCTCGTACCAAAAAATGGTCATTGTTGTGGACGAATTTGGCGGTACGTCTGGATTAATTACTCTACAAGACATGATCGACGAAATTATCGGTAACGTAGGAGCTCCGGCAGCAACACTCACAGATGCTCCGATTAAAATCGATGAAAATACTTTTATCGTTCCCGCACAGATGAATTTAGAGGAAGTTAACGAACAGCTACAGCTAAATCTACCTACGGCAGAGGAATATCATACTTTGGGCGGTTTTTTACTCTATCAATGGCAAAAAATTCCCGTTCAAGGGGAGAGGCTTCACTACGATAACCTCGATTTTATTGTTAGTGCTGCCGAAGATAATCGTCTCGAACGGATTACGGTACGTCGTAAGTATTAGTTTTCTACTCTTTTTATCTACCTAGTTTATTAGGAATTCCTTCACAACCTCCAGGGATCGTTGCTCTAGTTTTTTCTCCACCCCAGGCACAAAAATAATATCTTTGTTCGGCGCTGAGTCTTTTAACTCCTGAAAGATTGGCTTTTTCGATTACTACTCCCGTATTTTCTCCAGTTTCGTAGTTAGGTGATGCTTTAATGCTGCGGGGAGTAGCAGTTTCTAGTTCGCCATAATATAGACGAGTGCCTTTGAGGTCGGCACCTGCCAAATTAGCTTCGTATAGTACGGTACGGGCTAGATTAGCTTTGACCAGATCGCAATGACTGAGATTGGCTCTGACCATGTTGGCATCGCTTAAATCCGTCCAGCGTAAATCTTGACCGATCAGACTCGCTCCAGCTAACATCACCCCCAAATCAATTACTCTAATTCCGTAGGGGCGGTCTTCAGAGTAGCCACCACTTCCGTCTAGCATCGCTCTCCCTAGGCGATTATCCCGTTTTAGAGGAGTCAACAGGCGAGATTGGGATAAAAAACGAATTATTTTAGCTTTTCCACTTTCATCAACACTGGAAAAAATTGAAGCCGTTCTGCCTTCGGCGATCGCTCTTTCTTGAGGCCAATCTTCTAACAACCCTTCGTCATTAAGAGTCAAATCGGAAATTCCCTGAAAATAAGCGTCGATAGTTTGCTGTTGAGTAATGCGATTTTGCTGAATGGTTAAATCTTTGGAAATTACATATTGCGCCCAGGCGACATATACGGCAAGAATCGCAATGGATATTTGTCCTAAAGCGCCGATCCATTCTGCCCAAGAACCAAATTCGTCATATTTGAATCGGGTCAACCAATCTCCGACTCTACGATAGACACCGAGATAGTTCAATAATCCGGCAAGAGCGGCAGTAAAGCCAATAAATGCCAAGATCGCTTTTCTTTCTTGAGGATTTAAAAATTTGAGAATCCAATCTCGAACCGAGTTGAGAACTACACTCAAAGAAAACAATAAAGCAGCGATCGCCCCAGTTAGTCCCAGCCAAGCAAGATTCAGCCACAAGCCAACTCCCATGATCGCGATGGAAATTAAAATTAATTGCGATTGGGTAAAGCGCAATTTGTTAGTGGGAGCGGGAACGACGATTTTTTTAGGGGTTTGGCGATCGCTTGAGGAAGCTGTTGATGATTCCGATTTGACTAATGAAACAGATTGAGAGTCTCGCTCTGCTGAATCTGTTTTGCCATTTTCTGTTGTTTTTTCTTGGGTATTATCCAAATCAACGTTGGGAGTGGAGTTTAAGCGATCCTTCATCCTAGGGGGTAATTATTGCGATCTTTTCAACTATCATACTCAAACAAAGACTTCAAAGCATTTAACTAACTACCTACTGCGCTATGGTAGAGTTCCAAGTTCCAATAGCTCTAGGTTAATAATTTTAGGAACTTTTGCTGTCTTGACTGCTGGCTAAGCTCTTGTCTCCCAGACTGAAATATTTACCCGATCTTTAGAATCCCGTCTGATTTGTCCGCTACGATTGCCTACAGTAAAGGAAGTCAAGTCGGTTTGACGTGAATACACGCTTCTAAGCTTATCTTTGACACCTGCAGGTGCTTGACCGCCCAAGAGTTGAGCCAGAGTTTCCTGCATTGCACCTAAACTTAACTCCTGATTTAAGGTAATGTCAGTTTGATGTATTTTGCCCGTACTATCGGAGCGATAGCTGAGATTGACACGATCGGGGACGATGTCGCGATAAACTAAAACTTGACTGCCTTTTTTACCCCGTCGGTCTTGCTCTTGAAAAGTTGGTTCTCCCAAGGTACTGACTAGTTGACTTTCAGATGTTCCCGTCGTCGGGATGGGAACGTTGATTGCTGGTTTTGGTTGAAGATCGACTACTACTTCTGGCGGTTTGGATTTATTTTTGCTTATTTTAGGTCTTTCTAAATTGTTTTCTGGAGTTTCCGCCAATTCTTCTGTCTCTTGTTCCGTTTCTCCAGACTCCATCTCCTCTCTCGCCTTCGCTTCCTCGCTTTCTGCTTCCGGTTCTGCTTCTGTTTCTGTTTCGAGATCCTCTAGAGGAGGAAAGAGAATTGGTTCGGTATCTGCTGGTTCTACTTCTACTCGTGATGTCGCTGCGGGACGCGATCGCCACCAGCTAGAGATAGCGAAAAATCCTACCGAGAAGGTACCGACTGCTACTCCTACGGTAATTAGAATAAACCAGAAGACACCAACTAACCAGTTGCTCTTGCCAGATGTTTTGCGCTTGGGAAGGTCTATACCTACAGTATGACTCTGGTTTTGAGCAGGAACCCCTACACTACCACCAGTATGGGCAGGAGCAACTCTCAGAGTAGGACTGGTAATCTTGCCAGTTGGAGCTGCAGGCTGCAAAGCGGCTAGCATTTCTCTGGCACTAGCAAAGCGATCTCGGGGATGGAAACGAATGGCGCGGTTGAGTACGGCAATTAGTTCTTCATCGAGATCGGTAGCGTATTCTTGCCAGATTATTTCTCCAGTACGGGGATCGGTATCTAAATCCTGAGGAGATTTACCAGTCAGTAGAAAAATGGCAGTCAGTCCCAGAGCGTACAAATCGCTGGAGTAAACCGGACGACCTGCAGCTTGTTCTGAGGGCATATAGCCGGGAGTACCGATAGAAGCAGAGTAAATGCTACTAGAACTGCGCTCGACTGCAGTTACCATTGCTTCTTTGACTGCACCAAAATCGATCAGAAAAGGAGTTTTACCTTTGAGAATAATGTTTTCTGGTTTGATATCTCGATGAATGATGCGGCGACTGTGAATATAATCGAGTACGGGTAAAAGCTGCGACAAAATTTGTCTGACTTCTTCTCGGTGTAAATTACCTTCTCGTTGCCAATACTCGTCTAAGGTTACTCCTTCAATCCATTCTTGAACTAGATAAAATTTGTCTGCTTCGGAAAAATAGGCGTAAAGCCTGGGGATCTGGCGATTTTCTTCCCCTAATTCTTCTAGAATAGCCGCTTCTCGTTGGAACCTTTGTTTCATCCACAGAGGAATTTGTGGCTCGTTGACCACTGGCTTGAGCTGTTTGAGGACGCATTTTCGTCTCGATGGCATATGAGTATCTTCAGCCAAATAAGTCTCGCCAAACCCTCCTCTACCGAGAGTTTTAAAAATGCGATAGCGGTTATTCAGAAGTCCAGCTTTCATGTGTTTATAGATGGCAATGGTTATTGTAGATAATAGTTCCATCGCAGACGACTAAATGATTATCACTTTAGATCGAGTAAACCTCGTTCCTTTAGTTTGGGATTAAAACGGATATCCATTGTAACTCCACGCTCGCTCAAGCGCTGCTTAACCTCAGCTTCAACCCGTCTAGCTACCCGTTTTAGAATTTTAGCCCGTCCCAGTTCGTCATTTTCCTGATATTGTGCCTTTTCTTCCTCTGTCATATTTGGTTTGGTATCAATGGGCTGAGTCCAAATGGCTTTGGCTTCTCCATTGCCCATTGGAGTTGCACCATTCTCGGCGATCCAAGCGGCGACGATTTCTTCGAGTACTTTGCGACTGAGGCGATCGATCGCTTTTACTTTCAACCAATAGCAGGTTTGGGGTTGACGGACTAAATGCTGTTTGAGACTGAGATAGATATCTCGGGAAAAACCAACAAACTGTAATTGTTTGTGGCGGTCGAAGATCGCGTATACGCCGATGGTTTTTTGCAACTCTTGGTTAATTCTACCGTTGCCATCTAAGTATTCTATGTATTCCAAATCAGACAGAGATGGACTTACCGTTGGTGCAGTCATAAAACAATAATCGATCCAGATTTACTTCTAACTTTCCTGTAGCTGGTTGAACTTAGCGGAATTTTTCAATTAGTAAGAGCCTAATCTTATATTTAACTCCAAAAGCTAAAAACTCCAGGTTTATTTGACTTTGCGGTAGATCGCACAGAGACGATTGGGTTGAAAAATCTTAGCTTGAAACATGAAGCTGGGAGGAACGTTGATGATTATGTAATCGTCTGAAGCATGATACCTTTCATACTCGACGGGCATTCCTTTAGGAGTTCGCTGGCTGTAAGGTACGGGTTGAAATAACAGATTGGTAAACTCAATTGCGTTTTCTTTCAGACTTTGAGTAATCTGCTCAATAAAGGTCTCATTGGTGAGTAGGCTAAAGAGAATATTTCTAGCTTCTGGCTTGAGATTTAAGCTAGTATCATAATTTTTGACAATTTTCAGAGCCATTTTTCGTATTTGCCATGACAAAGGACTTTTGCGATCGTAGCAAACATCACTTAGTTAATTACCGAGTGTTAACTTTCTTGTATTTAAATGAAAATACTGCTGCTGGCAAAATCAATCTAAGAGAATACCTGAAAACTTTTCAGATATCCTCTGAGTAATCTTGTCAACTGACGCGAGCGAGAAATTAAATTGCTTTAAACCTCGCGATCGAATCCAAACTTATTTTTAATCTGAGAATTAAAATATTGTCCGATAGAGGAAGTTTGCTTTAATTCTTGATAAATTGATTGAGGAACATCGAGATACTTGTAGACACTGCCGTTAGCAAAGACAATTTTCAGAATTTGGTTATTCTCATCGTAATCAAAAGATTTAATCGCTTCGCTCTGAGATTTAAGTAAAGGAAAAGCAATTACATCCCGAATGCTAGGAGAATCTGCCAACAACATTACCAAGCGGTCTATACCAATACCCAAACCGCCAGTAGGAGGCATCCCATATTCCAAGGCGGCTAAAAAGTCTTCGTCTACATCATGAGCTTCTAAATCTCCTGCTGCTTTTTTGGCTGCTTGGGCTTCTAGTCTCTGTCTTTGATCTAAAGGATCGGTTAACTCAGAAAAACTATTGGCAATTTCTCTGCCGACGATAAATAATTCAAATCTTTCTACTAAACCCGGTTTACTACGGTGAGGTTTGGCTAAAGGCGATATTTCTACGGGATAGTCAACTACAAAAATTGGTTGAATTAAGGTTTCTTCTACTTTTTGCTCGAAAGCTTCATTGAGTAGCTGACCGATGCTGTTAAAGTCTGATGGTACTGCAATTCCTGCCTCTTGGGCTGCTGTTTTTGCCGCTTCAAAGTCAGTAAAACTACTAAAATCAATACCCGTCTCCTCTTTAACTAACTCGTGCATGGTAACTCTAGGCCAGGGAGTAGTAAGATCGATTGTCCCTCTTTGATAATTGACTTTCGTCGTTCCTAAAACTTCTTCGGCAACGAAACTAATTAAGTTTTCAGTCAATGCCATCATGTCATTGTAGTCGGCGTATGCCTGATAGACTTCGATCGAGGTGAATTCTGGGTTGTGGCGTGTAGAAACCCCTTCATTACGAAAGATTCTGCCTAGTTCGAATACTTTCTCGAAACCACCTACGATCAATCTTTTGAGATGTAATTCCGTAGCAATACGGAGATATAAATCCATCTCTAAGGTATTGTGATAGGTAACAAAAGGACGAGCATCGGCACCACCAGCTTCACTTTGTAAGACTGGAGTTTCGATTTCTAAAAAATCTCTAGTTTCTAAATAGCGACGAATAGCAGCGGTAATTTTAGCTCGCAGACGAAAAGTCTGTCTTACCTGGGGATTGGCAATCAGATCGACATATCGCTGGCGATAGCGTTTTTCAGTATCGGTCAAACCAGCCCACTTATCTGGTAAAGGCAATAAAGATTTAGTTAAGATGGCAAACTCACTGACGTATACTGAAAGTTCCCCTTTTTCAGTTCTTTTAATCGTTCCTTTAACACCTAAAATATCTCCCGTATCTGATAGCTTTTTAAGATGATTGAAAGCACCTACCAGATCGGACATAGTGTTATTAATACGTTTCTTGTCGAGGTAAAGCTGAATTTTATCCGTTTCATCCTGTAGTTCGAAAAAGGCTAGCTTGCCAAATACCCGTCGTGCGACAATTCTACCGGCGATCGCCACTTCATCGTCAACTTCTTCTCCGGCGGCTAAATCGGCATATTTTTTCTGTAACTCCGCAGCATGATGGGTTATGTCCCACTTGTAGGCATATGGATTTAATCCCAAATCTTTTAATTGCTGTAGCTTTTCAATTCTGGTGGCGCGAATTTCGTCTAAATTAGATTTGTTGGGTCGGTCGTCTGGGAACTGATTGGCTGTCATTGTAATCGATCGCTAAAACTTTAAATTAAAATAAATTACTATCGATAAGGCTGATTATTTTTTACTGACTAAAAGCGAGCGTACTTCTTGTTACTTAGAGCGTTTGCTACTTCTACAGCACAGGGGCAGATTGAATTATAGCGTATTAATCGAAGGATAAATTTTGCTGATTTTTTATTATCATCCAACTGCCTCAGCCATAGCAATTATCGGCAAAACTGTATCGTAAATACGTAATAATAATGTGGATACAAAAAACTATTGTTATTTATTTTAAGATAGTCTAGTTAGAAGCGATCGCTATGACCTCTGTTAATACTCAAACTCCTCAATCCTCTAGCATGGATGCACCCAAACGCGGTTTACCCGTCACCATCATTACCGGATTTCTCGGTAGCGGCAAAACAACCCTTCTCAACCACATTCTAACTAATCAAGAGGGGCTGAAAACTGCCGTGTTGGTCAATGAGTTTGGCGAAATCGGCATTGACAACGAATTAATCGTTACCACCGATGACAACATGGTCGAACTAAATAACGGCTGTATTTGCTGCACCATTAATGAAGATTTGGTCAACGCCGTTTATAAAATTCTCGAACGAGATGAAAAAATTGACTACTTAGTGGTGGAAACTACGGGACTTGCCGATCCGCTGCCCGTGGCACTAACTTTTTTAGGTACGGAATTGCGAGATATGACTCGTTTGGACTCGATCGTCACTATGGTAGACTGCGCCAATTTCAGTCTCGATTTATTTAATTCTCAAGCTGCTCAAAGCCAAATTCAATATGGCGATGTGATTGTACTCAACAAGACAGATTTAGTTGAAGAAGCAGACGTAGACGCTTTAGAAGTCAGACTGAGAGATTTAAAAAACGACGCGAGAATATTGCGTACTCAAAAATCTCAGGTGGCTTTACCTTTAATTTTGAGCGTTGGTTTGTTCGAGTCGGATAAGTATTTCGCCGAAGCAGAGTCAGAACATCATGACCACGAACACCACCATCATGACCATGACCATGACCACGACCATCACGACCACGGACACCACGATCGTTCTCATCACTTAGACAATGATGGTTTTACTTCTCTGTCACTGCAATTTGACAAACCTCTAGCGATTAGAAAATTTCAGTACTTCTTAGATAACCAATTGTCTCAAAATGTGTTTCGCGCTAAAGGGATCTTGTGGTTTGATGAGAGTCCCAAACGCCATATTTTTCATTTAAGCGGTAAGAGATTTAGCATCGAGGATGAAGAATGGCAGGGAGACAAGAAAAATCAGTTGGTTTTAATCGGTCAAAACTTAGACCACGATACCCTACGCCAACAAATTGAAAACTGTCTTTGTCTGCCTAGTAGCGATCGCGGTAAGGGATTTGGACAGTAAAACAAAACCAGTAGTTTGGAGTTAGTAGTTCCCACTCTACCTCCGATACTTTGTTTGCTTTTCCTAGATTGCTAACCTCAATCGCAAGTTGATTTGATGCGCGTAATTATTCAAAGAGTTAAGTCTTCTTCCGTTAGCATTGACGGACAAATTATCGGCGAAATTGGTAGAGGTTTAAATTTACTTGTAGCAATTGCCTCCACCGATACCGATGTCGAACTCGATTGGATGAGTCGTAAATGTTTAGAACTACGTTTGTTTTCTGAAAATTCAGAGAACGGCAAGTGGTCAAATTCGGTTTTGGACATTCAGGGAGAAATACTGGTAGTCAGCCAGTTTACTCTCTATGGTGATTGTGGTAAGGGTCGCCGTCCTTCGTTTAGCGGTTCGGCATCTCCGGCGATCGCCAAGAATTTATACGATCGCTTTGTGGCTAAACTAAAACAAAGTGGCTTAAAGGTAGCGACTGGTAAATTCGGTGCGATGATGGAGGTTAAAATCGAAAATGACGGTCCCGTAACTCTGTGGTTAGAAAAGGAAAATACATAAAAATAAAAAAAATCTTAGTTCCTGTACCTCGTTAAAGACGGCTAAAATATAAAAACTGAAATCGTAATTTGATGTATAATTAGAGATTGTGCGTCAAAGGTGCTCGGTCATCTTGAGGCGGAGCAACCTGAGAGCGGCGATCGACGACTGCTCGGATCGGGTGAATCTTAAAAAAAGCCAAGTTTCGATCCTATTTTTTAAATCTTGGCTACCCTTACGGCAACATTATCATTAGACAAACCAATGACTTACGCAATTATTGAAGCAGGCGGCAAACAAATGTGGGTCGAACCAGGTCGTTTTTACGACATCAATCTGCTGCCCGTAGAACCAGACTCAAATTATACTATAGACAAAGTTTTATTAATACATAATGGTGAGGACGTAACCGTCGGTCAACCTTATATCGAAGGTGCTACAGTCGAAGGTACGGTCATGCGTCATCGGCGGGGCAAAAAAGTAATTGTCTACAAAATGCAGCCCAAAAAGAAAACTCGCAAAAAACGCGGACACCGCCAAGAATTAACGCGTTTGATGATTAATTCGATTAATCTCAATGGTGAGGCGATCGCAGCTGCCGAAAGCGAAGCGGTAACAGTAAGCGAGACTGCATCGGAACCAGCGGACCCCCCCGCAGAACCTGTAGAAACTGGGGCAGAGTAATAAAATATCAAAAAGATCGATTAAATAATCAAGGAGAATCAAATGGCTCACAAGAAAGGAACTGGTAGTACCCGAAACGGTCGCGATTCTAATTCTAAGCGACTGGGTGTCAAACGCTATGGCGGTCAAGAAGTAACTGCCGGCAGCATTTTAGTTCGTCAGAGAGGAACCAAATATCATCCTGGTAATAATGTCGGTCGCGGCAAAGACGATACCTTATTCTCTTTGATAAACGGCATCGTCAAGTTTGAATATAGAACCAGAGGACAACGAAAAGTAAGCGTTTACCCTGCTACGGAAAAAGCTGCCTAATAGATAGTTGGTCTTTATTTAAGAAACCTCGCACCTGCTAAGCGGGTGCTCGTTTTGTTTTCGAGCATTCGTGTGACTTCTTCAGGCGATCGCCAAATGAGTAATGGCCATCATCTGTAGCAAACATCCAAGTATTTCATATGGAAGGCAAACGCGGGAATTCAGACCTACTAAACTATACACTGAGGACTTAAGATTGAGCGTTTAGTAGGACTGAAGCCATAGCCACGTCTTACACCAACTTGGGGCTGGTTTATCCGAAGTAATCGGGTTCGTTACCAGGTTTCCATTTAATGTTGCAACCGATGCTGGGTTTTTGATTGGGATCTACTGGTTTGCCTGCTAAGACTGCATCGATCGCACCCCGCAGATCTTTACCAGTTACCGGAATGTCAGTGCTGGGGCGGCTATCATCTAATTGTCCGCGATAGACTAATTTTTTATCGCCATCAAACAGAAAGAAATCGGGAGTACAGGCAGCAGTGTAAGTTTTGGCTACCTCCTGAGTTTCGTCATAGCAAAAGGGAAAGTTAAGGTCTAATTCCTTGGCCATTTTGAGTAAGTGTTCGGGAGAATCGTCGGGGTAATTCTCCACATCGTTAGCACTGATTGCCACGATCCCCAACGGGCGATCGCTGTAATCTTTACCAATTTGGGCTATTTCTTCTTTGACGTGCTTGACAAAAGGACAATGCTGACAGATAAACATCACCAATAAAGCTTCAGCATCGGCAAAGGTATCTAAAGAAATCTTTTGACCAGAAACCACATCTTGCAGTTCGAATTCTGGCGCGCTGGTGCCCAAAGGCAACATAGTTGATGCCGTTTTTACCATTTTTATCTCAAACCTATATAAATCGCGTCTGGATTAATTTTAGTCCTTCAAAATTAATTTCTGACGATGAACCTTGAGGATCTGAAATTCTTTGTGGGTTACTCGTTCGAGCATATAAGCTAGATTTTCGGGGCTTAAATTCGTCCCATCGTTGCGACAGCTACCAATAAAGCGCAGCACGGCAGAATTGCTACGATCGGATTCTAGACTGAGAGTAAACAGGCGATCGCGTAAGTTAATCTGCTGTTTTTTCCCCGATTTGGTGGTTTTTTCCCAGAAAATCTCCTGGCTATTTTCCACTGCGGCAAGCCACTGTTGCCAATTATCTTGTGTAAAATTATCTGCTTCAGTCTCTACTGTTATTAGATATTCTGCTCGATCTAAAAGTTGCGTCGCCGCTTTAACTTTAAGTCCGATTTCTTCGACTGCATAGATCGGAATATTATCCGGTAGTTGTGCTGCCAAGCGATTGCGAAATTCTGCCAGTTCTAAGTCTTCCGTCAATTCGAAATCGACAATTTCCCCACTGCTGGTAATACCTAATGATAGAGCATTGGCAATGGAAATTCTCGGTCCTGGATGATAACCACCAGTAAAAGAAATCGGCAAAGCTGCCCGTCGTATAGCGCGATCGAACAACCTAACCAGATCGAGATGACTGACCAATGCCATATCCCCTTGTTTGCCAAACCAGACTCTAATTCTCTGTTCGCGCTTTTGGATGGGTTGAAAATGTCCTTTAAATTCTGGTATGGGTAGGGGAGGAATGACAATGTTATGTCCGAAATCGGTGCCGCAAACTCCACAGTGGGAACAGCCTTCAAACGCACAGTCGGGAACGGTAGCTGCTTCTAAAGCGCGGTTTAAATCTTCTTTGAGCCATTGTTTGTCGATCCCCGTATTGAGATGATCCCAGGGTAAAGGTGCATTGGTAGCATCCTGGGGTGATGCTCCGAGTTTCTCTCTGTCAGTATCGAAGACATTCCACTCGCCGTTTTCTACCTGACGGTATTTCCAAGTCAAACCAGATTCAGCGATCGCTTTTTCCCAGGCACCATAAGCTTTATCTAAGTTTTCCCACCAGGAATCCATTCCCGCTCCTAGTTCCCAGGCACGACGCACTACAGCCGAGAGGCGGCGATCGCCACGACCGACAAAATCTTCCATTGCCGAGATGCGAACATCAGTATAGTTTATCTTGGTGCCTTTAATCCGTTTGAATTCACGACGCAGTAATTCCTGCTTGCGTTGAAATTCACTCGTAGAAACCGAGTGCCATTGAAAGGGAGTGTGGGGTTTGGGGGTAAAATTAGAGATAGTGATGTTAAAATTAAGCCTTTTTTTGCCAATTTGACTGCATTCGCGACGCAGCCAGCGCACGGTATCGGCAATACCGATGACATCTACATCGGTTTCCCCGGGTAAACCAATCATAAAGTAGAGTTTGATTTTGTTCCAGCCCTGCTCGACGGCGGTTTTAACTCCTCTAAGTAGTTCTTCGTTGGTCAAGCCTTTATTAACTACGTCTCGCATCCGTTGCGTTCCCGCTTCGGGAGCAAAAGTCAAACCCGACTGACGCAAGCCACCGATAATATTGGCGATGTTTTCGTCGAAGCGATCGACTCGCTGACTGGGTAGGGAAAGGGAAATATTTTCCCGTTGCAGGCGGTTTTTGATTTCCATACCCACTGCCGGTAACGCCAAATAGTCGGAACAACTGAGAGAAAGTAAGGAAAACTCGTTGTATCCCGTCGCCCGCATTCCTGTTTCAATCGCCTCTACTACCTGTTCTGGTTCGACATCGGTAGCAGGGCGAGTTAACATTCCTGGCTGACAAAAGCGACAGCCACGAGTACAGCCCCTTCTAATTTCTACCGTCAAGCGATCGTGTACCGTTTGAATGTAGGGGACTAAACCAACAGAATAAGCGGGGATCGGTGTTGCTATTCGACGTAGAATTCTGGGAGGAACTTCGGGGTGCGAGGGATATACCGAACCGTTTGCTGCCATTTCGTAGAACCTGGGAACGTATATCCCCGGAACTTGCGCCAAATCTAATAATAATTCTGCCTTACTCAAGCCTGCGGCTTTGCCTTCTCTGATGACCAAGCCAATTTCTGGTAATAGTTCCTCTCCGTCTCCCAAGGCGATAAAGTCAAAAAAGTCGGCATAGGGTTCGGGATTGGAAGTTGCGGTTTGTCCCCCGGCAAAGATTAGCGGATAGTCTCCTCCAGCTCTTTCACGCCAAGTTAGAGGGATTGCCGCTAAATCTAGCATTTCTAAAATATTTGTCGCTCCCAGTTCGTAGCTGAGACTAAAACCCAAAATATCGAAGTCTCGTAAAGGGCGTTGAGATTCGAGAGCAAATAAAGATTTATTGGACGAGCGCAACTTAGCAGCTAAATCTGGTGCGGGTAAGTAAGTGCGATCGCACAATTGCTGGGGCTGAGCGTTGATGATATTGTAAAGAATAATATGTCCTAAATTAGAAGCACCTACTTCATAAATCTCGGGATAGGTCAGTACCCAGCGTACTTCGGCATCCTTCCAGGGCTTGTGCCTTGCTCCTAGTTCGTTACCCAAATAACGAGCCGGTTTAGCTATATTTCCATCTAAAGTTATCTCGCCACCATCTCGAGCGGGTAACGAACTAGCTTCTGTCATTTTATTAGCAGAACTTTGAGAGACAAAGGTCAAAATGAACTTCTCCTGCAATCTATATAACGAGCAACACTCCTAGTTTTCTTACTATAGCTAAGGTTACTCTAACTTTGCAGCACTCATTTTGGCTCTTGCTAAAGTCTGCTATCTAATTTTATTTAATTTATTGCCGCTTCAAAACTGCTGCGGTTTTCAAAAATTTCGACGATTTTATCTAGCTGAGTCAACTCAAACACCATTTTTACTGAAGGAGCGACCGAACAAATAGCCAACCTTCTGCCCAAACTTTGGCACAAACGAAAAGCTTCGATTATAGCCACTAACGCTGCGCTATCGAGAAATTCCACATGGGACATGTCGATAAGAAAAGTAGAGTGCATTGAAGCTCTAATAGAAACCGTCAATCGCTCCGAAAATTCTTTAGCATTAGCCGCGCTGAGATATCCTTGTGGTTGAAAAGTAGCGAATTCAGTATATAGTTTTGTGTTGTTCATAATCTATTTGTACCACCCTAGATATTACTTAATGTTCTAGCTCGATCGTTAAAATAACATTTTGTAGTATAACGTGTTTCTCGCGATTACCACTAATGTTTACCAAAACTTAATTCAAACATGAAGACCCGATTAACTTCAGCCTCAATCTTTTAACAAATTAGCTTTAGATCTAGTTTAAAGTAACAAAAGTCACCAAATTATTCTCCAAGAGAATTCCCGATCTTTAGCATCGATCGGATTGAAATTACTCTAAGTATACGATCGGTTTTTTTAAAACTAATATCGGGATAAATACCGAAATATTTAGTCTCGATCGCTCAATTAAACTCAATTCTTCTGAGCTATTACTTAAAATTATGCTCGCAAGCTAAAAATTTGTTGTATCTCCAATTACAAAAGTTTGCCCTGCTTTAATTCGGTCGGTTAGGCTAGCAAAATATAAATAATAAAAGTAAAAAATTTGATAAGCGAGCCAAAATTATCCCAAAATAAGCGCGTAAAACGATTAAATCTCAGTTTGGCGATTTCTCTGGCAGAGAGAGTGAATAAAATTATGTAAATAACCACGATTTACGGATTCGGCTGGAAAACAATTGTGGCTGTAGAGTTTAGCGAGTAAAGGAATTATTTCTGTTTCAAAACAACTGGCAAACCAGTTTTGTGGCAAGAGTAGATCGCTACTGTACCGTAAATCGATAAGCCTACAATCGATTATATTTTCAGTCTTACTAGTAACATCCTCGATTAAAAATAACGGTCTGAACCAATAAAGATCTCGTCGGGCGATCGCCTGAATCACCTCGCCATAGAGGCGATCGCGTTGCCCTTGCAAACTAAGAATTTGACGTGGTGGCAAAGATAACTCGTTCATATAGATAGAAAGTAGTGAGAAAATAGGGTTACTAGCCCTAGCTTAATTTGGCAAAAATCACTATAGTCTAATAACCCAGCGATCGAACGATTTTGCTCTCTCTATGTATTCAAGAGATATAACCCATTGCTTGGAGTTTACCGTATATTTTACCGACACTTTCCGACAAATCTTCTAGATCGGTTCGACACTCAACTTCAGGATTGGTTGGAGGTTCATAAGGATCGTCGACTCCAGTAAACTGCTTGATTTGTCCGGCACGTACTTTTTTATAAAGTCCCTTGACATCGCGTTTTTCACAAACATCTAGGGGAGCATTAACGAATACTTCAACAAAATCCCCGATTTGCTGTCTCATTTCGTCTCTAATCGCTTTGTAGGGAGAAATTGCGGGAACTAGTACGATTACTCCATTGCGAGCTAGCAATTTGGCTACAAAACCAATACGACGGATATTAGTATCTCGATCTTCTTTAGAAAATCCCAATCCTTTAGTCAAATTTTCGCGAATTTCATCGCCATCTAAAACTTCAATTTGATAACCCTGAGACTTTAATTTTTCAGTCAGGGCTGTAGCAATAGTGGTTTTGCCCGCACCACTAAATCCAGTAAACCAAACCGCTACTCCTCGTTGCTTCATACGATCTTTCACTAAAATTATTAAATACCTCTGTATTTTACCGATCTAAATCATGATTTCAAGGCAATATTTTTAGCTTGCAGAGTCTGATTTATCTAGAATCGATCCAGATGACCGAGTTATGGAGTATTTGCAGTGACAATCGAGCGACCCATCTTTCACCTTGCTATTCCTATTAATGATGTATCTTTAGCCAAACAATTTTATCGAGATGGATTGAATTGTCAGGTTGGTCGTGAGAACAAAAATGCAGTAATTTTTAATTTTTACGGCACTCAAGTTGTCGCTCATGTAACCAAACAACCATTGACTCAGCAAGCAGGGATTTATCCCAGACATTTGGGCTTGATCCTACCTACAGAATCTGAGTGGCAGGGGCTCTTGGAGCGAGCCAGAGATAGACAACTCACTTTTTATGAAGAACCCAAGCTGCGTTTCCCTGAAAAATTAACCGAACATCGAACCTTTTTTTTAGAAGACCCTTTTCATAATCTGCTCGAATTCAAATACTATCGACACGAAGAGGCAATTTTTGGCGGAAGAGAGATAATAGAAATAGGAGATCGAGACTAGAAACAGAAGTAGCAAATAAGAAATAGCGAGTTGTTTTACTTCAGGTGCTTGTAAGGTCTCAGTAGCACAAAAGGTGGTGATGCTAGACAAGTTTGAGAAACCACCGGCAACTAACAAAACCGAAATCAAATTCGGGTTGCTACTCTCGTGTAAGGTGTCTAGAATCTACAGAAGTACAGGGTGACAAACAGGGATAAGTTTGGGAGAACGATCGTGGGAGAATACAATGCCGCAGAAATATTAGTTCGATGTTTGGAGAATGAAGGAGTAGAGTACGTCTTTGGTTTACCGGGAGAAGAAAATCTCCACATTCTCGAAGCTTTAATCAATTCGCCAATTCAATTTATTACCACCCGTCACGAACAGGGAGCGGCTTTCATGGCTGATGTCTATGGTCGCCTGACGGGAAAAGCAGGGGTTTGTCTTTCTACTTTGGGTCCCGGGGCGACCAATTTGATGACTGGTGTAGCAGATGCCAATTTAGACGGTGCGCCCCTGGTCGCAATTACGGGACAAGTAGGTACGGATCGGATGCATATCGAATCCCATCAATATCTCGATTTGGTAGCGATGTTTGCTCCTGTAACCAAGTGGAATACTCAAATCGTTCGTCCTAATAACACCCCAGAAATTATTCGCAAAGCTTTTAAAATCGCTCAAACTGAAAAGCCCGGTGCAGTTCATATCGATCTGCCCGAAAATATTGCGGCAATGAAAGTTACGGGAGAGCCATTACGCATCGACGATCGCGAAAGAACTTATGCTTCCTATCGCAGCATCAATGCGGCAGCGGCAGCAATTTCTAAAGCGAAAAATCCTTTAATTTTGGCTGGTAATGGGGCGATTCGGGCTAATGCCAGCGAAGCCTTGACCGAATTTGCCACGCAGTTAAATATTCCCGTTGCCAATACGTTTATGGGTAAAGGAGCAATTTCCTATACTCATCCTCTATCCTTGTGGACGGTAGGATTGCAACAGCGAGATTTGATTAGCTGTGCTTTTGACGATACCGATTTAGTCATTGCCGTCGGTTACGATTTGATTGAATATTCCCCGAAAAAATGGAATCCCGAGGGCAAGATTCCCATCATTCATATTGGCGTGACTCCTGCCGAAATCGACAGTAGCTATATTCCGATCGTTGAAGTTTTTGGCGATATTTCCGATTCCCTGACGGACATCATGAAACGTTGCGATCGCCAAGGAAAACCGACACCTTCGGCAGTGAGATTGCGTCCCCAAATTCGCGAGGATTACGAACGCTATTCTGAAGATACTGGATTTCCGATTAAACCTCAAAAGATTATTTACGATTTGCGTCAGGTAATGGGAGCTTCGGATATCGCGATCTCCGATGTCGGGGCACACAAAATGTGGATGGCGCGACATTATCACTCTGATTGTCCTAATACCTGTATTATCTCCAACGGTTTTGCTGCGATGGGGATTGCAATTCCTGGTGCAGTTGCCGCTAAGTTGGTGCACCCCGATAAAAAAGTGGTAGCGGTTACCGGAGATGGGGGATTTATGATGAACTGTCAGGAATTGGAAACAGCTTTGAGAGCTAAAACTCCTTTCGTAACTCTGATTTTTAACGACAATGGATACGGTTTGATTGAATGGAAACAAATCAGTCAATTCGGTCATCCCGCTTTTGTGGATTTTAGCAACCCTGACTTTGTTAAGTTTGCCGAAAGTATGGGTTTAAAAGGCTATCGAGTTGAATCTGCTGCCGAACTAGTGCCCATTTTGAAAGAAGCATTAGCATCTGAAGTGCCGGCAGTGATCGATTGTCCCGTAGACTATGAGGAAAATCTGCGTTTCTCTCAAAAAGCCGGCGATATAACCTGTGAATTAGGTTGATTTGATTGTTTAAGTTAAGCTAACAATTGCTATTCTTTCGTGCCGATAACGATAGGATCGAAACAGTAAAATTACTTCAGCCATTTTTATAACTTAATTATTTAACTATGCCACGTAGCCAGAGAAACGATAATTTTATCGATAAAACTTTTACAGTTATGGCAGATATCATTCTGAAAGCTCTGCCAGCTAATAAGAAAGCTAAAGAAGCATTTGCCTACTATCGCGATGGAATGTCGGCACAAGCTGATGGTGAATATGCCGAAGCGTTAGAAAATTATCAAGAGGCTCTCACTTTAGAAGAAGATCCCAACGATCGCAGCTATATTCTCTATAATATGGGCTTGATTTATGCAAGCAACGGCGAATTAGATAAAGCTCTAGAGCTATATAACCAATCAATCGAACTCAATCCCCGAATGCCTCAGTCTCTCAATAATGTGGCGGTAATTTACCACCATCAAGGAGATAAAGCCAAAGAAGCAGGAAACATTGACGAAGCCGAAGCTTTTTACGATAAAGCAGCAGAGTACTGGAAGCAAGCAGTTCGCCTTGCCCCTAATAACTATATGGAAGCACAAAACTGGCTCAAGACTACGGGGCGATCGGAAATGGACGTGTTCTTTTAATAAGAAGACACTAGGCTCTAGGCACTAGCCACTAGAAAGTAGAGAACGGCAAGTTTTTAACCTTTGAGTCTTAGGTGATGATTTAGCCAATATTTTATTCAAGAGCAACCACTAACCACTAACCATTAACAATTGACCAATGAAAATCGATCGCCAAGAAGTAAAAAAAGTGGCTAATTTGGCCAGATTGTCAATTACTGATGAAGAAGAAGAACAGTTTACTACGCAACTCAACGATATTTTAGAATACTTCGACCAGTTGAGCGAGTTAGATACCGAGAACGTACCACCCACTACGAGAGCGATTAAAACCAGCAATATTACTCGCCCCGACAAGCTAGCTCCTTTTGCCGACAAAGAAGCTTTAATTAAAGCCGCACCAGAACCCCAAGGAGAATATTTCCGCGTTCCCAAGATTCTCAATACGGATGAAGAGGGGTAAGGACAGCAGTAGGGGATATTTAATGATAAAATCCCCTACAATATATTAACCTTCATATTAACCTTCATATTAACCTTCCAAACGTGCCTTCAAAGCTTCTCTAGCCTGTTGGCGATCGTCAAAATGAATTTTTTCCGTTCCTAAGATTTGATAGTCTTCATGTCCTTTGCCAGCAATTAACACTCCATCTCCTGGCTGGGCATTAGCAATTGCTGTGTGAATCGCAGTGGCGCGATCTCCAATGACCATCGGGCTGACTGTATCGGGAATTCCAGCTACCACATCGTCTAAAATTCTTTGAGGATTTTCCGTGCGGGGATTGTCGGAAGTTACTACCGCCACATCGGCAAGTTGTGCCGCAATTTTGCCCATCAGCGGGCGTTTGGTGCGATCGCGATCGCCGCCACAGCCAAATACGCAAATCATTTTGCCGCTAATAAAAGGACGGGCAGCTTTAAGTAAATTTTCCAAACTGTCTGGGGTGTGGGCGTAATCGACAATGACGCTGATATCTTGTGTGGAGGAAATTTGAATTCTTTCCATTCTGCCTGGTACTCCTTCAAACTGAGGCAGAGTTGCAGAAATAATCGGCAAGCTTACGCCGAGATGCAACACCGTGCCGACAGCCGCCAAAAGATTGGCTAAATTAAACTGTCCTACTAGAGGAGAATCAAATGAAACTTCTCCTACAGGAGTATGTAAAATACCGCTTACACCAGTAGGCTGATAGTTCAACTCACTCAAATAGAGATCTGCTTCTGAGTTATTGACGCTGTAACTCCAAGGTTTATCTAGTCGCTCGAGTAAACGCCGTCCGTAAACATCATCTAGATTTATAATTGCTTTTCCTTGCAAATATTCTGGACTGAAAAGCAAAGATTTGGCTTGAAAGTAGGCTTCCATATCTGGATGATAGTCCAGATGATCTTGAGTGAGATTGGTAAATACGGCGACTTTAAATTTACAACCGCTAACTCTACTCTGAGATAAAGCGTGAGAACTAACTTCCATCACCGCATATTCATTGCCCGCCGCTACTGCTTTAGCCAAGAGTGACTGTAACTCGACGGCAAAAGGTGTGGTGTGGATCGCCGTTTGTCGATAATCTTGCCAGCGAGTGTAAAGAGTACCAAATAGGGCAGTAGGACGTTTTGCCTGCAACAAAAAGTATTCGATCAGGTGAGTCGTGGTAGTCTTGCCATTGGTTCCGGTTATGCCTACCAAGTTTAATTTCTGGGCGGGATAGTCATAAAAAGCAGCAGCGATCGCGCCAGCAGCAGCGATGGGATCTTCGGCTTGAATGATGCAAGCATTGGCAGTCGGTGGCTGTTTGGCGGCAGCTTGGGGAGTAATGATTGCCGCGATCGCCCCGCTATCGATCGCGCTTTGCCAGAATTCCCCACCATCAACTCTGGTGCCGGGCATACCGACAAATAAATCTCCTGGACGACAGGCGTGAGAATTAGTACTAATTCCCGTCACTTTTCGATCTAATGCTAAATGTTCGTCGGGTAATAGATCGATCTTTGCTAGTAGTTCCCGCAGCTTCATTGATTTTGTCTTTAGTAATAAAGGCGATAGATTTTGGACTTAGCTACATTGTATTGTGGAGATTTTTTCTCGCTTAAATGATTAAAAATTGCTTAAATGATTAAAAATTTCTGTAGCATTTGCTCTAACCTCGATACTGAGGTGCGGGGAGACACACGAGGTAAGGGTTTTTCTCCTTGAGGTAGTTTTTGGCAGAGTACGGGAATTTGGTATTGGTATGCCGCAAACCAGTTTTCGTTAGTGGTAATGTCTCGTACTTCTAGCTGGAGGTCGAGATTTTCAACTCGTTCTAGTTTTTCTTGTAACCCCTCACAGAGATGACAACCTGGTTTGCTGTAGAGTATTAAGTGCATTTTCAATTTAGTTCGCTCTGAGAAAAATTTCGCTCGTATCTAAATATAAGTTTAATTGGAAAGAGTTGCTTGCTGGAGCCTCCCCTTGCCTAGATTGAAATCGCCACAAATTTGGTATTGCTTGCCAGTTTATACCGTTCATCGGGTCGAAATATACCACAAATAAACTTGCAAATTTAGTCAAGGACAACATACAAATTCTTATATCAACTAAATGGTTATTTTTTAAAAAAGTCAAGCTTAAATTTGGTAATAGTTTCAATGGGTTTTTAAAATATTTATCAAAAGTTTATCCACAAGTTTTCAACAGTTTTTTAAGCTGCAAGGCAATTTTTTGCTCGATTGCTGCAAGACAATGAGCTCAAAAAAACTGCCTTGCATACCATAAAAAAAACGAGTATTTTAAGAGCAAAAAATGCTTTTTCACGATTCAATAATCTTCTCAAAAGCAATTGTAATAAGGATTCCTCCGAGTTGCAATCCCTAAAAATAAATCGAGTTTTTACCTATTGACAAAAATAATCTAAATTGGGAAAATAAAAGAGAGAGAGCGATTTGACTTTATACTTTGGAGGATCGACTTGTTTGTCTTCAAATTGATAACTGTTTGCCATAATTAATTATATTTTTAAATATAAATATTAGTTTGCATTAGAGATATAAGGTCAATAATATATTTAATTTTTAGCCTAGATTTTACTGTTGTTTGTAATTAAGAATTTTACTGAGAAACGATCGAATGAATAAAAAACAACCTATTAGCGTAGTAGCAGAAATCAATTCAGAACTGCATCAATCCTTGTCGAGATATTTAGATAGTCATCCCTATTGGGATCTCAACAAGGTATTTAACGTTTCTTTGTCGCTATTTATGCTGCAACATTGGAACGGCGAACGAGCGATCGAGCCAGATGACGTTCGAATCTGTAGCCGAGTTTATCTCGACGGTATTTTTGCCGAACATCATACCTATAACTTCTATAAAGGAAATAAACATTAACCAGTTATAAAAGTAAAAAGTAGCATGTTTTTGGCTTTGTTGAGAGGTTGCTTATTGCTTCGATCGCACTCCAATCCTTGTTATGAATTAGATGCTGAAAGCTTGCAGTTTCTTTAAAACGATCGGAATGTTTTTTTTACAAAATTGGCGAAAACCTCGATCTAGCAAGGCTAATTTTAATTCACATTAGACGTAACCATTATTAGATTAACTCCCCTGCGATCTCTGCCTACGACTTGGTTGAGTTGCTTCCATTTCACATGACTCGAGCATTGTGAAATTGAGAATTATGTTAAATATTTCTAAATATGTTCGACTTGCTACAAATGTTTTTAACCATAAAGTCTTTTACTGAAATTAATTATAAGCAAATTGACAAAAAATTCATATGCCACAAGTGATCTCAATACATTCATATCGAGGGGGAACGGGAAAATCCAACTTTACAGCTAATTTAGCTACTACTGTTGCCCAACAGGGAAACCGAGTGGGCATCGTCGATACGGATGTACCTTCTCCGGGGATACATATGTTGTTTGGACTCGAACCAGAACAAATCGAGCATAGTTTAAACAGTTATCTTTGGGGTCAAGCCGACATACATGATGCTGCTTATGATGTTAGTGATAATGTAGGTATTAAAGATGACGGCAAGATTTATTTAGTTCCTGCAAGTATTAAAGCCAACGACATCGCGAGAATCCTCAAGCAGGGATACAATGTCAAATTACTCAACGATGGCTTTCGTAAACTAGTTAAGAAATTACAATTAGATTATTTATTCGTCGATACTCATCCTGGCTTATCAAAAGAAACCTTTTTGTCGATCGCGATTTCTCATGTTTTGATTGTAGTTCTGCGTCCAGACAAACAAGACTATCAGGGAACCGCAGTAGCGATCGATGTAGCTAAGCAGTTAAAAGTACGCCGAATGCTGCTAACCATTAATAAAGTACTCAGCAGTATAAATCGGGACGCGCTCAAGCAAAAAGTCGAAGAAACCTATGGTGCGCCAGTAGCGGGGATTTTTCCCTTATCAGAAGACATCATGCAGCTAGCTAGTGAGGGAGTTTTCTGTGTCAAATATCCCGAACATCCTCTGTCTCAAGAATTTAGAAAAGTAGCAGACAAGATAATTAATCATTAATCCTCAGCGATCGATCGTCGATCTTACCAACAGTTTTCTAGATAAATTTTAAATAGGTAAATATGGCAAACGACGATTTAACTTCCCTGGCTAATTCGATTCAAGCAGCAGCCTCACCATTTCGGTCTTATTTATTAGATTTACATGAAAAATATCAAACGCTAAAACATGGTGCGGTAGCCGATTATATCCCTGAATTGGCAATAGCTAAACCCGAATGGTTTGGTATCTGCGTGGTGACGGTTGATGGTCGTGAAATTTGAAGTAGGAGATTGCGATAAATTATTTACTATTCAGTCTATTTCTAAAGCCTTCGTTTATGGTTTGGCATTAGAAGACAACGGAAGAGAATACGTTAATTCCAAAGTAAGCGTCGAATCTACAGGAGAAGCCTTTAACTCAATCGTTCTCGATGAAGCAACTAACCGTCCTTACAACCCGATGGTTAATGCAGGCGCGATCGCCACTACCGATTTAATTAAGGGTAATGATGCTACTG
Organism: Myxosarcina sp. GI1(2024); assembly: GCF_053543375.1. Taxonomy (NCBI): domain Bacteria; kingdom Bacillati; phylum Cyanobacteriota; class Cyanophyceae; order Pleurocapsales; family Pleurocapsaceae; genus Myxosarcina; species Myxosarcina sp. GI1(2024). Next base: position 502,005 of record NZ_JBKGTY010000001.1, on the reverse strand, counting down.
AAAGACTCAAACGCATCCTCGATATGTTTAACCGCTATACGGGAAGAGAATTGGATGTCAACGTTCCAGTATTTTTGTCTGAAAAAGCCACGGGAAATAGAAATAGAGCGATCGCCTATTTGATGTTCAACTTCGGTATGGTAACAGACCGCATCGAAGAAACTCTAGACCTCTATTTTCAGCAGTGTTCGATTATGGTAAACGGTCGCGATCTGGCAATGATGGCAGCTACTCTAGCTAATGGGGGTATCAATCCCGTTACGGGAGTTCGGGCGATCGACGAACATTACGTACAGGATGTCATCAGCGTTATGCTTACCTGCGGGATGTACGACTATTCAGGAGAATGGACCTACAAAGTAGGAATACCTGCTAAAAGCGGTGTCGGTGGCGGAATTACCGCAGTCGTTCCCAAGAAATTAGGTATAGGAACTTTTTCTCCTCCATTAGATGCTAAAGGCAATAGCTATAGAGGTATCAAAGTCTGTCAAGACATCTCTAAAGACTTTGGTTTGCACTTATTCAACGTGGCTTCGCCGAAGCGGAATTTAAATGAATGGCTTGAAGGTGGTAATGGTGTAGATGCCTGGTGATAAGAGATAAGATCGGTTGGTTATGTTATACGCTGATGACTTGAAATTGCTCGGCGATCACTCCCGCAAACACTAACTTATTTCGTGCGAGTGAGTGATGCGGAGACGGGAAGACTAGAGAGTATAACTAACAACTGACTTATCATTTTTTCCATTTTTCCTAGATCCCGATTCATCCATCTCACTATTCTCTTGAGTTGAAATTATGTTTTTTGTTTCGAGAGTCTGGCGACAGTTGGTCGATTTATTTGCCAATAAAACTATTACGGTTCTAACAGTCTTGTTTTGTCTGGGAATTATTGGCGTACTAGCTAATATATCGCGACTTTCTGACAACTTAATCGTGTCTCAGGCACTACAAAACGCGGCTTTGTCAGCTGAAATTATTAAAGAAGCGAGATCTGTCTATAATTCCGAAGCTGTCAATCATGTAGATGAGATTGAAAACGTGACTGTTACTCACGATTACGTCAGTCGTGAAGATGCCATACCACTTCCCGCTACCTATCTACTAGAACTCAGTCGTCAAATTCGCGACAAAAATCCAGGGATGTCAATACGACTTTATAGCGATTATCCTTTTCCCTGGCGCAAGGATGAGGGAGGACCACAAAACAGCTTTGAGTGGGAAGCACTAAATCAGCTGCGCGATAACCCCGATCGCCCATTCTATCGAATCGAAAAAGTTGCAGGACTTCCCGTTCTCAAATATGCAGAAGCCGATATCCTCAAACCAAGCTGCGTATCTTGTCACAACACCTATCCAGGTACACCCAAAACTGACTGGAAAATTGGTGATGTAAGAGGTATTTTTGAAGTTACTCAACCTTTAGGTGCTTTTAAACTTGAAACCAGAAATAGTCTGAGAGACACCTTTGTCATGTTAGGAGGATTATCCGCTGTCGGTATTGCCGGACTGACATTGGCAATGAAAAACTTACGGCAAAATTCTCAAGAATTGGCTCAATCGAAAGAGCAATTAGAAGCAGTTTTAGATGCAGTTCCCGGAGCGATCGCCTGGATTGATTCGGACGCTACTTTTGTTGGAGTTAATCGCCATTTAGCAGAGGATTGGAATGTATCTCCAGAGGCATTGGTAGGCAAAGAAGTCGGCTTTTTGCGGGGAAGCGATCGCCTAGCACAATTTATCCGTCAGTTTCTCGCTAGCGATACAGACACTATTTCCCAAGTAATCGAACTACAAATCAACCAGCGGCGGCAGTATTATCTCCTAGCCGCACAAAAATACAGCAGTGGCGAAGCAGTAGTTTCGGTAGGTATTGACATCAGCGAAAGCCAGCAAGCTAAAAAGGCTTTAAAGCTCAGTGAAGCCAAGTTTCGCAATCTAGTCTTTAATATTCCTGGAGCAATTTATCGTTGTCGTTGCGATGCTAACTGGACGATACAGTTTATTAGCGATGCAATCTCCGAAATTGCTGTTTATCCAGCCTCAGAGTTGCTCGATAATCGAACTAGAAACTATACCAGCTTAGTTTATGCCCAAGATCGCCAATTAGTTCGACAAACAATCGACCGAGCTTTAGACAACAAAGAACCATTTACGATTGAATACCGCATCATTCATCAAAATGGCGATTTAAAATGGGTTTACGAGCAAGGTAGAGGAGTTTTTAATTCCCAAAACCAACCTTTATATTATATATTGACGGAGCAATTTTTGACATTACCGAAACCAAACAGGCACGAGAGGCTTTACGTATTGCTGAAGAAAAATATCGGGGAATTTTTGAAAACGCCCTTGAGGGTATTTTTCAATCTACGCCAGAAGGTAAATATATCAGCCTCAATCCTGCTATGGCGAGAATTTTGGGCTATGATTCTCCAGAAGAAATGATCGATCGTATTGGCGATATTAGCAGTCAAGTTTATGTAGATGCCCAGCGACGAAAGCAATTTGAATTTCAATTGCGGCGACGAAATGGAGAGGTTAAAAACTGGCAAGATCTAGTTTATCGTCGGGATAAAACTGTTATTTGGATTGAAGAAGATACCAGAGCTGTATCCGATTCTCAAGGTAATTTACTTTATTACGAAGGAATTGTCCGCGATATCAGCGATCGCAAACGACAGGAAGAGCAACTCCAAAAACAACTACAAGATTTGAGAATCGAAATCGACCAAAACAAACGAGAAAAAGATGTAGCTCAAATTACTCAAAGTGACTACTTTCAAGAATTACAAGCTGAAGCTGAAAGCCTTCGCTTTGATGATGATTGGTAAAAATTTAATTTAATACTACTACTAAAATAGTCACTAATAAGCTCGTGCCAGAAGTCTACTCTACTTCTTCTACCTCCGGTGCGGTAGGAGCTAGCTCGTTGAAAGGTCGAATAATCGTTCCCTCAGAGTCGGTTTGGGTAAAGATCGCATCTAATGCCCCTTCTAGCGTTTCTGCCATGACAATTTGATTTTGATAAACTACGATTACTCTAGCTAAGATGGGCAAACTGTTTCTTTCGGCTTCGATGTATAGCGGTTCGACATAGAGCAAAGACTGTTCGATGGGAATAATCAACAAATTACCTTGAATGACGCGGGATCCTTCGCGGTTCCAGAGCGAAATTTGTTGGGAAATTACCGGATCCTGGTTGATTAAAGCTTCAATTTGATTGGGTCCGTAAACTAGCCTTTGTTTGGGGAACTTATAGAGTAACAAGCGTCCGTAGTTCTCACCATCAGAACGAGCTGCCAACCAAGCAATTAAATTGGGACGACTTATAGGGGTGTAGGGATGCAGTAAGATAAATTCTTCATTAGTAGCGGTGGGAAGCTTCATAATTAGATAGTAGGGGTTAATTGCTTGAGCTTCCGTACCGTAAATTTCTTGGGGAATTTGCCACTGGTCTTCTCGATTGTAAAATACTCTGGGATCTTCCATATGGTAGGTTAACAGTCTTTCTGACTGAATGGCGAAGAAATCTTCAGGATAGCGGATATGACGGCGTAAATCCGGTGGCATCGCACTTAAAGGTTTGAGTAAGTCGGGAAACACTCGCTCCCAAGTTCGGATAATCGGATCGCTAGGTTCGGCAACATAAAAGTCAACATTGCCGTTATAGGCATCGACTACAACCTTGACCGAGTTGCGAATATAGTTAAAAGCATTTTCCCCTGGATCGGAGTAAGGATAGCGATCGCTGGTAGTATAGGCATCGATAATCCAGTAAAGATAATTGTCTTCACTTTCGTCTTCGGGGTTGTCGGTTTCTGCTACTACTAAATAGGGATCGCGATCGAAGTTGAGAAAAGGCGCGATCGCTTTAACTCGCTGTCGGATATTGCGGCGGAATAATAAGCGAGTCTCGGGGGTAAAGTTGCGGGTAAACAACATCTGCCAATCTTTGAGATATTGGGCAAAGAGCAACCGCTTGCCGTAGTTATTGAGAGGAATGCCGCCACTACCGTCATAGGTGTTATAGACGTTGTCTTCACCGCTGGGATAGTCTAGTTCTCTAACTTCAGTAGAGGTCATGACGTAGGGGTTAGTTAATTCGCCGTAATAGATGCGGGGTTTGCCGATGGGAATATTTTCCTCGATCGCTTCGCTTGCTACGGTTAATTCCCCTTCTTCTTCAGTATCGGTGCCGATATCTCGAACGAAATAAAACGGCAATCCTCCTTCATCTACTTCATTGACTGGAGACATGGTAAAGCCATAACCGTGAGTGTAAACTAAGTGTTTATTAACCCAGGTTTTGGCGCGATCGGGCACCGTTTCGTAATCTAATTCTCTCGCGGCAATAATTACCTGTTGTTTGTATTCATCAATAATTCCACCAGTTTCGAGATCTCTTTCTTCAAAGAAGTAGCGATCGATATCGGCATCGGGGAACTGATAGTAGGGTCGGATTCGCTGTAGCTGACGATTGGTCTGGAGAATGGGACGAGTATCCCAAAGACGAATATTTTCAATGGTCAGATCGTTTTCTTCAATATCTTCGGCAGTTAAGCCTCCTTGGGGATTAAAAGTTCTGGCTTCAATGGCATTGAGGTTAAAACCTTGTCGGGTTAGAGCGATGCTGCGTTCGATATAGGGACGTTCTGCATCTAATTCATTGGGTTGAACTACCACTCTTTGGACGAACACGCTTCCCAAGTTGCCAAAAAGTACGATTAACAAATAAGTTGCAAAGGGAATCGCAATTAAAATTATTTTAGAATATCTCTGTTTGAGGATTTTGGGCAGTGAGTAGCCCGTAAATGCTTTAATTAGAAACCAGATGGCGGTCGCCACAGATACTACAGTCAGCATTGTTTCTACCGGTAGCTGAATTTGAATATCTGTATAACCCGCTCCATAGACTGCTCCCCTAGAAGCATACAGTAAGCGGTAGCGATTGAGCCAGTGATGAAATGCCAGACTGAGCATTAATCCCGCCGCCAAGAAAGATAGATGGCGCAGTTGCGGACGGGAAAAACCGGGAAATTGACCTTCAGAAAGACTGTTACCCGATAAGACATAAGTTAAAAAACAGGTAAATAAACCAAAAGCAAATAGACCCAGCAGCCATGTTTCCAGTATCTGCCACAAAGGAAATCGAAAAATATAGAAACCAATATCGCGATAAAATTGCGGATCTAAGTAATTAAACGGCGTGGGCTGAAAAAACTTGAGTAATGACATCCAATTTCCCGCCCAGATAAACCCAAAGATCGGGCTAATTATCGCCGCACTCGCCCAACTTAGATATTTATTTTGCCAAATTAACAACGCAGCGATAACTATAATTAGGCTCAACTGTTTGAGATACTCCCAGATAAAGCCAGACAAACTTTGCCAAAGAGAAACATCTGTTGGCGGTCTGAGAACGACAGCAATTTTGGGCAAACGGTAGCTAGACTGCCAGACTGCCAGAGCCATATCGCTGTAATAAATCGTAATTGAGGTGATCGCTACAGCACCGATTACCGCTAAAGCTATCAGTACCGGGAGCCTGAATTTCGGCGTGTTAGTTTTTGTAACTGAATTATCGTAGGAAGAATTAGCTAAATAAGAGCGATAGCTAGGAGTACTCTCCAACTCACCAATTAGCATCCGTGAATCGCGATCCGTATAGGAAATGCCGTTCTCATACCATTTTTTTTGAGCTAGCCAACGCCATTGCAAATTTTTAGTCAGCCAGAGATTGCCCCAGAGGAATACCAGGGAAATACAACTAAATACCAGCCATAAACCACCTTGAGTTTGCCATTTAATAAATAGTACCGAGAGATAATTAGCTTTTTCAAACCAGAGAATTTCTGCAAAGATGCGAGCAGCTAATTCTAAAATTAACCACAACCCCAAGATAACGGGAGTAATAACTAAAAATTTTCGTAACCAGCGTCTGGGCATCATTGGTAGCAAGGTAGAAGGCTCGTGGAAGGTAAGAGGCTGGAGGGAGCAAGGGGACAACAATTCTAACTTAATTGCTTCTCCCCATCTCGGCATCTGGCGTACCTCGGCTGACAAAACTTCCCCGTTGCCGATGCTCTCTTATCGCTATTGCCTTAATTCGATGGTAATAAAAAATAGTGCCGTTCGGTAGCGCGATCGCTGGATAACAGTTAGACCGATCGCTAAAACGACACTCAATCGATAAAATTAGTTTAATTAATATGATGTGCAGATAATTTTCTAGTATGCCAGTCCCATACTGCGGGTAGTTTCTGCGCCTAAGTAAACGCGAATGCTCAAAAAGTCTGTTGGACAGGCAGTTTCGCAGCGTTTACAGCCAACGCAATCTTCAGTGCGAGGAGAAGCAGCAATTTGACCTGCTTTACAACCGTCCCAAGGTACCATTTCTAGTACATCGGTAGGACAAGCTCTCACGCATTGGGTGCAGCCAATACAAGTATCATAAATTTTGACGCTATGTGACATGAGAAGATCGACTCCTAGTCTATTGTATTATTTAGTTATCGTATTCTTTATCGAATCAAAGCTAGTTTACCTCATGCTACGATCCCAAATCGGCAAAATTTCAGATAAGTTTAAATTCTGTAACAACCTAGCTGCATTTTGTTGTAAACAATAGTCTCGATCGCAAACCGCTATACAATTGGCTAGTTTTTACTTAGTTTTTGCTTCGAAAAAATTGATAGCCAGAGACAATAAATAGGTATTCTATATATATATGTATATATTATAATGAACTACACTGGATTTGAAATTATTGCGATCGCAGCTTCGGCAGGTGGATTAAGTGCTATCCAAAGAGTCCTTTCAGAGCTACCTACTGATTTTCCTGCTAGTGTAGTAATCGTCCAGCATCTCGATCGCCACAGCCGCTCATATATGGCAGATATTCTCAAGCGGCGCATTTCATTGACGGTGAAACAAGCAGTAGAAGGAGAGCGCTTAGAAGCAGGAACCGTTTATATCGCCCCACCCAACTACCATTTACTAATTAGTGCTAATAAAATAGTCTCTCTGAGTCAAACTAAACTAGTTCATTTCGTGCGCCCTTCAGCAGATTTACTCTTCAACTCTGTAGCCGCCAGTTATGGTCAAAAAGCGATCGCAGTAGTACTCACGGGAACTGGTGAGGACGGCATCAGTGGAGTACAGACAATTCACAAAATGGGTGGCAAGGTTATCGCCCAAGATCGAGCTACTTCGGATTATTTTGGAATGCCCGATGCAGCAATAAAGACGGGCATAGTAGATTTTATCTTACCCCTATCTGAGATCGCTCCTAAATTAATTTCTTTGGTGATGGGTGAATAAAATTAGGCAAGAAGCTAGTGCTAACGCTGCAATAGTCAAGCTCGAGTATTTGGGGAGAGAAATTTTAAATAATTTCTAATTTGATTTTGCATAAAAGATCGAGAACCGACATATCTAGAAAATGTCAGCAGTCAAGTCGAGATGAAACGGAAGATTCCCTATTTTCCCGAAGTACTCTCAATCGTCTTCAAGCTGACGAAAGCAAACTTGAACTTACAATTTTATTTCAGGTTCAATTCAACAACACAATTTTAGGAGACAACCATGTCTAATCAAGAACCATTATTTGCCGAAATCAATCCTAGCGAAGAAGCCAATCTTTCTGGTGGTCGCCGTGGAATTAACGACGCTCGTGCTGATGCGATCGCCGATGCAGTTGGTCTGAACACTTTTACCCAAACCTTCACTGATGCTTTTGTGGTCGAGGGTGTGCGTTCCTCTTCTACTTCTAGCTCGATCGCTAGTGCTGCCGGATAAATTAAGTCCTTTTGCTCTCTCGGTTGTTGTCGAGTCGAGATAATTAATCGTGAATGATTGAACTGTCGACAAGTCGAGTCTTGTCCCACAAGTTCCCAAGTCTTCGCGGCAATGAGCCTCTGACTCGACGGCACCGTTATCTCAAATAGAGCATCTGTTTCAGGTTTAATTCAACAACACAATTTTAGGAGACAACCATGTCTAATCAAGAACCATTATTTGCCGAAATCAATCCTAGCGAAGAAGCCAATCTTTCTGGTGGTCGCCGCCGCGGTCGCCCTCCTGGCGTTAACCTTGCATTTGCTGATGCTACCGCAGATGCGATCGGTCTGAACACTTTTACTCAAACCTTCACTGATGCTTTTGTGGTCGAGGGTGTGCGTTCCTCTTCTACTTCTAGCTCGATCGCTAGTGCTGCCGGATAAATTAAGTCCTTTTGCTCTCTCGGTTGTTGTCGAGTCGAGATAATTAATCGTGAATGATTGAACTGTCGACAAGTCGAGTCTTGTCCCACAAGTTCCCAAGTCTTCGCGGCAATGAGCCTCTGACTCGACGGCACCGTTATCTCAAATAGAGCATCTGTTTCAGGTTTAATTCAACAACACAATTTTAGGAGACAACCATGTCTAATCAAGAACCATTATTTGCCGAAATCAATCCTAGCGAAGAAGCCAATCTTTCTGGTGGTCGCCGTGGAATTAACGACGCTCGTGCTGATGCGATCGCCGATGCAGTTGGTCTGAACACTTTTACCCAAACCTTCACTGATGCTTTTGTGGTCGAGGGTGTGCGTTCCTCTTCTACTTCTAGCTCGATCGCTAGTGCTGCCGGATAAATTAAGTCCTTTTGCTCTCTCGGTTGTTGTCGAGTCGAGATAATTAATCGTGAATGATTGAACTGTCGACAAGTCGAGTCTTGTCCCACAAGTTCCCAAGTCTTCGCGGCAATGAGCCTCTGACTCGACGGCACCGTTATCTCAAATAGAGCATCTGTTTCAGGTTTAATTCAACAACACAATTTTAGGAGACAACCATGTCTAATCAAGAACCATTATTTGCCGAAATCAATCCTAGCGAAGAAGCCAATCTTTCTGGTGGTCGCCGCGGACCTGAGAGTCGCGGCGGTCTTGCTGGTTCTGCAGAAGTCAACGCAGATGCAACAGCTACGGTAGACATAACTGGAACACTAGGCGATTCTAGTAGATCTACAGTATTCACTGTATCGGATGCTTTTGTAGATGAAAATAGAATCTTCGGTCGTGCTTCTAGTATAGTTAGGGTAGTTTTATAGAATCAAAGTTTAGGAGGATAATCGGCAAGCTTTTCGAGATTTTATTTAGAGGTTAACTTAATTATCTCGATTCCTCCTAGACTAAAAAGAGTCAGGATATAAAAACCACTAAAGTATTATAATTAATTTGCAATTATCAGGCTAATCTTTTTTTTCTAAAAGTAAGGAGAAAACAAAGATGAGAAACTTTAATAGTTCTAGTAGTAGAAAAAGTAGCAGGAGCTCGACCATTGCTGGTCGGCGGTACCATAATCGAAGCTACGGCAGGTCTACTCAGAATAGTTCATACCAACAAGCGAGTGTCAATATCGATCCAAAGAATCTCGAACAGCCTTATATTCTCAGTATTAAAAGCTCAGCCACTCAACTGACTGGTCAAATACTAGTAAATGGGAAAGTAATTAAACAATTAAACATCAACGACGATCGGTTTGATTTATCTCCCTATTTGGCGATCGGCAAGAACACTATTGAGATCTTAGCCTCATATTCTCCTAGTCTATCTCTAATAGAAATAGCCCTTTTGGGTACAGATACCAGAATTGTTCAGCAGTCAAGTGGAACTGGCATATTAAAGCATACTTTAATAGTTATCGTTGGATAAAAAACCTTACGGTTATCAGTCTTGCTCGTATATCTTCAGAAAGTATCTATTCTCAAAGAGCATATCCTTCATCGGTGAAAGAAAATTGTCTGAAAATGTATGTTAACGCTTTGGGGTTTAGAGCCATAGAAAGAATCACGAGAGTGAATCCTAATACTGTAGTTAGATGGGTCGAGAAAAGCGCGATCGCATTACCCAATAGCCCTGAAGTTGAAGAAATTCCAGAAATCACTGAAATCGATGAGTTACAAACCCATGTCGGTACAAAAAGCGGTGCGAATCCGCGGAGGTTTCCTCTGCAAGGAAACGCGCACCAAGACAAAACAAAATCTGGATTTGGACAACCGTCGATCGCTGGAAATTAGGGATTCTAGCTCGGGTGTTAGGAACAGGTTCTGCTCAAATCTTGGAACCCTTGTGGAAATTAATTTGTCGATGGCAATCTAATCTTGTGGTACGTAACCGATGGATGGAAAGTTTATCGCCGCTTTATTATAAATAAATAATGATTGTGACCATTTAGTTAGCAAAACTTACATGACTCGTATTGAAAGGGAAAATACTATACTTGGAGCACTACATAGCGATTGCGTCGCGCACTGGCAGAGCCAATATCGTGGAATTAGTATAACGATCGATATTCCCAACCATTAGCATGAAAGCGTCTTCGGGTATGGCTTTTAGCAGCGAATGAGCCATAAACAGATCGACCGTGCTGCATTCATCGACTACGATCGCATCGCACTCTAAAGGTTTGTCGGCATCGCGCTTGAAACCCATGATACTGGGATACTGGGGTCGAATTTTAATAAGCGTTGTAAAGTCTTAGCTCAAATTACCGTCATCTCACTCAGTCTTTTTGCTGCCCTGCCAGTAGGCGCACCTGTTGCAATCTTTTTACCCATCGCTTTAAAGGGTAAGGAGGGGATGTATTGGTAATTTCCTCGCTTAACGAGAACTGAGCAAGATTCTGTGTTCGGTTTCACTAATTTGCTCAATTTCGACGACTTGAGTCACTACTTTAGTCCCATTTTCAAGATTGACTATCCAAGATTGTCCACAGACTGGCAAATCGCCCTGGCATTCTTCCCACTTGAGAAACTGTCCATCTAGAAAATAGTCAAAGATGTGAAAATGTCGATTTTTTTGTTTGGTAAGCATGATACTCTCCTCCTTACTCTTGATTGATTTTTGGCATTGCTTTATAAAGATATAGTTCGAGCGTTTTCACGGTCGAGCAGCTCGACTGAAAAGCTCGTGGGATAGGGGTCGGGTCTCCCGACCTTGTAGGACCGCGTAAGAAGCTAACAGCTAAAAGCTACGAACGGATAACTTTTTGGTTTCATACTTCAAATCGGCAATGCTTTGTTCTGGTTTGCGCCTTCACACACACCTTCTTCAGCCTTTCACCACCACTATAGGGCACAAACGGGCAACTTTATGAGCAATACCAGCTTGGCTCACTGTTTCCACTACTCGACTGACATTTTTATAAGCTTGGGGAGCTTCCTCTGCTAGTCCAGACATTGAACCAGCGCGGATATTAACTCCTTGATGTTCGAGTTCGGCTCTCAGGCGATCGCCTCTGATGATGCGTTTTGCCTGACGACGACTCATTACCCGTCCCGCACCGTGACAGCTCGAACCAAAAGTTAGTTCTTCGTTGGCTTTCGTACCCAAGAGAATCCAACTTTCAGTTCCCATCGAACCTGGAACCAGAACGGGTTGACCCAAAGGACGGTATTCGACTGGGAGTCCTGCAAATCCCGCTCCAAAGGCTCGCGTCGCTCCTTTACGATGGACGCAAACGGTCTGTTCTTTGCCCTCAATTTCGTGGGTTTCAATCTTCGCCATGTTGTGGGCAATATCATAAACTTGGCGTAATGGTTCCGCTCCTGCTTGAGTACCAAATACCTCTTGGAAACTGCGACGAGCATGATAGGCTAATGCTTGTCGGTTGGCAAAAGCATAGTTCGCCGCCGCTTTCATGGCTGCTAGGTATGCCTGTCCTTCAGGAGAATCAAAAGGAGCGCAGACTAATTCGCGATCGGCTAACTTGATGCCATAGTTAATTACTGCCCACTGAAAATCGTGAACGTAGTCAGTACAAATTTGGTGTCCGAACCCACGAGAACCGCAGTGAATCTGTACGGCAAGACACCCAGGCTCTAAGCTCATCACGGCTGCTACTTTAGGATCGAACACCTCCTCAACTACATCTACCTCCAGAAAGTGATTGCCCGCTCCTAAAGTTCCTAATTGTCCTTTTCCTCTTTGTTTGGCTCTTTGACTGGCTTGCTCTGGGTCTGCTCCTTCTAGGCAGCCAAATTCCTCGGTGCGCTCTAAGTCTTCTGGAGTGGCATATCCTTGGGTTAATGCCCAACGCGCTCCTTGACGACAGACGCGATCGAATTCTTCAACAGATAGTGGCAGACTACCGCCTTTTCCTACTCCACTAGGACAATTGCGATATAAGGTGCTAGCTAGATCGTTTAAATAGGGGATAGCACTTTGATATTCAATAGACGAGGTTAAAACCCTGACACCACAGTTAATATCGTAGCCGACTGCCCCTGGGGAAATAATTCCCTCTGGTACTTTGGCAGCGATTACGCCGCCTATAGGCATACCATATCCTTGGTGAACATCGGGCATAATTGCTACATGACCCACCAAACCAGGCAAACGGGCAACGTTGACTCCTTGGGTAAGAGATAAATCCCCCAGAGCCTCTTCCAATAGTTCTTCATCGGCAAAGATCCAGACGGATACATTCATCTCTGGATGAAAAGATGTGGGAATTGCCCAGATATAATCGTTAATGCGTTGTAAATCTTGTTTTCTTATTTCCATTGCCCCTCCTCCTGCTATGTTTAGTGGGGCAAAGTCAAACGATGTTTCTAACTACTTTTTTCTTTTATACATCTAATACTAACGTGACTTCCAACCCCGATTCTATCTCGTGAATTGCTAAATTGTGATAGGTTACTGCCTTGATATCTTTGAGCCATTGCTGAGTAGACGCGCCAGTAACTTTTGCCTGTAGGCTAGTTGCATTGAGGTGTTGGATTTCTAGTGACTCGAACCCCAAACCTTCGCTTTCATGGAAATAAAGCAATTCATTTAACCATGCAACCAAGAGACTTTCACGGTCGATGGCTTTAAGTTGAATCGATCGCCTTATTCGTTTTCCCGATACCAACTGCATTCCGACCAGAGTATAAAGCCCCACCGCTGCTCGAACAAACAACTTCGCTAAATTTTTCCCCCTAACTCGATAAGCCCAATCAGCAGTATGTTCGATTTCTTCAAAGTTGTTTCCTAGAAGCGATTCTAAACTTGACATCATCTTTGAATTACGTCGGTTCGTCAAAGCATAGCTGTCTCTATTTTCCTAGATTTAGGATGACGATCTTTGTCAATTACAACTCGAGCGCTTTTGTGGTTTTTACCCAGTAGATTAAAGCTAAAGCTTTTTCGAGCTGTTCGATTAGGCTGCGAGCAATAGTTTTAAGCTTGAGTTCATCTTCTAGGATGATTTCTTCACTTGTAAGTTGATGACTAGCCAAACTCGGTGCTCCCAGAATTCCTGCTGGGCAGAGCGACAGATGAGTTTCTATGGGTAACTGCCAAGCTTCAGGAATGATTTTTGACTCCCGAGCTTTTTTGTGCCCTTGGTTTGGAATTGACCAAGGATCTGGAATGGAATTGGCGATCGCATCTACACCATTTTTACGGGATGGTTTTTTCGGTTGGTTTTTCAACATGATGCTACCTTCTTCTCACTCATTTTGATTAACTGAATCGGTCTCGTTCAATTCAGTTCTAATTTCTAAAGTTTTAGAATTTGCTTTTCCCCCTAGTTTATTTCTACTTCGATCTTATCGCTTTTATCCGAACCCGTGTTCAGTCAAGCTTGATTTGAGAGATAAAAATATGTGTCGAAATCGCGTTTAGTATGTGGTGATTATGCCAGTGATTATTAAGGCACTGATAGCTTTTGGTATCGTGCGCTTTGTGGGTATGGGAACTGGAAACAAGGGACTTTATATTACTGGTGGTGTTTGTTTACAGATATGGCATTCAAACAGCTTGGGTCTGTACGTGGAGCGAGAAAGAGGTTAGGTCAATGATGATTATTAGGAGTTGTAGGTTAGGTAATTAGGATAAATGTTTCTTGGGATATAACCACCAGCTAAACAATCGAGTCATTCGAGGCATGACAATATAAGTCATTAAACCAACCAATCCAACCGTAAGAACCAGGCTACGCAGCAGCATTGGTAAAGAAGCTAAAAAACTTCCGAAAAGCAAATTAATTATGACAATCAAGACAAAAATTGCTATCCAAGTAACGATCGCCATTTTATAACGAGGAGGAGGAATTATTGGTTGAGATGCAGAACTATTGACGGCAAACCAAGTTTCCAACCCCCTCATTATTTCCAGATTAGGCGGTTTCTCTTCTAAACGTTTGAAGATCTCAAACCAATGAGCGGCTTCATGCGAGCGACACCATCTTTGATAGTCTGCATCAGAAGCAAATTTGACTATAATTTGATAATCGTTTGATTCGCCTCTTTGTGGCTTGAGGACAGTTACGCCAAGATGACCAGGGAAACTGAAGGGGTGACAAGGGAGCTAGAAAGATTGCTGGATAATAAACATAGCTCGTAGACCCCTCTGGTAAAAAGGCAGCTTATTGAGATTGAGCCACATCAATTTGTTTATCCATTCCTTCATCAAGGTAAATGAAACCAGCCAGCTACTACCATATAAACCAAGCCAAAAGTAGCTGTTGCGAGTCAAAGATTGTTTAATTTTTCGATGGCGACCGATGTATTTAGACTGACCTCGAAGGCTAAGAGTATGTCCTTTGAACACCGAGTGAGTGTAAGCAATGGCGATGAGCAAAACTAGACGAGTAAGGCGTTCAATCTGAGCTTGCGACCCCTCGAGATTGTAGCCACCTGACTTGCAATCTTTAAACATCGCCTCAATCCCTACGCGCTTTTTATAGGCTTTGACAGCTTCAGGTAAATTGGGTAAATTTGTCAGCAGATACCAGGGTTCCTTTGCCCCCATGCCTCGGTAAATACGTCGCCAATAGACCCCTAAATAAATCCCCGAAACTTGATGCAGTTGAGTGACTTTAGTTTCTTGATAAAACCGTTGGTCTCCTGGATTAACGTCTAGGTCTTTTAAGGGAGTAAAACCTAATTGAGTTACCATTATCTTCGTACTCTTTCTCTGTCGAAGCACAAAGTAGACCTGCTGCTGGGTCAGCCACTTAGCTAGTTCAACACTCTGGAATTCTCTGTCTCCTAAAATAACGATTTGGTGTTGTTTAAACAGCTTCAATACTGGACGTAATATGGCTTTTTGTTGAGCGAAGTTACTGGCTCCTTTCTTCTCTAGAAACTGCCAGTATATAGGCAAAGCTCTTTTCGCCATCACTACTCCAACCATGAACAGATTTTTATCTTGCCATTGAGTTCTATCTAAGACTAGATAAATTGTCTGGTCTGGCAAGAATTTCTTTTGAACTACTTCTTTGACTATGGGAAACCAGACTAACGAAACTGATAAAGCTGAGGACTTCAAAAACCTTTGGATTCGGCGACGACGGCTCTCATATTTAATTGGTAAAGGGAAGTATGCAGCTAGTCTTTCTATCTTTACTTGTTTGTAGGTCTGGATAAGGTATACCAGCACTTCCAAAGTAATTAGTTGGTCATCACTCAGATAACGTGAAAGATGATTGCGGTACAATTGGTTTAACATTTTTTAGGGTTCGGTCGGATTCTCAATAACTGACCGAATCTTTTTTACCATAGGTTGTCTCTGTTCCCTACACTGTCTGACTTCTCACAGGGTTGTCACCCCGTCAGCCAGGGAAATGTAGCGCAGCATCGATAGTATCCGATAAAGCTCGTTCAAATTCTCTCTGGCTACCTTGACGGGGACTACGAGTGATTAAGATTGTGACCGGATGCTCGAAATTTGGGTTGTTTAAGTTGTAGTTTATTTTTACTTTTCTACAGCTTCTTGAAACCATCGTAAATTTCTATAACTTTCTTTTCTCCCGATTCTCCTGACTGCGAAATAGAATGTTCCATCTCGATTAGTCCGTCATATCCTTTAGATTCAATATGTTTGAGGATAGCTGCGTAATTCATTTCTCCGCTGGTCGGTTCTGTTCGCTAGGGTGCATCGGCAATTTGAAAAATAGCAATTTCATCCCAGACACGATCGATGTTTTCGATAACACTGCCAGTTTCCATCTGCACTTGAAAGGTATCAAAGATTAACTTTACTGCAGGGCTATTAACCGCTTTCACAATTAAATAAGCATGAGGAATAGTGGTTACAAAAGTTCCTTGCCACCATTTACCTGTAATTGCCGTCCATCTAACGCACCATAACCACTAGAAACGTTAATTACCCTGGCATCGGTGGATTTTTCTAAGAGCGGTAAAAATGTCTGCACCATCCGAATTGCCCCAAAGGTATTGGTATTGAAGGTTAAATCTAATAACTCGCGCTCGATAGTGAGAATATTTACTCCTTCATCTGGATAGATACCTGCATTGTTAATTAACGGTACTTAAACAAAAATCAAGACCAAACAAAGCCCAAACTAGCTTTATAAGCTACGAATACGTCGCGATTTTGGTTCAACCATTGGACAAAACGATAAGATATACCTGTACGAAAAGCTTCTAATGCTTCAGGAAATGTCTCCAAAGGTTTGTTCGCCCAACGTCTTCTTAAACCTCCAGTAAGCTTATGCCAAAGGATAAAAGTATAGGCACAAAAAACTAGAATAAAATGTCTTTCCAAACTCTTCTTATCTCTAACTTGATACTCTTTTAATCCTAACCATCCCTTGGCTTCTCGATAGAAAACTTCTATCCAGTTTCTCTGAGCATAAGTTTGAACTATCCATTGCTCGGTTACTATTTCTCCCTCAACATTTGTGAGTAAGTAGTCAATATCTTCAGCATCTTCAAAGATTGGTGCACTCATGACGATAGCTATTTTTCTGATTCCTTCTAGCCTTGATATTTCTGCTTCTATTATTGCTACCCAGACGGTTCTAGGTTTTTCACCCTGGATTTGAATCTCCTTAAATTCCTCATCAGATAACCATTGAGCATATTCATCTACTCTGATTTTTTCTAATTGATTTGATGGAGTTTTAACCAAAATATTACGATTTTTAGCGATTCCTCCTATATACTTTAATTTCTTTTTTTCCAGTTCGAGTAAAACAGTTGTGTTGTTACCATAGGACGAATCTATTAATACTAGTCCTGGTCGATATCCCCTCTTCAAACTTTTATCGATTAATTCTAAGGCTAAGGTGGGTTTTTTCTTGAATTCTCTGTCTTTCTTTCCTTCGGGCAACGAATTACCATGTTGATATAGTTCTATGTCTAAAGGTAAGCTTTTTTGGCCATCATATAGATGAGTTGTTACTACAACATTGCCATTATCTGTTTTCCCAATTTCCCCAATATATTGACGACCTACTGCTGCGGTAAAGTTACCACTTTTTCTATGCCCAGAGTCATCAACAATTAGACTAAATCCCTTACTGATTCTCGTTTGATTACACTTGTTCATCACTTCTAAGCGACGTTCATTTATCTTGTTCGCTGACCAAGTTGCTTCAGTTAAGAAATGGTGTAATTTGTGGTATGTGACCTCTACTGCGTCTTTAGCCATTTGAGATACATTTTTTCGCTCACTTTCCCCTAATAATCCTCCTAAATAATGTCTGAATTCCCTTTTTTGCGCTTTAGTTCTCAGTAAATCATCAAACTTTTGACACCATCTCATCTATCGAAACAGGGAGGCATGGCTGCGGGAGTAGTTTCTTTCATAAAGTGCGATCGGGCTTTAGAATAATGTTAAAGTTAATCAGCAAAGGTATTCTATCTTATTTTGTCTGTTTAAATTGTTTAAGTACCGTTAGAAGCTTTTCGTACAGGTATATCTTATCGTTTTGTCGTAAGGATTCAGGTATCAGGGTTGACAAAAAGGAAAAAGAGATTAAAGTAGCCAATAATGAGCGAAGCTAATCACCCCTTCAAAGCCGAAGAACTGCGCCAGTTGTCCAATGAGAAACTGGCAGAAATCGTGACTACCCAACAAAAGCTGATTGAGAAGCTAGAAAAAAGAATAGAACAACTGGAACAGAGCCTCAACCTCGACAGCCAAACCTCATCGAAACCCCCTTCAACTGACTTGCTGAAAAAAAGCGAGAGAAAACCAGAAGTAGGGTTGGAAGAAGCCAAAAAAGAGACAAAAAGAAAACCAGGAGGACAACCAGGACATCAAGGGAAGACGAGAAAAGGATTTGGGCGTGTAGACCGCTACGAAGTATTGAAACCGACCATCTGCTCCAACTGTGGAAATCAACAATGGAAGACTAAGGGGGTACGAGTAGATACTCAACAGGTAGCCCAGTTGGTGGCAAAACCGATACAAGTCGTAGAGTACCAACGTCATCACTGTCAATGCGGCAAGTGTGGAGCAATAGAGGCAGCTCGACGGTCTCCCACAATGATTCCAGGTCAAGACTTGGGAGTCAGACTACAGGGGTTACTTTCCTGGCTGGGAAACTATGCTCATATGTCCTATGCTAAACAGCAAGAACTGTTGTGGGAACTGGGAGCAATAGAAATTAGTAGGGGAACTTTAGTTGCCACCAATGAACGAACGAGTACAACAAGCGAGTATCAACAGTGTTGAAGGGTTGAAAAAGTCGATTAATTCAGAGCATCCTCCTCTACATTGTGACGAAACCCCCTGCTCAGTTAAAGGAGTCAAAGAATGGCTCTGGGTTTTAGCTGGGTCAGAGTTCTGCCTGTTTCATGC
>NZ_JBKGTY010000001.1:451931-482082 GCF_053543375.1 Myxosarcina sp. GI1(2024) | reverse complement strand
GGCTATCGAACAAGCAGGACAATTGCCTTTAACTTCGACATTTAAGATTTCACAGTGTCCCCAACGATGACCTTCTAACTGAAAATGACGACAGAAACAACATTTATAGTTATGATTGCTCTCCGATTGCTTAACTTGTACTTTGATTAAATGCTTTGGCGATCGAGAACGATAAGATTCTAATTCCAATCTAAGCTGAGATTGGAGCGTAGACCAGCTCAACTATGAGTAAATTGCCAAGTCTCGATGGAAAAAACCCATTATCTAGTCCAAACTTGAGACTTGTAGGCAAATATATTAATAACTAGGCTAAAGCTCTACTTACTAATTTCTTCTGTCGCACGACTGGACATATTTTCTTTAAGGTGTTTGTCATGTTGCCGTTCGCGAGCTACTGATTCTCCAGCTTGCTCGTCGGTTATTTCTTTCATCTGAGTTTCAACTTCTTCGACGGCACGGCCTAACATATTATCTTTCAAATGTTCTCTGTGCTGTCTTTCTTTGGCCATTAATTTGCGAGTTTCATCTTGAGTGCTCATAATTGCTGCTGCTGGATTAAGTAAAAAACAACTACTAAGCTTATGTTATCCGCTCTTGATAAAAAGCGAGGTTAAAAGTAGTTAAAGATACAGAAAATAGTTTTCTTGTGTCTTAAAGATTGGATTTAATTGGCGCATGGCTTTGCAATTGTTGACAAGGAATTGAAGCGAACAAGGATGTCTCGCCAGCTATTTGAATAAAGATTTTTAATTCACTTGTTTTAGGAGCATCAAATAACAGTTTTTCGTAGGGAAAAATGACCTTTTCGAACTTAGGATTCTCTGGAATTTTGGCGACTTGAATCTGAGAAGTAAGATTGATATAAGCACAAAGCAGTGTTCGATCTTGAGGATTAGAATAACTAGTAAGCATCTACTCAAAGATTGTTGGACATGATGTTTAACAGCTAATTATAAAAGGGCTAGGATTCCAGTCACAATAGGCTAAATCTAATCTTAAAGCTCTATTATTTAGTTCTTTATCTAATCGCCAAGAAGTCAACTTTTACTTATTTTTGATAATGATTTGGCTCTAAGGATCGTAAGCATCAGAAAAAGCTTGTTTAACTCCCTTAGTTGATAAATAATTGGCTTCGGTCCAGCTAGTTTCTTTATCGATTGACCAAGCTATTTCGCCACCTTTTCTGGTTCCCGCTCGGGCAAAGATAAACCCCGCATCAGTAAATTCTTCTCCGTAGTTGGTAATGGTCTTCTGATTTAGTCCCAAGAGCTCGGCTACTTCTTTGGTCGAAAGTAGCCAGCCTTTCTCATAAGCTTCTTCTAATTCTCTTAAATAATTCAAGCGACTGCAGTTGCTAGGAACTAACCTTTTAACCACCGCTTCAATTACATTTACTAATACCGAAGGTTGAAGCGAAATTGTCGGTTCGTCTTTGTAAGCTGTATCTCTTGGATTATCCTCAGATAGTTCGGTAGTTGTTGTAGTTATTAAATGAGAATTAGAATCTCGAAGTTCGAGAAACTCATTGGTGGTTCCTCCTCTTTTGAGGTGAGCGTGTAATCCATCGAGTAACTGTAATTGGGCAGAGGTAATAAAAGCTTTGCGACCTTGTTTGACCGATTCAATCTTTAAGTCCTTAAGTCGGTTATAAAGGTTGGAACGAGCGATGCCGTAACGCGAGGGCAGTTGGGATAGAGGAATTAAGTCTACTTCCATCATCGATTTGTCAAGGACAGTCCTGGAAGAAACTGCATCTAATTTTTAGCACATTCTCGGATTAAAAGAAAAAAGTTTTAGGCAGAAAATGCTTGACTTTAAATTACCGATAGTCGCTGATAATTCTAATTGCTTTTTTGCCTACTTCAAGAGCTTTAGGGACGTGTAATACAGCTCGCTTGGTTGATAGATTGAACCATCACAGAAAGCCAGGGCATATTGGTAGCATTTTCCCGGAGTGTAGTAAACCATCAGGATAGCTCCATTAATACTAATTAAATATTTAATCTTCATGATCGCCTGCTGGTTTAGTCATACAAGATTGAGTGTTGTTCTACTTTTTACTTTAGAAGTTTTTGACTAAAAGAACAGTATTCTGGCTCACTTACGCTTCTGCCGATTGCGTTTACGAGAGGCTTTAGCAATATTACGTCGCTTTTTCTCCTTAGCTTTTTTAGCAGGAGAAAGTCGGTCAAAATCGCAGATAGAACTTAAAAATTGATTTGTGGCCCAAGGACAGAATAATAAGCTAGTGATAGCCCCCCTCCCCGGTTGGCTTGAAATTGGCGACGATTGAAAAATAAATTGGACGGCAAGCGCGTTATTCTTGGTTCGCTTGCTACGCAAACGCCGAAGAGGCTGAAGCAAAGACTTCAGCCTACCAGCAGGATAACCCTTACTGAATTTAGCTACTCAAAACCGAGTGTTTCAGGTCGAAGCGATCGAGGTTCATCACCTTATCCCACGCTGCTACAAAGTCATGCACGAATTTCTGCTGCGAGTCTTCACAGCCGTAGACTTCCGCGATCGCTCGCAGCTGAGAGTTTGAACCGAAAATGAGGTCAACACGGGTGCCGGTCCACTTGAGAGCGCCTGTTTGACGATCACTTCCCTCGAACACGTATTCCCCGTCAGAGACTGCCTTCCACGTCGTGCCCAGATCGAGCAGGTTCAAGAAGAAGTCATTGGTCAAAGTCTCTGGTTGCTTGGTGAAGACACCATGCTGAGATCCTCCAAAGTTCGCACCCAGGACACGCATACCACCAATGAGCACCGTCATCTCAGGGGCAGTCAGCGTCAGCAACTGCGCCCGATCCACCAGCAGCTCCTCTGCCGATAAGGTATGTTCTCCTCTAAGGTAGTTGCGGAACCCGTCTGCGGTGGGTTCGAGGACGGCGAAAGATTCCACATCTGTCTGCTCTTGTGAGGCATCCATACGTCCCGGTCTAAAGGGAACTGTAATATCGTATCCGGCTTTTTTAGACGCTTGTTCGACGCCCGTGCAACCGCCCAGAACTATCAGATCGGCGAGCGAAACCCGTTTTCCGCCAGACTGCGAGTCGTTAAACTCTTTTTGAATCTTCTCTAAAGTTTGCAGCACAGTTGCTAGCTGCTCCGGCTGATTGACTTCCCAATCCTTTTGTGGTGCGAGACGAAGACGTCCCCCATTCGCTCCACCGCGCATGTCAGAGCCACGGAAGGTCACTGCCGACGCCCATGCAGTCGAAACAAGTTGGGACACTGACAGCCCCGAAGCGAGAATTTTGTTCTTGAGATCGGCAATGTCTTGCTCATCGATTAATTCATGATTGACTGCGGGGATGGGGTCTTGCCACAAGAACTCTTCTTCGGGAACCTCTGGACCGAGATAGCGCGCTCGCGGTCCCATGTCGCGATGGATCAGTTTGAACCAAGCCTTGGCGAAGGCTTCGGCAAACTCATCTGGATTATCGTGGTAACGCCGCGCGATTGGCTCGTAGATGGGATCCATCTTCATGGCCATATCCGCCGTGGTCATCATCGGGGCGTGCCGTTTCGACGGATCGTGCGCGTCGGGCACCGTATCCGCGCCAGCCCCGTCTTTGGGCTTCCATTGCCATGCGCCAGCGGGACTCTTGGTTAGCTCCCAGTCATATTTGAACAGGGTTTCGAGATAGCTGTTGTCCCACTTCGTCGGCGTGGGGGTCCAGGCACCTTCGATACCGCTGGTAATCGCATCAACACCTACACCAGTGTTGAAGGTGCTCTTCCAGCCGAGTCCCTGCTCCACGATGCTCGCACCCCCTGGATCGGCTCCTACGTGCGCCGCATCGCCCGCACCATGACATTTGCCGAAAGTATGCCCACCAGCGGTGAGGGCGACGGTTTCCTCATCGTTCATCGCCATCCGACCAAAGGTTTCCCGAATATCGCGTCCTGCGCCAATCGGATCTGGCTCGCCATCTGGTCCTTCTGGGTTCACGTAAATTAGTCCCATCTGAACGGCGGCAAGAGGGTTCTGAAGCACGCGGTCGCCACTGTAACGCTCGTTGCCGAGCCAGGTTTTTTCAGAACCCCAGTAGATGTCTTCTTCCGACTCCCAGACATCCTCGCGCCCACCAGCGAAGCCAATGGTTTTGAAGCCCATTGACTCTAGAGCGCAGTTACCTGCGAAGACAATAAGGTCGGCCCACGAGATCTTCTTGCCGTATTTCTTTTTAATTGGCCACAGCAACATGCGCGCCTTGTCGAGGTTGGCATTGTCGGGCCAGCTGTTGAGGGGTTCAAACCGCTGGCTACCGGAACCCGCGCCGCCGCGACCGTCACCAATGCGGTAGGTGCCTGCACTGTGCCAAGCCATCCGAATAAAGAGCGGTCCGTAGTGTCCGTAGTCGGCTGGCCACCAGTCTTGTGACATGGTCATTAGCTCTAATAGGTCTGCCCTTAGGGCAGCTAAGTCAAGGCTCTTAAACTCCTCAGCGTAATTGAACGACTCACCCATGGGATTGGACTGAGGCGAGTGCTGGTGGAGTATCCTCAGGTTCAACTGATTCGGCCACCAGTCTCGGTTTGAGGTGCCACCGCCTGCTGTAAATTTCTGAGACCCGCCGTGGATAAACGGGCATTTACCTTCGCTACTCATAATTTTCTCCATTTAAATAAATCTCGTAACTCCTAGCTGTAATTTTTTGCTTAGACAGGACTTACCCACTTCAGCATTGTCAAGCTTGATTTACCGTTGAGAACTCATTGCTCAAATAACGAAATTTCGTTCAACTGCGTAAGTCCTGCTTAGAATAATTTGTCTTTTATGTTTGAAACTGAACTCGATCGAGTCAGTCGGCATAGCCATGCTGATGACAATCTCTAGCAATTGAATTTTTAAATTGGATCGTTGCCTTTTAGAGAACTGAAGCTCTGGTTCTAAGATTTTTGATAGCCGAAAAAATCAAGCCGGTAGTCCACAATTTGAATACCAGTCTGTTGCTCTACTTCCTGCATGACCTTGTCGATTGAAGATTTGGGTAAATTGACCTTAACATCCAGAATTTTTTCCGTGTCCAAACATTTCACGTGAGCGTGAGAATCACCTACTTTGCTATATAAATGTCCCTTTGAACTGGGAATACTTTCTAGCAAGCCTAGAGCGGATAACGCAGCTATATTTTGGTAAATCGCCGTTAGGCTTACAGCCGAAGAATGTTGATTGAGACGAACATAAATTTCTTTAGCTGAAAGATGTTCGTCTGTCTGCCACAGTAATTCTAAAACTCGATAACGCTGTTTGCTAATTCGTATCCCCGAAGTTCGACACAGAGTTAAAGCATCCTCTAATGATTGTAAGGATGTAGAAGCTTTAGTTTTCTTGTCGGCGTTGTACACTTTTTACCAGCTATAAACATCAAAAATGAGTGAAATTACCAAAATATAGTCTTTTTATTACTTATCCTTCGAATAGGCAATGCTTTTGCAGATGTGCTTCTAAATACCAGAGATATTTATCCGCAGTACGAGATATTTCTGTGTAAATATCTGATGTATCTCTATCTCCTAAATCGGAGGTTTGCGCGCTCGCCGTTCTTACTGACTTGGCATAGACTGCTAAACGCTGTGCTAACTCGGTTAAATGATCTTTACCATCGGAAACTTTCAGGGAATATTCTGGAATTCTAGACTTTTGAGCTGCATTACGAACCGTTCCTACTGCTACTAAACCTAAAGCTGTAGCTCTTTCAGCTACTAGATCGATGTATTCTTCAAGTTTAATAGCAATTTCCTCGAATAGTTGATGTAACTGATAGAAATTCATGCCTTTGACATTCCAATGCGCCTGCTTGAACTGCATTTTTAGGTCGAGCGTATCTGCTAGCGTCTGGTTAAGAATCTCGCCTATTTGAGTTCTAACCTGCTGGGGAATGTCAATCCGAGTTGGATATGATGTCAACCTTTTATCTTCTTCTGCAAAAACATATCTCTTTGTTGGCTGAATAGTACTTGTCATTGATTTTCTCCTTAGAGCGAAAAACTTTTCTTGGCTCTTCTCGATCGCTCTACAGAGATTTTTTCCAGCAATTCCTCATACCATTTGGGCTATCTAGCGGTCGAGAGGATAAAAAAGATGCTCATCACCAACTAGAAAAAAGTAAGTCCTAACCTAGCTACTGCCGAATGCATGTAAGAGATACCAAATCTTTAGTTATAAAACTGTACTAAATTAAAGTTGTTATGAGTTTCTATAATCATCATATTCATTATGAGTTTGACTTGACGATATCTTTAATAAATCTACAAACAGCATCGTCAAGTTAGGAACCGAAATATACGATTTAATTTCGAACACTACTACTCATACAGGACTAAAGGTCAATGCAGCTTTAGATGAAGGTCAATACCCGACTGGGATTAAAGTTAGTGACCAACAGTTCGATTCAATTGAGATAGAGAGAGAGCTTTTTCATGGTGAGTGGAATTACAAAATCTTCCCTTCACCATCGCTTTAATTGTTCAAGTTGTTTTTTCTAGGTTCCAAAGTCAGCGAACGAAAAGCTAAAACTTATTGTTTGAAGTCAAAAATTTCTTTAGTTACTCAGATAGACTTTCTAGTTAATTCAAATGTAATTTAAAACTTTTGATTAGTTAATTTTTATTAAAAGATATTTATTGAGTATTAAATCTTTCATTTGATAGATGCTTTAGGTATTATGCAGCTATTAAATTGATAAATTTATCAGCTAAAATCCTAAGATAAATAGAATATATAGTAGTTCTTTATAAAAAAATAAGTAGTTTTCACTGATGACTATTTGCATTGAGTTGAGTGATAGTAGAAATCTGAACTGGTCAAACTGATTGGTAGGTCATCTCATTGGTTTTTTCCTTTTAGCTTTTTCACTTATTAGCTCCTCGTGTTGGTTCAAGCCATTCAAGCCAATTGGGAGGATGATTT
Source organism: Myxosarcina sp. GI1(2024) (assembly GCF_053543375.1). Taxonomy (NCBI): domain Bacteria; kingdom Bacillati; phylum Cyanobacteriota; class Cyanophyceae; order Pleurocapsales; family Pleurocapsaceae; genus Myxosarcina; species Myxosarcina sp. GI1(2024). Next base: position 475,160 of record NZ_JBKGTY010000001.1, on the reverse strand, counting down.
TTATCTAAATCGATCTTGAGTTTTCATAGTCTTAGTCTTCGTTTAATCTTGAGTTTAATCTTGCTAGTTAAATCGATCGTATCGTTTCCTTGTTAGGGAGTGCCCGCCAATTGCGGGCTTTACTTTCCAATTGCGGGCTTTACTTTGTTTAAAAAGGTGTTAGTGCTTTGTTTAGATCGGCTTCAAACTTAGCTGTATGTAGTTAGGTAAAATGTATAGCGTTCATTTAGTGAATTAATATTAGCCTTACGCCATCTTGAAAAATTGGGATAAAATTCAATCAATTACGGGTGCAAGAGCATGAGCGATTCAATCTTCAAAACAATGGGTGAGCAGTTTGGCCGTCGTTCCTGGGCCGAACCTTGGAAAATTAAGATGGTAGAACCGTTACGCATTTGCAGCCGAAAACAACGAGAACAAGCTTTGGCTACTGCTGGCTACAATACTTTCCTCTTACGCTCGGAAGAAGTTTACATAGATCTCCTTACTGATAGCGGTACGAGTGCCATGAGTACTAATCAATGGGCTGGTATGATTTTAGGTGATGAAGCTTATGCTGGCAGTAGCAACTTCTATCATCTAGAAGCGGCAGTGCAAAACTACTATGGCTACCGCTACGTAGTGCCTACTCATCAAGGGCGGGGAGCTGAACACCTAATCAGTAAAGCTGTAATCCAACCAGGTCAATATATTCCTGGTAACATGTATTTTACTACCACACGCCTGCACCAAGAACTAGCTGGGGCAAGTTTTGTCGATGTGATTATTGAAGAGGCTCACGCTCCTAGCAATCTACATCCTTTCAAGGGCAACATAGATTTAATTAAATTAGAGCAATTAATTGCGAGAGTAGGCGCTGAAAATATTGCCTATATCAGTTTAGCCGGAACAGTCAATATGGCTGGTGGACAGCCAGTGAGTATGGCTAACCTCAAGGCATTACGAGAACTGTGCACTCGCTATGGAATCTCGATCTATCTGGATGCTACCCGTATGGTTGAAAATGCCTTTTTTATTCAAGAACGGGAAGAAGGCTATAGCGAGAAGTCGATTGCTGAGATTCTTAAGGAGTTTTGTAGTTATACTGATGGTGCTTGGATGAGTGCCAAAAAAGATAGCTTAGTTAATATCGGCGGTTGGTTAGCGGTCAATGATAGCGAGCTGTTTGAAACTCTTCGTAATCTAGTTGTTGTCTATGAAGGGCTGCATACATACGGAGGGATGGCGGGACGGGATATGGAAGCTTTAGCAATCGGCATCACTGAGTCGGTCAATGAAGATTATATAAGAGCTCGCATTGGGCAAGTGCGATATTTAGGGGATATACTAAACTCTTGGCAAATACCGATTGTTCAGCCTATAGGTGGTCATGCAATTTTCCTGGATGCCAAGAAGTTCTATCCGCATATTCCCCAAGAAAGATTTCCTGCCCAAACCTTAGCTGCTCAACTCTACTTGGATTCAGGGGTTAGGGCTATGGAACGAGGTATTGTTAGTGCCGGACGCGAGCCTCAAACTGGCGACAATCGCCAACCAGCTTTAGAATTGACGCGCCTAGCAATTCCCCGACGAGTCTACACTCAGGCGCACATGGACGTAGTTGCTGAAGCAGTTAAGACAGTGTATAGTACCCGCGAGCAAACTCAAGGTTTGAAAATGGTCTACGAGCCAAAGTATTTACGATTTTTTCAAGCTCGTTTTGAACCTTTAAACTGATGATCTTTAATATATTTATTCGAGAGTTCGTGCTAAGTTAAACGGCTGCAAATCAGTTCAAACTCAGCAATAAAGATTTCGTCGGAGAACAGCCGGTAAAAGTATCCTCGACGTTTGTCTTTGCTTCTCATATCAGCTACCTAAATGTATTCTTTCCTACTCTCCTTCAGGTGATTGAGAGATAAAAAGCAGCTCAGCATTAAATTCCAAGCTGTCAAGCACTGTCTTGGCATCAGACCAGTAAGCATCAGCCATTGTTTTCGATTAAACCGCCAGAACCAGTTACAAATGCCTCTAATTCAGCGACCGTATTAGTTCCATCTGGAAGGAAAATATGAACTTCAGCTCTGTCCATTAGAGTACTTTGTGGTTTAAAAGTAAAAAATACTCCGACACCTTCACTACTGCCAGTGCTAAATACCTCCATTGTCTTAGGATACTGAGCCGTAACCGGAATGCCGTTGGCGGTCTCATCATAGGTTTGAAGACTTACTGGGGTTTTGGCTACTAAACCTGGAGCCAGCAGCGCTGAATTATATGGCTCTCTAGAGTATTTAAAACTCAGGTATCCAAATATAGGAAATTAGCTAGCCATCTTTTACAGGGTCAAGAAGTGCAGTTTATTAGTAGGCTTACTTGGTTTCCAAAAGCGAACCATAGTGCACTTATCGGGTAATTTCAGACCAACACGATGGCTTAATTGTTCACGGCTTTATTCCAGAAGAATATGTGGAAAAAGCACGTCAGGATACTGAATTTTAGTATGCTTATTTGGTAGAGAAATCATAAGAAGATTGTCCGTTTTAAGAAGTAACAAATAATGACTAGTTCTATTGCAAATTGTTCTAGCACTATCTTGACGCTTCACACGGTCAAACCGATACAATGATTATGTCTTCTGGCAGAGTAGTCATTCTGATTTTGTCTCCATTCACTTCGATAAGGTCATCAAATCCCGTGCTTTTACCTTCGGAAACGATGAATACTCGTTCTTCGCGCAGAGAGTTTAAATATCCTATGAACTCGTTGAGACTTTCTGGGTTTGCGACATCCGAATCCCGACTGTACGTATCGAGTCGTCGCCAGAGCTTTGGAAAGATTGGCGGCATTGTTTCTAGAGAATTTCGTCCTGAATAGGTCGCCCCGGTATTGGTCGCATCCTCAGACCAAACATTTTTACCGCTAGCACGAGCACTCACAGCTTCGTCTGCCATTGCTCTGCGGAGATCGAAAAACAGTGTATCGTAGAACAGAGGGTACGCATGACCTCTAGACAACTGCTTAAAGTTGACACTCTCTTTCATGCGGTCAACATCAAGGAAGATGCTAGCACCGTCTTGCTCTGTCGCATTACCAGCATAAACGAAGCATATAGGTCTGCCGTTAGGCCCGATTTGTGTACTTAAAATGTGACCACGTGCTGTACCAGTACCGCTGGGAACGCCACATAGTTCGAGATTACTGGATGTAGCATTGGAAGAAAAAGGAGCGGCCGCCCTCGACTCCATTGTGTCGATTCCTTCATATCGTAGTTGAATGGTACCATTCTGTGAATTGACTCTTGGTGGTCGCCCACGTCGAGGCAACAAAAAAAGAGGAGTCGGATTGTCAGGACGAAACCTTATCGAATCTCCATCGGGTCTGCCAGCATCGGGGACAAACTCGCCAGCAGTAAGTATAAACGGCATCGCTTTCTCCAATTCAAAAAGTTCGTTATGAGAATAATATTATGTTGTTTGAGTAGCAAAGCTAGATCCTGTAAATACAAGTTTGTTTTTCTACTAACTATACGATTCATGCCTCATGCCTTCTTAATAAGTGGCACCAGGTGCATCATGTAATCTCGTTTTCCAATGGATACACCTGCCATGCGAAGAATGTCGTAAGTCGTGACTAGGTGAAAGTAGAAGTTTGGAATCAGAAAGTCATTTACATAGGCGTTACCAGACATCTCGATGTAGAGATCCTGTATGTCGATGCGCGTAACCTCATTTAGCTTTTCATCTTCGACTTTAATGCCCGAAAGAAGTCCTTGAGTATTTGCTATATGTTCGTATGCCAGGGTAAGAGATGTGACTTCTGGATCTAGATTATCCATTGGTTTGCCGTCGCACCACAAAGCCAAGTTGCGTGGTTGATTGCAGGTAAAAGCAATCTGTGTACCAAGGGGAAGCATATCAGCTATAATCCGCTTCTGGAGAAACGACTCACTACCACTGAAATGAGACTGAGCCGATTTTAAGAGGTGTTCTAGAGTCGTTAGACGACTTTGAAAGATACCTTTAATCGAATCTATATTTTGACTTGGCATTTTTATAACTCCTTGAGATTTAACTGTAGTTTATTGCCCATTTAACACACCAACTATTAAATGTCAACTACCTTGGGTTCTTGCGAACTTTTGGCGATCTAGGTGCGATCGCGATAATGCCAGCCAGGACTATTGAGCCATGATGAAGCGTTTGCTGAGTAACTCTAAACCAGCTCGTCCATACATTTGCCGCTTTAGCATCTTTAATCGATTGTTCAATCCTTCGACTGGACCGTTACTCACCTTTAACATCATACTCGCCTTGACGGCAGCATAATCATCAACAAGTCCTTCGGCAAACGTTTGAAAGAGTTGAAGCGAACTTGTCAGTGCTTTCATCAGCCAAGACTCAAAACCATCTGCTTGTTGCTGACGCAGCAGTTGTAAAAACTCATCGGCTAATTCGACGGCGATTGGCTCTGCCAGTGCGCTACGCGCAATCGCCAACTCTCGATGTTGTGCGAATAACTGATACTGCTGACGAACGTTACAAAAGACACGTCAAAGCCAACAAAATCGTTGGATATCTAACGTGTTTATAGCATTTTAAGCTTCGATGTTAAGTTAATCAGCAGTATCAGTCTCTATACAGTATCTTTATTTTGTCAAGTACAATTTATACAAAATAGCTGCGATTACCCTGCTCAAAAGGTAATTCAAATTTTTCTGGAGTAATGAGCGACTGGTCAGATTTACGGTACATTTGTTCTTGCTGATGGAATACAAAGTGCAAGGGTCTTTTACGAGTTTTAAGGCTTTTTCGCCCTTTTCTCCTCACTTTTTTCTGCACCAAAAATCCTTGTAACCTTCTTTAGCTCAACTATTCAAACTTATTCAGCAAACCCTATATAAGGGATTATTTTCTACTTGACAAATACAGCAAGTCTTTTTATCCAAATTGTAAAATCATTAAGATTTGGGGGAAACATATATGGGTAAACATTTAACTACTGAATAAGAATAAACTATGTCCAAAGATTATAAGACTGAAGCATTTGACTACATACACCATATTGCACTCAAAGCTCAAAACAAATGCGAAGAACCAATTCCTAAAATAATCAAAATCCTCCACAACCAGATGTTCCACTTACTGATGGCGAAGATATTGTCTCCACAATTGTGAACCCTAAAAAACTAACCAAACAATTGACCAACCAAATAGAATTAGCCAAGAAAGCTACTCGGGATTAACTCGAGTAGCTTTTATATAAAGCTCCAGGTTGTCCCTGAAGCTGCTTCGATCTTCTTTTAGACTCGCTTAAGAAGATTCTACCTGGATGTTTTATAGGTGCGAGCCCTAAAAAATCACTAATTTCCGTAGTTATACGGAGTGATTTAACCGGTTTAAATGAGGTAAGATTTCCGCGACCTTCCAAAATCTAACTATGGAATATTTACCAAGGATTTGTTTTAAGTTCGATAAGTATCCATATATCAATCAGCTTTTAGTAGACCAACCTGATTTATACGTCGAGATGAATACCAAGGCGCTCTACAACATTTTTGTCGCTTGTGGGTACCCCGAGCCAGTTTATCGCTGGGTTCTCGACAAACAAGTAAAACTCTTTTGCGAGGGTTTAGAAGTAGCTGTGTTTAATCGAGAAGACCTCGAAAGCGGTCTGGTGAAAGTTACTTTTGGAGTTCAATTCCCCAAGCCAAATTCAAAAATCTCAAAAATCTAATTCTCTGGCTGGATGTAAATACACTAGTTCGGCCGATTTGGTCGACAAATGCCAAGAGAATAAATAATATACCTGCAACTCCGATAATCGTAGAAAAAGGAGTATCTTTTAGTACACTAAGCGCACTAATTATTCCATCTATCATTATTTATTAGTTCGCCTCGAGTACTCGTTTAGAGCTTTCTGGGTCGTTGACGAGCTCCCTGAGTACTTGCCGCTTGGCAACTTGAAGTGACAACCAACCGGTAAATAAGTAAGCCATACAAAGCATAGCGATAATAGTTGTAGTAACCACGGCTATCCTTGCTCATCAATGATTGTTAGGACTCATCAATCATATGTTTGATTGGTTTGATAGTCTGTGATTTAGCTCAATAGTCAAAATTTTGGCTACGATCGCTTAGATAGATCTCAAATGGGTTCTATAGGCTAAACAATGATTTATCGACTAGCGAGAAACGTCAAAATAGAGAAATTACGGAGACAATCTCGGGTGTAATTAACATCAACTAGTTTCAAGCGCCCACCTGACTGCCCGCTCGTGTTCATGGTACTCGCGCCGTTCATTCTAATATACTTCTGCGCCTCCTGGACAATGGCAATAGCCAAGGGGCTGGTCAAGCTAGCGCAAGCAGCTACTGACATCTTGACCGCCCAAAACACGAACTATACCTTAACGCCGATGTTCTATCGAGTCAAGGCAGTATTGGTCGGCGGCTAGTAGCTGTCCACAGAAAAAACTAATAAAATCGTTTGGCTGCTCGTAATTCCCCGTCTCTCGTTTGGTCGCGGCTATGAGAGACACGCTACGAGCCGTGTAGCCTGTCCAAGGTCGCGGATGACAAACACGCTCACTGGGGTTAGAATACAAGCCTTCCTTTCTGCCCCTTGAAAAGTGAGACCTATCATTTTATCTTGGCAGGAAACCTATCATTTATAACGGGTTTATTTGGGTTTTTTGCCATGAAAATTGAGAAAATTCTTCTAGAAGATTATCAGATGATTATTCGCTTTGATGAGCTCTCTCATCCTGAAAGTGACGACCGGATTTTTTTAGAAGACTTAATTGAAAATTGCGGTTTTCTAGAAAATGCTTCTATTGATAGCATAAATAAGATTGTTCAGATTTCTTCTGTCGATACTTATTCGCTATACCTTTTTCTTAATATTATTCAGCGTTATCTTTAATAATCCTAAGCTAGAGCGAAAGGAAAAAGGACAATGTGACCATAAATGTTCCAATTCCTCTTGATAGGGCAACGCCACCACGTTTACCAGAAATAGGTTTTCCATTGAGCCGAGCAATGATAACATTTCCCAAAACGCTACCAAACTAAGACTGTTAAGAGGAGAAATCAAAATGTTTGAGGAATCTAGAGCGTTTGAACAGCCCCCCGAACCTTCCTTGGTCACGATGACGGGTGAACCCTATCAACCAACACGACTTTTTTACTGGGTTGGTCAGAAAAATGCGGTAATCGGCAGATTTAGACGACTGCGCTGTATTGATGAAGAGCGAACTCACAATCGTTGGGTTTGGTTTTTAACAGAGGAAGCTAAGAAGATTAAATTTACTAAATCCTATCAGGATATCCCCAAAGAACATCGCCCACTCGTCTTGGGTTATTTTACCTTTAAGGGAAACCAACAACTCCGACTTGATGTTGATTCTTTTGACCGGGCAATTGAGGCAATCAAATTTTTCGACGAGAAAATTAATCGGCGATTGGCAAAAGTAAGCAAAATCCAAGTCGTCAATCAACTATTTCCGGCCACTACAACTCCTGAAGAAATCTCGGAGCATCACGTGGTTTTCTTCGAGCAAGGCAAGGCTGTCAATCCCAAGGATGAAATGGAGCAACTTGAGGAGATAGTATCCCAATATGAAGGAGAAGAACGTCAACAGGCGACCTTGGCTTTTTTCGAAAAGCAGATGAAGAAACCACTTCCTCAAGTAGAAGAACTAGAGACTCATTTTTACGAAGATGGCATTGAATCTGTGGTCATGTCATTACGGATGAGACAGATAGAAGCAAGAGAACATTGGAATGGGAATAAGAATTTTAGCCAGTTTGACATTATAGAAACACTGGCGAAAAATTTTGAACAAGAGGAACTTTGAGCAAAATTCTCTCTATTCTCTCCTGGTTGCGGCAATCCTAATGAAGTATATCAAGAATCATACTGTTCAGACTACCAGCCCATCACCTTCGTCAACTAATTTTAAATACTTTAATCGACACTGATACTCCTTTGAAAATAAACTCGATCTTGAGGTAGGGTTATCAGTCAGGAGCGATCGCTAGGGACGCAATACTTCTTGTTTAAGGATTAAGCAGAGTTAAAAATCGAAAAAGTAAGTTGTTTTGGAGCAGAAGACATTTCTCGATGAAGAGTTTTTTTAGAAGGAAATTTAGAACGAGGTTTCTTGACAACTCGCGGATTGTGTCTGTCGTGTCTAGAAGGAATTTGTTCAGCTAAAATATCTTGAATTAACCGAGAGAAAAAAAGCGCACCGCCCGCGCTGAGGAAACCTCAGCGTATAGGACGGAGCAAGCAGGGGAGTTGTTCTGGGGTTAAATCTTGAAAATCACCGATGGCACGACGAATCATCTTGAGAGTACCAGTAAAGCCTAAACGTAAAGGAGAAATACCAACTTGCTGCGCTGCTTGAAACATTAAAGAACGGAGGGCATAGTGACCCAAGAGCCAACCATAAATTTCTTGGACAACTTCACGGGGTTTGAGGGAGCGAATTGGAGTCTTGCGTCCAAGAAGGTGGGTTTTAAGTTCATCAATGGTATTCTCGATTTCCCATCGTTGATGATCCTGCTGCGCTAATCATAAAGCAGGAAACAAAGCCAAGTCCATCAAGCTGGTAATCAAACGGTATGTTTTCACTTCTCCATCCTTTTCCATCGTGTATTCGATAACTCGAACTTGAATCTTGCTAGCCCCTTTTTTCTTGGATTTGCGGTCAGGGTTAATCCAACTTAAATAAGAGCCATCATCTAAAATTTGGTGAGCTGGAAATTTAACGTTGGCGGGAACTCTTCCCAAATATTTACATCCTTGAGCTAAGGTAGCATTAACCATACGGTAGGAATGTAATCCTCTATCCCACATTAACAGCATTGATTTGCCAACTGAACGAAGCAGTTTTAAGGCTCTGACTCTTTCGCCGATTCGATAGGGACACATTAACGCATCTGTGATTAAATGTGTTCCTGCTTCGATTAATAAAACCACACGCACCTTGGGAAAAGCAGCTCTTGTCCCTTTTCGACTTCGGCGGCTATCCAAACACTTTGGCATTAGCTTGACTATCAGGTACATCCAATACTGTCCCATCTACAGCCATTACTCTTAGGCCTCCTAGAAAGGCTCCTGGCGTTTCCGTAGTTGCTCCCGGTTTAACAATTGAATCAAATAATCGACTCATTACTTGGCATCCTAGTTTTTGTCTGGCTATGGTAATCGAAGAACTATTTGGCAACTTCCAGTATTGCCCTAATTTTGTCCACTGTCTATTTAAACCATTAACTAGATTTTATAGTACAGTTTCCATCGAATCTGATGACCACAAACTCATCGCTATGACTAAACAGACTACCAAACTTGCTGGTAATTTTCTTTTTCGTTTTTCCAAGCTGTTGCTTTTCTTTAATGCTTGGTCGATTGCTTCTGGAGCGATCGCTGTTTTAATTGCTTTTTTCAAAATAATCCTTACTTTACTTCATTTTGAGCTTAAACAAGAAGTATTGGGACAGACACCAGTAAACACGGGATGAGTATCGAGTATTTCTAGCTGTTCTGCTTGGGTGTAGCGAGAAGGGCGATTGGGAATGAGTTCTCCTTCATACCAGGAATATCCTTCTGACGACCATTGTTCTGCTACCTCTGCATTCGAGTTTGGTCGAAAGTCCATACAGGTTTTGGTATCTACACCATCGGAATGAATCACACAGACTAAGAAGTGGGGATTGTGGGCGTAGAGTAGGCAGCGATTGCAGTCGGGGATTTTCATCTAGGGTTACTCTTCCAGTCAAAGAGCCAGAAGCAAGGCACTAGACCTCTTGCAAAAGTCTTTTCGTGATAGGATGAGGGGTTGGACTAAAATCTCTTAAAATCGAGAAGATTACCATGAAATTTGCCCAAGTTCAGGGATTATCCAAACAGAAATTTAAGCGTCGGACAGGAATGAGTCATCAAGCTTATTATGTCATCGTTAATGAAATCAAGGAACAAGAAAAGAAAAAAAAGCCGGGTCGTCCTTGTACACTAAGCATAGAAAACCAAGTTTTAATGACTATTCAATACTGGCGAGAATATCGACCTTATTTTCAGATTGGAGTTGATTGGGACGTATCAGAATCGATGGTTTGTCGAACCGTAAATCAAGTAGAAAATATCTTGATTAAGTCGGGGAAATTGGCTTTACCAGGACAAAAAGAACTAAGAAAATTGTCCGACCCAGAAATGGTGTTAGTCATGGATGTTATGGAAAGTACTATTGAGAGACCAAGCAAAGGGCAAAAAGGATTTTATAGTGGCAAAAATAAAAAGCATTCATTAAAAACGCAAGTGATTATTGAATTAAAGAGCAGGAAGATAATGTGTTTAAGGCAGGAAAAAGGAAAAATTCACGATTTTAAATTATTCAAAAAAAGCAAGGTAAAGCTACCGAAAACAAGCAAGATGTTAGCAGATAAAGGCTACCAAGGAATCCTGAAAGTTCACGAAAACAGTGCCACTCCAATTAAGAAACCCAAGAGAGGAAAATTGACGAAAGAACAAAAAAGAGCTAATCGAGAATTAAATCGGCTCCGAGTGGCAGTTGAACATGTTAATCGTCGGCTAAAAATCTTTAAAATTTTATCTTATCCCTATCGGAACCGTCACAAAAGATTTGGATTAAGAGCCAATTTAATTGCAGGTATTTATAATTATGAATTAGCCGTATAAATTCAACTAGAAAATTCGATTGTTTTTCAGGAATTCAGTAATTAATTAATAACTGAAACAATTTTTGCTGTCAAATTTTTATCAGGCGATCGCCTGATAATACTTAATGAAAAAAATCGCTCCATTCTTACTATTTTAATTGGCAAAAAGGGAAATCAAAATAACTCTTAAATATACCACAAAATATTTTTGCAAGAGTTCTGTTGTAATCTTGAGTGCCAAGTTTGGGAAAAGCCGTCCGAGAGAGAAATTTTACTCCTTCTTTTCTCTCTCGCAGGGCTGTTTGGAAAAATTCCCAACTCTGGCGACCAAAAGCATAATCTGGTCCAATAGTCGTCCACGTCTGATAGCCTTCGGTTGCAGCAATTTTAGCTCCAGCGGCAGAATTTTGAGGACTGTTAATACTACAGCGGAAAACAAACCGATTGCATAATTCTCCAGTCAATTTGGGGCTAGCTGCATGAGTTACCATTAAAATTCGCTTTAACTCTGGAATTGTAGGAACTAACGCTTCTGCATTTCCCGAACTATCAATTCCCAACAGAAAATCTACTTTTTCCTGTAATATCAATCTCCTCGCCTTTTGCACGGGCGCGCTCTCGTCTTCAAAAATAACCTCCAGAGGTTTACCATTAATACCTCCAGCTCGCTCGATTTCTGCTAAAGCTAAATTGATGCCATCGCGAGCAAACTCACCATAAGTGGCAAATCCCCCAGTTAATAAATACATTGCCCCAACACGTACTGGGCGCTCGCTCTTTAAGGTATTGCTATTACAAGCAAATAAAAACCCCATAGTTGCCCAGCTTAATTGTTGCAGAACAGTACGCCGAGAGAGATGATACATGGGCTGGATTTTTTTTACTGGAATTTAGACAAAGATTTGAATCTTAGAAAAAACATCAAATATCTAGCTAAATATTTGCAGGCTAGGCTCGAGCATTAAAACTGATAGGAAAACAATTAGAAAACAATTATATACTACTGAGTCATCTCCTCTAAAACTTGTAACAAGCGATTGCTCTCTGATTTCGTATTGTAGTGTACCAAGCCAATTCGTAAAAAGCCTCCACTTGACTCAATTCCTAGTCTTTCAGTTAAACCGAGTGCATATACGTTGCCGTGCCAAGTATATATATGGCGCTTGCTTAAAGCTTTAGCAGCTTCACCAGGTTTATATCCTGCGAGTCTAACACCTACGGTGGGAGTTCTCCATGCAAAACGTTCTAGTTCGGTAATCCCATAAATTTTTACCCCCCCAATTTGCTTGAGACCTGCAATTAAATAGTCAGATAATTCTCTTTCATAAGCTTGGATTGCCCTCATAGCTGCGATTAAGGCATCGCGACGATTGGAGCTATTGGGAGCTACACGAAGACCGAGATTAGTTAGATAATCGATACTGGCTACTAAACCTGCTAGACCCTCAAAGTTTAAAGTTCCCGTTTCCCAACGCCAGGGAACTTGGTCGGAAGCTGGTTTGACTTTGTAGGGGTGCAGTCGAGTTAAGTATTCTTTTTTACCGTAAAGAATCCCTACATGAGGACCAAAAAATTTATATGCCGAGCCTATTAAAAAATCACAATCTAGAGTACGCACGTCGAGCGAACCATGAGGTAAGTAGTGAACGGCATCGATGAAAACTAATGCTCCTACATTATGGGCTAACTTTACTACCCTGGGAATGTCGTTAATTGTTCCTACCGCATTGCTAGCATAGCCTACAGCAACTATTTTTGTTCGTTGGTTAATTTTTTGTTCTAAATCAGCAATATTGAGAGTACAATCTTCAGGATTAATCTCAACAGTACGAACGATGACACCTTTTTCCGCTAGCTCGTGCCAAGGAGAGACATTGGCATAATGATCGAGCCGCGTTACTAGGATTTCATCACCCGCTTGTAACTCACGACCGATAGCCCGACTAAAAGCATAGGTCAAAGTGGTCATATTAGCACCGAATACCACTTCGTCGCGATCGCAACCTAGTAAATCTGCCATAGCTTCACGAGCAGCAGCGATCGCAGCATCGGTACGAATACTCGTAGCAAACGCACCATGAGCATTAGCGTTAGACTCTAGCAAATAGTTACTCATTGCCTCAATAACTATTCTGGGTATTTGAGTACCTCCCGGTCCATCGAAGAAAATAACGGGCTGACCGTCTATTTCTGAGGAAAGAGCGGGAAAATGACCGCGTATCCAGTCTAAATCTAGAGAAACCATAGTAAAACGTCTTAATTACTCGCTCGTATTGCCTCAAACTTTTATCGGGTCGGGTTTTTGCCAATTTTTAGGAGGTCGCAATCCAGGACAAGTTAAAACGAAAACGTCTCTAGTTCCTATTTCTGCAGTTGTGGCTTTGATGGGAGAAGTAAAATGAAAAAAGTCGCGATCGCTAAAAATCAGAAATTCCCCTGGATTGAGTATTTTAGTAAAAATAGGCTCTCCATCTTGGGACTGGTACAGAGAAGTCGCCGCTCCCGCAACTCGGTCGCGACTGACGGAAAAAATGCCTATTAGATCTACTCCATCTCGATGAATTCCTTCTGGAGCTGGATGACCAATTACTTTCGAATTGGCGATAGTTCTGATTTGATGAACGCTAATTTCATTAGCTTTAATTCGATTGACACTAGAACATTGCCGGCCAAACTCAAAAAACTCTAAAACTATAGTTTGAAAGTCTGGAAGCTCGATTAAGGTTTGCTCTAGTTCGGCAAATTCTCTAACTACATCCCCTACTAAAGGATTATATTCTTTACTTTGAAATAAGGATGTGTGAGGTAGCTGAACCAAGTGATTGTCAATAATTTTAAAACTAGAAAGCCGTCGGAAGCGATAGCCTTCTGCTATGTATGGATCTACGGGTAAATTATCGAAAGAAATCTTGATTTGCTCTAAATCCAGAGTATTAAGTGTTTCCAATACATAATCATTGAGACAATTAAAATTGAGTTTTTTTAGTGTGTTTAACATTGCTATCATTTCCTACAAATCAACGCAATATAAATGCAAATAAGAGTATGATTATCCAAATTAACTAAGTATTGAGTTTTGATAATTTTGTTCGAGTACTAATGTAAACTTTATTCGTTCGGCAGTTTATTTTAAATATCTGCGATATTCTGAAGTTTGAAATTTTCTACCTAATACTCTTAACTTGCACATTTTGAAATCCTTACCCAGTAATGTTTTTACCTTTCTGAGTAAATGTGCTTGTTTTTACCTATGGCTAGTGGCGATCGCCGCTAGTTAAAGGCTCACATCTTGCACGCCTTACAAGTAAACTTAATAATCTAGGGTGGAGAATCAATTTATTGCTCTTTTCCCCTTTACCTTTTCCCTTTTCCCTGATACCACAAGTCAGTTACGGGTCAGGTGCAAGATCTCAGTAATAGGAAGATGCTGTATTATATGTACTTATTTATATTATAAACTAATCAAAAACCTAGACTTAATTGTTAATGTGTACTTTTAAGATTGGAGAAAGGTAGTTTTTGATTTAGTTGGTTCGGAGATTGCTGCAGCCGAATCTGCTTGATATTCTTCTGGAGTAAATGAATCTACTCGAACAGCGTCATTGCGAGCAGCTTCTGCTTGGGTCAACAGTTCGAGTTCATCTAAAGTAATAATTGCTGTTTCTAAAGCATCCCGAATTAACGTTTCTGGTTTTTCTTGAGGTAACTTATTGTTTCTGCTAGCAGTTTTGATTTTCTTGAGAATAGATTCGGATTTAACGGATAAGTCGAAAGCATATTCTAAATGTCCTAAAGCTTCGTTGGTATTTGTGGGAATATAGATGTCGGCAGTAAGCCGATCTCTTTGCGAGCCTGGAGTTTGGATGATTCGAGCAATTTTACTACCTAGTTTGTCTGAGGGCATCGTACCGATGGGATTGAGTCGCCACCATGCTGCTGCTATTCCCGACAGCGGCACTGGCATATTACTAAAAACTCCTTCAAATCCCTGTTGTATTCGAGCCAAAGCATACTGCATCGACCAATGAACTAAAGGCAGATCTTCATGGTTGCGTCCTTCGGCTTCATAGCGGCGTAAAGTAGCAGTGGCTAAATACATCCAAGAAAGAATATCGGCGAATCTACCAGTGAGTTTTTCTTGGCGTTTGAGACTGCCCCCATATCTAATTAAGGCGAAATCGGTTAAGAAAGCAAAACTAGCTGATGCCCAAGCCAATTTACGATAATATTTGGCAGTCGCACCAGATACAGGAGAACGAGCTAGATAACCGCGAGAAAGATTAAGTAAGATGGTACGGAAAAGATTGTTTACTATCGAACCGAGATGCCGCCAAAAGACACGGTCGAAAGCTTTAACATCAGCTTGACTCAAAGCTTCGATTTCTCGGTAGACATAGGGATGGGAACGAATTGCCCCCTGTCCGAAGATAATCATAGTGCGCGTCAGAATATTTGCCCCTTCAACAGTTATGGGAATGGGTGTCGCCGAATAAATATTAGCCAGTAAGTTTCTCGGACCGCGACAAATCCCCGCACCGCCCATAATATCCATACCGTCGTTGATAATCTGACGGGACAGTTCGGTAAAATTATATTTGGCGATCGCCGAAATTACCGCAGGCTGTTCTCCTCTATCTACCGCAGCGACCGTATACAGCCTTGCTGCATCCATTAGGTAAGTCAATCCACCAATACGCGCCAGAGGTTCTTCGATTCCCTCAAAACGCCCGATATTTAGTCCGAACTGTCTTCTAACTCTGGCATAGGCTCCCGTAACCCTGGTAACTAACTTGGCAATACCCGTACAAGTGGCGGGAAAACTAACCCCTCGTCCCGCAGCCAAAGTCTGCATCAGCATTTTCCAACCCCGTCCTGCCTGTTCGACACCCCCGATAATTTGCTCTACAGAGACAACTACATTCCGTCCGAATGTAGGAGAATTGTAAAAAGGTACGCCCATCGGATCGTGACGGCGATCGATAGTTACTCCAGGGGTATTGGTAGGAATTAACGCGCAGGTAATGCCGAGATCTTCTCCTTTACCGAGCAGATTATCTCGATCGCGGAGTCGAAACGCCAGCCCCATCAAAGTAGCGATCGTAGCTAGAGTTATATAGCGTTTCTCCCAATTCAAGCGCAGATATAACTTACCGTCCTCTCCTTTAAATACTATTGCGTTAGAGACAATACTACCCGCATCCGAACCAGCATTGGGTTCTGTTAGGGCAAAACAAGGAATTTCTTCACCTGTTGCCAGTCGGGGTAAATAATAGTCTTTTTGTGCCTGGGTTCCATAGCGTAATAATAATTTAGCCGGACCGAGAGAGTTAGTTACGCCGACGGTAGCAGTATGGGTAAAAGAACGGGATGCCAGCTTATTCATCACCGCACTGTAAGCCAGGTTAGAAAATCCTAGGCCCCCGTATTCAGTCGGAATCATCATGCCAAAAAACCTTTCTTGTTTGAGATAATCCCAAACTTCGGGGGGTAAATCTTTACGACAATGAATTTCCCAGTCAGTCGCCATCTGACAGACGGTTTCTACCTGGTTATCGAGAAAAGAACGAATTTGTTGTAGGGGCAAATGGCAATTCGCCCTCACCGGTCGTGATTTTTCGGGTATCGATGGATATGGTTCATTAAGAAGGCGTTTAAAGTTGGGTTTGCCAGAGAAAAATTCACCGTCTACCCAGACGTTTCCCGCTTCGATCGCTTCTCGTTCGGTATCGGAAATCTTGGGTAATAGTTTTAATGCTGCGATCGCTCTAACAATATATGTTGTAACTAATCTTTGGCGCAGTTGTGGAATATTGAAAACTAACGCCACGACACCAAAGGCAATCCATAACCAAAGCGGTGCAGAAAACAATCCCAAAATTACAGCAGCGTACAGCGACCACAGCCAGAGGGGTACGCCGATGTAAGCAAAAGATACAAACACCAATAAGAATAAAAATATAGCAACGCCGAAGGTTGGAGTCAGAAGATCGTTCATAATTTTGCTCCCACAAATTTTATTTACACTTATCTATATCTAGTACAGGCATGGCACTGCCATGCCGCTACGATTACAACCTCAAATTCTCAAATACTCCCGCAGCCCCCATACCACCGCCAACACACATGGTTATCATGCCGTAGCGGATACCCCGTCGTTGCATTTCGTGAAGTAAGGTAGCTGTTAGTTTGGCTCCCGTACAGCCCAAAGGATGCCCTAAAGCGATCGCGCCACCGTTGACGTTGATAATGTCTTCGTTAAGTCCCAGTTTGCGAATTACTGCTAAAGTCTGGGCGGCAAAGGCTTCGTTAAGTTCGATTAGCCCGATATCGTCTAAAGACAAGCCTACCTGTTTGAGAACTTTTGGTACTGCTTCAACAGGACCGATACCCATAATTTCTGGTGCTACTCCAGCCACTGCATAGCACAATAGTCTACCCATGGGCTTAACTTTGAGTTCGTTCATCATGTTCTCGCTCATAACTACGGCTGCGGCTGCCCCATCGGACATTTGGGAGGAATTTCCTGCCGTCACCGTCCCTTGAGCGTGAAATACGGGTTTTAGTTTAGCTAAAGCTTCCATGCTGGTATCGCTGCGAGGTCCTTCGTCTACCTCAAATACCCGTTCGAGGGTTTGCAGTTTGCCCTCAGCATAAAAGCTTTCTTTTAAAGGCACGGCAACTATTTCTTCGCTAAAGCGCCCCGTTCTGATGGCAACTAAAGCCCGATGGTGCGATCGCAAAGCAAAGCGGTCTTGGTCTTCTCTAGAGATCTGAAATTCACTGGCAACATTTTCGGCAGTAAGCCCCATAGTGATGTAAGTGTCGGGGGATTTGTCGATCAGTTCTGGGTTGGGTGACAGATAATTACCGCCCATGGGCATCAGACTCATAGATTCTGCCCCACCAGCGACAATAACCTCTGCCTGTCCCGTCATAATTGCCTGAGATGCCATGGCAATGGTTTGCAGTCCCGATGCACAGAAACGATTGACCGTACAGCCAGGGACAGAATCGGGCAATCCCGCTCGTTGGGCGACGATTCGTCCCAAATTAAAGCCCTGTTCCCCTTCGGGAAAGGCACAGCCCATCATTACATCATCGATCTCTGCGGGATCGAGTTGTTTGACTTTGGCGATCGCGCCTTTGACCGCAGTTGCCCCTAAATCGTCGGGACGCATATTACGCAGGGTTCCTCTCGGTGCTTTACCAATAGCTGTTCTGACGCTACTGACAATATATGCTTTTTTCATGGCTTTTACCTTTTTGAAAAGTACGGGCAAGGCACTGCCTTGCCTCTACGGTTAATTTCGCAGTGGTTTCTTGGTTGTCAACAGATGTGCGATCCGCTCTTGGGTTTTCTTTTCTTTAAGTAGCGGTATAAAGGTTTCTCGTTCGAGTTGTAGTAAGTAATCTTCACTAACTAAAGACGGTGCGGATAGTTCGCCTCCCGTAAGCACGTATGCTAAACGGTTGGCAAGAAAGCGATCGTATTCGGAAATATATCCTCCTTGTTGAAAGACATAGGCACCATGTTCTAGTGCCGCTCTACCCGGCTCTCCCAAAACCATAATGGAGTCACCACGGGGTATGGGTGCATAGCCTTCTAAATCGAGACAGATAACTTCTTGTTTGGCTACGTATAAACGGCGATCGCTATTGATGACAATTTTCGCAGTAGGAGATAAGAAACCGAGTTCTAGAGCTTCATAGGCACTGTTGGCAACTTTTGCCATACCGATAGTTTTAAAGACTTGTAGCAAGAAAGGTTGAATTTGCGTTGCGGTTTCTTTTGCCGCTCTCGATGCTGCCCAAGCTGCCATCCGCATAATGCCACCAGCACCAGGAATCAAGCCGACGCTCAGTTCTACCAAGCCAATATAGCTTTCGGCTGCCGCGACAACTTGGGGGCAAGCCATGACTAATTCGCAACCACCACCCAGAGCCAAACCCCTAACCGCAGCCACAATTGGTTTGGGGAAGTAGTGAATTCTCTGTAGGGTAGTTTGGAATTGCCGCACCAGATCCGATACTCGCCCTAATTTACCAGACTGAGCTAGTTTGCCAATTTCTACTAGATTGGCACCACCGCAGAAGTTATCGTTGTTGTTGCCAATAACCATGCCTCGATAGTTGTTGGTTTCGAGCAAATCTAGAACTTCCGTCAGTCCCTCCATGACTTTAAAGCTGAGGGTGTTGCCTTTCGAGCGAAACTCGTATAGAACTACCCCATCACCGAGATCTAACAGCGCGGCTTCTTCGTTTTGCCAGAGAACATTTTTCGATTGAGATTTAATGACATCGAGGTCGATTTCATCTTGAGGTATGTTTAGAGGCGCATATCCCGCATCGGGAGTATAAACTGTATCCTGTCGATAAAATCCAGCCACCTGATGATGTTTAATCATCGTTTCGATCCAATCTGCCAGGGGGATATCTGCCGTCTGCATATCGGTAATGACGTTTTTAAAACCCAAGACATCCCAGAGTTCAAAAGGTCCTAGTTCCCAACCAAAACCCCAACGCATGGCGCGATCGATTTCTGCAGGACTATCGGTAATTTCCCTCAGGCGATAGGAACTGTAGCTGAGTATCGATAGCATCAGCTTGCGGAAGAACTTACCAGCACGTCCTGAGTCACGATATAAGGCTCTCAAGCGTTCGGGAAGCTCTAGTTTTTGAATAGATTTAAGATCGCCTAAATTTAGAGGTTTAGCTGGCTCGTAAACAAAGGTTTCAGGGTTTAGAGAAAGAATTTGTCCCCCTTCTTTTTTATAAAAACCCTGACCTGCTTTTGCTCCTAAAGACCCCGTTTCTACCAGTTTTTCTAGCAAGGCAGGCACGCGAAAGACTTCGCGACTTTCATCATCGGGAATGGCAGGATAGAGATTTTTGGCGACGTAAACCAAAGTATCTAGTCCTACCAAGTCGGCAGTCCTAAAAGTTCCCGATTTTGGTCGTCCTACCAAAGTTCCCGTCAGAGTATCGATTTCTTCGATAGTGTATCCTTCATCGATAAAGGCTTTTATCCCTAGCATGGTGGCGTAAATACCGATGCGGTTAGCGATAAAGTTGGGTGTGTCTTTGGCAACTACTACACCTTTACCGAGATGCAGACGAGCGAACCATTCCAATCTTAGTAAAATCTCGGTATCCGTATCTTCTGTAGGGATTAGCTCTAGTAGCTTGAGATAGCGGGGGGGATTGAAAAAATGCGTGCCTAAAAAACGTTGACGAAAAGATTGAGGCAATCCGCGAACGATTTCATTTACGGGCAAGCCACTAGTATTGGTAGAAACGATCGCTTCATGGCTGACGACACTTTCAAGACGCGTCATCAACTGCTGTTTGATTTCCAGATTTTCCACTACTGCCTCGATTACCCAGTCTACATCTGCCAGGCGATCTAGATGTTCGTCAAAATTGCCTAGAGTAATGCGACGGGCGGTTTTTTCGGTATACAAGATTGGTGGCTTGTGCTTGAGTGCTTTTTGCCAAGCTGCCTCGACGATCGCATTTTTGTTGTCTTCTGCGGCGGGTATATCTAGTAAATGAACCGTCAATCCAGCATTAGCCAGGTGAGCCGCAATCTGCGAACCCATGACTCCCGCACCCAAAACAGCAGCGGTTCGGAACGGTTGAAACATCTTTTTTTCCTCCCTTACACTTAGTTAATGGTCAGAGATTAGGTAACTATCAATCTTTAGAATTAGAATTTTTTTGTAGTTTCCACGGCACAGTAGCAAGCAGAGTAATATAGCTTTTTAAAACCCGCCAGAATAACTTCCCTTTGGCGACAATTTTCCTAATCAGTCGTTTGACCGCAAAAGTTCGGAATTTTGAATACAAGTTTTGTATTTGTATTTCACTAATTTGTTCCAAGAGCAAATTTAGCTTGGAATTACCGACACCCTTACTGGCAATGTACTGCCTTGCCCCTAAAAACTCTGTATCTTCTCCATACAATGCATCTATTTCGGCGGCAAATGTCTCGTTGAATCTAGCGCGATCGATCTTGCCATCCGATCTCAGCAAACCATTAGCTATAGTTAAATGAGCATCGAGGAGTTGAAACCGCTTGACTTTCGACCAACGAGGTAACTGTTGGTTAGCATCATCGACTAAGGTTTGATAGAGAGCGACAATTTCTGGCTGTTGCAATAAGTTGTTAGTAGGTGTCGGATTCGAAGTTTTGACTTGTTCGTGCAATCTTTCTAAATTGGGAAGAATTAACATTCCACAGAACTTTTTCTGCAATCCTACTACTACTGCCTGTTCGACCAAAGGCGATTGTTTGACTCGCTCTTCTAGTGGTTGAGGAATGACATACTTACCAGTAGAGAGCTTAAATAGGTCTTTTTTACTGCCTGTAATGGTTAAAAAACCTTCTGAAGTAAATCGTCCTAGATCGCCTGTATGTAACCATCCTTCCTCGTCAATAACTGCCTTGGTAGCTTCAAAATTGCGATAGTAACCTTGCATCACGTAAGGAGCTTTGACTAAAATTTCTCCGTCATCGGCGATCGCAATTTCTACTCCTGGAATCGGCAGTCCCACTGTTCCCGCACGATTTAAGTTTTCTCGATTAAAACAAAGCACAGCACTGGTTTCGGTTAAACCATAGCCTTGTAGTACGGTCATTCCTGCCGCACTCAAAAAATTGGCAACTTCGCCTTTTAAAGCCGCGCCGCCACTAATAAAATATTTTAGCCTGCCGCCAAAAGGTTTTCGCCAGCGAGCAAAAACCAAACTGTCTGCCAGAGCGAACTGAATCGTCTCTAAGGAGTTTGATTTTCTGCCCAATTCATAACTTTGAGCTAGCTTTAATGCCCAGTCAAAGACTGTTTTTTCAAATCCTGTCAGCTTACTGCCGCGATCGAGAATCTTTTGATAGGTTTTTTCCAATAATCGCGGTACTGTAGCGACAATCGTCGGTCTTACGGTTTGAAAATCTCTAACCATTCGATTGGCAGTAGAAAAATAGATGCTGTGACCGTAATAAATATGACCGTAAACTAATGCTCTCGCAAAAATGTGGGTCAGAGGTAAAAAAGAGAGAATTACTTCTTTGGCTCCTAGTTTGAGATCCTCAAGACTACTGAAAGTAGTAAGAACATCAGCAGTAATATTTTCATGAGTTAACATTACTCCTTTAGGCTGTCCCGTTTCTCCGGCAATATAGACTATTGTTGCTAAATCTTGTGGAGATAGATTTGCTCTTAATTGCTGTCTGCGCTCTCGATCCAATAATTTTCTACCTCTCGCTCGAATTTCTTCAAGAGACAATAGTTGAATGCATTGAGGTAGTTCGGGACAAGATAGCTTTTTCCTTCCCTGGCAAAGCAGCATAGGAATGCATAGGCAAGCGGATTTAGGAGTTGATTTTTTAACTTTGACCTGACTGGATGCTGAATCGCGAACTTCTTCTTTTAATCGATTAACTTCAAGTTCTGATAATTCAGAATTTTTGTCTCCAAACTCCGTTGCGGAGCTTCTCGTTTGGAGAGTATTGCAAATTCCCAATTCATTTAGACCACAAGTCAATAGCCGAGTGCGTTTTTCTTCCCAGTCCTCGGGAATATCGGCAACAATTACCGTTTGAAGAGCGAGAATATCGCAAAGATAGGGAATGATTTGAGCCAGCAGCTCTAAGTCAGAAACAATTAAGACTTTGGCTGCTGAATGATGCAGGATAAAAGCAATATTAGTTAAAGTTTGCATAAGATCGATAGGTACATTAATCAATCCTGCAAGTAAGGAACCAAAATCTGCCAGACAGAAATTAACATCGCTGTGCATCAATAAAGCTACACGTTCGCCTTTCTTGATTTTTTTTTCTAGCAACCCCAGGGCCAACTCTTCGGCTGCAATTTGCAGTTCTTGATTGGATTGAGACTGCCAGGCATTTGCTCGCCACTGATTGAATGCACGAAAATTAAAGCGACAATTATCTAAAGAGTTTGCTTCGGGCTTCCCGCAGGCTTCATCAAGTAATGAAGGCAAAGTACGACCCAATATAGGGCGATCTCTAGGTAAGAGAGATTTATTATTCTCATTAAGATCAAACATTGGCAACTCAAAAAAATTTATTTTTGTGCTTAACAGGCTATCTTTAGCCTTTTAAGCTGTTGCCAATCTTAATCTTTTTTTGCAACTACAAGACTATTTCGATAGCTGTTTTTAAATTTTTGTATTAGACAACATAATTAGCTATTTATCGACTCTTGTATTGATATCTTCGACCCTAAACATCTACCAAAAAATTACTTTACATCCAACTCTTAAGCGATTAAAAAGCTAGTTAATAAGCTGACTTTATATAAGTAATAGTATAACATATTTATTTTAAATTACTTTCTAGTTGCCAACTGCTCAGGGTCATGTGACAAATCTGTTGACAGTCTTCAAAGATGGCGTTGCTGAATGAGCAGTTGATAATCAACTCCATAGCCCGAAAATTCGTTATAAATCCATTTCAAAATCAGCAACGCCTTTCAACTTGATTAAAGTGCTAAGGTAATGGCTAAACTTTGCTCAAACAGCGCGAGCGCTTCTCAGATACTGTTTTGTAAGG
>NZ_JBKGTY010000001.1:448732-451921 GCF_053543375.1 Myxosarcina sp. GI1(2024) | reverse complement strand
ATGGCTAAACTTTGCTCAAACAGCGCGAGCGCTTCTCAGATACTGTTTTGTAAGGACTACCTGTTCTCGAGAGACTGATTGAGATTCCAGGCCGCACTAATCAGTGCTAAGTGAGTAAAGGCTTGAGGAAAATTGCCCAATGCTTCACCGCTAGGTCCGGTTTCCTCAGCATACAGTCCCAGATGATTGGCATAGCTAAGCATTTCCTCAAACAGGATGCGAGCTCGTGAGAGTTGTTCGGGAGCAGTTCTTCCGGCGCGAGTCAGTGCTTCTACCAACCAAAAGCTGCAGAGATTGAATGTGCCTTCACGTCCAGACAAACCATCTTGGGAAGTCTGGGGGTCGTAACGATAGACTAAGCTACTGGAAACTAACCCTCCTCGTTCCGGTGCTCGTGCTATGGCAGCAATCGTTTTTAACATCCGCGGATCTTTGGGAGACATGAAAAAGACCAAAGGCATAATTAAGGTACTCGCATCGAGAGCCTCACTGCCGTACGACTGTACGAAAGCCTGCCGTTCCTCACTCCATCCTCTAGCTATGAGCTCCTCGTAAATTTGGTCTCGAACCTGCAGCCAGTGCTGGCGTTCGGCCGGAAAAGAGCGTTTCCTAGCAAGGCGCAGCCCCCGGTCGAGTGCTACCCAACACATTAGCTTAGAATAGACAAAATGCCGAACTCCCCCTCGCATCTCCCAAATCCCTTCGTCAGGGCGCTGCCAGTTATCACATACCCAAGCTAGAAGCCGCTGTAGCTGCCGCCATAAATCGTAGGAAATTGGCGTACCGTGTTTATTGTATAAGTACACCGAGTCCAAGAGTTCCCCGTAGATGTCTAACTGAAGCTGATTCACGGCACCATTGCCAATACGAACGGGGGCAGAACCGCGATAGCCTTCTAGATGCCCTAAAATCTCTTCTTCGAGCTCCTGTTCCCCATTAATACCATAAACGGTCTGCAAAGGTCCATTTGGCTTTAACTCATAGCAACGTCCTTCGAGCCAATTCATGAACTGACCCGCTTCTTCAGTAAAGCCAATGCGTAGCAAGCCGTATAGCGTAAAAGCCGCATCCCGAATCCAAGTATAGCGATAATCCCAGTTACGTTCCCCACCCAATTCTTCCGGTAGACCACAGGTTGGCGCTGCGATAATTGCTCCTGTTGGTTCATAGGTTAATAGCTTTAAAGCCAAAGCGGAACGCTCCACCATTTCCCGGCAGCGTCCTTTGTAGAGACACCGTGAAAGCCAACTTCGCCAATAGTCAATCGTCCCTTCGAATAATTCTTGAGTTCGTTCACAACTGAGGAAAACTTTCCATTCTTTTCGATTTGACTCCACTTCGCCAAATCCAAAGATCGCAGTCTGTCCTTGCTCTAGGGTAAACTCTGCCCAGGCTCCACGTTGATTTTCTTGTAGGGGCACATCGGTGACTAAGCCCAGATTGAGTCTGTCAGAGCTAAAGATTGCTCCCTTCTCAGTTAAAGTCGTTTGACACTTATCCCGGGCATAATTGAAGGCCGGATAGCATTCCAAGCGAAATTTCATGCTACAGCGAATCACTTTCACTTGTCGTACTAGCCAGCGATAGCCTGGTTCGTCCTGAGATAGATTGACCGGCATAAAATCAATGATTTCACCGAAGCCACAAGCCGCTAAAAAGCGAGTAACCAGAACATTGGTTTCTGGCCAGTAAAACTGTTTGTGAGTGACTCGCTCGAGGCAAGGATAAATTCGAAAGTGCCCCCCTTTCTCGCTATCGAGAATCGCCGCCAAGACGCTGGGAGAGTCGTGTCTGGGATAACAAAACCAGTCAATTGAACCATTCAGCCCAATCAAGGCAGTGGTATGCATGTTACCAATAATGCCGTAGTTTTCAATTGGCTGATAAGTTTTCATCTAATCTAAATTTATAATCTAAATTTATTATATGTAGTATATTTATTTAAATTCGATCTCAGTACCCAAAGCCGCTTGGAACGCCAGTTTTGGAAAATTGTATCTAGTCAGTTTTTCTGGCTCGTACATCGGGCATTAATCCTACACCAATCAGTAGTAAAGTAATAGCGATGGGATTAAAGAAAAACCAAATTAGCTTGATTCCCAAAGGAGCCGGATTGGCAACAATTGGATTTTCGGGTCTCGTTAGTGCAGCGAAACTCACGACCAGATTGACCACCGAAAAAACTACGGCGCTCCAAGCAGCCGGCTTACGAAAGTAGTTAAACACAATTGCACCAGCGAGCACCAGTTGAACGATGCCTAACAGATAAACCCACAGAGGGGCGGTGAAAGGAAGTGTCTTATAGAAAACATTTTGGTAAGGTCCCACCCAACTTTGAACGAACAGGAGCTTAGAAAGACCCCAAAAACCAACTGCTAAACCAGCGGCCAGACGGATAGCGATAAAGGCAGATTGCATAATCGCTCCTCATGAACTCTGACTTCAGCCTAAAACCAAATGGTCAGTACCATATCGCTTTTGTTACTTAAAATTACCTCGAACCAATCTAGCTTTAAGATTCTTAATCTGAACTATTCGAATTTCAGTCCGCCTTAACCAAATTACTGGGGACGAGCTTAAAGTCAAGTTAGAGTCATTACTCATACTAATTATTCCTTCTCTTCCTTGGTTATGGTCGAGCGGAACTCTAGCGCGAGCATCTTAATTGAAATAGGCAGGATAGACAAAAGCAAAA
Organism: Myxosarcina sp. GI1(2024); assembly: GCF_053543375.1. Lineage (NCBI taxonomy): Bacteria > Bacillati > Cyanobacteriota > Cyanophyceae > Pleurocapsales > Pleurocapsaceae > Myxosarcina > Myxosarcina sp. GI1(2024). The sequence continues at coordinate 449,226 of NZ_JBKGTY010000001.1, read as the reverse complement.
GCTGTAGAGCTAGGAATTACCGTCCCGTCCATCTCCCTGACCATAACGGTTTCTAATTGGCTATTCCAAATAGCTTTAATTTGACGACCGTTAAAATCTACTGTTTTTTTTCCAACTCGCTGTAATTCTTGATGCTCGAACCTATGGCTAGCACCAGAAAAACGTCCTTTTGGAGTTTGAGTATCGCTTTCCCATACATAGCTAATAATCTTTTTGGGATGTTGCTCCAATTTCTGCTGGTTACGGACTGGGAAAATAATTTGCCTATCGGTATAGTAAGTTCCATAAGGATAGCGTTGATATTTGCGATTGTAACCCGTGTTTGTTGAGAGAATTTGACTGTATAGCCAAAATCAAGCCATGTATCAAAATTGTTCCGACTGTTGGTTTGAGAGCGCGATTCATGATTTTAGATTATTCGCTAGTTCTACCTACTACGCAGCAATTCTCATTTTAAGATTTCATGACATTGAAACCCAGTCCAGAATCGTTAC
>NZ_JBKGTY010000001.1:355942-446215 GCF_053543375.1 Myxosarcina sp. GI1(2024) | reverse complement strand
AATAATGTATCGTTGTTAGACTTCACTTTTCTTTCACAATGGATAAAGTCGAGCTTAGAGAAGATCGCTCTAATCTATCAAACAACCTCATTGACAGAGAGGATTTCAATTCCCTTGAGAGCAGGATTTTGAATGTCGTGGATAAATTCCAAGCTCAGGCTACCGTCAGCTACGGTTGTAGTGTGAAATGACATCATGCCAGAATATTGACCAACACTTGCAAAGATATCGATATCGTCAAATGCTTCGGGAACAGAGCCTTCGACCTCTACGTCGAAGACTCGCTCGCCTACGGTATTAATTGGGTGATAAATCTCTGCCAAATAGAGTCTTACTTCATAATTGCCAGGAGCAACATCGAACTCCCATTTTATGGGCGCATTAAAAGAATAATCCCAGCGTTCAGTTTTGAAGATTGCTTCGGGAACACCAGTAGGCAAACTCTCATCTTTAAGTTTGATGTTGACGTTTCTTGTGTAGATTCTACCACCACCACTGCCTATTCGATAGGGAGAGGGATTGTCATTAGTATCTTTGCTCCAGTTCAGCAAACCATCAGCAGAGGCGACTTCTTCTCCACCAACATTGATCCGATATAAAAGCTCTGACTCAAAAACAGTTTCATCGTTATCGACAATGGTAGCGATGCTAGTATCTTTGGTGATGGTTGCACCAGTAGCGTCGGCAAGTTGAACTTTAAAAGTTTCATTGACTTCATCTAGTTCATCATCAGTTAGATTGACCTGAATAGTCTGAGCAGTCTCACCCGCAGCAAAAGTTAGAATACCGCTAGTAGCTGTATAGTCTTCGCCAGCAACTGCCGTGTCATCTACGGTAGCAAAATCGACTTTTACTTCAGAACCGCTCGCCTCAGAGAGATTGACCGTAAAGGTAGCCATTCCCAAACCTTCATCAACTTCAAAATCACCGATAGATATTTCTGGAGTTACCGAGACATTACTATCGTCATGAGCGAGATAAATTGGTTCAGTGACAGGACCAATTGGTAGTTTATTTGAATCGATTATGGAGGCAACTAGTCCGATGGGAAGTTCATCATCTCCTGAGAAACTCAGACTACTGCCCGGTGCGCCAAAATCGAACATCGAGGTAATGTCTTGAACCGTTCCATCCAAGACAACATCGACTGTTTGGAATTGAAGCGCGTTATTAGCAGCAAATTCTTCTCCGACAAATTTCTCTGCTAGATCGATCGCTTCACCGTTAGGATCTACGTAAGCAAATGGTTGGATAAAGCCTTTTGACAAAACGACACGGGCAGTATCGCCTGCTTGTCCAGAAACTTCTACCGAAATGTCAGACTGAGAATAAGAACCAGAACCACCTGATTCGATACCGTTAACGGTTAAACTAACTTCTTTGTTGGGACTAGACTGAGAAATTAAGACTACAGAGCCCCCTTGAGAGCCATCTCCCATTAGTTCGCCCATAGCGGTAGTGCCATCGGTAAACAAAACGTGAACTTCGGAATTGATTAGTTCGGCTCCCGAAACGCCACCAATATCCCAGGAATTGAGGCGCGGATCGTAGCCATCGATATCTTGGGGTTTTTGAGGCAGACCTGCGATCGAGTTCGGATCCATATCAACGCCGAATTTAACAACCTCTCCTGTCTCGTAGCCGCCATCTATGTTGGGGTCGAATGTTAACAGCATACCTTCGTAGCCATCAACGCCACCTTTACCATAGAAAGGAGTTAATTTAGATCCTGGTTTAATCGCACCAGAGCCACCAGTTTGGCTAAAAGATAGACCGCGAGAAACCGAATCACCAGCATGTCCAACAGGATCGAAAACCGTATCGGGAAAGAGAGCATTGCTTACATCGAAATAAACTGCTGCAATTTTCTTATTACCAGTGTTCTCCACTATGAACGAGTCAGTCCTATAATTAGATTTTTGAATGCCACTGTTAGGAGTGATAGTAATACGTGCGGCACCAATCTGTTCGGCACTTTCTACATCTACTGGTTCGATCCCCATAAATGGAGCTATAATATCTTGGTTATCGCTATTGTCAGTAACGCTGTTAACAGAGACGATTTCAATACCTTTAATAGCGGGATTTTCAGTATCGTTAAGAAATTCAAGGCTCAGACTACCGTCAGTTACAGTCGCGGTATGGGATAGCATAAATCCAGAATACTGACCTGCACTGGCAAAGGGATCGATATTGTCGAATCCAGCAGGTACGGAATCTTCAACCGCAACATCAAAAACTCGCTCTCCTACGGTATTAATTTTGTGATAGGTTTCGGCAAAGAAGAGTCTCACTTCATATTTGCCAGGGTCAACATCAAACTCCCACTGCATATTCGCACCAGAGGCAAAATCGAAGCGTTCGGTTTGGAAGATTTCTGGCGATACATTAGCAGGCAAGCTCGCGTCACTAATGTCGATCGCCTTGTCAACACCATAGATATTGGCTCCACCGCTACCGACTCTGTAAACAGAGGGATTGGTCTTGGTGTCAGCACTCCAGTCGATACCATCGGCGGCAGCAACTTCTTGTCCACCGACGTTGATACGGTAGAGAACGTCGAGAGTGTCGTTATCGATCGCCTCGACGGAAAGTTCGGGAATAGTCAAACCATTGTAATCGGAGTCGGCACTGGTAACACTATGAGCGACCGTGGCTACGTGATTTCCTTCAGTAAACTCGTCATCTACTGCATTCACGCTGACAAACTGAGGTATGTTCCAGTTAGTTGGGGTGAAGACGATTTCTGAGCGATTTAAAGCGATTTGGGCATCGGAAGTCAAACCAACCGTTACCTCGGAGGTTGGCTGAGTAGTAAGTACTAGAGAATAGCTGTCTTGGCTGCCACCTTCAGTAACTTGAGTATTGCCATCTGTCTCTTGAATTAAAATACTAGGATAAACTGCTGTTGATTCGATAGTTAAATCGGGGAAATCTGCGGTGAAGGGATCGGAACCGTTTGAGGTTGCAGTCAGTGTAACTACTGGCGCACTTTGCACCCCATCAATATAAAGCTCCCCTTGTAAGGCTTGGGCAATTCTACCATTGACATCTAGCTGTACTGGATTATCGCCAATTCGTTGCGTTTCAGACCAATTTTTATTAGTTTGAAAACGCCAACTTGAAGTTACTTGATAGGTTGCGCGATCGACATCGAGGAATAGTTCTACTAGGTCATCATCGACAGAATTTAATAATTCACTGGCATCAATTTCTAGATCGGTAATCTTAATGTCGCTTTCTTCGTAGGTTACTCGTAGTACTGGAGCTACAGACGAACCGCTAGAATTTTTAGCACTAACGGCAATTTGCAAGAAATTAGACATACTGCCGTCGCCCAGAGTAAATCCTACTGATGCTGAATCTGTCCAGTTAACCCCATCATTGGCATCACTAGAAAAGGGATTGAAGAGAGGAACTTTAATGGTGAATTCTCTTACTTCAGGTGCGGGCATAAAACCAGTCTGAATGGCATCCTGCTGAGTATTATCGGCACCTAATAGATCTCCAGAACCCACGCTTTTGACCTGAATGACACCTGGTGCTCCACCTCTAATCGTATTATCTAGATTTCTCAGACCGTCTAGATAACTAACGCCATCGATCATCCAACCAGTTAGACCGATGTTAAAAGCACCGTCTGCCGAGGTATCTTTGCCTGGATATTGACCGCTGTCGGAAGGATTAAAATCCCAGAAGAGCGTTTCATCAGCACTTAAAACGGTATTGACTCCGTTGGCAGAATCAAATTGAAGCGGATCGATATTGTCTTCTAGACCGTCATCATCTTGGTCGAGGTCGGGTCCGACTGGTGTGCCAGGTGTCAGTACGGCAATACCATTGCCAGCAAATTGAGTGATCCAGACAGTTCCCGCAAATTGACCGCTACCATCAACACCATCATTGCCAACTGCGGTCAAATCTAAGGGTAAGCCGTCGACTTGTACATACTGAGAATCGGTTACCTTGGTGCCACTCTGGGAGCCATCGGACTCAAGTTCGATAAAGGTGATTTTGCCATTAAATGGTGCTACTGCTAAAACTTCAGCATTGGGATTGTCACTGATGCCACTAGCGGTATATTCAGTCAATCCATTGGAAGAACTACTAATAGATAACAGCGAACCATCTATAGTTGGGTCGAGATAAACGTCAGCTTCCGAATGAGTAAAACCACCAGCAACAGTGTCCCAATCAACAGGAAGGTCGTCTGCTGTCGTCGTGGGATCGTTAGCAGGGTCGCTAGGATCAGTACGTCTGGCGGCTATACGATTACCATCGCTATCAGTAATAAACGTATATAAACCAGCATCAGCACCAGAAGCATAAACAGGATGGGGATGACCGCCGTAGAAACCTTCTGTAACTAAGTGCAAACTATCTGGATCGGTATCATTGCCAGTGTTTACGTCAATATTAGGATTGTTGGTTCCAATTTGCTCGCTGTCGTACACAGCTTCTCCGTCTGCTGTTAGCGGTCTATCTCCCCAACCGTTGTTAGGTCCGTTGTCAAAAGTATAAATATTGCCAGCTTTGGTAATAACTACATCATAATGGTTGCGGTAGCCTGTTGAGTAAACTCGTACTATGCCGTTGGGGTCGTACTTAGCTTGGTTGAGTCCATCATTACCACCAAAAGTATCACCTGCTTCGGCATCTTGCTCCCCTGTAGTGCCATTGGCAGTGTCTCGTCCTTGAGCATCGTCAGCGCGAGTGGGGTCGTTTAAGGTTGGCAAGGCATAAACATAAGAATCTACATATTTAGTGCCTCCTTTCAATCCTGCGGTGGCTTCAAGTTGTTCTAACTTAGTTAAATCGACGCGCAATACGGCTGTAGAGTAATAATATTCAGGCAGCCATGCAAAATTTTTGCTAGGGGCTCCTTTGTTGGTATTACCGCCAGAGGCAACATACATAATTTGATGTTCTTGACCATTCACTATTTCCGTCCGAATGTCCATGCCGTTGGTGGAATGATTCTCTTCCGAACGTGGTAAACCAATAACCAGGTCAACCTTAGTCCAGCGGTCGTCTCCCAGAGGTGCAGTAGCATCGGTCAAAGTAAGGCGTGAAATGATGCCAGAATTTGTGTCTAAATTTTTATCACCCTTGTGGTTTCCGCCAATGCGAGGATCGCTCGAACTGACGTATAAGACTACATTTCCCTGAGCATCTTCATCGATAACCAATCCTGTTACTTGACGGTTTTTGATATTAGTGTTGAGGTCGCCATTATCATTGTGATTGGGGATATCTTTGATTGAGTAGATAGTTTCTACTTCACCGATAACTTGGTATTCAGTGATTTTCCCCTGTTCGTCAGCGACCGCCTGTACCTCGGCGATTTTAATAACGCCATTTTGTTGAGAGACATAGAGACGACCATCCGGTCCAAATTGTAGGGAAGTAGGATTGTTAATATCTAAACCTGTTAATGATACTTGGTTGAAGTCTGTAGTTAAACCCATAATATTTTTTAATAATTAAGTAATAAAGTAGTTTTTTCGGTGTTTAACACCGAAAAGAATCAAGCTGGATAAGAGTTTGCTCTGTCAGTGCTTTTGCTTATCTATTGCTAATTATCAAAATAACTATGAATCGTTGTGTAAATACGCAGTGAAGTTTTCTAGAAACACCTTAAAGCTATGGTTAGTTTTTAGCTATTACGTAGGTATTAAAAGGAGGAATTGAAGGAATTATTAACGAGTCGCGTATTTTTCTACATAATCATGTAGCTTGTGTAAAGCAAATCTCAAACCACCTTCCATAGAAAATTTACTGCAACTGAAAAAATGACTAAAGTAGTAACTTTACGTCTCTATCTCGTTCTTTGCCAGTCAAACACCGAGATAGAAACGTAAAAATACTGTTTCGCTCGTGTCAGATTCCAAACGATGTAAAATCTACGCGACAACTGCCACAGTCATGTGCCAAAATTCTAAGGACTTGGCTACAGCTAGTTAGTTGTAGCCAATTCGCTGTTAAAAAGTATTATTTGAGAAAACATGAACGTAAGTATAAAAGCATGGCGTTTCGACAAACGTTTCTGGCTTTTTTTTAGCTTAATTAGTTTGAGTATTCTCTATCTCAATTTAATCTGGAAAGCTACGGCAGATCTAGACCGTCTGACTACAGATATCTTGTTTTGGGGAGCAATTTTGTGGTCGATCTGGCAAAGGCACAATAGACTCAATTATGAAAGCAATCTCATTTCTGGGTTTTTAGGCTTGTTTTTACTTGGAGTAGTAATATCCAAAGCTATTTCACTATACTGGTTTGAATCGCCATTATTGTATTTGTTTCCATTTGTTACGGTCGCAAGTCTGGCTTTGATTGCTTCGGGATTCAAAGGATTGCAACAATACTGGCGCGAACTTTTTTTTTCCTGGTTTCTCTTTTTTCCACCAGCATTGTTTCGGTATTTTCTTAAATATCAGATTCAGATATCTCTTTGGACAGCTAAAATCTCTACTTATTGTCTTTATTATGCAGGTTTTAATGTTACTAATAAGAGTCATACAATTTCCTTGTTTTTGCCCGGTTTAGAAGAGTTCGAGGCAGAGGTAGGTTATCCCTGTACGGGGGGCCCAATGATTTTGTTAATGCTCAGGCTAGCTTTACTGATATCAATTTTGATTCCGTTGCGACGGACAATACGTTTTCTCTTACCTTTTTTATCTTTAGGATTGGGATTTATTATAGGATTAATTCGGGTCTGCATTTTAGTTCTGACACTTCCCAAACCAGCTAGGTTTGACTATTGGCATGGCTCTGAGGGATCGCAGATTTTTTCTACTATCGGAATTATCGTATTTTCTAGCTTTTGTTATTGGATAATCCAGCAGCAAAGATCGAACAATCCTCATTTACTCCAAGCAGATAACACAAATGAATAATATAGTTGACAAATTTCCGTGGCGAGATCACTTGCTGGCTGCTATCGGCATCGGTATCGGTATGGTCGCTATTTACAGTTTTATCGAACCGAAGTCGGGTAATTATCAAGTTTCTTCCTTTAAATTTCCCCCTCATCTCGATCTAGAGTCTTGGCAACAAATCGATCGCCAGTCCAAAAGACATGTGTCTTTAGCAGAAGAAAACACAGAATCAGTTGCAGTAGCAAACTATCAATACCAGCAAACAAATCTCGGTCTTCAAGTCGAAACACGCTACCTAGTAGGAACTAATGGAGATGTGCCTAGCTATATCGACGAATATACAGATCTCGACCGAGAAAATTCGTCTGGAGAAAAAATTGCCGAAATAGAAAATATTGGCTATCACTACCTATTCACCAGTAGCGATCGCGCCTTTCTTAGTAGCTGTATCAGTCCTCGTAGTCCTAGTAACGTAACCTCAAAACAGTTTTCGCTCAATCGCTATTATTATAATTTAAAGCCACAAGTTTGGTGGCATTGGCTTTGGGGTAAAGCTAGCATCCACGATCGCCGTTGCTTGTGGACACATTTATCTATAGCGATCGACGACTCTAACGTTCAGATGGCATACGAAACTCTCGAAGCTGCCTGGGTTGATTGGTATCGCTGGTGGCAACCTCGCTTTCCCAGTTTATAATCACTACTTTGAAAATTTTGCCATTATACTGGACGAGTTCGAGTTGCAATTGACTGAGTCACACATCGCACGATGAATATTTCACACAATCGACAAATATTCTCTTCGGGAATACTACGTTTAGTCGGCTATGGTTTAATAATCATGGCTTTAGTAGACCTAATTTTTCTCTTAATTCCACCCCAACTAATGAATCCTTTATGGGAATTTCAGACTATCGGTGCGATTATCGAACGAATTCCCGTATCGCTTTTAGGAATAGTTTTGGTTTTTTACGGTGAGAGAAGCGATCGCGCCCCGATAGAATTTTCTATTCTAAGATGGTTATCGCGTTTCTGTTTGGTAATTGCCATTATTTTGCTACTAATAATTCCCCTTAGTATCACCAATAGCTTTCGGATTTACTATCAACACAACGCAGCTGTAAACACTCGTGTAGTCGAACAAATTGATGCCATGCAGAAATTTCAAGACCGTATTAAGTCGGCTAGTTCTGCCAAAGAAATTGGTGCCATTTTGCAACAGGAAGCTGAGGAAAAAATTAATTTTAATAATGCTATAAACACTACACAACTCAAAGCCGATATTGTCGAAAATTTACGCAGAAATCAACAAAAGTTGCGAGACAGATCCCAAGCTTCACGCTCGCAAAAGCGTTCCATTTTGTTAAAAAGCTGTCTTAAGTGGAATCTCGGTGCCTTAATCGCTGCAACACTATTTTTCTTGATTTGGAAAAGTACCCTATGGGCAAGACTGGAAATGGATGTAGAAGTTTAATAGTTAATACAACCAAACAAACTAATTTTTAATTAAATAGCCAATAAATCAGTAAAAACACTCAAGCCCATAATCTCAAAAAAAATTAGTATAAATAGGCAAAGTTAAGGATGGCTTGTGATTTAGAGCAATAGGTTAACATCAGAGAGCGACAGTATTATTGAGATTGGTGTATATTTCGTTTGGCTTTAATAGTTGTTAAGTAGAGTTATTAAGTATTGCTCCCACGAGGCTATATTTCTCACTCAAATTAAATATGAACAATAGTAATATAATTAGACCAGATATTATCGATTTTAATAATATAAATCCTTCAGAAACAGAGTTTTCTTTAGTAGATTTAAAACAAATCCTCTATCGTCGTTGGAAACCTGCTCTCACCATAGGTATTATTGCTTTTGCAGGACTATTTTTAGCAACGGTGCTTAGAACTCCCAAATATCGCTCAGAAACCCTAATTCTACTAGAAAATCCTCAAAACCAGCAGGCAGCTTCCGTTGCTACTACAGAAACTATAGCAAGTAGACAATATACCATTGAAGATTTATCTACTGAAATTTTTGTGCTGCGTAGTAATTCTATGGTGGCAAGAGCTGTGGAAAAACTTAAAAGCCGTTATCCAGATATTTCTATAGCAGAAGTCGTCAGTAAATTGTTGATTTATCAGGCAGCAACAGAAAATGAGGTGCCTACAGATGTACTCGTGGTTTCTTACACTGATGCGGATCCAGAAAAAGCCAAAACCGTGTTAGAGGTTTTGGGTAATATTTATGTAGACTACAGTTTGGAAAAACGTCGCTCGCAGGCAACTAAGGGAATTGAATTCGTCAATGCGCAACTACCCAAAGCCCAGAAAGAACTAAACGCTGCGGCTAAGAATTTACGACAATTTCGTCAGATCAATCAAGTTAATAATCCAGAAGCCTCGGCAACTTTTGCCACGGAAGTCAAAGGGTCTTTGGAACAGCAAATCCGCGAAACCGAAATCGCTATAGATTTAAAACAGAAGCAGGTAGATGTTCTCGACCAGCAGCTAGCAGAACTCGGTCAAGACTCCGACATCATGGTTGCTGCCTCGGTTCTCGGTCAAGATGGCGTGTACACCAACCTAGCTAATGAGCTAAAAGATATCGAAACACAATACAATTTGGGTAAAACAAACTTCCATGACAGTTACTATGTCATGGAGGATCTCAAAGACAAACAGCAAGAGCTTAAAAAGCTGTTAAAAGAAAGAGCGCATCAAGTTTTGGGTAATTCGGTTTCGCCAGCGGTCATCGACCGTGTAGTTTTGGCTCAGCGCAACAATAGCAATGCTGTAAATCCTAATACAGAGGCTTCGGCTACTGCCAACGACCCGGCTTCAACACCACAAACCGATGCTGCGGCAACTAGCTTAAACACTACAGAGAATCAGGAACATATTAACTCGGAAGGTTCGATATTACTGTCATTTGCCAATCAAAAACTCCAGCTTGAAACAGAAATTGCTACCCTCAAAAGCCAGTTAGCAGGTCTGAGACAAAGCGAAACTCAAGCCGAGAATAACTTTCAAAATATTCCTCAACTACAACAAACCTATACTGAACTAAAGCGTCAGTTAGGACTAAAATCTCAGGCATACAACTATTTACTAAAAAGAAAACAGGAACTAGAAATCGCCGAAGCAGGAGAAACTGCACCTTGGCGCATCCTCAACGAACCCTTTCTACCAACTAAACCCGTTTCTCCCGATATCAAGCGAGGATTATTACTGTCCTTGATGGTAGGTACTTTTCTAGGAGTTGCTACCGCTTTCTTATTGCAACAACTCGACCAGCGGATCAAACAAGTAGAAGAAGTCAAACAGTTGACCAAATTACCTATGTTGGGAATAATTCCTAAAGTTGACGAGCCTAGAGTTGACGTTGACATTCACACTACCAGAAGATCTTACTCTTACTACTCTTCTTTTACCGAAGGTCTACGTTCTTTGGCAATGAATCTGCGCTACCTGATGATTGAAACTGGTCGCATTAAAACTTTAGCTATAACTTCATCAACTTCGGCTGAGGGTAAATCGACAATTACCTATAATTTAGGCTTAGTCTTAGCCGAGTTCGGACTGAGGGTGATGATTGTCGATGCCGACATGCGTAAACCAAAGATGCACAAGTTAGCTCAGTTAGAGAACGAAAGGGGACTTAGCGATGCAATTAGCCAAGATGAAGACTGGACTAATTACGTTCAGACAGGCGCAGTCGAAAACCTTCAAATTATTACCTCTGGAGAAACTTCTCCCAACCCAATTGCTCTATTGAACTCCGACAAAATGAAGCAGTTAATCTCTCAGTGGCAACAAGCATATGACTACGTGCTGCTCGATACGCCGCCGATTGGGGTTATCGCCGACGCTAAAAGCATTGCCAGTCAAATCGACAGTTTCCTGTTTGTTACAGGTATTCAGAGAGTAAATCGTAAGTCAATCGGTAATGCTCTCGATATCTTACGCGGCAGTCAATGCAATATTGCGGGAGTTGTTGCCAACATGGTCGATCCAGAGTTTGACTACTATGCCTATTCTTACTATGACTCCTACTATAATCAGGCGGCGCAAAATACTGATGGTGACGATGATAGACGGGAAGCAGAAAGCAGGCTCGGCAATATCATGCACCAGTTCCGCCGTCGATAATCGAATGGAAGATAGAAGTTTTTAACATTATCCTAATTGGTAACTATGGTCAGCAGTCCACCAGAACTAGTCATTGAAGCAGGTCGTAGCGAACGTCAATACTGGCGAGATCTATGGCGATATCGAGAACTATTTTACTTTTTGGCTTGGCGAGATATTTTAGTCCGTTATAAGCAAACTGTAATTGGAATGGCTTGGGCTTTAATTAGACCCTTTCTAACAATGGTAGTCTTTACTGTAGTTTTTGGAAACATAGCCAAATTGCCAACTGAGGGAGGCGCGCCCTATCCAATTTTAGTTTTTGCAGCCATGCTTCCCTGGCAATTCTTTGCTAATTCTCTTTCTGAGTGCAGCAATAGTTTAATTACTAATTCTAATCTCATTTCTAAAGTTTATTTTCCCCGTTTAATCGTTCCCAGCAGTGCAGTAGTTGTTAGTTTTGTAGACTTTCTAATTTCAGGAATGATTTTGCTAGGGTTGATGGCTTGGTATGACTTTGTTCCCAGTTGGCGAATCATTACCTTACCGTTATTCATTAGCATTGCTTTTGCTGCTTCTATAGGTGTGGGTTTATGGTTGGCATCTTTAAATGTGCAGTACCGAGATTTTCGCTATATAGTTCCATTTATCGTGCAGTTTGGTTTGTACATATCTCCTGTTGGCTTTAGTAGCAGCGTTGTTCCCCAACAGTGGCGGTTGCTGTATTCACTCAATCCAATGGTGGGAGTTATCGACGGTTTTCGTTGGGCAATTCTAGGTGGCGAATCTAACCTGTACCTGCCAGGATTTTTGCTTTCTCTCGGACTAGTAATGGCATTTTTGTTTAGTGGTATCTGGTATTTTCGCAAAATGGAACGCACTTTTGCTGACGTGATTTAACCGAAGTATTGAGCTAAATTTTAAAAAGTAGGCTTTACCTAATCGACAAAAAATGAAACTTGCTACTGAATTATCGTCACAATCTCCAATAGAACTCGAACAAAGAAGACAACAAGCCTTAGTTGTGGCAGAGGAATGTATGCAAGTTATGAAAAATGATTTTGGGGCAACAGAAGTAATTTTATGTGGTTCTCTAGCAGGGGAAAGTCCTTGGCATTGGCATTCAGACATAGATATAGCCGTTAAAGGTATGACGAAAGATGCTGTATGGGATGCTTATTCAAAGATAGAAGATATTGTCCCTCACTGGTTAAAAGTAGATCTTATTCCTCTAGAGTTTGCACCCACATATTTAGCAGACCGCATTCTCAAAAAAATACCTATGCCTGACAACAAATATCTTGCTTTAAAAACTCGCATTGAAGATGAATTAAATTCGATAGAAGATACAATTCAAACCATAACTGATTTATTAAAGCAAAAGGATACTATTCCTGAAGTAGCATTAATTCCCGCCTTGGCTAGTTACATTGCTGATTTTTATTCAGGATGTGAGCGCATTAGTGAGCGAGTTGCTGTTTACTTGGATGGAGGTTTACCACAAACAAAGAATTGGCATTTAGAACTTTTGAAACAAGTCGCTGAACCTGGGGGTGATAATCGTCCTCCTCTATGGAGTGGTGCCTTACTTTTGGAGTTAGATGAGTATCGCAAGTTTCGCCATCTAACACGGCATATTTACAAAATTGATTTGAAGCCACCCGAAGTAATTGCTTTGGGGGAAAATGTAGAACCAGTTTTTAACAAAATTAAATCAGCAGTTACTAAATTTTATCAGTGGTTAGAGCAACAAGCAGAAGAACAAAAACTAAATTAGATAATTATGTCAAACACAGTCATTAAGGTCGAAAATTTAGGTAAAAAATATATTATTGGACACCAAACGCAAGAAAAGTATACAGCACTGCGAGATGTAATTGCTAATAATGCTAAATCTATTGCTCGAAAAGTCATCAATCCCAAATCTATAGTCAAACGCAATACCGAAGAATTTTGGGCTTTAAAAGATGTTTCTTTTGAAATTAAGCAGGGTGACAGGATAGGAATTATTGGGCGTAATGGTGCAGGCAAATCTACGCTACTAAAAGTATTAAGTCGTATTACTGAGCCGACAAAAGGGCAAATAAAAATTAAAGGCAGAGTTGCTAGTTTATTAGAAGTTGGTACGGGCTTTCATCCTGAATTGACGGGTAGAGAAAATATTTTTCTCAATGGTGCAATTTTGGGTATGGGTAAAACCGAAATTAAACGCAAGTTTGATGAAATTGTTTCTTTTGCTGAGGTAGAACAATTTTTAGACACTCCCGTAAAGCGCTATTCTTCAGGGATGTATGTACGATTAGCTTTTGCGGTTGCAGCGCACTTAGAACCAGAAATTTTAGTGGTAGATGAAGTATTGGCTGTAGGAGATGTAGCATTTCAAAAGAAATGTCTTGGAAAAATGGAGGATGTCGCTGAAAACGAGGGCAGAACAGTTTTATTTGTAACTCATAATATGGCTGCGGCACAGGCATTGTGTACTAAAGGTATTGTTCTAAAAAGAGGTGAGATTCAGCATATTGGAACTATTCCAGAAGCAATTTCAGCCTATGTTTCGACCTTGGAAAAGAGTGTCAAGCTCGATCTGAGTAAGCGATTTGGGATTAATCATCAGAAGACAGCCTGGTACACAGGAATTCGTTTTTGTTCAAATTTAGGAAAAACAATTGAAACTGCCATATCGGGACAACCCCTTGGAATTGTACTTTCGTATCAAACATATCAAGAGGAAATTAAACTAGATTTTTATATCGGCATTTACAATTTTATGCGAGAGAAGCTTTTGCATCTAGGTAATAATTATAGCGCACCCATGTTAAAAAATTCCTTACAGTCGGGAGAGGTTATGTGCTACATTCCTAGGCTAACTCTTCCAGAAGGTCAGTATCTTATAAATCTGTCACTTTATGATCCCAATGGTCGCCTGGACCACATAACTGATGTGATTGAGTTAAATGTTGAATCTGGCGACTTTTACAACACTGGCAAAATTCCTCCTTCTAACGAAAATAAGTTTTTGTTAGATCATACTTGGAAAGCATTAACAGATTGTGAAACTCATAATGCTGTCGAAATCGGTTAGACTTTAAAATATTTATGAATCAATTTAGAGCTTATCAGTTAACTTGGAACATATCCCAGCAAACAAGAAAAACCCTGATAATCATACCGAAAGTAGGCTGGCAATGGATTAGAAGTATTGGTAACTTATTGAATTTGATAATTAATAACGATCGGCTTTTTTGGTCATTGAATTTAATTGACAGCAGGCTGAAATATAAATTTGATGCTCTTTACTGGGGAATCAAGTTAAATCAAGAAGAAAAAAACAACTTGCACAATTTTAGAAGAAATATTCATCGTTTAGAGAAAGGACTTTCTTATCCAAGCATCAAAAATGTTTTTGCAGAAGATTATATTTTAGAAACAGTAGTGTTTTTGAGAGAAAATGAAAAAAAAGCGACTTTTGATGAAAATACAAAAAGCTGGGGTATAGCAATTCTAAATCTTTACTTCGAGGTTTGCGATCATACAGAAAAAATTTCTGAGGCGTACAACCTATTTCAAACTCTCAGTTTGCGCAATAAACATAGTAACTGGATCCCCTACAAAAGCAAGAACAGACCTGAGCTTTTAATCAATTACAGGGATCTCTATCAACTAGCGTTACGAAGAAGAAGTATTCGTTACTATCTCGATCAACCAGTTGAACCTTGTTTGATCCAAGAGGCTATGAAAATTGCAGCACTTTCCCCTAGTGCTTGCAATAGACAATCTTTTAAGTTTTTATTTTTCAATCAACGAAATTTGGTTTACGAAATATCACAAATACCAGGTGGTGTTGGAGGGTATGAACTTCCTAGCCTGATTATTGTTATTGGTCGATATGCAGGATATTTCGATGTCAGAGATATTAATACTCCAATTATTGATGCAAGCCTGGCATCAATGGCTTTTATACTGACCCTAGAAACATTGGGATTATCCTCTGTTTGTATTAATTGGCCTAATTTGCCCGATAGAGAAGAAAAGATACGTCAACTGATTCATCTTGAGAGAGATGAGTTTGTTGTCATGCTAATTGGAGTAGGTTATCCAGAACCAAATGGAAAAATTCCATATTCTGCGAAGAAAGATTTAAATAAAATTCTTTGCATCAACCAAAGAATCAATAGCTAAAGTTACTCTTTACGGAAGAATCTATGCTGATAGAAATTCATGGAGCAGGTTTTCAAAATAAAGGTGCTGAGCTAATGCTTAGAACCACTGTGCATGAACTTGGTCAAAAATTGTCACAGTTTTCACCCGCCATAGATCCGACCTATGGTGCTTATGAATCCAGATGTGAGCTAAGACTTAAGCAAATATTTCCTGTTCGTGGTCATGTTGGCACGCCAAGCTATTCAAAGCACTTCCGCAAGCAAAAGCAGTTTTCTCATCCTTTAGCAAGAAAGATTTTTACCCGTCTTGTGGGTAGACCCGTTAGTGCTTATGGATGCGTTAACTTATCTAATATCCAAGCCCTTGTCGATATTTCTGGATTTGCCTATACAGATCAGTGGGGAATTAAACCTACCCAAGATTTTGCAGAGCTAACAGCTTACTACAAATCCCAAGGCAAACCTATAATACTATTACCTCAAGCTTTTGGTCCTTTCAATCAGGTAAAGACCAAATCAGCTTTCAGTCAGATAGTTGACAATGCAACTTTGATTTTTGCTAGAGATGAAGAGTCTTATCTTCATGCTGTTCAAAGTTCTAAAAATCCACAAAAAGTTTTAAAAGCACCTGACATTACACTTTTTTATCTAAACACATCTCCTAGTTTGAATTTTGATTCATCGGCTTATGTGTGCATTGTTCCTAATGCCAGGATGCTAGATCAAGGGAAAGATTCATGGGGTGAAAAGTATGAAACATATTTGATTAGCGCAATCAAAACAGCCTTAAGCCTTCAAATCAAAGTTTATATTGTTGTTCATGATTCTTCCGGAGAAGATTTGAAGATTGCTCAAAGTCTTGACAAACAATTTTCTAAATCTGATGTAGTTTTGATGGAGGAAGCAAATCCTATCAAGCTTAAGAAATTTATTGCAGATAGTTTGGTTGTTATAGGATCGCGTTATCATAGTTTAGTTGCAGCATTCTCAAAATGTGTTCCAGCGATCGCTATAGGTTGGGCGCACAAATATGAAATGCTGTTCAAAGATTTTGGGTTTGACAGATTCTTAGTTGCTCCTGATACCTCTCTACAGTCTTTTGTAGATTGTGTGGAAATATTGTTAGACTGTTCTCAGAACAGCTTTTACAGAAATCAAATTCACCAAAAGCTGCAAGCAATGCACTCAGTGAATCAAGATATGTGGGACAAAGTAACAACTGTTCTATCAGAACAATGTTCTTCTTCCTAACTACAGGTAATGAATCTAACCATGCGAGTTGCTTTTCTCACTCACTACACTGCCCTTTATGGCGCAAACCGATCGCTGCTTAATCTGATTGATGGATTGAAAGGATATGATGTTGAGCCTCATGTAGTTGTTCCAAAAGAAGGAGATATTACGCAGGCATTGCGCCATCGCCAAGTTCCTGTTGCCATTTTGCCAATCCAATGGTGGGTTTATGCCCAACACTTTGACTCTAACTTACTAAAATACTTATACCAACGTTTAAGATGGCAATATCATGCAGCAAAGCGTCTTAGAATAAATCTTCATATTTTGCCAGCCTTAACTAAACAACTAGCCATCTGGGATATTGACTTAGTTTACACTAACTCGGCAGTAATTCCTATTGGAACTTGGGCTGCGAAACGGCTTCAACTTCCTCACATTTGGCATTTACGCGAGTTTGTCGATCTCGACTACAATTGTCATCACGATTGGGGTAAGCAGATTTTTAGTTATTTTCTTCATGGTGCAGATGCTCAAATTAGTATTTCTAAAGCTATTCAGGCTTATTTTTTTGCCGAGCCACCGCCTAAAACCGTGCATGTTATTTATAACGGTATTGCCTCCATCAATCAGTTCGATCGGCTTTATCAACAAGCACAAGAAGCAAATCCGTCAAATTCTGCTTATACATTTGCAATCGTTAGTTTGATACATCCAAATAAGGGACAAGAAACCGCAATTAAAGCCTTGGCAAAGTTAGCAAAACGTCATCCTGCAGTTCGTCTTTTAGTTGTGGGTAACGGAAACCCCGAACCTCTCAAAGCTTTAGCACAAAAGCTTAATATCGCCGATAAGGTTGAATTTTGGGGGCATATCAAAGATCCTTACCAAGCCTATTTAGCAGCAGATGCTGTTTTGATGTGTTCGACAAATGAAGGGATGGGACGAGTCACGGTAGAAGCGATGGCGGCTTGTCGTCCGGTTATTGGTTTTAATCAAGCAGGAACCTCAGAAATTGTTGACCATGAGCAGACGGGATTACTTTACCGAGGGGGATATGAAGAATTGGCTGCCTGTATGCAAAGCTTACTTGAAAATCCGACTTGGGCAAGACAGATGGGAGAAAACGGTTGGAATATAGCTCGCCGAAACTATAGCGTCGAATCTTATGCTTCCCAAGTGCATCGAGTTTTAGTTTTAGTTACAAACAATAAAACAGCGAAATTTAGGCGATCGCACTTTAAGAATATCTCCTAAAACTAATACATTGAACTGTACGAACAAGTGTTGTAATCTTGATGTAGCTAAGGCACGAAGCTATCTGCTCGTTGATGTTGATAACTTGCGAAGTACAATTGTTTTAACCTCATTAAAAATATGCAAGTCTCAGTATAAGCACCGATGGCATGGCTAAAAAAACAGCTAATAATTGCAGATGACGATTGAAAAAGTTTTGTTAATGCAAAGGAAAGTTAGAGTTTATGAACTGTTTCAATTAACTTTTACTATAGGAAGTGCATCATTACTTGAATCTTGGTTATGTCAGTAGCGGTCGCCTAAAATCTATTGCTTTTTCGGCTGCTGACCTATTTGTCTTCCCGACTCGCGCCGATAATCTCCCTCTGATTTTACAAGAGAGTATGGCTTGCGGTACGCCGATGGTATCTTTCAAAGTTGGTGGCGTTCCAGATTTAGTACGACATGGAATTACAGGTTATTTAGCCACTCCAGAAGACGCTAGCGATCTCAGTGGAGGAATAGTGCAGTTACTTGAAGATAGAGAACTAAGAGAGCGTATGAGTCAAAATTGTCGGGCGATCGCAGTTGAGGAATATCCTATAAAACTTCAAGCTCGGAAGTATATTGAACTGTACGAAAATTTACTAAAAAACCAAAGCTAAATAACTTTCAAAGGTAAAGACTGTCTATGAAATGCCCTACTTTGAACGAATTACCACCTCCACCATCTAGGAAAACAGGATGGCCTTGGACGGAAGGGGGTTCCCAACTTCCCGAACAAATGCCTGATGGTTCCAAATTACCTCGCATTAGTATAGTTACTCCTAGCTATAATCAAGGTCAGTTTATCGAAAAAACTATTCGTTCGGTATTACTTCAAGGCTATCCAAATTTAGAATACATAGTTATTGATGGTGAAAGCACAGATTGCTCCGTAGAAATCATCAAAAAGTACGAACCTTGGCTTAGTTATTGGGCTAGCGAAAAAGATAGCGGACAGTCAAACGCTATTAATAAGGGCTTTACTAAAGCAACGGGCGAAATTTATGCCTGGCTCAACAGTGATGATATTTATCTGCCAGATGCTTTGTATTCTGTAGGTAAAGCTTTCAGAGAAACAGACGACATTGGAGCACTAGTTGGCATCGGCTATAAAGTTGACGAGAAAGGAAAGGAAGTTTATAGACCGCATATGCTTCCAGAGCTTACTTTTGAAGGATTTCTTAAAAATTGGGGTTATATGCACATTATGCAACCTTCTTGCTTTTTCAGCCGTCAAGCATTTGAACAAAGCGGGAAATTAGATGAAAGCCTTTATTTTTGTATGGACTTAGATCTTTGGCTCAAGATGTCGAATCAGTTCAATTTTAAAAAAATCGATAAAGTTTTATCTAATGCGACTTTACACAAACAAGCTAAAACTACAGCTTCACAAGAATATTTAGCAGTGGAAACTGCATTGTTATTGCTTAAATATGGTGGGGAAGAAAGTGCCCGTCGTCGTTTGATAAGACTTGCTGATGCTTTGATAGAAACTAAGCAGAAGATTAGATTGATTACCGCAAACCCATTATACAAACTGGTCGGACCGTTTTATAGAAGTCTCAAATATATCAAATAATTGTCTGCAAAAACGTCGCCCAAAAATATTTAATTCAACACATGAAAGTTGTAGTGATCGCTGGAAAATTTCCTGCCCGTTCGGAAACGTTTATTAGTGAACATGTAGTAGGGCTTGCCGCTCGTAATCATCAAGTTACAGTGCTGAGCTGTGGTGTAGATGAAAATATTTTTTCTAGTGAAGTCGCAGACATCGACCGTACCGGAGTCCGACGAATCAATATTTCATGCTTCGGTCAAAATAAGTTTGGGAACTTACTTCGCTTGCTAACAGTTATTGTTCTTCATCCTCAGATTTGTCAGTATTTGTTTCCTAAACCACCTTGGACTCGCCGTGAAATGTTTTGGGCACATTCTATTTGGAAGCTAGTCGAGCAGCTGAATTATGACATAATACATATTCACTTTGGTAATAAAGCAGGTCCGTTGGTACGATATAAGTTGCCTCGACGCACAGTGGTCACGTGGCATGGTTATGACAATAACTGCCTTCCTTGCGTACGTGGTGAAAATATGTACCGAGAATTGTTTAATACTTCTGTAAAACATACTGTCGGCACTGTATTTATGCAACAGCGACTGAAAGCATTAGGAGCTACGAATGAGCAAATTACTCAAGTGCCAATGGGAATCGATCTCGATCGCTTTATCTATAAAGAACGCTGCACTTTACTAATAAACCCATTAAGAATAGTTTCAGTAGGACGCTTGGATGAAATGAAAGGACACACTTTCTTAATTCAGGCAGTAAGCGAACTTCTCAATGAGGGAGCAAATATCGAACTAAGAATTATTGGCAGCGGTTCTCTAAAAGATAAGTTAGATATGCAGATTGTAAAGAGCCAGCATTCGTCTGAGATTAGGCTATTAGGTGCAAAGACAAGTATTGAGGTAGTCTCTGAATTGCATGCCGCACACCTTTTTTGCCTGACTGGAATAAAAGCATCCTCTGGAAGGGTGGAAACTCAAGGAGTGGTATTCGCCGAAGCTCAAGCCACTGGTTTACCAGTAGTTGGTACCTCTGTTGGGGGAGTGCCTGACAGTTTGATCGAGGGTCAGACTGGACTGCTCTGTCCTCCAGGTGACGTTTCAGCAATCAAACGGGCAATTAGGTTTTTTCTCGAATATCGTGAAGCTATTAATGAATTTGGTCAACGGGGTAGAGCATTCGTAGAGTCCAAATTTGCGTTGAGTAAAATGATTGATTCTTTTGAAGATATCTATCAGTCGCTACTTTAAATATCAATTTTTTTTGACAATTAATAAGTTGAAATCTAATAACTTCAAAGTAATGCAAAAACAACCTGACTTTATTATTGGAGGAGCAATGAAGTGTGGGACTACAACACTTCACCACTTGCTTAATACTCATCACAAAATATTTATTCCCGACCGTGAAATCCATTGTTTCTCCATCGATGACTTTTTGCTTCATGCACCATTATTAAGTAGAAAAACTCAAAAGTGGCTTTGGAATAAATATCTGGAAGACGATCCAAATTTTTGGAACTGGTATTCGTCTTTTTTTGAAGATGCTAGAGCGGGGCAATTACTTGGTGAAGATTCTACTACTTATTTACCTTGTGTACTAGCACCTAAACGTATATGTCAAAAACTTCCAAATGTAAAAATAATTTTCATGATTAGAAATCCTATAGATAGAGCATGGAGTCAATATCTTCACATTCTAAGAAGTGGTAGAGCCATGTGCAACTTTGAGAAAATGATTGAAGTTCAGCCAGCAACGTTGTTATTTCAAGGACTTTATAAAGAACATATTACGCGATGGTTTTCGATATTTAACCCTGAAAATATAAAAGTTATTTTGTTTGAAGATTTAATTAACAAAACAGAAAAAATATTGAGCGAAGTTTGTAATTTTTTATCTTTAAAAACTAGCATAGAAAACTTTTATTTAAACAAAAAGCATTTCAATCAAGCTCGTTTTCCAAAAAGTGAAAATTTTCAAATTTTACGAAATAGAATTTTGCAAGGAATTGACCGACGCTTTTATGATGAACATTATCCGATCAAGCTCGATCGAGAAGATTATGGGGTTGGCTTAACTTCTCGTATAACAGAAAAAATACATATATCTATTAATCCACATTCGTCAGAAAATAAGCCTCAAATAAATCCCGAAACTAAACAACTATTAAATAATTTTTACAGAGTTCAAAACGATGGTTTAGCAGAACTCATTAACAATTCAGCAGTTGATATATGGCATGAAAACTAAAAAAATTTTCTTTACGACAATACAATTGTATTAAATTATAAACTTATGAATATAGCATATGTTTTAGCAGAAAATATAAGTATAAACGGCACTAGCGGTGCTTCTGCACATGTGCGAGAAAATATAAAGCACTTTCAAAAAGCAGGTCATGAAGTTTTCTTGGTTACTAATTATCAAAAATATTTAAAAAACGCTCAGGTCAATCGAGCTAACCATTTCCAAACTAAAAGTAAGATATTTTCAGTAGTACCAAATTTTGTAAAAATCTTTTACAGAAACTGGCGTACTAAAAAAAGCAATCAAAACCTATTAAAACAAAATAAGTCAGTGCTAAATAAGTGCGATCTTGTTTACGAAAGAGATTCCTTTAGCAATTTTGAAATTTCGGAATACTGCAAAAAACAACAAATTCCTTATGTAATTGAGTGCAATGGTTTTTTTTGGGGGAAAACAGGCAGCACATTTCATAAATCTTCCATTCCAAAACTATATAAAAATAAACATATTTGTAAGTGGCAGCAAGCAGACCATCTTATTGCAGTTTCTGCAAATTTTAAGAACAAAATGATCTCGGCAGGAGTCGATCCGAGCAAGATCGCGGTTATACACAATGGTGTAAATTTGGAAGCACATTTACAAGTTACGAAAAAAGACGTAAACAAATTGCGTCAGAAAATGGGTTTTGAAAATCAAATAGTAGTTGGATTTGTGGGACACGTTTTAGAAAAACATCGAATAGATCTTTTACTTAAAAGCATAAAGTTGTTAGATGATGCTAACTACCCAGTAAAAGGTTTAATTGTTGGCGGAGGAATTTGGCAAAACTATCAAAAACAAGCACTAGAAATGAGTATTGCAGATAAAGTTGTATTTACAGGAGCGGTTGAATTCGCACGAGTACCACTCCTAGTAGCGACAATGGACATTTGTACCTTACCAGGATGTAATAACTATGATTCTCCTGTCAAACTGTTTGACTATGGTGCGGCGAAACGCCCAGTCGTAGCAGCAGATTTTTCTAATGTTCGAGAAATTATCCGAGATAACGAAAACGGTTTATTATTCGAGCAAAATTCTCTGGCAAATTTTGTGGATAAGCTAAAAATTTTAGTTGATTCTCGTTCTACTAGAGAAATACTAGGAAATAGTCTCTTTCAAACAATAAAAATTAACCATACCTGGCAAAAAGTTGCCGAACGCACTTTGAACATCTTCGAGCAAATTATTCAGCCTAAATAGTTAGTGTCAAATTCTAAATTATATATATAAACTAAATGAATATACTTAATATAAACACATCTCTGTCCATAGGAGGAGGCGTTACTAGAAGAATACTAGATTTTGCTCCCTATTTAGAAAATTTAGGTGTCAACGTCATGGCTTTAACGGCTGAGGATATTCAGCAGTTACCCAAAGGCATCAAGAAAAATATTTACTTACCTCAATTGGATAACCCAATCAGTAAGCAACAAGATTGGATGTTTAAGATTGAAAATATACTTAATATATACAATGTAGAAGTTTGTCACGTTCACGAGGTAGCAAATATTAATATAATTAAGTATTTAGTTGACAAATTACCAGTCGTTATTCATTTACATAACTATAGCTGGTGGTGTCCGGGAACTCAGTTATTTTGGGCTAGCACTAATGATATATGTCCTCTTTCGTTAAGCTGGAAATGTATACCAAATGCTTACATTAAGCGATGCAATAATCGTCATCCTTTAAACTTATTTCGCTCTGTTACCGATAGTATAGACAAAAGAAAATTATCTAGAGGAAATATTCGCTTTATTGCTGGCTCTCAGTATATGAAAGACCGAGCCGCTCAAGCTGGAATTCCTGTTAATAAAATTAGTGTAGCCTCTAATGGAATCGATCGCAATCGTTTTGAGAATGTACAGAAAAAACCTATTTTAAATTTAGAACCAGGCTATATTTTATATGTTGGTCGTTTGGCTCAATCAAAAGGGACAGTTCATTTACTAAAAGCATTTTCTCAAATAAAGCACTTAAACAAAAAACTCGTTCTGGTGGGCGACGGATATTACAGAGAAGAAATTGAAGCCTATATAGAAAAGTTAGATTTGCAGAATTATGTATATTTAGTAGGCTTAAAAGCTGGTGCAGAATTGTCTTGGCTCTATTTAAACTGTAGTGTAGTAGTTTTTCCTTCTGTATGGGCAGAGGTATTTGGTAATGTTGGTTTGGAAGCAATGGCGGCTTCTAAACCAGTAGTTGCTTTTGACGTTGGTGGAGTATCTCAATGGCTAGAAAACAATGTTACCGGGTTTCTGGTTGCGCGAAAAGATATTAGTAAACTTGCAGATAAAATAGCACAATTAATTAAAAGTCCGCATTTGGCAGAAAAAATGGGCAAAGCTGGCCGCGAACGATTTCTCATCCATTTTACTACCGAACGACAAGCGCAAAATTTGTTCCAAGCATACAAGCTAGCGATTGAAAATTATAAAAAAGATAAGGTTGCTACTACTGCCTTGATGACAAACTCAGATTTACGTGCTATCAAATAGGGTGCGTAATATGAAATGGTTGAAATCATGTAAATTGTTTTAAGTAAGTTTGAAATTTATTGGTTAACAGTTTTTATTAATGAAGCGACCGTGAAAATAGCTCTACTCACTAATGGCATATATCCCTATGTAATAGGCGGTATGCAAAAACATTCTTACTATTTGACTAAGTTTCTCGCTCAGAACCGCATTAACATAGATCTTTATCATACGCAACAAAACTTAGAATACGATATTACCAAGCTAGAGTTTTTTTCACCTGAAGAAAAACATTATATTCGTTCGATAGTTATAGATTTTCCAAAAAATAGATATTTTCCGGGTCATTATGTTCTAGACTGCAAACAGTATTCGGAGAAAATATTTAGAGTTTTAAAGAACAACTTAGACGTAGACTTTATCTATGCCAAGAGTTTTACAGCTTGGCATTTACTAAAGAGTAAACGCAATGGTTTGAGTACTCCGTCTGTTGGTATTAATTTTCATGGATATGAAATGTTTCAAAAGGCTGCTTCCCTTAAAGCTGAATTTAAAAACTTACTTCTGAGAAAACCAGTTAAATTAAATTTGAAACAAACGGATTACGTTTTTTCTTACGGAAGTAAAATTACAGATATTATTAAAAATCTTGGTGTAAAAACTGAAAAAATAATAGAAATTTCTACTGGGATAGAACCACAGTGGACTAACGCAAGTATACGTTCCATTCATATTCCTAGAAAATTTATTTATATAGGGAGGTATGAAAGAAGAAAAGGAATTGAAGAGTTGATGCAAGTTATTCGAGAACTTGGAAGTAAATATGAGTTCTCTTTCGATTTTATTGGTCCAATACCCGAAACTCTAAGATTAAACTTTCAGAAAATTCATTATCACGGAGAACTTTCTGATGTAAATAAAATTAAAAGTATTTTAGGCAGTTGTGACGTATTGGTGTGTCCTAGTTACTCTGAAGGTATGCCCAACGTAATTTTAGAAGCAATGGCTTCCGGATTGGCTGTAATTGCTACAGATGTTGGTGCCGTAAGCGCGATGGTTTCCGAAAAGAATGGTTGGCTAATTAGCCCTGGAAGTATAGACCAGCTTAGTAGAGCTATGATAAATGCTATTAATGCTTCTGAGGCAGAGTTAACTAGAATGAAACTTAAAAGTCAAGCTTTAGTTACAGAAAGTTTTACTTGGGATAAGATAGCGCAAGAAACCATAAAATCAATCCAAACTGTTGTTAAAAAAAATGCTTCTATGAGCACGAGATAAATGTCAATATACAGCGATGCCTATCTTGTTAAATAAAATTGGATAACTATGGTTACCTACCATCGTATTATTCCCAATAAAATCTACTATATTTTCAGAAACCCTAATGTATTTATAGTTCAGGGTATAAAAGGTATTAATGCCTTACTACCAAAGCTTAAGTTGGGAGACTGGTGCTTTGAAGGTTTGATGTGGTTTTTAACCTGGCGATCTGCTTTAAAAATTTTCAAGCGTTGGCAGTTGATGAAATTGAGAGGCGTAAACTATGTCGTCATGGCAAATTCGACTGCTGAAGTCCATCGCTGCAAGCTTTTTAAGATTCCAGTTTGCCTGATGCCTCAAGGACAATTTATTAACGAAGACGCTTTTCCTTTGGTTGAGTTAGAAAAAGAGCGCAAATATGATGCGTTTTGTGCAGCCCAAGCCAAACCGTTCAAGCGAATACATTTAGCTAAAGACATTAACAATATTCACATTTTGACTTATTCGTGTCCTAGTAACTTTGATGGCAACAACGACCTTAGTTTATTTGAACCCAAATTAAAACACGCTACCTGGAACTCATCTTATATTCATGACCTAAGTTCGATTATTAAATTAATGCACTCTTCTGGCTGCGCTTTGGCGTTATCGAGAAAGGAGGGAGCAACTTGGGCAGTTACGGAAGCTCATATGTGTGGACTTCCTGTTGTCAGTACAAAATCTTTAGGAGGGCGCGATCGCTACTTTAACTCCGTAAATTCCACAATAGTTGCGGCAAACTCAAAATCTGTAGCTAAAGCAGTTGAATTCTATAAGTTTCATCCACCCAATCCAGCATTAGTGCGGAAATCTACTCTAGAACTTATTGAAAAAGACAGACAAGCTACTGCAAAGTATTTCTTTTCAGAAGTATTGCCAGCTTCTGGCTGGTCTATAGAAAGTATTAAAGCGCATCTTTTTAGCTCTGATAGCGGTATAGGTCGTTTTCTTGTAGCAAGCTAACTTTATTAATTCATTCCATGAAAATTGCTCTACTACATACTCGGCTATCTGGCTATTTAGCATCCTGTCTGCATGAGTTTAAACAGCAAACTAATGCAGAGCTTTTGATATATGCTTGGCCCAACCAACCAGATGCACCCTTCGACCCAAGAGAGTTTGACGATTTGGGCAGGGTGTTCGACCGATATGAGTACAGCAACGAAACTCTCTTGAATCAATTACTAGAGTTTGCTCCGTCTGCTGTATTAATTAGTGGCTGGAAAGACAAGGGCTATGTTAGTATTTGTCGGCATTTAAAATCTCGAGGCATTCCTATCATTGCGGCTTGTGATACTCAATGGAAGGGTTCTTTGCGTCAGTACATTGCTTCGTGGCTAGCTCCCATACACATACAAAAATTTATCGATATACTGTGGGTTACGGGAGAACGTCAGCGTTATCTCGCACGCGCTCTAGGATTTGTTGGCGATCGTTGTTGGGATGGTTACTATGCTTGTGACTGGAATGCTTTTGCCACTCAACCAAAACAGATAGCATCAAAACAGCACCCTTACTTCTTATATGTTGGACGCTATGCACCAGAAAAAGGACTTGATACTCTTGCCGCTGCCTATCGAGCTTATTGCCAGCAGGTAACGGAACCTTGGTCGCTAGTTTGTGCGGGTGCGGGATCTTTACGCAAGACGCTGATTGCTTCTGGTGCGATAGATAAAGGCTTTGTGCAGCCCCAAGCTCTTCCTAACTTGATGCAAAGTGCGTCGGCTTTTATATTGCCCAGTCGGTTTGAACCTTGGGGTGTCGTAGTTCAAGAAGCTGCCGCGAGTGGTTTACCGTTGATTCTCTCCGAAGCCTGTGGTGCAGGAGTGCATCTTTTGCGCTCTTACCACAATGGTTTTAGCTTTCCTACTGCCTCTGTCGATAGACTAACTCAGGCACTTATAGCAATGCATTCACTGACATCTGAGCAACGTTTAGCCTACGGACAGGCTAGTTACGAACTTTCCAAGCAATACACACCACAACGATGGACAGAGACTTTATTACAGGGCTTAAGACAGCTAGGAGATTATAGCTTTCGAGAGCCAGATTTATCATCCAAGAGTTTAGAAAAGTTTACCTATTAACAATATGCTAATCACTCAATCGTCTCTCGTTCCTAAGTTCTTCTGGAAGCATTTTCCTGTTTTTTATGCGCTACCTTTTATTATAGCAACGGTACAATTCGAGCCATTAGCCAAAGTTGGCACAGTTCTAAGATGGGCTGTTTTATTCGTTGGTTGTGCGATCGCTACCAATTCGGGATTTAGAAGAGCCGGACACCAAGGCAAAATTTTAACTAGTGTAGACAGAGCTATTATTTTATTTCTGTTGCTATTTTTAGCTTCCGAAATTTGGACGGTTCAGCCTTGGATCACAGTCCAAAAAGCTATCAGCGTAACGTTTTTGTATGGATGCACGTTTTGGACTCTATGGGAATATGCCGATTGTTTCTCAGAACGATTGTTGATTCGTAAATTTTTGCAGACATTAGGAATCATTCTTGCAGTAAATCTACCCCTAATTCTTTTCGGAAATAGCTGGTTAATCGGACGTTTTAGAGGTTTTTTCGAGAACCCAAATAATATCGGTCTAATTTTAAGTTTGGCTATTCCCCTAACTGTGGCTCAATGGTTAAGTACCCGCCAAAAGCTCTATCTGGCAATACTTAGTATATTCATTCTCAATCTCTTTGCTTGTGGTAGCCGCAGTGCGATATTAAGCAGTGGTATTGCTATAGTAATAATTTTCATCTCATTTTTTGCCAAGCGACCCTACCAAGCGATCGCTATATCTGGGTTCGCCATTTTGGGTTTGGCATTGTTCGTTCAAACTGACTTTTTTATATATAATGTGCTACGAGAGGACTCATTAGCAACGGGATCTAATCGTATCTATTTTTGGGAACTAGCTAAGACATATATCGCCAAGCAACCCAACATCGGTCATGGCTTTGGTGCAGATATAGAAATTCACGAACATTACGGAACCCTATTAACCAAACTTGGATTGCGCGGTCATGGAGTTATGAGTAGTTATTATGGTCTGGCAATACAAATTGGCTGGCCCTTTACCTATTGTTTCTTTAGTTTGTTGTGGGGATTTGTAATTTATTATTTTGTAAAATTTTGGCGTAACTTCGAGCTAGTAACTATGATTTCAACTTTAGCTAGTGGTTTAATTATCTGTATTTTTGAACCAGCTATATATTCAGCGGGAAATGTTTTTTCTTTCTTATTTTGGATGATTTTAATGTTGGCTGTTAGACGAAGATGCTATGAAAGATGGGGACTTTTGTTTTGGATTTGATAGACATTTATGTTTGTTGAATATCTAGCTATTTTTAGTGCTGCTTACTTTTTTTATTAATATTAATAATTCAGCCAAAAAATATTAAATATGAAAATTCTTCATGTCCTTCCGTCTATTTCCCCGCTTAAGGGTGGTCCTAGTCAAGCTGTTAAAGGAATGGTAAAAGCTCTTAACGAGTTAGGAGTTGAAGCCGAAATTGCAACTACCAACGACGACGGGAAAAACTATTTAGATGTTCCACTCAACAAGAAAATTGATTACCAAGGCGTTCCCGTGAGGTTTTTCTCGCGTCATCCATTGCCAATGAAAGAGTTCATATTTTCTTACGATATCTCTCAATGGTTGCGCCAGCATATACAAAATTATGATTTAATACACACTCATTTTTTATTTTCTTATGCTCCAACTTATGCAGGAGCAATGGCTAGACATTATAATATTCCCTACGTAGTCAGAACCATCGGTCAGCTAACCCCTTGGGCACTAGCACAGAGCAAATGGAAAAAAAGGCTATACAGTCTTTTGCTCGAACGAAGAAATTTATCTAAAGCAGCTGCTATTCATTGTACGTCTGTAGAAGAAGCGTATAATGTGCGAAACTTTGGCATAAAGACTCCTACTTTCAATATTCCTCTTGGTGTAAAAACTCCATTGTTAGGATCGGACTCTCAGGAAAAATTACGTTATACATACAATATTCCGGCTAACGTTCCTATCATCTTATTTTTATCGCGAATACATCCAAAAAAACGCCTCGAACTATTATTGGAGGCAAGTCGCAGTCTAAAACAGGAAAACAAGCAGTTTCACCTAATCGTAGCTGGATCTGGAGAATCAAGCTATGTGTCTCAAATTAAAAATTTAGTCAAATTATATAAACTCGATGATTGTGTAACTTTTGCAGGTTTTGTGACTGGATATAGTAAGGAGCTACTATTATCAGGATCTAATGTATTTGTACTTCCCTCTCATTCAGAAAATTTTGGTATCTCAGTAGCCGAGGCAGTTGCAGCAGGTTTGGCTGTAGTAATAACTAAAGATGTGCAAATAGCTCCAGAATTACTTAAAGCAGAAGCAGGTTTGATTATAGAAGGAAATGCTAAATCTTGTAAAAATGCTTTAGATAAACTAATTACGTCTTCGGCATTAAGAGACCATCTCGGACGAAATGGAATTCACCTGGCAACCGACCGATATTCATGGTCGACAATAGGAAAAAAGCTCGTTGAAACTTATACAAAGATTATTGAAACAAATAAATTGGCTAAAAAACATTAACTGAATTGGCTGACTTGCTAACTCAAACTATAAGATAATTCTCGTTAATAAGCTTACGATGGTAAGAAGGCTTTTATTATAATGATTTATTTTAGCTCGGGATATTTAAATATCAATAGGAAAAATGCTAAGTTACAAATCTATCTTCTAATTTAGCGATGAAATTTAGACGAAAAACTATTCGACTTTTCATTCTAATTTTTTTGTATATCAGCATAACTATTTTAGGTGGTATTGTCATTAATTTAATGATAGCCTATAAACAAACACCACATCCTCAAGCCATTTTAACCTTAGGTGGAGGAAAAGTAAGAGAAGAATTTACTGCTCAATTTGCTCAATTTTACCCCTCCTTACCTATTTGGATTTCATCGGGTCTGCCCGAACAGCAAGCTCGTCGCATCTTTCGAGATGCTGGCATTGCCACACAACGAGTTCATCTTGATTATCGTGCTGTCGATACCGTTACTAACTTCACTAGTCTAGTCAAAGGCTTCAAGCACCAACATTATCAGCATATCTTTTTGATTACTTCCAATTTCCATATGCCGAGAGCTAAAGCGATCGCCTTTATAGTTCTTGGTAGTTAAGGAATAACTTTTACCCCTGTTGCAGTTCCTTCCGATCGAGCTTCAGAACCTAAAATAAAAATAGTTAGGGATGTGGGAAGGGCTTTTATATGGATACTTACTAAACGTACGGGTTCTAGCCTTAATGATTCATTTGGCTTTTTATTTTGCTGCGAATAGTTGTGCTGCAGTCAAGTTTAAACTGCGAAAGATCCGTGATTCAATTTTTTGCTCGTCTTTGAACTGTCGTACCTGATATTCTCCATCCTCAGCTAAACAATATACTGATAGTGTCGGCATTTTAGGAGAACCAATATATCTAGTCGCACCCAAACCCAAATAATCGACAATCCAGTATTCTGGTATTCCCATCGCCTCGTAGTCCGTCAGCTTGCGTCCGTAGTCATCTCGCCAGTTAGTACTAACGACTTCTATAATTAATCGAGCGGATTTACCGAGAGAGATAGTTGAATGCTTTTCCCAATATGGATCTTTATTAATAGTTGATTAATAGTTGCTTCATCCAAAATAATTACATCGGGGATATAGCCAACATTATCAATTGGAGGTTTAACACAGCAAGTATTAGGAATAAAATAGGGTAAATTTTGCCGACGAATTGCTGTACCCAACTCAATAGTAATAAACCCAGCAATTTTTTCATGTTGTCCTCTCGGTCTCACTTCGACAATATTTCCATCAATTAGTTCATAGCGTTTTCCATCATTGGGATACTGTGCCAGAAACTCGTCAAATGTCCAAGATTTAGATTTAGACTGAATCATATTGTTTATTGAACTTTCCTCGGTACGATCTTAATCTTTATCGCCTAATTTTACTTCTGGACTGAAGTCTTCAAAGAGCGCCGGATATAATTAATAACTGTTTGTGGTCAACTGGTAATCGTGTCAGAACAACTAAAAAGAGTTACAATTTACACCGATGGTGCATGCACTGGTAACCCTGGTGTTGGCGGTTATGGTGCGGTTCTAATTTATGGGGAACACCGAAAAGAAATAGCTGGCGGTTATCAGCTAACCACCAATAATCGTATGGAAATGATGGCGGCGATCGCGGCTTTAAAGGCTTTAAAAAATAAGTGTGCCGTTACTTTGTATAGCGACTCCAAATATATTGTCGATGCAGTCAATAAAGGTTGGGCAAGACGCTGGCAGGCTAATGGCTGGCAGCGCAATAAAAAAGAGAAAGCTAAAAACCCCGATCTCTGGCAAGAATTACTCAATTTGTGTAAACAACACGAGGTAGAGTTTGTTTGGGTTAAAGGTCATGCAGGTATAGCCGAGAATGAAAGATGCGACGCGATCGCAGTTGCAGCGACGCGAGAACCCAATCTACTTATAGATGAAGGATATTTTACCTAGGTAAGAAAAATCCAGCCCATTTCGAACTTAAATATGGAAGAATTTATTATTGATAGTTAATCGTTAATTGTCGAGCGAAATAAACTATCATCAATTAACAACTATTAACAAATTAAGAATTCGTTGACACTAAGCGTTTCTCTAATGACTTGACGCGATTTTGCGCTGTTTTATTCTCGGGAGCAATTTTTAGTACTTCTTTATAAATTTCTACCGCCTTTACTATCATCTGTTTTTTTTCATAAACATTCCCTAAATTATTCAAAGCAACTACGTATTCAGGATAAATCTTTAACGCCTCTTTATACTCCCTAATCGCAATATCATATTGTTCTTGTCCGAAATAAGCATAACCCATGGCGTTATGAATGAGAGCCTGATTTTCTGGTTCGATATTTTTATCTGCTTTTAACGCTTTTTTGAATAAATTAATTGATTGTACGAAAAGCTTTTTTTCTAGGTAAAGGCTACCGAGTTGATAGTATTCTTTAGAAGTTCCCGGCTCTTGTTTGAGTTTGTTTTGTAGGCGAGAAAACGTAGTTTCTTGACGGCGAGTTTTGATAACTTCTTTTAGAATAAAAACAGCAGCAAAAATTAAAATTGCTAGCAGAGCTAAAATATATATTAAAGGTAAATTATCATTCATCATTAGTTATTAAAAGTCAAATAGTCAAACAATCTTGTTCTAGTTTATCGATTGACACTCCGCACGCATAGAATGCGTGGGATTCTTCCTTCATTCTGAGATGGCTAGAGATAGAAGCTCTATCTCCCCGCTATTGCTCAGTCCAGAAGCTATCACCGTCTGCCCGACAGCTAAAATATTCTTAGCTGCGTTAACGTCTCTCAAGTGAGTTGTACGGCAGCTATCATTTGGACAAGTCCACTTGCGAACTGAAAGAGCCAGTTTGTCTAAGATATAGCCGCATGAGCTACATCGTTTACTCGACGGAAACCACCTATCTATTGCCGTTAACGTTCTTTCGTGCCACTTGCACTTATACGCCAACTGTCTTAGAGCTTCCCCCCAACCACAGTCGGCTATTGCTTTGGCTAATTTATGGTTAGCCATCATGTTTTTTACGGCTAACGTTTCGACATATATGCTTTGGTTTTCAGTCACTAATCGAGTCGTCAGCTTGTGTAAAAAATCTTTTCGACAGTCGGCTATCTTGGCGTGTAGCTTTGCCACCTTGAGCCGAGCTTTATATCTATTATTTGAGCCTTTCTGTTTTTTAGCTAATCTTCTTTGTAAAGTCTTTAGTCTAGCTTGATACTTAGAGAAATACTTAGGATTACCCGAAGCAAAACCCTTGCTCGTAACCATCACGTCTTTAACGCCTAAGTCAATTCCGACGCTTTCTGTAGCTGGCTCAAACTGCTCTAATTTTTCCTCTACCAAAAACGAAACAAAATACCTGCCAGCAGGCTCCTTGCTAACTGTTACCTGTTTTGGCTCACCTTGAAAACTTCTGCTCCACTTAATCTTTAACGGTTGCTTCATCTTAGCTAGAGTCAGCTTACCGTTCTTCCAAGTAAAGGCGTTAGCAGCATAGGTAGCCGATTGTTTACCGCTCTTTTTCTTAAATCTTGGATATTTGGTCCGACCCTTGAAAAATGCTTCAAATGCTTTGTTTAAGTTTCTCAATCCTTGCTGTAACGGTACGGAGGAAACTTGCTTAAGCCAAGCTTTTTCTGGGTCTTTCTTTAACTTGGTTAGGGCGTTAGAGGTATCGGTGTATGATAGCGACTTTTGTTCTTCGTAATAGCTATTGGTTCTCAGAGCCAATGCCCAATTGTACACAAACCTCGTACAGCCAAATGTTTGCGCTAGCTCTAATCGTTGAGCCGAGTTGGGGTAAAATCGATATTTAAATCCTCGAAGCTGTTGCATGGTATGATTTTACCACGAACTGCACTTTGCTGTAAATCGCATTGACAAACAGCTTGGTTGTTCATCCCACGCTTTCAAAGGCTGGGTTTTCACCTTCTATAATTGTGGCATAATTCCCAAGGGTTGTTTTGAATTAACAAAATGTTGAGCTTGCACAAAGCAGCATCTGAAGCTTGCTTCGACTGAACTTTGAGTCTTGTCAGACGCGATCGCCTGTTGTACTGACTAGCGTGCTCTAAGTTTTTAAAAAGCTCCAATTGGAAAAAGTTGCAGCTTGACCACAATAATCTCCTCTTTCATTGTTGAGATTCCAAACAATCGCTCGTTCGATTAAAAACCTGTTACCACTGCTAGAAATTCTCACTCCTCTGTAGTTATCAATATATCCCTGCCTTACTACCCGATCCAGCATCATTTTTCTAGTTTCTCTATTTTCCATTTCTGCTGTCAGCCTCGAAGGGGTTTGAATAAACTTTTCCCAAGACATTTCCCATAATTCTAGAGCTACTTGATTACCGTAAGTAAGAATGGGATCGCTGCTGTCGTCATGAGAAACCAGTGCAAAAGGAGCAAAAAATAAGGTTTTAGAGAGGGTTTCTGGACTATCCACTGACGAGATTAGTTTTCGACCGATCGCCTTTTCAAAGCTATTAACTAAAATTTGAGAGCGAGTAATAATTTCTGGCTGATGCCAAATTGGTAAGCTCATTATTAGGACGATATTGCTAGAACAAATTTACTTGTTACTTAACTTTGACTCAGTTCGATGATGTTATTATCTGGGTCTAGAGTAAACAAAGCAGCTCGTCCAGAAGAACTCATTTGAATGGGGTACCCTCCATTTTCCAGCTTTTGTTTGGCGATAGTTAAATTATTCACCCTCAGAGCTAAATGAGCATTTCTCCCCCATTTTTCTAAGTTGTGTATTTCTGCCTTAAAATTAGGACGAACGATTAGATGAAGCTGATACTCTCCAATTTGATACCAAGCACCGAGAAATTTCGAGGTACGCTGGGACGATTTTGATAAACCTAAAACATTCCCGTAAAACTGTTCTGCTTTATCGAGATCGGATACCAAAATAGCCGTATGAAGACAGCGAGTAATTTTCATTATTGCTGTTGTCAGATGTTGATCGCCGTGAATATCATATCGCAACCGCCAGAGACTCTCAAAATTTTAGTCGTCGCCTATTAAAATTAGACCAAATTAATAATGATGTGCCGATAGATGGCTCGATCGCTCTTCCGGCGTTTCGATCGGTTAAAATTTGGTATCTTTGGAAAGCGACATGACTAAAAAATTGGTATTAATGGATCACGATGGGGCGATCGACGACTTTCTGGCGATGATGCTGCTATTGACCATGACAGAAGAAATTATACCCCTGGGAATTGTAGTTACTCCTGCCGACTGCTATGGTAAAGCCGCAGTGAGCGTTAGCCGCAAAATTATTCAGCTTATGGGAGGTACTGATGTTCCCGTTGCCGAAAGTACCGTTCGGGGTTTAAACCCGTTTCCTCCCGAATTTCGCCGTGACTGTTTAATTATCGATAATTTTCCCTTACTTAACGAACGAGAAACCATAGAAACTCCTTTAGCTTCTGAGTCGGGACAGAAATTTATCATCAGTCAATTACAAAACGCACCCGAACCAGTAACTCTAATGGTCACGGGACCTTTAACTACTGTAGCAGAGGCGATCGCCACACAACCCAAGCTAATTGACCGAATTGCCGAAATTATCTGGATGGGAGGCGCGTTGAGCGTTGATGGTAATGTGGAAAAAGTATTTGCTTTAGAACATGACGGCTCGGCAGAATGGAATGTCTACTGGGATCCTATAGCCGCCAAGCAAGTCTGGAATACTCCGATCCCCATCACTCTTTGTCCTCTAGATTTAACTAATACCGTTCCGGTTACCCCTCAATTAATTTGCCAACTAACTAAACAAAGACAACATCCACTTTCAGATTTAGCTGGAATGTGTTATGCTCTGGCAATTCCCCAAAATTATTACTGTTGGGATATTTTAGCTACGGCTTATTTAGCTCGCCCTGAGTTTTATCATATTGAAGAAAAAGAAACCGATATTTTTACTCAGGGTGTAAGTCAAGGCAGAACATTTATTAAAGCCGGCGGTAAAAAAGTTAGGGTGATGACACAAGTCGATCGCGAAAAATTTTATTCTTACATACTCGAGCAATTAGCTAGATAGTACTCGGTTAAAGACAGAGATTACTACTATAATAGCTTTTTCAAACTATCAAGATCTAAATAATTATGATTATGACAATTTCCTTGTAGAATTTCGAAAGGTTTTTCTGGTTCTCCTAAATGATTTAGAACTAGTGCCGCTTGACTAAAATCTTGGTCTTTGGTGTAGTCATTGACAGTAACAATTGTTTTAATTTCTGCGGCGCTCGCAGCTTGTAGACCGTGTTGAGAATCTTCAAAAACTAAGCAGTTTTGAGGCGATAAATTCATTTGCTCTAAAACATAATTATAAATATCTGGTGCAGGTTTTTTATGGGGAACGATATCTCCTGCGGCAATTAATTCAAACCAATCGGAATTGAGATGTTGCAGTAAAGCCATCGTATTTTTCAAACTACTAGTGGTAGCTATAGCTAATCTAATCAATTTGGCTCTAGCTGCCGTAATTAATCTCGTTATTCCGGTGCGAAAGGAGATTTTTCCCGATGCGAGCAGTTGTTGATAGTATTTACTTTTAATTTGGTGAAGTTTGGCAATAAAATCAGCTAAATTTTCATCGGGTTTAAAATTAGGATGCTCTTGCTGGAGATAAAATTTAATTCTTTCTTTGCCTCCTGAAATTGCCAAGAGTTTTCCATACAAATCTATCGACCAGTGCCAATCTAAACCAGCTTCAGCAAAAGCACGATTAAAAGCTACTCGATGTCCGTCTCGTTCGGTATCGGCTAAAGTTCCATCAACATCAAAAATTAAAGCTTGCAGTTGAGACATTTTGATTTAAATTTTGTTCGAGTAAGAGTTGATAGGCGATCGCGACGAGTCCGAGACAATAACAGAATAATTACATGGCTACAATAGTAGTTATTTTAATCCCAAAAGCGCATATTCCAACTCTACAAACAGAGAACGGCATCTGTCTATGCTATACCTACGCTAGCTCAATAGCTCGCTTGAAAACAGTTGGAGGGTAAGCCAGCCAATGAACAAAATAGGAACTCATTTGGTGTTAGATGCTTGGCAGGCACCGCCAGCGATTTTAAACGATCCTCAAAAGATACGTCAGGCTTTAATTAAAGCGAGCGCGGCAGGAGAAGCTACTCTAATCGATATTTGTCTACATCAGTTTAGTCCTCAAGGCATAACGGCTACGGTTACTCTTGCCGAGTCTCACATTGCTCTCCATACTTGGCCAGAACACGGTTATTTTGCTGCCGATTTATTTTTTTGTGGTCGGGGAAAGCCAGAGATAGCGATGAAAGTTTTACATACAGCACTTCAAGCCAAAAGAGTAAAAATGCAGCAGCTCGAACGAGGTTTTCCTACTAGCAAAATTAACCCCAAACTAGAACCACCTGCTTTTTTGTAGGAAAATGAAAATATCCTGTTGAACATTACCTCTCTCTCGATCGTGATTAGTGATTTTCATCAAGAGCTGACAATTAAGCTGGCTACCTTGTTTATTCTTAGTGTGTTGCCTTCTCTGACTTATTTAATAATCGTCCAGAAATTCAATCGCAGGTGGAGATCGCGACTGAGACGCGTTCGAACGATAAACTCACGGCGTGAGATTTACTATGAAAATAGTCGTCAAAGAGTGAGCAAACGCCATATTGGCGATGCTAGTTGTCAGTATAATGCTCTTTCTCGCTATGTTCGTTGCGCGATCGCGCCTTACGGACCATGTAAAGGATGTTCTCACTATCGAGAAAGAGAAATAGCTAGTAAATTCGACGATTAAAAAAAGACGCTTGCCAATAGCAAACGTCTTGATGCCACTCTAAGTCTAAATTAAAACTACTCTGCTAGTAACAACTCGTCAACAGCGATCTAAGTCAAACAAAATTTTAAGTCGGCGCGATCGTGCTATATCCTGACAAATCCCGTGAATCAACTTCTTTGGCAGACAGAAGGTCAAGCAAAATTTAGAGTAGGTAAAGCCTTTTACAATCGGCAAACTAAAATAGTCAGAGATCTCGGAGTTTTAGCTGCCACCGCTTATCGTCAGGATATGGGTAGCTTGAGAGTGTTAGATGCTTTGGCTGGTTGTGGAGTCCGCAGTTTGCGCTATTTTTTAGAAAGCCATGCCGACTATTTGTGGGTAAATGAAGGAAATCCCCAATTACATTCTCTGCTGCAACAAAATTTGACTTGGGCGATCGCTTCTTATCAATTGACTCACCTAGATGCTCATCGAGTCTTTTTTAAGTGCTATGGCGATCGCGATTATTACGATCTAGTCGATGTAGATTGCTTTGGTACTGCAGTACCATACCTCAGTACTATGCTCTGGGCGACAAAAATCGGCGGTCTGATTTACTTGACTAGCACCGATGGACGTACCCTAACGGGACATTTACCAGATAACAGCATCCAAGCTTATGGTGCGATCGCTCGCGCTCATCCAGCCGCTCACGAACAGGCTTTGAGATTGTTAATTGGTAGCGTACAACAGCAAGCGGCCACTAAAGGTTTGGGTGTCGAACCACTATTTTCCCTATTTACGGGTAAAACCTACCGTCTGATGCTGAGATTGACTCATAAGTCTCAATTAAATTCAGAAAACTACGGTTTTATTGCTTACTGTCATAATTGCGGCAATTACCAAACAGTTAGCTGGCGTAAGTTAGGTAAAGTTAGCTGCAACTGCTCCAATCCTACTGTAATTCTCAGTGGTGCTATGTGGTTAGGAGAACTACATCAGAAACAATACATCGAGCGTTTAACCATAATGGCGCGACAGTGGCAATGGCGAGAAGCAACCAAATTATTGTCCAAGCTAGCAGCAGAAATCGAGTTTCCACCTTACTTTTACACTTTAGGAGAAATTGGCAAGAGAGGAAAACTAGATATTCCCAAGCGATCGCATTTAATTAAAGCTTTACAGCAAGCTGGTTATCGAGCCAGTACCACTCATATCAGCGACTTGGCAATTAAAACCACTGCCGATATTTATACCTGTATTGCTATAGCCAAACAAATATCCACATTATAGTTAAATAAATATAAAAGTAATATAATGGCCAACTGGGGCGATCGCATTTAATTCGAGTTTTACAGCAAGCTAGCGATCTAGCCAGTACGACTTAGAAAATCAGTTTGAAATCACTAGAACTTAAGTACTAAACACTCTGTTCCATTGCTGCGCGATATAGCTTTTGAATCTTTTTCAATAGCTTATTAAATATAGTTTTGTTAGATTCATTTGCAGAATCTAAGTATTTAATTTTTTCCATTAATTTAGCTTCGCGGACATCGACATAACCATCGCTATAAATCAAACCGCTAATTTTTTCTAGCAGCTCTAAATAGTCTTCGTGAGAATGATATTCTCCAAGATATTCCTCTAGCCACTGATAGCATTCTACTGGCTGTACGGGTCGCAGTTCCGATAGCAGCGGTTCGATCTCTGGGTCGTTTGCCAGTCGAAAGTCTTGCGCTACCCGGCGTAAATATTTTCTTTCTTCTGGTTGAATAATGCCATCTATCCAAGCAGCACCAATAAGAATTTTAAGTATTGTTTTCATCTTTCGGTTTTTATCCATTTGCAGTCTGCAAACTGTTTTTTAGCTTCACCATGAAAAACCCGTCCATATCATTTCGGTGAGGATAGACTTTAATCGAGCCCTCGGAAGTAACAAAATGACTGGCAGGAGACGAAGCTCTAGGTAATTGTACTCTCCAATTGGAATGATGTTTCAAAAAAGATTGTATTACTTTTTCATTTTCTAAATAGTTAAGAGTACAAGTTGCATATACCAAAACACCATTTGGTTTTACCCAGGTCGCCACCTCCTCTAATAGTTCCCTTTGGAGAGTAAAAAGTTTCTCGATCGCTGCTGGAGTTTGTCGCCAACGAATATCGGGGCGTTTGCCCAGAGTACCCAAACCAGAACAAGGTGCGTCTAATAAAACGCGATCGCCCGTTGCTTTAAATTCATTTAAGATACGGCTGTCGCCCGATTGTATTGTAATCGATTTTAACTGTAAGCGAGCGGCATTAGCTTTAACTTTTTGCAGGCGTTTAGTAGCGCGATCGCAGGCGATGATTTTACCGCGATCGCCCATCAATTCGGCAATGTGAGTAGTTTTACCTCCAGGGGCAGCACAGGCATCGATAATAGTTTCTTCTGGCTGGGGAGCGAGTAGATGGCTGACTAGCTGTGCGCTAGCGTCTTGGACTACCCACCACCCTTGGCGATATCCCGGTAAAGAGGTAATTTCTCCTGCATTACCAGTAATGCGTAAAGCCTGGGGTAAATGAGGTACGGGAGCTACGGATACTCCCTGAGCCTCTAAAGCTGCTGCAACTTCGGTCACGGTAGTTTTAAGCATATTAACCCGCAGGTCAATTTGAGGTGACTGGTTGAACCAAGCAGCTAATCGATCGGTTTCTGCTAATGACAATTGTTCTAGCCAAATTTTAACGATCCAGTCGGGAAAGCTATGTAAAATACCCAATTTTCCTACGGGATCGTCTGGTAGCTGTAGGGGATCGCTTCGTTCTGCTTGGCGAAGATATTCTCGCAATACACCGTTTACAACTCCCGATAGCTTTTTCAGACCATTAGTTTTAGCCAGTTCGACGCTGGTATTTACCGCTGCCGATACAGGAATGCGATCGCTATAGCGCAACTGATACAAACCGAGGTGCAAAATAATTCGCAAATCTAGAGGTTGCTGTCGCGCTGTTTTTTTACCCAGGCGATCGATTAGAGTATCTAGGGTTCGCTGACGACGCACCACTCCATATACTAGTTCGCAAACCAAACCCCGATCTATTCGCTCGACGGAGTGCGATCGCAATACTCGATCTAAAGCAACATCGGTATATGCCTGTTGCTGGTAAACATTTTTTAGTGCTAGAAATGCCAACTGTCTAGCATTGGTAGGTAAGCGATCGGGCATTTAATTTAATTGTACTATCTATCTCGGTAGGGTAACTGTTATCATAAAAAGCTGAATATTTGTTTACTAACATCCAAATTTTAAATCCGTTTTTTGCCTAATAATTTATCTCGCAAATTTTGAATGTGATCGCGATATTTTGCAGCTTCTTCAAACTCCAAATTTTTCGCGGCATCTTTCATTTTTGTTTCAAGCTGCTCGATTAGCTCGGGGATTTGTTCTAGAGATAATTCGTTAGAATTTTCATAAATTTCTTCTAGTTGCTCGCTATTTAATCGACGAGAAATGTCTAAAAAAGCCAAAATCGCATTGTCGCCTTTTTTAACAATCGGTTTGGGTGTAATATTGTGTTTTTGGTTGTAGGCAATCTGAATTTCACGCCTTCTTTCTGTTTCTTCAATCGCTCGTGCCATACTGTCGGTTAAATTATCGGCATATAAAATTGCCTGCCCTCGAACGTGACGGGCAGCTCTACCGATAGTTTGAATTATCGAACTTTCAGAACGTAAAAAACCTTCTTTATCCGCATCTAAAATTGCTACGAGAGATACTTCTGGTAAATCCAGACCTTCTCGTAATAAGTTAACCCCGATTAATACGTCAAAGTCACCATTTCTCAAAGCCTGCAAAATTTCGATCCGTTCGATGGATTTAATCTCCGAATGGAGATACTGTACCTTAATATCTCGTTCGTCAAAATATTCGCTTAAATCTTCCGCCATTCTTTTGGTTAGAGTAGTTATTAAAACTCGCTCTCGTTGGTCAACCCGCTGTTTGATTTCAGCCAAGAGATCGTCAACTTGACCATCAGTAGGACGCACCATAATTTCGGGATCGACTACGCCGGTAGGGCGAATAATTTGCTCGATTACTCTACCTTCTGACTGCTCGAATTCCCATTTTCCAGGAGTAGCAGAAACTAAAACGCATTGATTTACTTTCTGCCAAAATTCTTCTGATTTTAGCGGACGATTATCAGCCGCCGAAGGCAGACGAAAACCATGTTCGATTAAGGTCAATTTACGAGCGCGATCGCCATTATACATACCCCGTATTTGGGGTACGGTAACGTGAGATTCATCGACAATCAATAACCAATCATCGGGAAAATAGTCGATCAAACATTCGGGAGGCTCTCCTGGTTGCCTACCTGCTAAATGACGAGAATAATTTTCCACGCCGTTACAATATCCGACCTCTCTTAGTAATTCCAAATCGTAACGAGCGCGTTGAGCAAGCCTCTGAGCTTCTAATAGTTTATTCTCGCTTTCAAGTTCAATCAAACGAGCGTCTAGTTCGGCTTGAATATCCAGGCACGCTTGCTCTAATCTTGCTTCTGGAGTTACAAAGTGCCGAGCCGGATAAATATTAATTCCATTGAGACTTTGTAAAATATCCCCCGTCACGGGATCGACGTAGCGTAATGCCTCGATTTCATCCCCAAAAAATTCAATTCTGATAATGCGATCTTCGTAGGCAGGAACGATTTCTAAGACATCCCCCTTAACTCGAAACCTACCCCGTTCTAGTTCGATATCGTTCCGCGAATACTGCACTCCCACTAAATCTCTCAGTAACTCCCGCTGGTTTACTTCCATGCCTAAGCGTAAGGGAACTGCCGCTTTAAGATACTCTGAAGGAATACCCAAACCATAGATACAGCTAATCGAAGCCACGACAATTACGTCTCTGCGTTCGAAAAGCGATCGCGTCGCCGAGTGACGTAACATATCAATCTCGTCATTAATTGAAGCAGTTTTTTCAATATAGGTATCGCTGACGGGAATGTAAGCTTCTGGTTGATAGTAGTCGTAATAACTAATAAAGTATTCTACGGCATTGTCTGGGAAAAACTGCCGCAACTCGTTACATAGCTGCGCCGCTAAAGTTTTATTATGAGCCAAAACTAAAGTAGGTTTTTCCACATTGGCAATAGTATGAGCCATAGTGAAGGTTTTACCCGTTCCCGTAGCACCCAAAAGAGTTTGAAAACGATTACCCGCTTGAAGTGCTTCGGTTAATTTGGCGATCGCCTGAGGCTGATCGCCCATCGGTTGAAATGGTGCTTGCAGATTAAATAAGCTCATAAACCAGAAAACTGAAAAGTCCCGATTTTAATGTAGCGCAAATAAAGCAGGCAAGTTCCATAGAACGTCCCTACGGATTACTTACCCGACTCCTGCATAGTCAACTAACTGAGCCAATTTCTGTCTGAGAGTTTCCAAACCCAGGCGATCGCTGGCAGAAATAAATAACGCCAGGGGAAATTCTTCTCTAGCTTTAACTAGAGTTTCGCTATCTACTCGGTCTAGTTTATTAAACGCCAATAAAATAGGACCTGGAGCCAAAGGCATTTCACCTAAAATTTGCATTACCGAACGAATCTGGTTTTCC
This sequence comes from Myxosarcina sp. GI1(2024), assembly GCF_053543375.1. NCBI lineage: Bacteria > Bacillati > Cyanobacteriota > Cyanophyceae > Pleurocapsales > Pleurocapsaceae > Myxosarcina > Myxosarcina sp. GI1(2024). The sequence goes on along the minus strand of NZ_JBKGTY010000001.1, from coordinate 402,953 downwards.
CAGGCAGGATGAGATAGATCGACGACGTGTACTAAGGCATCGGCTTCAGTAACCTCCTCTAAAGTAGCTCGAAAGGCATCCACTAGGGGTGGGGGTAACTGTTGAATAAAACCCACCGTATCGGTAAGCAGAATATTTTGCGGTTTTCCTGTAGATGGATCGGTGACTGATAGACGACGGGTTGTGGGATCGAGAGTAGCAAATAACTGGTCGGCTGTGTATACTTTCGCGTTAGTTAAAGCATTAATTAGAGTAGACTTACCAGCATTAGTGTAACCGACGATTGCCACGCTGGGCACTTCCTGTTTTTGCCTTTGCTGGCGCATCCGCGAACGGTGAGCCTGCAATTGATTTACTTCTCTTTGTAAACGGGCAATTCGTTTTTGAATGCTACGGCGTTCAGTCTCTAATTTGGTTTCGCCAGGACCTCTAGTACCGATCCCGCCACCCAAACGAGACATAGCTTGTCCCCTACCTACCAGACGGGGCAACATATACTCTAGCTGCGCTAATTCTACCTGGAGTTTCCCCGCCCGTGATTGGGCGCGTTGGGCGAAAATATCTAAAATAATTTCGGTGCGATCGACGACTCTTACGCCAAACTGGGTTTCTAGGTTGCGTACCTGAGCCGGAGTTAGTTCGCGATCGAAGGCTACTAAGTTAGCTCCTACTGTCTGAACTTTGAGGGCAATTTCCCGCACTTTACCCGCCCCAACTAAAGTTTGAGGATGAGGATGCGATCGCTTCTGAGAAATGGTGTGTAAAACTTTACCGCCTGCCGTATCCACCAGACCGATTAGTTCGTTAATTCTTTCTTCAAACTCACGCTCGCTGGTGCGATCGCTTTTCAAACCAACTAAAATGACGCGATCGCGATCGCTAGCCACCTGCTGTGCTACGTATTCTCGTTCGAATTCGGCTTCTAAGCCATCAATTAGATTGAATAAATCTTGTTGGGACATAACGTCCAAACTCATTGCAGGAGAAACCGTCCAGTAACCATCAGTTTCCAAGTCAAGATTGGGTTGGGGTAATAAGTGAGCCAGATATGCTTCTTTGACATAGCCAGTAGCACCGCCACCGCGTCTGAATTTACCACTTCCTGTCAGCGTTAATACCACTAAAGCATCCAGTCTCTGGCGCACCATTGCAGTCAAACTCGATTCTTTTGGCGGCTCTGTTTTAAGTTGAGTGGCGATACAGCGAATCCCAGACAAACGCTTAGCACCGTAGCGAGGCAATTCTAAAGGAGGAATCTGAGTTTGACGGGGAGTTCCTACTCCCACGCGAATTATCTGTCCACGCCGATTGACGTACGCACAAACAGATTGAGCGATCTCCGTGCCGATCGCCGCCAATCTTTGCGCAAATTCTGGAGTAACGGGGCAATCTCCTGGCAACTTCTGATGATAGAGTCGCTTAAGCTGCTCGAGCTGTTTAGTTTTTAGTCCTTTGCAGTTACCGTATATAGTATCGATAGGCTCTAGAGGGTATAATGAATGTTTGTTCAATCCGATCTAAATATTTTATATTGTAGCGAGAGCAAAAGGTAGAAAGTCAGATTCTCAAACGCTTCTTCTGTTTTATTTATTTACATTTATCGATCTAATTTTACTTTTGTCTCGATCGTGTGTTAGGGTATTACGGAATGAGAATCAAAAGATTAACGATATAAGTTTGTTTTCAGTATCGGAGTCAGTTTTTCCGTAAAGTATTGATAGGCTTCTTTCCGAGTAATCTTGTCTCTCTAATCACAACATTACAACAAGGAGACAGAAATTTTATGTCCATTTATGTAGGTAACCTTAATTACGAAATTAACCAGCAAGACTTAGAAGAAGTATTTGCTGACTATGGAAATGTCAAACGGGTTTATATTCCCACCGACCGTCAAACAGGTCACAGACGCGGTTTTGGCTTTGTAGAATTAGAAACTGAAGTCAACGAACAAAAAGCGATTGAGACTTTAGACGGTGCAGAATGGATGGGAAGAGAAATCAAAGTTAACAAAGCCAGACCCCGCTAGAAATCCAGCGGTAATCAATCATCTCAGCTAAATTAAATTTATCTAAACGAAGTTAGCAAACGATCCCTATTGAAGTATGCGTCTCGCTTGACAATATCTCTCTCGATCTCCCTAACTTCTACCTCAAAGTCAGCGCAGGCACTACCACCATAAAAAGGCGGTGTCTGCGCTGACTGCAATTTGAGTCGAAAAGCATTTTGTTATCTATATCTTTAAGACTATGCAAGTCACTTCGTTTCAATATCAATGGCTAATAGCAACATAGACGCTCGTCAGTTAAAAATTGACGACTAATCACTAACTACTAAACCTACTAATTATCTATCTCAATCGTTACCCGTTCGGTGACACCCAATTTTCAAGCTACCTCAAACGAGATTGCTACAGTTATCTAGCCAGATCTAATAAATTATCTCGTTCTAAAAGTTGAGTAGCAGCTAATTCGTCTATCGGTTGAGAAACGAGGTAACCTTGGATGTATTCACAGTTTAACTCCTGCAATTGCTGTAATTGTTGCACGGTTTCTACACCTTCAGCTATCACATCCATATTTAAGCTATGAGCCAAAGTGACGATTGTCTGAACTACTTCTGCATGTTGGCTATCTTGCCCCATGCGTCTGACAAAAGAACGATCGATCTTGAGAGTATCGATGGGGAATTCGTGAAGATGACTGAGAGAAGAATAGCCTATTCCAAAGTCATCAACGCACAAGCTAATCCCAGAATCTTTTAGTTTCATCAAGGTTTGAGCTTCGACCGTAAAAGTTTCCAAAATACAATTTTCGGTAATTTCCAGTTTGAGAGATCCCTCGGGAAGCTGGTTCTCTTGCCATATAGTCTGAAGTCGTTGCAGAAGATTTTCCTGTTTGAGCTGTAGAGCAGAAAGATTGATATTAATGGTTATCTGTTTTTCTGGAAAGAGATCGCGCCAGAGACTCAACTGACGACAAGCTGAGGTAATTACCCACCAACAAATTTCAGAGATCGCTCCTGTTTCTTCGGCAATAGGAATAAACTCGCTAGGAGAAATCCAGCCTTGAGAGGAATGATTCCAGCGCAATAAAACTTCAAATCCAACTAGTATACCCGTAGCCGTCAAGACAATTGGCTGATAGTAGAGAGATAATTCTTGACGGGTGAGAGCTTCTTGCAGAGCAGTTTCGATTTGCACGCCTGCTCTGATTTGTGCTTCCATAGTGCGATCGAACACCAAATAGCGTCCTTTACCTTGAGTTTTGGCTCGATACATAGCTACATCCGCATCTCGCAAGATATCCTTGGGTTTGCGATAATTACGACTGCCAAAAGCAATTCCAATGCTAGTGCTAGTAAATATCTCTCGCTCGTCTATGACAAAAGGACGGGATAACTGAGCTAAAATCCGCTCGGCGATCGCCGTAGCTTCCTCTGAGTTGTCAATTTCTAATAAAATCGCAAACTCATCGCCCCCCAAACGAGAAATAGTATCAGTAGTTCGCAAGCAGGTTTGCAGTCTTTGAGCTACCTGTTTGAGCAATTCGTCCCCTATTAAGTGCCCGAGATTATCGTTGATTGCTTTAAAGTCGTCTAAATCCAAAAATAATAGCGCGTAGAGATAATCGGAATGTCGTGCTGCTAATTCAATAGATCTTTCCAATAACTTTAGCAACCAAGCTCGGTTAGGCAAACCGGTTAGGGGATCGTGAAAAGCATCGTACTCTAATTTGTTTTTGGTTTCTAAAAGTTCTTGTTGAGCATTCTCTAGCTGCAGTAAGTTTTTTTCTAATCGAGCGGCTTTTTCTCGTTCTTGAAGTTGCGCTTGCTGCAGCTGGAAATAAAGTTTAGCATTCTCGACAGAGATAGCTGTCTGAGAACCAAAAATATTTATTATCTCTAGACCTTCTTGAGTTAGTGCTAGTCCGACTGAATAATTTTCCAGATAAAATATCCCTACCACTTCTTCTCGATGGAGAATTGGTAGACACAAAATCGATCGCGGCTGAAAATTTAGGAAATAAGCATCATTAGTGTAATTATTTTCTGAAGCCGAATCTATTGCAATTGTTTCTCCAGTCGAGCTGACATGCTCGATAATGCTTGATGGCAAATGACGGTCTAATGTTTCTAAAGTACAACGATCGATTTCAGTTCGAGCAACACGATCGACTATATTTGACTTTACCAATAAAACTTCTGTTAAAAAATCAAATAGAAGCAAACATCCCTTTTCTGAATTAGCATTTTTCATTACTGCTTCAATTGAAGTTATCAGTAACTCATCCAGTTGAATTTGTCGACAAAGATTAATAATTGAGGTTAGATCGGAATTACTCAAAATTGTAGAAAATAGCTACTTTTAATTTGTTAAAATATAATCGTATTATTACTAATCAAAAATCAATAGTTCATTCTTCCTTAGTTTAACATAAAATTAAGCAGCTGCCGAGATACTCATATTACAAAACAATTGTAATTTCAAACAAATTTAATTTTTGCCAATGCTCTCAGACAAGCGCGATCGCAAGGAATACGCCTTTTAATATTTTAACCTCTTCAACACAATCTAAGTATATTTTGGGAAGAGTTTTGCAGCTTAAGTAAAGCTAATTCTAGAATCGATTTAATATCATATACTCGTTTGTTGAGATATCTATTATCTCTAGGTGTTTTCGACTAAATATTCAAAGAAACTATGAAATAAAACCTTTATTTAGAATAAAGCTCGAGTAATCTGGACTTAGATGGCGATAAATTTTTAAGATCGCTCGTTCTCAATAAGCGGTAATAATATGAATTCATAACTATAATTCGGTCGCCTAAATTTAGCGATATGTTGACCCAACGAATAGATAAGTGTAACTAACTAAAAAATAGCTGGGAAAATCAACAGGTAAAACAGCGAAAATTTATAGTTTTTCGACTATCGATGTAATCCATAAATAATCCTTAATACCGACAAAACTAATGACGAAAATGAAGATTGATGTTATTCATCCGTGGGTGAAAACTATAGACGAAGCCAAAGCGATTCAATTAGATTTGAGTAGTAAAGTTATTACGGAAGACCAACTTGGAGTAGTTAAGTATGTAGCAGGAGTGGATATTGGTTTCGAAGATAAATATGCAATTACCAAAGCCGCCATCGCCGTACTGAGTTTTCCCGAACTAGAATTAGTCGAAACAGCGATCGCTCGGATTCCGACTGTTTTTTCCTATGTTCCCGGCTTTCTCTCTTTTCGGGAAATTCCTGCTATTTTAGAAGCCCTACCCCAGCTTCAAATAACTCCCGATCTGATTTTATGTGACGGACAGGGAATAGCTCATCCGCGCCGCCTGGGGATCGCTTCTCACTTAGGAGTATTACTGGAACTGCCGACTATTGGCGTAGCTAAATCACTGTTGATTGGCAAACACGAAGCAGTACCGACAGAAAAAGGCAACTGGAAACCATTAACCAATCGAGGAGAAACTATCGGAGCAGTACTGCGATCGCGCACCAACGTCAAACCAATCTATATCTCCCCCGGACACAAGATTAGCCTGGCTACGGCAATTAGTTATGTAATGAAGTGTCTCACTAAATACCGTCTGCCCGAAACTACCAGATGGGCAGATAAACTAGCATCTAGTAAAATATCTCCTCCAATTAATTAACTTTAAGACAAAAAATAAACGCTGAATCACTTATATCAAGTCCGTGTCATCCAATATAAGATCGAATCCTCTTAAAAGATCGTAAATAAAGCATAATACCAGTCGCGATCGCCTTATGAACGATTTCGGTATAATACAATCAATCGCTCGGATAAATTATTTATTAATTAACAATGACGAGAATTTTTTTAGCGATCGCCGCAGCTTTTGGTGGTTTGGCAGTAGTTTTCGGAGCGTTTGCCAGTCATGGCTTGAGAGATAAATTGAGCGATCGCGCTCTAGAAATATGGGAAACTGGTACTAAATATCAAATGTACCACTCTTTAGCTTTGCTAGCAGTAGTGTTGTTATTGAGTCGCGCTGCTACATTACCCACTCCCTTAGTAGTGTCGGCTTGGGCTTTTATCGTGGGTATAATGCTTTTTTCTGGTAGCTTATATGCATTAGCATTAAGTGGGATTAAAATCCTCGGGGCAATTACTCCTATTGGTGGCGTTGCTTTGATTATTGGTTGGATTTGTTTGTTAGTTGCGGCTTGGGAATTTAAATAATTTTAGCTAAAAACGTTCGCTCTTTTAGTAATTGTTCTCAATCGGTTTTTTCGTGGGGGAACTACTTTCATTGGCTCGATTTGGTAATTTTTATCGATTGTTGCGCCATCAATCTCTAAAATCTTTTGAGGACGATAAAATCCAATTTCTCTTTTTAATTTGCCCCGTTCCGCTTCAAAAAACTCTTGAGCTTCAGTTGGTGTAAATAGTCCATTAAGAGCAGAAATAATATAATTTGGTTTAGTACTAGAGGAAAAAAATTTATCTAGCAAGTTACCATTTTCTGGCACAATAACAATTAGTTTTTGCCAATACCCAAGAATAAAACTTAAAATCATCAGTTTACTAAACTTCTTATGCGTATTGCCTTATTTACAGAAACTTTCTTACCAAAGGTAGATGGTATTGTTACCCGCTTGCGCCATACGATCGAACATCTCGAACGCAACGGCGATCGCGTTTTGGTAGTAGCTCCTGAAGGGGGCATCAGCGAATACAAAGGAGCGAAAGTGTATGGAGTGCCTGGTATTCCCCTACCGCTGTACCCCGAACTAAAATTGGCATTACCTCCCATTGGTACGAAAGAGGCGATCGAAGCTTTCCAACCAGATTTGATTCATGTAGTCAATCCTGCGGTTTTGGGGCTAGGAGGTATTTACTACGCCAAAGTGATGAATGTTCCCTTGATTGCTTCCTATCACACTCATCTGCCGCAATATTTGCAGCATTACGGCTTGGGAGCATTAGAAGGAGTACTCTGGGAATTGCTCAAAGCTGCCCACAATCAGGCACATTTAAACTTGTGTACTTCAACGGCAATGGTGGAAGAACTAATCGAACATGGCATCGAACGGGTAGACCTATGGCAACGAGGCGTAGATACGGAGATGTTTCAACCCCATTTGGCATCGGCACAGATGCGATCACGTCTCTCTCAAGATAATCCCGATAGTCCCTTACTATTATATGTGGGTAGAGTCTCAGCAGAAAAACAAATTGAGGGAATTAAACCAGTCTTAGAAGCCATTCCCGAAGCTCGTTTGGCGATAGTAGGTGATGGTCCCCATCGCGAAATCTTACAGGAGTATTTTGCAGGTACTAACACCCATTTTGTCGGCTATCTACAGGGTTTAGAACTAGCCTCCGCCTATGCTTCTGCTGATGCTTTTATCTTTCCCTCCCGTACCGAAACTTTAGGCTTGGTTCTATTAGAAGCAATGGCTGCGGGTTGTCCTGTAGTGGCGGCGCGTTCTGGAGGTATTCCCGATATCGTTACCGATGGTGTAAACGGTTATCTATTCGAACCAGAGGATCCCGAAGGAGCGATTAAGGCAACCAAATCTTTGTTAGAAGCTAAAGCAATTAAAGAACAACTAAGACAAAATGCTCGCACAGAAGCCAAACGTTGGGGATGGGCGGCGGCTACTCGTCATCTTCAAAGCTATTATCGCAAAGTTGTGGAGGCAAGATTGTTAACTCCTGCGGCTTGAGATTTGGGGGCAGGTAAAAATTATTTTTAGGAGGAAAGGTTGAGGGTAAGTCTCAAGACTGATTGACTGCCAGCAACACTTTCCTTTTATTATTGTTTTTGGAGCGATTTTTTGAGAGTATCGGCAGTTTCTTGAGGTTTACCAGTAAAGGGAAAAATCAGAATGCTGTCGATCGCGCCCTCGTCAATTAATTTATCGAGCCGATGAAATTGCTTGTCGGTAATGGCAATTCCCGCATATTGTTTGGCATAATCTAATTCTGCTTGAAAATTAGCCTCGCGATCGTTATATGCCTGAATAAAAACGCGATCGACATCCCACTGTTTCCAGTCTGCGGCGAAATAGCGTTTTGCCCAATAAGGATTATGGTGACAGAGATCGAAACTAACCGAGGGATTGGCTTGTTTCATTGCCTCGATCGTCTGTTGGGTAAAATCGGTCAAGCTAGCGGTGCGATCTACTTTACCAGGTAGTTCTGCATGATAGCCTAAATAGTCATCCCACTGTACGGCATCGATGTCGGGATACTTTTGGACGAATTCAACTAAAATATCTTGGAAAAAATTAGCCACTTCGGGAATTTGCACATCGAGTACGTAATGCTCGATGCCAGCATAGGTGCGATCTACACCCGGAACTAACCAGTTATCGGCGATCGCCAGAGCGAAAATCGGGCTATTTTTATCGATTTTGATACCTTTTTCAAAATAAGCATGAACTTCCATTCCCTGTCGGTGCGCCTCATCAATTAACCACTCCAACCAGCGATCGCGAAACTGATTGGGACAACTATTAAAGCCTAGTTTTTGCTGCATCACCTCGCTTTCGTACATGGTACAGCCATTTCCCCAAACCCCGTGAATAATAGTATTAAAACCGCGATCGCGATAATAACGCACTCTTTGGCGAATAGTCTGTTCGTCGGCGTTATTTGTAATTTGATAGCGACTGAGATAAATTCCTCGAATTGCTTTTTGTTCCCAAGGAGTTAGAACTGGTTCGGCTTCAGTGACTTGTTTGGTATCTTCTGAACTAGTTGGAACTGATTCGGCTTCGGCGATCGCTTTTTCTGCTGGATTGCTGCTGGTTGGGGATGGAGTTTCAAGCGGTTCGGTTTCGAGGGTTGGAGTAGGAGTAAAAGGAGGGAAAGAAGAATTTAAACCAGGAATTTCGCTTAATAAGTAGGTGTAAACTCAGCGGTGCAAGCAATCATTTTTGTAGGTATTCAAGCAAGCGGTAAATCAACCTTCTACACTCAACGTTTTTTTCATACCCATCTTCGCATCAATCTGGATATGCTTAAAACTAAACACCGAGAAAAACGGCTTTTAGAAACCTGTCTCGAGATTACTCAACCGTTTGTCGTGGACAACACCAATCCAACCCCCGAAGAGCGAAAACGCTATATCGAGCCAGCAAAAGAGCGCAATTTTCAGATTATTGGATATTATTTTGAGTCAAAGGTAACTGATTCTCTCCAACGCGATCGCAATCGCCCACTCAAGCAGCAAATTCCAGAGAAAGGAATTAGAGGAACATATGCGCGATTGATACTACCTAAGTATGCAGAAGGCTTTGACGAACTCTACTACGTTCGCTTATTACCCGAAAGAGGATTTATTGTAGAGCAGTGGACTGAAGAAATTTGATAAATGGCACGAAAAACCGATCTTGTTTGAGACAGCTTGCGAGCTATGAGTTATGCCAAGATTTTTAATACAGTTCGTATTTTAATAACGTGCAGGGAATAGAACCATTGTAAACTTCGGTGCGACTAGAGGTTCGCAGTCCGACTTTTTTAGCTAACTGTTTGCTTCCCGTTAATATATATGCCGTCCAACCTGTAAATCGCTGTTTGAAAATATCCCCTAAGAGTTGATAGAGTTCTGCTAATTCTGTCTCTTTACCGATGCGTTTGCCATAGGGAGGATTGCAAATAATTATTCCCTTAGCGGCTGGCGGTTCGACATTTGCTAATTCTTCCTGTTTTAAAATTATTTGTCGTTCTATGCCGCATTCTTTGGCGTTTACTAATGCCTGTTCGATCGTGTTGTTATTTTTATCGCTACCCACAATCGGAACGTCAAGAGTAGCTTTTTGTCTATCCTTAGCTTCATTAATAATTGTCTGCCATAAGTTTTTATCGAAATCCAACCAAGTTTGAAAACCAAATTTTCGATTTAAACCAGGGGCAATGTTTAAGGCTTTTAAGGTTGCTTCTATAGGCAGAGTTCCCGAACCACACATCGGATCTAAAAATGGTAAGTCGGGAGTCCATTCAGCCATGTCCAACAGTGCGGTGGCCAGAGTTTCTTTTAAAGGAGCGGCACCCATTGCAGGATGATAGCCGCGACGATGCAAACTCATACCAGAGCTATCGAGACTGAGAATACAGCGATCGCCATTTATATGTGCATTAATTAAAACATCGGGATTTTCTAGATCTACACTAGAACGTTTTCCTCGATCTTGTTGCTGGCGATCGACGATCGCATCTTTAATTTTCAGGGCAGTAAAGTGGGTATGATTGAGATGTTTATTTTTTCCCGTGCAGTTTACTGCTATAGTCATGTTAGGCTGTAAATATTCTGCCCAATTTAAGTTATGTACCTGACGATAGAGTTGTGGAACATTGCAAGTTTTAACTTTGGCAATAGGTACGAGAAAGCGAAAAATAGTTCGCGCCCAGAGATTGGCACGGTAAAGTAGGGCTTTGTCTCCCTGAAAATGAACCCCAGTAAAATCGGGACGGACATTTTTAGCTCCTAAACTCCTTAGTTCCCTAGCTGCGATCGCTTCAAGTCCGCGAGCTACAGTAGCAAAATAATTATTCATCAGTTATCTATCGAGAGGTGCGATCGCACTGGCTTGAATTTCGTCAGAAACATCTATTTATAGCAAATTTATCCCTTTTCTCCAAATTGTATGATAATTAAATTTAATTTTTTAATTAAATAATAAAAATTACCCAGGTAACTGTCATGGTTTCTACTTCTTCTGGTAAGCCCGCTACTCCTCAATCTTCTGTAGATACTAGTGAAGCTGAGAGCCAAATTCAACATTTGACTGAAGAACGGCAAACAGACGATATCGATTTAGAATTTTTATACACCAGAGATATTGAATTTCGTCAAGAAACTATTTACTTTATCGTGGTCGATCGCTTTCATGACGGCGATCCCGATAATAATCCGGGACCAAATCCCGAACTATACGATCCAGATTGTCAGGAATGGGGCAAATATTGGGGAGGAGATTTACAAGGAGTCATCGACAAGTTAGATTATCTCAAAAACCTCGGAGTTACGGCTATTTGGCTCAATCCTCTTTTCGAGCAGGTTGAAGGTTTATTTGTAGAAAGTGCTGCCATTCACGGTTACTGGACGAAAGATTTCAAACGCATCAATCCCCGCTTTATTGCCAAAGACGACAATCCTTCCCTCAACGCTACTCAAGCGGAAAAAAACACCGTGTTCGATCGCCTGATTGCCGAACTACACAAGCGGCAGATGAAAATGATTTTGGATATAGTTTGCAATCATAGCAATCCAGAAGTCAACGGCAAAAAAGGCGAACTCTATGACGATGGCGTTAAAATTGCCGACTTTAATAACGATAAAAACCACTGGTATCATCATTACGGTGCCGTAACCGATTGGGAAGACGAATGGCAAGTACAGAACCGGGAATTATCGGGACTGGCTACCTTTAACGAAAACAATACCGAATATCGCAACTATATTAAATCTGCTATTAAACAGTGGCTAGATCGGGGTGTAGACGTACTGCGCGTCGATACGGTCAAGCATATGCCGATTTGGTTTTGGCAGGAATTTAATGCCGATATCCAAAATCACAAACCCGATATTTTTATCTTCGGCGAGTGGATCTATAGTAGTCCTCACGACGACCGTTCGGTAGAATTTGCCAATAATTCTGGCATGACCATTCTCGATTTTGGACTGTGTATGGCAATTCGTCAGGCACTAGGAACCTGGGACGTAGGAGGATTTCATTTAGTCCAAGAAGTTCTAGATTTAGATTATCGTTACGATGGGGCAACAGAACTCGTTACCTTTATTGACAACCACGATATGCATCGCTTTCAAACTCTCAACCCCGATCCCGAATGTTTGCGGTTGGCGGTAGTGCTATTAATGACTTCTCGTGGTATTCCCTGTTTATTTTACGGTACGGAACAATATCTTCACAACGATACCAACGGCGATAGCAACCCTTACGGAAATAACGATCCTTACAATCGTCCGATGATGGTCAATTGGGATACTAATACTCCTTTATACCGCGAGATTCGTTTGCTTTCTGGCTTGCGCCGTCTCAATCCTGCGGTATCTTTGGGCAGTCAATGGCAAAAATATCTCACCCCTGATGTTTACTGCTACAGTCGTCGCTATCGCGATTCTCGTCTTTTTGTGATGCTCAATCGTGGCGAAGCAACCACGCTCGATACAGTGGAAACCGATCTTCCGGATGGCGAACATACCTGCATTTTGACTCATTGTAAATTACAGGTAACAGAGGGTAAATTACACTACTTGGAGTTGGGTAGTAAAGAAGCAATTGTCATCAGTCATGTAGGAGAACGGGTTAGAGGTCAAACTATCATCAGAGTGCAGCTTAATGGCGTTAATACTCAGCTAGGAGAAACCATTGTAGTTATTGGCAACTGTCCCGAATTGGGTAACTGGAATATTGCCAATGCTTATCCCTTGGAATATGTTAATGAAAATACTTGGTTTGGAGAAATTCCTTTCAATGAGAGTGCGGGTAAACTAATTAGCTATAAATATGCTATGTGGCGCGAAGGACAGTCGCCGCTGAGAGAAAACCTCGTAGCTCGTCGCTGGGTAATTGCCGAGTCGGGTACGGTTAAATGGCGCGATCGCTGGGCGAGTTAGATGATATTGGGATATTATCAGTTAATGCTCCCTAACCTTAAGCCAATTGTCACCGTCATTGCGCTCGAGTTATAAAAGGTCAAAGATTCTTGTGCTAGAAATTCGGATTAGTTTATATACACCTTGACACTCTAATACTTGATAATCTTGAGGTTGGAGTTCGAGCTTTCTGAGTTCGCGATCGCGAGAGACAATCAAAATGTCAGAAGTCTGTTGCTTAGTAAGATTAGGCTGAGCGAAATAGCTTTCTATCTCTTGGCGATTTTTCAGGAAACGTACCGAATTTCGAGTATAAAAAACCAAGCTGGGTTTTTTAAAGCCCAGCATCCATAATTCTTCTGTGGGTTGTCGAACTTCAGTTATCGTTTGCGCTAATTGTCGGAGTGGCATTTGACGCAGGCGATCGACGAAAGTATAGCTAGGCTGTAAGACCAAGCTAATAAAAGCTAAAAAACCAACTAAATTAACCAACATTAGCCAACGCCATTTCCTTAACAGCAAACAGCCGATACTAGCTAGAGAAATCGTCCCCCAAACCAATACACCCCGCCAATGGAGATTGGCTCTAGCAACTTTTTCTCCTAAATTGGGAATAACGGGGTCTTTGCCAATAAATTCGGGACTGAACCAGAAAGCAATCGCAAGGGCAATTGTTAGTAATAAATTCAGTGCGATACTGACGAGTAAACCCCAGTCTAGTTCGACTTTGTAGTTAGATAGAGCCTCACTCCAAACTAAAGCTACGAGAATAGCAGCAGCAGGAATTAAAGGTAAAACATAGCTGGGTAATTTGGTTACTGAAATACTAAAAAAGCCAAAGATACAGACAAACCAGCAAGCAGCAAACAAGCTCAATTGAGTTTGTCGGGGTTGTTTGTGCCAAAAGTTGCGTCGCCAAAAGCGAACCCGAGCTAAAGCTAGAGGTAAATATACCGACCAAGGGGCAAATAAAGCCAAGACGATAATGAAGTAAAAATACCAAGGTGCATCGTGTCCGTTAACTACATCAGTAAAGCGTTGAAAGTTGTGATAGCCAAAAAAAGAGTTGAGATAGGACTTGCCATTTTCAAGATAGATTAATACGTACCAAGGTAAAGTAATCATCGAAAAAACTACGATTCCCCAAAGCAGCTTGAGTTCTTGCCAAACCGTCCCCAATCGTCTGACATAAATTAAAAAACTCAAAATAATCAATCCTGGTAAAACAATTCCCACCGGTCCTTTGGTCAGTACGGCGAGGGCTGTCAAGACATAAAACATCAAATACCATTTATTGGGAAATTGCCATCCCTCATTAGCCGAACTTTTGGGTTTGGCTTCCGCAACATACCCCCAAAAAAAACAGAGCAAACCGCAACCCATACAGCCACTCAGTAGCATATCGGAAACACCCGTTCTGCCCCAGACGATAGTTTGTACGTTTAGACTCATTAAAGCCGCACCAATCGCCGCCGAAAACCATAATTGTCGTTGAATTTTTGGTCGCTCTGCTTGCCCGAGAGACCAGGGTGAAATACCAAAACGTTTCAAAGTAAGAAAACCCAGACACATTAGCGCGATCGCAGCAATTGCTGAAGGAAGTCGCACCGCCCATTCATTAACTCCACTGAGTTGGTAAGCGATCGCTATGAACCAATAAATTAACGGCGGTTTATCAAAGCGAGTTGCTTCGTTGAAATAGGGAACGATCCAGTTACCCGTCACCGTCATTTGACGAGCCGCCTCAGCAAATAACGGTTCGGTTTCATCTACTAAACCAGTGCTGCCTAAATTCGAGACAAAGGCAATCCAGCTAATGGTCACTAACCATAAAATTGCGATCGCCCAACAGATTAGCGGATACCGTTCCCATTTCCGCCACCACTGTGTTAGTGTTTTCCCCGACTTCTTTGTTCGTAACATACTTTTGGTTTTCTTCTGGCGTAAAACTTATTTTTTTTACCCTATAGTAGCTACAATCAGTTTTCTTAAATAAATACTAAGGATAACCCAGGCTAAATAGTAAATGTTAATCTAGAAAAAACAAGGCTATTTGGCGCTTTTGCCGCTACTGAATTGAGGAGCTTGCCCGATGGATTCGCTTTCTAAGTATACCAGTACCAATTTCGAGAAAATTGCTTTGGCTAAATTTCGCTCTTTAGCTAAATGTCTTCCTCAAGACAGTAAAATTTTTCGCGAACCTTGGGGACGCTCGACTGTATTGTGTATCGATCTTGAAACCTGCCCGCAATTTTTTCCTCTCGCTCGCCAACAAACGGAACTTTTAAGCGAGGCGAATGCTCAATTGGGACTGGCTAATTCAATTATTTTTCGAGTCGGTAGCAAAATCATGGGCTGGAAAAGAATGGAAGGCTAGAACTCGAGCATTTTTAGTCCACTCTTTTACTGGTTCCTAACTATAAGCGGCTTTGAGCATATGATAGGTAATTAACAACTGGGTCAAAGCTAAAGGATAACTTTGTAGAGTTTCGCCCGTGGTTCCCGTAACTTTGCCTAGCTCTTGATTTCCTTCTAAACTACAAAACTGACCCAAATAGGGAACGTCTCTACATAAAAGTTTTTCCAATTCTCTAACCTGTTCTAAAGTGGCGTGTCCATCTATTTCGAGGACATCGACTGGTTTACCCATATCGCGATCCAAACCCAAACGAATTGCCGAACCCAGATGATTGCCATCCGAATTTAAGATTGTCGTCAAATTGGGGTGAGGTATGGTGGGGCGCAAGATCAAGTTAGCGTTGAGTAATAAATTATTCTCGTTTGATTCGGCGTCGGGAGGATAGAAAATAACTATAGCATCTGCCCAGCGACGTTGGGGACGGATAAATGCTTCTGAGTCTGGTTCGCGACGGCTTAACTGTTCTAGAACTTGTTCTTCGGTATAACCCCGTTTGCGAGTGTCGCGCCTAACTTTCCAAGAAGCCCGTAAAGATTCCGGTGGTGCTAGATAGACTTTAACATCATAATTTTCTCGCATCCCACGGGTTGAATAGCCTAAAAGACCCTCGACGATAACGTATTTTCTAGGTTGGATGTATTCTGGGGGATCGAATGCTCCTGTGGAGTGATTGTAAATTGGCTTGAGAATTGCTTGTCCCGATCGCAATAAAGCTAAATGCTGCTCGATAATGTCAAGATAGTTACAGTCGGGATGAAGTGCAGAGATACCTTTCTCGGCTCTTTGGCGGCGGTCGTAGCGATGATAATCGTCGGTACAGATAATAGTTACATTTTCTGTTCCCAATACCTGAGCAATACCTTTAGTCAACGTAGTTTTACCAGCAGCACTATCACCAACGATGCCGAGAATGACCGGTTTTTCACTCATAATTTCTCCTTAACTCAAGGTATTAAGCTCAAGCTCAAAATCACTAATATTAATCATTTGATGAAAATTGTAAAACAAATAGCGAACATTTCTGCAATTGATTTATAGTTCGATGACTCTCTCGCGCTAGATGTGCAAAACTTGCTCGAGCAAATATTCTGTATGGTTAATCGAGCTAATGCTTAGTTTGAGGTCAATTTATTTGAAAGTAATAAATTTAACTAAAAATCAAAATTGAAACAAATAATAAAGTGATTGAATCTTTACCGATTAGTGTTGGTTTATTTTTAGTCGCGGCAGTGACGATCTCCGTGATTGGGGTGAGAAGGTCTCGAGTATGCGGCCGGCGGTGACTGTTTCGATTTGATGTTGCTGGCTTTTTCCTATATCGCCTATCTTCAAAGTTCAATTTATAGCGCGATCGCCGGTCGCCAGGTGTTTATTATGTCTCTGACTATTTTAATGACGGGAGTATTATTGTTATATGAAAGTTATATGAAATCTAAAAAAGAATAATGAGCAGAGAGATTAGCACTCGAAAGATCGCAACACAGCGTCTTTCTTCTACTGTCCCCCAAAATTGAACCCAGTCACAACTCAATGCGACTGGTTTTTTTGGCGTAATAGTTCGGTTGTTAAAAGTTTTACTGTTAACTGTGAAATTTATCAACGAGCTTCTGTACCTTGATTGGGATCGCCTTCTGCTTGAGGATTATCCGTACCGGGAGCTTCCGGTTCTGCCTCTCCTCTAACGTTAATATTCGTTCCTTGTCCGGTTCGCCGCTGACTGGGATCGATAGGGGTTTGTTTGCCACCAGATGCAGTGGGGGTCGACCGTTGATTTTCTGTTTCTTTGGAAGAAGAGTCGTTCATTAGCTGACAATAAATTCATTACTTAATTTTTAATCTATCAATGACGACCCTGAAAGATATCATTCTCTGGTTATAATCGCATTCAAAATCAATACTACTTCACAAAGCCAATTTCTCATCAGAAGTTAATGGAAACCAAGATCGCTATCATCACCCCGTTCGAACTGTAAACGAGCAGATCCTAAATACATTCCTTGAGATTTTTCTCCAGCAGGAAAAGCGGTAACGCCGAATAAATAAGTACCGCCGAAATCGGGATTGCGTTTCGGCTTGAGTCCAACGCTAAAAGTAGTACCAGGAGATATAGGCTCGGCAAAAGTTACGTTTACCGTTTCGGTTTCTGGGTCGAAAGTGGTTTCGGCGATCGCAATTTTTTCGCTTTGGTTTCTCGCCGTTCCAATTGCCGCAATCGTTCGCTCGAGTCGATAGTCGATTTCATCTGCGCCTTGACGCAAATTAATCGCTATCTTTTGTAAGGGTTCGTCTGCTGTTTCTGGCAACAATAAGGTGAAATAGTACCTAGCTCCTGTCGCGCTGACGGCTCTAAAAGTAGTTATAGCATCGAGCAATTGGGGGGCTGCTCCAAAAGCAACCGTTCCATCAGCTAGCTGAACTGCTCGAGTAGTGGGAATGCCAATTCCCCATAGACTCGTTCCTAATACTAATGCAAAACTAATTCCTAGACTTTGAAAAGTCAATCTCAGCCCGTTCATTGGCTTATCCTTCCTTTAAAATAATTCGACCGGTACAACTGAATCGTCTTAGCTATCTACGGCAATGACATTGCCACACAATTCATTAGCTGGCACTGCTTCCATCATTTTTTTAGGATTGGGAAGATCGAGATGGTTCATCAACCTAATAAAGTCGGCTCGCTCTCTACCAGCAAAGCGTGGATTGCAGCGTTTTTCTTCACCGATGGTGGAAACGGTATGTCCTCTGTAGTCGTGGGCGGGATAAACTAAAGTTTCATCGGGCAGAGTAAATAGTCTTTGGGTTACCGAGTCGTAAAGCGTTCCGGCATCGCCACTTTGAAAGTCAGTGCGTCCACAACCGCGAATAAACAGAGCATCTCCAGTTAAAACTCTTTCGCCATTGACCAAATAAGCCATATGGCTATCGGTATGTCCTGGAGTGGCGATCGCTTCGATGATAATTGCTCCTAGTTCCAAAGTCTCCTCATCCTGAATATGGCGGTTGGCACAATCAGCCCGGGCGTTTTCGGGAACGATACCCAAACAGCCAGTTAACTCTCGTAGTTTACCCGTCCCTGTAATATGGTCGGCGTGAATATGGGTTTCGAGACAGTAACGCAGACTCACCCCTAATTCTTGGATTAATTTTAGATCCCGTTCGACTCGTTCCAAAACCGGATCGACTAAAATTGCTTCTTTTAATTCTAAATCCGCTAATAAATATGTGTAAGTACTCGACTCGCTGTCAAACAGTTGACGAAATAACATAAGGTCGCCTCCACAAAGCACTAGAGGCTTATTCTGCCTCACTTTTAGGATAGAAAAAGAAATTGAAGAACCCGTGAGACCGTTCTCGATTATTTTTATTATAGTCAGCCATTTTTGGCTATTTAGCGATCTGCAAAAGCTGTGATCGCCGTATGTAGGGTAGGGTAAAGAAATTTTCTGCATTGGCAAAACACAAGGGGAAGGGAAAAAGGTATATTTTTCTTTCTAACAATTGCTCGATTTCTTCCAATTGTCTCTGGAAAATCTTTGGTCGAACTGACGTTAATATGCTCTTGACTGATGCCAACGGCGCGATCGCCACTGCTTTAACTAAGAGAAGGTATCATATCGTCAATAAGAAAGCTGGGCAGACATCAGTCTACCCAACTCTGTTTTTAGAGTAAACTCTTCAAGCTAAAAACTGCGTAATTTAAAACTAAGTATTGCGATCGCCCCTAACCAAACCTAATTTGTTCTCCCGTTAAATTTGGGGTTTCTCCTTCTAGGAGAGGTTCTAAAGCGGCACGAATTCGCTTAGCATCGGGGGGACAACCAGGAAGATAGAGATCGACTGGAACTACAGCATGAACTGGTCGTACTCGCTCTAATAATTTTGGCACTATACCCGGTTGATTGGGTATTTGGTGCTGAATATCGGTAGCTTCAAGATAGCAACGTTGAAGCACTAATTCGGGATTGCCTAAAGGATTGCGTAATGCCGTAACATTACCGGTAACCGCACAGTCCCCAAAGGAAATTAGAAGTTTAGTGCGATCGCGTACTTGTTTAATTAGTTTCAAATTATCTTCGTTAGCTACCGCACCTTCTACTAGGACCACATCTACCCCTTCAGGATATTCTTTAATATCGACAAAAGGACTGTAAACTAAATCTACTCGTGCGGCTAGATCGAACAGCCATTCATCTAAATCTAAAAAAGACATATGGCAACCAGAACAACCACCGAGCCATACTGTTGCTAGTTTTATTCGATTCATTTTCTTGGGTTAAAATTGTTAACAAGTAAGTTGTAAGCCAGAAGGAAGTTGTTTGAATGTAGCAGGATTTTTAGCCGCTACTTCTTGCCATTCTTTGACTAGAGATTTGGGTACGTGCAGACGAGCGAATTTGCCATTTTCTACAGGTAATTCTAGTAATAGTTCTTCAGTGGGTAATTCTGAGACGATATTTTTTAAGTTGTATTGTCCAATGCTGGGTAGAGGAGATTTTTCCAGAAATATATCGTTCGCTTGATAGCGTTTGCTTGAGGTCTTGATTACTAGAGGTTTTTGAGACTGGATTTTCAGAGAACTAGACAGTCCCGATAATCGGAGATTTATAGAGGTGAGTTGAGGAGAATCAACGAGAGTAAACAACATTACCTGCCATTTATGTCCTGCTTCATCGGTTAACACTCGCTCCGAACGACAATGTATTTGTCCTGGAGCAATTTCTGTTTCGGTCATAGTGGCAATGGCAGGTCTAATGGTTAGATTGGCAATAATCAAAAACAAAATTAGAGTAACGATCGCCAAAGTAATTATCCATTCTAAATCGTGTAAAAGATGACGCAGCATTTTACCTACCTCCTAAATCGAAATCGCCAACTAACCACCAACTATTAACTTCATGGCAACCATTCTCTTTTCTTTCTTGCCGTGGTGATAAATTCCAGCTTCGCTCTTTCCTTAGTCATTTCCCCTACTGTCGAACCTTGAGAAAAGATAGCTCCCGTCGGACAAGCCATGAGGCATTTACCGCAAGAGGTACAGCTATCAGCATTACCCCAAGGACGATTGAGATCGGTAATTACGTGAGAATTATGTCCTCTTCCCGCCATATCCCAGGTGTGCGCTCCTTCGATTTCATCGCAAACTCTAATACAGCGAGTACAAAGAACACAGCGATTATGGTCGATACCAAAGCGATCGTGAGATAAATCCACGGTACGTTGGGGAAACTGATAAGCTAAACTAACGTGCTCCATCCCCATTTCTACCGCCAAATCTTGTAACTCACAATTGCCATTAGCCACACACACCGCACAAATATGATTGCCTTCGGCAAACAGCAACTCGATAATCGTACGACGATATTTTTGCAACCTTTCGCTGTTGGTTTGAATCTCCATTCCTTCAGCTGCCTGAGTGACACAGGCAGGTTGGAGTTTGTTGCTACCAGCAATTTCAACTAAGCACAAGCGACAAGCTCCTACTTCCGAAACCCCTTCTAGGTAACACAGAGTAGGAATGTGAATACCTGCATCCCGCGCCGCATCTAAGATAGTTTCTGATTCTCTGGCACTAACTAAGCGATCGTTAATGGTTAAGGTTTTAACTGCCACTGTCTTTAGTTTATTTATTATCTCTGAGACTATTTATAAACTAATAATTTGAGAAACTTGTGAGAGTTAGTCAAGAGCGATTGCTATCTCCCATTACAGTAGTTTAGAAAAATCGCGCTCGTTGAATAGTCGGTTGAAAGAACGCCCAATACTTTTCCGTGCCAAACCAATAACCAGCAATGATTTTCGCAGGAACAGTGTATCCGTCAAAAGTTTTTTCTGCTTTTACTTCTCCACCAAAAGGAATATATTGCCATTGACCATTTTCTGTTTTGTTTACCCAACGGGGCAAAGAAATAGTTAAAAGTTTACCCTCAGAATCGATAGTTAAAGTTAGGGTGATTGGTTCGTTGTCTACGTTAAAATTAGTCCGGATCGTATTATCAGAAATAGCTTGCCAAGCTACACCGTTTTGAGGTAATAGAGCCGAAGGTAACCAAAGAGAGTATTCGCCCCCCAATCTACCAGCACTGGAGCGATCGATCTCTTTACTCCGAGCATTTGCTATGGGAATTAAGCCCCATAAAGAAAATCTTATTCTACCTTTGCCCTGACTGTAGTAATCTGCACCGCTGAAGTTGAGTAAGCCTTTGCCAATGTTTGCTTTCCAGACAAAACCAGGCAATCTAGAAATGATTTGCCATGCTTTCATCGGTAGCCAGTCTGCATCGGGTTTGAGTCGAAAACTACCGCTCATTTCCAGTTCGACATGAGTAGCTAATTGGGTTCCGGGTTTAATAGCGTGTAAAAAATATCTTCGTACTGGTTCGTCTAACTCAGCGATCGTATCTTCAGTAAAAACAGTATCGGTTGGCTGAGATTTGAACGAATGCCAGATGTTATCGATTGAGCGATCGTATCTTACCCGAATCAATAAGAAAGTTAATAAAATTGCGATCGCGCCGGCAATGATAAACCATAAAATATTCATTTCGTTCTACCGTAAAGAGTAGATCGCTAGTTGCTAGTTGCTAGTTCCTTGTTTTTTTCGACCCTCGGTTGTTGTACGATCTGTCTGAGTTCTATTCTGGTTTTATCTTCGAGAAATTGTCGTTGTAAAATCGACCATTCTTGCCATTTGCGATCGCGAGTTTGGGTTAGTAGAGTTGCTAGTTGGGGCATTTTATGGGCAAGGGATGATTTTGAGACTTTTTCTAACACTTCTCTCAAGACGTAACAATCTTGAATTTGACCGAGAACTTCTTGGATGTGTACTATTTTCTCTAGGTAATCTCGATAGCTAGCATCGTAAAATCCCTCGAATAGTTCGAGATTGTAGCGAGTTTTTTTGGCTAATTTGCGCAAATCGTGGAGAATGGGTTCTTCTCGTTCTAAGAGTTGCTCTACTGCCTTGGCGTTTGGTATCTCGGGAAATTGCACCTCTCCCTCTTTGAGTTTTACTCCTACTAACCAACCAGGATGAAGTAAAAATTGAGCGATTTGGGGTAAAAGCAAATCTGGCAATACGGGATAAATTGAAAAGTCACCTATGGTTTGATATGCGGGCTGTTCTAACCAATTTTCTAGCCCTTGCTTGAGATTGAGATAAAGTTTGCTGTTGAGAGTTTCGCCAACCTGGAGTAGTTCCTGTTGACGTTGTTTATGGAGAGATTTTAAAACTTTATCTAAGCTTTTTTGCTCTGCTGCTGGTAATAGCGGTCGATAGTTATCTTTCAACCCAGCGAGTAAAACATCTAAATCTCTGAGGTTTCCTAGAAAACGTCCTACCTTAGCGATCTTTTTTTCACTTACTGCTTTGGGTAGGTCTAAAGCAATTTTAAAACCAGCGATCGCACTACGCAAACGCCGCATTCCTACTCGCATTTGATGTAAGTCTTCGGGATCTTTATCTTGGATGACTCCAGCTTCGGATTTGAGAATTTTATTAGTGTGTTTGGCGATCGCAATATGTGCCCATTCTTTTAAAGTGACGGCGTTATCTTTGTCAATCATCTGCAATATGTGCTTACTCTTCGGCGGTAAATTTAGTTTTGTCTAAAAGTTCTTTTTTGGATCTTTTGAGCTGTTTCCAAAATTTTTTAATTTCTTCGTAGGTATCTTCAGCAGACATTTTACCATTGGCTTCTAAACCGCAAAGATAAGACACCTGCTGAGCGAACTGTTGTAAGTTGGCATTAAAAACTAGTCTTTCAGGAGTCAAATCGCCATAATAGTTGCCAATAGAATATAAAAAACTTTCTTTGCTGCTGTCAAATTCTTCTGTCATTTTATTTACCTCGGATCGATTAAATAACCTTCACTATTAAAGATTAAACACTAACCAGACCCATTACTGAATTTTATTTATCAAGCCGGTAAGCTTCATAATTAGATCGCAAAGAATATATTAATTAAAACTAGATCGAGATACTCGCCCGTTACACTTTAGATTACGCTCTCGATCCCATCGGGGTATATTCTCAATTTTAGAATAGATAAATAACTTGAGGAACTCGTGACAGTTTAGTAGTCCAGGCTAGCAAATCACCAACCATCTACAAACAAATGAATATTGGCGATTTAAGAAGAGAATATACTTTAGAAGGTTTAACCAGAGAACGGCTCAATGCCGATCCCGTTCGGCAATTCGAACTGTGGTTTCAACAAGCATGTACTGCGGAGTTACCAGAACCCAATGCCATGTGTTTGGCAACAGTTTCAGCTACTGGTGAGCCTTTACAACGGATGGTACTGTTGAAATATTTCGATCGCCAGGGATTGGTTTTTTTTACTAACTACGAAAGCCGCAAAGCACGCCAAATCGCAGACAATCCCCAGGTTTCGCTGTTGTTTTTCTGGGCAGCCTTAGAACGTCAAGTACAAATCTCTGGAAAAGCCATTCAAATTTCTACTGCCGAATCTCTGAAATATTTTGCCACTCGTCCCAGAGGTAGTCAAATCGGAGCCTGGTGTTCGCAACAAAGTAAGGTAATCTCTTCTCGCCAGATGCTAGAGATGAAATTTGACGAGATGAAACGCAAGTTTGGTGATCGCGAAATTCCTTTGCCTTCTGCTTGGGGTGGTTATCGAGTCGTGCCTCATAGTTTTGAATTTTGGCAAGGCAGACCCAATCGACTACACGACCGCTTTTTATATACCTACTCAGATGTTGAATCTGCTTGGGAAATTCACAGATTAGCTCCTTAAGTTATCGCTGAGGAGAACCCATAGCGCCTAACGACTAACCAGATTACCCTAATTCCTTATGTCTAGTTCTCTTTACATTAGTACCACTGAATCGGGAAGTGGCAAAGCTCTCATTTCTTTGGGCATTCTCGAACTAATTCTTAGAAAAACCAACCGGGTGGCTTTCTTTCGACCCGTAATTAGAAAACAGCCTTTAGGTAAGCCAGATGAAGACATTAATTTAATTTTGAGTTATTTTGGCTTAAACCAAGAATACGAGCGAGCCTTTGGCTTGTATGTCGAGGAAGTTCAGGAATTAATCGATCGCGGTAAATATGACAAAATCTTGGACAAAATTATTTTTAAGTATAAGGATTTGGAGCCAAACTACGATTTTATTTTGTGCGAAGGTTCCGATTATCTCGGGCAAGTATCGGCTTTTGAATTCGATCTCAATACAGAAATTGTCAAAAATTTAGGTTGTCCGATTCTTATTTTAGGCAACGCCAATCGCCGCAGCGTTTCAGAAGCGATCGCACCTGTGAAGCTATCTCTCGAATCTTATTTAGCCAGGGAATGTCAAGTTGTTGGCATAGTTTTCAATAAAGCCGATGCCGAAGTGCTGT
Organism: Myxosarcina sp. GI1(2024); assembly: GCF_053543375.1. Lineage (NCBI taxonomy): Bacteria > Bacillati > Cyanobacteriota > Cyanophyceae > Pleurocapsales > Pleurocapsaceae > Myxosarcina > Myxosarcina sp. GI1(2024). The sequence continues at coordinate 378,572 of NZ_JBKGTY010000001.1, read as the reverse complement.
CACAACTGTCAATTGCCCTAGAAAAACAATTTGGCAAGAAAAATTATTTACTGGCAGCGATCCCTTACGAACCCAAACTCAGTAGTCCCAGAGTAAGAGAAATCGCCCAACAACTTCAAGCTGAAGTTTTGTACGGACACGATCGATTAGATAACTTGGTGCTCGATTATGTAATTGCTGCGATGCGATTAGAAAACGCCATTACCAGGCTGAAAGAAAGTAGTTTGGTAATTACTCCGGGCGATCGTAGCGATATTATCGTCGGGTTGCTACAGGCGCATCAATCTGTTAACTATCCTCATTTATCGGGCATTTTACTTTCCGGTGACTTACAACCAGATCGATCGATTAGAAAACTGATTGACGGTCTTTACGATCCTTTCCCGATTCTCTCTGTCCCCACTAATACTTATGAAACTTCTGAGTTAGTCAAGCAGATTCATACTTCCCTAATAGCTAGCGATTCGCCAGAGGGTAGCGTCAAAGTCGATCGCGAGAAAATTACTTTGAGTATCAATCTCTTTGATGATTACGTCGATTTGAGCAGATTGGAAGAAGAAATTAATACGATTCAAGTCACGGGAATTACTCCCAAAATGTTTACTTACAATTTATTGCAGCAAGCTAAGTCTCAAAAGCGGCGCATCGTGCTTCCAGAAGGCGAAGAAATTAGAATTCTGCGAGCGGCGGCATTTCTGTTAAATCGAGGGATTGTAGACTTGATTCTTCTAGGTAAGCCAGGAAAAATCGAGCAAATTGTCAATCGAAATGGTATTTCCTTAGACCTTAACCAGCTAAAAATTATCGAGCCGGCTACGGCAGATAAATTTGAGACTTATGTGGAACAATTTTATCAACTGAGAAAGCACAAAGGGGCGACTCCAGAAGTGGTTCGTGAATATCTACTGGATGTCTCTTATTTTGGAACGATGATGGTCTATGCTGGGGATGCTGATGGCATGATATCCGGTGCAGTCCATGCTACTCCCCATACTCTCAGACCAGCTTTGCAGTTAATTAAAACCAAACCGGGTTGTTCTCTAGTTTCTTCTGTCTTTTTTATGTGTCTTGAAGACCGAGTTCTAGTTTATGGTGATTGTGCGGTTAATCCCAATCCCAATGCCGAACAGTTAGCAGAAATCGCCATTTCCTCGGCAGATACGGCTACATCCTTCGGAATCGAACCCAAAGTCGCTCTCTTATCCTACTCTTCTGGCACTTCCGGTCAAGGAGAACAAGTAGAAAAAGTCAGAACCGCTACGGCGATCGCTCGTCAGCGACGACCAGATTTAAAAATTGAAGGACCAATTCAGTATGATGCGGCTGTAGATCTAAACGTTGGTTCGCAGAAAATGCCCGAATCTCAAGTTGCAGGTCGAGCTTCGGTGCTAATTTTTCCCGATTTAAATACCGGAAACAATACCTATAAAGCCGTCCAAAGAGAAACTGACGCGATCGCCATCGGTCCGATTCTTCAAGGTCTCAACAAACCAGTCAACGACTTGAGTCGCGGTTGTACTATTGAGGATATCATCAATACAGTAGCCATTACTGCCATTCAGACTCAATCGGTCGCTGGATGATGTAAAATCCAGCGCTGCGATTGAGAAGGAGGCGGTTACTGAGGAGGGGCTGTGGGGCGGTTGCGAAGCAAGTCGGTACGACTCGGTCGCCTCGCCCCCTTGTAAGCCTCTTGCTTCCTCAGCAATTAAAGACCTCCGTCGTTGCTCAAAAATCTGATTCCCTTTCTTAAAATATAAGTAGACCGCAATTGGCTTTTTATGAAAGAACGTTTACATCTTCAGATTCGAGGTGTAGTTCAAGGGGTGGGGTTTCGTCCTTTTGTCTATCAATTGGCAACAGAGCTAGGATTGACAGGATGGGTCAATAACTCCGCAAAGGGAGTATCAATCGAAGTCGAAGGCGAGCGATCGCGCTTAGAAAACTTTTCGTACCGACTCAAAACCGAATTACCTCCTCGATCTGAGATCCACAGCTCAGTCAGTTCCTGGCTGGCTCCCGTTGGCGACCGAGAATTTACCATCGCCGCCAGTAGTGGCGGAGAAAAAACCGCCTTAATCTTACCCGATCTCGCTACTTGCGATCGGTGCCTGCAAGAAATTTTCGCTCCGACTAATCGTCGCTATCTCTACCCCTTTACTAACTGTACTCACTGCGGTCCTCGTTTTAGTATTATCGAAACCTTACCTTACGATCGCCCGAACACGACGATGAAGCAGTTTGAAATGTGCGATCGTTGCCTGGCAGAATACCGAGATCCCCGCGATCGCCGTTTTCACGCTCAACCTAATGCCTGTCCTCAGTGCGGTCCTCATTTGGAACTCTGGAACTGGGAAGGAAGGGTTTTAAACTCCCATCACGATGCTCTCTTGGCAACTGCCGAAGCCGTTCGCCAAGGAAAAATTGTTGCCGTTAAAGGGTTGGGAGGGTTTCATTTAATCATCGATGCAGGGAATGAAGCAGCAGTAGGGAGATTGCGCGATCGCAAACGGCGACCGGATAAATCTTTTGCCTTAATGTATCCCAACTTGGAACTAGTTAAAGCAGACTGCCAGGTATCTATCTTAGAAGAGAAATTACTCCTCTCTCCCGAAGCACCAATAGTGCTTTTAAAGACGCAAGTTAATTTTTTTGAACAAGTCGCTCCTCAAAATCCCTATCTAGGTATCATGCTGCCCTATACTCCTTTACATCACCTCTTAATGAAAGAGTTGGGCTTTCCCGTTGTGGCTACCAGTGGTAATTTGAGCGATGAGCCAATTTGTATCGGCAATCGAGAAGCACTAACAAGACTCGATCGAATAGCCGATCTGTTTTTAGTTCATAATCGTCCCATTGTTCGTCCTGTAGACGATTCAATCGCGCGGCTAATGGGGGGAAGAGGACAAATTATAAGACGCGCTCGCGGTTATGCACCTTTGCCAATAAAGATCGCGCTCCCCCCAGAACGAACCTTACCATCTCCTATCCTCGCCGTAGGAGCACAGTTAAAAAATGCGATCGCTTTTGGAAGAGACGATGGCATCTTCATCAGTCAATATATTGGAGATTTAGAAACAGTAGCGACATTCGACAGATTTCAACAAACCATTAGCGATTTTCAACAACTATACGAACTCCAACCAACAAAAGTCGCCTGCGATCTCCATCCCGATTATCTTTCTACTCAATATGCCCAACAGTCCAACATCGCTTTGACTTCCGTGCAGCATCACTATGCTCATCTTCTTTCCTGTATGGCAGACAACGAACTAGATCTCAATCAGCCAACTTTAGGTATTGTTTGGGATGGAACTGGCTATGGACTAGATGGCACGATTTGGGGTGGAGAATTTCTCAGTCTTATCGTTACGGGTTTTAGGCGAATCGCCCATTTGCGAAGATTTCAGCTACCTGGAGGCGAAAGAGCCATCCGAGAACCCAAAAGAATTGCGATCGCTCTACTCTATGAAATTTTTGGCGACAGACTATTTACGGAGAGCGATAATTTTGACTACTTACCCTGTTTTCGAGCATCTAGTAGTAGCGAACTAAATATTCTACGCAGGATGTTGAATCAAAAGATTAACACCCCCATAACTTCTAGCATGGGACGCTTATTCGATGGAATTGCTTCCCTTTTAGGAATTCGCCAGCAAATTAGTTACGAAGGGCAAGCGGCAATGGAGTTAGAATTTGCCATTGCAGGCGATCGAACCGATTCTACTTATGATTTTGAATTAATCCAACCTCAAGACCAAACAATTAACTTACCAATCGTTATCGATTGGGAAAAATTAGTTATTCAAATTCTTAAGGATCTTACTAATCATGTCTCGTCAGCCGAAATATCCGCTAAGTTCCACAATACCCTAGCCGAAATAATCGTCAGTGTTACCCGACAAGCAGCTTTAAAACAAATCGTGCTTACAGGTGGTTGCTGGCAAAATAAATATTTGACCGAAAAAGCGATCGCTAGATTGAGACAAGCAGATTGTATTCCCTACTGGCATCGACGTATTCCTAGCAATGACGGAGGAATTGCCGTAGGGCAAATTTTAGCGGCACTTAGAAATTTAGATTGAGCCATGGTGCCAAAGAGCCAGATGCTCGGCATGGGTTTTTAAATAAGCTCCCGGGCTGTAGAATTTGTCGTAAAACTCTAAGTCTAAATGATGTGCCTGTAGGTAAGTAATTAAGAAAATCGAAGGAACGGTACCTGGAAACTTGCCAAAGGTGTCAAATATGTATTGAGCCTGGAGAGCTATACAGTCCTTAAATTCCTCGCTATGAACCTGAGCTGCAGAACGTACTTTTGCCGAGTCTTTCCAAGGACCCGGTGTTTCGGGATGAAACGGACCGCCAGCCCCAAATTTGCGCTCGCACAGTGCCTCAACCGCAGCCCGCATATCCCGGTAGTGAGGCGGACAAAAGCCTTCCATTATTCCAGCTAAGCCGGTCGGGTTGGGATAGGGCCAGCGATCGTCAGTGTCGTAGCGGAAGCCCAACCCAGGTACGTCTGGTTCGCCACTCGCGCCCAGCATCACGAATGGATCGATGCCGTTAAACATCCAACCTCCCAACCCCATTGCCTGAAGCATCAGCGCTCCAGCATAGCAACTGGTAGACAATTCTGCAGACAGTTCCGCCATCGACCATTGCTCGACAAAGGTGAGGGGCCAAGTATTGTTTGGGTCGACAATGTCTTTAAATTGGTCAATTCCCGGTAGAGAACGTTTATTAATGTCGTCGGTAAGAACCAGCCCATTTTGCAGCATATAGCAAAGGTTCAGTAGCATATGCTGTGCCAGATCGCCGACAGGAATCACCAGCAGCGTTCCTGGATGATTGACAACCCAGGTGTTGTGAGCCTCAACAAAAGGTACTTCTGATGGTAACTTGAGCCGACCATCATAAATGTTTTTAACTTGCTGTTTGAGAGCATTGAGAACGTCCTCAAGCTTCAGAGAACCGTCTGCTTCTCGTTCGGTCGAGGCAGGTGCATCGCGATTGTCTAGGACGTAGACTCCTTCGTCATCGGTAACAAAGGTCATGCTAGTATGAAATCCTGCCGCCGAAGGAAAGGTGCGACCCCCCGCAGCCCCTGCATAATTAGAGAGGTAGGGTGCATAACGCTCGGCGCGATAAATTAAGTTATGCCAGCTAGTGTTGCCCCCACAGGCGGTTACTACCAGCAGTTTTTCTAATTCGGATAGAGGTTCGACTTCGTGACGGGACTTGTAGGCAAATACCCCATCGGGTATATGCGCTCCTTTAAAGAAACGTCGGGAACGACGACCCATTAAGGCCTCAAGCAGAGTGAATGCCTGCATATTGTGAAAACCTGGAGGTATTTGTAATTTTTCTAGTATTTTCATCTTTTTGTCCTATTGAGATTTAAATAAACAAGAAAGCGAATAGTAATTACTTTTGAAGAAATTCTCTTATCGCTTGGCTAAATTCAATCGATTTTCCTTATAATACATGCAAGCATCAGGCGGACAACAAGGAGTGAGCCTGTTCGACGGAGTAGTCCACCGAGACATACTGAAAAAATGTTTCTACTTCTACTGCTGCTTCTGCAAGTACAATTTCTTCTCGCATGAGAGTTGCGATCGCAACTCTCATCTGACATAATTCGAACCTCCTTTACATCGGTTTAACTTATAAGAATTTCATGATGTGAGGCAGCACCAACTGGCTTTTTGCCATCGCTGCAAAATGGTCGCATTCGGGCAGGCTAACAAAGGTGGCGTTGAGGATTCGTTTGGCACACTCGCGAATTTTGGCATACCTAAAATCGTCTTCCCCCGCAATTAGCAAACAGGGCATAGTCATGATGGGTAAAACAGCTTCGAGGGAAGAGCGATCTTGGCAAAGTGCTAGCAGTGCTTCTACATCGTTAGATATCAATCGCTGCTTACTAGTAGGAGTCAACCATTGCCCGAAGTTAGCTTCGGCAAAATCAACTAAACCTTCCATGCCTTTACTAAGTGGTTCTCGAAGAAACCGCATACTTTCTGCGTAGGGATGAGAACCTCCGATAATTAGCTTGTGCAGCCGTTCGGGAGCATATCTAGCCATGCCGAACCCTACCCAACCCCCCATTGAATAACCGAAAAAATGAGTTTGAGAAATATTGAGATCGTTTAAAATCGCAGTCACATCGCCTACTCTATGGGGTAAGGCATAAGCGGCGGGGTCATGGGGTCGATCGCTAGCACCATGTCCGCGAGCGTCGAGCATGATAAGCTGATAGTCGCGACTGAGAACTTGGCTGTAGCCAAAATCTTGCCAATCCTCCCAACTTTGGGTAAACCCGTGATGGAGGACTAGCGGGCAACCGTCTCCCTTTACTTGGTAGTGGATAAAAATTCCTTGGTTGTTAGCATAGGGCATAATCTTTAAGTTAAGTTTACTTAATTAAGGTTAGGATCGGAGTCAGGAGTCAAAAGGGAATAGGCAGAAGGTCACAGAGAACAGAAAAGTATATACTGAGTACTAACTACTTATGGTCTAATTTTGTACATCCATCGGTTTGATGTTTTGGTTTACCCGAAAGAGATTGGTCGGGTCGTATTTAGTCTTAATGGCAACCAGGCGATCGTAGTTGTCGCGGTAAGTTGCCCGAACGCGCTTCTGACCCTCCTCCATCATGAAGTTCACGTATGCTGCGCCACAGGAGTAAGGATGCAGTGCCTGCCAATATTGCTTTGCCCAGGAGGTAATCTTGTCAGCGTTTGCTGGCTCGGGATCGACACCCGCCATGACCATCGACCACTTAGCCTCGCGAAAGCTAAAAGCCGTATCGTTTCTGCCTACTCGACTGGCTGCGCCATCAATTGGATAGAGGTGCATAGTTGATAGCGGTGTCGGAAGTTGCGATCCCCATTTGACGTGTTTGGCGATCGCTTCATCGGTTAGCTCTTTAACAAAATCTCCCTTCCAATACCATTGATAACCAGGTGGATACAAATCATCGAAAGCGCTCTGGAGAGCGGGATAGGGCATGGAGCCTAGATGTTCGAAAACCGGTGAACCAGCAACCTGACGAATGGGTTCGAATACCGCATCTGTCCGCTCTAGAGCTCCGAGATAACACCAGACCACACCGCACATTTGTTGATGATGCAAATGTTCTGGAAACTGAGGCGTAGGCGGCACGGTAAGGAAGGCAAAAAATCCATAAAGATCTTCAGATGCGGCTGGCAGAAACTCACGATACCACTGCATCACCTCTTTAGCTCGTTCCAGATGCCAAAACATCGGTCCGCCATAAACAGTGCTAACAGGATGCAGGCGGAACAGGAATGAAGTGACAATGCCAAAGTTGCCGCCACCGCCTCGAATTGCCCAGAACAGATCCTCGTTTTCATTCTCACTGACGGTAATAAATCGTCCATCCGCTAGTACCAGCTCGGCAGCTAGCAGGTTGTCAATAGTAAGACCATATTTACGGGTTAAATAACCATGTCCTCCGCCCAAAGTAAGTCCGCTAACACCAGTAGTCGAGATGATGCCGCTGACTGTCGCCAATCCAAAGGCATGAGTAGCATGGTCTACATCCCCCCAAGTACAGCCTGCTTCAACCCTAACCGTTTTGGAGACTGGATCGACGTGAATCCTCCTCATCTCGGAAAGATCTGCAACTATACCGCCATCGCACATTGCTAAACCCGCTCCGTTGTGCCCGCCTCCTCGCACCGCCAGCAACGAAGCGTTATCTCTAGCGAATTTCACGGTAGCTATCACATCTGTCACATTGGCACAACGCACGATCGCTTGTGGATGTTTATCGATCGTTGCGTTGTAAACCCGTCGAGCCTCATCGTATTCATCGCTATCTGGTAAAATAAGCTTACCTCTGATGCTGCGATTTAATTCAGCGGGTGGTGATTGTTGAAGCATATTATTTACCTCTCTAATTGCTTATTCAGGTTTTCCAATCTTGATTTATGGGATACTACTGAAAATTAGTTATCTGGTTGTCAAGACAAACAAGGCTGAGATCGGACAAGCTCGAATTTTATAGATCGACCTTAATTAGATTCGTAGATTCCTTTTCAGTTGACCTAGCACGAATGTTAAAAGCAAAATTTGAAGAAACTGTGAGAGTTTAAAAAACTTTGCCGATAGTAGTTAAGTTGTGAAACGTCAGCTCGACATTCCTCACAAGTTCCTCAAGCTAATTGTTTATCTTAAAACTGAGAGCAATAGAGCAAATGAGGTTTGCCATGGTAGCTACAGTTGATTATTCTATGGATGAAATCAGACAACAAGCTCGTAATTTAGTCGAACGAGGAGTTATCGATCGCTATCAGCCAATTTGTATTCTTTGTGAATTCATTCCACCGAGAGATTGGATCTGTGCCGAATGCGAACTAGAAAGAAATGACTATTTGTTACGCGATCGCATCTGCGACTTGTTGTGCAAAGAAGAGTGGCAGGAAGATTGAGTTGACTAATTGAGCTTAACTGACATTATTTATATTATGTCGTTATGGAGAAGTGTTTATGTGTTTAGCCGTACCTGGCAAAATTGTCTCAATCGATAATAGTGATACTACACTGAGAATGGCCAGAGTTAGCTTTGGTGGAATAATTAAGCAAGTCAGCCTTGCCTATGTTCCCGAAGCTAAAATTGGCGATTATGCGATCGTTCATGTCGGCTTTGCCTTGAGCATCCTCGACCGCCAAGAAGCAGAAAAAACTCTCCAAAATATCCAACAATTAAGCATTAATAATTAGCACTTCTCATAATTGTCTTACTCAAAATATAGACTATGCCACTTATCCCAAATAAATCCCTAGCGATCGCGCCGTCTGGACTAAAAAACCATTGGGATTGACGGGACTAGGACAGCCCCCAAGCTGATGGGCTTGTTTGATATGCGCTACGACTTTATCTAATGGCTGAGTGTGGATTTCTCCATTTTGCCTGACTACGAGCTGGTTATAATTTTCTTCCGCGATCGAATCTATGGCTTTTTTGGCAAAAGTAGCAGCTAGCAGGCGATCGTAAGAAGAAGGAGTGCCACTACGCTGAATATGACCCAAAACTGTCGCTCGCGTTTCCATCGCTTCTAGCTCGCAAAATTTAGTGCGATCACTCAAACACAGTTGGTGAGCGATCTCATCAATTTGTTGAGCGAGATAGTCCCCAATATATTTTTCTTTGGCTCCCAGTTGATTTTTAACTCCTTCTGCCACCACAATCAGAGCAAATTTACGTCCCGAGCGACGTAACTGGGCAATCCGCAGACAAATATTATTAATTAAGTCGGCGTTTATTTGAGGTGTGAGTTCGGGAATCAAAATAAAATCGGCACCACCAGCAATACCAGAACGCAGAGCTAAATGACCGGCATTGCGTCCCATGACTTGAACTACCATAACGCGATCGTGACTGGCAGCAGTGAAGGTAAGATCGTAGAGAGCAGAAGTTACCTTATCGACTGCCGTATCGAATCCCACCGATCTCTCGGTAAAGGGGACGTCATTATCGATCGTTTTAGGGATCGCCACCAGGTTCCATTGACCTTGCCGCGCTAGATCGTAAATAATTTCTAAACTGCCGTCGCCTCCCACTGCAATTAGGGCATCGAGGTCTAAATCTCGATAACCCTGAATAATCGTTTGGGCGATTTCTGTATCGCTGCTGGGATTGCCTTTACTAAACGAGCCTAAAATACTGCCACTGAGAAATTGTAAAATATCGATTCCATGTAACAATCCTGGTAGATCGTAACCGTGTTCTTTCAGCTTGAGATCGTGCGAGCGCCATTTCCCTCTTTCTAGTCTCAAAAAACCATCGGTACCATAAGGAATGCCATATACTTCCCATCCTTTCTGACTGGCACATTTAACTACAGCACGAATGATGGCGTTTAAGCCAGGACAATCACCACCACTAGTTAGAATTCCGATTTTTTTTTTACTCATACCATCTAGATAAATTTTGTTAGGTAGCCAATCTTTCAGCCAATTGCCCATGAGGTTGATAGGTTTGTATGGCTTTAAGATATTGTACTCGTTCGAAAACGCTAGGATCGGGACAGTTGATTTGGCTCATGCTGCCTTGTAGTTGAGCGATCGAATTGTATTCTTTAACTTCTAGCCACTCGACTAGATCCCGTTCGATTTTCTGAAGCTGTTCGATGCCATGAGTTAGAAGTACGCTGACTAACATGGTAACGTTAGCACCTACCATCATCATTTTGATAACATCATGGGCGCTACCAATCCCACTAGTAGCAGCAAAATCTACGGGAATAGTTCGATACAAAATAGCAATCCAGCGCATTGGCAAACGCATTTCCCGAGAACTGCTTAGCAGTAAGTTAGGTTCTATTTCTAGAGTTTCTAAATCGATATCTGGTTGATAAAAACGATTGAATAATACTAAGCCATTTGCTCCTGCATCGCTCAAGCGTTTTGCCATGTTTGCCATGTTGCTAAAGAATGGACTTAGTTTTACTGCTACGGGAAGGTTTACGGCTGTGGTGACGTTGCGAACGATATCGATATAGGTTTGTTCTACTTGCTCGCCAGACATGGTTATATCGGTGGGAACGTAATAGATATTTAGTTCCAAAGCATCTGCACCTGCTCGTGCTACTTTTCGGGCATAATCACTCCAGCTACCAACGCTAGAACTATTAAGACTAGCAATAATGGGAATATCTACCATCTCTTTAGCGCGACGGATCTGATTGAGATATGTTTCGGAACCGACATGAAAGATTTCCTGTTCGGGAAAATAGGAAATAGCTTCGGGGTAACTTTCCGTACCGTGAGTGAGATGATGGTATAGAGCGTAGCGTTCTTCGACTAGCTGTTCTTCAAACAGGGAATGTAAAACTACTGCAGCAGCACCAGCATCTTCCATGCGTTTGATATTATCGATATCTTCAGTTAGTGGTGCAGCAGCACCGACTACCAATGGCGATCGCAGTTTTAATCCTAGATAGGTCGTTGATAAATCTACCATCTTTTCTCCTGGATAATTTAGTTTTAAATTAAAGCAATTGTTTGAGAATATTGTGAAGAACTACGATCTAGTCGGTATTTAGCTACGAGATCGCTCTTTTTTGGTAGTAGTTAGTGGTTGATTTCAAACTGCTAGTTTAGAAGCACTAGAGATTTTCTATAATAGAAGTAGAAAAGCCATCCTATTTTGGAGGAGGGCAAGGTGAGAAGTAATACTCTACATTTTGTTACGAATTTATTTGAAACTTTAGGAATTGCAACTGCCATAATTTTGGTCGGTGCGATCGCCACTGTTAAGGCACAAGACAATCTTTCTAGGGTGCGAGACTCTAGTTTTAATGGTTTGTTTACACCGACGGCAGCCCAAAGATTTTATGAAACGGGAAGAAAAGATTTTGAAAGAGAAGCCGATTTTTTAGCTGCTCCAAAACGGTATTTAATTAGGGATATTTTGCAAATCGATCCAGAACTACAGGAACAGATTCGGGAAAATAAGCCTATTGGCCAGCCTCAACCAGATAACTTCTATGAATTGGATATAGAGATCCAGAATAAAAACTAGTGGTAAACTACTAGGTTCTGTTGACACAATTAACGCAACCAAATTAAAGCCGAAGCAAATTCGGCAAATCCCAAATAACATTCGTCAGTTTTGTCAAAACGGCTGAAAACGCGACGATAGTATTTAAGTTTGTTAAAAAAGCACTCAACTAGATGTCGCTCCTTGTACAGATGTGAATCGTAATCTCTAGGGTTGAGGCGACCAGAACGAGGCGGAATCACGCCTTGAGCACCAGTTTCCTCAATCAAGACCACAAAAGCATCACAATCATAGCCTTTATCGGCAATTACCTGTTGAGCTCGATAACCAGCCACCAATGCCTCTCCTTGACTGATATCGGCGGTTTGCCCTGGAGTCAGAAGCAACCGCAGCGGATTGCCCAACGCATCTACCACAGCATGTAACTTGGTACTAAATCCGCCACAAGAACCTCCTAAAGAGTGTTTTTCTGACCCCCTTTTGCTCCTGCTGCACAGGGATGAGCACGAATCATGGTGCTATCGGGAATTAAACTTTCTAAGTCAGCAGAGTGGGACATTTCTTGCAAGAGACGATGCCAAACTCCCTTCTGACACCAACGCCGATATCGTTTGTAGAGGCTGTTCCAGTTGCCAAAACGTTTGGGTAATTCACGCCATTGAGCACCTGTGCGAGTAATCCAGAGAACCGCATTCAGAAAACGACGACAAGCTTTGGGGTCTTTGATACGGATGTCTTGTTGGTGGCTCAGAACAACGAAAATTTGCTGCCAAGCAGAATCGTCCAACTTAACACGAGATTTCATGAAGAATTTTTTGACTAAAATCAGCAACTTCAGGTACTTTCTCATCTTTGCCTCTTTACGTCAACAGAACCTAGCGAGTTAAAATTTTGCTAATACTTTTTAATAATTCTTCATTGCTATAGGGTTTGGCGATATAAGTTGAGATCTGATCGTTGATTTCAGCGATAATTTCTTGACTGAAAATCAAGCCACTAAAAGCAATGATTTGTAGTTCGGGATTAATTTTCTTGAGCGTACGAATGACGATTTTACCGTTCATCGAGGGCATCATAATATCCACCAGTGCTAGCTCGATCGCCTGCATATTTTGAGTATAAATGGCGATCGCGTCGATACCGTTATTGGCAGTTAAGACTTGGTAATTAAAGGTTTCTAATGTAGCTTTGGTAACTTCGAGCATGGAATTTTCGTCATCGACAACTAAAATTAGTTCGCCATTACCCCGTGGTATTTCTTCCCTCTCTTGAGTTACCATTGCTGCTGTCTCGGAAGCTGGTAAAAACACTTTGAGCTGAGTTCCCCTAGTTTCCTGTTTTGTAGTGTGGCTGGTAACATCGACAAAACCACCATGACTTTTAACGATGCCAATCACAGTCGATAAACCCAAACCCGTACCGCGACCAATTTCTTTAGTAGTAAAAAACGGTTCGAAAATGCGATCGAGGATTTCGGGAGGAATACCCACGCCAGTATCGGCAACGGTAATTAGAACATAACTACCTTCAACGGCATCTAAATGCAGTCGCGCAAAATTACCATCTACTATAAAATTTTCAGCGGTTATAGTTAACTTGCCGCCTTCAGGCATCGCATCTCTAGCATTAACCGCCAGGTTCATTAAAACTTGATGCAGTTGATTGACATCGCCATTCACCGTCCAGAGATTTTTCGGCATATTTATTTCGAAATCGATAGTTTTAGAAAAAGTTTCTCTAACTATTTGGTCGATCTCCGAAATTAAATGGCGAATTTGGACTATGCCGCGATCGCCTTCTAAACCCCGCGCAAAGGTTAAAATTTGTTTGACTAAAGCAGAACCCCGCTGAGCGTTGGTTTCGATAATTTTGAAAAATTCTTTGGTTTGGTCATCTAGATTGGGTAGCTTGAGAGGAATTAGTCGAGAAAAACCTAAAATGGGAGAAAGAATGTTATTGAGATCGTGAGCGATTCCACTTGCCAGGGTTCCCAAGCTTTCTAGGCGTTGAGTGCGCAGAAATTCAGCTTCTAGTTGTTTTTGCTCGGTAATATCGGTATTGACGACTAAAATCGACTCTCGATGTCCGGCTTCATCCTCGATTAGAGTCCAGCGACTTTTGACCACAATTTCTCTACCTTCTTGGGTTATTTGATTGAGTTCTCCTTGCCATTCACCTCGTTTGATTACCGTTTGTTGAATTTGGTTTAATTCTGCTAGAGATCCCCGATATAAAAGCTCATTAGCATTTCTCTTGACTGCCTCTGCTTTTGTCCAACCGTAGATTTTTTCCGCTCCCCGATTCCAGAATAAAATTTTGTTATCTAATCCACGAACCATAATTGCATCTGTGGCAATATCTAGTAGGGCAGCTTGTTCTCTAATTTTTTTTTCAGCCTGTTTGCGTTCTAATTCAGCTATGACCCGAGAGGCAAAAATCTTCAATACTTCTTCAATTAAGGAAAGATCCACCAAAGGTTTGCTATCTAGGATTGCAATTAAACCTAAAGCCGCTCCCCTAGAGTCAAATATAGGTATTCCTGCATAACTTTCGGCCTCCATTGCTGGCAACATGCGGTCGTGAGGAAATAATTGCTGGATTGCTTCTGGATAAATACATAATTTTCGTTCGATAATCTTTTCACAGGGAGTGCCAGCCATCAAATATGCAAAATTGTCGATAATTTTCCCTTTAGCATAAACTGCGAGGGTTTCTATACTATCTCCATTGGGCTGAACTAGTTTGCCAATAAAAGCACGATCTACTTTCAGCGTCTTGCTGAGATACTCTACTAAAGATTGAAGAAAATTTTCTCCTACTTCAACTGACAACCCAGAGGCAATATCTCTGAGAATGTTTTCTCGCCGTTTGCGATCGCTGATATCTGTGGCAATTCCATCCAAACGAATCGATCGCTCGTCAGCATCACGAATTAATCGAGCGCGGTCATAAAGCCAGCGCACCTCGCCATCGGCACGAATAATACGATATTCAATTTCGCCAGCTCCTGTTTTAATGACATTTAGAGCAAAATCACTCGCGCGCTGGCGATCTTCTGGATGCACTACTTCCAGCCATAGATCGGGATTGTGATAAAATTCCGCCACCTGATAAGCATAAATTTTTTCTGCTGCCAAATTTATGTAAAATCTCTCAGAAGTATTGGGATCGACAGAATAAACTACATCTTCTAGGTAACTGAGAATACTATCAAATCTGTGTTCGCTTTGTTGGCGCAGGTTCACCTCGAGTTGCAACCGTTGATTGGCGATTTCTAAACTATTCGTCTGTTCTCTTACCTGGGTTTCTAATTCTGCTTGACGATTTTCTAGTAATTGAGTTCTTTCTAGCTCCAAATGACAAACCTCTCGCTGTAATACTTCAATTACCCCATACATTTCGGTGGGGTCGAAGATCTCCAGCAAACTAGTTTGGGTGATAATACCTCTAAGTTCGCCTCGGGCACCTTCTACTAACAAACGTCTTACTCGACGCTGCTGCATTTGCTGATGCACCGACCACAGAGTATCTTCAGGACTGACTAAAAACAGGGGCGCACTCATTAAGTTGCGAGCTGGCTGTTCCAAATCTAAGTTGAGGTTTTGAAACTGAACGATGTCTCGCTCGGTAATAATTCCCACGGGACGAACTAAACAACTGTTGGTTTTGTGCTTTAATTTCGTTGCGGCGCTCTTGGGAAGTGACATAGTTTCAGCGATCGCCACGCAACTAATTTCACTATCTGCCATCAATCTAGCTACATGCCTTACTGAATCATTGAGAGCTGCATGAATTACCTCAGTGTTCATGACTTCTGAGACTTTGCGCCACTGCATTAAGTTAATTGGTTGCAGCTTTTGACGCAAATTTTTAGCCGTAACTAATCCTAGTAAATTACGGCGTTCGTCTAACACGGGCAGATGGCGAATGTGATGCTGGCGCAACACACTCAAAGCACTAAATAGATCTTCACGACCGGTTACGGTTAATGTCACCACATTCCGACTCATTACTTCTGCGACAGTTAGACCTTTTGGATTCACTCCTCTAGCAATCAGCTTGACCAAATCCCGCTCGGTAAAGATCCCTAAAAGCCGTGAATTTTGTTCGACTAAGACACAACTATTATTGGAATAGATACTTGCGTCTGCTGTTAAAGCTGCGGCGTTAACAGTCAGATTACAGCTATTGCCCCACTCTTGCATTAAGTTAATAACTTGGGCTAAGGGGATTTCAGGAGCTACAGTCAATGGTTGGCGATCGATTATCTGCTCCAATAAGAAAAAGTTATTCGGCTGCACGATTAATTAGGAAATATTAGTTTAATTTAATATCTTAAGCAAGATTACTTAATGTTAAGGTAAATCCTAGTACACTTGCCAATATTGATTCGCCTTAACAGTTCGATGCGAGAAGATGTGGTATCGTCGGGATTTATTTTAGCTCTTTGACTTTATTAGTTTACACACTGCTGTAATATGGCGATCGCCGAATCAACAAATTCTACTAATTCTTCTTCTCTCTCTTATCTGCTTGCCAATCTTCTAGAAGAGTGTAAAGTACGGGAACCACAATTAAACTGAGTACGGAAGAAGTTATCAATCCGCCAATAATTGCTACTGCCATTGGCTGTCTTAATTGCGAACCTGCTCCCCATCCGAGAGCGATGGGTAACATTCCTAAAATTGTCGAGATGGTGGTCATAAAGATGGGGCGCAGACGTACTACTCCTGTTTCTAAGATAGCTGAGGTGCGCTTTTTACCAGTTTTACGCAGGCGATTGATGTAATCCAAAAGTAAAATCGCATTTTTGTCTAACAAACCGAGCAAAAAAATCAAGCCAATTAGAGAAATCATCCCAAAATCACTCTGAGTAACCAACAGAGCTAACATCGCACCTACAATTGCCAAAGGAAGAGATAAACCAATTACCATCGGCTCCAACCAGCGACGAAAAGGAAAATAAAGAACCAGCAGCATACAAATTATTGATAAAACTAGCGTAACGGCAAATTCTCCCAGTATCTTTCTGGTTCTAGCTGATTCTCCTTCTAAATCGAGACTGATGCCGGGAGGCAAAATAGTTTTGGCGATCGCGCTTACTTCTTGAGTGGCATCCCCAATTGCCTTGTCACTACTTAAATTGGCATTGAGATAGACAACTCGTTTGCCGTCTTGATGGATAATTGTGGTTAGCTGTGAGTTTTCATTGGTGACGCGCACGTCTACAAATCCCGAAAGCTGCTGGACTCGATTTTTAAGGGCGATCGCGCTGGCTCTAAGCTGCTCTAGATCCTCTCCTACTAAGGCAATTTTGACCGCGCTATCTTCTCCCGTTTCCACGAATTCGAGATCTTCGATGCTAATGGTGACATTGGCAATTTGCGGTAAAGCAGTGCGAAGAGTTTCCTGTACTCCGGCGGTAGTTAAACTGCGCTCGTCTTTGAGCTTGATGTAGAGTTTTCCTCGATTGGGTTCTCCTCTTATTCCCGCAATAGTATAAACGGATTCGACCTCGGGATGATTTAAGGCTACGGTTTCCAATCGTTCTCCCACCGCCATCGTCTTTCTAAGCAAAATCCTTTCGGGCGATCGCGCTACGCTGGTCAGCCAACTAAACTGAGAGGATTGAGGTTCTGGCTGAGATTGGGGTATGTCGGTATCGATCCGATTGACTAATTTAGGTAAGGGAGTAGTATAAAAAATATTAAATTCTCCGCGGTCTAATTCTGGTAAAAATCCCTGGGGGATGAGAGGAATTAACGCAATTCCCGCTATCGAAACGGCGATCGCCATTGCAATTACCTGCCGCCGATGGTTTAACGACCAGCCCAATAAATGGCGATAAGCTAAAACTATCCGATTATTGGCTGGTTTGCTTTGAGTCAGAGGAGTTGCTTTAAGCCAATAAATCGCCAAAACTGGCGAAAGTGTACGAGCGACTAACAGGGAAGTTAACACTGCCGCTGAAATCGTCAAACCGAAAGGGCGAAAAAATTGCCCTAAAGTTCCCACCATCAAGGCGATCGGCAGAAATACTGCCACGATGGTTAAAGTAGAAACCGATACCGTCAAGCCAATTTCTTCAGTCGCTAAGAGTGCTGCCTCTCTAAGACTATTACCATTTTCTAGATGGCGCATGATGTTTTCAATTTCGACGATCGCATCATCGATAATAATGCCAATTATCAACGCCAAAGCTAGTAAGGTTAGAGTTTCTAAGTTAAAACCAGCCAACGCCATCACGATAAATGTGCCCAACAACGAGACGGGAATGGCGATCGCTGCAATTAAAGTCGCCCGTAGATTGCGCAAAAAAGGATAAATTACTACTATTGCCAACACAACCGCACCTAATAAAGCTTCGAGCGTAGCTTGGGTTGCTTGGCGAATAAAGTCGGCTTGGGTTTCTGCTAGAACTATGTCGATATCTGCTAATTGACCGTTCGAGCGCTCGATCGCAGTTGCTGCTCCCTCGACTACCTCTAATGTGTTGGCATCTGCTTGTTTGATTACCTGAAGCGCGATCGCCTTTTTGCCGTTGAAATGAACCAGGCTAGTATTAGTATTATTGTTAGTAAGTAGAGATTTTCTATCAATGGGATTGGAGTTACCGAGAAGATTTACTCGCCCTACTCCCGGTATATTGTTAACAATCGGAACGATATTGGTGCGAGCGATTTCCTCTAGTTCTCTCAAGTTATATCGCTCGCTAACCAGTACGTAGCTGACCGCAGTAGACTCATTGAGACTAAAGGGAATTACCTCGATATCTGTAGTGGCAGGAAGAGATACTCCCGCGATCGCCCCTTCCACCGCTGCAGTCGCGTCTTCGATCTCTATGGTGGTATCGAGCAATAAATTAACTGCGGTTTGTCCCGAATATGTGTATGAAGTTAATTGTTGCAGTCCCGATAGAGGCTGTAAAGCGGTTTCTAATGGTACTGTCAATCTAGCTTCTGTCTCTAAAACATTCTCTAAATTAGCCTGAGCGCGAACTATGACTACGGGAAAATTAACTTCGGGAAATAAAGCATACTTTAGAGAACTTAGGGCAAATATTCCTGCTACCGCTACAGCTAACCAGATACCAATGGTCAGACGAGAATGATAAATTGCCAGACGAGAAAGATTAAAACGCTTGAAAAACATCTAGACGACCGATTAATTCTGCTGTTGGTAATTATCGCTCGAGCCAGCCGAATCTACCGCAAACGAGCTCTTTTATCGCAAAAGACAGCTGTTTCCTCCGCTCCTACTAGCCGATTTCAACTATCAAATTTACTGCACTTTTCAGTTGAATAGAACATAACCGATCGACTGAATAGAACATAACCGATCGACATTTCTCTTCTGCCTCCTGCCTCAAAACTAAAAAACTTTGTACCTCACCAATATGAGAATTGCTATATAGCTGAGGTTTAATGACCGTGATGAGAAAAAATAAGTTCCTCTAGTGCTCGCCCTTCATACTCGATTTTTAACCCAGGCAAGTCGAATTCTGCGATAATTTGTTCGATCGCTTTGGGTTCGGTGACTAGCCGAATATAAATTTTACCCGACTCGATGAAGATGGGATAATGATGATTGCCCAAAATATGTCCGAGATGAACTAAATCGATCGTTCTGTCCTTTAGAGGTTGAGTAAAACTCAACACCATCAACTTTTGGGTTTGTAAGCGAATTAAAATCAATCTTCCCGATTCAGTTTCAAAAACATCTCCCGTATTTAATCGAGAATCACGAGTTTTAATAATTCCAATTGCTACCCCCGAAGTAGAATGAGTAAAGATTCTCCCTTTGGCGCGATCGTTTGAGGCAAGTTCGATTTCCCAACACTGATGCAGCTTGAGGGCTGTATCAACCTCAGATTTTAAGCTACTATTTTCATTAATGTTACCCAAATATTTACGGGCGATCTCGGTCATAATTTCCAATACTGTACTGTCGATAATTTAAACTCTAGTTTTAGTTTAGAAAATCAGCGGTAAGGATTAGTAAAAGTTTGGCTTAAGGAAACTCTAAAATTTATGTCCAATTTTTGATAATTCATCGAACAAGACTGTTTTTAAAATAAAATTAACCACTTCATCTAAACCTTCTCCAGTTCGACAGTTAGTATAAATTAAAGGCTTTCCCTGACGATGGAGTGGTGCTTCTTGACGAATTAAATCCAGGTTGGCACCGACATAAGGAGCGAGATCGATTTTATTGACCACTACTAAATCTGCCTGTACGAAACCAGGTCCATGTTTGCGCGGAATATCATCTCCCGCCGCAACATCAATCGCAAAAATATAGGCATCGACCAAATCGTAGCTAAAGGTAGAAGCCAAATTATCGCCGCCGCTTTCAATAAAAATTAAGTCTAGTTGGGGATAGAGTAATTCTAAATCTTGAACCGCCAGCAGATTCATCGTCGGGTCTTCTCTAATGGCAGTATGGGGACAGCTACCGGTTTCTACTCCTACGATATGATCGCTTGCCAAAATCCCTTTTTTCTTGAGGCGATCGGCATCTTCGGTAGTCAACAAATCGTTGGTTACTACGGCAATTTCTAGGTTTTTAGCGATTAATCTGGGAATTAATCCCTCTAGTAAAGCGGTTTTACCACTGCCGACGGGTCCTCCTATTCCCAATCTAGCTGCCGATTTTTTCATCTTGAATAGCCAAAAACAATAGATAACAATATGATAGAGAACTTGGTTTTAAAAATAAAGTAAGAGATTCAAGCCTGGTATGGTACGGGAAAAAGTCCAGAGCAATACAATAGTATATATTACTCCCAAACACCATTGATACCAAACTAAAATTGCAATAACACTCGGTAAATGTTCGTCCCGTAAACGAATATCATTAAAGCCCAGTTTAAAAACATTATTCAAACTAAGGTCGTAATAATTTAGCCAATTCCAACGTTTGTTCCATAAAATTGGTAGATAGCGATCGCGAAAGAAGCCAAACCGAGGTATAATTGGCAGCCGCCCTAACATGAGCCGAAATTGTCGCATTTCTCCATTCTCGACGAAATAAGTAAGGTCAAAAAGTTTATCGGTTTGGTTGAGACAATAAAATCTAATTAAAAATGCGGTGGGAATGGGTAATAAAATTATCGCCACACAAGCCAAGGTCAACCAGGGTTTGTCGGTAGCCACAAAGGTATTAACTATCCCCAAGCCAGTCAAAACCAGATAACTTCCCAACATACAGATAGTTTCGTAACGAGTGGGAGTTATAGGTGGAAAAACCTGGGGTCGAAAGCGATCGATAAACCAAAACAGAAGACTGAAAAAAGCGATCGCGATAATACCCACACTAAGTATTAGGTTAAAGTTAGTGCCATAATTGCCCAAAAGCAATAATAAACTCAATCCCAACCACTGTAAGATTTTACTTATCCAATCAAAGCTAAGTATTTTTCGCCAAGAAGTTTTAATTATGCCCTCGCCTAATTGTTTTAGTCTCAGACGTTCTCGTTGATATTCAATTTGATTAGCATCATTAAATTGCTCTAAATTGCGAAAATTGTAAATTAAATTACGAAAAACTGTCTCATTACCTTCATAACCATCGATGGTAATCACCTTACCTATGGTGTCACTTTCACCTATAATTTTGGCTGCTTCAGAATCAAAAGCCAAACCCGTCATCGATATTTTAGCCTGGTAGGTAAAAAAAGCGTTGCTAAAATCTATTCTGTCTAACAAACTGACATCTTGTAATTTAATCTCAGAACTAATATATACGTCTCGAAAAGCCAGATTTTCTTCAAATGTGGCATTAGTTAAATTTAAAGAGTCTAAAAATTTACTTTTAGAAAAGATTGCGCGATCGCGCCAAATGGTTTTACTAAAGTCAGCAGGAAGGGAAAAAATGCTTTTGGTAAAGTCAGCTATTTCCAAAAAAGCCGCATTGCTAAAGTTTACTTCTCGTTCGAAATAACTACCGCTAAAATTAGTCATACCTTGGAATTTTATGCTTTTAAAGTTAGCGCGAGCGAAAAAATGGGTGCTGTCAAATTGAAGATCGCTATCAAAAGTTACATTACTAAAATTTACTGCTCTACCGAATATACTGCTAGTAAAGTTAACTTCCTGCTGAAAATTAGTTTCTACAGCCGCTAGTTCTTGCAAAAATACTAGGTCGGAAAAATTTGCTTTGGCGGTAAATACAGCGCGATCGAGCTTTAAATTACCACGAAATACTTTAATCTTGGGATTCTGTTCTCTCGGTCGCTCGAGCGGTAAAAGATAGCTCTTAATCTGTTCTCGTTCTGCGGGAGATAGCAGAGAAGATAAGGCACCTTCTACTAGAGGGGTGGCAATACCCAGGCGACTAAAATCGAAATCTCCTTGAATGATACTATTGCTTAAATCCAGAGAAATATGATTATTACTACGACTAATTTTACGATAAATTTCTCGATAAAATTGTTCTTCGAACTCGCTATCTTGTTGAGTTAAATCGATAATATAATTATTTAACTCGATAACATCTCTGCCATCTTGCTGAATCGGATTGTTCAGTTTTTCTTGCAAGATTTCTAAGGTTAAGTAATTTTTATCCGTTGGAGTTGCTGCCGTCGCTGCATCGCTAAAGGTTAGAACTAGACTACAAATGATTAAGATTAAAGATAAAACCTGCTGTAGATAAGTTATCAATTTGGGTTTTTCAATCATTCATTTAACGGTACTTAAACAAAAATCAAGCCCAAACAAAGCCCAAACTAGCTTTATAAGCTACGAATACGTCGCGATTTTGGTTCAACCATTGGACAAAACGATAAGATATACCTGTACGAAAAGCTTCTAATGCTTCAGGAAATGTCTCCAAAGGTTTGTTCGCCCAACGTCTTCTTAAACCTCCAGTAAGCTTATGCCAAAGGATAAAAGTATAGGCACAAAAAACTAGAATAAAATGTCTTTCCAAACTCTTCTTATCTCTAACTTGATACTCTTTTAATCCTAACCATCCCTTGGCTTCTCGATAGAAAACTTCTATCCAGTTTCTCTGAGCATAAGTTTGAACTATCCATTGCTCGGTTACTATTTCTCCCTCAACATTTGTGAGTAAGTAGTCAATATCTTCAGCATCTTCAAA
>NZ_JBKGTY010000001.1:247743-355024 GCF_053543375.1 Myxosarcina sp. GI1(2024) | reverse complement strand
AGCAAAGGTATTCTATCTTATTTTGTCTGTTTAAATTGTTTAAGTACCGTTAATAGTTGGCTCTAAAATAAAGAGGCGATCGCTTTATTTGACCAATATAATAAATATACAATTACAATGTCCTGTGGCGATCGCTATCTAGGTTTTGCAATAGACGTGCAAGAGAAATACTAACCCTTAACGCAAACTACCTGCTTAATAGTTGCTACGACTTCGACTAAATCCTGCTGCTGTTTCATTACCTGTTCGATTGGTTTATAAGCACCAGGAATTTCATCGATAATTCCGTTATCTTTACGACATTCTACTCCTTGTGTTTGAGCGATCGCATCTTCAATGGTAAATTGTCTTTTGGCTTGATTGCGAGACATCAAGCGTCCCGCACCGTGACTGCAACTACAGTAACTATCGTGGTTGCCCTTACCTTTAACGATATATGACTTGGCACCCATCGAACCAGGAATAATTCCGTAGTCCTCTTCTCTTGCCCTTACTGCACCCTTACGAGTAACGTAAACCTCTTCACCAAAATGAATCTCTCGTTCGGCATAATTATGATGGCAGTTTACCGACAGCAGAGGTTTAACTGGTTTGCCTCCAGTTACTTGCTGTTCGACAATTTGTTTGAAACGCGCCATCATTACATCGCGATTGAAACGGGCGTAATCTTGTGCCCACTGTAAGTCACGCCAATAGGCTTGAAACTCTGGCGTTCCAGTAACGAAATAGGCGAGCTCGGGGTCTGGCAGTTTAGTATCGGTTAACTTGGCGAGCTTTTTCCCCGTTTCGATATGACACTGTGCTAGTTTATTACCGATGTGGCGCGAACCCGAATGCAACATCAGCCAAACATAATCTTCCGTATCCAGACACAGTTCGATAAAGTGGTTGCCGCCACCTAAAGAACCCATTTGTTTTAAAGCTTTATTTTCTAAATCTTTTACTCCTGGATGCAAGTTAGAAAAATTCTGCCAATCCTGCCAGTTAGTCACCTGTTTTTCTACGGTTTTATTGGCAGACGTACCTACAGGAATTGCTTTTTCAATCGCTTGACGGACTTTTTTTAGCTTACCATCGAGGCGATCGCTTTTCATCGGCAATTTAATTGCCGCCATGCCGCAACCAATATCTACTCCCACCGCCGCCGGAATCACAGCATCTTTAGTGGCGATAACCGAACCTACCAGCGCACCTTTACCTAAATGCACGTCAGGCATCAAGGCAACATGCTTGAAGACAAAAGGCAGAGAAGCGACATTATGCGCCATTTGCATCTCTCGCTTGTCAAGCTGGTGGTTTGCCCACGATAAGACTGGTTTTGAGGTTGATAAGTTTAATTGTTCGTGTGGCATGTCAATTTAATATCGAGCACATTAATAATACAAAATTGGCTTAGATAAACGCAATCTCGTATTATTGTCATCTTAATTTAATTATTTAATAAGTAGCCTGGAATAACCGAACAGAAGGTAGTAAACGGATTAGCGTTTGTCGAATTTTAGTTGCTCTATATATATGTTTCAATCGTCGAGTGTATGGGATTTATCGGACATTGTCGGGCAGCAACTCTGGGGCGAAAATTAGCTATCTCGCTATCGCCCAGGTAAATTTGCCATTAAGAGAATCGTGAATGCAGAAGTGGCAATAGTAAGTGTGCCCCATACGGGTAACTCGCCCGGTGCCTCAACCGAACCCCGGACAATCGCAAGTGCTCCGTTCACCGCTAGTACGACTAAGTAGAGCGATCCCTGAATTGCTGCGATCGCAGCAATGAAGTATCCCCAAGGATGCCGATGCCATAACAAAATTCCCCCGATGCCAGTGCAGGAACCATCAAGGTCAGATCGAGAGCAGCAACTAGCTTGAATGCTTCAGGAGTTACAGGGGTCGACTGACCGCCAAAAATATGTCCGCCCCACATCATCAGCCAGACGAGGGTCAACCCAACCGCGACGAAAACCAGGTAGCCACCGATCGCTCTGACGGGAGTTTTAGCAGAGAACCGCCTAGCTACCTCAACCATATCCGTGCGCGAAAGCGCGAACATCAGGGTCACGATCGATAGGAGAAACAGCACGATATATATGGGATATATGGGGAAGAATGCATTTAGTGCTGCTCCAAACAAGTAGAACGCATAGTTGTATACACCATAGCCGAGCACGCCCAACCAAAGAAGTCTCCCGAGCACAAAATTATGCCTCTCGAGCCGGAGACTTACAGCCAGCAACGGTACACCGAGCACGAGGGTTATTAAATCGTTGCCAAACCAGGTCTCGCGTACATACCCCAAATCGCGATACTGGTCGGGAAAAACCAAGCCAAGCACAGATTGCCCAATCATAAAGATTAAAAGCATCAGAGAAAGATTATAGGGTGCTCTCATCAATGATTAATCTTCAATTAGTTGCCTTAATGCGATGATATTCGAGAAAAAGTTTAATTCACCTTTCATTTTAAAGTGAAGGAGACAGCAGTAATCTCTAATTTATAACTACGCTGAGTTAATTCTACAGCGATCGCTAGACCATCCCTCTGTACGCCACCACCACCAAAGAGATAATTATTGGTTAAATATCAATGTTTTCGCTTACTTGCGAACCTTTGTCATGAAATTTTGACTATAATAGAAGTACGTCTGAACTAAAAACTTAGACGAGGAAATAGTCAAACAAAATTTTCAGGCTAGGCTAACTAGTTAAGATAAAACCTTAAAAATTCAAATTGATTCGATTTTATCCAGAGTACTTCAGTTATAGATAGTATTTTCCCACTTAACATTGGGAGGAGGTTACTATGCTTACTAACAGTAAAACTGTGCCTATGGAATGGCTTTGGGAGATGGCACAAGAGTATCGAGACTGGCTCAAAAATAGTTCTTTTTATAGAATGGTTGCCTTAGCTTCCAGTTCCGAAGATTTTCAGTGGATTCGGCAACTTTATCATTTATCCTGCGACTTTACGGCAGCCACAGCTATTCGTTATGGCAAATGTGATGACCCTCGTTTTTGAGATGTCTTTGGCGAACACGCAGCAGAGGAAGTAGAGCACCCCAAAGAACTAGCTAATTGGATGAGAGAGTTTGGTTTCTTATCTTCTAGAGAAGCACCAACTAAGGTTGCACCCACTTTAGAAACTCTCGCCCTTGGTTCATATTTTATCCGTTCGGTAATACGAGAACCGATCGCCCATCAAATCATTACGCTTAACCTGATGACCGAGGGAATAGCTATCGACTTTTATAGTAGGATTAATCCTAAACTAGCCGAAATAGGTTTAACTCCCAAAGGCTACTGGCTAGTCCACCAAGAAGCCGACACCGAACATCAAACTTTGGGACTCGATTTAATTCCACAATGCGAAAAAGATTCGGTTCTTGGACAAAAATACGCACATACTGCTTGGGAAGTTGCTAGTCTTTGGAAACAGGTATTCGATTCATGGAGCAGTATTTCGATGAAACACAAGGTTCAAATTTCCGTTTCTGAAAAACTAGAGCTTAATTAAATGAATCGAGAATAATTTGAGAAATAGATTGAAGCTGCACAAACCTAACTTCTACAGTATCCACTGCATACTGTTCTCTTAAGAAGACGATTGGTTAGAGTCGAAAGGTTTACTTCCCTGTAGATAGATTTCCGTATTGGCTTCAACTTGGAAAACTTGCAAACACCGTGCGATCGCCTCGAGCGCTTTATAGCTCAACCGCCCCCATATTCTATGAAAACTCAACCGGTTAATACATTCTTCAATAGCTGATTGATTAAGTTTAACAAGTCTTAGGGACTTAATGGTCATAAGTTGTCACGTATATGTTTTCAAAAAAACTGCGATTTAATCAGACAGAGACATTTGACCCAGATAACCCGTAACAATACGACTACCATCTTTAAAAACATGAATTTCGGTTTGGTCGCTAGCCCAAGTAATTCGGTCTTGCAATGTAGGATTAAAGACATGAACTCGCTGATTGCTGGAAGAAACAGGAGAATCGGGAGAATTTATGGCTAAAGATTGAATATAAGCACCATCAATTAAAATATCGAGTTGAGCTAATAAATCCTGAGAACCAGCAGGAGCATATTCAGATTGCAGTTTCTCCAAAGTAAATCCAGTAAATGACATCACATTAAGTCCACTAGCTTTAACTTGACGAGCTACATCCGCTAAAGCTAGAGCTTGCCAAAAAGGTTCTCCTCCCGAAAAAGTAACGCCTTCATGGTTGGGATTACTAGTAATTTTCTCAACCAATGTATCTACTGCCATTAATTGATTGATTTCAAATGACCAAGAATCGGGATTAAAACAACCATGACATTCTCGCAAGCATCCCTGCAACCAGACTACAGCGCGACATCCAGGACCATTAACTTCTGACTCATCGACATAGCCCATAATATTGAGGTATCCAGGGGGAATTTCTATTAGTTCTAAATAAGGATTTTTCTTGATTTTCATTGGCTTCTCCATCTAAAAGTTAATCTTTTACAATGATTTTGCCGACCATTCCTGCCCCTCGATGAGGTTCGCAATGGTAGGGATAAGTTCCAGCAGGAGCATCGGAAAATGTTGTTTCATAGGAATCTCCCTTGGCAAAAAGCAGCTTTTTGTGAGAAATCTTGTCAGCTAGAGCTTTATCACCGTTAGGAACCTTATCGCTTTCAAAGACAACGTTATGGGGAGAAACTTGATTGATTACCCATTTGACAGTATCTCCCGATTTAATTTCTAAAGTTTCGGGGACAAATTTTAATTGACCAGTATCCGAACCCATCTTTACTGTGTAGGTTTCGGCAGCAACCGCAGGTGTCCAGAACATTACAGCAATTACAAATAAAAAGATAATTGATAGTAATCGATGCATTGTCAAACTCCTTTATAGTCAAGAATGAAAATTATTTGAGTAAATTACTTTAGAAACTATGAGCTTTGGGGAGCAACACTCTGCCACTCCAAAACTACTTCTGAGGGAATTGATAGCTGAATAGTGTTATCGTCTTTCATTGCCAAAGAGAGATTCAGTTTGATTAAAGGTAACTGAGAGAGGATATTTTGCAGATCGAATTCACCTACATTAGTAGCAGGGGCTTGTTCGGCAAACACATCTTCAGCCTTAAATGAGTCTCCCCGATCGGTGGTGATTTTTAATGGTCTAGGATGAGCAAAATCTGCCAACCCTGGAAAGTCCACTAACCGCAGATGGACCGTACTCGAACCATCTGCTTTGGTGCGTTTAAACAATACTACTTGCCAAGCATTACCTCGGTCGTCTTGAAGAGTATGTCGCGATTGAATTAATAGCTGTCCTGGTGCTTCTTCCATCTGACGAATTGAAGCTAAAGCTGGTTGAGTAGTAAGCTTATTAAAGCCGATGAACACCACTAGGACTATTGCACCAGTTAAAATCGACTTAGATAAAAATTGACGAATTCGATACCACATTAAGAATTGACCTTTTTAAATAAGTTAATAAGTTAATTTTTGTCCTTTGTCTTTCCTTGTATAATTAACGATCGATGACTGTCATATTATTCGGTTTCGAGATAGGGAATAAACACCGAATACATTCCCCGTAAGTCCCCGACATTAAAATTAAAAGCTAAATCTTGAGGATATTTATTTTTGATAAACTGAGGGCGAGCATTTTTACGACCATGACAGGCAAGACAGCTAGATTCAACCTTAATGCGACGATAGTAACGAGTACCTTGTTGACCATCGATAGTTTCTGAATCCCAAAATCCCATTAATTCAGGATCGTTTTGAAACTTAGCTAATGCCATAACAGCATGTAAATTGTCGGGTGCGTGGACTGGATTGCGATACTTAGTAGCAATCTGTTTGACTTGCCAGCCATTTTCTTGACTTAACTGTTTGGCTCTCATTCCTACTGGTTTACAGACTTCTTTAAAAGTCTCTCCTGTAGGTTCGGTGGTTGAATCTTTTAAGGTAGAAGCTAACCCAATCCGCATCGCGTCGAGATTTTCAACTTCCTGTACCGCTTTCGCTAACTGAACGGGATCGGTTTGAGCATTAGCAAGAGTAGGATTCGCAATTACAAACAGAATCATAACTACGAATCCCATTAAAATTCGGTTGAAATATTTCATATTCACTGTTTTAAATTTCAATGTTTTAAATCAATCACCAATGACAAAAAGCCAACATTTTTGGCAGAAGTTAAGTCTCTCTATGCAATTCTGCGAGCGTGTTTGACAGTCTGGCTTCAACCGCTTCTATTTCAGCAGCAGTTTTGTCTTCCAGTGCCATTGCCAAAAGAGACAAGCTAATTTCTACCGCATCATCTCGATCCATAATCAAACCCAATTCCTCCGCAGTAGCTAAAAGACTGGGTAGTTTTTGGGGATGTTCGACATCAAAAGTTAAGTGGACAGCAGAACGATCTTTTTGCCCCGGTTCTGGCTGGTCTTCTAAAATCGATACTTGATGACCCGTAACGGTAATGCTGGTGACATTGCTCATCGCTGTTAGCTTACCAGTTTTGAGGGGGTGGGTTACTAATTTAGTGGTCATGTCATACCTCCGATAGAGTTTCAGGGGTTTAATAATAAATTCTTTACTTCCAAATAAATTCTTTACTTCCAACCGTAGAGTTATAAGTTGAGGAAGTTATGAAGCAAGATAAATTTAGGATTCTGGCTCGATCTGGCGATCGCCCTCAGTACATAAATCGAGTAAATCTAGATCGATAATGCGATAATAACGACAGATACCAACTTGGCGATAAGCGACAACTCCTGCACTTTTTAGCAACTGTAGGTATTTGGAAACATTTGCTTGATTCAGCTTAGTGCAATCGCATATTTCACTGACACTACGTTCCTCGCGACAAATTGCTTTTAGAATTCGCAAACGACTCGCCTCGCTGAGGATTTTAAAACGGTCTGCCAGCTTTTCTAATTGATGGAGTTCCAGAGTCCTTTTCACTTCGAATTTAGCTATTTAACTAATTGAACAGCAAATTTTCAACTTTTAATCATCTCTTGATTTGTGACTGTCATTTTTCGACGATCTTCTTCCGATGGTTGGAAAGATTTCAGCATTGATAAGCCAAATAACAACCTCAATCCTAATTTTTCAAACCAAGGCATTCCCAATCCCCAGCGCATCTTGAGCAGAAAATATTCCTCAAAGGCTGCTTTAACCCAGTTCACCCAGCGTCCTTTGATGGCATAGGAATATCTCCGTTTGCCACTGATAGGATCGGGCAGTACGGGAGCAGCAATATAGGCAATACCAGTATTACCGTATTCGGCAAAGCATAGAGCTTCTAAGGTAGGTTTGGTTAAAGGTGCTCTAATTGCTCCTAATTCCACCGCAATATTGTGAGCCACTGCTACACTCATAGCTTCAGTCATTTCCCCACTTTTAGGTATGCCGATAGGAACAAGAGTTTTTTCTGGTTGTTTTAAATCTACGCTTATCCCCAAGGCATAAATAGAGGGAAAGTCTGGATGTCTTTGAGAAGGAAGTACGGAGATAAATCCTTTCTCGTTAGTTAATCCAGGTACTTCTCGCAGAAATTTAACTCCACTGAAAGACGGCAGGATCATCGAATATTTAAAAGGGAATTGACGACCATCAGCTAAGGTTATTATCTCGGCATCTATCTGGCTAATTCGAGCATTAGCAATTGCTTGAATTCCCCTTTCTGCCATTAATTCTGACGTTAATTTTTGAGCATTTTTGACCTTGCTGACACCCATATGTCCGATATAGGGTTCGGGAGTAAGGTAGGTAATGTATACTTGGTCTCTAATTGCCCGACGACGCAATTCCCAATCTGCCATCAAGATGTATTCGTAAGCAGGACCAAAACATCCAGCCCCTGGCATTGCCCCCACCACAATATTTCCCGGGTTTTCTAGAAATTCTAACCAAGCATCTCTCGCGTGCAGGGCATGATCGGGAGTACAGACAGACTGAGTAAAACCCCCATGAGGTCCTAGACCTGGTATTTCTTCAAAGGCTAAAGAAGCCCCTGTGGCGATCGCCAAATAATCGTAATTAATTATTTGGTTCTCTTCTACAGTAATTTTCTTGGTTTGAGGATCGAGCCTGGTGACTTTTCCCGATACCCATTCAATTCCTTGTTTACGTGCCAACCGACTTAAATCTAGTTGAATATGTTCGAGTGGGTTGAGGTTTAATGCCACTCTGATTAATCCTGGAATGAAAGTAAATTGAGGTTTGTCAGAAATCAGAGTTACAGTGTGTTCTTTAGGCAAATAATGCCTCAATTCATAGGCTGTAGGTAATCCACCTAATCCTCCTCCAATTACTACAACATTAGCCATCGATCTATTCCTCTTGCTGTTATTTGTTATTGGTTATTAGTCATTCATTCGAGCTAAAGTCAAGCTATGAGAGGCTAAATAACTATCTATACTTTTTAAACTTTATTTATAGTAGTATACAACCAATAAGTTATATAATGATATTATAGTAACTAATTTTAATAATTTGTCAAGTCAAGGCGATCGCCTATTACAAATTTTATTAAGTTAGCAAGACTTTGATATTTATCTTAAATACCATGATTTCTTTTCTAAGCTTCTAAGCATGGCTAGATTGAAATTGAGAATGGCTTGAGCAATGACTGCAACATTTAACAAAAATTAAGGGGTAGATTTTCAAATCTTACTTGTCTAAATTACCAGTTGGTTATATATTGATAATTAAGAACTGTAAACTTCCCCTCAACTGTTGAAAAATTCAGGAGGCATATAATCTTAATGAATCACTTCAGTAAAGTTTTAGATACATCCTTTGAAGGAGCGATCGCACAAGTAACCAACGCCCTGAGAGAAGAGGGCATGGGCATTTTGACCGAAATTGATGTCCGAGCTGCTTTTAAAAATAAACTCGATGTAGATTTTCGCCAATATAAAATTCTCGGTGCTTGTCATCCGTTGATTGCTTACCATATGCTCCAAACCGATGATAAAGCAGGAGTTTTCTATCCTTGCAATGTCGTCGTCCAAGAACATGAAGATGGCAGAGTTGAAGTATCGGCAGTCGATCCTTTAATGATGTTTTTGACCATACACAGTCCCCAAGCCAAAGAAATTGCTCTCGATGCCAGCCAAAAAATGCAGGCAGCAATGGAACGATTGGGTTCGCCTGAATTGGTCGCTCAAAGTTAGTTAGATAGGGTGCAAAGCAAAATAATTTAATTTAAGGAGAAAATAACCATGTTTAATAATTTAGGAACAGTAGATCCCATCATTCGTATTCTTTTAGCCACTGCTTTAGCTTATTTCGGGTTACTAGTTTATAGTAGTTCGGCTTTAGGTATTGGTTTAACTATTGCTGCTGTGGTTCTAGCCACTACTGCTTTAGCTGGTTCATGTATGCTTTATGGCTTGTTGGGCATCAATACTCGTAATCCCCAACAAAACTAGCAGAAGTAGTAAACTTACAAGATTTATATATGAGTCCGCAGATAAACACGGATGAACACAGATGATTTATTGGTTGAGTAAATCTACCAATAACCAAAGACAAATGACAAATGACAAATGACAATATTTTAGGAGGTGATATACATGGAAGGAAGTCTTCCCTTAGAAAGTCCATCCATGTCTCGCAGACAGTTACTAAATTTTTTGACTGGTGCAACCGTTGCTGCTACTGCTGGTGCAGCCCTTTATCCCGTGGGTAAATTTTTTATCCCACCGAAAGAAGTGGGTGAAGATGGTTCGATTATTGCTAAGGATATTAACGGGAATATTATTCCTGCTGGGCAAATTTTAGCAGAACCCCTAGGAACACGAGCATTAATCGCGGGATTAGCGGGAGAACCAACCTATCTTACTATCCAAGAAGATGGTACGCTGCATCCTTGGGGAATTGTGGATAACTGCACCCATCTAGGCTGTACTTTTCCCTGGAATCCCAACGACGAACAATTTCAATGTCCCTGTCATGGTTCTCGTTACGATCCTGAAGGGAGAGTAGTCAGAGGTCCTGCACCACTACCTTTGCAGCTTACTCATGTAAATGTTGAAGGAAACTATATTCGCATTTCTCCCTGGAAGGAAACCGACCCCCGCACAGGAGAAAAACCCTGGTGGGTTTAGTAATTATGTTTTTCTCCGTCGACAACTGAATCGCGGTGTTGACGGAAGAAACACTTTTGAGCAAGCAGATTGAAGCCTTAGCGCGGGTTCTCACTGATAATTCTCAGACAACAGTGCGATTAGTTACCAATCCCGAAAAAATGGTAATTAAGGAATGTTTACGCGCTCATGCCTATCTAAGCTTATATAACGTGGCAACTGACTTAGTTATTGCTAATCGCATTATTCCCGAACAAGTTAACGATCCTTTCTTCGCTCATTGGAAAGAAACTCAACAGCAATCTCGGCAAGAAATTAAGGAGAACTTTCATTCGTTACTGATTAAGGAAGTTCCGCTTTACACCGAAGAACTCTGTGGTTTGATGGAAACAGACTACTTGAGAATTCAGTTTGCTGCGGAAACTTTTATTCCTGAAGCAGCTTAAATATTTTGACCGCCCTTCGGGCAAGGCAGGAGGCAGAGGGCAGAGGACAGAAGGTTAAGGGAAGCTCGGACTCTTTCAAAATTCTTTTCATTATGTTCGTCACGAATGCCTGGGATTTGCCCAGCTTTTTCAACCACTATGTTGACACCAATGTTAAATAGGAGTGTCTATTATGACTACTATAATTCAACGTCGTTCCGAATTAGATTTTGACTCGATCTGGGAAAGGTTTTCTCGCTGGATTACCAGCACTGAAAATCGCATCTATCTCGGCTGGTTTAGTATGCTGATGATTCCTACTCTGCTAGTTGCTACTATCGTTTTTGCGATCGCTTTTGTGGCTGCTCCCTCTGTCGATCTCGATGGCATCAGAGAACCAGTCATTGGCTCGCTTTTAGGTGGTAATAATATAGCTACTGCTGCCGTTGTTCCTACTTCTGCTGCTATTGGTCTACATTTTTACCCTTTGTGGTCGGCTAATTCTGTAGCAGAATGGCTCTATAATGGCGGTCCTTATCAGCTAATTATCTTGCATTTTCTGATTGGCGTTTGGGCTTATTTAGGAAGACTGTGGGAATTATCTTATCGCTTGGGAATGCGTCCCTGGATTGCCGTGGCTTTTTCTGCCCCAGCAGCAGCAGTAACTTCAGTCTTGTTGGTTTATCCCATCGGTCAAGGTAGCTTTTCGGCGGGAATGCCTTTAGGAATCACTAGTACTTTTAACTTTATGCTGGCACTACAAGCCGATCACAACGTCTTAATGCACCCATTCCATATGCTAGGGGTAGCTGGAGTGTTGGGAGGAGCATTATTAAGTGTAATGCACGGTTCTTTAGTAACTTCCAGTTTGATTCGAGAAACTACAGAAGTTGAATCTGTTAATAAAGACTATAAATTCGGTCAGAAAGAAGTGACCTATAACTTATTAGCTGGTCATGTCGGCTATCTGGGTCGATTACTTATTCCCTCCCTATCTTTCCGTAACTCCCGCTCGGTACATTTCCTCTTAGCAGCTTTGCCCACTATTGGCATTTGGTTTGCTGCGGTAGGAATCGGTACTATGGCTTTTAATCTCAATGAGTTTAATTTCAATCAATCCATACTCGACAGTAGTGGCAAACCAATTCCAACCAATGCAGATTTACTCAACCGCGCTAACATAGGAATCCAAGAAATGTACGCTCCCAACACCCATGATTTTCCGAAGTTGCTCTAGCATTAAACCTCGAAGCAACAAGACAATAGAGAGAGGTTGAAAGAAGCTAGTTTGCAAGTCTTTCCCTCCTCTCTCTTTACCCTTTAAGTATTGTTCCACCAGAAAGTAAATTAACCTTTCAATTAATAGGAATAAAAATGGGGAATAGGAAAGGGATTGATGCGTCGTTTAGAGAACAAAGGAATTGAAGGAGTCGTAACTTTGGAAAGCGCTCCAGATTTAGCTGTTATTTCCTCCCTGGAAAATTCCTTAGTTAGAGAAATATCTAAACCTCAAGTAAAAGAACGCAAACATCTTAGTGTACACAACCATCAACATCGTCGCAGACACCTCCATAACTGTAGTTAGGCAGAAAATTTTAATTTATTTTTAATAGAGTTTTAATGACATGACATCTATTACAGATTCTCAATCACAAGTTATTGACCTATCACCAGAAGAGTTTAACCAGCTACTCAACCCGCCACGGTTAATTGATGTTTGCAGTAGCGTGGAATATAGGATGTTTCATGCTCCAAATGCTATCAACCTCAGTCTGCCTCGCATTTCGATGGGGAGCAATTCTTGGCTGCGTCGTTGGGTTTTACCTCAGTGGTTTCAAGAGTTATCTAAAGATGAACCTGTAGCCCTAATTTGTTTAACTGCCCACCGTAGCCCAATTGCTGATAACCAACTTATCAAAGCTGGATTTACCAGAGTTTATAACATTACAGGAGGCATGATGGAGTGGCGAAAATTGGGACTTGCTACTTGCAAAGGAAAATAAGCTTAAGCTCATAACTTCCTCAAATTAATTAAATATTATCGGTCTAATTACTGGCATTTGCTCGAACTTGCCAGCACAAATAATTCAGACAGATCGATTATTAGAGGAAAACAAGATGAACTTTGAAATTCCTGAAACAATTAAAACTTGGTCACAATTTTTCCACCCCGTCTTGATGTGGATCTTATTCGCCACTGCCATATATGCTCTGTATCTTGGATGGCAAATTCGCCGTACCCGTAATGCTCCCAAAGAACTCCGCCAAGAACTGGTGAAGCAAAATTTTAGTGACAGACATCATCGAATTGGTTCAATTTTATTGGCTTTGATGGTATTAGGAGCTTTAGGCGGAATGGCAGTGACTTACATTAACAATGGCAAATTGATAATTGGACCTCATCTCTTTGTGGGTTTGAGCATGGTAGGACTTATTGCTACCTCTGCTTCTTTAGTTCCATACATGCAAAAGGGAAATGACTTAGCTCGTTATAGTCATATCTCCCTCAACGCAATACTTTTAGTATTATTTAGCTGGCAGGCAATTACAGGAGTACAGATCGTACAAAAAATTGTTAGTAATCTATAGTTTTTTACCAAAGAGCGATCGCTGTCCTCTGCCTTCAATGAAAATACCGCTTCAACCTTATCTAATGAAAAAGAATTTAAGCTCATGTGGAAAATATTATCCGCCCTAAAACAAAATTTAGTTTGGTCTGTTCCCGCCTTTATGATTGTAGGAATTATCTTTGGTGCGTTGGCTGAGGCGAGTTTTCTCAAAGCAGCGATCGTTCCCCTGACTTTTTTGATGGTTTATCCGATGATGATTAACCTTCAGATTGCCAAAGTCTTTGCAGGAGGAGATTTTAAACTACAAACTATTACTCAAATAATTAACTTTGCGATCGTACCATTCTTCGCTTTTGGCATTGGCAAATTGTTTTTTAGCGATCGCCCGTTAGTTTTATTGGGATTATTACTCACTTCCCTTCTACCCACAAGTGGCATGACCATTTCTTGGACTGGTTTTGCCAAGGGTAATCTCAATGCTGCAATTAAGATGACGGTAATTGGTTTGATTGTGGGTTCTTTGGCGACTCCTCTTTACGCTAAATTGTTGATGGGGACAGTAGTAGAAATTCCTTTAATAGATATCTTTAAACAAATTGTCATTATTGTCTTTCTGCCGATGCTGTTGGGATTTGTGACCAAAAAAGTCCTGATTGCTACGGTAGGAGAGAGTAAATATAACAAAAATCTCAAACAAAAGTTTCCCGTCTTTTCTACCATTGGCGTATTGGGTATCGTGTTTGTGGCAATGGCACTAAAAGCTAAATCCATTGTCAGCAATCCTTTGGCAGTTTTATCTTTCTTCGTCCCACTGTTAATTATCTACGGTTTCAATTTTGTTTTAAGTACCCTCATTGGTAAGGCTTTGTTCAATCGAGGCGATGCGATCGCTCTGGTGTACGGTACGGTGATGCGGAATCTCTCTATTGCTCTAGCGATTGCCATTACCGTATTTGGTTCGGAACGAGGCTCGGAAATTGCTCTAATCATTGCTATGGGATACATTATACAAGTTCAATCGGCAGCTTGGTATGTCAAGCTAACCGACAAAATTTTTGGCGTACCTGTCATAGAAGCACAACTTGAATAAGGTGATTTCAGAATTCGGAATTCAGAGTTTTGGAGTAAAAATAATGAGACATAGACATAAAAATAGCAAATGTAACAAACTACATTCAAACCATTGGTCAACAGCAGGAGTTTGTTTAGCTTTAATGTCCAGCACAGCCTCAACTTCTCCAGCAGAGGTAGCTACCAACACCAGTTTAGATGACAAAACCCAACAGGCAATAATTAATGCAATTAATGATGAGTATTATGCGCCTGCCTTCTACAATGCGGTGATGGATAAGTTTGGCGAGATCCGTCCTTTACTCAACTACGTTATATGTTTCCCAAAATAAGCACAAAGTAGCATTTGAAAGTTGCCTCAAATCAAGAGCTGCAAAATTATAAATTATCAATATAAATTATGAATCTATCGACAATACAAAAACGTCTATTTGCCTGGGGCATGGAAAAAGCTAATGATGCTGATGCAGATAAAATCAAACTAATTGATTGTCCTGAGTATCAGAGCTTAGGAGAACTCAAACAGGCATTGCTAGGCAATTTAAAGTATCAAGTTTTAGAAATTGGTCCTGGTGCGGGTTCGAGTCTTGCTTATTATCCCAAAGACATTAATTGGATTGGTATCGAACCCAATCCCTTCATGCACCCATACTTAGAACGAGAAGCATCGAAACTAGGACTAGTTAACATCAAATTGCTTTCAGGAATAGCAGAAGATTTACCCGTAGAAGATGAAAGTATCGATACCGTAGTCAGCACCCACGTTCTCTGTTCTGTATCAGATTTACAGGCTAGCCTTCAAGAAATTAAGCGCGTTCTCAAACCAGGAGGTCACTTTATCTTTATCGAACACGTAGGAGGAGAATGTGGTACTTGGACGCGAAGAGTTCAAAATAGAGTTAATCCAATTTGGAAAAATTTGTTTGATAACTGTCATCTAAACCGCGAAACCTGGAAGATTCTCGAACAGAGTAGGCTAGAGACAGTTAATTACTACGAGTTTAAACTAGCTATTCCCTTAGTCAGTCCTCATATTGCTGGGATAGTTAGGAAAAAATCGGTCGCAATAGAGCAACAAGATTCTAGAAATCTAATTGTCAATCAAAGCTAAATTTACAGGCAAGATTATGGCTTTTAAGAAAATTTTAGTCCCCCTCGTTCGTTCTGAATCGGCAGAAACAATATTCAAAGAGGCACTGAAACTGGCTCATGACAATAATAGTAAGCTGATGTTATTTCATAGTATCGATTGGGACATGGGGGAACATTTTGCTTCCTTTCCCGAGATTGAAGCAGAAGTAGATTTCTCTGGTGCTTTCATTCAGGCTCAACAAGAGAGATTACAACAGGAACTCCAAGAGAGTAAAGACTGGTTGCAAACTTATGTCGAACAAGCAACTGTTCGAGGTATTCCCACCGAGTCACAATGCGAAGTCGGTCATCCTGGAGCTCTGATTAGAAATTGGGCAAAGGATTGGAACGCCGATTTAATTGTAATGGGACGCAGGGGACTCAGCAGTCTTCAAGAAGTATTTCTCGGCAGTGTTAGTAACTATATACTGCATCACGCTCCCTGTTCTGTTTTGATTGTCCATGGAGAATAATCGAACCCCGATAGGAGTTATCGCTCTGCAAATACTCGGATATGATAAACTTAAAGACTTTCCTCCGAGGATTGAGTGTAGAAGGCATTAGGTGAAGAGTTAGAGTGTAACTATAAGCGAAGGTCGTCAGGACATGGCGACTGCCGCCATTATTGACAGTCAATCAGGGTGTAAACTCACTCTTATACTGTTTTATAAGTTTTGTCAGTCAACCAGGTTGAATCGTCTTACCGCTTAATGTTTTATTTATATCCCTCTTATGTCACTCTCCGAGTAGTAAAATAAAGGACTAGAAAAACAAAATTGCTAGAGAGTACATAGTGCAATGGATGTAGAGTTACAAATTCTCAAACATTTAGCCAGAGATGCACGACCGACAGTATCGGTGATTGACGAATATTGTAGCAGCTACAAAGACTTATTCCCTGAAGTAAGAAGTTACGAGTGTTTTAAGTACTTACATTTAGGAATTGTCTCACCAATTAAGAGAAAATCACTCCCAGAAATAGCGAAAATAGTAGGTATTAATTCAGCGCAATCACTACATCATTTTTTAGCTAAGTCCCCTTGGTCAATAATTGAGATTCGAAAACGAAGATTATCAAAAACACTTTCGGCATTATCAGGGAAGAAAATAACAGTAGTCATTGATGAAACAGGAGATAGAAAGAAAGGAAAAAAAACCGACTACGTAGCGCGGCAATACTTAGGAAGTATTGGCAAGATAGACCAGGGGATAGTTACAGTAAATAGCTATGGGATATACGACAATATTACTTTTCCTTTAATGTTGAAAGTTTTTAAACCGAAAGGAACATTAAAACCAGGGGATAAATATCAAACCAAGATTGAATTAGCTGCCGAAATAATCGAAGAACTAATAGATTTTGAGTTTGAGATTGAATTAGTATTAGCAGACAGTTTGTATGGAGAAAGCAGTTATTTCATACAGACATTAGACAAACCTAAATTGCCTTGGGTCTTAGCAATTAGGAATAATCACGGGGTTTGGATGCCTCATAATCAAAAAGTTAGAGCTAATAAATGGTGTGAATTTGAAAGAATTTTTAGTAATCAAAATTCAGAAATCAGATATGTTAGAGAAATTGTTTTTGGTCGCAGATGTTGGAGAACCTACTGGGAATTAACTACTAACCCCGAAACCATGCCAGAGAATTCTACATCCTTTGTTATGACTAATCTTACTGACAAAAGAAGTCAAATTAAGCAACGTCTTGGTAATCTTTATGGATTGAGAACCTGGGTTGAATATGGATTTCGACAGTGCAAACAAGAGTTAGGTTGGACAGATTACCGTTTCACTAAATTCGAACAAATTGAAAGGTGGTGGGAAATTATTTTCTCAGCTTACGGGTATGTAAAATAAATTGTGTCAAAGGTCAAAACACACTCTAATAAATAGAATTAATGTGAGGAATGAGACTATGACCTTTCGACCAGAGTTAATTGATGAACTGCTCAAAGACTATGAAAAACCAGAAGACCTTATTGGAGAAGGAGGAATCCTCAAACAACTGACCAAAAAACTCGTAGAGCGTTGTTTAGAAGCTGAAATAGACGTACATCTAGAGACTCAGAAGGCAGAGCGGGGCAAAAAAGAGCGACAAAATCGACGCAACGGACACAGCCGTAAAACCATTAAGGGGGAGTTTGGCGAAGCGGAACTTGCCGTGCCTCGCGATCGCGATCGCCAATTCGAGCCTCAGATGGTCAAAAAAGGACAAACTCGTTTTACAGGCTTCGATGACAAGATTCTCGCCCTGTATGCGAGAGGAATGACCACTCGTGATATCCAAGCCCAACTACAAGACCTTTATGGAGTAGAAGTATCGCCAGCCCTGGTATCTCAAGTAACCAATGCGGTTCATGAAGAGCGACTCCAGTGGCAAAATCGCAGCCTAGAGGCAGTGTATCCAATTATCTTTTTTGATGCTTTGGTCGTCAAAGTCAGACAGGAGGGAAGAGTCATCAACAAAGCCGTCCATCTAGCTCTGGGAATCAACATCGAAGGCGATAAGGAGTTATTGGGGCTGTGGATGACCCAGACAGAAACGGCAAAATTCTGGCTGTCGGTGTTAACTGAGTTAAAGAATCGTGGAGTCAAGGATATCTTTATTGCTTGTATCGATGGTCTGACGGGCTTCGCCGAAGCGATTGAAACGGTATTTACGCAAACCCGCGTACAGTTATGTATGGTACACATGGTCAGGAACTCCCTACGCTATGTCTCCTACAAACACCGTAAAGCTGTTGCCGCTGACCTCAAACGAGTGTACACTGCCGCTACTGAAGCTGAAGCCGAACAGGCACTAATAACTTTTGCTGACAAGTGGGACTCCACTTATGCCCCAATTAGTAGGTCTTGGCTGGCTCACTGGCAGCACGTGATTCCGTTTTTCCAGTTTCCTCCAGAAATCCGTCGCATTATTTACACCACTAATGCGATCGAGTCGATGAATATGACTCTTAGAAAAGTGTTGAAGAATCATCGGATTTTTCCAACAGATGAAGCTGCGCTCAAAGTTATTTATCTTGCGATTAATAACTTATCTCAGAGATGGACTAGACCTTTACGGGATTGGAAAGCTGCTTTAAATCGATTTGCCATCGAGTTTGAAGGACGGCTTCCACTTTAACTTTCTTTGACACAAACTTATTGACAGATCCCAATAGTTATATGTATTTACAGGGAACATCTATGGCAACGTCCTTTGTAACCGGTTTAGCGGGACTCATCGTTAGTGTGGCTCTGCGAAGTGGAAAGCAACTATTGGTTGACGAAATTTATCGAATTATTCGTGATACAGCAACGCCCCTTGGTAGTGGGAAAAGCGATCGTTTTTATGGAGAGGGATTAATTAACGTCCCAGCATCACTACAAGCAGCTCAACAAGCTCTTGCTTGTTAATCCAAATTTCTTTGGCGTTGCTGTTTTTGTTTACATTTTGAATACCTTAATTCAGCAACGCTTAAAATTACAAGCTATTTATTAACAATTAAATGTTTTATTAATACCAACAGGTTTAACCTTTTCTACTAAAGGCGAACTTTGCAAAATTTTGATTGCCCGTTCTGCATCTATGCCTGGTTTTAAATAAACTTTGAAAGTGCGTGCAAATCCATAATTATCGTGAATTATTTCTTCTGCTGATAATTTATAAACTGGATTTAGTTTTTCTCCTCCTGCTTCTTCGATTATTTCTTCAATACTACTAACACGCTTATCATCTAAGCCTTCAGTATGTAAAACTTGAAGAATTTCATTCTCTACAGATTGACTAAAATTAATTTGTAAAAGATCCATTCCCATCATTTGCATCGTTAACAATAGCGAG
Source organism: Myxosarcina sp. GI1(2024) (assembly GCF_053543375.1). Taxonomy (NCBI): domain Bacteria; kingdom Bacillati; phylum Cyanobacteriota; class Cyanophyceae; order Pleurocapsales; family Pleurocapsaceae; genus Myxosarcina; species Myxosarcina sp. GI1(2024). The sequence goes on along the minus strand of NZ_JBKGTY010000001.1, from coordinate 335,916 downwards.
ACTATTGCCAGATAATACATCTGCATACTTTTGCTTGCTCTTTAGCCTAAATAAAATAGTTAATCTTTTATTTTAGACAACACTACCTATAAGTTTAGCAACATTAAATGCAATACTTCTAACCTCAGTCTTTGCAGCTTCTCCAAGCAGCTTCTCCAACGGTTGTTGTCACTTTGTTAGTAATTATCTGCTCTCCAGTCTTGTAAACACCATCTCCATCGGTAACGATAAACTCACTACCTTCCGTACCCACCATCGGTACTAACTAGTGCGTAGTGAAGCCATGCCGTAGGCTTATCGCTTGCCCAGAAACCTTTATCTGAGCATAGACTTTATTGATGCTGGCATTTTCGTTGTATACCCTGACAATGCCGTCACTCAAGCCGAGATTTTGTGGGACTTTCTGAGTTATGCCCCCACTATTAGCGAGATAAATTCCCAGACACAAGAGTACGATCGCAATACCTAAAACCCATAATTCATCAGCACCACCAGTCTTCAGTTTGCGTCGCGGATTGCTAACGCTAATTGCCCAAGCTGGTTCGAGATAGAATAGCTGCACTTTCTGTTTGGTAAAAGTGTCACTGAAACAGGGGAGGAGATGACCTAATGGCAGGGCAATTAAGCCAAAAGTTTGTTCTAGCAAAAACATTCCCTCCAGTAAACTAAGAAGGACGATCGCTGCCGTGGCTAACAGTGTAATGTGTGACACTTCTATGAGGACTTCTATCTCAGAGCTAATTGGAAAGAAGATTTTACCGATAGTACTGGTAGTGGTGTCCAGGTCGGGAAGCTGCGAACCGATTATGGCTAGTCCCAAAGGTAAAGATTCGGCAGTTCCTAAGTTTAATGAAGTTCCTACTGCTGCGATTACGCTCCGGGACGGAGCTTACAAGCACCTGAATTCACTTTAGGTGACAGCCTCTCCACTGGCAAAGCCAATTGCTGCGTGGGTGATTGCCATCATATGCGGTAAAGAGTAGAGTTACTGTTTTTCAGTTTGAATGTGGTTGGCGCGATGTCAGTTATTTAGCTCACTATTTGCGGTAAGTCCATTCATCACCACATCGACCAACTCATTTACGAATTTATCGGTCAAAGGTTGATGTTTGAGTAACAAGCGATAAAAAAGCGGACTATATAAAGCATCGATCGCCACTTCTGCATCTATACCTTTTTTCAATTCTCCTCTTTCAACTCCTCGTTGAAATATCTTTTTAGCATCTTCACGTCTGGGAGAAAGCCAATTTTCTCGATAAACCGCAATTAATTCACGGTCTGCTTGTCCGCATCCAATTACATTGGCGAGTACTTCTCCTCTAGGACTATTCATCAGTTTGACTATCTTTTGCATTTGTTCTTTAAAATCATCTTGAGCAGAACCCGTATCGGGAAAGGCAATCTCAGGAGTTACCATTTCTAAAAAAGCATCCATTGCTAGTGCTGTTTTACTTTTCCATCGTCGATAGATAGTTGGTTTGCCGACTTCTGCTCTTTCTGCCACGCCCTCAATAGTTAAATCCATAAATCCGACTTCATTCAGCATTTCATAGGCAGCTTTAAGTATTTTGGCTCTAGTTTCAGGCGATCGGGGTCGCCCACGTCCAGATTTAGCAGTAGTTTTGGCGTTTTTAATTTTAGAGGTTGACATAATCTTTTAGTCTTCGTTATATTAATTACGTATCGTAACGTTAATAATCGTAAGCTAGCTCATGTTAAATGACTAGCTACTGTAAAATTAACTTTCTAGCAAATTGTCTTTCAAACAGAGGGTCACGATATGTCTAAGATCGAGAAAAATCTGACGGAGGATTTGGAATCTCTAAGAACTAGAATCAATGATTATAGCCAAGCCTGGACGACCAAAGCAGGAGAACCAGATTGGGCAGAAATAGAACAACTCTATGCTAATGAAGTCCTACTACATTATGATGCAGTTACACCGCACAGTTTTGCTAATGTTTCTGAGATGAAAACCGAAAACCGCATTTGCTCAAATGAAAAAGACATTAAGCATGAATTCTTTATCGCTAAGGGCGAGAGATGATTTAAATGTATTTCGACGTGGCGATTTAGTCTGGACTACGGTTTTACACGATCTTGTTGCTTTACTTGAAGATGGAAAAGAATTAAAGCTGGTACAGAGACAAACGGGAATTTGGGAAAAGAGAGAGGGAAAATGGGTGATGATTCACGAACATTTATCTGCTCCTTCTTCATTACAATAAAGCGATCGATATACAGAGCAGTTTTTTGGGCAAATTAAATTACTAAACACAATGTAAATATGAATATAACAAAACAATCTCAGTTAACAAAAGACGAAACCGAAATTCGCCGATTGACAGAAAAATGGATAAACATCTGGAGTCCTCAAGATAAGACATTTACGGGTGAGGGTTTTGAAGAAATATTTGCTACGGGAAAAAACGAAATCTTGGTTTTCGATAATTTTCAAAATGAGGTAGTAGTACTACATAGCCTGGAAGAATATCTCGATACTTGGAAGCCGTTGATGGAGAGTTTTAGTTATTGGAACGTCGATTTAGAAGATAATTGGGAAATTTCAATTGATGGGGATTTAGCGGTAACGACCTTTTCCTGGGTTGGTGGCGGAAAGGGAAAAGACGGACGAACAATCAAAGCCAAACAATATGGTACTCATGTTTGGAAACGACTTGATGGTCAGTGGCGATTCGTTCATGAACACTTAACTGGTGGAGAAATACCAGAGTAAATAAATATCAGCAGTAATTTATTCAGACTGAGGTGACATTTATGGACAAGGAACAACTCATGCAAACTGCTTGGTACGAAAAGCAGGGTGCAGCACAAGAGGTTATTAAAAATGGAAAAATGCCTATTCCTCTTCCTCAACCAGGCAACAACGAGGTAAGAATTAAGGTGTATGCTTCTGGGGTAAATCCCTCTGATACTAAAGTTCGTAGTGGTTGGGGTGGTATTCCTCAAGTATTCGAGCGCATTGTTCCTCACCAGGATGGTGCGGGAGTCATTGAAAGTGTAGGAAATGGTGTTGAACGCGAACGGATTGGCGAACGAGTTTGGATCTATGAGGCACAACGGCAAAGACCGTTGGGAACGGCAGCAGAATATGTGGTTGTACCTAGCCAGCAAGCGGTAACTTTGCCAGACAACACTAGTTTTGTTGAAGGTGCTTGCTTAGGCGTTCCTGCAATGACGGCTCATCGTGCTGTTTTTGCCGATGGTTCAGTTGAAGGAAAAACAATCTTAGTTACAGGTGGTGCTGGTGCAGTAGGTAACTATGCGATCGCGCTAGCTAAGTGGGGAGGAGCAAAAGTATTTACTACTGTTAGTCGTCCTCAGCAGGCTCAAGTAGCTAAAACCGCAGGTGCAGATGAAATTATTAACTATAAAACTGAAGATGTAGTGCAGCGCATTCAAGAAATTACAGGAAAAGAACGGAGTATCGATCGCGTCATTGATGTCAATTTTACTGCGAATCTACCCGTTACCAGCGCCTTACTCAAAACCAATGGGATAATTGTTTCCTACTCTAGTGCCAATCCCAGCGATCGCCCAGAGTTACCGTTTCTTTCTATGTTGCTTATCAACACGACAATTCGCTTAATTTTAGTTTATACCATGCCCGAAGAGGCGAAACGAAAAGCCATTGAAGACATTACTGAAGCTTTAGTAGCAAGTGCGCTACATCATAATATTTCCCGTCGTTTTGCTTTAAATGAGGTAGCCGAAGCCCACGAAGCACAAGATAGCGGAGAAATGATTGGTAAAGCAGTTATTGAAATCGCTTAATCCCAAACTATCAAATAACACCAAACAAATAAAAACAATGAATCAGAATTATTGTTGGTTCCCGAAAAAAAATCTTAGCCAAATCACAATCGCTTTTTTATTATTAACTTGCTCTTTTCTTAATCTGAAAAGTGAAGCTGCTGAATATACCGTCAATGAAGATGTCGCACCGAATTCTCAAGCCACCAATAATAGTCGTAGCGAACTTGATTTCTTTCGTAAACTGATTGATTATTATTACGCTTCTTGGTCTTATTGGTCGGATGAAAATGGCAATGTCGCTCCCACGGAACTAGATGATGTAGCAGTTCTCTACACCGAAAATCCCGATGCTATTTACTACGATCCTCTACCTCCTATAGAGGGTTATCGAGGTTGGCAAAAATTTGGACAAGTATATAAAACTTGGGCTGAATCTAATATTGTTCGGGCTGACATTCGTTATGGTGGAGAGTTAAAAGTATTTCGCCTTAGTGACAATCTTGTTTACACGACTTCACTGGCTGATGTTGATACCTATTTTGCTGATAGTCGAAAAAGTACTCTAAAACCTAGAGTCACTCATATCTGGGAAGACAACCTAATGGACGCTGGCTAATTTTACACGAACACGCCTCAGCAGCAGTACCAGATGGTTCAACACCATTTGTTTTAGACCAACCCTACAAGCCATCAGCGCAAGTACAACCAGATCCAGAATTTCAAGCATTGGTGGAACGCTTTGCTGCTATTTGGTCAACTGAAAATGGACAAATCAACTGGCAGGCAGCAGAAGAACTTTATGCCAATGAAGACGATCTAGTATTTTTTGTTCCGTGGCAACCTCGTGCTGGTTATGTAGGTTGGAATTCATTTAAAGAAGGAGTACAACAAAATGTGTTTGATGGCTTGAAGAGACTCGATCTAAAAATTAACGATGACGTAGAAGTTACTCGTCGTGGCGATGTAGCTTGGACAACAAGTACGGGTCGCGTAGAACTCGATTATCAAGATGGTAGAAGCGTAAAGGCTGATGGACGCATGACTATGATTTGGCAGCAACAAGACGGAAGCTGGCAGCTAATTCACGAACATTTTTCTGTTCCTGTCAATGCCCAATAGCGATGTCGGTTAACTAAACTAATCATCTCAAAAATTAAACCGCAAAATTATTTAGGAGTTTCAAATGAAATATTTTATTTCCTTAGGAATATCGGCTTTGATTCTATCTGGTAGTCCAATTTTAGCCCAAAAGTCTTTTGATAGTAGCGATTACTTCTCGGGTGCGCTTCGCGATCGCCAAATAATTCAGATTGCTCAAGATACATTTGACTCTACTCAGGTAGAAACTGAAATTCGAGAATTTATCGATGATTGGGGTGAGGCTTGGAGTCCTAAAGATAACGCATCTCAGTTTACCCGCGAATCTATTGCACCATACTATTTGCAAAGCGACGAACTATTAGGGTTTGACTTTACCGATGCTGAGTCTAAGACAGTCTTTCAGGGAGTAGAAGACCATCATGATACCTGGTCGGCATTTGTTCGCGATTACGATTACTGGACATTCACTCCTGTAACAGAAAGTATTCGAGTATATCCTCAGTCAGAAGATGCAGCAGCAGTCGCTTTATATGTGGATAATTACGGCAAAAAACCAGATGGGACAGAATTTAATGCCCGCGCACACGCTACTTTACTGCTTGAAAAACGCGACGGCGATTGGGTTATTGTTCACGAAAATATTTGGGGTCCCGTCAATGAATAAAAATCAACTAGGAAAATATTATGTCAAATCCAAACACAGAAACTAGAACAGGACTTAATTCAATGCGGATAGACCACGTAATGATTAGCGTTACTAACTATCAAGAAACGCTTCAGTGGTATCAAGATAAACTGAACGCAACAATTGAAAAAGAATGGACTGTAGATGAATTACCAGATTTACAATTAGCCTATCTCGATGTTAATGGCTTTCGCATTGAGGTGGTAGGAACTACTAAAGCGCGAGTTGGAATGCCCGATTTTAAAGACTTTGGTGAGGCATTACGCACAACTGGTATCGGACATTTTTGTTTTCGAGTGGACAGTGTAGATGATGCTATTTCAGAACTAAATCAAAAAGGCGTACCGACATTTGTAGAAGCAGCCGATTATCCCAATGTTGGCGTAAGAGTGGGCTTCATTAAAGATAATAACGGTAATGTAATCGAGTTTTCAGGTGAAATGAACTCTACAAAATAAAACTCGAAGATAGTAACAAAGTAATTTATCGATAAGGATAATTTATAGACAAATATGGCTAACTTACAACAAAGACGCTCTCAAAATGTTGACGGTGATTTTTATGTCGATCGCTCTTGTATCAACTGCGATACCTGTCGTTGGATGGCTCCCAATATTTACCGTCAAGAAGGCTCTAAATCTGCTGTCTACCATCAACCCAGTAATCCTGAAGAACGCATTCAAGCACTTGAAGCATTGCTGGCTTGTCCGACAGCTTCGATTGGGACGGTAGAGAAACCCCAGGAAATCAAGTCAGTACAATCAAGATTTCCGCTTTTAATAGCAGAGAATATCTATCATTGTGGCTATCATTCTGAATCTTCCTTTGGTGCTGCAAGTTACTTAATTCAACGCCCTGAAGGAAATATCTTAGTAGATTCTCCCCGTTTCGCACCCCCATTGGTCAAACAAATCGAACAAATGGGAGGAATTAAATATATGTATCTTACCCATCGCGATGATGTTGCTGACCATCGTAAATTTAATGCCCATTTTGGTTGCGATCGCATTTTACATCAGGACGAGATTTCTCAGAATACAAAAGATGTGGAAATTGTTTTAACTGGTACGGACAATTATCAGTTAGCTGATGATCTGCTAATTATTACTGTTCCTGGTCATACTGAAGGACATACGGTTTTACTGTACGACGACAAGTTCTTATTTACTGGCGACCATTTGGCGTGGTCTGATAATTATCATCAGCTAATCGCTTTTCGTCGTGCTTGTTGGTATTCGTGGACGGAGTTAACCAAATCGATGGCGAAACTAACTAAATATAATTTTGAATGGGTGTTACCAGGACATGGCAGACGCTATCATGCAAATGCTCAAAAAATGCAGCAAGAATTAACAAAGTGTCTTGAATGGATGCAAAAGGCAGCATGATTGTCAATTTTGTAACTATCAGGACTTACGCAGTTGAATGAAATTTCGTTGTTTGAGCAGCGAGTCAGTAACGGTAAATCAAGTTTAGAGTGCTGAAGTGCGTAAGTCCTGACTATCTAACTAATTTACAAGCGATCGCTCATCTTAAAAAGGCAAGAAAAGACAATAATTAGCAAGATTTGAGAAGACAATTTTAATGGCGAATTTTTAATCTAACTGTAATTTCTCTACACAATTTAAAACAAACAAAGGATGGATATTTTATAGTCATGACAAATATTAAAGACAAGAAAGTTTTGATTACTGGTGTTTCTTCGGGTTTAGGTCGTGCTTTGGCAGAGAAAATTTTAGAGCGGGGTGGTTATGTCGCTGGTACTCTGCGAAACCAGTCACAGATGGCGGAGTTTGAAGCACTCGCCCCAGGACGTGCAGTGGCAATAGAAATGGATATTACCAATTCAACACGAGTTAAGGCTGGAGTAGAAAAGGCGATCGCTAGGTATATTGTAGGCAGAACAAGGACATCAAGTGTTTTTTGGCGGGCGTACTATAGAAAAAGACCAAGCCGTAGCTAAACTCGCTCAAAATAATACACGAGGTGGAACAAAAGATGCAGCTGCATCTTTTGGAGAAATTTTACTCCTGACTGCCTGACACATCTTAGGAAAAGTCAATTGGAATAACATTTGATTTCCTGAATACGACTGAACCAGATAGCATCATATTGGTGTTTCTTAGCTTTTAGAGAAGCAAAACAAGGTTGAACATCTTGAGATAACAAAGCACTAGGAAAGAACAAATCGCGACCTTTATGCAAAACGCCCTTGAGCCATCGCCAACCAATTTTGAGATAGCTTAGGCCTCTTTTCCAGTGAGGGTCTACCTGAGTTCTAAGTCCTTTTAATTGAAGCGTTATACCATGACAAGTGGCAAAAAGAAGAGCCAGTGCGACAATTAAATATAGACGTTCTAAAGCTTTAGCATGGCGGATTTTCGAGTCTTCCAACTGAAATACTCCTGATTGAGAATCTAAAAATAATTCTTCAACACGGAAACGCAGTCCGTATTGCCAAAGAGTCTGTAAGGATGGATTTTCATCGGTAATCATAGCCCAAGGCTCTTTGACTCCTTTAACGTTTGCCAGGACAACGTTGCAACGGTATTTACCATCGAGCCATAAACCAACGTCATGACACAGAACTGCTTGAGCTTTTGGCGGACAGAGATACTTTAATTCAATTGGATGCTTTCTGACTCCGTGTAGAATGACATCGCAGGGTAATCGCAGACAGTAATGCCACTTACTATCTTGCAGCCAATTGACTAATTCATGATTAGCGAAACCACGGTCAGCTAAGAGCATGATATTGGAATAATCAGATAGTAATTTTGCGGCTAATCTCAACATTAGTTTGTATTCGGTAAAAGCGACTGTCGAACTTTTGTGTTCTAATACTTTCCACAAGAATGGTCTTGCCCTTCCACCGCAAACAATTGAAAGGTGAATGATGCAAAACCGATTCCAGAGCATAGTTGTGTCTAGTGCTAAATAAAGGCGTTGAGAATGCCAGTTTTTGATTGCTCCCAGAACTAACGGGACATACAAGCTTCTAACTCGAATTCGCTGATTACTGACAAATCTTTGCCACTTTCTTTCAAAACTTTGGGCTTTTCTAGCACGACTGGGGATGTAGCATTCCCATTCGCTCAAGCAGATTTTACCGCTATGGATTAAACCGATAATCATCCACACTAAGGCTTTTAAATGCCGTAGATCGCGATAGTTACTATGTTGACTTAGCAATCTGAACAGTTGATTATAAAGTGGGGTAGAGGTAGACATGGAATACAAAGCTTAAAAACATCTATTTTTAGCTAACCATGAATTCTCTCCCTTTTCTTTTCAGTTACCGTATATCAGTACTTTTAGTTACTTGTGTCAGGCAGTCAGATTTTACTCTACACTATTCGCGGTATAAATCCAGCCGAAGTTTTGACCTCCTTAGATGTCTTGGCAGATAAAATTATTATCGATTGTAATAATTACGACATTCCTGAAGACTTTGATTATCAGCCGATTGAATATTCATTAGCAGAAAAGCTAGCTTCAGAAGTTCCTCAAGCTCATATAGTCAAAGCATTTAACACTTTTGCTCAAGAAGTATTTGAACTAGCTCCTTCTCCACTTAAAGATCTTAATGTTTCCTGTTTTGTAGCAGGGGACAATAAAGCAGCTTGTCAGAAAGTAATGCAGTTAGCTGAAGAAATTGGATTTACGCCAATTGATTCAGGACAGCTTCGCAACGCCAGAATGCTAGAAAAAATGGCAGATTTTATTCGTTATATGATTATTGGTCAAAATCTTGGTTCTTTGGCAATACTATCTCTGCAAATTCTTCCTGCTGCACAAACACAACGTCTAGGAGGACGAAAAATTAGTAATCTTTAAACTCAAAAATTAATAATCATGACTGACAAACCAAATATTCTAGTTCTCGGTGCTACGGGTAAAGTTGGTGGTGAAGTAGTAAACCAACTTTCAGACAATGAAAATATTAATGTTATTGCTGCTACTCGTTCTCCTGAAAAAGCTCAAGCATTTAAAGACAAAGGTATTAGTAGCGTAATTTTAGATTTAGATAAACCAGAAACGATCGCTCCCAGCAATTCTCATTTTGAAACCTGAACGGAAGAAAATAGAGGGTAAAAGATAAAAATTGGGAACTTGTTCGCGAAACTTTTTCGCGAACAAAGTCGAAGAGTTAATTGATTGTGAGTCAAAGTAAGCTCCGGAGCAGCTATCATCCCTGAGCAAGTTCGTTTTGAGCCATGAAAAAGCCAAGTAATACTTGGAACAACCAGCTATTACTTTGTAGAGCTATAAGGGGCGCGAATTGGTTCAGGTTCAACAGTCGCGAAATTTAGCTAGAGTTAACCCCGTCAGGTGCTTTTCCCTCCCTCAGCATAAACTCGAACAAAGTCTGCCAACTCTCAAACCATAAATATCTGGTCAGTGCCCGAAGCTCGTTGAAGAAGGTTTGGCGAGTAACCAACATGGAGCGAACGGCACGATAAGTGATGTGGATTAAATCCAGAGTGGTGTGGAAGAGATAGGCTAATAAATTAAGGCAAAATAGAAGTTCTGCCTGGTGGTTTTGACCGTGACCAAAATTATGTTCGAGATGATAAACCTTAGTTTTGAGAATATTATTCCCTTCATTTTCTACCTTCCAGCGTGCACGAGCAGCAGTGACAATCTCGGACACATTCTGGGCATGAATTTCATGGCAAGTAGCAAAGGCATTGTAGTATAGAGTTTTCTGGTTGCTGGTATCTGTTACCGTCACCTCACACCAGTTTACGTCCAGGGCTGGTTGGGTGGCTCTGAGGGGAATTTTATTCACAAAACGATAGTGATCAGACAAACGCTTTCGTCCATGGAACTCAATCTCGGTCAGAGTTTGCACTTCACCGACTCGTTCGAGGTAATCCACCCAGTCATAAACTTCTGGATGGGAGCTTCGCTTACAGACGAAGATAAAATGATAGCCATGGTTCAAAGCCTTTTCACAGATGGGTTGGTTACAGTAGAGGTCATCCCCAAGTAAAGTTACAGGCGGGTCTTGTGGCTCACAGGCATGGGCAGCAATCCAACGCTTGGCAGCAGCGTTTTCACAATCTTGTTTGTCGTGACCATCTTGGGGAGTGATGAATTCAGGTTCTAAACTGATGACCTGTGGTCGTCCTGGAGCCACTAATACTGGTGTTACAGCAGCGTGAAAATAGGTGGTGCTGCCGTTTTTATGTGTCTGATGGCAACAGTGACAGCAGTGAATCTTCTTGGACGAGAAATATTCAGTGCCATCGAGAGTCAGTAAAAATTCTCCACCAAAGCACTGATAGGGCTTGAGATTTCCCGTTTTTGACAAACCGTCATAGACGGAGCGAAAGACCCCAAACACCGTTGAAGCTGGCACCGGGTCGAGCAGGGTACGAATCTGATTATCACAGGGGATGCGCTCGATCCCAAACAGACTAGCCGCATTATCTCTCCCTTTCTGGGTTTTCATCAAGCGTTGATGGTCTAAAAATGACCTCGATTGCATGAAAAAGACCGAAAAAGCACTTTTTATCGCTTCTTCAACCCTATATTTGGTGTTATTGCCCTGTTTTCTTTCATCGGGCAGCTCATCTAACTCGTCGGTTAGCATCGATAATAATTCAGGCATCCCTATTGCTAAACCCATGTTGCCACTCCAGCGAAGGTTAATGCCTTTTACTTTAAGCTAATTGCCCCTTCTTGTTTTAGTTCTCTATGTTGAATAGAGAACTAATTCCCAATTCTTCTGCTTGTAACGATTCTGGACTGGGTTTCAATGTCATGAAATCTTAAAATGAGAATTGCTGTACACACTGGACAAGCATGACGCTTTTGCGTTGGTATGGAGAAACTGAGCGTCAAGTAGAAATTACTACAGGATTAGCTGTTTGGTATCATACTGGACTGCCTGTTGTTCCGATTCGCTGGATTTTAGTCCGCGATCCTTTGGGCAAATTTAAGACTCAGGCTTTGCTGTGTACTAATTCCAAATATCAACCCCAGCAAATCTTAGAATGGTTTACACGTCGTTGGCAAATGGAAGTAACCTTTGAAGAAGCTAGAAGACATTTGGGTCTAGAAACTCAACGCCAATGGTCAAATTTAGCCATTGCACGCACTACTCCTCTTATTTTGGGGCTATTTTCTCTGGTTACTCTTTTAGCTCATCATTTACAAACCGATTTTACTTGGACTACTAGACAAAAAAGTTGGTATGTCAAATCTCTGCCTACTTTTTCTGATGCCTTAGCTCTGGTGCGTCGATTTCTCTGGGCTAGCAGTTTTTCCATGTCATCTAATCCTGCTGACATCGTAAAAGTCCCTCGTTCTTTATTCAACCGTTTGAGAGATCTTGCTATTTATGCTGCTTGATTGGATAAAGTCGAGCTAAGATGACTCTAATCCAATATTTAAAAGTTAAGTAGGTAGGGTAAAATTACCTACTGCTTTATTATTTTTCAGGTTTAAGAAGTAGATAGATTAGCCGATTTATAACGTTACCATGGTTAACTCTAAAAAATAGTTTGAAGTTATCCTATCTATTTACACAATTTCTCTTTTAGTGGCAAAATTCTTGTAATAGTTCATATACTTTTTTACCAGAGCAAGACCAATTGAGATTTTTTGAGTATTCAGTAAATGAAGATGCAGCTAGTTCGGCATATTTTTGTTTTGATGACATAAACTCTTCAATAAAAACGCAGTATTTTTCAGGGCTTTCATCTAACGAAAAAGTATATCCATTTTTGCGCTCTTTCACTGCTGTGGTAATACCACCTACTTTTGTAGCAAGAGATGGAAGACCAAATGAACTTGCCTCAGCAAATACGACTCCATAGCATTCTGCTCGTGAAGGTAAAATGAAAAAATGGGATTCAGAATATAAGCGGTCTAAAATTTCCCTTCCTTTATCTGTTGCCTTAGAAACAAACCCATGTAATTTTACAAAGCTAGGTATAAACTCGACTTGTGGTTTACAGCCAACTACGTGTAGTTCGGTTTTTATCCCCCGCTTGTTTAGCAACTCGGCAACTCTAAGAGCAGTATCTCCACCTTTTCTAGTCCAATCTACTCCCACAAACAATAGTTTGCAGATGTCGAATTGCTTGTTCTCTACGAGCAAATTTATATCATGAAAATTTCGCTTGCAGTTTATATTTGCGCCAAACGGTACCACTTTAACTTTGTTTGAATCGACATCATAATTCTCTATGGCTGTGTTGGCCGCCCATTCCGAACTATATATAGCAAGCCGACATTTGGATAGAGCTAACTGCTCCATTTTGTTGCCTTTAGCAATGGTTTCAGCACATAAATTGCTATAGCCTGGATAAAAATTCACCATACCAGCAAAAGTTGCATCTGCCCAAAAGACTATAGGCTTATTAGTTTGTAAATACGCGATCGGAATTGTTCCAGGACTAAACACGACATCGTAATTGATATTTGCTAGAGCAGAGTCTACTTGAGCGGCATAATCTTTCAAAAACATCGGTTCGCGAGTTTTCAGATACCGCTTAGAGAATATCTTTGAATATAATTTCTGCTTTAACCCAAATGTTACATGGTTTTTGTCTATCAAATTATCAATAGTTTCAGTTTGAATATCATGACTCCGTAGTGCTGAGTGAATATAATACCCTAAACCCGACCAATTCTTTATATTTGAAGAATCGTAAGTTGTTACGTATGCTATTTTCATTTTTGTCTAATCTGATTTACGGTCAACAGGCATATAGCATCGTACCCACAAACAACTCAAAGCATATCTTGCTGTTGACAACCGTATAATTAGAAGATTTTTTCTTTGTGCAAAAAGAATTGCCACAATAGAACTAAAACTATTTATTTAACGATTATTTTTAAACAGTGCGATCGCAACATACTATGGAAACTTCGACCCATTCTAATAAATCTTCTTCGACACTGATCCGTCTCGAAGAAATCGATAAAATCTATGGCAGCGGCAATACTGCAGTTCATGCTTTAGACAAAGTCAACCTAACTATCTCACCAGGCGAATACTGCTCGATTATGGGTGCCTCTGGTTCGGGTAAGTCTACAGTGATGAACATTATCGGTTGTTTGGATCGCCCTACTAGCGGCAATTACTATTTAGATAACGTAGCAGTGGCAGGGCTTTCAGACGAAGAACTAGCAACGATTCGCAATCGTAAAATCGGCTTTGTCTTTCAGCAGTTTCATCTGCTGCCTCAAGTTAGTGCCCTAGAAAATGTCATGCTGCCTATGGTATATGCTGGCGTACCCTATCAAGAAAGGCGCGATCGCGCTGTTGAAGCTCTAACTAAGGTTGGTTTGGGTAATCGACTTCATAATCGTCCCAATCAGCTTTCTGGGGGACAGCAGCAGCGGGTGGCGATCGCTCGGGCGATTGTTAACCAACCTTTATTGCTGTTAGCTGACGAACCGACTGGAGCCTTAGATTCTCAGACTACTAAAGAAGTGTTAAGTATTTTTGGCGAACTTCACAGTACAGGAATTACCGTAGTCATGGTGACTCACGAACCAGATGTGGCTCGCTTGACTGAGAGAATTATTTGGTTTAAAGATGGTCGGGTAACTTACTCTCATCTCAGTCCGGAAGAAATGCTTAATGTGGCAGTTGCTTCTTAAAAAAGTCGTCTGGGAAGTTGATTTTCAACAAAAAAGGGACGTTTACTTACAACGTCCCCAGTAGCGATCGCCTGAGTAGAGTTTTATTCAGAGCGATCGTAATTAACTAAATTTGTCTGAGATGGTTCTACCGCTGTAGTCGAAACTGTAATTTGCTCTTGGGATAATTCCTGTTGGACGACCGCTGCCTGTAAGATTGGGGTGCTGGTAACCGAGTCGCTGGCGAGGGTAAATAAAGGATTGGAGAGAATTCCCGCTAGTGAAGTTACGACCGTTGAAAGAACTATACCCACCTGAAGAGGTCGCATTCCCGGAAGATTCCAGCGAATCTCAGGATAATTTTTGACCGACTCGGACATTTCCTGGGGTTCTTTGACTACCATCATTTTGACCACGCGAATGTAGTAGTAAATTGAGACGACGCTGGCAATTAAGCCCAACAGCACCAAAGTATACAGTCCTGCTTGCCAACCAGCCCAGAACAGGTAAATTTTACCGAAGAAGCCAGCTAAGGGGGGAATTCCTCCTAAAGAGAGCAAGCAAATACTCAAACAGAGAGTAAGTAAGGGGTCTTTTTGATACAAACCGGCGTATTCACTAATTTGGTCGGTACCAGTACGGAGAGAAAAGAGAATGATACAGGTAAATGCACCCAGGTTCATGAATAGATACACCAGCAGATAAAATACCATTGCCGAATAGCCAGTATCCGTACCAGCAATTAAACCGATCATGATAAATCCAGCTTGGGCGATGGAAGAATAAGCTAGCATTCGTTTGATACTGGTTTGCGCTAGGGCGACGACGTTACCCAGTACCAGACTAAGTATTGCCAAGGCGGTAAAGATAAAGTGCCACTGTTCGGTAACCGCAGCAAAAGCGGTAACTAACAAACGAATTGCTAAAGCAAAGCCTGCGGCTTTCGAACCGACAGATAGAAATGCTACCACGGGGGTAGGAGAACCTTCATAAACGTCCGGTGTCCATTGGTGAAAGGGTACGGCGGAAATTTTGAAGGCGATACCGGCAATAACAAATACGAGAGCAATTGCCAAACCCAAAGCGCGACCGCCACTAATATCGGTAATTGCTGCCGCGATCGCATTGAGATTGGTTTTACCGCCAGATAGTCCATACAGTAGGGAAATGCCGTAGAGAAAAATTGCCGAACTAGAAGCCCCAATTAACAAGTACTTCAACGCTGCTTCATTGGAACGAGGATCCCGTTTCATGTATCCCGTCATTAGGTAAGAAGAGATACTTAACATTTCTAAAGAAATAAACACCATCGTCAGTTCGTTAGCTCCCGAGAGAAACATACCGCCAATGGTTGCCGACAACAGGATGCCGATAAATTCGGCTAGGGAAGTTCCCGACTGCTGAATATAGCGAATTGACATGGGGATGGTAACAGCAGCAGACAGAGCGACTATGCCGCGAAACACGATACTGAAATTATCCCCGCTAAACGAACCCAAAAAAGCGATCGGCTCGGGAGTATCCCACTGAAAAGCCAAAGCTACGATTGAAGCCAGTAATCCGGCGATCGCCGCATAGGGCAACCAGCGATAGGAACTGCGCCCCGAAATTAAATCGCCAACTAAAATAATCACTAGGGTAATCGTGACGATGCCTTCAGGCAAAATTACCCCGGCATTAAGCTGAGAAGCAATATTACTAGAAAAATCCATATTGTTGGGATAGAGAAAAATAGATAGGATTGGACAATTAAGATCGAAAAGCTTTACAAAGGATTGTAACTTGCAAGCAGTTTAATTCCTGAAAGGAATAAATTTGCTTGCGATTCGAAAAAAAATAGAAACTCTAAAGCGATATTGGTTATGTTGAAATTAAACTGAGGTTAGAGATACCCCGTCTTCTTACGGCGGGGTCTCCTCTAACTTGGTCAAAGACCTCCTGCTCGCGCTCCCCAGTTGGGGCTGAAAAGCGATTGTCGATTTTTATTTAGAGACGATAAATTTAAATTTGAAAATAAACCTCTATAAAAAATTCACCTCTGTTATTTTACTGCGTTAGCTTGATTTTCTATGTCAACTCTGGTTATTGTCGAATCTCCTACTAAAGCTCGAACTATTCGTAACTATTTACCTTCTAACTATCAGGTAGAAGCGTCGATGGGTCACGTTCGCGATTTACCTCCTTCGGCGGATGAAATTCCCCCTGCTTATAAAGACAAGGAATGGAAAAATTTAGGGGTAAATGTGGAAGATAAATTTCAACCGATTTATGTAGTTCCCAAATCCAAAAAGAAAGTAGTTCAAGAATTAAAAACTGCCCTCAAAGCCGCAGACGAACTAATTCTGGCTACAGATGAAGACCGCGAGGGCGAAAGCATTAGCTGGCATCTGTTAGAAATACTCAAGCCTAAAGTTCCCGTCAAGCGCATGGTATTTCACGAAATTACCCGCGACGCTATCGAACGAGCTCTACAAGAGTGTCGCGATGTAGATGAGAACTTAGTTCACGCTCAAGAAACTCGCCGGATTTTAGACCGCCTGGTAGGATACACCGTTTCGCCCCTGCTGTGGAAAAAAATTTCTAAGGGTTTGTCGGCAGGGAGAGTACAATCGGTAGCGGTACGCCTATTAGTAGAGAGAGAAAGAGAACGTCGGGCTTTCCAGTCTGGGGGCTATTGGGATTTAAAGGCACTATTAGAACAACAGCAAGATCCTTTCGAGGCTAAATTAATTACTCTCGACGGCAAAAAAATAGCTACGGGTAGCGACTTCGATCCCGACACGGGTAAAATTGCCGAGGGTAGAGACGTGGTCTTGCTCGATGAAAGCGAAGCAAAAAAGCTTAAAGACAGACTGATTACTAAAACTTGGACGGTGAGCAACCGCGAAGAAAAAGCCGCCAAGCGCCGCCCCTCTCCACCCTTTACTACTTCAACCCTGCAACAGGAATCCAACCGCAAGCTGGGCATCTCTGCTAGGGAAACGATGCGGATCGCCCAAAAGCTCTACGAACAGGGCTACATTACCTATATGCGGACGGATTCGGTTCATCTGTCTAAACAGGCGCTCGCCGCAGCCCGGAGTTGTGTCGAACAAATGTACGGCAAAGACTATCTCAGTCCCAAAGCC
Organism: Myxosarcina sp. GI1(2024); assembly: GCF_053543375.1. NCBI lineage: Bacteria > Bacillati > Cyanobacteriota > Cyanophyceae > Pleurocapsales > Pleurocapsaceae > Myxosarcina > Myxosarcina sp. GI1(2024). The sequence goes on along the minus strand of NZ_JBKGTY010000001.1, from coordinate 318,624 downwards.
CGTCAGTACAGCACTAAAAGTAAAGGAGCACAAGAAGCTCACGAAGCAATTCGTCCTGCGGGTAACACCTTTCGCACTCCCAAAGAAACTGGTTTGAGCGATCGCGAATTTAAACTCTACGATCTGATTTGGAAGCGCACCATTGCCTGTCAGATGGCAGATGCCAGACTGACACAAATTGCCGTCGATCTGGAAGTGGAAAATGCGGTATTTCGTGCCAACGGTCAATTAATCGATTTTCCTGGGTTTTTCCGCGCCTATGTCGAAGGTTCTGACGATCCCGATGAGGCATTAGAAAATCGCGAATCACCCTTACCACCTTTGAAAGTAGGAGACAAACCAGACTGTAAAGAAATCGAGGCGATCGGACACGAAACCCAACCTCCAGCAAGGTACACCGAAGCATCTCTAGTCAAAACTCTAGAAAAAGAAGGCATCGGCAGACCCAGTACCTACGCCAGTGTTATGGGAACGATTATCGATCGCGGTTACGTTCAGATGCGCGGTAAGGCATTAATTCCTACCTTTACTGCCTTTGCCGTTACCAGTCTGCTAGAAGAGCACTTTCCCGATTTAGTAGATACGGAATTTACTTCCAAAATGGAAGCAACGCTCGATGAGATTGCCCGAGGTGGAGCGGAATGGCTGCCCTATCTACGGCGTTTCTATCAAGGCGATACGGGTTTGCGCCATCAGATCGATCTCAAGACCGAACAAATCGATCCTGCTACGGCAAAAACGATCGCACTAGACAATTTAGATGCCCAAGTTCGCATCGGTCGTTATGGACCCTACATTGAAATTACTAATGGCGAAGAAGAGCTTAAAGTTTCGATTCCCGTTGACTTGACTCCAGCCGATCTCAATCCCGAACAGGTAGAGACTCTGGTACGTCAGAAAGTGGCGGGACCCGAAAAAGTCGGACTGCATCCCGAAACTGGCGAACCAATATACCTCAAAACAGGACCCTATGGGGATTACGTCCAGCTAGGAGATAAAACCGACGATCGCCCCAAACCCAAACAAGTGTCTATTCCTAAAAACGTTAAAAAAGAAGATGTAACTTTAGATATGGCGGTAGGTTTGTTATCTCTACCCCTTTTGTTGGGAGAACATCCAGGTACGGGAGGTAAAATAAAAGCAAGTATCGGTCGTTTTGGTCCTTATGTAGTTCATGAATATAAAGATTCAGAAGAGAAAAAGCAGAAACGCGACTATCGCTCGTTAAAAGCTGAAGATGACGTGCTGACGGTAAGCTACGATCGCGCGATGGAATTATTGTCTCAGCCCAAGCGATCGCGTCGTGGCGGCACTAAAAAGCCTCTCAGAGAATTGGGAGAACATCCGGAGGACAAAGAACCAGTAAACGTCTACAAAGGACCCTACGGTAACTATGTCAAACACGGCAAAATTAACGCCGGTCTACCAGAAGGCGAAACCGTAGAAAGTATTACGTTAGAAAAAGCTTTGGAACTGTTAGCCGAAAAATCCGCTACCAAAAAAACTCGCAAAACTACTAAAAGAAAAACTACTGCTAAAAAGAAAACTACCAAGACTAAAAAAACGTCATCTTAAAACCAAATATAATTGTCAGTTCTTTAATAGCCTGACAAACCCGGCCTGCTCAAAATGGCGATCGGTTGTCAAAGCTTCAGTGACTTGACGATGATTCATGATGACAAAACCAGAGCAATCAACTAAGCTCCAGTTTTTATCTTGACGCTGCGATAACAATTGCCATGCTTCAAAATCCATTTTGATATTAATTATGAATGATTTCAACATAGGTCGATTTTTTACGCTATCGATGAATGCAATGGCTTTATATCTAGGAATATTGAGTGGACTAATGAACAGAGCAAAAAGTTCTGACAAAACGTAGTTTGTTGTAATAAGCTTGTCGCCTTGGTCTCTTGCTTTGCGGTAGATTGACGCGGCAAGCTTATGATACTCCTTCCGTAATAAATGCCTCCGGCGACACCCAGAACTTTTGGCTTTTTTTATCAGCAATTTATGGATAGAATCTGGCAATTTAAGTTCAAAAGAAAGTATGACTCATTAGAACTTTTTGGCAGTAATAAGAATTTGAGTTATTTTAATTATATTGTCTAAAGCAACTAAATTACGCTAAGTGCCACACAACTAGATTACGCCATGTTGGTACCAAGATGCCAATAGATTGTCTATCAAATTGATATCACGATTAATTAGTTCAACATTCAACGGCAAAGATTCTCTGCTTCTATCGTAAGATGAAGCGTGAACTGTTCCAACTTTACGTTTGCGGATACTGCCTTTGCTTAGGTTCTCAAAGTGAAGCTGTCTTCTATAAAGTTGGGGGCGAGAAATTACTTTGAATGGGGAATTGGTTAACTCAACCGAACCCACCCAATGATGTCCTCGATTCTTGACGCTATAGAAAGACTTATACTCCATAAATCTGCTGGCTGCTGCGGCAATAGCACAGTTAGCGTGTGCCGAGACATCCTGAGAGCTTTTATCCTTATTTTTGGGCAGTCCTAATTGTTTGCGAATGATTGAAGTGTGCCAGCCTTCTAGTTTGTAAGTAGGTGCAATTTCTTCTAGCCATTGCAGCATATACTTTTGACCGACCATAACTGGCGAAAAACCTTTACCCGAACGAGCTTTCTTTCTACCAGAGGTTAAATCTACATCCGCTTTAACATACTCGTAGACTATCTCGGAAACAGGAAAAATTCGAGTTAGCTCTTTAATAATTCTGAGTTCTAAAAGCTTGTTCGAGCGTACCGAAGGAGGTAGTTTACTCCCTCTGCGGTTATCAAATCGCTTCTGCCTGTGGGCGCGAAACTCGAACGGCAGATTGCGATTAATTCTTCGACCACGACGAGCGCGACGAAGAATCTTTTGCGCTTGCTTTCTAGCCACTACTCGTTTGAACGGCAAGATTAAGTTAGCGGTAAATAAAACTGCTTTCTGTGAAATACAAGCACATCCGCTCCAGAGTTTTCCAGGGTCGATCGAAGCCACAATCTTCTGGGTTTTAGTTTCAGATGGCTCTTGTAATAACTGTACGCAGAAAATCTTGAGGTCGTTCCATACAGGTTTAGCTTTACCCACAGCTATCCATCTCCTCGCTCTCGCGCTGGTTGTGGGCATAAGCGGTTCACCCGATGGTGATAAAACTGGCACTCTAATCTTGTCTGTCATGGGTATAACCCCTAATAGAATTAGTATGTTTGTCTCTTCCTACACCTAGATAAATATGTCCTGTCTGACAGCAACTAAATCAGTAGTCTAGCAATGTGTCCGAACGAGAGAAGTATTCGGAAGTGCTTACTTTATCTAGGCTCAGTGTAGTAGTACAATTCTCAGAAATTCTGATTAGTTTCATCCCCCTCTTGTACGCTTTGCGTCAAGAGCAGGTTATTGACACTAGCCGCCGTATTCCCAACCAGTGGTTTCGAGTAACAGCTGCTTACCTTCGCGGTGTACGCCCGAAGCGATTACTTCAGCTACGTAAACGGTATGGTCGCCTTCTTCTACCGTACCCACAACTCGACATTCGATGTAGCCTAAAGAATCTTTGATAATCGGACAGCCTGTTGCTTCGCCTTGGTAAAATTCGACATCTTCAAATTTATTGCCTACGCGGGCTTTGGGTTTGAAAAAGGCTGCAGCGATATCTTTTTGTCCTTCGTCGAGAAAACTGATGGCAAATACCCCAGTATTTTTAACCATCTCGTGAGAACCAGTTCCTTTTTTAACACAATTGACTACTAGAGGTGGTTTGAAAGAAGATTGCATCAGCCAGCTGACGGTAAACCCGTTCATTTCTTCCCCGTCTTTTACGCCGCAGATGTAAAGACCGTGAGGAATCTTGCGTAACATGGTTTTTTTAGCTTTTTCGTCTAGCAAAAGTCTTACTCCTAAATAATATGATTGCGATTTAGTTTTGACGATTAGTTTACCAAGCTTCGGTCTTGGCGCGAACTCTACTTTGGTTAGATCGTCGGTTGCTCTTTTTAAGTCTAAACTTCAGTGGAGCGGGTTAGCTCAAAATCCGACGACAACTTGCCACATAGCAACTGCTAGCACTACAGTTACTAGATGCTGCGGAAATAAAAACTTAAAGGGCTGACGAGATATTTGTTGAGTTAGCAAAATTGATAACAGTGCGCCAAAAATCAGGCTGGTTCCCTGTAAAAAAGCAATCACCGCCGGATGCGCTACTAAAATAGGTAAATTTCCCCCATTCAAGCCAAAAGTAGCCATAGTTACTGGCAAAATTTTGCCCCCTTCACTCAAACCCAAGCGCAAATAGTGAGCTAAATTACCTGCCAAGACTAGAGGTAAATAACCATAGGCAAGTTGGATAAAAGGATGAGCTTTAAAATTATTCTTCGCCATCGCGAGCGCTTTCATCGAACCGTGAGCCAATAAAGGTAGGAGAACGGGTAAAAATAATACGGCGATCGCCACAATTCCATGACTGGTAAATTGAGTTAAATGTAAATCCAAGTTCAGTCGGCTTTCTATTTCTGGCAAATGATGTAAAAAGACTACGTTCAGCAGTAAAAACAGCAGCGCGACTTCATAACTACGGGGTCTGTGGCTCGTCCAAAGTTCGATCCCCGGGGGACGCAGATTAAATTCTACCGAACGATGGGGACAGGCTTTTAAGCAGGTCATGCATAGAACACAGTCTCGGTTATCTTCCATCTGGGCGGGATGAGAATATAAGGGACAGCCGCCCGTCGCCATGCCCTCACCTTTTTGCGGACCACCCTTATAACATTGATAGGTAGTACATTCTGCCGAACAAGTTCCTTGCTGTGCTCTCAATTCGGTCATCGACAGTTTGGCGAACATGCCGTTCATGCCGCCAATGGGACATAAATAGCGACACCACAAGCGGCGTTCGAAAATTGCCGAACAAATCATCGCTCCTGCAGTAATTATTAGTAGCAGCCAAGCTGAGAGATAGGCAGTATTTGGTAAATCCCAAAGTTCTTCCCAGAGTAAAATTAGGGCGAACAAACCAAATAAAAACCAACCTCCCCATTTTTCGGCAGTTTGTCGGGGCCATTTTTTTAGCTGACGGGGGAATAGATACAAAGAAAGCTTTTGGGTGATTTCTCCGTAGATCATAAACGGACAAAAGGCACACCAAATTCTACCGACAAAAGGAAATCCGATTAAAACTAGAGGCCACCACCAAGCCCAAAATATATTCAGAGCAAAGTTTTCCTGTCGATTTTGGGGAGCGAGAAATAAAACTGCAACGATAAAAGCAAAAAAGGCGGCAGTAAACCCATAGTTAATTCTGTCTGGATACCAATCGCTCCGCAAGAAATGGCGTAGTTTGGGATATTTATCTAATAGATTGAGACGATATTGTTTTTTCTTAGCTTGAGACTGCCAGACGATTTCTTCGGTAATATCTTCGCAGCCTTGCAACTGAGTAATAGCACGTTCGACGATGTTTTCTAATTCTCTTAAATTATTAGGAAAATCATACCCCTGCAGCTTTCTTAACGCCTCCGGTGTTACCAGCGGTTTTTTCGGTAATTTTTCTCTACTCAATAAATTAATATAGTACTTAATTTGTTCGTCTAGGTCGGCTTTTCTTACTCGCAAAGGCGGTACTTTAATTAAGGTATCTACTTGGGAATTAATTTCCGGAACGATTTTTTCTGAAATTAGAATTATGCGAGCATCAGATTGTTTTACTACCTCATCTTTATTTGCAGAACGATTAATGGGAGTATAGCTTTTAGTCTCAATTAATTTAACGATCGCGGGTAGCAACTCTGGTGGTAACTCTTCGATATTATTTAATACCAAAGTGCCCGTTCCTACTGCTTCAATCAGCCCTAGTTTGCCACCGCTTCTACCAAATAGTTCGGCACCGCTGGCTTGAATTTTACCGCAGTCTAATTGAATAATTGGCTCGCGGCGATAGCTAGAACCAAAATGAATCAGTGCGGCAATATTATCCTTTTCTAATCCGGGTTCGCCAAAGATCAATACCGAATCTCGATTGGCAGAAGTCTGTTTGATTTGCGATCGCAAGCGGACAGCATAACGGCTTTTTCCGATAATTCCCCGTTTAGCGCGACTGACTAAATAAGGTCTTAAGATTTGCTGACGCTCTTGCTCGAATACTAGCTGTTGGGATAATTCTTTAACTTCTGTGGCTAATTGTTGAGAAAAGTTTTGGGTTACTTCTGGGTGGCGAGTGACTAGTTTCTTAAATTTACTGGCTTCTACAAACCACAGTTGGCTTTCGGTCAATGTCTTTACCGTATATTCGGTAGCTTTGTCGAATAATAAAGCAGATAAATTCAACGCAGACCCTGGTAAAAAACTTAGATTTCGGTTGGAACTTTGACTGTTACTTTCTAAATGTCCTTGTTGAAGAATATATAAGCCATCTGGTGCTTCATTTTCAGTTATTAAAGTATGCTTTGCAGCTATAGTTTTTATTTCAAGAAGTTGTGCTATTTCTGTTAAAAATTCTGACGATAAACTACTTAGTGCCGTTCTCTCTCGTAGAAAAGTTACTAAATCGGGAAAACTCATAATTTTTAGCTCCCAAATACTCTTGCTATTCCAATACCTGAGGTGATTAGCGAAGTTAGCACGCACCGCGCGAGCCTCGCTCTCTTTAAGTATAAAAGAAATAGAAAGAGTGATGAAATTTTCAAGGCTTTTGCCTTCCTAGCTTAAGATGCGATCTGATTTTAGATTAGCGCGATCGCCGCTGGTAAGAAAATCTATTTTCGCCAAAAGTTTAATAAATTATCGAGCTTACGCCTAACTAAATTCCAAATATTTTGCGATTGAAAATTACGTTTGAATTGTTTGAACTCCCCTGCGTCCAACCAAATACCTTGACAGATAGGGCATTTTTCGTACCAAATTTGATATTTGTCTATGTCAATCATCTGTAACATTGGTTGTTGACATCGAGGACAACGAATATCTCTGTTACTGTGCTCTAAGAGTTCGCCATTAGGTTCGATAGTTCCTAAATCTATTATCTCTGAACCGGTAATTTTTCCTAGAGTTTCTGCTTCTAAAGAATCAAACCAAATTCCATGACATCGTTCGCAACGATCTACTTCTATATCACGATAGATAACTGTCTTTAAATTTCCGCTACACTTAGGACAGTCAAGAGAATTTATCATTCATCAATTGTAGTTAAAGGGATCGCACTTTATCTCCTAGCTTATCGGAATTAACTGAGATTGATGATGAAGAATCCGTCAAGAAGAATCATTGGCTTGACTGGCGGGATTGGAACGGGCAAGACTACGGTATCTAATTATTTAGCCGCTAAGTACCAATTTCCCGTGCTAGATGCGGACGTGTATGCCAGAGAGGCAGTAGCAGTAGGTTCGCCAATTTTAACAGCTATTTTTACTCGATATGGCGATCGCCTGAGATTACCCGACGGTAGCTTAAATCGTTCTGCTTTGGGTGAGATTATTTTTAATCATGCCGAAGAAAAACGCTGGTTGGAAAGCCAAATTCATCCCTACGTAAGAGAGTGCTTTAACAGTCAGTCCCAACAGTTAAAGTCTCGTACCCTAGTTTATGCAATACCTTTGTTATTTGAAGCTAATTTGACCGATTTAGTAACTGAAATTTGGGTAGTGTGTTGCGATCGCGCGATTCAGATTTCTAGATTGCAACAGCGCGATGGTTTGACTGTCGCACAAGCTCAAACTCGCATTAACAACCAACTTCCTCTAGCAGTTAAAGTCAAGCGAGCAGATGTAGTATTGGATAATAACTCTGATGAGCAGGCACTGTTGCGACAGATAGACGAGGCGGTAAGATCTAGCAACTGAAATTATAAATTTTTGTTTAAATTACCAATTTATTAGCAAACTGTAAAATAAGATACAGAAAAAATAGTTTATTATTGATTAGGGAAATATCCAGAGCGATCGCCTGCGAGACGATCTCGTCTGGCATATTAATTAGCAAGCAATCGTATTCAAAGGAAATGAATACCTCAAAACTATTTGAGGTGATAAGCAATTGGAGGAAATTATGAAATTACAATTTAGGGGTAAAAACTACGAAAAATCACCCAGCGACTGGAATGTTACTGAAGGTAAAGTTGGTGGTTTGTATCGCGGCAAACCTTGGAAAGTCCATTATTGCCAAGAAGAACATCGCCATCACCACGACCGAAATAAGCTAACCTATCGGGGCGTTGACTATATTAAAGACTAAAACTCATCTAAATTAAAGACTAAAACTCATCTAAGGCGTTCGAAGATCTAAACCTAAACCTATTCAATTCGAGCGTCTTTTAAGAATTATTTCAGTTTAATTTATTGGTATTTTATTGTTAGTGACAATATGCGATCGCTTGAAAGTCAATCATGCACTATTTTTGTCTAGATGGAGAAGACAAACCATCAACTTTAGAAATAGGTGAATTTGAAATTATTCAACAGCACCGACTAAAAAATCGCCCCTATCCCTATCCTCGACACATCAATCGTTTTGAATCAAAGTCTTATCGAGGAAACCGTTGTTTTGGGGTGAATTATTCACACAGTTCTTGCCAAATGGTGGCAACCCAATCTGCTAAAGGAAACCGGTCATGCAGAAGTTTTGCATCCAGCCAAGGCGCGGATTCGCCCGACTTATTTCACTCGACTATCGATCGAGCTCAAACCAACACAGCTGAGAAATTAGCAATCAGCATATGAGCGATCGCCAAAGTCAGCAAGTTAATTTAAAAAGTCTCGCTCACAATTTAAAGCTTCGGCTCTAATAGCAATCCTACAAATAGTTAAAAGTTAAAATTACTGGCAGGTGCATACCTGCCTTTTTCGCGATCGACTAACCAAGCTTGCGCTTTCTGCAAACAGAGAGAAGATAGACGTACTTTTCCCCTAGTTTCATTCTAAATCGATATTTTAAATTTATTTTTTGGTTGCTTATTCTTGGTAGTTCTTTCTGCCTCCCTCGATCCTCCAAGACCAAAGCCTGATTAAAGTACTGTGGTTCGATCGACCCATAGAGAAAAATAAGCCGATTTTACTTAACTTCTTTAAACTTATCGAGTCCGGTAAAGAATTTTTCGCTAAACAAACTTAAGACCGTACGATTTTCCCTAACTCTAATATTTGCCTGAACTCCCATTCCCGACTGCAGCGGAGTTTGTTCGCCGCGGATCGTGAGGTATGGTCGATCTAGCTTAATTTTAGCGGTATAGCGAAAGAAGTCGTATGGAGGTTCTGGTGGTAGAGCATCTCTACTGATAAACATTACTTCTCCCTTAACATCGCCATACTCGCTATAGGGAAAAGCAGAAATCCGCACATCCGTCGCCATGCCCTCTTGTACGAAACCAATGTCTTCAGGAGTGATAAACACTTCTGCTATTAGTTCGTCTTCGGGAACGATTTGTAATACTGGTTCTGCAGCTTGACCCGCAGGAGGTACATAACCGGGATAGGCTCTGAGATCGAAGATTTCTCCATCGACGGGAGCAACTATTCTTTGATACTTTAAAGTTTGCTGGGCACCGCTAATTTGACTATTGAGTTCGGCAATTTGCTTATCATTCTCGACGATCGTTTTGTTTAACTGACTGTCAATTTCGGCAAGTCGCTTGCGGTTTTCAGCAATTCTGTCTAAAAGGTCTTTGTCAGAGAGAGTCGTCGTGTTGGTTAGTTCTTCTCGTGCTTGAGCGATATCTAGTCGCAATCTCTGTTCTTCTTCTAGTAAGCGTTGAATTTCGGCTTGGAGAGTAACTACCTCTTGCTGCTGGCGATCGCGTTCGATCGTTCCTTCTGCTCGTTGCTCCATCATGGTAGCACGCCGGTCGTTTACTTCCTGCCGCTGTCTGTCTCGCTGAATTCTCGATAGAGCTCCTGCTTCTACTAGTGGTTCGATCGAAGCCAGGGTATCTCGTTCGATTTGTAAACTTTCTTCGGCTTGAGCGATTGATTCTTGATTGCGACGCTCGATTTCAGCTAGAACCTGTTTCGCAGTAGCTAATTGTTCCCGATTATCGGCTAGTTGTAGTTGGTTTTGATTTAACTGTCTTTCTAATTGTTCTACTTCTAATCGAGCTGCGGCAACGCGGGAACGTACTTCGGCTTGAGAAGTTCTGAGTCTAATTTGCTGTTCCGGAGAAAGGTTATCTCCACCTCCTTCTAACTGAGCGAGGAACAACTGATTTTCCGCCTGTAGTTCGGCGCGGTTGCGAGTTAGAGAGGTAATTTCGCTAGGAAGATCGAGTTTGGCAACTACCTCATCGATTCGCTCTGGCTGAATTTCTCCTTTCACTATCGAGCGATAAAATTTGTTTTCTTGTTGGAGAGATTGGCGGACTTGTTTATAGGAATCTAACTGAGCTTGAGAAGTGGTCGAGTCTAAAACCAATAATAAATCCCCTTTTGCCACCCGTTCTCCTTCTTCTACGGCAACTTCTTCTACTACCCCATTGGTTGGTACCTGAATTTCTTTGAGTTTGCCTATTGGTTTAATTTGTCCTTGGGCGGGAACGACCTGTTCGATTTTGGCAACAGCCGACCACACGATAGTAAATACCGTTACTCCAATTACTCCCCAGATTGTGGCTCGCGACCATTTGGGGGACTGTCGCAACATAACTGTTTGCTCGAATTCCCGTGAAGGAGTTGAGTCAAAACGATTGGCAAGAGCAGCAGAATCGCTCTTGCTATCTGTAGGAACTAATTGACTTTGAGTAGGAGTTGTCGTCGGACGCTCGCTTTCTGGAGTTCGCGCTGCTACTGAAGATAGAGTGGCAGTTTCGGCTGTGCTAGACTTTTTAGGTAACATGTCTAAATTACGATAGACTCCAGGTCCAATCTGAGCGTAACCTCGATGTACCGCCTCGATCGCATCGGTAAGTTCTTTGGCTGGAGTTCCCTTGAGCAAATAACCCATCGCGCCCGAACTAAGAGAGCGCGAGACATATTCTCGATCGTCGTAGGTACTTAAAATTAAAACTTTAACATTGGGGAATCTTTGACAAATTATTTTGGTAGCCTCCATTCCGTCCATGCCAGGCATTTCTACATCCATAAGCACGACATCTGGTTGGAGAGTTTCGGTTTTGTTTATCGCTTCTTCTCCATTACTGGCTACATCAACAATTTCTAAGTTTTTTTCTGCATGGATTAGAGCTTTTAAACCCTCGCGAATCATTTTTTGATCGTCTACGATCAAAATCTTAATAATTTCGTTTGGTAAATTTGCGCGATCGCCGTTATTATCAGTTAAGTTCATCATCAATTAATTATTAAAAAATTTTGCAATATTTAAAGAAGTTGGACAATTGTCATATCCTAGTAAAAAATCAACAATTTTTACATTGATAAAATCAACAATTTTTACATTGATAATTTTTATCAAAGCTAGAGCGAGTCACATTTCAAAGAACTGTTTTGGTGGTTTACTCTACGGAGCGGACAAAAATTAAATCATCTAACTTTTTAAATCATCTAACTTTTTTAATAGTTTTTCTCGATTCTGCTACTCTGTATATCCTTACGAAAAATCACCTAATAAAAACATCATTGGTATTATTGGTCGGTATTATTTTGCCCAGATCGTCAAAATAATCTCTCAACTTAATTCGAATATAACCAATATTTTAGCCATTAGACATTAAATGAAGATTAGCATTAGTATATTTGCAGTGTTATTGTAATAATACAATCATATTGCCAAAGTCGGGCAGCTTATTGCTCTACAATACAAATAAATAAACTAAAACTCGTTAACTTTAAAATCTCGATAATTTTTATGACTTCTAAATCTCCCGCCAAAAATCCCGACAAAACTTTACTGGCGATGAAAAAGTTTTCCGAACAGTATGCTAAGAGAACCGATACTTATTTTTGTAGCGACTTGTCTGTCACTGCTGTAGTGGTCGAAGGGCTGGCAAGACACAAAGACGAATTAGGCGCACCTCTATGTCCTTGTCGTCATTATGAAGATAAGGAAGCCGAAGTAAAAAATTCTTTTTGGAACTGTCCCTGCGTTCCCATGCGGGAAAGAAAAGAATGCCATTGTATGTTGTTTATCACTCCCGACAATGAATTTGCGGGCGACCAACAGGAAATTGACCTGGAGATGATTAAAGAAGTCCGCGACAGTATGAAATCATAGCAGATGTCCTCTCCAGAATTTTGGCAAGGTGTAGAAGAGTTTAACCAACAACAATTTTACGCCTGTCACGATACTCTCGAAGCTATTTGGATAGAAGCTCCTGAATTAGATAAGAGATTCTATCAAGGAGTCTTACAGGTTGCTGTTGCCTGTTACCATCTCAGCAACTACAATTGGCGAGGTGCGATAATGTTGTTGGGAGAAGCTGTCAGAAGATTGCGAGACTACCAGCCCTCCTATCATGGGATAAATGTGGAACTATTACTACAGCAGAGCATCCAATTGCTTCAAAGGCTGCAGCAAATAGAACCAGAACAGGTAGAGGTGTTTTTCCAGCAGCTACAGGTCAAGCAAAAAATCATCCAGGACAATGACGAACTGACTGCTACATCCCCAAGCATACCGCAGTCAGACAATCATCAAGAATTAGATCTGACTGATGGTTGTCAATTTCCTCAGATTGTGAAAGTAAACTGAGATAGCCAAACTCGTGGGGAGTGCAACTTATGGTTCGAGGTGGCCGTCTAACTAGTCGGTCGGGATAAGCAACCAACACATTATTTCGTGGTAAGACTTATGATTAAGAATTATGTCTGCTAGTTTTTTATCGTTTCGTAACCAAATAATAAAATTTGTTGCGGTAAGTGTCGTTAGCGCGGTTGCCGTTTACTTCCCCGAGCGAGTTTTATTAGCACAGAATCCATCAACAGGAGGGGCGATTACCCTTCGTTCTGACGTTCAAGAATCTAATTCTGAGACGGGAGTAATTACTGCTAGGGGTAATGTCAAAATAGACTATCCTGTCAAACAGCTTCAAGCAACGGCCGCACAAGCTCAATATTTTACCCGCGAACGGCGTTTAGTGCTGACTGGTAATGTTTATGTTTTGCAGCAGGGTAATAGTATGCGAGCCGAAACTCTAACTTATTTAGTCGATGAAGGCAGATTTATCGCCACTCCCAAAAGCGATCGCCAAGTAGAATCGACCTATATCGTTACAGAACCCGTTCCCGATAACAACGAAGGGCAGCTTAACAATTAAGTGAGTTTAGTTTTAGAAAATATTCATAAATCTTATGGCAAGAAAGCCGTAGTCAACCGAGTCAATCTGCGGGTTTTGCCAGGAGAAATAGTAGGCTTACTAGGTCCTAACGGAGCCGGTAAGACCACGACTTTTTATGTGGCTACGGGAACAATTGCCCCCGAACGAGGTAAAGTGTGGCTTGGCGATCGCGAGATTACCAAATTACCCCTCCATCAACGAGCGCGTTTGGGTATTGGTTATCTTACTCAACAACCGAGTATTTTTCGCAATCTCAGCGTACGGGATAATATTTTACTCGTACTGGAACAAACTGGTATTCCCCGTCCTGCCAGACCAATTCGCCTACAACAGCTTCTAGCAGAATTTCGCTTAGAAAAAATTGCCAATACTCTAGGATCTCAGGTTTCGGGAGGAGAAAGACGGCGTACCGAGTTGGCAAGAGCATTAGCTGCTGGCATTGACGGACCGAAGTATATGCTGCTGGACGAACCTTTTGCAGGAGTCGATCCCATTGCTGTCGCTGAAATGCAAAAAATCATTGCCAAACTGCGCGCTCGTGCTATGGGAATTTTAATTACCGATCACAATTTTCGCGAAACCCTGGCGATTACCGACCGCGCCTATGTTCTACGAGATGGTCAAATTCTCGCTTCAGGTACGACCGAAGAACTATACGACAATCCTCTGGTCAGACAGTATTACTTGGGAGATAGCTTTATAGTTTAGCCGACTCAAACCCGGCGATTGGATATTGATTTCGTGCCTCAACCCAACCTATCTTATTAAGTCCAGAAGTTACGCACTTCAATTACTTGCGCTAGACTAAAAGCAAGACGGATAGCGGTACACACCCCCACGTTGCTAGCGGATCGCAAGATAAACATTGCACGCTGGGAAAGCATTTTAAACTCAACTGCGTAACTCCTGTAAGTCCTTAAATCTTTCTCAAAGCTGTAATTAGACCCTGACAAACACTGGTTAAAAAATCTAAATCTAGGCTATCGATCTTATCACTAGGGCAATGATAGTGAGGATTGCGTAGCATAGCCGTGTCGGTAACCATAATGGCGCGGTATCCTTGTCGCCAAAAAGGATAATGATCGCTTAAGGCAGTTTGAGGTATCCATTTGCCGCTACTAGGGTCGGGTAAAAATTCGCAAGGCGTACCTTGGTGTTTGAGGTAATGACTGAGCCGAAATAAATCGAGAGTAGCAGGTAAGTTGCCTACTAAAGCAATAAAGTTACCGCGATCGGGATAAAAACGCTTAATTAAATCGGGATAGCTTTGAGAGCCGGGAGTAGGATCGCAGTAGCCTAACATTTCTAGGGAGAGCATCAAACGTAAAGGTTGTCTCTCGGCTTTAAGATCGTTGGCATAGGCAGTGCTGCCCAGTAGACCAGATTCTTCTAGATCGAAAGCGACTAATCTGACTGGATATTTTAACGGGCGAGCGCTAAAAGATTTTGCCAACTCTAATAAAACGGCAACCCCCGTAGCGTTATCATCTGCGCCGGGAGTTCCAGGTACGGCATCGTAATGCGCTCCGATTAAAATAGGCGACAAGTTGTTATCGTGAGATTTCGCTGGCAGATCGAGAACTAGATTTTGATAAATTTTTCCTCTGAAGGTAAACTCGTGAATTTTTACCGTTCCCCAGCTTTCTAGCTGTTGGCGCACGTATTCTCTGACTAGGAAATGACCTCCAGAAGCAACATAGGGATCTCGTTCTCTGGCAATTTGCTTTAGATGTTCCCTCAGACGATTTTTTAGGCTCATTGCTAACTCAGTTTATCGAATGATCGCCATCTTACCGTCGAGGAAGTCCTGTAGCTGACGGTCGTGGTCGTGACTGAGATTACCTCGAGGCAGTTCTTGGGGTAAATAAGCTTTAGCCTGTAAAATTTCTAGTTTATCTTTGATTTTTATCTCTCCCGTAACCTCAGCTTCTATTAAGACAGAAATCGAGTGAAGACGGGGGTCGCGGTAGGGATCGGAATAAACACCTACCAAACGCCTAATTTTGACTAATTTTAGCCCCGTTTCTTCTGCCAATTCTCGACAGGCAGCATGAGGAATATCTTCTCCCCAGTCTACCATTCCTCCAGGTAAACCCCATCTTTGAGAGTCGCTGCGCTGTACTAAAACAATGCGTCCATCTGGCAAGACGGGAATAATTGTCGTCCCGGTTACGGGATGTCGGAAAATAATGCCCAGTACGGTAAAAATAAATCGCCAATAACGACGCATAAAAAATAGTTTATTTATATAAGTTGTCAGATATAAGATGCTAATTGAGATTTAGCAGTAGCGATCGCCTGGCGAACCCGTTCGAAACCCGTGCCGCCATAACTATTGCGTGCTGCCACTACTCGTTCTGGCGCGATAGCCTGATAGATATCGGCTTCAAAAGCAGGATGAATTTGTTGCCATTCTTCTAAGCTCAAATCTTTAAGTAATTTACCTGCCGCTAAGCTGGTTTTAACCACTTTGCCTACTAAATTATAAGCTTCGCGAAACGGAACTTGTTTGGCTGCTAAATAATCGGCAACATCGGTGGCATTAGAAAAGTCTTCAGCTACGGTGGCATTTAGCCTAACGGTATTAAATTCAATGCCTTCATTCAGCAAAATTGTCATTGCCGATAGGCAGCTTTTAACAGTTTTGACACTATCGAAAATAGCTTCTTTGTCTTCTTGCAAATCTTTGTTATAAGCCAGCGGTAATCCTTTCATAATTACCAATAAAGCTTGCAGGTGTGCGAATACTCTACCTGTTTTACCTCGCACTAGTTCGGGAACGTCGGGATTCTTTTTTTGAGGCATGATGCTCGAACCCGTAGCGCAGCTATCTTTAAGAGTGATAAAGTTAAACTCTTGAGATGCCCAAAGAATTATTTCTTCGCTCAAACGGCTTAAATGCACCATAATCAAACTGGCGGCACAGAGAAATTCGATGGCAAAATCGCGATCGCTCACGCCGTCGAGACTATTTTCGTAAGGGCGATCGAATCCCAGCAATTGGGCACTGTATTCTCTATCGATGGGAAACGTTGTCCCTGCTAAAGCACCGCAGCCCAACGGAGATATATTCGTGCGTCGGTATACATCAGCCAATCTTTCCCAATCTCGCTGCGCCATTTGAAAATAAGCGAGTAAATGATGTGCCAAACTTAAAGGCTGCGCTCTTTGCAGGTGAGTATAGCCTGGAATTAAAGTTTCTACATTGCTTTCGGCTTTGGTTAGTAAGGCGGACTGAAAAGCTAGGATCTGTTGCTGTATTAGTGCGATTTCGGCTCTTAAATACAGACGAATATCCGTACCTACTTGATCGTTGCGCGAGCGCGCCGTATGGAGTTTTTTGCCCACATCGCCGACGATTTCGGTCAGTCTTCTTTCCACGGCAAAATGAACGTCTTCAGCTTCAACTCCTGGGTTGAATTTACCCTGTCGGTACTCTTGGCGAATTCGTTCTAGCCCGGACTCTAAAAGTTCTGCTTCGGTATCGGAAATGATGCCAGTTTTAGCCAGCATCTTCGCATGGGCGATCGAACCGGTCAGATCGTATTCGATTAGTTCGATATCGAAGCCAATACTAGCATTAAAAATCGCGATCGCCGGATTTAAGGCAGATTCAAAGCGATCGCTCCAGGTTTGTTTTTCGGTCACGATAGAAGGTCAGTATTTAGGGATCGCACTATATTTTAAATTAATAGCAATTAGTCACCAAATATCTAAACCACCTTAATTCGAACTTAATTCGATAAAGTCATAGATTTCATAGATTTAAGTCAGAGCTAACCATCTAATCATTAGACATCTAATCTATGAATATAGATAATTTAATTCTTTTACTAAATCGCTCTCAACCTGTAAAACCTTTAAAGGTATAGCCCAAAAACGCCCCAATAGCTAAAGCCCATGCTTGACCAGACTCAAGAAAATTACTCCAAGCATCCTGTATTTGACCGAGAATGTCGGGATCTTCTATCGTCTGTGCCAAAATACTGGAAAACAAGCTGAAATGCTCGGATGAGGTTTCTACAATTACTTGAAGTAACTGGCTGTATAATATATCCATAATTTTTTCGATCGTATGTATTGGGCGCGAAGATTCAAGACTAATCTAATCTCGAAAAAATTTAGTCGCCTTATATTTTTCCTATCGTTAAGATTTCTTTACATACATTTACCCGGATCGATTTAAAGCGGTGTTCAGAGTTATTAAGTACATCTAGCTGACTTGATTATTAGAATTGCCATTTGTAACCGTGCTTAACTTGTTTGCACACCGCTGTAATTGAGAGGTGCAGTACCAGCAAATACCAGTCAAAAGTGAATTTGCTATTTTTTACTTCCTACTTTCTACTTCTTAATCCGCATCACGATTGAAGTCATGTCATCACCATAATTATTGCTGCCGCTAAATTCTTCTATGCAGTTAAAAATGTACTCTAGAATCTCGTCAGAACTTTCTAAATGCTGACAAGCCCATTTAAAAGTACGACAGAGATTTTCTTCATCAAAGCGAGCACCATTTTCGTTTACTGCATCTGTAAAGCCATCGGTGTAGTAAAACACTATATCTCCAGGAGCAAGCTGTACTACGGCATCTTCATATTCAGAATCGATATCCAAACCAATTAGCATTCCCCAACTGTCCAATTTCTCGATCGCGTCTGTAGCGGCTCGCCAAAGTAGTGGAGGGTTGTGCGCGGCATTGGTAAAGGAAAGCTGTTTGGTATTGGGATCGTATTCCGAGTAGAACATACTGACAAACCGATGGGAGTTTTCCAAATCAGCGTACATTACCCGATTGAGATGGCGCATAATCTCGGCAGGAGAGTGACGATTTAAGACTTCGGCTCTTAACATTCCTCTAGTCATGGTCATGATTAATCCTGCGGGAACGCCTTTACCCATGACATCGCCAATGACGATACTCCAAGGAACTAAAGATGCTTCTTCACCTTCGCCTCGCTCGCGCCGCAGGCGATCGAAATTAGTGGGAATAAAATCATAGTAATCTCCGCCTACCCGACTTGCAGTTTGGCACTTAGCAGCAATTTCCAAACCTTCAATTTGCGGACATTTGCTCGGTAACAACCGCAGTTGAATCTCCGAGGCAATTTCTAACTCGCGGTCTTGTCTTTCTTTGGAGCGCAGTTCTACCGTAAGTTCGTGATTGGCGATCGCCACGGCAGTCTGATCGGCTACTAGCTGAGTCAGTTTTCTTCTCGTATGAGTCCAATTGTAATCGGGATCGGTGCTAAACACGTAAAGCCGACCCCGTTCGACATTTTTAACGAGTACTGGAGTTCCAAAAACTTGAATTGGCGCGATCGATTCTTGACGGATTCTTTCGTCCATATCTGTTGCCAATTGTGCTCCCGCAACAGCGATCGCCTTTTTACTATTTATGTCCTGGTTGAGGCGGTTATTTACCGCTTCAAAGACACGCCGCATCTCTAGTCCAATTTGACTGTCTTGACAATAAATTTGTTCGAGGCGCACCAAACCACTGTCTTTATATAAAATCAAAGCTCCCCCAATCGAATCTGTCACTCTAGCAGCCATCAATGGAGTTAGTTCGAGGAACTGATTTAAATTACTAAAGCTGCGCAGGGCAAACCCTAAAGAACTCAGCAAATCTTGAACTTTATTTTGTTCTCGCTGAAGATTGGCAACCAATTCTTTAAGTGCCAAAATTGGATTTGCTTCTGTTTTCGAGGCAGTGCCAAGACTATTTGATTTTTGAGAGGTATTGCCAAAAGGGGTGACAGTCATTGCCTCTACAATTTGGGACATTAGATTTTTACGGCATCAGTCGTTAATAATTGAGCTTTAAGGGTACTAAGAACTCGTGTGAACTAATCTTAAAACAACCTTAAATTTTAATCGGACCAATGGTTAAAATTATGCTTCATTATATGGCGAAGCCGTTTGCAACTAATTACTCTGCTTGACAATTAAATTAAAATTCTTAATTTTTATTAATTTATCGATACAGAGGAGCTAAGCATACTTTGCCGACTTGAGGCAAAACAGAACCGAGCGACAACTTAATGTAACGGATTTTTGAGTCCTAGTGCGCTCTTAACCTGGTCTGACCGTTGGTTAATGATAACTTGGATTAATTATAGTGCCAAGAACATTAGTTAAAAACACTCATATTTATTTAAAGATTATGAGAAGCTTGTTAATAAATATTAATACTAATTTAGCCATTTAGCAAAGCTTCCACAAACTCGTAGCTAGAAAAAGGTCTTAAATCTTCAATTCCTTCTCCCGCACCGATAAAGCGAATTGGTAAATTTAGCTGTTGAGTTATCGCTAAAGCCACGCCACCCTTAGCACTGCCATCGAGTTTAGTTAAGACTACGCCGCTAAGCTGAGCTGCTTCAGAAAATATCTGTGCCTGTCGCAAGCCATTTTGACCGAGAGTCGCGTCTAGAACTAGTAAAGATTCTACTCGAGCATCGGGAGCTTTTTTGTCGATAATTTTACGAATTTTTGATAACTCTGCCATTAAATTTTGTTTATTTTGTAATCTCCCTGCGGTATCGACTAGCAACAACTCGATTTGACGGGATATAGCTGCAGCGATCGCATCATAGACTACTGCGGCAGGATCGGTATTTTTTCCGGGGTTGGCAACGACGGGAGTATTGCTCCGTTCTCCCCAGACTTTTACCTGTTCGACGGCGGCGGCACGAAAGGTGTCAGCGGCAGCAATCAAACAACTATAGCCTGATTTTTGTCCCAGATTGGCTAGTTTACCGATGGTAGTAGTTTTTCCCGCGCCGTTAACTCCAGTCAACAGCCAAATATTCAAACTTCCCTGTTCGGGAACGAAAGCCTTATCCTCTTTTTCTGCTAGAGGTTTATCTAAAATATCTTGCAAAATCTTTTTCAGATAGGCGATCGCTTGTTCTGGCGGTAGAGTTTCTTGGCGCAGCTTATTCTGTAAGGTGTCAATGATGTAGTCAGTAGCCTCAATTCCCACATCTGCTTGCAGTAAGAGACTTTCAATCTCCATCACCGCATCTTCATTTAAAGGTCCTTGACCAACAATCGACTTTAACTGATTGATCAAGCCACGACGAGTCTTACCTAATCCCTGGCGCAATTTGGTCAACCAGCTTATTTCTTCTTCAGAAACATCTTCTGCCGTTCTACCGCGATTGGCAAGCACTTTAGCCGACCAAATAAAATCTTCGTCAATATCCGCTTGGACTTGAGTACTCGGTTCGGGTTGTGGTTCGGCAACGGGAGTTTCCATAGCAGTTGCTTTCAATTTCTCTAATCCCTGAGATTTTTTCATCCAAGCAGGTACATTTTCTGCTAGTTGTGAGACTGTCTCTTGAGTTTCGGTTTCCGTTGCTGCTGTTTCTTTCAGTTGTGAGACTGTTTCTGAAGTTTCGGCTTTCGTAACTACTTCTGGTTCTTTTTTTACTGCAGTTTCTTCTACTTTCTCTTGTTGTTTGCGCTGCTGAATATTTTGATATGCCGCTTTAGCATAGGCAAGATAATCCACCTGAGAAGAAGTAGCCGATCCGGTTGCTGCTTCTGTTTCGGTTGAAGTTGCCTCTGTAACTTCTGTTACGTTTGTTACGTTTTTTTTGTCGGGCTTGGATTCTGGTTTAGATGCTTTTGCGTTACGGCGAAACCAATTAAACATGAGAAAGGAATTTAATCTACCTATTTTATAGATAATAGCAATGTTCTATCGTCTCCAAACAGCAATCTGGAAACTAAATTTTATTATGAAGAAGAACTTTATGAGTAAAAACTCTACTAATTCGAACGAATAACACGATGTACTTCAAAAAAATTTGCAATAGTCTCGAAAAAGCATGAGTGCAAAAAACAAGCTCAAGCATCAGAATTCTAGATATAGTAAGGCAAACAGTGTACCAGGTACAATAATCCCAACATACGATTTAGAGCAAGTTCGCGAAAAATACCAGCAGATGCAGATACTCTTAGAGTTTGCCCCAGTTGATATTTAAACTACGATGTTGGCAGAATTGTTAACAACCCAGCGATCGCCCGATTGAGTATTGAATATTGTAAGTTTCAGTGCTCAAGCAAGTTCTGCCGTCTGTGCCGCCATTTCCATAAGTATCTCGTGGGTACTTTGTATTGCCTCGCCTTCGGTTGGTTTTCTTTGAATATAAGTTCCATCTGGCTGTAGTTCCCACGACTGGCGGTTGTCTGACAGCATGACTCCTAAAATTTCTTGCAAATCTTTGAAAATTTCTGAAGATTCAACGGGAGTTACTGCTTCGACTCGCCGACTGAGATTGCGTGTCATCCAATCTGCACTACCAATATAGATTTCTTCAGCACCATCATTGTGAAAGTAATAGATGCGCGAATGTTCCAAAAAACGCCCGATAATGCTGATAATGTTAATATTGTCGCTGACTCCTTCTATTTTGGGTCGCAAACAGCAAATTCCTCTGACGATTAAATCGATTTTTACTCCAGCCTGAGACGCTTCGTAAAGAGTTTCGATGACTTGAGTATCTACCAAAGCATTCATTTTGGCGACGATGCGACCAGTTTTACCATTACGACAATGTTCGATTTCGCGGCGAATCATTTCGAGGGTGCGATCGCGCAAATTAACTGGGGCAACCAAAAGTTTGCGATAGGATTTTTGGCGGGAGTAACCAGTTAAAAAGTTGAACAAATCGGTTATATCTGCACCCAAGTCTTTATCGCAGGTAAAAAGACCCAGATCTGTATAGATCTTGGCTGTTTTCGGATTGTAGTTGCCAGTGCCGATGTGCATATAGCGATTGATTTTATTTTCTTCCTGGCGAACGATCAAAGTAATTTTGGTGTGAGTTTTAAGTTTGGGTAAGCCATAAACTACATGTACCCCAGAACTTTCTAGTTTTCTCGCCCAAATAATGTTATTTTCTTCATCAAAACGAGCTTTTAGCTCTACTAAAGCTACTACCTGTTTGCCATTTTCTGCGGCTGAAATCAAAGCCTTGATAATTGGCGAATCTCCAGAAGTACGATAGAGGGTCATTTTAATTGCCAAGACATCAGGATCGTCAGCTGCTTCGGTGATAAAACGTTGTACCGTAACGCTAAAAGAATGATAGGGATGATGGACTAAGAAATCTTTTTCACGGATAATCTCAAATAAATTGCTGCCGTCATCTTTAAGCCAACTTACTGGCGGTGGCACAACCGGAGACCAGGGTTTGTCTTTTAATTCTGGCAAGGATAAACTCATAAAAGACATTAAGTCACCTAACCCTAGTAGACCATCTATGTCGTAAACATCATTTTCTTCTAGAATTAGCTCGCGCATAATTGTCGCACGAATATTTTCAGGAATAAAAGCTTGAATTTCCAATCTCACTGAAGAACCACCAATACGACGTTTTTGTAGTTCTTTTTCAATTGCCAGCAGCAAGTCATCTGCTTCATCTTCTTCCAAAGTCAAATCTGTATTGCGAGTTACCCGAAATACGGATGATTCTAAAATATTCATTCCAGGAAATAAATATTTTAGATTGTGAGTGATAATCTGTTCTAAAGGAACCCCAGTCCAAACTCCCACTTTTCCTCGATATCGCTGACGCAATTCTTCTGGCAAAGAAACAAAACGTGGTAATGATTTGGGAACTTTAATCCGTGCGAATAATTCCCTTTCAGTTGAAGGATCTTTGAGTACTACTGCTAGATTTAAGCTGAGATTAGAAATATAGGGGAAAGGATGAGAAAGATCGACCGCTAGAGGTGTTAGAACGGGAAAAATATGTTCTTCAAAAAAGCTATTGAGATAAGCGGTTTGTTCTTGATTGAGATCGACATAATCTACGAGATGGATGCCGCACCGAGTTAACTCTTTTTTAAGCACCTTTTCAAAATGTTGGTGCTGTTGCTGAATCATCGGACGTAGGGTTTCAGCGATATCTTCTAGCTGTTGTTCGGCGGTACGACCATCGGCGGTCAATTTAGTTACTCCTGCTTCGACTTGTTGTTTGAGAGCAGCTACCCTCACCATAAAGAATTCATCTAAATTAGAGCTAAAAATCGACATGAACTTCAACCTTTCTAAAAGTGGCGTTCTTTCGTCTAAAGCTTCAGCTAATACGCGACGATTAAATTCCAGCCAACTCAATTCTCGATTGAAATAGTATTTTGAGTCTTTAAGAGCGATTTTAGTATCGGTCTTCTTAGTAGTAGTCATAATAATTTTTTAACAGTCTCACCCGTACTTAATTTAATATATAAAATGCAGCAAAAACGCTAAATCTAAACTCTGAAAATTATTATTCAAAAGCGAGTATAGAATAACCAACTATAATCCTTTATTTATATTTAGTTCAGACAATCGTAACTATTATTCAGGAGAACGCCATATATACACCCCCTCTAGCTCGTTTGATCGAGCAATTACAACTTTTACCTGGAGTTGGTCCAAAAACCGCCCAGAGATTAGCTTTACATTTAATTAAAAGACCAGATGCAGAAGTTAAAGCTTTAGCTCGAGCTTTAGTCGAAGCAAAACAACAGGTTGGATTGTGTAAAGTTTGTTTTCATCTTTCAGCAGAGCCTGTATGCTCTATCTGTAGCAATTCCAATCGCGATCGCTCGACTGTCTGTGTCGTTGCTGACTCTCGCGATACCATTGCTCTAGAAAAAACTAGAGAGTATCGCGGTTTGTATCATGTTTTAGGAGGCGTTATTTCTCCTATGGATGGAATCGGTCCCGAACAACTCAATATTGAAGCTCTAGTCAAGCGAGTTACCAGTCAAAAGATCGAAGAAGTTATCTTAGCGATTAGTCCTAGCGTGGAAGGGGAAACCACTACTCTCTATCTCAATGGTCTGTTAAAGCCATTTACTAGAGTAACCAGAATTGCTTTTGGCTTGCCAATGGGGGGCGATCTTGAATATGCAGATGAGGTTACATTAGCCAGAGCTTTAGAGGGAAGAAGGGAGTTAGATTAAAACCCCAAATTTCGTACTCGATGCAATTAACGAGTAGAAAGTAGAAAGGTAAGAGGTAAGAGGCAATAACAATTTTTCTCCCCTTTGCCCCGTAACCATACTTCCTACTTGCTTATGACTCCCTAGTTGCTCCCTGCTTAAACTGGTTGCTAACCACGCTAACTAATAAGTCTCTAGGAAAAAATCTCGGTAGATTGACAATTAACTGATTGCCGATACCACCAGTTACAATCGTAGACTGCTGTTGTTCTAGAGCTTTAAAGGTTTCAGCGACTACTGCTTCAGGAGAGTTCATCGTCCCACCATTCATTTCTCCCATTGAGTCGGGAAAAGCGGCACGGTCGTAAAATTGAGATTCAGTAGGACCAGGACAAACTGCCAGAATTCTGACACCGCTATCTTTATTTTCTGCCCAGATTGCTTCTGTAAAATTGAGAATGAAAGCTTTAGTCGCAGCATAAACAGACATATAAGGTACGGGTTGAAAGGCAGCAATTGACGAAATATTGACGATCGCACCTTTACCCCGTTGTTTCATTGCTGACAGAAATAACCCCGTCAATTCAACTACTACAGTATTGTTGAGTTGGATCATCGTTAATTGCTTTTCTAAAGGGCGATCGCTAAATGCGCCATAATCCCCAAAACCTGCGTTATTGATTAACAGATCTATAGTCAGGTCTTTGACAGCTATCTTATCGAATAAACTCTTTCCCGCTGCTGGTAAGGTAAGATCTAGGGCGATTACTTCTGTGGCAATCGCATATTTATCTGCTAGTTCTGTCGCCAACTGCTGTAGTTTATTTTGGGATCTAGCAACTAAAACTAAATCGATTTTTTTTCTAGCTAATTCTCTGGCAAAAGCTTCTCCAATTCCAGAAGAAGCACCAGTCACTAAAGCGGTTTTCATTCTCTATCTCAGTCTCGTCATTTTGTTAAGAATTGTAACTCAGAGCAATCGGCGATAGGTAGTTCTCAAGAAGTAATATTATCTAGATTTAGCTCGGTGCGAAAATTTAAGCCTAACTCGAATCGCAACTTAACAAGGGTTACCAATAATTCTAATAATTCTAAAACCCGCTCGATAAAAAGGATGAGCTAAATTCGGTCGCTCGACTACAGTTAAAGTAGGAGATCGAGCTATTAAGATTTGGGAGCGTCGAAGAATTCCATCTTTTGATAGATTAATTCTGCAGGCGGTAAATATCTTAGGGATAGTCACTCGACGAGCGTCAGAGCTACTCTTTTATAAGAATAGGAAATTTCTTGTTTTCCTCAAATTTAAGGTTGAGTTA
Organism: Myxosarcina sp. GI1(2024); assembly: GCF_053543375.1. Lineage (NCBI taxonomy): Bacteria > Bacillati > Cyanobacteriota > Cyanophyceae > Pleurocapsales > Pleurocapsaceae > Myxosarcina > Myxosarcina sp. GI1(2024). The sequence continues at coordinate 293,148 of NZ_JBKGTY010000001.1, read as the reverse complement.
GTAAAATATCGGCAAATTTTCCAGGACGACCGAGATGATATCCCTGAGCATAATCTACTTTAAGATCGCGCAGAGTATCCAAAATATCTTGATTTTCCACGAACTCGGCTACAGTTTTCAAACCAATTACCTGAGCTAAATTATTAATTGCTTCTACCATTGCTCTCGACACTTTATCTTGGTTTAAGGCTTTAATAAACGAGCCATCAATCTTCAAAAAGTCTACCGATAAATTTTTTAAATAAGTCAAAGAAGACATTCCCTTACCAAAATCATCAAGAGCAAAAGTACAGCCAATATTTCTCAGAGATTTGATAAAATCGGACACTTTATTTAAGTTAGAAATAGCTACTGTTTCGGTGATTTCAAAACAGAACAGTTCGGGGTCAAGATGATAATCTTGCAGCTTGGTTAACAAAAAATTGAGAAAATTTTCGTCGTTTAACGACGCACCTGAAAGATTGATCGAGAAGCGATGATTTTCCCATTGGTGGCGATCGTAACTAGCTAATGTTGCCAGTAAGTGTTCGATTACCCAGGCATCAATATTAGGCATCAAAAAATTGCGGTTAGCAATATCTAAAAATCGCTCGGGTAAAATAACTCTGTTTTTATCGGTTAACCTTAACAAAATCTCAAAATACTGTTTGCGATCGTCCAAATCTAGAGCAGTAATTGGTTGAGCATAAAGACTGAACAAATTTTCTTGAAGAGCTTGACGAATTCGCTTGCTCCATTGAAGTTCGTATGCCTGTTTGGATTTAGAACTTGAAATATTGTCTTGATAGACGGCGATACAGTCTCGTCCACGATTTTTAGCGGTGTATAATGCCTGATCGGCTGCTTCAATCAGTAGAGCGGGATTGTCTTCAGAGTTGGGAAAAGTATTGGCTACTCCCACACTTAGAGTTACTACTGAGTTTACTGTTGAATTAGTGTGAGGAATATTTAGTTCTTTGATTTTAGCTCTGATATTTTCGGCAACTTCAATCGCTCCCCGAAGGGGAGTATGAGGCAAAATAACGGCAAATTCTTCCCCTCCATAGCGAGCTACGATGTCAGCAGGTCGTTTAACCACAACAGAGATGGTTTTAGCTACTAAACGCAAACATTCATCTCCTTGTTGATGACCGTAGGTGTCATTGTAAATTTTAAAACAGTCAACATCGCACATCAGCAAAGACAGAGAAGCAGGTATCCTAATCGCCCTGCGCCATTCAAGATTGAGTTGACGCTCGAAATAACGACGATTAAAAATTTTAGTAAGGGGATCGCACATCGCCAGTTGTTTGAGTTGTAGATTAGCTTGTTGTAGCTGTTTGTATAGTAGACCTTGTTCGATCGCGATTGCTAGCTGTGTTGTCAGACGCTGAAGTAAATCTATTTGCCCTTCTTGCCATTGTCTGGCAGAACTACAATCGGCAACTAGCCACCCCCATAGCAGATTAAAGTTTTCTAGATTGGCGGTTTTGTCGATCGCAATCGGGATAATAAACTGTAGTTGCGACTCTGTAGTTTCCGCTCTGTTGGAGCACTCGCAATGTTTAATGGCATAGGTTTTGCCTGCTAAATAGCGGCGATACTGTTGTTGGTTGGGACAAATGCGCTCTAAAGTAATTGGTAGTAAACTCGTGGCTAGATTACTAGCGATCGACTGAGCTTCTATACAAATTTTGCCCCGATCGAGCGCGACTAAGGACAGGCGATCGCAGTTTAAAAAATGCAAAATTTCATCTGTAGCGGTTTGAAAGATCGATTTTAGATCTAGTGTCTGACGAATGCGCTTGGTAATATCAAAAAGTAGCTTTTGTTTTTTAGCTTCTGTTGCCAAACGATAATTTAAATTTTGAAGCGTGAGATGAGTACAAATTCTTGCCAGTAGTTCTTCGCGGTCGATCGGTTTGGTAACATAATCTACCGCACCCAGTTTAAAACCCTCTACTTTAGTATTGGTTTCTGATAGTGCGGTCATAAAAATGATTGGTATATCTTTAGTGTAGATATTAGTTTTTAAATGACGGCAAGTTTCAAATCCATTCAGCTCTGACATCATAATGTCTAACAGAATTAAATCCGGTAAAATCAACTTAGCAGTTTCAATTGCTATTTTGCCGCTTTGAGCTACCAAAACTTTATAACCAGAATCTTTAAGATATTTAAATATAAGTTGTAGATTATTAGGCGTATCATCAACTAAAAGAATTGTTTTTTCCTGCTTAAAATCTACTAAGGTAGCCATATAAATATTCTTTAATATTTATTTTAAAATTATCTACCCAGTTTTAACTTATTTTATTTCAAGTTTGTAATGGGTTAAAACACTAGTTTTCTATCGGTGATAATAGTTATAAAACAACTAAGTAAGTGTAATTAATTAAGTTAAAATACTGAACCTAACTAATTATCTGAAGTCATCACCGAGATCGAGCTTTTAAAAGCCTTTAAATCTGACAGTTTAAATTCCAATCGCGATCGCTAAAGATTTGGTGCGTACAATTAGAGTGCGATTCTCACACTAAAAATTAATTACGATTCAAATCGAACACGACTGTAGCCCGACGAACACCTGCTTGGCTTCCCTGGCTGCTAAGGGCGATCGCTTTTAAGTGAGCGAATAATGACTGCGCGGCTAGTTCGATCGCTTTGACGATCGGCAACTCTCTTTCGATAATTGGTTTGCCTTCGGCATAGTTGATGTAAAAATAGCCATCGTTATCAGTGGGTAAAGAGGCGACTATTTTTTGAAATTCTGGGTTAGATAAAAAAGAATCTCGGCGATCTAGAGCCTTAGCGATCGTCTCTAATGAGTCGGCTAAAAGAATGTATTTATCGCTTATAGTGTGCGCCCCCTTTACTTCTGCATTGAGACTTACCGAATTGGATTTAGCAGCAGTTTTTAATTTTGTCCAAGCGGTAACATCAGTCTCGCCGACGGGAAACTGTCCTACGCTCAACCCTTGTTGTTGGGCGATATTATCTAAGTGGGCGATCGCCTCTTCGGTAATTTCTCTGGCAGTATTTTCGGCGACAAATAGCCAACCCAGATCCTCGGACTCTGGCGCATCAACTAAAGCTAGGGCATATTCACCTTTTACCCAGGCAAAAATATCTTGAGCTAAATCGATCTGTAAATGAGTTTCAATACTAGCTACGAGTTGATTTACCAACTGTGCCAAAGGAGTTTGAGGATTTAAACCCGCCAGAATTTTTTGCCAAAAGTCTGCTAAATCGGTTCCGGCGATCGCGGCAATGTTATCACTGGGAAGATAAGCTAAGGCTTTTACGGGTTCGCTCAAAGCAGGAGTGCGATCGTTTTCACCTTTAACTCCAATTAATGCGGTTTCGGCAGCTACGCCCGCCCGTTTAACTGACAAGGTTGCCGTTAGGGTTTGTTTATCTGTAGTTTCGGGGACGGCAGCTCGATCGAGCCAAGCGGACGTTCCTGGAAGATTGAGATACGCCAGTCCGATCCGGGGTTGAACGATGGTTTTTAAGGCGGCTTGATAAAAATCAGCTCGTTCTAAATTGAGAGCGACGGCTTGAGCATTGTCGATCGCTTTCCGCAATACTTCGGCATGATTGGCAAACAAAACGAAATCACCAACTACAGCATTTGCCCAAATAGTGGGGTTAACTTCAGGAGACAGAGAACGTTGAGAGATAATGTTAACTCCCTTGTATTTTTCAAACACTAAATCGAGCGATTCGGCGAGTGCTGCTTTAGAGAGAGAAATTTGTAAAAATTCTTTGGCTAATTCTGTATCTCTAGTAGCCGTGGCTAATAAATATCCAGGCTGAACGCCGTTATCAGCATTGCGATCGTAGTCTAAAGAGGTAATTGCTAGGGTGATTTCTTCTCCCAGCCAGGGTTTAATATCGCGCCGATAGTCTAATCCCGTCGGCGCTAGTAAATTAGTTTTTAATTCGTCCCATTCGAGACGCGATTGTCTTCTCTTGTTTATTGGTACTGATAGTTGTCGCAGCGCGTCTAGTTTTTCAGGATTGACTAGCAATGAAATTGCCGCAGGAGCTTGTTTGGGAATAAAGACTGTTGCTTGAGGATAAGTTTCTACTCCACCAGCTAATAAGCTTAGAGGACTTCGACCGAGTATCCAAAAAAGACCGATCGCCGCGACGAGAAAAATCGCGATCGCTCCTGTGGCTAAAATCGTGAAAAAAGAACGGGGTTTCATTAAACAGTAACAAATACTAGCGATAGTAGCTGGAAACAATCTTAATTTACTATATGTCGGTCATAATAATTAGTTTTTGTCGCTAGTGTGTTGTTAATACAATTGGTTTATAACAATCCCCAGCAAAATGAGAGTTTGCCAACCAGCAAGTAAATAAGTAATAATTATGTTTTATAGTTCGAAAATTCCTGAAATCGATGTTAGTGAATTGGCAATGCGTTTGGCAAGTGCAGACCAATCTTTACAATTAATCGATGTTAGAGAAAGAAATGAAGTGGCGATCGCCTGCATTCCCGAATTTGAAGTACTACCTTTGAGCGAATTCGAGCAATGGTCGGATAACATTTTAACTCGTCTCAACCCGGAAGCAGAAACCATCATCATATGCCACCATGGAATGCGTTCGGCTCAAATGTGTCAGTGGTTAATGGCGAGAGGTTTTAATAAGGTAAAAAATGTTACGGGAGGTATCGATGCTTATTCTCAACTAATAGATTCAACTATAGCTCGCTATTAACAAGTCAGCAGGCGATCGCCAGAGTTTTAGAGTTTTTTATCTCCGACATAGACATAATTTTTTTACCAAAAAACTTAGGATATTGATATTGTTAAATAATTCGTTCGAGCGATGGCTCATCTACCCGATCTGAATACCAGATATCAGAACATACTTAAAGCCACAGTAAAACACTATATCGCTACAGCCGAACCAGTAGGTTCTAAAACCTTAGCGGAGGAATACGACTTGAACGTTAGTTCGGCGACAATTCGCAACGCGATGGGACGTTTGGAAAGTGCGGGACTATTATATCAGCCCCATGTTTCTGCCGGACGGATTCCTTCGGATTTTGGTTATCGGATCTATGTCGATCGCCTGCTGGTAAGGGATGAAAATATCAGCAAAATTATCGCTCGCTTCTTGGAACAGGAGCTACAGTCAGAAAAAGGCAACTTTGAAGCCTTGCTACAAAGAGCGACGAAAATCCTGGCGGCTTTAAGTGGCTATATTGCTCTAATTACCTTCCCTCAAAAACTCAACACTACCATCCACCATTTGCAGTTAGTGCGGGTTGCTTCGGGTCAAATCATGCTGATTGTGGTTACAGATTCTTATCATACCCAATCGATTTTAATTGAATCTCCCTTTAGTGAAGAAGCAATTGAGGAAGAAGTAATTAGAAGTGATTTACAAATCTTATCTAACTTTCTCAATCACAAACTCAAAGGGCGATCGCTTGACAAAATTGCCGCGATCGACTGGGGAGAAATCGACCGCGAATTTCAAAGCTATACAGATTTTCTCAAAAAATTAGCGGAAGCAATACAACGCTCTCTCAAACCTTCTACTTTCAATCCAATTGCCATTCATGGAGTTGCCGAAATTCTGCGTCAGCCAGAGTTTTCTCGACTAGAACAGGTACAAACCTTACTCTATCTCTTAGAAGAGAAGCAAGAGCAGCTTTTACCCGTTATTTATACTTTTCCCGACCTAGATCGTCAAACCGAGCGAGTTACGATTAAAATTGGTGCGGAAAATCCTCTCGAACCGATGCAAATCTGTACCTTGGTATCGGCAAACTACTATCAAGATCGTCTACCAGTCGGAAGCGTTGGGGTACTCGGTCCGACGCGAATGCTTTATGAAAATGCGATCGCTTTAGTGGAAACTACTGCCGACTATCTTTCCGATACACTTAAATAGATCTTTCGAGCACGATAATTTTACTATTTTCTAATGAATAGCCCAATCGAGCGCGTTCGCCTTTCTAAAACTGCTGAAGACCAATTAAACAAACTCAAGCGCAGTACTAAAATCAAACAGTGGAATATTCTGTGTCGATGGGCGTTATGTCGTTCTCTAGCCGAAGCTAGTATTCCTTCTGCGGTGAAGATTAAGACCGATAGTAAAGTAGAAATTGCCTGGAATGTGTTTGGGGGAGAAATTGCTGATATATTATTAATTGCTCTCAAACAGAGATGTGCTAGTGATGGCTTGGGAACTGACAGAGAAGTTCTCAAACAACAATTTACCCTGCATCTGCATCGGGGCATCGCTTACTTAGCCGGAGATCCTACAATTGAAAATATCGAAAATTTAGTAGCGATCGCTATTGGGGATGTTTGATAAAAATAGTTTTAATCGCTTCATTTTCAACTATTGTTCTTCACCGCAGGCTTTGGAAGTCATTCCTGTTATTTTACGAAAATATTTTCCTAAATGACTCTGACTATTAAAACCACATTCTAAAGCGATGTCTGCAATAGACATATCTGCTTTTTTTTAATAAACGTTTAGCTCGTTCGATTCTCTGTTGCATCACATACTGATGGGGAGATGTTCCTGTTTATTGTTTGAATAACTTACTGAAGTGAAATTGAGTTATTCCGATATATGATGCTAAATCTTCTAGTTTAATCAAGCGCGTGAGATGATTATTAATGTAATCTGTTACTTGAAGCAAGAGGAGATCGCTATGATGTCACCGAATCGGTCAATTTTTAAGACTATTAGCCAGAATACAGCTCTAACGATAGCAATAATAGTCGCTACCGTTGGAATTTGGATGCCAACAGCCGTAGCTAATTCTTCAGCAAGCGAAGTCAAAGTCAGTTTGGGAAACGAGCAAGGGGAATTAAAATTCTTTCCCAACCACATTAAGTTGAAAACGGGAAAGCAATACAAACTAATGTTAGATAATCCTAGTCCAGAAAAACACTACTTTACGGCTAAAGATTTTGCCGACGCTAGCTGGACGAAAAAAGTGGAAGCTAGTAAAGTAGAAGTAAAAGGAGCGATCCACGAACTGGAATTAAAACCAGGTGCGGAAGCTGAATGGTTTTTGACTCCCATGAAACCGGGTAATTATGAATTACATTGTTCGATTGAAGGTCACGCTCCAGCGGGAATGGTAGGACAAATCATCGTTGAGAATTAAAGATAGAAGTCGCGATCGAGCATTATCCTTAGATCGATTTATTTAACTTCAGTGCTGTAAAAATTAATCGGGTTTGTCAAATAATTTGTATCAGGAAGAAATACCTATAAAGAAAATCTCTCTTCAAATTCGATAGCAAATCGATGTCTTGGTGCGCGTTCCCTAGATGAGTAAAACTCATAGAGGTCGCACCGCTTAATACACTCAGGAGTTACGCAGTTGGTGGGAGAGTTAACCAAGGAGAGGACAAATAGGAACGCACTGCCTCACGTATAATGCTAGTTTTAGCTTCATACCAACTGATGCCCGTGTTGAACCATTGGATTTCTAGGCGTAGGAAGGCGCGAATAGCTAAACCAATATGGTTGCGCTGTGCACGAGCGGAACGAACTTGTGCCCGCTCAACGCCACAACATTGTTTTAGCCCTCGGTGATATTCCTCGATCGCCCACTCAAACTCAGCATACTGTAGTCGACGAAGAGGAGTCATCTGAAGGTCGTTGGTAGCCCAGTAATCAATGTCACCGTCTGTAGCAACTATCTTGAAGACTTTGATTCAGCCATAACCTTTGAGATGAACGATCGTCCCTGTTTCACTTAAATCAACTTCATCCACCCGACGATTGCCAAGGCGCTCGGGATTGACCAACCGATTACGCTTCAGTCGAGTCAGCCAAGTCCAACCATAACTACGAATTAGCTTCAGATTATCTAAGGCACTGAACCAGCTATCAAACGCCACACAGCGCAGTATAAAGTCTCGCTCTCGTACCGTTTGTAGCATGGCGCGGAAGTGGTCGTTTTTTGTAGCACCATCAACTGCTTTCTCATAAAGTCGGTAGTCGCAGGGAATGTGTTTATCCCCATTTGTCCAGAGCATGGTTGTCAGATTGATGCCTTTGACTACTCGTCCGTGTTTGCCCGACCACTGCCAGCTAACCAATTCCATTTTTTGGGCATACAGCTTGTTCAACACTGAATCGTCTACAACCAAAATACCTTCTTTGAGCTTGACCAATCCTCTCGCTTCATCCCATAGCTCCTCTACGTTTGGTTCCACGCGATGTAGTAAGCGAGTAATAGCATCATGAGCTGGTGGTTCTGGCTGTTTTGGTTGCACTCGCTCAGCTTCTCTACAACTGTAAGCTTTCTGAGTAGCAATCAGGAAGTTGATATATTCAGTAGCTGTGTATTTTGGTGGGTTCTTGCCTCCTTTTTATCGCATTTCTTCTTCAACTGCGTAACTCCTGGGGGGATTAAAACGAATTGCTACCAAAGCTGCCATATAAAGCACACAACGAATCTTAGCCCTTCCGCCCCAAATTCTTCGTTTGCCACGAAATTTGCCGCTATCTTTATTCAAAGGAGCAACACCAACTAAATAAGAAATTGAGTTATGGGAAATTTTACCTAATTCTGGTAAAAATGAAATAAGAGTTACAGTTACGACTTCCCCAATTCCAGGTACGCTAGTTAACAAATCTAGTTTCTGCTTCCAGTCTTCGTTGATGGCGATCGCCGATTTAAGTTGTGATTTAATTTCTTTAATTGGAACGAGTTTGCTAATGCCTACTTCATCATTTGTTACTTGAAATAGTTTTCCTTCAGGACCTACATAGATATCAAGATATTTTTGACAGACATCGTCTTGGTGCGCGTTCCCTAGCAGGCTCTGCCAGGAGCGAATCGCTTCTTTAAATACAGATGAAGCGATTCGGCGCAGGTGCGCCCTGAAACCGCAGCGGGGTCGCACCGCTATTCCTACCCACTGTGTTTCACTCATGAGTTTGCTTCACTTTTAGTGAGATTTTACAATCGTTTTGACTCTCGCTCATCTGACTCTTCCTTGCAAAGATACGGGTTTCAATACCCTGGCGATTGTTTGAGTTGGCTTGAGGAGAGAGAAATTGTAGTGACCCAGCTTTAACACGGTTTTAATTAACCAAGGGTAAGACGGTCTACTACTTTCTCTAAACTATCAGGATTCAAGATCCTCAATTCAAGATACAAGGGCAAGGGGCAAAGGGAAAACGGATTTGGCTAAAACTCCAGTTCTCTATATGGACGCGGTTTAAAGCAGAATTAACTCTGTTGCGATTGAGTAATCCTAAGAAGCTAGGAGCAGGTATTGTGGCAATAACACCCACTAAGATCGCGGTAACCAGCATTTCTATGAGAGTGAAACCAGTATTTCGTTGAAGGACGGGACAAAACGATATTAGCAATAATAAATAGTAGTTAACTTGTTGGTTAGTAACCGAGCCATTGTGAGCTTCCTACCACGGCCATCGACCTTCAATTAAACGTAAGACAAAACCCTCCGCCTTTTCGTAGACCAGCACGACGAAGTTTATCCCGCGTGTTGTGGCTTCACGATGCCAAGTAGGTGTAAAATCTTTCATATGCGGCAGGTTTATAAGTAGGTAGACAGAATTAAATGCAAAATAACAAGAGTTAGTAGTAGAAGTAGTAGATCGCCCAAAACCTTTATTAATCCTGTCTCCTGTGCCGAGGCGATAATCGATAAACCCGACAGCTACATTCGGGAACTAAATCAGAATAGTTTAGGCTGGCAGAATAAGATTTAAGTTTAGTATGTACTTACTTATAGCTTTTCGGTAGTCCCAGGGTGCTCGGTGACTACGATTCCAAACTCCCAACCTTTCTTCTCTACTAAATCTTCCGCAATCGCATAATCTTTTTTAGTCGAACAGTTATCCGAATATTGTTGGTAGTGCCAAGCATAGGCATCTCTGAGCATCTGAACGTTTAAATTAATGGCTGTGCTTCTAGAATCTTTGACATAAACCTCTGCTACAGTACGCTCGTATTAGTCTTTCTCAACTGAGACTAAAAGTAATTCACCATTTCTCAACTCAACCTTCGGTGAAGTTTTTCCAGCGGACTTTACTGGCTACTTTATATCAGTCATAAAGGGCATCGTAGGCATCGCCATAAAATAAACAGTAATCTCGGATAATTTTTCGACTAAAATTGGTATTTCATGATGGTTTCTGTAGTAATCTTGTTTGATGTGGAAAAACCTCTGTTGCTGATGAAAATGTTAGGCACGAGAAAGCTATCTGTTATGAACATAGATCGACGGTAACTGAAGATGAAACGTAGAATACAAAGACTAACTCATTTTTCTGGCTGGTTCGTTATTTTGGTGGCAATATTAAGCAGGGGAATTCCAATTTCTCTGACGACTGAAGCGAGCGCTCAAATTAGTCAAACTGATGATGCTAGATCCGAAAGAGCGAAAGAAGCTCGACAAGTCACTAAAGAATTTTTTGACTCCCTCGTTGCGGGAAACTTTTCTCAGACTAGAGAGTATCTTAGTCCGAGTATCAGAGAATATATTTCTGCTGCAGACATACAACAGCAATGGCAAAGAATATTGGATACAAAAGGAGCTTTTGTTAAGTATAGCAAGATCCGTCCGATGAATGTTTTCTCCAATAACTATACGGTTTTGGTAACTGCTAATTTTGAAAACTCGATCCCCGATTTTGTGGTAACTTTAGATCCCAATTTGCAAATTACTGCCGTTGACTTTCTTCTTATAGGAAACAATCAAGCCAGTGCGGAAGAGTTTGTCGGTGCTTTAGCTAATAGTCAATATGGAGTAGCGAGGAGTTATCTTACTCCCGACTTAAAAAAGAAATTGTTGCCTGAAACTTTAGAGCAACGCTGGCAAGAGATTATAGAAACCACAGGTCCTTTTGAGAGTCTTGCTAACTCTAGAGTAGTGGAAAATTCTGGTTCCGATATCGTGATAGTGGAGCTAGATTTTGAACGAGAGACTCGTAGCTTCGCACTTTTTTTTAATCCTTTAGGAGAAATAGTAGGAGTGGATTTCCCTCAGTCCTCAAATTTAGAATAAATTCTCTGACAAATTCTCATTATCTTGATAGCAGTAAACTCGATCGCGTTTGCTGCGACACGTGAGGCACGATAAGTTCTGAAAATTGAATGATGTAGATTGGTTAAAGGGCAAGGGAAAAAGGTAGATTTTTCCAATTGCTCGATTTCTTCAAATTGTCTCCGAAAATCTTTCGTAGAACTGACGTTACGACACTTTTTGACTATGGAATAGCTTATTCGAGCGATTCAAAAGAATTAAAAAAGGCACTCGCCGCCGGAGAAAGCTCACCCTCCTCTGACTGACTCGCACCCAGAATATAAAGTCTTTCATCAATTAGGTAGACTCTGAAAGTAATGGTTTCTCCCGAATCTTGTAAGCGCAATTGTCTACCGGGATATTCGTCATAAGTTATCGGTTGTTCATCTATTAGCTCAAAAGCGGTATTGTTAACGATTCGCTCTCGTAACCCTACTAGAATAGCCTCTGGGTTTTCTAACTGAGCCGTAGTTAGTTCTTGCTCCGAGTAGGCAACGACAAATCTGGAAGATTGGGGATTAGTAGCCAAGACTTGAAACTCAATAGTTCCGACCTCAGTTTCTAAAGTTTTTGTTTCTGCAGTAATGGTACCGCGAGGTGCCCAAACACTGAAACCTCCTTCTTGAGAAACGAAATGTTGCCAGCTTTGTTCCTCTCCTTCAATACTCAAAGCAGGTTCGGGGGCTTGACGCTCAAATCGCTCGATTTCCTGCTCGAACTGCTCATCTCCCTGCTCGAAAAAATCGGGGCGATCGAACAATAAGGCAAGAGCAGGAGTGGCGAAACTAATAATAGTGCAAGTAAAGATAGTACTCAATGATAATCGATTCATCATATAAAAGGACTTGTTATTTCAAGAACAATTTTAAGAACACCTTTTAACAAATATTATTTGAAAGATTCACATATCGACGAATCATATTACGAGAGAGTAGTACTTTCTGCCTAGAAAAAACTCGGTGTTATAGCTTATCACGAATCTAGGTGAGATTAATTGTACTGACCGTAGAGTTCTTGCAGGCGAAGATTAATTTGTTCTCGTTGCTCGACTGTCAACTCACTGCGAATCGCCATCAACTCTTCAAAAAGCAAATTGCTTAGTTGTTGTCTGACCCGAACAACTTCTTGGCGAGCAATCCGAATTTCATCCGCCGAAGCAGTAGGATCGGTAGTATCTCTTAAATTCTGTAATTCTTGTTGAAGTTCCTCAAATGTACTGCGAATTTCTGGTCGGTAACTGTCTAAAATTTCCTGAATCTGCTCTTTTTGTTGCTCGGTAAGCTCTAGGTTGTCGATAAACTCTTCTGGCGATGTTGGTTGTTGTGATTGAGCTAGAAGTCGAGCACCTATCTTATCTTCAGTTTCTGTCATAGCTACATTAGCACCACAGATTAAAGCTAAGCTCAATGTAATTGCAAAAAGTAAAGCTAATTTTTTTTTCATTTAGATTCCTCACGAAAATAATTTAACTGAAAAAACGACCATATCAATGTCTAGAATCAGCCTCAGTACGGATACTTTATTCATTGTAAGTACTGATGTAGATTTGCCATCTCGGCAGTCTAGAGATGCTAAAGTAGTTTACTCGATTTATTTTACTCAACTGAGAAAAGCGATAAAAAGCTAAATTAACAAATTTGTAATTTGGAAAATTTACTCAAATTGTATTATTAAGTAAGCTGGCTCAATTTAATGGTGGCTAGATTTAATTTAATGTCGTGGCATCTAAATCATTCCTGAAAAATAACCAATGTCTAATAGCGAGTTTTATGATGATCTTCGCAGCTTAAATAGGATTGCTATATGAAGAAAAAATTATCCTTTTGGCTACCGCTTGTTTTCGCTGCTGCTTTCGGACAGTTAGCGATTCTTCCCGCTAGAGCAGAATGGCAATATACTGAATGGGGCATGAGTGTGGAAGAAATCAAACAGGCTTCTGACGGAGTTGCTGTTCCCGTGGAAAATCCCCAAACGACCGATAATGGACAAAAAACTCTGTTAAAAACCGATTGGAATTCGGGTTCCTATCAGTTTGAAGTCTTATTTAATTTTATTGGCAATCAACCCCAGCTATCTGAGGTGGTTTTGATACCTCAAGGCAATACTGAAGGACTCGTCGATGAGCTCAAAAAGAGGTTTGGTGCTCCGACTCGTGCTGTAGGAGAACTGCGGAGAACTTCTAAGTCCCCTAGTTTTAGCTTGGTCGATAGCGAAACTTTCACTCGCCCTGCCAATCCTCCAGAAAGCGACTCGCCACCAATATCCGTACTCGTCGAGTGGGAAACACCATCTGATTTTATTCAACTTATTCGCCAGAGTCCTAGTGATGCAATGATTCGCATCCAACCCGTACAGCAGTAAACAATCGATCGCCTCCAAAGCTATCAATGTCTGCAATCTCTCTTGCTTCACTGCTCAGACAAGCCTTTGTCTGTAATTTTTACTGCATAAATTCTATAAATTTGTAAATATAATGCGAAATACGAATGGGTAGTGCCGCCATCAATTTAAACTAATCGTATTAAATTTGAATTTTGAGTAATTGTTTTTACTTTCCAGACGACTAAAATAGTTTGCTATGAAAATTTTGTTAGTCGAGGATGATGCTTACACTGCCGAATTTCTCTCGGCTACACTAACTGGGGAAAGGTATACCATCGATCTTGCTAGAGATGGTCAAACAAGTTTAGAACTAGCTAGCCAGTGGCAGTACGATCTTGTTTTACTCGATGTGATGCTTCCTCAACTCAATGGGATTGTTGTCTGCAAACAACTGCGTTCTCAAGGCTACCAAATGCCTATTCTGCTGCTTACTGCTAAGAATTCTACTCATGATATTGTCAAAGGCTTGGATGCAGGAGCTGATGATTATCTGACTAAACCTTTTGAACCCTCGCAACTGCTGGCAAGAATTAGAGCATTATTAAGGAGGAGCAAAAATCCCGGGCTTACTTCGCGATTAACTTGGGGTAAATTGACCCTAAATGCGGTTACATTGCAAGTTACTTATGATGGACGGGAAATAGAATTAAAACCGAGGGAATATAAACTATTGGAGTTGTTTTTATTTCATCCCCGACAAACTTTCAGTCGTAATACCATCATCGATCGCATTTGGACGAGCGATAATTATCCGACAGAAGGAGCGGTAACCAATCTAATCAAAGATTTGCGACAGCGGTTGAAAAAAGTTGGTATCGTTGAGGAAGTAGTCGAAACAGTCTTTGGCATCGGATATCGCTTGAAACCTGCCCCCAACTGCCAGACAGAAAAGAGACAATCGGGAATTGTGGCGATCGCTCAAGCATCATCATGGTTTAGCTCGACTTTGGAACGAAGAATTGGACTCTTAGAAGAAGTGGAGCGGGCAATACTAACCAATACTCTAACCGAATTGCAGCGAGAGCGAGCAAGAGATGAAACTCATAAGTTAGTCGGAGGATTGGGAACATTTGGCTATGGCGAGGGAGTGGCTTTTGTCAGACAGATGGAAGAACTATTAAGTAGGACGGACTACACAGAAGCAACTGAAATTGAGGATTTTTCGCGGCAATTGGCATCTCTCAAGCAGTTTTTGTCTCAAGCTAAGTCTGAACTGTCCGAGCGAGGTTCGACTGGTTTAATCCCCAGCGTACAAATAGCTATGAACGCAGGTTACGAGTTTCCAGTCTCTACCGAACACAAAAAACTAACGAGACAACCTCCAGTAGCTACAGTATTAGTCCTTAGCGATCGCTCAAGTTCTCCAAACTTCTTCAGTCAACTATTGCAGCCGAAGGGTATTAAAGTGGTCGATCTCACCAAACCCAGTGAGTTGTGGGATACTTTATTTTCCGTGTCGTCCAATTTACTGCTGCTAGACCTAGATCTACCTAAATTTAACGGGATCGAGTTTTGTCAAGAGGTTCGTTTCCATACTGATTATGAAAATCTACCGATTTTGGCGATTACGGCTCAAACCGATCGCCAATATTTGCAGCAGGTATTTGCCGCAGGAGCGAATGACTTTATTAGCAAACCGATTCTCGGTCCCGAACTAGTCAGTCGAGTAGTCAATTGTCTAGAACGATTACCCCAGCAAAAATTGAGTTCGGGAGAATCTGTTGCTACCAATACCGATGCTCTAACTCAACTACCAAATCGCCATTGTTTAGAGTGCCATCTACATCAAGTCTGGCGACGGTCGCTACAACAACAGTTACCCCTAGCTCTGATCCTAGGCGACATCGATTACTTTCAACTCTATAACCTTTGCTATGGCTATGCAGCAGGCAATATCTGTTTGCAACGACTCGCTGCTGCCTTGGGGCAATGTATGCCCTCGTCGAGCATGGTAGCTCGTTATAGTGGAAAGGAATTTGCCATTCTCTTACCGGCAACTAATTTGGATAGTGCAGTCAGTTTAGCCCAAAAGATACAACGGAAGATTGCCAAGTTAAGTATCGTACACGAGCGATCGAGCGTTAGCGATCGCGTGACCTTGAGCCTGGGAATTGTCGGCACCGTACCTATATCGAATACGAGTGTCGGAGCGCTAATGGATACGGCAAACCAGGCACTACAAGCGGCTAAATGGAGAGGTGGAAACACTTATTGTTTGTACCCTTTATGAATCAGCAGCGTCCTTTAGCTAAAATCCCCCTGGCAATGTTGCTGACCATTCCTTTTGTGCTTCAGCTAGTGGGAGCAGTAGGTCTAGTCGCCTATTTATCTAACCGCAGCGGACAGCAAGCTACCAATGCCTTAGCCAGCGAGCTAATGAATCAGGTATCAGTAAGAATCGCCGAACGACTTGAATTGTACCTACAAACTCCCCACCAAATAGTGGAACTAAATCGAGTAGCGGTAGCAAAAGGAGAACTAGACGTAGCAGATTTTGACAAACTAGAGCAGCATTTTTACCGGCAATTACAAATCTTTCCTTCCCTCACCACCCTTAGCTTGGGCAATTATCAGGGAGAAGTTTTAGGAGTCGGTCGCGATCGCCATGGAGTTGTCACTACACCCAACGCGATCGCTATCTGGGATAAGCGAGGCGCCGCACCCGGAACGCGGCGCTTTTACCAAGTTGACGAGGAACGCAATCGTCTAAAAGTACTGCATGTCACTCCCAATTTCGATTCGCGCCAACTTATATGGTATCGTACTGCTCTACAAGCCGGCGAACAAACCTGGACTCGAGTTTTTCCTGCCCTCAATTTACCTGTTGCTGTAATTTCTGCGGTAACTCCCGTCTATCTAAACGGCGAATTGCAGGGTGTGTTTAATTCCGATTTACCGCTAGAAGATGTGAGTTTATTTCTGGATTCTCTGGATTTTTCGCCATCAGGTCAAACGTTTATTATCGAGCCAACGGGAGAATTAATTGCCAGCTCTAGCCAAGAGCGACCCTTTCGCAAGCAAGGAGAGCAATTGATACGACTGCGGGCTGTCGATAGCAAGAATCCCTTAACTCGTGGCGTAACTCAAGCAGCGATCGCCCGGTGGGAAAACTTAGAGCGAATTCAAACCAGTCAAAGATTTAGTTTTCTGCTCGACAAACAGCGTCAGTTCGTCGAAATCGCACCATACCGTAATCCTTATGGACTGAATTGGCTAATCGTCACGGTCATTCCCGAAACCGACTTTTTAGCAGACATCCAAGTAAACAACCAGCGAACTCTACTGCTCTGCGGACTGACACTGTTATCGGCGACAATTACGGGAATTTGGACGACACGGGCGATCACTACTCCCATCTGCCGCTTACAGCAAGCCGCAACAGCAATTAGCGAAGGACAGTTAGATCGACCAATTAAAGTTGGTGGAGTCGGCGAAGTCAGCAAGCTGGGCATCGCCTTTCAACAGATGGCGCAGCAGCTTGAGGCTACATTTAGCTCTCTGCGAGCTAGCGAAAGCAAATTTGAAACTTTTCTGCACGATGTGCCTATTGGAATTACTGTCTTCGATCGAGACGGCAAAGCCGTATTAGTAAATCGAGCGGCAGCAGCAATTCTCGGACGCAGCGACATAGCAACTTCCTTATCATCTGATGATTTTATACGAGAGTTTCCGATTTATGTTGCTGGAACGAATCGCCACTATTCCCTGGAGAAATTGCCAGCAACCCGAGCTTTACAGGGAGAATCTACTTTAGTCGATGACATCGAGATTGAAGTTAAGGGTAAGCGCGTACCTTTGGAAGTAAGTACTATTCCTATTTTTGATAAAGCTGGCAACGCGATCTATGGGATTAATGCCTTTCAAGATATCAGCGAACGTCGTCAGTCTGAAGAACTACGTGCCAAATACCAGCGAGAATTGCAACAGCAAGTTGTCCAACAAACCGAAGCTATTCGGCGAGGAGAAACACTAAACCGAGCTATTGTAGAGGCACTGCCCGATCTAATAATTCGGATGCATCGTGATGGTACGTATCTCAATGTCAAGCCAACTAATTCTTCCCTCGATACAGTCTCGGCTACAACTGCTGGGCAAAACATCCGCACCATTTTGCCTCCCCAAGTGGCACGACAATCGCTCGGGCTTGTTGAAGCAACTCTGCAAAGTGGAGAAATCCAAATTGATGAGTTTCCCATGTTGGAAAACGGACGAATTGTTTGGCAAGAGGCACGAGTAGTACCACTGGGGACAGACGATGTTCTGATTGTGATTCGGGATCTGACAGAACGCAAAAGAGCAGAGCTAGCACTTCAAGAGAGCGAAGAACGGTTTCGCAATGCCTTTGAAAATACGCCGCTCGGCACCGCCATCGTCGATCGCAACGGCAAGTTTCTCAAGGTAAACGCTTCTTTGGGTAAGATTGTCGGTTACTCAACGGCAGAATTACTCACGGCGACTCTGCAAGATATTACCGCTCTTCAAGATCGAGAACTGATTTTGGAGATTAGACAACAGATGTTAGCGGCTAGCACTCAAGTTACCCAAAGAGAAATCTGCTGTCTCCACAAATGCGGCAATACCGTTCGCTGTTTTCTCAGCTTATCTCTAGTGAAAGATCGCAACTTCAAGTCCCTTTATTTTATCGCTCAGATTCAAGATCTTAGCGATCGCGACAGGTTCGACCGACTCCAAGATGAATTTATTTCTATCGTCAGTCACGAACTTCGTACTCCCTTAACCGCAATTAGGGGAGCTTTAGGACTGCTCAATACTGGGTTTTACGAGGATAAATCCGAAACGGCAAAAGAACTATTACAAATTGCCCTCAACAACAGCGAACGTATGGTTTGTCTGGTCAACGATATTCTCGATCTAGAGCGGTTAGAGTCGGGGAAATTGAAGTTAGACAAGGAAACGTGCCAGATAAAAAACCTTCTCCAGCAGGCAACCGAGTCCGTCAAGCTGCTTGCCGAGCGAGCCAAGATCGAGCTGGTAGTTCGTCCCTTTTCTTACCAAGTATTCGCAGCTCCCAATGTGATCGTGCAGACCTTAACTAACCTGTTGAGCAATGCAATTAAATTCTCTCCCCCAAGTTCTACTATCTGGCTGACGGCAGAGTTGGTTACTGAGGGTTCGTTATCGATTCGAGAGCGAGCCGAATTAGCAACTCTAGAGGAAGGACGAAAGGCAATTCTGTTTCAAGTCAAAGACTGCGGACAGGGTATACCAGCAGATAAGTTATTAACTATCTTTGACCGTTTCCAACAGGTCAATGCATCTGACTCCCGTCAGAAAGGAGGTACGGGATTGGGTCTAGCTATTTGTAAAAGTATCGTCGAACAGCACGGCGGACGTATTTGGGTTGAAAGCGAGTTAGGACGCGGTAGTACATTTTTCTTCACGTTACCATTGTGGAGCCATGAGTAAACGGGTACTGATTGTTGACGACGAACCGGAGATACTCTTTGTTTTGCAAAGAGTATTTGAGGACTTTGCCGGTTGGAGAGCATTAACAGCAAATTCTAGTGCCGAAGGGTTATATAAAGCCAGAACAGAACCGATAGATAGTATTATTCTCGATGTTTCGATGCCGGAAATGGATGGATTTCAGTTTGTCGAATGCCTACAGTCCAATTCCGAAACCCTGGCTATTCCCGTCGTCTTACTCACGGCAAAGGTAACGCCGAGCGACCGCGCCAAGTTCGCAACTATAAAAATTGCTGGGTTCATTCCTAAACCATTCGATCCGATGACGGTCTGGACTCAGGTTGCAGATATATTGGGATGGATCTCTTAGATTTGTGTATAAATTTCTTATTTTTTTATTCTAAATATTTTAATTAGGGACTTCTGCTCCTAGGTTTCGCTAACTAGAAACTAAGGCTGAATTCCACAGCCATAAGCCATGAGGTTGCGACTGTCGAGTCATCTTCGAAGCAATCTCTATGAAGCCATGCAACTCAATAGTCATGACGAATAAATCTATTTTACTAATTGATTTTGAATTCGACGTTCGAGAGGTTTTGCGTCATTGCTTGAGTGATTTTGGTGGCTGGAATGTCATTTTGGCTTCTTCTGTTCGAGAAGGGCTAGCAAAGTCAACTTTAGAACCACCTGATGCCATTCTTTTAGAGGTTCGATTTCCTATAGAAGCTATTAGTTTGCAGTTGCTGCGAGAAATAAAACAGTCTTCATGGCGATATATTCCCATAGTTTTAATTACAGCCAAAGCCAAATGGTTGACTGCTCAACAGCTGCGAGAAATTGGTGTAGTAGGGGCAATCGCTACACCGTTCAATCCCGTCTCCCTTCCCACAGAGATTGCCAAGCTTCTCGGCTGGCAAAAAGCATAGATTAAAAATCTTTAAAACTACGAGATTATGGTGTCGACACTATATCCTTATAACTTTTTTATAAGTTCTTATTTCTCTCTTATTTCTTTGGTGTACTCTGCAAAATGATTGAGTCAGTTGTAACTAGAATTAAGTAAAATCTTTAAGCTATAAAGTCTTTATCGCCCTGATAGAAAGTATTTTGCTCGATCTCAACCCCAGACTCTCTCGCTTTTCTGGTAACGAAATAGAGGTAAATCATGTCAATTTTTAAAAAATGTTTTGCAGAATTTATTGGCACTTTTTGGCTCGTTCTCGGTGGATGCGGTAGTGCCGTCCTAGCTGGTGTATTCACGTCCGAAGAAAATGTAATTGGACAGGATACTTTTTTTCCTCTCGGCATTAGTTTTGTCGGAGTGTCTCTCGCTTTTGGTTTGTCAGTATTGACCATGGCATATGCCGTCGGACATATTTTCTGGCGGTCACTTCAATCCAGCCGTTTCCTTTGGTCTATGGGCGGGTAAGCGTTTTTCAGGCGGGGAACTGCTTCCCTACATTATCGCTCAGGTCTTAGGTGCGATCGTCGCTGGACTAATTATTCTCATTATTGCCAGTGGCAACCCTGAATTTAGTCTTGCTGGTTCCAATCCTCTGGCTACTAATGGTTATGGGGAACATTCTCCCGGTGGTTATTCATTGTTTGCCTGCTTGGTAACCGAAGTGGTTTTAACCTTTATGTTTCTGATTATTATCTTAGGAGCTACCGACGTTCGCTCGCCCGCAGGATTTGCGCCGGCTGCCATTGGGTTAGCTTTGACTTTGATTCACTTAATTAGTATTCCCGTCACTAATACCTCGGTTAACCCCGCTCGTAGTACGGGAGTAGCTGTTTTTGCTGGAGTAGAGTTAGTCGGACAGTTGTGGTTATTTTGGGTGGCTCCCATTCTCGGTGCCGTATTAGCTGGATGGGTATACAATACCGTTTTTGCCGAGCCGCGAGTGGTTAGGGAAACTACTCCCACAGTCGGAGAAAGAATTACTTAAAATTGATAAAATCTTGTCAAGATTTAAGTGTGCTCAATACCGAGAGTCTTTTTGCTTGCTCCCAATCTCTAGATTCTTGCTATTGTTCCGTTCAAAGTCTTGGGTAAGTGGGAAGTTGCTATTCCTGTAGTTGCGATCGCCAAATTAAAAATTAAATAGAATATTTCCGCCGGCGATCGCAGCAGTGAACCAGCTATATTAGCCCAAACCCAATCTTTAAAATCTTAAAAAGATTACTTTAAATTGGTAAACGCTGAATACTGCGGTTACTGCCAATGACCACCATAACTAGTCCTTTCCTTAGGGTTTGTTGGGGGCTGGGATTGGTAACGAACTTGTCTCCGTCACCAATAGCTAAGATGCTGATTCCATAGCGTCTTCTGAGTTCTAATTGAGCGATGGTTTTGTCGTGAAAAGCTTCTGGAACTAAAATCTCGACAATGCTATTTTCGGGATCTAACTCAAAACGCTCTAAAAGTGCGGGTTGACTTAAAGTTCTCGCCAAGGCACAACCAGCTTCTCGTTCTGGAAAAACCACTCGATCTGCCCCAACTCTGCGCAAGACTTTACCGTGAATTTCTGAAGAGGCTTTAGCTATGACATATTCTACTCCTGCTTCTTTGACATTCAGAGTGGTTATAATACTTTCTTGAAGATAATTACCGATCGCTACAATTACCGTATCGATTTCAAAAATACCAGCCTCTTTGAGAGATTCTGGTTCGGTAGAATCGAGCTGAACTGCATGAGAAGCAATTTTTTGCGTCAATACTTGCGTAACTAATTTCTCATCAATATCCGTACCCAAAACTTCACAGCCCATTTCATGTAGGGTTTGGCAGACTGCTCTACCAAAACGCCCCAAGCCAATTACGGCATACTGGCGATTTTGGCGAGAGGGATTGGTTAAAAAACTTAGAGATTTCAAATCTAATTTTTACCTGAATTAATTTCCGTTATTGACATTTTATTCTATGTTGGAGATTCAGCTTATCCCACCGATAGAGTATAGGAAACGAGTGGTTCTGGATTATTTGTCTTAAAGCTATGTACGGGGCAAAAAATAAAATAGAGAGTTGCAAAGTAATGCAGAAAAGGGGTTTGATGAAAAGTAACTACACTTTGGTTGGGTTTGAGTTCGCAGACACGCCATAAGGTGGTAATTCTTCTTTCAATTGGCGTTATGGCGATCGCTGGCGCTCTGAGGGTAAAAGCTTAAGAGTTTCGCGTTGCCAGAAAATGAGAGTTATGTAGTTAGAGAATCCAAGATAGATAATTATTCTAAAATAAATTTTCGTGCTACTTTTCAAGAAAGCTCTCTTTGGAGTGAATACTAAGACTCTATAGTTGCTTTAATTCTCATAAGTTCTAATTGACAAAATGGTCTTAATGAACAGAACACATGAGTAAGAATAGATTGCATTTTTCTTACTTGAAACTTAGATAATCCACATAGTTATTTCAAGGCTCTGTGATAAAATCTAATTTTTCCGGTGTATTTTGACTCTAATATCATTAGAAAAAATATATATATTGCTCTAGATTACATCGCTCAGTTGAAGGTTTACTCCGAAGCCTTATCGCTTTTCTCCTAGCAGCGATCGCTTATAGCCAGGATCGATCTACACAATTTCTCCCTTCTGTCAATGCGAAAGTTCTATAGTTGTAGTTCGAGCTGGTCAAAAAGTTACGCTTTTAAAACCAGTCTTTTTAATGTCTATCGATAATATCGTAAATTTATGGTTAACTCCACTGAGCCTGTCAGACAACTCCAACTTCGATAAGCTGAGGGGCAGAATTTGCCTCCAGTGCTGAATTTTGATTTAGCTCGGCTGGAGCCTTCTCATCGCCCATATATTGTCTTACAAGCTGATAGTTTTGTAAATCGCCTTGGCGCAAAAAGAGATTTATTGCTTGCCGAAAATCTCGCTCTGCATCTCGAGGGTTATTCAGCTTAGTGTAAACAAATCCTCGATTGCCATAGCCTTTAGCATGTTCTGAGTCAAGACGAACAGTCTGAGTGAAATCTGCCAGAGCTTCTTTCCAGTTGCCAAGAGCCGCATGAGTGTTACCTCGATTATAATAGGCTTCGACAAAATCCGACTCGAACTCAATAGCCTGGGAATAATCGTTAAGTGCCTTTAAATAATTTCCAAGTTCGAACTGAGCATTTCCTCTGCTATAGTATGCATGAGCAAATTTGGGCTTTAATTCGAGCGCCCGAGTGTAATATTCAATGGCAGTTTGATATTCTCCCTGAAAACGACATGAAACTCCTTTGTAGTAAATTCTTCGATGATGATTGAGAGCGTAAGCCGAGATGATAAAAGTAGTAATTGTAATTAAAGTAGTTAAAAGTGCGCTTAACATGATTGTAACTCCATTTGTAGTACCGTAGCCGATCGAGATCGACAGTGGAATTATTAGCTTGAGTTGCTTATGTCTCTAAGGATAGAGCACAATTATGGCTAAAAAATGGCAACCCCATTAACACTCTAATAATATGTTGATTATTGTTGATTAACCTTTGCCGGGTAGAACGATTCGAAAAGTAGTTCCCTGACCGAGGATACTGCTAACTGAAATAGTACCTCGATGAGCCCGAATAATTTGTTCTGCGATCGCTAATCCCAATCCAGAACCGCCCTTGATTCGGCTTGGTGACGGGTAAACTCGATAAAAACGCTCGAAAATGTGGGGCAAATTCTCTGCCGAAATCCCGACTCCGTTGTCTTCGACCTCAATTGTAGCGCGATCGCCCTGTGGTGAGAGGCGTAGCTGCACGATTCCACCGGCAGGAGTGTAGCGGCAGGCGTTACTGAGTAGATTAATTACGACCTGGCAAATTAGATTGGGATCGGCCATAACTATGAGAGAACGCTCGGGAAGTTGTGCCTTCAGCTGTAGGTCTTGATTTTTGGCTCGCTCCGTCCACTCTGGAGTCAGATTCTTCAACAATTCAACTAAATTTGTAGGCTGGAATTTTTCAATTGGTAATTCAGTTTCGCAACGAGCCAGAAAGAGC
Source organism: Myxosarcina sp. GI1(2024) (assembly GCF_053543375.1). Lineage (NCBI taxonomy): Bacteria > Bacillati > Cyanobacteriota > Cyanophyceae > Pleurocapsales > Pleurocapsaceae > Myxosarcina > Myxosarcina sp. GI1(2024). The sequence goes on along the minus strand of NZ_JBKGTY010000001.1, from coordinate 269,332 downwards.
AACTCTTTCACCAGCGTACTCATCGACTTGGATTTTTCCACAATTTTTTCTAAACGCTGACAGAGAAACTCGGGATCGTCAGCGGCAGTAATCAACCCCAGCTGGGCATTACTCAAAATTGTAGCCAGTGGAGTTCGTAATTCATGAGAAGCATTGGCAGTAAAACGCTGCAGGCGATCGCAAACTTGTTCGAGGCGTTGATTTGTCTCGAGTAAAGATTGCTCGCGCTCTTGCAACTGTAAATTTTTTTGTTTTAATTTCTGTTGGTTTTTGGTTAGTTCCCGTGCGAGCTGACGAAATAGATAGATTGCTAAAAGCCCCGAAGCGATTCCCAAAACTGCTGAGAGGGTAAAGATCGCCCAAGTGAGTTGGCGAAAATAATTTTGATGTTGTTTGCGTCTTGCTGAAACCTGTTCTGCTGTTTCCGTTAACTCTTGGATTTGATTGCGGGTAGTTTCGATGGTAGTTTTGCCTTCCTCGAGCCAATCGTAGAGCAGAGCAGTAGAAATAACCAACTCTTCTGAACCATTACTCTGGTTTAAATCCTGAAACCCAATCTTCTGACTCATTAAGCCCAGACTTTGTTCCATCAATTCCTCGACTTTGACTAACTGTTTTTGCAGGTGGAGATTGTCTCGTGCCAACCGCTCGAGTTTTTCTAAAGTTTCGGGAATCCCCTCGACAGCAATTTCGTAAGACTCGAGAAACTCCGAACGACCCGTCAGACCATAACTTTGCATATTCGTCTCCGCGTCTGAGAAAGCGCTTAGCAGTTGCTTGGTTTCTAGCCTAATCTGCTGAGTGCGCCGAACCCAGATTTCGTCTTCAATTAAGCTAGACTTAAACCAAACAAAGATCCCCAGGGAAACAAATAAACTGGTAACGGGAATCGCAATAATTATGGTTCCCCGACGGCGAACTGGCAAAGTGTGCCAAAACTGACTGTAAAACTTGGCAAAAGGGTTCATCTTACCACCAAGTCTCGCTCAATTTTCAGGTGGGCTGATACGATAGCCCATGCCATAAACTGCCTCAATCCAATTCTCCGCTCCAATTTCTCGTAAACGTTGTCGCAGTCGTTTGACTAGGGTTGTCAGTGCATGAGTTCCAGGCTCTTCTCCCCAGTCCCATAGAGCTTGTTCTAGGCGATCGCGGGTCAATACTTGCCGAGGATGGCGCAGCAGATATTCTAGTAGGTGAAACTCGCGGTTTGACAGTTGCACGGCGATTTTTTGCCGTTCTACAGTCAGACTTGTCAGATGGAGTTGTAGATCGGCTACTTTTAAGATATCACCACTCCAAACAGGCGATCGCCGTCCTAAAGCTCTAACTCTAGCTAATAATTCCACCATATCTACTGGTTTAATTAGGTAGTCATCGGCACCCTTGTCTAAACCGCTAACTTTATCAGATAGAGTATCTTTAGCGGTAAGCATCAGTACGGGTGCAGTTTTTCCAGCTTGTCGATACTGGCGGCAGATTTCGAGTCCGCTGATATCGGGCAACATCCAGTCTAAAATCAATAAGTCGTATGCTTTCTCTTCCAGCAGCCACTGAGCGGTTTGCCCTTCCCCAACTCCATCGACGATATGTCCCGCATGAGTTAGAGCAATTTGCAAGGGTTCGAGCTGCTCGGGATCGTCTTCTACCAGGAGAATTCTCATCGCCTATCCCTTTGGTAAGTATACTTATAGATTACGCTCGTGATATAACGTTGTCAAGCTATTTTGGAGCGAAAGCAGCCTGCAACCGTTTTCGGTAACTAGTTCAATAAATTGAGTGTTTCCAACCGAGATATTGCTGTAAAACTTCAGCATACAGCCGTTCGAGTAGGTCGAGATTGCGATCTAAAGTATAACGTTCTAGAATTCGTTGTCTGGCTTTTCGTCCCAACAGCTCGGTCATTTCTGGATGGTGGTGTAATAAAGGAAGCAGAATTTTTAACTGAGCGGTAACATTTTGGGTATTTAACACCACTCCGGCACCACCTTCTAAGACTTCTCCATCGGCACCAGCATCGGTGGCCAAGCAAGCTACTCCACAAGCCATGGCTTCTAACAGCGAAATGGATAAACCTTCGACTAAAGAAGGCAGAATAAACACGTCTGCGGCTCTTAAAATGTCAATGCGCTGCTGTTCGTCGGAGATAAATCCCATCCAGAAAATGTTATATTCTTTGTCGTAGTGAGGTTGTAGAGCAGCTCTCAGCGGTCCGTCTCCTACAATGAGCAAGAGACTGTCTTTGCCAAAATCGGAGTGTTTCCAGGCTTTTAATAGAGCTTCGACGTTTTTTTCAGTAGCAATGCGTCCTTGATAGACGAATAATTTTTTAGCTTTGAGACTCTCTTTAACCCTAGTAAAACCTGGAGAGTATTTTTTCTCATTTACGCCATTGGGAATGACTACTACTTTATATGCCGGTACTCCCAATTCGATTAGTAAATCTCGCTGAATTTCACTAAAAACGATCGTGCGATCGTAGCGAGCTAAAAAAGGTGCGTAGAGCTGATAGGTGAGATATTGGGTGCTGGATTTGAGAGTGCGAATTTTGTTGTCAAATGGGGGATGGAAAGTGGCAATTAGAGGTAATTTTAGCTCCTCACAGATTTTGGGTAGTAAAAAGTCGAGGGGAGATAGAGTCAAAGAAGCGTGTACTAAGTCTGGCTGTAATCGATGAAGAGATTGCCACAAAATTTTACTCGATTTGGGAGTGGGTATGGTATAAACCTGAGATTTATAAATAAACGGCAGTGTAATTTCCGAATGGGGATCGTGTAGATTATCTACAGTCAAATGAGGTTCGCTTTCGCTATCGCTTGAAGACTGGGCGAAATGAAGAAAACTAACCCGATAGCCTCGCTCTAACAATACGTTAGTTATTTCCCGACCATAGGTAACATTACCGCAAAACGGTGATTTTTTTCCCAGCCAAGCAATATGCATTCAAATGTTCTTTTTTTCAGGCAACAATAAGGAATAGCTCCGTAAATCGCTCGACAATCTGAATTGATATCGACCGACTTTTAGTTAATTTACCAGATATGCTGCCATTGTCTGATTTTTTCTAGTTTTCTCAATCTTAAAAATTGAATTATTATGGCTTTTCACTTGCTTAAGAGACTGCTTTTTTTTTGCCTCGGGTAAGATACAAAGTTAAAATACCCCCCATTAGAGCGATTGCACCTAGACTTAAAATTACCGCCTGTAAACCAAATCTGGATTCGGCTTCTGCTGCTAGAAACAAGGGTAAAGACAGAGCGATATTAACTGCATTGTTTTGCAGTCCGAAGACTTTACCGCGCATTTCTGGAGGGGTTTTTGACTGAATAGTAGTTTGCATCGGGATGCCGACTAATGCCGCAAAAGCTCCCAGTAAAGCAGTGATCGCTAAAGCTAACCAGAGATTGGTAGTTGCCCAAGACAATCCTACTAAAGATGAGGCTACACCCACCGAACCCAAAAAGCTCAACCGAGCGCGATCGAATTTTTGACCCCAGTGACCTAAAATAGCCGCACTAGCCGACATCCCCACTCCTGCTGCCGCCAACAAAATGCCAAACTGATCGGCATCGATTTGAGGAATGGCATCAGCCATACTTACTGCCAGTACCACTAAAGCAGCAAAAACGGAAAATAGAATTACTAGCTGAATTAAAGCGTTACGCACCCGTTTATTAGTTTTTAAATATTGAATTCCATCCCAAATATCCGAAAGAACGTGAGGCTGCTTCCGTTCTAGGTTTTGTTGCCGTTCTCCCGTATTTAACCAGAGTAAAATAATTCCGGCGATCGCATAGGCACCACCGACTAAAATTTCCTTGCCAATATTACTCGGTAACCCCGCTCTAGTACCCAACCAGTCAGCACAACTCAGTAAAGGTTCCCCAATCGCAAAACCAACGATCAGCAATGCCATCATCGTCGTCGTGTACAGCGAGTTAGCGGCGAGCAAATGTTTATCTTTGACTATTAGCGGAATTGCCGCTTGTTCGGCAGGAGCAAAAAATTGAGTACAGGTGGATACGGCAAAAGTGATGCCCAACATCAACACGAAACCCAACGAGATTCCCCAACCAAAGAGTTTTCCTGTAGATGTCCACAACAGAAGTGGTAGAATTAGGACTAAAATACCCCGAATCAGATTGGAAATAACTAAAATAGATTTTTTCTGCCAGCGATCGACGTATACTCCCGCCAAAGAACCGAATAGTATTGCAGGAATAGTAAAGGCGATCGTAATCGGCGATACCCATTTACTGATCGGTTGGTTGGGTAACTGAAAGCGATCGGCAATAATGGCGATGGTTAAAACTAAATAAACTTTATCTGCTAGTTGAGAAAATATTTGACCCAGCCACAAAGTGAGAAAGCGACTATTTTTTAAGACGGGAGCGAACCCTTTCTCTTGGGCGATCGCTTGAGAAGGTGAATGATGTTTTTGTTCTTGGCTGCTTTTGGTGTCTGAAAGATGCATTGTTTCAGTCGATCTCGATTCAATTAGTAATGATTGCTAGGATTGAGATTTAGAATTCTACATATAAATTATCTACTAAAGTGGCAGAGCGTATCGGTTTACCAAGCTGATATTGAATGTATTCACGCAAAATTTTTTCGACTCGGATCCAGGTAGTTGCCAAAGATAAATTTTGGCTTTTTTCCCAGGCACTCAGTTCGCTTACTGGTAAAGAATTATTCTTGAGTAGTTGCAAGATAGTCAGTTCGATCGCGTTTACTTTATAATTAATCGTAGGATAGCGATCGCCCTCAGCTTCAGTAAACTCCAAATCCCTCTCCCTATTTGGCTGGCTTGGGGAATTAGACTGTTTGAGAGCGAGATCTATAGTTCCGCCACTATTAAAACTAAATCCCACACGCCACCGAGAACTGGTAAAGTCAGGAGCAATTGGTTTTTGAGTCTGGCAACAAGTATAAACTTGCGGAGCAATACCCGCAATTGCCAATAGGTGAAATACTGCTTGGGTTAAATTGGGATATACTGACTGCTGCAAATCTAATCGTTCTAACCGACGTAGATGTTCGTTGAGTAATTCGTATAGCGGAGTTTGAGATTGTTCGCTCAAAGCTAGAGATAGAGATAATTCTGCTAAATACTGGGCGGTAGCCAGTTTGCCAAGATCCCGGCTCAAACCAGGATAGGTATAGAGCGTGTCGGCTTGAATTATCTTATCTAAAGAACGCCCTTTAACGATTAAAAATTCATTAGTTACGAATAGCTCGGTTCTACCGCGTAGATGAGACTTGTGCTTTTTAGCTCCAGGAGCGACAGCGCGCACTAAACCATATTCTGAGGTTAACAGAGTTACCAGGCGATCGCTTTCTTTTAGGGGCGAGCCTTTTAGCACGATCCCCGTGGCCTTATATTTTTGATTCATTAAGTATTATTAATTAAATTTGGTTTACCTCTCTACTTGTTATCGGGTTCTCGCTGCTGGCGCATTAAATCGAGCCCGCGAGAAGTACCTAACCTAGTAGCACCAGCCTGAATTAATTCTATTGCTTGTTCTAGAGTACGAATTCCCCCAGAAGCTTTAATTCCAATTTGTCCGCCAGTAATTTCTCGCAATAGCCGTACCGCTGCTACGGTGGCACCGCCGAACCATCCCGTACTGGTTTTGAGATATGCCACCCCAGCATCGAGACAAATTTCTCCTGCCAATCTAATTTCTGCTTCGCTAAGCACGGCAGTTTCCAAAATCGCCTTAACTGTTTGTCCGGTTTCTTCGCAAATTTGAGCTATTTCTCGATAGATTAGGTCGGTTTCCTTAGTTTTAACCCAACCTAAATTAATTACTAAATCTAGTTCTGTCGCACCGTTTTCCGTAGCTTCTTGGGCTTCGTATAGTTTGACAGCAGAAGTAGTAGCACCGGTAGGAAAACCAATTACCGTGCATACCTTAGTTTTTTTATCGTAAAGTAACTCTGCGGCTTGCCTGACTGCTGTAGGATAAACACAAACCGCAGGAAAATTGTATACAAAAGCTTCCTGGCATAACTGTTTTACCTGTTCTGCTGTTGCTGAAGGTTGCAGTAAAGAGTGGTCGATATAGGTAGCAAGATCGATATCTAGACCTGGTGCGGGCATAATGTAATATATTTAATCTTTATTTATTGCGCTAATTCTATCTATTATTTTTACAGACTTTAGCTCTAAGTCACGCTTTGACTAATGATAAGAAGAGCAGCGCAGAATAATTTTTACCGAGAAGCGGCGGCAATTCATCTTTGCCCTAAAAGAACAAAGCTTTCTCGCCGCTTCTCAAAGGAAGAAGGAAGAGGGAACAAGGTTATTTAGATAATTTCTGTAAAGTAGAAACCATATTGGATGGCACGGATACTGCTGCTCGTCTGATTTGATTGGTTAAACCGTATAGTTCTGATTGTGGAAAATGCTTGGTTAATCGATAGCAAATAACACAAAGCTCGACGCTACGTTTCCAAATAAATTGTTTTCTGTGGCTCATTTTTTTGAAGTTTGAAGAAAGAAGTTTGATGAATTTGTTATTGTACCTTCTTCCCTCTTCCTTACAATCCCCGTCCGTTTACTGCGGGGAATTGTGAACTTTTATCTTTACTTCTTATAAGCTCTAGCCGAAGCCGAGATCCAAATATAGGCAGCGATGCCAAACGGCAACAGAATAAAGATACCGCCAGTGACTAGGGGATATTCTCTCACAATAGTGCTGGAAGTAAATAAAGCTATACCCAAACCACAATATAATAGACCGACTAGAGGAATGCCCAAGACTAATAAAGCAAATTTGCGCTCGGAGTTCATCAGAAATTGTGTGTTGATTGTTAATATAGTGCGTTTCGATCGTCTACGAGCTCGCAGTTTATTGACAACAGGATTTTTACAGCGATCGCCAATACGCTCGAGACTTACTTATTGCTAGACTAGATTATACTTAACTTCTGAAACAATAACCTTTCTGGTATGAACAAAAAAAGTTCTTTTGACTCTTCTGAAATTATGTATCGTGCTGACGAACTAATGAACGCTGCCTCCAATCGCTATCGGATTACCGTTCAGGTAGCCAATAGAGCCAAGCGCCGTCGTTATGAAGAAATAGATAGTTTTGACGAGCCAATGATGAAACCCGCAATTCGCGCCATTATCGAAATGTCTGACGAACTAACTCAACCAGAAATTATCGGCGACTAGGAATAAAACGGTTTGCACCATCGAGAATTACATCCAAAATTCCCATGTTTGATTCTCAATCTAGTTTCAGCTTTTACCTCCTTAAAGGTTCTGCAAACCACTTTAATAGAAACACGATCGCCAAATAGTTTAGCAATTACTCGAAGTGGGTTGGGTGAGGCGAAGATTGATGAAAAAATTTGTTTACTAGTTTAGCGATCGCTATCACCCAATCTTGTTTGTAAAAGATCGACACTTTTGCCAGCAGTTAGATGAAATTAAAGGATAAAATTTACCGTAGAGCGCTCGCCTTTGCTCTTGGCTGGATCGTTTTCGTTACAGCGAACATGGTCTTTGCGGCGATCGCATCGTATGCCCAACAATTACCGACAAATGTTAGTAGCATTCGTCCAGATGCTGCGGCAGAAATAGCTTACCAGCGATTAGCCGAATTTCCCTTAGAAAATCAGTATCTAAGCCAAGAAACAGGCAAAGTAGCACAACAGAACACTTTGATCGAGCGACTAATTCGCTATCACCAATACGTTAAAGATCGTCCTGTGAATTATCGGCTAGATTGGAAACTAACCCTAGCAGATTATCTAGGTGTTAATGAATTAATTCCAGAGGCTCGCTATCCTGGCAGTACTACCCTTACCCAAAATCCCTATCGGGGCGATCGCGCAGTTATTGAAAGTTTGAGTCGCCAACAGAGAAATCAATTAGTAGAAACATTATTAAGTATCTACAATCCTGAATCAGAAGAAATCAATACCAACTCTGCCGCTCAACCTCAGCCAACTTCAGAAAACAACAATAATACCCAATTCCCCCAAAGAGGCAATGCAGATTTATTGTTGCCATAGTTAGCTGAATTCAGCCTCTCTTAGCTCCCTAACAAGGTTAGACTTTTAAAATAATTAAGTGGAACGTTTATTAAAAAAAGGTGCTAATTGGCGTATTGGTTGGGACTCAGAACCTAAAAAGTATCAGGGTTTGGTAGGTAGCAACGCGTGGGCGATCGAATTAACCGCCGCCGAATTTAAAGATTTTGGTCGTCTCTTACAGCAACTCGTAACTACGATGGCACAAATGGAAAAAGAACTGATGGACGAGGAAAGAATGGCTTGCGAAGCCGAAAGCGAATTGCTGTGGATGGAAGTAGAAGGTTATCCCCACGCTTATTCTTTGCGTCTGATTTTAGCAGGCGATCGCCGGTGTGAGGGAAATTGGCAACCAGGTGTAGCAGTAGAGATGGCGCAAGCCATTGACAGAATGGTAGTGCTATAAGTTTAGTTTATCCAATATTCGCCGTAATTTTTTCTCGATGATGGGGTTGAAGGAGGTTGGTCAGATCGGGACCTGCAGGAATGATTCCCCCAGGATTGAGTGGGAACAGGTTGCCATAATAATCTCGTTTGATGCTTTCTAGATCGCAAGTATCGGCAACTCCTGGTAATTGATATAAATCTCGTAGGTAAGCACCTAAATTATCGTAGTCGCGAATGCGACAGCGATTGCACTTAAATAATCCGTAATAGACGATATCGAAGCGAAATAAGGTGGTAAACAGTCGCACATCTGCTAAGGTAACCGTATTGCCACACAAATAGCGGTTAGAGGTTAAAAGGCGATCGATTTCATCTAAAGTGGCAAACAGTTCTTCACAAGCGCGATCGTATGCTAATTGAGTTTGAGCGAAACCGCAACGATATACCCCATTGTTGACCGTATGATAGATTTTATCGTTCCAGCGATCGATCTTGGCTTTTAGTTCATTGGGATAGAGATCCAAATCGGGATTGGTGGCAAAGCGATCGAACTGAGAGTTGAGCATTACGATAATTTCTGCACTCTCGTTATTAACAATTGTTTCGTTCTGAGTGTCCCATAATACTGGTACGGTAGAACGTCCCATGTATCCAGGTTGTCCTAACTGATACAGTTCGGGTAAGGTACGACAGCCTAATTCGGATTTTTCTAGTACCCAAATTCCTTCGTCTGCAGAAGGATAAACGGTCGATACGGCGATCGCATCTTCTAATCCTTTTAAAGCCCTAGTTACCAAAGTACGATGTGCCCAGGGACACCCCAAACCGACATACAAACGATAGCGTTGGGGTTCTGGTTGATAGGGATTATCGGCTTCGGTGTCGATAAAGTTTCGAAACTGACTTTTGGGGCGAACGTATTCTCCAGAATTGTTACGCGGCGCGAGTTGGGACATCATAATCTGCCACATCGTCGTCCAGACAAATTTGCCCAATTTAACGATAAATTTACTCGGAAGCGATTTATTTTGAGACATTTTTTTAAATTTGCTTTTACCCTGTATTATTTAATTATGAAATATGGAAGTCAGGTAGCTACCAACTCGTGTTCTCATAATTACTGGAACGAAGAAATAATGCGGCTACTTAAAAGTATAGAGGTCGAGAATTGCTGGTTGTACTCGTCAGTAGAGCTTAATTTCTCTCGCCTTGAGAGCTAACTGTAAGCGATCGCCATAACTAATCTCGGGAATCGGTAAAGCAATTACTTCTAATATTGAGTCATCTTGAAAATGTCCGATTTTAGTTTCGGGATGGGGATAATAAATTAGTCCCGAATAGCTAATATTTTTAACAATTACTTGACATCGCGAAAAAGAAAAATCTTCCGCTGGATAATCGGGATGCCATTTAACATTTTTAAAAGTATATTGGGGTCGTTCGATCTCAAAGGTGTGAGGTGCAATTGAGATATTTAACGTACCAAAAAAGTAAGAACTGAGATCGAGTCCAAACTTTTGGAAATGAGGTAATTGCATTTCAATCGTACCGCGATCGTAAGGGCTATCTTCAGCCATTCCCGATGCTACTCGATGACCGGATTTAATTATTCCTGCGATCCTAGTCAGTTCTGACTGCATTCTCTACATTAATTCTTCTCGAGCTTAAGTCACTTCGTACTTTGACAATTGTCTGTCAAACCCTAGAGTTTTGCCACTGGTAACGATTAACTTCGCCTTGCTTTTTGTCCGAAAAGTATTCTTTTACTTTCTTCAGTTACGGTAGGGTTACTCGAAACTCCCTTACCTTTTTCGTAAGCACGAACTACCGCATCAATGTCAATTTCTGTATTTTCGTAAAAATTAGATTTCTCAGGCACATTATATTTAAGACCATATTTCAAAATAATTAATGATGTATGCAACTTTTTACCCGTCAACCAATTTAATCAGTACTCATCGCTCGATCGACAGGAGGAGGATTTTGACAAATTTCAGTTGGTGAAAGAGTAGTCATAGTGAAATACCGCCACCATGGTTTGACATATTTGAATTTACCAATACCTATATCGGCGTTGTTAGTCCAGGATTTATTCCACTGAGCAGTTTGGTCTCTCCAATAATCCCCACCCATACCCAATAGATAACGAGCCTTAGATCTATCATCTGGTTGTTGGGGATTATTAACTATGAGCCTTGCTCTTACACTAGTAACAATACCAGCGATATCAGTGGGATCGATATTACTCCTTCGGGGAGTCCAAAAGTGAAAATTGTACCCTTGACCTGCCTTGACTGATATGCTTCCGTCCTTTTCGTAACGAATGTCCGCGGGTTTGCTTTCATTATTAGCATAATCTGCTCGGTAAGCAGCACCTTCAACTTTTTTCGAGCTTTGCAAAAGATGCCATTTGCCATCTCGCTTACTGAGCATGTATGCCTTAATCTCTTTGATTTGTACACGGGTGTTAGTTGCAGGATTCCCACTATCATCTTCATACAAATGCCCCCAAGCTATAATAGCTTTGAATTCCCATGGATCGTTTCCCATATTTATACGAGGACTCGTGGCCCACTCTATACTTGTTGAAACACCTTTAGGATTTCCCTCATGCGGAGCAGTCATATCGTAATTTATAGTTTTTATTAGCTCAATTTGATTTCTATTCCATTTATCTGTTACATTAATTGGGTTTTCAGCTAGAGAATCTACCTGGTTTGCAATACAGAAGCTAACCACTATGATGAAGAAAAAGAGCAGCGAGAGATATTTTTTCATTTTAACAAATAACATATGTTTCTAGTGTTTCTAGGAAATATCTAAGATTTTTTTCTTTTGAAAACTTGCAACTTTTTGTTTAGCATAATTGTCGAGGAGATACATAAATTTACCAACCTTGTATATGTGGTTTGAATCGTAAGTTCCTCTAGCTATGTGAACCTTGTTGAAATCACTATTTAAGTTGCGGGAAATGCTTTTGATTTAAAGCAAATCGGTGTATCCAAATAGTAAAAATAGATAATAATATTAGATTATTTAACAATACAGTAAAAGCAACCCATACGATACCAGCCTTCACGACGGCAAGGAGGGAAATAATAAAAATAGTTGTAAATACTAAGCTTATCTGCAATGAAATTTTTGGTCGATTAATTGCATTCAGTAATAAAAAGGCAGCCCAAGAGTAAATCTTGGGAATCACAGACAGACAAATTAGAATCAATACTGGAATAGCAGAAGTCCACTTACTGCCAAAAATTATAGGTACATATATAGGAGCTAAACAAGCTTGCAATAAGATAAGTGGAACGAGAATTACAGTCACTCTTTTAAGACTGCTAAAATAGCGTTTCTTAAACTGCCTATAATCATTTCTAACCGCGCAGATATAAGGGTACATAGGAGACAGAAATGTATTAAGGATACTTATCGTAATTCCCGAGCCGGAATTAAAGGCAAAATAATAGATTCCCAGAGCTTCAACCCCAAGGTATTTTCCAACAATTAAATAATCTATGTTAGCGCGGAATTTTTTTAACAGTTTGGTAATTAGCAAATTGCCGCCAAAATCGAGAATCTCTCGCCATTTCTCTAGAGTAAAGTGAAGAGGTGGTCTCCAAGGATGATATTTCCAAGTAAGGATAATAGTAATAGGAAAAGATAAAATCATTGACCAAATAATTGACCAAATGCCCATTCCCAACAAAGCAAGTATTGCAGTAACAATACTTGAAACCAGAGAGACAACGACATTACAAGTTGCTGCAGCTTTGAATCGGTTCTCTCGTTGGATTAAGGTCATATGAATGAGGAAAAGCGGATATGCCAGATAGGTAAAGGCAACAGCAATTAACGGTAAAGTGAGGTTTGGCTCCTCCGAAAAGTAGGGAAGAACAAGGGCAACAAGACATTGAATGATGAAAACCGAGCTACAAACAATCCAGTTTAGCCAGTAGGCAGTACTGCAAATCGCGTTTACATCTCGTTCATCTGCCTGAATAATCTTGGAGCCAACTCCACCTCTAAGGGTAAATACCTGAAAAAAGTCACATACAGTATAGATAATTGCCATTAATCCATAGTCTTGTGGACTGAACATTCGGGCTAAGATAACAGTGCTTGCTAAACGGATAATGCGATTAGCTATCTCTGCACTAGCCATCCAGCCTACATTGCGGATATAGGAACCTGAGAAAGCTTTTTGAAGTCTGGCAATTAACATTAACTATCCCTAAAGTTTTGGCTGTTTGACATCAGAGTTTTCGATGTCAGTAATATAAAACAAATCAAAATTAGCACCTTCTCTTTTCTATTTACCAGAGACTAGGGGAAGGTGGCGATACAAATTGGAATAGAATCCTTCAGGAGACAATCGCTGTTCCCAAATTTTTCGACATTCGTACTGTAAATCTAAAAACTCTTGGGGTTGAAGTTTTTCATGAAACTCAGCAACTTTTTCTGCAATCAACGAGATTTCATTTTCTTCTACCCAAACACAATACTTTTTCCAATCGATCTCAAAATCATATGGAAGAACACAATCTGAATTAACAAAAACTGGAATTCGCCCACAGGAAAGAGCTTCATAAAAGCGGAAGGAGAAGTTCCCATATCCTCGACAGCAGAAAACATAATCACTTTCTATAAGATTCTGAGTATATTCTTCTCGAACCGTTTTCTGTGAATTCGCGTTTTTTTGGTTAAAAAAAGCTTGGTCTCTCAAAACAAAATTTGTTTTTACTAATGAGCTTTTAGATAGAGTGGACAAAGCCTTAAACCGTATAACATGACCTATGTTATATCTCGAAATTAGTCGTTTTTGAAAAAACTTTCCAGTTTCATACAAAATAAATTTTCCATATGTCTTAAAATTTTTTTTTGATGAAAAACCACAGAAACCTACGGTTGGTTTAAGTTGCTTCTGTTTCAGTATGATTTGACCGTTAAAATAAGTTTTGATAAAATCTTCTCCCCAAGCTGGCATAGCGAAGTCATTCGGTTTCCTAGTAGAAGCGTACATGGAGTGACGAAATACCAAATCACAGTAAGCTGGGAGTTGTGTATGAGAGTGGTCACCACCGAAGAAGCTCATGGTTAGCTTTCCAGCCTGCCGTGTCTTTTCCAAAAACTTTATTATCTGAACTTTGGTTTTTGGAGTTTCTAGCTTTACCAAGTTGAGAGGCACAATTGCTACATCTGCTTTCTCTAGAGAAGACAGTCGAAAAATGGACTTTCCAACTTTTATATAATTATCAAAACATTCATTCCAGGGATAAGGTCCATTTCTCAAAACTTTAGAATTGCCTAAAGGTTTTCCCCAGAAGGGATAAAGTATCGGTTCATATGCTTTTCCTTCTAGCGAATAATTATACTCAGAAAAAATATTTAACTTCTTTGTATTAATCTCCATTGCCCGACTTGATTTTTTCTATAATTTCAGTAAACTATTGCTGTGAATACCACAAAGCGAGGATTTGAAGCAGCATGGACAATAAACTTGCTATTTATAAATCATTATCACCTAGTCAAAACTCATCGATAGAGGTAAGGAACCCCATACGAACACAACATCTGAATCAGTATTAAGATTGACTGAACGCCAATCAACACCATCAGTAAAGGGAGGTGTAAGAGCAACATCATAGCTATAACCAGCACTTTGTAACCGTTCACAGGCAGTATCTCGTGCCATTAGATCGCTGAGCGTAACGTTGCACCCTTCAAAGTTAGACCAACCTGCTACAAAAGTTTTTCTAGACATAATTCCTAAATAAATAGACGTTTCTAAGTAATCATTCCAACCATATGATTCAATGATTCAATTAAAGTAATTACTGTACATAACGGGAGCGTCCAATGAATTTTGATTGGTTATGTCTGAAAGAAATAATTTTTTTCTTGAAAATCGATAAAAACAGAAATTATTAATCTCTTAACGAAATAATACAAATTTCAACTTACGAAAGAATAAGACTTTGAGTCTTTGTAGAACTTAGGTGTATATACATTTGAGGGTGCTGTAGACTAAAAAATGTCTAAGTCGCATTTAAAAAACTTTTGAAGCCTCTGAGGAAATACTCACTGAAATGCCTATAAAATAGAGCTTTTTGTTTTTTATTCATAGCGAATGCGATTGCTTCTGTAGGAGATTTCCAAGAAGTAGCAATGCCTTAATGTTAAAAAATTTTTCTTGAGGTTTCGGGCATATAGAGTACTTTTGTCCTTTTAAGAATACTTTATTCCCCTTGATTACTGGCGAATTTTCAGTAATGTTCCATTTTTCCTGTAGTCGATTGATACTTTTATCAAACCAAGCCTGACTCCAATGTGTAAAGAAAAAGGGGATGTCTGAAAGGACAAGTCTTGTAGGAGGAACATAGCTCATGACAGAGGTTGGCTCAAAGTAGACAGGTTTACCAGCTTTAAGCAATGTTAAGCAAAAATCATCCTGTATACCCACATTCATGAATTGTTCATCAAATGATCCAAATTGCTCAAATACATCCATACGAGTTAGACAACAGTGAAACTCATTAACATCGCATGGCTGACGTTGAAAATCAGTTCGCACCTTAAATAAAGGGGTTCTAAAGTATGGACGCCTCATAATCATCCAGCGCTTGCCATCACGTTGTTTGAACTCGTAAGTTCCTCCAGCCATGTGAACTTTTGCGAAATCTTCACCTTCTAAACAAAGCGGTCCAACCATCCAGGCTCCAGTTTCATCAGCACACTTAACTAGTGACTCTAGCCAACCTGGTTTAACTAAAACATCATTGTCAATAAACACAACATACTCGGTATCAACAGAAGGTAGTGCTCGATTGCGAGACTGGTTTGGAGTAAGAAAGCTATTTACTCGAATTAGGCGAAAGCTCTTCTCCTGAGCTTGCATTTCGAGGTAACGTTTAATCTGAGGCGGAGAATTTACATCCACATAGATAAGGTTAAAGGGAAATTTTGTATTCTGATATATACTTTCCAGAGATTTTTGAGTATAACTAAATCTTTCTCTTGGAACTACAACTAGAGTGACTTTTGTATTTTGCATAAGAAACCTTAAAACTTGATTTTTACAATTTCAGCAAACTATTGCTGTGAATGCTATAAGGCGAGGATTTGAAGCAGTAAGGACCAGAAACTTGCTGTTTAGAAATCACTAGTTACTTAGTCAAAACTCATTGATAGGAAATAAAATCGCATATACTACATCTACCATTGGTTACGATCGCTTGCTCACAGAATTTGGCTACCGAGATCGCTTAATTGCTTTCTGTTTCAACTGCGAATTTCTACTTTGTCGCTATTTTCAATGGAATTAACAATAGTCAATGAAGACAGCGATTGGCAGCGACTAGAACCATCTTCTAGGCTAAATGCTAAATTGTGCCAAGGACAGAAAATTTGTCCGTCTCGCAAAAAACCTCCTGCTAAATCTGCTGCTTCATGAGGACAATATCTGCTAAAAGCGACCACTTTTTGATTATCCAATCGGGCAACACATAGCTTTTTGGATAAAGGTTTGATTGTGCCTGTGGGTAAATCTGAGGAGTCAAAGATAAACTTAGTTTCATCTCGAGAAGTTTCTTCAACAGTCTTAAGTGAGATAGGTTTGGGGAAATTTGTAGATGTAACATCAAAAACTGTCCCAGCAAGTTCCGAAAGAATGTAGTTTTGTTGTTCTTGTTTACCTAGAGAAGAGTTAATTTGTTTTCTCAGACGGCGTAATATTCCTCTCAGCAGTTCGGTCAACCTTGCCTTTAATTTATGATTAGGATGATAGTAAATGTAGTTATCTTTATAAGGCGACTGGTCGAGGAATTGTGGCTTCTCTAAAGTCATTCTCAAACTGACAACGCATCGAGTTTCATCTGTGCTATTAATTTCAGAACTATGCAGATGCTCTCCATGAAAAATGAGCGCATCCCCTGATTTTAGCTCAAAATTGGTAATTGAACCGAAGTACTGGTCGGGCAGGATTTTACCATCTTTGGTACAGGGAAGACGTTTTCCATAGATTTGAGGATAAATACTCAAGCCATTACCGATTTTGACTGAACCAACCGCAATCCAGATATTAATACAATTGAAAGGACATTGATACCAACTATCATGATGGGGACCGTGGGCTGTTACTTTGCCATTCCAATAGAACTTGCCAAATACACTTTTTTTCTGTGCTACTACATCGTAAGGAACATGAAACCGTACGTTGGGATATTCTTCACAGTAAAAAGGTCGATCTTGCTGAAATACTTTTTTGACCAGTATTTTTGATAGTTCTGGAGCTATCGTACGAACAGTCTCATAAGTGCGACCGCTAACTAAGGATAGCTCGTCCAAAGTAATAATGTCATGAAGAGCTTCAAAGCCTCGATTTTTGACTTGTGTAGCTTTCTCCTCACCCACAGCCTGACGAATTCCCTCTAGACTAGCTTCTTGCAGGAGTTCGTAGTAACCAATAGCCTGTAAACATTGGGGAACTACAATAACTTCGCCAGACATTAGACGTTTATTGATATTTTTCAAGGGGATTGATACTTGAGGTTCGATTTCTAAAGGTTTAGCTGTCAGATTGATATTTAGCATATTTAATGTTTTCAAACTAGATAAAATTTGGAAGTTAATAAAAATCACGCAGTTGCCGAGCTACTGTCTTATTGGGGTCGAAAAAGCTGCTTAAATAACCAGTTTCTAATACTACCTGTAATCTCATACCTAATCGGGATCGCCTGTTTCCAAAGATTTGGCAAAAGCTGATCGAAAGATTTAGATTTATTGAGTGCTGCTTGAGACCAAAATCTTGCAGTGGATTGATTTGACGGCTCTAGAGCAGTAATAAATTGCTTGCGGATTTCTTCTACTCCTAGAATCGCACGATCGCGACATTTTTGTGCGTGTGCTTTTGCATCTTCGGTTAGACAGTAATCAAAAGCTTTGGTCAACATTTCATCTGAAAGATTATCAACAGAGAACACATTCGACCAACCAATGGTTTTTGCTTGGCGTGAAACCTTCGCACCTCCAGCAATTGCATCGATAGCAACTACAGGAACTCCATTTTTAAGAGCGAGAACAGTACCATGCAGGCGTGTAGTTACTACAACATCCATTCGAGCAATAAGGGATTCTACTTCGGCTGAACTACGGAGATTGGTCGTATTAGGAGCCAAACCAGTATCAATAGCAACTGCTACCATTTCTCGCGAAGTAATGAGTCGATTAATAGCTTCATTAGCAACTTTATATTTGCCTTTACTACCATATTCAGCTTGTGGATGAACGAGGATAATACCCACAACAGGAACTTTCGGATGACGAGCAAGAAAAGTAATATCTGGGTGTGAACTCGCAGAACTATCTCTTTCTAGTAGTACATCGAAGGGATTCCAACTATTAATTGGCTCGATTATTGATAAATCTAGACCAATAAGACGACAGGAATTAAAACGTTTTAAAAAATCATTAGTAATTTTGTTCAGAGGAAACGGACCACAAACAAAGACCAGATGTGAATAAGTGGCAGGATCGACCGTACGCCAATCAACTCCTCCACTAAAGATCGGCAAAAGTGCAACATCATAATGATAACCAGCTCGTTCAATCCACTGACAAGCGAGATCTCGTGCCATCAGATCTCCGGCAGTAACGTTGCAGTCTTCAAAACTAAACCAACCAACTACAAGAATTTTCATGTTAGATACAATGATTCCTTTGTTAAACTAAGAGACTTTGTAGATATAGCAGAAAAGTTTTTTAAAAAAATTATCTATTTTAGCGTTACAATTAATCATTCAATCATTTATTTAAACTATTTCCTTTGAATTTAGCATTTCGAATTTTTTTAAAATCGAAAAATTATAAACTACTATCGTGGATCTTTAACTAAAAAAGGTTTTTTAATTGACGCAGCAAAACTGTCAAGTATGTCAGCTGGAAATATTTGTTTTAATAAAAACTTAATCAATAATATTTGAGTATTCTTTTCTAATAAAATAAACGGATAAAGGCGAATAGCTTGCCACAATTTCTGTCTAGCTCGTCTAATATCTTGCAAAGTAGGAGAACTATAGAGATATAGTTCTCCACAGTAACGATAAAAGTTAGCTAGGCTTCTGTTTTTTTGTTCTTGAAGACTTAAAGAAGAAATTTGATAAGCTCTACTTAAAACAAGCATACCGGCCGCTTCCATGGTAGATGCATGAGATGTCATGCTTCCCACCGACTTACGATAAATAATTTGCGGTTTGGGAACGAGAACAAAATCCCATTTAGCTGCCAGTCGTAGATAATAATCCCAATCTTCACAGGATTTAAGAGTTGGTTCAAATTCTCCTACAGACTCAATTGCTTCTCGTCGTGCCAAAATATTTGAACCATTGCCAATAAAATTTCCTAACAATAAGTCAGAATAAATATTTCCTATAAAAGCGACTTTTGCGCCAGAAACAAAACTAATATTATTTGGATTATTCAAATTTTCAATCATGCATACTACCCAGCTATATGCAACGCCTGCTTCGGAATTTTGTTGTAATGCTAGCAATTGCTTTTCTAGCTTATCTTCTGTCCATAAATCATCTGCATCAATAAAAGAAAGATAATTTCCAATGGCATTATAAATACCACGATTACGAGTAGTAGGTAATCCACCGTTAGGATAAGAATAAACTTTTAATCTCTCATCTCGAACCGTTTCTAGTAATTCTAAAGTGCGATCGCGAGAGCCATCATTAATAACGATTATTTCAAAATCTTGAAAAGTTTGTTGCTGAACAGATTGAATTGTTTCCAGGATCGTGCGTTCGGCATTGTATGCAGGAACGATAACAGAAATTTGAGGCATAACTCTAAACTAGTGGATTTATAAATTTGCAAATTATAATTAGTAAGATTTCATCGTGGAAGTGCCATTACGCGACGACGTAAACTATAAAACAGGGACAAAAATTTACCGTAACCATTGGAACCAAACCAACGCATAATAGCAATAGCCAAACTGAGGCGAAAGTATTCTTTAGAAAAACGTAATCCTGGATAGTATGCTAGAGCTTGACTACGGAAATCAGCGGCTCGTTGATAATCGCGTTCGCGACTTTGAAGAGCTTTCCAGGCAAGACAAAAGTATGCAGAACCATAACTTCTTCCTTTGAGATAAAGAAAATTTAGTGGCGCATTAGCAAAAGTTTTTTCAATAACTATGCGGAAACTTTGCTCTACTGCTTTCCAATTTCTCGAACCACTTGATAGATGTTGCCGATAGTAAACGAGAGGCTCTTTAATAGCTTTGAAAGGATATTCAGTGGCAATTCGCAGCCACATATCCCAGTCTTCGTTTACATTAAAAGAGCTTAAATCTTCATCGAATAGTCCTACAGTAGCCAAGCAAGAACTGCGTACCATGGCGACACTTCCGCATTCTACCAGATTACGCTCAACGAGATTTTTCCATACATAACCCTCTGCCTGAGGTCGAAAACTCTACCTGTAGATTGTCCTGTCTCATCAATATAAGTTACCCAAGTGTATACCAAACCAACTTCTGGATTCTTTTCCAAAATTTTCACTTGCTTTTCCAACTTGGTTGGTTCCCATAGATCGTCTGCATCTAGAAATGCTAAATATTTTCCTTGAGATTCTCTGATTCCAGTGTTTCGCGCTCCTGCCAATCCTAAATTAGCTTGAGAAACCAATTTGATTCGAGGATCGCTAATTTGAACTATCCATTCTTCAATTTTGTCAGTACTGCCATCATTAACTACTACTACTTCAAAATCCGTATAGGTTTGTTGCAAAACACTTGTGATCGTTTCGGGAAGATAAGTCATGGCATTATAGGCGGGAATAACCACTGAAACTTTTGGTGTAGCTTGTAAAGACATTGAGTTCCTTGATTGAATTAATAACTAATCTTTTATCAAAAAATAATTACAAAATCGAGCGGGAAAATCAAAAGCTTATTTTTAAAAATTTGATACTTACTAACTTCGGCAGCTTTCAACAACTTGTGAATCTCTCTAAGAGACAATAAGTACATATAATCTCCTGCTGCCCATTCCTTGCCAACAGACACCAAATATCGGTCAAAGATTTTTTTAGGAAGAAAATGTAGAATCGGTGTTCGTGTGTGTACTTCTATGGGAAAGTTTCTATTCGGTGTCGTAATAAAGGCTCTTTTGCTAACTCTCTTAATCTCTTTTAAAAAGAAAATCTGTTCTTCCCAATTACCAACGTGTTCTAAGACAGCATTCGACCAACAAATGTCAAACGAGCGATTGGGAAAAGGAAAAGAGTTACCATCATAGCTAACAACTTTGATTTGTGGATATCGTGCTGAAGATTCTTTTCTTTTGCGTAAGATTTCAATTTCTGGAACTTGAAACTCTGAATCTTTGCGAGCGTGTAAAAACTTATCGGGGGTATCTAGAGTTAAAGCAGTAATCTGCTCTGGATAAGGATAATGTTTCTCTAAGAAATTATCGGTTTCACTATATTCTTCTTCACTAAAGCCTACATCTAAAATAGATGTATTGCGGGTGATGGGTAAGTTTTTCTGAAACAATTGCCATTTACGTCTGCGATTCCAACCAGATATTTTGTAAGCAAACTCTTCTTTGAGTAGTTCTATTTCTTTTTTCATTTGTTTTAATGTTTCTAATGTTCTAATTTTGATTAGTTTTTATTTATTAAGTACCAACATAAATTTTAAATTAGTGGTTTTATGTATTTCCTGTTTTTTTTAACGGTACTTAAACAAAAATCAAGACCAAACAAAGCCCAAACTAGCTTTATAAGCTACGAATACGTCGCGATTTTGGTTCAACCATTGGACAAAACGATAAGATATACCTGTACGAAAAGCTTCTAATGCTTCAGGAAATGTCTCCAAAGGTTTGTTCGCCCAACGTCTTCTTAAACCTCCAGTAAGCTTATGCCAAAGGATAAAAGTATAGGCACAAAAAACTAGAATAAAATGTCTTTCCAAACTCTTCTTATCTCTAACTTGATACTCTTTTAATCCTAACCATCCCTTGGCTTCTCGATAGAAAACTTCTATCCAGTTTCTCTGAGCATAAGTTTGAACTATCCATTGCTCGGTTACTATTTCTCCCTCAACATTTGTGAGTAAGTAGTCAATATCTTCAGCATCTTCAAA
>NZ_JBKGTY010000001.1:178992-246827 GCF_053543375.1 Myxosarcina sp. GI1(2024) | reverse complement strand
TCAGCAAAGGTATTCTATCTTATTTTGTCTGTTTAAATTGTTTAAGTACCGTTAACTAAAAATTTTTACTTAGAGCTTTTCAAGGTATAATTAACTCCTAACATACTTCAAATTTTTGTTTGTTTTGGCTAGTTAAAAGAAACTTTTCTTGATGAGCAATGCCTAATAAAATTAGAGCAGGCCAGTAAAGATAAGCATATGCCTCAACATTGTCAGTAAATGTTCCCACTAGTAAAACTAAATAAATATAAAGCCCCAACTGTGCTGTCCGAGAATTTTTTGCTTTGAGCAAAAGGTCGATAAAACCCCAAATACCGGCAATGACAGCAGCTAAAAAGCCAACTAATCCGCTAGTGACTAACAAACCTAACCAAGTTTGATGACTGCCAACAGGCATGAAACCTACAGAAGTAGGACCTCTTTCAAAAAGAGTTCCGTGTCCCCAAATTGGAGCCTCTTGCCACAATCTTATTGCCATACGATAAATCTTTATTCTAGTATTAGTAGAACCGCCAGAGTTTTCTCGAAATGAGTTAAAAACTGCTTTAAAAAAAAGAAAAATTCTAGACATATCCGGTGATAATAATGCCAACGAAAAGCTGATTAATCCGAAAGCAAAATGCACTCTAGGACGAAGAAAATTAAGCAATAACCATACCGAAATCCCGGAAAAAGGAATTCCAATAATAACTGACCTCGACATAGTTGCCAATGCTATGACTGCAGTCCCAATCATACCTAAGCAGCGCCATTTTAAACTTGACTCTTGAGAAGCTATCCAAAAAAAAATACAAGCAGTACCTCCCAGAAAAGTTGGCCACGGTCCGAGAGTAAGATAGCGATAAGTACCTCCATTTAAAGTATCAAAAAGAGATATTGAGTAATATGGATCTCCACCCCCGAAAATTGCTAAAGGTGAAACATAACTGATTGCCGCAAGACCAGCCAAACTACCAATAAGATCTATTGCCCAAACTATCAAGCTTTGTAAACCAAAAATACAAACAGCACGATAAATCAACTGTGGTCGAATGGAGAGATGTCCGGCTAAAATAAATAGAGGGAAAAGCGCAAACGTTCTATACCATCGGTTAACTAAGGAAGCAATAAGTTTATTTAAACCTAATTCATGGTTTATGTGACCGATTGATATAGATATCCCTATTATCAATAAGGCGACTAAATATACTAAAGCTGGCATAGAGACGACATTTTTTTCCTGTCCAACATTCATCTCTGCTTGCTGCCACCATTGTTTGAGGAGATATACGACTAAAAAAGTTCCCAGCAAAGGCGCAACAACGTACGGCGCACCAAGAAAATAAATTGGATACATCAAAATAATGCAATACCAAACCAAGGTTTCTGGCAAATTTTGCGGCTTAATCGAATTTGTGGTCATTTTTTACCGGAGACTGAATTATTAGTGTGATTAAAGCTCGGTAGCAGATTTAGTTCGAGTTGTTTCTCTTCTTGATTTGCTTGCTGATTTTGGCGATCGCGCCACCAGAGTGACAATAATCCTGTAGTTAAGAAAAAGGAACTCATGAAGGAACCTAAAAGCACGAACTTAGTCTTCGGACTGCTAGGTTCTTTGGGTAGAGTAGGCTCGGTTACTATTTGAATCCGAGGATAAGAGGCAAAAATATCTAATTTACTTAAATTCAATTTAGTCATAGTAGAAGAAAAGACCGCTTCTGCAATTTGAACATCGCGCTGAAGATTAGCTAAAGTTGACTCTTGAGGAGACAAACTTGCCAGTCTATTTTCTAGATTTTTAATTTGTTGCTCTAATTCTCGAGCTCGATCTTCAAGACCTCGTTGCTGTGTTTGCTGTGAGATTAACTCTTGAAATAGAACTGCTCTATTTGAATCATCTGAACCACTGTTATTTAAACTCAATTGTTCTAAAAAAGACTGAGAAACAGATTTATTTAGCACAGACTGACCTCGTTGCACGAGTGACGACAAAGCTTCATTTTTTTCTGCTTGTTTGTCAATTACAATCGGATTAGCTGGTAAAAACTTGGATTCTAAATTAACTAACTCACCATTTATTCGGCTGTAATCGGACAAATATTGCTGAAATAGAGGATCGGACTGAAGCACAAAGGCATCAGCCGCTTCTCGAGCAGATAAACCCAGATTGACTGACAGCTCTTTTAAACTGGCATTTATTTGCTTGAATTCTGCTAAAGTTTCCGCTTTCTGTTGTCGCAAGTTTTCGATATTGGTCGATAAGTTTTGCATTTGTTCTCTCGAACTGACAGGTGCCAGAGCTTTATAGTCCGAAAGACGCTTTTGTGCTTCTTGCAACTGCCGTTTAGATGAATTGAGAGTAGTTTGCAATTTCCAGTCTTGTTGCTCGATTTCTTGTTTTCTTAGTCGATCTAATTTGGTTTCCAAAGCATTTTGAAAAGCTAATGCTTCTTCATGAGCTTTTTGAGGAGTTTCTCCTTCGATTGAAAACTCCATTAAAGTGGTGTTATCTACTATTTGAATTCGAGGCTTGCCTAATTTTTCAATCGGAACATGAAGTTGTTCTGCTGCTGCTGCTCGAACTTCTTTTGTATTAGCAAGAAATTTATAGTTTTCACGGGGATCGGAAACGTCGCTGTTGCTGAATGGAGAATCGGTTTGAGAAGAAGCATTGCCAATTTCTGACAAACTGACATTGGTAGAGCTTTCGCCTGTCGGAAGGCTAATTGCCCATTCGCTCTTATAGGTAGGGCTCTTTAGTATTAAATAGGCTAAAGCTCCAGTCCATAATAGAATATTTCCAATCAGCCATATACCCAAATAAAATTTCCAACTTCTACGAACAGAAAAATTTAACTCGTTTCCTGAATTTAGGGGGTTAGAAATTTTTAATGATGAACTTGGTGTATCTGCTTCTGATTTTATCGGCTTCGTAGGTTTGCTAACATTTGTCACTCGTAAATTTGAATTAGGTTCTGGTAGTGGAGTCACTATTTTGGGTAATAGTCCAGGACTAATTTGACTATAGCCTTTGTACGCAAAACGAATTGCATCTTTGATTTCAGCACCCGGCGTATTTTTTAGCAAGTAACCTATTGCCCCTGCTTGCATTGCGCGACTCACATATTTATCTTCATCGTGTATGCTCAAAACTATTGGTTTGATACTAGGGAAATTC
This sequence comes from Myxosarcina sp. GI1(2024), assembly GCF_053543375.1. Classification (NCBI taxonomy): domain Bacteria; kingdom Bacillati; phylum Cyanobacteriota; class Cyanophyceae; order Pleurocapsales; family Pleurocapsaceae; genus Myxosarcina; species Myxosarcina sp. GI1(2024). The sequence goes on along the minus strand of NZ_JBKGTY010000001.1, from coordinate 243,670 downwards.
TCAACGATAATTCTGGTCGCAGCTATCCCGTCTAAACCAGGCATTTCCATGTCAATGAGAACTATATCTGGTTGTAGAATTTCCGCTTGTTCGATCGCTGTTTGTCCATCACTGGCAGTTCCAATAACCTGCAAATCTGATGTTGACTCAAATATAGTTTTGAGCGATTCTCTAATAGTTTTTAGATCGTCTACTATTAAAATCCTAATCATAAAAGATTATTACCACTGGGAGAATAGGTTAACTTTGTAGAGGCAATATTTGTATAAGTAGCTAAATTCTCTTCGGTAATTTTATTCCAATTGTAGTGAGTTTTTACGTGTTTTTCGGCTTTTTCAGCCATCAACTGGAGTTCTAAAGAACTTTTTGTAGCTCGCTCCAAAAACCTGGCACATGAGTCCAAATTTCCTGCTTCAAATAACCAGCCTCTTTCAGAACCCAACAATTGCTGATGTGGTGGAATATTACTAGCTAATACCGGTACTTTTTCTTTCATTGCTTCTAGCATTGATAGTGGTAGGCCTTCTAGAGCAGAAGGTAAAACAAATAAACCTGATTGCCCGACTAATTCTGAAAGGCAACTCCCTTTGACCTCCCCTGTAAAAATGATGTTTTTATTATTTCTGGCTAATTTAAATAGCTTAGTTGTATATTGACTGGTATCGCTAGTGCCTCCAGCCAAGACTAATTTCCAGTTTGTATCCTTCAACAATTTATAAGCTTGAATTAATAGATCGGGTCGTTTTTCCGGTACCAATCGTCCTAAAAAGAGAAAATAAAGCTTGGGTTTTAAACCTAGAGACTGTAAGTAAGTTTCTTTGGGTTCTGATGTTAAATAGCTACCAGGACCATTAGGTATATAGGTTGTTTCAATGCCATAAGTTTCTTTAAAGTAAGATTGTAAATCTTTTGAAACTACCACTATCCGATCGGCATTTTTGACTGCAGCGTTTTCTCCCAAACGAATTAAAAACCTGGCAAATTTACCCCACTTATCTCGCTGCCAGTCTAGTCCCTGACAGGTAACTACAATTGCTGCTTTGGAAAACAGTTTGGGAATCCAAGTAAATAATGCCGGTCCTAAAGCGTGAAAATGAATGATATCGTACTTATTGAGAACTGAAGCGATTGCCCCACATGCCGAGTTTGTCAGTGCATCTAGACCTCTATAAGGCAAAGAAGGCAAAAAAATCACCCTAATACCTTTGTAATAATATTGCGTAAACCATGATGTTCCCACATAGCTCGACCTAGCAAAAAGATCGACAGAATGACCTCGTTCGACAATTTTTGGATATAGTTCTTCGCAGTAACGTTCGATACCACCTTGTTGAACGGGTAAACCTTTGGCACCAATTACAGCTATTTTCATGACTAAAAGTATTCTAAGAGGTGAATAAAACTGAATGGACTATGCTGCAGTAGAAGCTAAAGCCTTTTGTTGCCAGCGTTGCAGCATGGCTTGATAAACATCAGTTACTACCGTCTCAGCTCTAAATGGTTCCGCAGTACGGACACAGCTAGCAGCAGGATAATTCTCTGGATGCTGCAAAACTCGACCCAGAGCGTTTGCAATTGCTTGCGGGGTTCTTTCGTGACAAACAATACCACTATCAGCAGGGAGAAACTTGGGAACTTCCCCGCAATCAGTCATTACTAAGGGGGTTCCACAAGCAAGTGCTTCTAAGAGAACAATAGGAAGACCTTCATAAGTACTGCTTAATACAAAAGCACTACTTAATTTGTGTAAATCGGCTAATTTTTTTTGCTCTATTGCTCCAACCATAGTCACGCGATTTGACAATTGACAGCGACTAATCTCTCTTTGTATTGGTTCTGCCAACTCTCCATCTCCAGCAATCAGTAGATGAACATTAGGAGCGTTAAGGATAGCGAAAGCATTGATAAGTAAAAAAGGATCTTTTTGGGGATGCAGGCGACCGGCAAACAAAAGGAAACGAGTTTCTTCGGGTAAATTTAGCTCTCGTGCCAAAGCTTTTCGTTTTGCTTGCCTTTGTTCAGGAGCAAGCGGATAAAAAATTTCATCATCAACTGGGTTTCTTAAATATGCTATCCGCTCGCTGATTGAGGGATAACGATGCTGATAAAATTTAGCTGACTTGCTATGACAAAAATAAATTTGGTCAAATTGCTTAATTAGTCGTCTTTCAAGAGCAAAATAGCCGGCTGGAAAACGTTGCCAAAGAATCGCATTATTTCCGGCTATGGGATCCATTTGTTTCTGAATATCATTGTGAAAAAAAACAGATTTTTCTCCCAACCACTTAAAAGTAGTCACAGTTGGTTCAATTCCATGAAAGTGCATGAAGTCCGAAGCGAAGCTACGTTTCAATAGAGCTGCCATATATTTAAGAGTAGTGGGAACCAAATTGCGGACGTCGTCATCTTCTATCGCAATTAGGGGCATAAACTGAATTGAGCGATCGGCATATTCTCTTTCTTGCCATATACCGATACGGGAATTTGGCTCTCCCGTTCCTATCAGACGTAATTCAAATTCTTCTGGAGCATATTTAAGAAAAGAGCAGATAAAAGTTTGAATACCTCCTATATTGCTATGCCACGGATTAAATTGATAAAAAATTGTTAAAATTGGCTTACGCATTTTCAATTAAACATTATAGATGTACACCTACGACTGTTTGACTCAAGTGCAATGTTGTTTTTAGCTAAAGTTTTACTAATGTACTTTTTATACTTAATTTCGATTAAATTAAAAAAATAATGTAATAAATTCGATTAGATTAAATTAGTACAAAAACAAACAATATATAATAAGCGGTAATCTATATTTTCCTTGGGGCGCGAGCTTAATTTGACTCTATAAAATCATATGTTTTGTTTGTCTCAAATAATATAAGTTTTTCTCGAATTTGCGGTAATTTTAAAGTCAACCTTAGTTTTAAATTTACCTTTCAAGTATTAATCATTTAAGTTCATGGATTAGGGATGAAGTTAAATAAATATGGTCAAAAAAGAGCTTGAATTAAATATTCAAAAGAAAGGTTTAAATCAAAAGTTAGCTCGAATCGATGTTATCTACTCACATAACAACAAGTTTTTGTTTTGCTTGAAGAACTTTACCATGTTTTATAAAGTTTGTGAATGTTTTATTTTGAAATAGATAAAGTATGTATATTTTGTAAGCTTGTAGCTTGCTTATATTACAGTTTTAGACTTTAGACTGGAAAAAATATTATCGATCGCAATTACATTAACATATAGATTTGTTTATCTTCGTATAACTAATAACATTACATCAAATAACTAATAAGATTAAAATTTCAATATTTTACTTAGTTTTATGCAAGTAGAAAAAGCGCTTTTTTGGCTCATTTTTTGTGCCATTTGTATTAGTAGCTCTAGCAGAATTTTGCTCTGAATCGAAGCTTTAGCAGCCAGTTTAGAACTTAATAGACTATCGTCCAAGAAGAACAAGTGATAGCGCTTTGTCAAACCAACTTTTTCGCGTTGCTCCCGTTTAGCTGTTCGGGTCTTTCTTCACTTGCAGTTCCACTGATTCAACACGGGCATCAGTTGGTATGAGGATAAAACTAGTATTGTACGAGAAAGAGGTGGTGCATTTCTTCCTACCTACTCTTTGGCTCGCCCTCTCGCCAACTGCTAAACTCCCGATCGCTTTAGATCGCTACACCTCGAATCGTTCTTTACCTGCGAATTTCAAAACCTTCAAATTCTGCTCCATCGGTTACGCTTTCTACCTTCAAATTATTAACTACAGCAGATGATGGTCCCAACTCAGCCCATGTCAAAAGTTGGTCTACTTTCTCTGTTTCGCCGAAGGCGACAATTTCTACATCTCCATTTGTTAAGTTGCGCACGTATCCACTAACCCCAAGCTGTCTGGCTAGGCTCTGGGTAGACATTCTAAAACCGACTCCTTGCACCTTACCCGAAACTGTTGCCTTAATCTTCTTCATCAGTAATTTTTAAAACTAAATATACAGGCGATAGCCATACGATAAATAACTCGTTCTCATTAACTGTAGCGGAGTTAAGCTCATTTCCCTCTACAAAGGTGATGAAATTTTCAGTCATTTGTCATCAAGGATGACAAATGACTAAGGAGAATACCTGCGAGCAGTCTATTTCAAGCCACATAACTTACTTCCCAAACGCTGCTGACAAGAAGCTTTCTCATCAGGTTTTAAGTCTGCCATCTCGACATCCCGCCTCAGTACGATGCCGTTATGCGCGGTTAAGAAACGAGGTAACTTTTCCATGTCGATTAGTTGGAGAGTTTGCATATCGTAGGTAGTATAGGTAGACAGTGATGCGGTATCGAAGTCGATGTCAACTATAGAGAGGGTTTTTTGGGGTTGTAAACTACTATCAATTAGAGGTCTCATGCCAGAACCCAATATTCCCGTATGCAATAGCTGTAGCTTGCCGCGATGACCTGGATAGTAAGCATGATGATGACCACTAATATAAGTATGGACATTGTATCTTTCTAACATTGCTCGTAACTCTTCGGAGTTGTCCATCACTTCCCCAGGCTCGTCACGTCCTACTGCTACTCCATAAAGGGGTAAATGTCCCAGCAAAATTCGCATTTTTCCCTGTTGTGCTTGAGGATTAGCTAGAGTTTTTTCTACCCAAGCCAGCTTGTCGGCAGGAATATGACTCGAAGAACCATCCCAGACTAAGAAAAAGATTCCCCGAGCTTCGAAAGTGTAATAAAAAGGAAACTCAAAGCGATCGCCAAATTGTACTCCCGGATCGTGTTGGGGATTTTGCCAGTATGCCGCAGCTAAATCTCTCTCCTGCTGAAAGAGATATTGTCCTTCAACTCCCAAGGCACTCGAAGCATCGTGATTGCCAATAGTCAAACCAAAGGGTATTTTGTAACGCCGTAACGGAGCGGTCACGTGGTCGTCGAAAGCTGTCCACATTGCTTTAATTTCCTCAGTAGTAAGAGCGGGATTTTGACCCGCAACCATATCGCCACTGCACAGCACCAAATCTGGTTGCCAAAAAGGTAGTAACGCTATCGCTTTATCTACTTCGGGCTCGTAATCGGTAGCTCCGTAAACCCCATTAAGGTCGCTAATAACTGCGATTCTGACATCGCCGCGAGGGGGAGTGAATAGATCTTTACTGCCTACACTAGCCACAATCGCTGCCGTTTCAGGAGGTAGAGGAGCGGCAGTTGGTTTGTTTTCTGGCTGAATTAGAGGCGATCGCTCTGCTAAAGTCTCAGTAACTTTAACTTCGCCAGTTATCGTCTGAGTACAAGCAAAACTAATACTTAAGATAATTGCGATCGCGAATAGCTTTAAAAATCGCCATTTACTCATGTTTAGAGTGGTTCGAGCAAACTACAAAACAAACATCACCATATTCTCATAGTTTTTTAGAAGCAGAAAGGATTGAGACGAGCGATCGTATTTTAATACAAAATAAGACAGTAATATCCACAAAAAAAATCGTTTTTGTATAAATTGATAAACTTGGGGCTGATTTCCTTTAACTGCTGCAAGATAATGGTTTGCGCTGTTCACTATCATAGAGATAGTTTTTTTGTGTATTCATGGCATCAAAAGCAAACACGACTCCCTTGACAGCTAAAGTTTCAATTAAACTTCATCTACTTTGAAAACCGTAGTTTTCCTTCTTCGGGTTCGAGATGTTTCTTGACCCAAAGGCGATCGCTGACAGCAAGATGAAGTACGTCATTTAACAATTTAGTTATTGTGTCTAGAAATTCTTTCCTCTTAGTTGTATTACCCTTATTTAAGAATTTTTTGGCTTTCTTCCTCTTGTTCGAAGATGTTCGGCTCTTAACGCTTCTTGCCTCAATGTTTCTTGGCTCCGATTATGGCGATCGCACTTAACCTTCAACATTATTTTTGTTGGTTACTTCTTTTTTTGACTCTACTTCTTTTTGGTGTAAAACTCCCAGTTTTCAAACTGGACGTGGTTTATGTACTCATTCCATCGTAATTTCCGAACATTTATTTAAAAAGGATATTGTTCCGTTGAGGAAAAATTTTGCTCTAATTCGAGTTCCGTGTTTCGATTGGTATTAGTAGAATTAATCCGAGCGATGGAATTAAACCGAGCGAACATCCATACTCGTAGATATAGAAGCCCGCCTAATATAGCCAAAAATGCACATACACCAAGAGTTTTTCCAGAGGAACTTCGATGACTCCCACTACCACCACTTCTCGCAAAGCCGAAACTAGAGAGACTTCCACTGCTGCCCCTACTGAAATGCGCTGCTCTTGAAGATAAATAATTAATAGGCGAAATAACTCGACCAAAATAAGAATAAATAGAATATCAGCCGTAATTGCTTGGAAATCTAATGGTTCTAACAAGGAAAGAAACATCTCTCCCAAACGTATCAGCATTACACAAAACAGACCGATACATAGAGAGATTACAATAAAATCCTGAATCCTTTCCAAGTTTTTAACAATAGTATCTCGCTGCAATAAAGAGAGAAGTATTTTTCTTAACGAGCGATTAGTTGCCATAGCCAAATTATCGCGCTTAAACTAAGACTGAGAAGGATACAGGTAGCTAGGGGGAAATAAAAGATAAAGTTATCTTTTTGAATTAAAATATCTCCAGGTAAACGACCTAGAGGGAAGTTTTTAAGAGTTCCTCCACTGAGCCACAGCAGTCCTCCTAAAACTACAATTCCCACGCCGAGAATGACTAAAGTTTTACCAATTTCCGTAAGCATTTTAGTATCAGTTTTTAAAGTTAAATCAATTTAGACAATATTCGAGACAAACAATTTCACACTCACCTCGTCACCCCGTCAGCTTTCACCATCTCATCATGATGCAACGTCAAATTAATCATTAGCTGCCAGTTTCTTTTTCCACCGCAGGGACAGGAAGGAAGCAGTTTTTCTGCTATTTCAGTAACTAAAAGACTTATATCCCTCTTATGTCACTCTCCGAGTAGTAAAATAAAGGACTAGAAAAACAAAATTGCTAGAGAGTACATAGTGCAATGGATGTAGAGTTACAAATTCTCAAACATTTAGCCAGAGATGCACGACCGACAGTATCGGTGATTGACGAATATTGTAGCAGCTACAAAGACTTATTCCCTGAAGTAAGAAGTTACGAGTGTTTTAAGTACTTACATTTAGGAATTGTCTCACCAATTAAGAGAAAATCACTCCCAGAAATAGCGAAAATAGTAGGTATTAATTCAGCGCAATCACTACATCATTTTTTAGCTAAGTCCCCTTGGTCAATAATTGAGATTCGAAAACGAAGATTATCAAAAACACTTTCGGCATTATCAGGGAAGAAAATAACAGTAGTCATTGATGAAACAGGAGATAGAAAGAAAGGAAAAAAAACCGACTACGTAGCGCGGCAATACTTAGGAAGTATTGGCAAGATAGACCAGGGGATAGTTACAGTAAATAGCTATGGGATATACGACAATATTACTTTTCCTTTAATGTTGAAAGTTTTTAAACCGAAAGGAACATTAAAACCAGGGGATAAATATCAAACCAAGATTGAATTAGCTGCCGAAATAATCGAAGAACTAATAGATTTTGAGTTTGAGATTGAATTAGTATTAGCAGACAGTTTGTATGGAGAAAGCAGTTATTTCATACAGACATTAGACAAACCTAAATTGCCTTGGGTCTTAGCAATTAGGAATAATCACGGGGTTTGGATGCCTCATAATCAAAAAGTTAGAGCTAATAAATGGTGTGAATTTGAAAGAATTTTTAGTAATCAAAATTCAGAAATCAGATATGTTAGAGAAATTGTTTTTGGTCGCAGATGTTGGAGAACCTACTGGGAATTAACTACTAACCCCGAAACCATGCCAGAGAATTCTACATCCTTTGTTATGACTAATCTTACTGACAAAAGAAGTCAAATTAAGCAACGTCTTGGTAATCTTTATGGATTGAGAACCTGGGTTGAATATGGATTTCGACAGTGCAAACAAGAGTTAGGTTGGACAGATTACCGTTTCACTAAATTCGAACAAATTGAAAGGTGGTGGGAAATTATTTTCTCAGCTTACTGGATGATTAGCTCTCAAACAAAAGTGCTTTGTAGTCTCAATTATTCAGCAACTCACTCGAATTTTTCTGATGGTAAAGATGAGTTTGAGGCAAATTTTACTCGTCATCAACAGTGGTCTAATCAAGGTGGATGGAAAACTACTTTAAATAACCTTCGTTTAATTATTCAACCAATTACTTTACTCTGGTTAATTGTTCCCTGGTTAGACATTTTTCCCAATCGTCAGTTATTGTTGGGTTTTCATCAACTAATTGCCTTGATGAATCAATTTTCACCATACTTTCTCAGTGGATAAACTACGTTTCTACTATTTTTTATTTTCGGAGAGTGACAGAAGAGGGTTAATAATTACCGTGTTTTTAAAGTCCACGGTGCGTCCTTGGGAATCAGTTAATCTACCGTCATCGAGAATTTGCAGCATGGTATTGAACACATCGGGATGGGCTTTTTCAATCTCGTCAAAGAGAATTACCGCATAGGGACGACGGCGCACTGCTTCGGTGAGTTGTCCCCCTTCGTCGTAACCGATGTATCCTGGAGGCGCACCAATCAGACGGGCGACGGTGTGTTTTTCCATGTATTCGGACATATCGATCCGCACCATTGCTTCTTCAGTATCAAATAGATAAGCTGCTAGTGCTTTTGCCAGTTCGGTTTTACCTACACCAGTAGGACCGAGGAAAATAAAGCTAGCGAGGGGACGATTGGGATCTGCCAGTCCCGCACGAGAACGCTGGATGGCATCGGCTACTGCTGTAACCGCTTCATCCTGTCCGATAACGCGCTGATGGAGTTCTTCTTCTAGATGTAAGAGTTTTTCCATCTCTGACTGGACTAACTTACTAACGGGTATTCCAGTCCACTTAGCAATAATTTCGGCAATGTCGGCTTCGGTAACTTCTTCCCATAGTAAAGATTTACCATTGGTTTGGTTTTCCGCCAGTTGAGCCTCTGCTTCTGGTAGCTGTCGCTGGAGGTCGGTTAGTTTGCCATATTTTAGTTCCGCAGCGCGGTTGAGGTCGTAATCGCGTTCTGCCTGTAATATTTCCACATTAACGCGATCGATTTCCTCTTTAATGCTACGAATGCGATCGATGATTTCTTTTTCCGACTGCCATTGAGCATTGAGAGAGGCTTGTTCTTCTTTGAAGTTGGCTAGTTCTTGGTTAATTCTTGACAAACGCTCGGCAGAAACACTATCGGTTTCCTGTTTGAGAGACAGTTTTTCTATTTTCAACTGAAGAATCTTGCGGTCGATCTCGTCTAATTCTTCAGGTTTGGAAGTTATCTCCATTTTTAACTTAGCTGCTGCCTCGTCTACTAAGTCGATCGCCTTATCGGGCAAAAAGCGATCGCTAATGTAGCGAGTGGAAAGTACGGCTGCTGCCACTAAAGCCGTGTCGGAGATTTTGACTCCGTGGTGGACTTCATAGCGTTCTTTAAGTCCCCGCAGAATGGCAATGGTATCTTCAATACTGGGCTGGTCTACGTATACCTGTTGGAAACGACGTTCTAGGGCTGCATCTTTTTCGATATACTTGCGGTATTCATCGAGGGTTGTCGCACCGATACAGCGTAGTTCGCCCCTTGCCAACATTGGTTTGAGCAAATTACTGGCATCCATCGCCCCGCCAGTCGCCCCCGCACCGACAACGGTGTGCATCTCGTCGATGAACATGATAATTTGTCCTTGGGCTTCTTGGACTTCTTTGAGGACAGCTTTGAGCCTTTCTTCAAATTCTCCACGATATTTCGCCCCCGCAATCAATGAACCCATATCTAGAGCAACAATTACGCGGTCTCTTAAGGCTTCTGGTACGTCACCGCCGACAACTCGCTGTGCTAATCCTTCGACAATCGCAGTTTTACCTACCCCTGGTTCGCCAATTAAAACGGGATTGTTTTTAGTACGACGGGAGAGAATCTGAATGGTGCGACGAATTTCATCATCTCTTCCGATTACGGGGTCTAGTTTGCCTTCTTTAGCTAGCTGGGTTAAATCCCGTCCGTATTTTTCCAAGGATTGATATTTACCTTCGGGGTTTTGGTCGGTTACTTTTTGAGAACCGCGAATCTCTTCAATAGTAGTTTTAAGCTGATTTTCGCTTAAGCCAAATTCCTGTAGTAAAGCCTTAGCAAAGCGATCGTCTTTAACGAAACCCAAAACTAAATGTTCTATGGATATATATTCATCTTTAAACTGCTGGCGGTATTTTTCGGCACGGTCTAATAAACTATCCAAACTACGACCGAGTTACACAGAGCCAGCATTAGCTACTTTTGGTTGACTAGCATTAAAGGCTGCGGTTTTATCTCTCAACTGTTGTAGGTTGACTCCTGCTTTGGTAAAAATAGCACTCGCCAGTCCTTCTTGTTCCAGTAAAGACTGCATTAAGTGTTCGCTTTCAATCTGCTGTTGCCCTGCCTGTTTTGCCAGATCCGGAGTACGGGCGATCGCATCCCAGGCTTTTTCGGTAAATTTATTCGGATCTGTTGGTTGCATACTTGGTTCACCTCCTGTGGTTGTTGGCGTTGTGTTGTGATTAGATAGTTAGGATTGACTCGGAGAATAGTCCTCTAATCATTCAGCTACTTCTGTTTCTTCCTGTTCTTTTAATCCAGCCAGATATTCTATAAATGCCCAAGAACTAGGAAGAGTAATTACCTCTTTTATGGGAGTTCACCAGGAGAAATTCCTCCCATTCCTGCTAAAATATCGGCGATCGCTATTGAGCCTTCAACGTTGAACTTCTGATCGACTTAGAAGCATAACATAGTCCTACATCTTTTCAGATTGGTTTCTGCCTATTGTTTGGCAGGGAATTAGATATTTATTGCGCATTGTCAGATTGTTTTAGACAATGTGTTTTTTTATGCAGTCTACAGTAAGAATATATATAGTCAGGTTATTAACTAAATTACATTAATCTACTACCAATGGTTTTTACCGTTCCTAGTTCACATCCCGTCAATTTATCACAAGTTCGTTTGGAAATTCGCAATCTACAGTCGCAATTGACGGCATGGCGGCGCAAGCTCCATCAGCGACCAGAATTAGGCTTTCAAGAACGGCTGACTGCTGAGTTTATTGCCAATAAGCTACGGGAATGGCAAATCGACCATCAGACAAATATTGCTGAAACCGGTATTGTCGCTTCTATCATAGGCGATCGCCCCGGTCGAGTGCTGGCAATTCGTGCCGATATAGATGCTTTACCCATTCAAGAAGAAAACGAAGTTCCCTATCGTTCGCAATTCGATGGTAAGATGCACGCCTGCGGACATGATGGTCATGTGGCGATCGCTCTCGGTACGGCTTACTATTTGTCGCAACATCGCCAAGATTTTTCAGGAACGGTCAAAATTATCTTTCAACCAGCTGAAGAAAGCCCGGGTGGTGCCAAACCGATGATTGAAGCAGGAGTTTTACAAAACCCCGATGTGGATGCAATTATTGGCTTACACCTTTGGAATAATCTACCGTTAGGAACTGTAGGAGTTCGTGATGGCGCACTAATGGCAGCTGTTGAGTGTTTTCGTTGCACGATTTTCGGCAAAGGCGGACATGGCGCGATGCCCGACCAAACTATAGATTCGGTTGTAGTTGCCAGTCAAATTGTCAATGCCTTACAAACTATTGTTTCTCGTAACGTCAATCCCTTAGATTCAGCAGTAGTTACCGTGGGAGAACTTCATGCAGGAACTGCTTTAAACGTCATTGCCGATACTGCGAGAATGAGCGGTACGGTGCGCTATTTTAAGCCTAGTTTAGAAAACTATTTCGGAGAACGGATCGAGGCGATAGTTAAAGGAATATGTCAGAGTCACGGTGCGAACTACGAATTAGACTACTGGCGACTCTATCCTCCGACGATTAATGATGGAGCGATCGCTGAATTGGTGCGTTCCGTTGCCACTGAAGTAGTAGAAACCCCTGTGGGAGTCGTACCAGAATGTCAAACTATGGGCGGTGAAGATATGTCTTTCTTCTTAGAACAAGTACCTGGTTGCTATTTCTTTTTAGGTGCTGCCAATCCCGAAAAAGGGCTGGCATTTCCTCACCATCATCCGCGTTTTGATTTCGACGAAACTGCCTTGGCTATGGGAGTAGAAATTTTCGTGCGTTGTGTGGAGAAGTTTTTGAGTCGGGATTTAGGTGCAGTAATCGAAAATTAGACAAGGTTTGTTGTCAGTTGCAACAATGGTCATCAAAGTGGAGGCGAAAATATTTGCTACAAAAAAGCCTTGAATGAGAAACAGAAAAAATTATCACTTCTTAGTAAAGATAACCGAAAAATTATTAGCAGGCATGGCGATCGCTTCTTGTAAATCTAAGCCTTTCGAGTTAGCAACCTTCGCTACCTCTTCTAGATCTCGTACGCCCCATTGAGAATTTTGACTGCGTAAAGCCTCATCAAAACTAGCGTTACTGGGAGCAGTATGTTCTCCATGGCGTTTAAAAGGTCCGTATAAATAAAGAATACCTCCAGGAGGAAGAATCCTACCCGCACCAGCCATTAAGCCCACACAAGTCTGCCAAGGGGAAATGTGAATCATATTGATATTGACGATCGCTTTAACTGGCATTGCTAGAGCTTCAATTGCCCAGTGTGGCTGACTGGCATCGATATCCAACGGAACAGATAAGTTATTTACTCCAGTTTCTTCTTGCCAAGCAATAATACTTTTTTTTAATACGAGTTCGTTTTCGCTCGGTATCCAGCGACGAAGAGCAAAGTAAGGGGCGAAAAAGACGGCGTGTTCTCCCGTACCGCTAGCAATTTCTAAAATGTCGCCGTCAGCAGGCAAGACTCGCAACAAAACTTGTAAAATCGGTTCGCGGTTGCGTTGAGTGGCAGGAGCGTATTTTTTGGCATCCATGTTGGTAACAAAGCATAAACGACACTAGTATTCTGACAACTTTGAAATAATGGATAGAAAAAAAAGTTCGGAATTCGGAGTTCGGAGTTCGGACTTAGAAAGTCGAACCCTCATTTCTATCTTGACGGAGTACTAGTAAACAGAACGAAGTAGCCAGCCGATAAGAACTCCTAGAAAGACAAATCTTACCACTTGCCAAAACAGATCGGGTAACAAACAACTTTCTAGTTTAAACTCCAACTCTTCTAATTCTTGTTGAATTTGCCGCAGTTCCGTTTTGAGAGGTTGCTGTTGCTGTTTTAAACTTTGCTGCTGCTCGATGAGTTGCGATCGCCTGGCTGTATCTCGTTTTACTTGAGCATGGCGTTCGTTTAACTCAGATAGCGATCGCTCTACCTCTAGTAGTACGGTTTCTAATTGGCTATCCGGAGCGGAAGGAGATTCTGGAGATGACATCTTAAAATTAACAATAAAGCCCAAACTATTCGATATTAACTCATGTCTACCACAACTCCCCGCTCTAAAACCGAGCTACTAACTCAATTAACCGCAGAAGAATTAGCTCAAGCTTTAGCTGCCAAACTGACGATCGCCCATCAAGACTGGCATCGTCTTAAAGGCGATCGTCAGGCACAGGCAAAACAACAATTAGCCTCGGCTTTAGTTTTCCTACTCAAAGAACAACCAGAAACTGCTTTAGTTCACCTAAATCAGGCTGTGGGATGGTTGGAAGGTTCTCTAGCTTCCCCTCCCTGCCCAGATCGCCAACGTCGAGCTAAACAAAATAAATAAATTGCCATTAACCTTGCCATTTCCCAGATTTAAATTCAAGGTAACGGCAAGATGCATATCGTGCGATCGACGATCGACTATCAACAATTTACTATTAATCATGGAACATCAATTTTTATCTCCAGAAGAATCTGCCGATGTAGATGCGGCTTTGCTATCTAATTCAGAAAAATTTCTCACTCGCCTGACAATTTCTTCTTTAAGGCTACTGATAATTATCGCTCAGGATACTGGAGTAGCGGTAGAAGAATTAACTCACAAACAAATTATTGCCTGGATGGAACAAGACTCTAAGATAAGACGGGAACAGGGGGTTGATGCTGCGGTGTTGAAGTGGTGATAAGTACAACCGCTACTAAACCATAAGTAAATCCGATCGGTTTTATTTGACGATAGTGTTAACATAAAAAGTGTTAAGATTTGTATATTAGTTACAAATCTTAATTGCTTTATTAACATTTGATAACGATCGGAAGTAGCTTTATGCCATTTACTATCGACTCAGCTCGTAACATTTTCTCCAACACGATGGCTGCGGATGCAGTACCGGCAACTATTGCCAGATTCAATCAACTGAGTGCTGAAGACCGCCTGGCACTAATCTGGTTTGCCTATCTAGAAATGGGTAAAACTATCACCGTAGCTGCCCCAGGAGCGGCTAACATGCAGTTTGCCGAACCGACTCTGAACGAAATCAAAAAAATGAGCTTTCAAGAGCAATCTCAAGTGATGTGCGATTTAGCTAACAGTGCCGACACTCCCATCTGTCGCACCTATACTACTTGGTCGCCAAATATCAAGCTAGGCTTTTGGTACCAGCTAGGAGAATTAATGGAAAAAGGAGTGGTTGCTCCCATTCCTCAAGGGTATAAGCTTTCTGCCAATGCTAATGCCGTATTATCTACAATTCAGCAATTAGAACCCGGGCAACAAATCACGGTTTTGCGTAATTGTGTAGTTAACATGGGATTCGATCCCGATAAGCTGGGTGAGTATAACCGAGTTAGCGAACCAGTCGCACCTCCTAAAGATATGTCTAAGCGCACTCAGGTTGCGATTTCTGGTGTTACCAATCCCACCATACTCGAATATATGAACCTGTTAAATGCCAATGACTTCGATGCTTTAATCGAATTATTCGCACCCGACGGTGCTTTACAACCTCCTTTCCGGAGACCGATTATTGGCAAAGAAGCAATTCTGAGATTTTTTAGAGAAGAATGCCAAAATCTCAAACTCCTTCCCGAGCGTGGCATCTCCGAACCTGCAGAAGAAGGCTACACCCAAATCAAAGTTACCGGTAAAGTACAAACTCCTTGGTTTGGTGCTGGCGTTGGCATGAATATTGCTTGGCGGTTCTTACTCAATGCTGAGAATAAAATTTTCTTTGTAGCGATTGACTTACTCGCCTCTCCTAAAGAATTAATGAACTTGGCTCGCTAGTAAGTTGGCTAAAATGTAAAGAAATCGAAAATATTGCCTCTAGAACTCTTGAAAATGAGAGAGTTCTATTTTTTTTGCGCTAAAATACTAATCTATCTTACAAAAGTTTACAAGGATTTCAGATTAGATAATGCAAGCGACTAATATTAGTTGGTCTCAAACAGAACGTCATATAGCCGAATTAGCCTTCAACAAAGCTTATGAGAGAGAAACCAGCTTCATTCTTCAGGGAGTTCGAGAACAAGCCAGGACGATTAGCGAACTTGAAGATTTATGGCGTTTAAATGACTTTTTAAGTGCTAGAAGACACGATCTTGAGGGCAAGTATGATTTTCAAGAGTCTAGTCTGATTTTTATCTTTGCGGGTCTGATTAAAGAAAAATGGCTAACAATTGAGGAATTAGAAGGTTTAGCCTCAGATAAATTAGCGAAAATCTCTGTTTTGTCTAAAATGTGAAACTCAATTTTAATTTAGTCTGCTTTCAAACCTTGAGTTTTCTAATAACGGTTTTAGAGAATGAGAAATGGTGAAAGATTTAAATTTACAATAAAAACTACGAATCGATTTACTATCAAAACCGTTAATACTCATGCAAACTCTGGATAATCCCAATCTCGCTAATACTCCAACAGCGTTCGATACCACGATTCATCGACGCAAAACCCGTCCCGTAAGAGTGGGAGATGTGACCATTGGTGGCAATAATCCCGTCGTGGTTCAGTCAATGATCAATGAAGATACATTAGATATTGACGCTTCAGTTGCTGCAATTCGCCGTCTGCATGAAATAGGCTGTGAGATCGTGCGAGTAACCGTTCCGAGTATGGCGCACGCTAAAGCTTTAGCCACAATCAAACAAAAGCTAGCGCAAACATACCGGAACGTTCCCTTAGTCGCCGACGTACATCACAACGGGATGAAAATTGCTTTAGAAGTTGCCAAGCACGTCGATAAAGTGCGGATTAACCCAGGATTGTATGTCTTTGAAAAACCCAAAGGCGATCGCACTGAATATACTAAGGCAGAATTTGAAGAAATCGGCAATAAAATTAAAGCTACCCTGAAACCTCTGGTAGTTTCCTTGCGCGAACAAAACAAGGCGATGCGGATCGGAGTCAATCACGGATCTCTCGCCGAAAGGATGTTGTTTACCTACGGTGACACTCCAGAAGGGATGGTGGAGTCCGCTCTAGAGTTTATTCAAATTTGTCAATCTTTAGATTTTTATAATCTTGTAATTTCCCTTAAAGCTTCTCGCGTTCCGGTAATGCTGGCTGCCTATCGGCTGATGGTCAAACGGATGAACGAGTTGGATATGGACTATCCCCTACATCTAGGTGTTACCGAGGCTGGAGATGGAGAATACGGCAGAATTAAATCTACTGCGGGCATTGGCACGTTACTAGCAGAAGGAATTGGCGATACCATCCGCGTCTCTCTGACAGAAGCACCTGAAAAAGAAATTCCGGTTTGTTACAGTATTTTGCAAGCTTTAGGACTGCGAAAAACCATGGTAGAGTATGTCGCTTGTCCTTCTTGCGGTCGTACTTTATTTAATTTAGAAGAAGTATTGCACCAGGTGCGGAAGGCGACCAATCATCTCACTGGTTTGGATATTGCTGTAATGGGCTGTATTGTCAATGGTCCTGGAGAAATGGCTGATGCTGATTACGGTTATGTTGGCAAACAACCAGGCTATATTTCTCTATATCGCGGTCGGGAAGAAATTAAAAAAGTTCCCGAAGAACATGGCGTAGAAGAATTGATTAACTTGATTAAAGCAGACGGACGTTGGCAAGATCCTGAATAGTCTGTAAGGCGATCGCATTTTTCGAACTGCTAAGGTGCGATCGCTTGGGCTTTTTCTCTATCTGTAGCATTACTGGTAGCTGCCAGTATAATTTTAGTGTTCTCAACCGACGCAAGCAAGCGAGTGGAGAGAGAGCGAAAATTAGCACTATGTAGACTGATGCTAGTTAATACAAATATATTATTCAGGACTCAATCATCCCAATTAAAATACAATTCTTGTAGACAAATATAAATAAAATTTGTCGCCTCTTATCATTTTGCAAAGTTTTGAGCTAAAATTCGCCAAAAGCTGCTAATAAAATAGAGAATTTTAAATTATGTCCGCTCTTCCTCAGCCAAAACTTCCAGTCGAAATTTATCCTCGTCGTCACAAAATAATTCGTCCCCAAGGGCAAGGCGTAAGGGAATTAAACGCACCTGAATATATTTCAGGTTTTAGTTCCTCGACTTCAGCATCTTTTAGAGATACAGAACCATTAACCGACCCTTTCGCTAAAAGCGCTCCTGCTTCCTCGGCAGCTCCTGTCGTACCTGGCTCTTCTCAGCATCGGATAACAGCTAAAAACAATCGCCACATCACTATTTCAAAACTTCGTCCTGCTAAGTTTACCAAAGGAAAAATTCCCGTCGAACTTCAACTGCTAATGTTATTTCAAAAAGCCTCTTTTGGACTTGCTCTAATATCAATGGCAAGTAGTATGGCACTATATCTAGCAACCGTACGCATTCCACAACTATGGAGTCGCGAATACAGAAACCTAGAGACTTTACAGCGTCAAGAACGCCAGTTAACCGAAATTAACGAAACTCTCAAATACCAAATGGCAAGGCAAGCAGAACGAAAAGACGAATTATCTAGACTCAAGCCAGACGATGCTGTTTTTGTCTCGCCTGCAGAAATCAAGCTGGAAACTCCAGCGAATTTAGAACGCGATCGCCAAAAAAAAATCGCTTTTAAATATGCTACCCCCGGATATTAAGCCTCTGTGAGAGTTCAAACAAGATAACAGGTAAAAGGTAATAATAACTATTCTTGTCGACTTTGTTGGCTTTTCCTGCTGTTCATAGTTAGATAAATTTGAATAAAAACGGTATGAGTTGGTAATGAGTCACAAAACTAGATTGAAAAACCCTTCAAAAAATCGCGATCGCTTTACTGCTCAAACAAATAACTTTATTTTTCGAGCGATCTTGGTTTGGGGCATTCTAGTTTTAGGAACGTTGGGATTAGCAGCTAGGCTATTCTATCTACAAATTATCGATCCCGTAATCACCTACGATCGAGCACCAGAAGGCAAATCACTAACTCAAATTGCTGAGGATCAACAGACAGCTGAATTAGATGTTTACATTCCTCGTCGTCAAATTGTCGATCGCGCTAATAATGTCTTGGCTACAGACCGCATTACCTACACCCTCTACGTTCATCCCTATTTGTTCAAAAGAAACTCTACTCAAGTACCACCAGCCGAAATTGCCCGGGAACTAGCACCTATTTTGGAGAATCGAACCCCAAAAGATTTAGAAGAAATTTTTAGCAAACAGCAATGGGGCATTCGCCTCGCAGAGAATTTACCAGAATCGGTAAAAGCTAAGATTACCGCTCTAAAAATTGACGGCTTGGATTTGAGACAGCAGTATTCTCGATTTTATCCTCACCAAGAAATGGCTGCTGAAGTAACGGGCTATATCAATCGCGATAGTACTCGTCGTCCTCAAGCGGGAGTAGAATTTACCCAGCATCAATTGTTAGAACGCCCTCCCGTCCAGTGGAAAATGAAACGTAGCTATAGCAATAACGAACTTATTTTTCATCCAGGAGAATTAGACCGATCGCAGAGGTTATTTAATTTTGACGATCTCAGACTTCAGCTAACCATCGACTTACGCCTTCAGCAGATGGCACGTCAAGCTCTGAAACAGCAGATGGAGAAATATCAAGCGAAACGAGGTGCGGTAATCGTCATGGATGTAAGAGACGGGGGGATCGCGGCTTTGGTGTCCGAACCTACCTACGATCCCAATAAATACTTTGAAAATCAGAACTTCGAATTATTTAAGAATTGGGCAATTACCGATCTCTACGAACCAGGTTCTACTTTCAAACCAATCAATCTCGCCTTAGCACTAGATGCTCATGTTATTACGCCGCAGGATACTGTTGACGATACGGGCAAAATAAAAATTAAAGATGCAACTGTTAGCAATCACGACTTTGATACCAAAGGAGCTAGAGGTAATCTCAGCTTGTCGGAAATTTTACAGTATTCCAGCAATGTCGGAATGATTAAAATAATGAATCGTCTCGATCCTGCCAAATACTATCGCCTATTGCAAAACCTCGGAATCGAAGAAAATTTAGAATTTGATATTCCAGGGTATACACCAGGTAGACTAAAAGATGAAGTCGAATTCGTCGTTCGACCAATCGAGCCTGCTACCGCCGCTTTCGGACAGGGGTTTTCCCTAACTCCCTTAAAATTAATTCAACTCCATGCAGCGATCGCTAATAAAGGCAAGTTAGTCATACCTCATGTAGTACGTGGGTTGGCAGATTACAATGGTTTTCTTCATTATTCTCTTTCTACTCCTAGCCAACAAATTTTTACCCCTAAAACCGCACGGGCTGTATTAAGTATGATGGAACGAGTAGTAGAAGAAGGTAGCGGTATTACTGCTAAAATTCCTGGTTATCGAATTGCCGGCAAAACAGGAACTTCGCAAAAAGCCAATACTGAAGGGGGCTATGATGAAACTGCCAAAATAACCAGCTTTGTGGCAATTTTTCCCGCCGAATCTCCTCGATATGCTATTTTAGCAGTAGTAGACGAACCCCAGGGCGAACACACCTATGGTTCTACTGTTGCTGCTCCTATCGTCGGCTCGGTTATAGAAAATATTATCACCATTGAAGGCATTCCTCCTATTGAGCACAGGGAAAGTGGGATAAGTAGGTAGGCAATATTCCTTGGTTAACAAGTTCATTATTTGGTTGAGTGATAGGGAAGCAGGGACAATTTCTTACTTCCCTCCTACTTCCCCAAATCCCTACTTCCCAAGCTCGCTACAGCTATCCCTAGAAAATGGAAAGTCTTAAACGAGAAGTATTGAGTAGGAAGGGGTGTAGGGGTAGGAAGCAGAGGAGCCAGAAGTAGCAGAAGGAGAAATTAAGGAGCGTTATTTTATTATTTAATTTCACTCAGCTATTTAGATAAGTAGAAAAATAGCGAAACAGAGAGTAAAAAGTTAACTTTTTATTTTTGAAAAATAATAACAATTTTCAATTGGTAAATCTTTAAAAATAAACTCAATGGGTAAACTAATAGAGCCACACTACAATAAATTAGATACACAATTTGTTTATAAAAATTTTAAGTTTACCAGGCGAATATAGTTGCCTGAAAGCGAGCAAACTAAAGCGAGCAAAGTATTTTTTTAAACCTCAAATCTACTAATAACCAATATATTAATAAGCTCTACACAACTAGTTATTGGCATAACTCAAAATTTATCGAGATTTTTTTTATTAAAACTTCCTGCCACCCAACTAAGAAACTTTCGAGCGATATAGACAAATGAAACTTATTGCAATAAATCTGGTATAACCTGAAGCCAATAATATTAGTTTATTCAAAAATTAGCTTCATTGTTATTTAACAAACTACAATACAAACTATACATAAATTTTACGGTATATTAAACCATGAGTAATTATATTTAAGTTGTAACCCTCAAGTTATTACTTAACCATGTTGGCTAATACCCAAACCAAAACCAGTGTAGCTTTATTATCTGATTGGCTAGCAAATCAAATTACATTTGCAAGTTTTGCTTGGCTAGAAGAGCAAAAAGCAGAAATTATTCGAGATGCTGCAGAAAGAAAGTTATTTACTGCTTTTAGTGCCGTATCTCGCTATGTAGAAAAAAATAATTTAAAACTATCAACCGAAGAATTAGCGGCAGCAAATGAAATAAAGTCGGGTTGGAATCCATCTCACTGGACTTTAGACCAAGTCGGACGCACCATTTTAATTTTATCTTTTCCCCATCGAGACTCTGAAAAATACGTACGAACCTTAAACAAGATTTTTGCAGCGGCGGATGTGGGAGAAGCGATCGCTTTGTATCAAAGTTTGTTTTTATTACCTTACCCCGAAAAATTTAAGCTGCGAGCGGCTGAAGGCATTCGTACGAATATGACCTCAGTTTTTAATGCAGTTACCCTACACAATCCCTATCCAGCGGAATATTTAGACGATTTAGCTTGGAATCAAATGATCCTCAAAGCTTTATTCGTCGGTACGCTGTTACATCCAATTTATGGCTTAAAACAACGCAACAATCAGCAGCTGTCTCAAATGTTACTCGATTATGCTCGCGAAAGATTGGCGGCAAAAAGAACCGTAAACCCAGAAGTTTGGGAGTTGGCAGCACCTTTTCAACCTGAAGAAGTTGCCGAATTAAAAGCAGCTTTTGACAAAATTCATAGTTAATTTCTTACTTTTTATAATCTCAAACACCTAGTAAATAAATTCTTAATAACCATGTCGAAAAATAAAATGATGTTTCTCGATCCCCACATTCACATGACTGCAAGAACTACTGACGACTATCAAGCAATGGCAAAAGCCGGGATAGTTGCGGTAATCGAACCGGCTTTTTGGCTAGGACAACCCCGTACTAGTGCCGATACCTATAAAGATTACTTAAGCTCTCTAGTCGGTTGGGAAAGATTTAGAGCCAGTCAGTTTGGCATCAAACACTACTGCACCATTGGTTTGAACTCCAAAGAAGCCAATAATGAGCCTCTAGCCGAAGCGGTGATGGAAAACTTACCTCTGTTTGCTTGCAAAGAGGGAGTAGTAGCAATTGGAGAAATTGGCTATGACGATATGACTCCCACTGAAGATAAATATTTTCGCCTCCAGCTAGAACTAGCCAAAGAATTAAACTTACCCGTAATGATTCATACACCTCACCGCGATAAAAAAGCCGGTACCTCTCGCAGTATGGATGTTTGTCTCGAACATGGACTAGAACCTTCTCAAGTTATCGTCGATCACAATAACGAAGAGACTTGCAAAGAAGTTTTAGATCGCGGTTTCTGGGCTGGTTTTACTATTTATCCCAACACAAAAATGGGCAATGAAAGAATGGTAGAAGTAGTGCGTCAGTATGGTTGCGATCACATTATCGTCGATAGCAGTGCCGACTGGGGTGTAAGCGATCCTCTAGCGGTGCCTAAAACCGCTTGGTTGATGAAAGAAAGAGGTATTCCCGAAGATCATATTCGCGCAGTTTGCTATCAAAATGCTCTAACAGCCTACAGTCAAAGCGGTCAAATTAAAGAAAGCGACTGGTTGAATCGGGGTGCGATCGATCGGCGTCAGCTATACAGCGGCAACTCAGTACTTAGAGGACAGCAGCCTCTCGTTGAGTCTGCTTCAGATTCTGTAGTTATTGTTTAGTAGATCGATAAAAAATGGAAACAACTACCACTCGAAAACCTCAGTCTGTCTGGGCTTATCTACAATTACTCCGTCCTGCCAATATCGTTACTGCTTGGGCAGACATTCTTCTCGGCTTTGCTGCTGCTGGTGCGGCTACTGCTGAGGTTGACCGATCGAATCTACTAGCTTTGGGCTGGTTGATTTTAGCTACTACAGGACTCTATGGCGGCGGAGTGGTGTTAAACGATGTCTGCGATGCCGAACTAGATGTTGTCGAACGTCCGGAACGTCCAATTCCTAGCGGTAGAGCCTCTAAAGGTGGCGCGATCGCTTTGGGAATGGGGTTGTTACTGATGGCAATCTTTGCCGCTGCCATGGTTTCTCAGATCGGTGCAATTTTAGCCGCAGCTATAGCAGTTGGAGCTTTTGTCTACGACAAGTGGGGCAAACACCAAACATTTTTAGGTCCTTTAAATATGGGTGCATGTCGGGGAGGTAATTTATTACTCGGAGTTAGTGCCATTCCCGCCGCATTGAGCGATCGCTGGTTTCTGGCATTAATTCCCATTGTTTATATTGCTGCCATTACTGCTATTTCTCAAGGAGAAGTTCGCGGTGGTAATAAAACTAAGGGGCTCGTGGCGCTCGCTTTTATTGTAATAGTTATCGGCAGTATTCTCGGTTTGGGACTTTTGCCAGGGTATACCGTATTAGTCACTCTCCCTTTTCTAATTTTATTTGCGGCATTAGTCTTACCTGCCTTTATTAAAGCTGCGGTCACTCCTGAAGCCGAACTAATTCAACTGGCAGTAAAAGCAGGCGTACTGTCTTTAATCGTTCTGGATGCAACTATAGCAGCGGGCTTTACCAACTGGTATTATGGCTTGTTCTTACTGGCACTGCTACCGCTCTCTCGCCTTCTAGCACGTGTGTTTGCCGTTACTTAACATAGGGTATTGCTGAATTGAGGTTGTGAACCTAATGATGTTTCTCCCCCGAATTGGGGAATGGGGGCAAACTCATATCTTGTAATTAGCAACCCTAAAAATAGAATCTTATGGCTAAATTTAATAACTAAAATTTATAACTTACTATGTTTACACGAGAAAAAACCGCCTCAAAAATTGAGTCATTACATCAAAGTATTACTGTCAGTTTTAACTATGACGTTCACTTTACTAGAGGACTATTCGAACTCAGCAATCCCGTACTCGCTCGGGTTCTAGATCGAGATAAGGTCGCCAAATCAGCGATCGCTGTGGTCGATTCAGGATTATTAGCATACCATCCCAGGTTGGTACGTCAAATCCAAAACTATGCCGCTGCTTATTCCCAAATTATCACTCTAGCTGCCGAACCGATTGTAGTTCCTGGGGGAGAAGCTGCTAAAAATGACCCGAGTTTAATAGCCAAAATTCACCAGATTATCGAACGAGTAGGATTATGTCGTCATTCCTATGTTTTCGCAATCGGTGGCGGTGCGGTAATTGATATGGTCGGCTATGCTGCTGCAACTGCCCATCGGGGAATTAGGCTCATTCGTATTCCTACTACCGTATTGGCTCAAAATGATTCGGGTGTAGGAGTTAAAAACAGCATCAATGCCTTTGGTAAAAAGAACTTTTTAGGTACTTTTGCGCCACCGGTTGCCGTACTCAATGACTTCGATTTTCTAACTACTTTAGACGACCGTGACTGGAGAGGCGGCATTGCCGAAGCAGTTAAAGTAGCTTTAATCAAAGACCGCGATTTTTGGCAGTTTATCAGCGATCGCGCTACAGATCTAGCCAATCGCAACTCCGAGACAATGGAGTATTTAATTTATCGCTGTAGCCAGCTACACCTCAACCATATAGCTAGTTATGGCGATCCTTTTGAAATGGGTTCTTCTCGTCCTCTAGATTTCGGACACTGGGCGGCTCATCGACTAGAGCATCTCACTAACTACCGCCTCAGACACGGAGAAGCAGTAGCTATCGGCATCGCTTTAGACTGCACCTATTCTTATCTTCAAGGATTGCTGACTCAAGCAGACTGGCAGCAAATTATTAAAACTTTACAACGGCTGGGATTTAGCCTCTACATTCCCGAATTGGCGAGGGATCTAGACAGAACGGATTCCGAACGCTCGGTTTTTCGAGGTCTAATCGAATTTCGCGAACACTTAGGCGGAGAATTAGCTATCATGCTGCTTCAGGAAATTGGTCGTGGTATGGAAGTCAACCACGTAGACATTTCCCTATATCAAAAGGCAATATTGTGGTTGCAGACAATTGAAGAGCGAATTACTGCTGCCTAAACTAACTAATAAACATTGCCATTGCCGTGAAAATAGTAGATACCGAATTTCATCTCACTTACTGTACTAATATCCATCCAGGGGAAAGCTGGACGGAGGTTAAAGACAATCTTCAGCAATATCTTCCCCAATTGAAATCCAGACTAGGGCGCGATCGCGCTATGGGGATTGGCTTGCGTTTGGCAGCCGCAGCCGCTGGAGAATTATTAAACCAAGATAATCTCTCGCGGTTTCAAACCTGGCTACGAGAACATGATTTATATGTCTTTACCCTCAACGGTTTTCCCTACGGTGGATTTCACTATCAGGTAGTCAAAGACAAAGTCTATGCTCCCGATTGGACTACAGCAGAACGTGTAGACTATACCTTACAGCTAATTGAAATTCTGACTACTCTGTTACCAGAAGGACTCGATGGCGGAATTTCTACCGTACCTCTATCCTATAAACCCTGGTGGCAGGACAATCCCGAAGGTAGAGAAAAAACATATTACCAAAGCACCCTGCATCTAGCCCAGATAGCGGCTAAGATGGCGCAAATTTATCGAGATACGGGTAAGCTACTGCATCTCGATCTCGAACCAGAACCCGATGGGATGCTAGAAAATACTGCCGAGGTAATTAGCTACTTTCAAGATTGGCTGTTATCCATAGGAGGTGGCTGGCTACAGCAGAAGTTGGGAATTACTAGCGAGTTAGCCGAGTCTTGGCTGAGAAATCATATTCGCCTTTGTTATGATACCTGTCATTTTGCCGTCGAGTATGAAGAACCAGAGAACATACTTCAGCTTTTAGGCGATGCAGGAATTAAAATCGGCAAAATTCAGCTTAGTTCGGCGATAAAGATCGATTTAACCCCAGAAACAGCCCATCGTCAGCTTATTTTAGCAAAACTACTGCCCTTTGCTGAATCTACCTATCTCCATCAGGTAATTGCTCGCAATGGCGATCGCTCTTTGCAGCATTACCCAGATCTCTCTCAAGCTTTACCACATCTAGCAACTACAGAAGCTTCAGAGTGGCGTACTCACTTTCACGTTCCCATTTTTATTCGCGACTACCAGCTATTTAAATCTACTCAAGAACATTTAGCAAAGCTATTGCGGCTTTTACCAGAACACCTCGTTTGCAATCATTTAGAAATCGAAACATATACCTGGGAAGTTTTACCCCCTGAAATGAAGCTGGATATTCTTAACTCCATCGAACGAGAATATGGTTGGGTTTTGAATACTTTTAGTACTTCTATAGGTGATTTAGCGCGTTCTTAAGCAACAGAGGAACTTGTAAATTAGTTGAATGGTTTATCAGAAAAATAGCTGCACCGAAGATTGATACAGATCGTAAGTTGTTAAGCTATGAGCAAATGACTTTGGTATTTGTATTAAAAGTCGAACATGAAATTTGATTCAGTAGAACTTAATATAGCCCGTCAATGTTTGTTAGATAAAACCGTTAAATACTTCCTGGAAAGAGGAGGTATTAAAGCTTTGTATGTACAAGGTTCTGTTGCAGCGGAATCAACAGACGAATTTTCAGATATCGATTTTCGAGTTGTAACAGACTCAGAACTATATGAGAAATATATCTCAGAGCGATTTTCTGCTCCCAAATGCTGGGGAGAATGGATTTATAATGAATGGGTAGTCACTAGACCTTGGGTTTGCGTATCACATTTCAAACCATTTAATAAAATTGACGTGCTTTATTTCAAGCCAGAAGTAATTCAGCCCTCACCTTGGTTTTTACTACCAACTAAAATTACGATCCAGAAGGTTTAGTACAGCAAATTATTCGAGCTTCTGAAGGACTGCAATTTACTATAGATATCGAAGAAGTAGAACGGCTCATAAGTAAAGGTCTAGCTTATGCAGAAGAAGCGTATCGCCGAGTTATGCGCGACGAGATGTTTTATGCTCAATCTTTACTAGATAGTTTTAGACAAGTTCTAATGCAATTTGAAGATTTTCTCGAAAACAGACCTCATTCTGTATCTAACTTTAGACGGCAAGGTAATAAAACATCAATCGAAATTTTGAAGCTTTCATATACATCATTAGAGAAGAAGCTTATGCTTCAAGCTTTAAGTAGATTGTTGAGGTTATATAAAGATCGAGTAGTCGAACTTTATGAACTACTTTTCCTGCAACGGGACAGAGAAACGAATTTATTTTGGATTAATACTATTGATGATTTGTGTCAGGGTAGTGCTTATGATGAGATCAAATACTAGAAGTATGAAAATAGTTCAGAGAAGTCAATTTAGGCAAATAGGCGATCGCGGTTTAAAAGCTTAGACTAAAAGAAAAATCTGTATGACCGAGTTTGTTCCAGGACTAGAGTTAAGCGATCGCTTCTATAAAGAGGCTGTTAAGCCAGTGATGGAAGAACACTTTTCGGGGCTTAAATATTCAGCAGCTTTAATTGGATATGGTTCAGATGTTTTGGGCTTCGACGATCCTATATCAACCGATCATGAATGGGGTCCGAGATTGCTGTTATTTTTGTCAGAAGAAGACTATAAAAAATACGAAGCAAAAATAGACGATACGTTAAGTAGAAAACTGCCTTACACCTTCAAAGGATTCTCTACTAATTTTTCATCTAGTGCTGTACAGTGGCAAGAGTATATTCAATCTGGTTCGATCGCTCACAAGGTTTGGATTCAGACTATAGCTTCCTTTTTCAAATTATCTCTCGATTTTAATCCTTACAGCAAAATTAACCCTCTTCTGTCACTCTCCGAGAATAAAAAATAGTAGAAACGTAGTTTATCCACTGAGAAAGTATGGTGAAAATTGATTCATCAAGGCAATTAGTTGATGAAAACCCAACAATAACTGACGATTGGGAAAAATGTCTAACCAGGGAACAATTAACCAGAGTAAAGTAATTGGTTGAATAATTAAACGAAGGTTATTTAAAGTAGTTTTCCATCCACCTTGATTAGACCACTGTTGATGACGAGTAAAATTTGCCTCAAACTCATCTTTACCATCAGAAAAATTCGAGTGAGTTGCTGAATAATTGAGACTACAAAGCACTTTTGTTTGAGAGCTAATCATCCAGTAAGCTGAGAAAATAATTTCCCACCACCTTTCAATTTGTTCGAATTTAGTGAAACGGTAATCTGTCCAACCTAACTCTTGTTTGCACTGTCGAAATCCATATTCAACCCAGGTTCTCAATCCATAAAGATTACCAAGACGTTGCTTAATTTGACTTCTTTTGTCAGTAAGATTAGTCATAACAAAGGATGTAGAATTCTCTGGCATGGTTTCGGGGTTAGTAGTTAATTCCCAGTAGGTTCTCCAACATCTGCGACCAAAAACAATTTCTCTAACATATCTGATTTCTGAATTTTGATTACTAAAAATTCTTTCAAATTCACACCATTTATTAGCTCTAACTTTTTGATTATGAGGCATCCAAACCCCGTGATTATTCCTAATTGCTAAGACCCAAGGCAATTTAGGTTTGTCTAATGTCTGTATGAAATAACTGCTTTCTCCATACAAACTGTCTGCTAATACTAATTCAATCTCAAACTCAAAATCTATTAGTTCTTCGATTATTTCGGCAGCTAATTCAAT
Source organism: Myxosarcina sp. GI1(2024) (assembly GCF_053543375.1). Classification (NCBI taxonomy): domain Bacteria; kingdom Bacillati; phylum Cyanobacteriota; class Cyanophyceae; order Pleurocapsales; family Pleurocapsaceae; genus Myxosarcina; species Myxosarcina sp. GI1(2024). The sequence continues at coordinate 215,336 of NZ_JBKGTY010000001.1, read as the reverse complement.
CTTGGTTTGATATTTATCCCCTGGTTTTAATGTTCCTTTCGGTTTAAAAACTTTCAACATTAAAGGAAAAGTAATATTGTCGTATATCCCATAGCTATTTACTGTAACTATCCCCTGGTCTATCTTGCCAATACTTCCTAAGTATTGCCGCGCTACGTAGTCGGTTTTTTTTCCTTTCTTTCTATCTCCTGTTTCATCAATGACTACTGTTATTTTCTTCCCTGATAATGCCGAAAGTGTTTTTGATAATCTTCGTTTTCGAATCTCAATTATTGACCAAGGGGACTTAGCTAAAAAATGATGTAGTGATTGCGCTGAATTAATACCTACTATTTTCGCTATTTCTGGGAGTGATTTTCTCTTAATTGGTGAGACAATTCCTAAATGTAAGTACTTAAAACACTCGTAACTTCTTACTTCAGGGAATAAGTCTTTGTAGCTGCTACAATATTCGTCAATCACCGATACTGTCGGTCGTGCATCTCTGGCTAAATGTTTGAGAATTTGTAACTCTACATCCATTGCACTATGTACTCTCTAGCAATTTTGTTTTTCTAGTCCTTTATTTTACTACTCGGAGAGTGACATAAGAGGGATAAAGTGATCGCTCCTATGTTTTGAGTAATGGATAAAATTAAAGAAATTGTATGATATTGCAATATTGACTGCGATTAAAATATGACTGAACTACTGCGACAGGCGATCTCCGAAATCCAAAAGCTATCACCAGAACAACAAGATGCAATCGCGTCTCGGTTTCTTGAAGAATTACAAGATGAGCAAAAATGGTCAACCCGTTTTACCGCGACAACCGACGAACAATGGGATCGGATGGCTGCTATGGTGCGAGAGGAAATTATAAGTGGTGAAACTACCTCACTCGATCTCATTTTTCCATCCGAAAAATGAGATCGAGTGTCACGAAAACATTTCGCATACAGCTTAATGAGCTTCCCGTATCAGTTCGGAAACAGGCTGCAAAAGCATATAAACTTTGGCAACAAGATCCATATCATCCTAGTCTTCAATTTAAACGAGTCAGCCAGCGACAACCAATTTATTCTGCTCGTGTAAGTCTTAATTATCGAACTCTAGGTTTGTTGGAATCAGATCGTATTTACTGGTTTTGGATTGGTACACATGATGAGTATGATGAATTGCTTAAAAGGATTTAATCTAGCGAAGTTAGTTTGAGTAAATATGCGATCGCCCTCATTAATTTAACCTCTCCGAACAACAAATATTCTCAATCTGTAACGGAGAAAAAGCGATTGCTCTACTTAAAAACTACCAACTTCAATTAATTCTCCTGGCTCGATAGTGAGTAAAGTTTCGCGTACTTTAGGGATTAATGGCAATAAATCCGAAACACGATTTGTTTGCGCTACCATAACTATTACTGCAACACTAGCTTATTGTAGATTTTGCTCGTGTTTTATATTGCGATCGCTTGTCAGCAATACAGTAAATTTCGATTCAGACATTAATTTTAGCAATGCTCCATTTTTTGTTCCCGACCATCCCATTTCACTTACTGTTTTAAGATCGAGATCGGTAAATTCGCGTTTTAAAGGTCTGGGAACACACTCATCAAGCAGGATTCGCATAACTCATAAGCATTTCTTTTGCTAATTCTAGGATAGATATAGCATCGTGCTTGGTAACGCTGGGAAAATGAGCGATAAATGTATCTAACGAATCTCCTGCTTCTAAATAATCAATTAAATTTTTAATCGGAACACGAGTCCCTCTAAAAACAGGAGTTCCTCCCATAAGTTCTGGGTCGCTAACAATGACATTGCTTTTAGTCGTCATGATACAAATCTAGTAATAAATTATCTATAGATCGTAGTTAGATTTTGCAGTTTGATTCAAACACATAACAATTGTCTGTTTTAGATCGAACATACATTCTCAATCTGTAAAGAACAAAAAGCGATCGCTCTTAATGGCGCTTGAATAGAAAATTTATTGCTTCCTCTATTATCGCTTTGGTGTTTTCTTCTCTGCTTTTTTGCGGCAATTTTTCTCGATTCTTCTGCTGTTTTTCTTGGGTTTTCGTTTGTTCGTTGATAAATTCAGTCAATCCTCGACCAGTTGGCGCACTCTCGAGATCAGGCGGAACTTTTATTGCAGCTTCTTTCATTACCGCTTCATTTGCATAGATGGGACTCTTCATCAGTAATGCTAGGGCGATCGCATCGCTCGGTCGCGCATCTACCTCTTTAACTCGACCATCACAACCCAAACAGGCTACAGCGTAATAGGTATTTTCTTGCAGAGATTCTACTCTAACTGACTCCAAATTTACATTGGCAGCCTTCAACATATTCGACATAAATTGAAAAGTCATCGGTCTGGGTAACGAAGTCTCGGTAAGAATTTGAGTGATCGCTTCTCCAGATGGCAATCCTACAAAAATGGGTAAAAGTCGGCGATTCACTTCGTCCCACAAAATCACCACACAGCTATCTAAATTAATACTACCGCTTTTAAGCTCGATATTTGGTGAAAAAACTAGATCGGCAACAGTAACTTGTATCATAGGTTGTTTTTTTTGATTTATTAAAACAATAGAATTATCTTCAAGGTAAAGCGGTAGAAGTTTCTCTTTAAGCTGCTTTCTAGCTTTATGTAAGCGACCTTTGACTGCTGCAACCGAACTATTCAAAAGTGCGGAAATTTCGTATATTGTTAATTGCTCGAAATAAAATAGCAATACTGTAGTTCGATTTTTAGCAGATAGAGAATTAACTGCTTCCAGCACTAAGTTGTATAGCTCTTGCTCTTGGACGACTTTTATTGGACTTGGAGAAGTCGTCGCCAAAATCTCGCTATTTACTTTGATTCCGCCCATAATTTCTTCAAAAGAGAGGAAATTCAGTTTTTGATGACGGATATGAGTACGACAAACATTTAAGACAATTCCGCTGAGCCATGCTTGAAAGCGATCGCCATCTCGAAGTCGATCGAGTGAAAGATAAGCTTGTAAAAAAGCTTCTTGCACTAAATCTTGAGCGATGTCTACTCTGCCAACCATTTTTTTAGCGAGGCGAAAGACGTATATTTGATGGCGTTTAATTAGCTGGCTGAATGCATTTTTATCGCCGCTACAAGCTAATGCTACAAGTTCAGCGTCTCTTATTTGACTCACAACTTCTAATGACTTTTTGAAGACACGTATTATTAGTGGTAGAAATACAACAAAAGGTTACTTTTTTCGATCTATGTTATAAAGCAATGTACCTAATCTAATCGTATTCGGAGTGCATTATGGATAAAACTGTCGTTCTCAACGTAGTCGGTTTGACTCCCCAGTTAATTGGAGAATACACCCCTTTTTTATCTCGCTGGCAGAGTCAGGGTAAAACCGCCTCGATAAATCCCGTATTGCCTGCCGTTACCTGTACCGCCCAAGCAACCTACTATACGGGAACCAATCCCAGCGAACACGGCATTGTCGCTAATGGCTGGTATTTTCGCGATGAATGTGAAGTCAAGCTGTGGCGACAGTCGAATCATCTGGTTGAAGCTCCGAAAATTTGGGATAAAGCGCGATCGCTCGACCCAGATTTTACCTGCGCCAATATTTTTGGCTGGTACAATATGTACTCTTCAGTAGACTATGCGGTGACACCGCGCCCCATGTATCCTGCAGACGGCAGAAAAATACCCGATATCTACACCGAACCGATGGAACTGCGTTCCTGGTTGCAATCTGAGTTGGGACAGTTTCCTCTGTTTGACTTTTGGGGACCTAAAACCTCAATTAAATCCAGTCAATGGATTGCTGAATGCGCTCAAAAAATCGAATTCAAATACAGTCCTACTCTTACTTTAATTTACTTACCCCACTTGGATTACTGTCTGCAAAAAATCGGCACCGAGCCTCAAGAAATTGCTCGCGATCTACGAGAAATAGATAACCTCTGTAAAGATGCGATCGAGTTTTACGAAGCTAGAGGAGCAAAAGTAATCGTTCTCTCGGAATACGGTATTACTCCCGTTAGCAAACCAATTCATATCAATCGTCTCCTGCGACAGCAGAATTTAATTAGCGTTAGAGAAGAATTGGGTAGAGAAATTTTAATACCTGGAGCGAGTAAAGCTTTTTCCGTAGCCGATCATCAAATTGCCCACCTTTATATTAATGACTCTACCTGCTTGAATAAAGTAAAAAAGCTGCTGGAAAATACACCAGGTATCGATCTGGTTTTAGAGCGAGAAACTAAGCCCAAGTATCATCTAGATCATCCTCGTTCGGGTGAATTAGTAGCAGTTGCCGAATCCGACGCTTGGTTTACCTACTACTATTGGTTAGATGACACACTCGCTCCAGATTTTGCTCGCACCGTAGATATTCATCGTAAACCAGGCTACGATCCCGTAGAGCTTTTTATCGATCCCCGTATTAAATTGCCACAGGCGAAAGTTGCTCTAAAGTTACTCCAAAAGCAACTCGGTTTTCGTTATTTGATGGATGTTATCCCGTTAGATGCCAGTTTAGTTAAAGGTTCACACGGTCATCTGACAACATCAGTAGAGCGATCGCCCGTCTTGATTACCCAACAACAAAACTTGCTAACTAAAGAAAAAATTGAAGCCACCGAGGTTTTTAATTTAATTCTCAATCATTTATCGGGCTGTTAAATTTTAATAAGATACCACTTGAAAAAATAAAACTTTTTATTCGATAAATGGCAGAAGGTCAAAGACTTGACGTATTTCTAGCAGAGAGCGATCGAGTAAAGATTCATAATTGAGAAAAGGATAGTATTTCCTATTACCACGAGTCTTAAACCAAATGGTTATAACTTCTGGTAGCAGTCGCGGTAACACGAACAAAATCGAGCTATAAAGCCATAAAACTCCATGTTGTTTAATTAGATCGTCATACATAATATCTATTGCAGGTTTAATTTTGGGGTCTTTACGAGTACGTATAAAATCTCCAAACTTAAAATCGCTCGTCCAAAAGCTTAATGGTAGTATTTTGATTTCGTCATACATATCAGTGTCGCAACCAAGAACAACATGAGAAACGTCGTGTGCTAACAAGATTTTGGCGAATTCTGGAGGTAATTCTCTAGGGTCAGTAATATCGGGGTTTTTCTCATAATACTCTTCTAATCCTTGCTGAAGAGTCTGAGTGCTATGTTTATTACAGTACTGAGGGCGAGAACGATAATTCATTGCTGTTATTACGATACGATACCGTTTCGTAAATTTATAATAACACTTATGAGTAAAACAAAGAAAAAAACACCTGGAAGACCTCGTAGTACTAAATCTCATCAAGCTATCTTGAAGGCTACTTTAGAATTGTTAGGGGAAGTAGGTTTTGAAACTATGAGTATCGAAGCGATCGCAAATCGTGCGGGGGTCGGAAAAACTACTATCTATCGACGCTACAGCAATAAAGAAGAATTGGTAACTGACGCAATTGAAAGCATTAGACAAGATGTCGTGATTCCCAATACTGGAAATCTGTGGAAAGATATAGATGAGCTGATCGAAAATGCCGCACAGATTACTCTTAGCCCTTTAGGACGGCAAACTGTAGCCATGATTATTAGTAGTGCTACGAGTAATTCTCAATTTGCTCGTCTTTATTGGACAAAATATTTACAACCACGACGAGAAGCTTTTGCTGTTGTAATCAAACGAGCCAAAACCAAAAATGAAGTTCGGCTCGATCTTGATTCTGGTCTGCTATTTGACTCCATGAGTGGAATTATGCTTTACGCCTTGATTTTTCAGCCTACAACTGAATCTTGGACAGAATACGTTCGACGTGCATTATATTTGTTATTTCAGGGAGCAATGGATCGGTCTAAATCAGAGTAATATTGCAGCTTCTCACTAAATAGGGCAAAAATATCAATGTTTAATTAGGATCGACACAAAAAAATATCGGTCAATAGTGACCGAGTTATTTTTAGTAAGTAAAAGTCAAATATTAACTTACTCTATCAAACGGTAGTAATATCTTGTTCCTTAACTGCCAAAAGATCGTCAATTTTTTGATTGAACTCATCAGTAATCTTTTGAATTTCGTCCTGTAAGTCTCGCGACTCGTCCTCCGAAATATCGCTATTTTTTTCTTCCTTACGAACGCTGTCAATCGCATCCCGACGAATATTGCGGATTGCTACTTTTCCTTCCTCGGCTAGCTTACCTGCCATTTTTACTAATTGTTGGCGACGTTCGCTGGTCAGAGGAGGGATATTCAAACGAATTAATTCTCCATCGTTGTTAGGAGTCAATCCAATATCGGACATGGCAATTGCCTTTTCAATCTGAGCCGCACTTCCCTTATCAAAAGGTTGAATGGTAATAGTGCTGGCATCGGGCACGTTAATATTTGCCAGAGACCTTAAAGGCGTATCTACGCCATAATACTCCACCATGATGCGGTCTAACAGAGACGCATTAGCTCTACCAGTGCGAATTGTATTAAAAGACCTTTGAGTCGCCTCAATTGTCTTTTGCATATTTTGTCTTACTTCAGCTAACTTCACAGCTTCCTCCTACAGTAGTTCCAACAGGTTCGCCTTTAGCAGCACGGACAATGTTACCACGCACTGAAAGATCGAAGACCAAGATAGGAATGTTGTTTTCCTTGCATAGGGCGATCGCCGTACTATCCATAACTCTAAGTTCGTGAGTCAAAACATGACTGTATGTCAGGCTTTGATAGCGACGAGCGCTAGAATTAGTTTTGGGATCGCAATCATAAATGCCATCAACTTTAGTGGCTTTGAAAATAATGTCGGCATCGATTTCAGCGGCTCTGAGAGCGGCGGTAGTATCAGTGGTAAAAAAGGGATTTCCCGAACCCGCTCCAAAAATCACCACTCGACCTTTTTCTAGGTGTCGAATGGCACGACGACGAATGTATGGTTCGGCTACTTCTTGCATGGCGATCGCGGTTTGCAGACGACTGGGGATACCAATTTGCTCTAAAGCATCTTGTAAGGTCATTGCATTCATAACTGTAGCAATCATACCAATATAGTCAGCCGTTGCTCGATCCATACCTGCCGCAGAAGCTTTCATCCCACGAAAGATATTACCGCCTCCTACGACAATCGCTATCTCAATGCCGCTCTTTACTACATTAGCTATTTCTTGAGCAATTTCTGCAACTACTGTCGGATCGATGCCGTAGCCTAAATTACCCATCAAGGCTTCGCCGCTTAGTTTTAATAAAACCCGTTGGTAACTCATTCCTAGAAAAATAATCCTCGACTCGATCTTGCTTGTTATTTATCTCCCCATAAGATAACAGCTTTCTGACGTTTCAGAATAGATAGCGACCAAAGACAAACCGTTGTTTTATAGTCTACCGCCAGACAATCGGAGAGCCAACCGGCTCGGTACTTGCTGAAGCAATCCCCTCTCCCGAATATAAAGCATTAATGCTATCTCGTAGATAGTTATGGGTAACTTCCTCTGCTAAGCTAATACTACCTGCATAACGAATCCGAGTTTTATCGTCTAGCAAAAAGACACTAGGTAGGACTTCTGCTCCGAAGGACTTAGCTACATCTTGAGTGGTATCGCGGAGATAAGGAAAAGTCAGTTCGTGCCGCCGAGCAAAATCTGCCATTGTGTCTAAAATTTCGACTATAGGCTCTCGGCGATAATTAGGATCGATACCAACTAAAGTGAAACTACGAGCTGCAAACTCAGACTGAATTTGCTTGAGATGGTCGATATAAGTTTCAACTTGCGGATCTAAATCGCTCATAAAAACTACAGCAATCGCATTAAACTGTTGTAAGTTGTAAATAGCCGCCCAAATGATGAACTTGTTTATCTGTTCCTGGTATTTCAAAATCTGGGGCATAACTACCGACGAGGTCTAGACTAGTTTTCATAAATCCTGTTTCCTAAAAACAAAAATAAGATTTTTATTGACTATTTAAAATTGCTTTTTAGCAATTGGCAAACATACAAAGGTAATTACTGAGAGTCGAATCCTTAGTTTGCTTCACTTTTTCGACTTCAGAGCACAACGCGGTCGCGCCGACTTGCTAATTGTTGCTCGAGCGCCGGCAAATCAGACAATTAATCCCCGAATCAGTTCGTACTAGTTTAACTTCATAGTTCGAGAATACCCACCTCGGGCTTGAGACTAGAAGTGAGTCAAAAAGAAGCAAGAAAATAGCTATCTTCCTACTTTACCCGCTGCTAGTGCAGGAAATTTAACCAGGTAAAAAGGAGGTCGAGCAGTATTTTTGCCGTTATTCAGCGGTGGTGAGTTCTGTAGTTGACTGACCGTAACGTAGATATAATTGTCGTCACTAAAAGCCATACCATCAGTCCAGTTAAGTATTTTTTCGTCTTGATAGAGAAGGCGATACTCGCCGCTAGCATCGAGAACTCCGATCGCATGATTGGTAATAGAAGTAATATAAACATTTCCCGCACCGTCGATCGTGATTCCATCGCAAATGGGTTTATCGCCGTAGCGTTGAACTTTACTGGCTAAGGCTGCGGGAGTTAGAGATTTATCCACTAAGTCGGCAGTAGCGATCCGATATAGGGATGTTCCGCTCATAGGTCCATAGTAAACCCATTGGTTATCAGGATCGATTGTAATGGGATTTACACCAATCTTGGTTGGTTCGCCTCTCCTGGTAATTAGGCGATCGTCAATTACCAAGGGAATGTCTTCAGGACGAGTCGATTTGTCTCCCTCCAATACCTGACGAGCAAAGCCCGTATTGAGATCGACGACAATTAACGCTGAATTATCACCGCCAGCGGTATCGGTAATGTAAATTGCATTGTGTTCGAGATCGACCGCCAGATCGTTTAAAAAGGAATTATCGGCAATAATTGGTTGTGGTAAATAAATAACTCGATGTAACTTTTTGTTTACCGAATCCCAAGCTACCAGCTTTCCCGGTTGTCCTTTTCCTGGACTGCGATCGAGCATCCAAACTACTCCATTTTTATCGGAGCGCAAGCCTAAAACTGTATGTAAACCTACTCCCGCTGAATTGGGTTGACTACTCCATTCTCGATTGGGGAAAGGCTGTACCGAGCCATCGGGCATTACTTCTACTACTCTTAAAGGAGCGCCGAAAAACTGATGCTGACTCATAATTAATCTTGTTTCGGGAGTAACGGCAATATTACCGGGAGGATGTTCGGCAGAAAACTCTGCTACTATTTCTAAGCCTTGGTTAGCTTCTGGGGATTGTCCTAAAATAGCGCGATGAAAAATTGAAACTAGCAGGATGAGAATCGTGGCGGTCGATAGTAAATAAATGGTGAGCTTAGTTAAGTTAAATTTAACTCGGTTATGGTTCATTACCTTTAATAGTTAGAGCGATAATTGCCTCTTGTAAATTAGATACCAGAAAACACACTATTTTAAATATCTAAATATCGTCGGACATTTTTGAGTTAAGAATTACTCTGTACGCTAACGCACTTCTCGATATTGATTTCTCGACTAAGCTAAAGATAGCAAGCGTTTTGAAGAAATCGATAAATTTCCTTGATTCGAGGACAGATATAGTTTTTGACTACACGATTTAATCGCTAGAATATCTGTAAAACTAAATATTCTTATATGAACGATAAACCACAACAGAGTAAAGAAGATTTCTTATATCCTCGAAGCAGCTATCGTGGCAAATTCTCTCCTGGAAATTTAGCTTTTAACGCCAATCTTCAGGAATTTGCCCAAAAAACAGGCTATATATGTAATTTAGAAACTAACGGTAAAATTTCCACTGAAGATGCTTACCAACGCATCAAAAAGCTGTGGCATAAATTAACAAGTTCGAAGAAAGAATTACTTGACCTTGACTTCGGCGATTCTGAGACAGAAAGTTGAAAATTTTATTGGTTTGAAGTTACTGGTAATAAGTAGGACTCTAATAATTACCTAAGAGCACCCAGGAGAATTGAGATTAAGATAAAGGGGTCGGCTTCTATAGAACCCATTTGAGATCTATCTAAGCAGCAGCTAATCTTTTGAGCATCAGTCTGACAAAACAAAGGTTAATCTTGGTGGTGGCATTCTCCAGAGTTCGTTCAAAATTTTTGACTAAACTTTTGCACCTTTCCATCCAAGAATTGGTTCTTTCTATGACCCATCTGGCTTTGACTGGTACAAATCCTCTTTTTCCTTCCTTTTTCTTCTGTGCTTTCGACGGTTTGGGTGAGAGTTTGAATTTGAGCTTGGTCATGATTTGAGGATAAATTTTGGTTAACTCTTGGATTAATTTTTCTGGGTGGTATCCAGGGTCCAGTAAGATAGTTACCTTGGGAACATTGACAGGCTTCGATTGAAAGTAATCAATGTTGTCTGACAACATTTCAATTAAACCCAGAGCGTCTGATACTGAAGCTTTGGTACAGTGAGTGAAGAAGGGAAACCCTCAAGTATCTACCGCTAAATGCCTCTTAATTGCGTTCGTAGATTTGTAAAAACAAAACCCTTTAGACTTTACACTGACATTACAAGTATTTTTTACTGCTTGTGAATCGATTATGATTAAGGTTGTCCATCTGGTTTTTTTTTATTTGTTGACGGACTTGGCTATGTAATACATCCTTGATTTTTTCAATTACTCCTTGTCTTCGCCACTGTTTGTAATGCCAAAATACTGTAGAGTAAGGTGGTAAATCTTGCGGCAAATCACACCAGTTACAACCGTTTTTAAGTTGATACAAAATCCCGTTCAAGATTTCTCTTTTGGTCCATGTTGGAGGCTTGGTTCTCTTTTTCTTTGGTAACAAGGGTTCAATAATTTTCCCCTCTTTGTCTGTCAAGTCGCTTGAATACGGCATTTTGATTGATATCCTTTTTTATCAAGATACCAAATGGCTTCTATAAGAAGTGTAAGCTGAGGTAATGATAAAAACTATGACTCAATTCTTTGTTTAATTAATAATGTTAAAAAGAGTTCTTCAGAAATTTAAGCCAACGGTGAGTAATTAGAGGCTAACTTAGATCTAGCCCCCAGAAAAATCTTGCAGCATTCCCGACTCGGCATCTAGCTTGGCAATCCAGCCATCGACTGCTCCCGCATTAAGCTCGCCCAACGAACTTTCCGTCCATCCGGTGAGGTAAAGATTGCCAGCATCATCGGAACTAAGACTGCCAGCATAATCAAATTCAGGTGTACCAAATTGTTGAATCCACAGTTGGTTACCGTCGCTATCGTATTTAGCTACCCAAGGATCGTAAAAACCAGCATTGGCTTCCCCCAAATCGTTCTCAGTGTATCCGGTTATGAAAATATCATCATTTGAATCTACTTCTATGGCTTTCAAGAAGGTACCAGTGCCATCATCTCCGCTAGTGCCAAACTGTCTAATCCATTGTTGCTCGCCATTGCTGTCATATTTAGCCAGCCAAGGATCGTAAGAGCCAGCATTAGCTCCTCCCAAATCTCCTAAAGACCAACCTGTCGTATAAATATTATCCTGACTATCAATGTCCATCCCCCAGGGAAATTCATAGTCCTCACTACCAAACTGTTCCCTCTTGATTGGGTTACCGTCGCTGTCGAGCTGAGCCAACCAAACATCATAAAGTTCGGCATTTTCTCTCCCGAAATCACCTAAAGTCCAAGTCCATCCCGTAGCATAAACACGACCGTTACTATCAACTTCAACACCGTAAGCTTCAGTTAAACCATTAATTTCGAGCTCCCGAAACCATACTTGGTTGCCATCGCTGTCGTATTTGGTTACCCAGGGATCGAGTGTTTGTCCTAATATTGCTCCTTCGTCCTCTGAATCCGCTCGACCAGAGTGTCCTGATAAATAAATATTGCCCTCACCGTCGAGCTCAATGCTGTAGGAGAGATCGACCAATTCATCACCAAACTGTTGAATCCATTGTCGCTCGCCGTTGCTATTATATTTGGCCAGCCAGACATCAAAAGATCCAGCATTAGCTTCTGCTAAATCGCCATTAGTCAAGCCTACCAAATATAAATTTCCTTCCGAGTCGCTGACGAGATCGGTGGCACTGTCATAACTGGAAGTGCCAAACTCTTGAATCCATAATTGGTTACCATCGCTGTCGTATTTAGCTAGCCAAATATTTCCCTGAGTCGCTCCGGTTAAATAGACGTTTCCTGTAGAATCTGTTGTCAAACTACTAAAGCCGTCAATCCCCTTAGTTCCCAATTGCTCGATTTTCTGTATTGTTGGACCCTCTGGTGGAGAATCACCTTGGAATTGGAAGTAGTTATCTTCGAGATTTAAATCTGAAACTAAAGGCAAAAAAGCAATGAGATCGGGCGTAGGAAATTGCCGCCATAAGAGTGCCGTTCCTACTGGTGTTGTTACTAATTGATAGTCTTCGGCAGTGCCGTGGAGCTGAATAGTATCCTGAATGGAATTAAAGTCAGCAATAACAGCAAATTGGTTTAAACCAAAAAGCGATGGTGAGTTGCTCACATAGTAAGGCTGTTGCCAATCGCCGAGAATCAAACGATTTTGCCAATCCCGTGGTGGGATATCTGTCATTTCTGGAAATAAGGTGGCATCAACCAGATCGCCAAGCAGAAGATCGATTTGTAGTGGATTATTAGCACCAGGGTCAAAACTGAAAATCGTATCGTTGCCATCGCGACCCCAATAGACGGCATTTTCTTGTACGGGAAAGATATAATCGCTGCCTGGGGAACCAGGAAACAAAAAAGGACCAATTCCCAAGGAATTACCAAAGGGACCAAATGTAAAATTGTTCATCGGGCAGATATTTTATATTGAACGTCTAGTGTGAATTAAAGTGAGCCTTGCTAAATCAAGAGTTGGACAATTTGTGTGAAAAAAACTATTTTGATTATTTCAACGAAACTCCTAGCTCTCAAAAACTAATTCACACCAAGCGCAAGTTATGTAAAGGTAAAGTAGAAAGTCTGGAAGCGGAAGCGCATCGAGGGCACTAATCAGTTCCGAATTTGGATGAGCAGGACTTTCTACAAAAAGTGAGTCCTTACCTTGTTCAAGTAAAGATTTTTCCGTTGCTGGCAAATTTGATGTGAGTGAGTTAATTTTTTCCATAACAAATTTATTTAAACCAAGGTTTAAATTAGTTCTAAAAAATAAGTTTATTTTACTTACTAGATGTATACTAGGGCTTTTATCGCTCAAAACTAATCTGTTTAAATATAATTCAGTAGATAGTAATTAATTTATTAAAGATAAAAAATCAACATTTGTCTGTGGAAAAAATCAACAATGTTGATTTTTTTAGGCTTGTTTAGATTTGTTTGTCAAGCATATTTTTTGCAGGGTAATCGCATTTATCCCTCTCATAAGAAACTCAACTTTTTAAGTTCATATGAACCAATAATCTGGCGAGTTTCTTTGATTCATTATTGGCGATCGCCAATGAAACGCTTCTGTCACTCTCCGAAAATAGGGTGAGCGAAAAAAGGTGTGGGAGGGGAGGAAGTTATTAGCGTATGAGCTACGATAACAAACTCCGAATTAAACTGAAAATCAGTCACTAATTCGAATCATTAGACCACCGTAAAGAGAAGGAATTGAAAGACAAACAGTTGCTTAACCGTTTACGCTTGGCGACAACACGAGTCAAAGATGTGGAGCGAGAGCGGCTCTGGGCGCTCGCGACGGCTCATGCTGAAGGTTTATCAATCAGAACAATAGCTAAAGCCACTGGCTTAAGTTCAAGCCGTATCCATCAACTGTTACACACTGATCAAGCCCATCAAATTCCTGACTGGCTGAATAATCTGCCAAATTCAAAGATCGAGATGAATGCACAATCAGATGGTGAGGGTAAGCTGTCGCTCAAACAGCTACAGCAACAGTTGGCTGATGAAGGAGAAGTCATACGTTGGTGTATCGATTGGCTGGAGCAATTAGCTCGTGGGGAAAAAGTGGTAGTTAATCTAGGTGCCGAATCAGACCCCAGAACAGCATATGTAGGTGTCGAGCGCTCGTGGGTACTGCGAGTGCTGAAGAGGGTTGCTGGCAATCTCGATCGATTATCAGGGACTTCTTACCCCACTGAGGAGAGTGAAGTAGAACCGAATCCAATCATGAGGGGTGTTAAACGTCGGAATCGTCTTGGGGAACCAGAGCCAGAATTATCATCTCTTAGTCAGCGCGAACAACGAGCTATTCTGAGGGAAAAGATGGGTTTACCACCAATCTAAAGTAGTCGAGTAACAAAGAATTGTAGCGATCGCTGTATCAAGAAAACTCTAGCCTAAATGGTAGGGGGAATTTTAACGAGATTTCAATGGTTTGATGGAGCTAATTCTCAGAGGGTTTAACTGGTACACAAAATTAAATTCCCAAAGAATCTCTGTAAAACAGATGCAGTAAAGTTTTGCCTTGTTTTGTCCACTAAATTGGACAGCTTAGCGTTATTCTTGGTTCGCTTGCTACGCAAACGCCAAATTCAAACTCTCACCCAAACCGTCGAAAGCACAGAAGAAAAAGGAAGGAAAAAGAGGATTTGTACCAGTCAAAGCCAGATGGGTCATAGAAAGAACCAATTCTTGGATGGAAAGGTGCAAAAGTTTAGTCAAAAATTTTGAACGAACTCTGGAGGTACTGTTGCAAAAACTTAAGACAAACTTGTAGTATTTAACAAACGTAAATAACTACTAGACCAGATGAACTCAAAGCAACCATTTAAGTGGAAACATTTTCAAGGAGAAATAATTTTACTTTGTGTGAGGTGGTATCTCCGCTATGGTTTGAGTTATCGTGATTTAGCAGAAATCATGCAAGAGCGAGGACTATCTGTAGACCACACCACGATTTACCGATGGGTGATGATTTATGCACCACAAATAGAAAGAAGAGCCAGAAAGCATCTCATCTCAACTAATGACTCTTGGCGAGTAGATCAAACTTATCTCAAGGTCAAAGGAAAATGGAAATATCTATATAGAGCAGTTGACAGCAATGGTATTACCATAGAGTTTATGTTTAGTGCCAGGAGAGATAAACAAGCTGCTAAAAGATTCTTGAAGAAAGCCCTGAAATCGAGACATAATAAGCAGCCAAGAGTTATTAACGTAGACCAAAATCCTGCTTATCCCGCAGCAGTTGAAGAACTTCAAACGGAAGAAATTATCTCTAGTGAGTGTGAATTGAGACAGAACAAATATCTTAATAATATCATCGAGCAAGACCATAGATTTCCGAAAAAGCAGGCTAAGTATAAATTATACTTTCAACATTTCCACTCAGCATGGCGGACATTAAAAGGGTATGAAATCATGAATGTGATTCGCAAAGGGCAAATAAAAAATATCGCTAAAGGTGACATCTTGGGACAAAGAAATTTTGTCTATTCTCTGTTTGGGATCGCTGTCTAAAAAATTAGTTAATCACAGGTATATTCTCTCTGTTCGGATTTTTTGCAACAGAACCATCTGAACGGTGGAGTAATTTAATGCCTTTGATGACTTGGCAATTATGGTTAGCTAAGGATTTGGTTAAAGAGCATCATCTTCGGTGGCAATCTCCTCTAAAAAATTTGACCCCTGGAAGAGTTGCACAGTCACTATTTTCACTTTTAGTTGAGATTGGTACATCTACTACTTTGACCAAACTCCGTGGAAAGTCCCCTGGTTGGAAACAAGGCAAAAAAAGAAGGGAAAGAAAGACCTATCCCATAGCGAAGAAGAGCTATTCTGGCAGTAAAAAATCTCAAAAGAAAGCAGTTTAATCTTAGTTTTTGAGTATTTGTTTCCGATTTCAGCTATTTGCAACTGGCTGAATTATTTTTTGATGTTTTTTTTTAGTCTAAACTACAGTTAATTAAGGAATAACTAAAACAGGACAAGGTGCAAGATTAATTACCCGACTAGTCACACTATCGGAGGCGGATTCTTCTACTAAACCCAAACCCCGACATCCCATTACAATTAAATCGGCATTGATTTCATCAGCCACATCACAAATAACAAATGGCGGCTTACCTTCTTTTTCGAGAGTTTCGGAATCAATTCCCTGTTTGCCCAAAAAGTCTTTAGCGTAGGCAAGTAATTTAGCAACTTGTTCGGAAGAACTCATGACACCTTCTGCTGTGGTTTCTACTACCGATAGGATGACTAATTTACTGTTGTGGATTTTAACTAAATCTGCCACAACCTCAACAGCTTTTCTGGCTTCTCTGGTAACATCGATGGCAAATACAATATTTTTAAACATAAGACAATATTTTCTCCAGCTTGAATCTCACAACTCCCAAATTAATCAAATTGCCGAAATCTACCACTTTTTTTACCATAAGCTCTTGATGCTGCTTTTTCCTTCAAGCAAACCACAGACGGCGACTGCCGTTGATTGGACGAACGTACAATAGTGTAGTTCGAGCTGATTAGGAGCATGGTTTTCGGTCTTAATAACTAAGAGCGTGGTAAAAGATTATCTCAGCAGTACCTCTTCAGGTCAGGATATGTCTATCTAATCATATCAAAGTTACAGCACTGAAATTACCACCAAATTTAAAGAATAATCAGTCTATATTCCGTCGATCGAAAATGAGGTTAAGTAACTAAATTATTAGGAGGATTCTTACCTGCAAAGACGGCATCTAAATTATCCAATAGTAAAAAACCCATCTGAGTGCGAGTTTCTACCGTAGCACTACCAAGATGGGGCAGCAAAAATACATTGGGTAAACTTCGATAAGTAGGATTGAGATGGGGTTCTCCTTCAAATACATCCAGTCCTGCTGCATTGATTTTACCCGATCGCAGAGCTGCAATTAGATCTTCATCTACGATTAAACTACCACGAGCTGCATTAATGACGATCGCGCCATCGGGCAATAATTTGATGCGTCGAGCATTGAGGAAGTGTTTGGTTTCGGGGGTAGCGGGACAGTGAAAAGAAAAAAATTCACTCACCCCAAGCAGCTCTTCTGGGTCGTCGTGAAAAATTGCTCCCGCTTCTGGTTCTGTACTAAGCTGATGGCGGTTACAGTAGTGAACTTCCATCTTAAAAGCTTTCGCTCTTTGCGCAACTGCTCTGCCAATTCGACCCATACCCAAAATACCCAGACGTTTACCGGTAACCTCGATGCCTAGAAGTTCGGTAGGACGAGGATCTGTCCATTTTCCTTGACCTATTAGCTGTTCTCCTTCATGAGCACGACGAGCGGCACCGAGAAGTAATAACCAAGTCAAATTCGCTGTGGCATCGGTTAAAACACCTGGAGTATTAATAACCGAAATATTACGTTTTTTTGCTGTTTCTAAGTCGATATGGTCGTAACCTACGGAAAAAGTAGCGATTACTCTTATTCTTTCTGGTAACTGAGCGATTATTTCACCATTAAGCCGATATTGTCCTGTAATGATTAAAGCGTCTGCCTCTTGACTACTTAACAGCAATTCTTCCGTAGTCAGAGGATGGTCGTCTCGATTGAGTAAAGGCAGATAATCCCTAGTTAGACGTTCTTCTACAGCTTGGGGTAATTTGCGCGTCACTAATACTGTCGCTCGAGTCATAGCTACCTATATGGAGCAGTTGTTGGTTATTGGTATTTTTAGCATACTGAGCCGCTTTTTACAGAAGAGTTTTGTTTATTTAAAAACGGGGCTGATGTTGTCGATTAAAGACTACAAGTAATTTACCTGCAGACTTTCTACTACTTCTTTTTAACAATCGACTTCTACTGAAAATGCAAGGGCAATATTTCCAGATAATTTCTATTTATGAAACTGAAAGTTCCTCTGTTAGAAGTGAAGAATGGCGATTGAGTTTTTGTTTATAGAATTTTTCATGAAAAGGCTGATAGCATTCGCAGGCAGTTCTTTTTAACTTTTCTCGATTCACAATAGTAATTCTGCTACGACGATAACTAATGATTCCTGCTTGTTGAAAAGTTCGTGCAGTTATCGTTATCCCGGGTCGCCGAACTCCTAGCATATTACTAATAAACTCCTGAGTTAGATATATTTGATTGGATTGAGTTAAGTCACTAACCATCAGAAGCCAACAAGCAAGACGCTTTTCAATCGTATGATGTCTGTTACAAATAGCTAATTGTGCTACCCGATCGAGTCTAGTTTTAGTATAGCGAAGCAACATTTTTTGTAACTCTCCTCCTCGCTCGAACTCACGCTTAATAATCCGAGCAGAAATCTTGACGGCACTCCCTGCTGTTTGAACCACAGCACGATAATTACTACGCTCGCTACCTAATAAAACTGGAAGTCCAATTAATCCCATGCGACCAATCAAACTAATTTCACTAGTCGCCCCATTTTCTAGGGTGTAAATCGAAGAAATTAATGCAGTATTGGGAAAATAAATATATTCAATTGTTTCTGAAGCTTCGTAAAGAACCTTGTCCAGAGGAAGTTGGACGATATTCAAACAAGGTTCTAACCTTTTGTATTCAATTGGGGGCAAAGATTTCAATAGATGGTTAGTAGAATGTACGTAGACTGGCATCATAGTAAAAGCGCTTGTATTACGATTGCCATTAATAAATTGATTAACGGTATCAACTAAAAAAACAAAATTTAAAATTTTATTTAGCTAAATACTTTGCTAATAAATTATGAATGGTTTTATCTTGTTTAAATCTTGTTTAAATTCGTTATTTATTTCTGTACGCTTACATACATTTAATAGTTATTTAATAATTAAATACATCTTCAGATATATGATAAATCAAGATTTAATCGTTTTTATTAAACTGATTTAAGCCTAAGAGTTACCCAGATTATTTAAGAGTTACCCAGATTATTATTTTTTTAGTAACAACTCCGATTGCACTAAATTACAATTTTTGGTTTTATAAAATACATTTTTCATTTAATTTTATAGATTAAATTTTAATAAGTATTGACTATAAGCTATCCGTGAAGAAATGTAACTTTTTCTCTAGGTTTGGTGGGGTAGGGGATGCAAAAACCAGTATAAATCGTCGAGTCAATATTACTTTTTAGAAGTTCTCTAACAAAACTTAGTTGGTTGTTCCTTATTTTACTAAACTTTGAATCTCAGACTCTTGTAAAACGATCGTGGTTTCCGTACCTACCCTTCCAAATTCCGGCTCCGAACCCATAATCATTTCAACTGTATAAATCCATTTATTTGCTTCTAGTTGGCGATTGATAATTTTGCCGGTACCTCCAATAAAGCTAACTGTTTGATGGGGATAAAACTTGGGCTGAGTGAAACAATTAATATTCATACAATTATTCTGGCTTGAGAAACAGCCAACTAACAAAGAAAAACGAAACGGTACTTAGTTGAATTAAATCGATAGCAGATAAATAGCCGTCAGCTAAAGATGCAATACTGCGATCGCTAATACCAAATAACCAGGAACTAGTTCCTAAAATCCAAATACCTTGTTTTAAAGTTCGAGGAAAATTTTCAATGTTTTTGCGTTGATTCATCGGCTCAATTATGATTTTGTCTTAGATTTCTGAGAAACGTATTGCACGATTGCAATTATGCCGCTCGCTCTCATGATGCTAGAACTATAGATCGGTCGAACGATCGATCTAGTCCATACCCAGAGCGAAATCGCAAATTAAACAATAGCTCGATTAACTGCTAAAATTTTCCATTACTCGTTTGGTAGATCTATAAGCGCGATCGCTAGAAATTAGAGTCCAACCACAATTGCCCAATTTTTGATAAGTAGCCCAACCTTCCGAACCGCGAGGAACTCGATAATCTGGCACTGAATATTAAGGATATGACGTATATGGTCGCCATGAATGATGTAAATTTTCTCTTAAATGCAAAATCATTCTAGTTGAGTTTTCGCTAGGAAATAGCCAGCACATTTGCTTTTTTAAGGTAAACTCTCCCGTTTTAATTCTTTGCAATTTATGTTATTTAACAAATATTGATAATAACTCTATCGAAAGAAATAGCTAACTCTAAAACTTTTAATAGTTTTTGCCAAATAAACCACTAAAAAGTCTATATTTGTTAATTTTACTACCAAGATCCAATAGCAATTTATTTTTTGGTTGTTTTTTATACACGGAGATTGTCAATTCTTTTTATTTATAATTTTAAATATATAGATAAACTAACTATATATTTAGAGCGACTAAAGTTAGCTTGCATAATCGTAAGCAATCTAGATTAAAAAACTCAAAATAAGAGCGAAATAGTTCTTTATTCGCTCGATTTAATATTTTTACTCCAGTTCCTCAATTAGAAAATTAAGTCTGGCGATCGAATGATCGCAGCGATAGTTGTAAGTTTCTACTTTCAGATAGATTAGATCTCTGTCAGCTTTTTCTTAAGATTAAGCATGAATAATTGTAATTGCAGTTACATTGAGAAAATTCAGATTAGAAAATTATGACTTCCTCAGTACCTCTTCACGGTTCCGAATTAATTGATTGTGCAAAAGCCAATTCCGAGAAAGAAGTTGGTGTTGTTTCAGAAAGATGTGGCTATGGCGGAGACATTGCTGCTTTCGAGCGCGAACTAAAGAAACCTTGTAATTCAATTGGCGTGGAAATAGAGCGCTTTGAAGATTTAAAAGAAGGTCGACTAGAAAATCAACCAGAGTCAGGAATTGAGATCGCTCCTCGAAATTCTTCGACTCAGCTTTGAGTTTGAATGTGTCGATCGTGAATTATTCGCTGATTTTGAGATTTTCTTGTTTGACTGGTAAATAAAACTAATAAAAAAAGAGCATTATAATCTCAGGCATCACCGAGTCGATTCGATCTGGCAAGCAATAACTGGTGTAAGGGTAGATGCTAAGTATTATCAGCAAACTCTAGCTTGGTATACCCATTTTTTTTCCAATCTAGTATAGATTACAGAACAGTGCGGCATATTCGCTTTATTAGTCTTGGTTTCTTAAGTTTCGTTGTTGTTTGCTCAAACAATTTTTGTTTATCTCATCCTTCTGCAGAAGGTTATAGGTTGGGGCAGAATCTCTCCGATCGCAAATTTAATACTTCTGTACCAATCGAGGTGGTTACTTTCAATGCTGGAGAAAAAAACTTCCAAGTACCTGTGCTTTCTTTACCAGCAGATAAGTCAACCAAATTCTTTGCCAAGAATAGCCCGAACCTCTTATTAAGCCAAGCAAAAAATAGCGATTCCAATAAACTTAAATTTTTAGAAGGTATCCCCTTATTTTATTTAGGAACGATTGGCAGCTTACTAGCTGGTTTAACCACGGGGATAGGTGGGTTCCCGGTTTTGTTTGTCTCGGAGGTTTCTAAAAGAATTCAAGGCATTTTGTTAGGTTTTGGAGCGGGAGTAATGTTGGCAGCAACATCATTTTCTTTACTTATTCCCAGTATTGAGGCAGCAGCATCCGGTGGGGGAAGTTCGATAGATGCAGCTAATATTGTCGTAGCAGGTACTTTACTGGGTGGAGTATTTTTGTGGGTTACCCATCGTTATTTTCCCTACCAACGGTATATCAAACAGCCTCAAGGAAGCGATTTTGAAAATTTAAAAGGAATTTGGTTATTCGTTATGGCGATCGCCATTCATAATTTTCCCGAAGGTTTGGCTGTAGGAGTCGGGTTTGGCGGAGGAAATCTCGGCAATGGTCTAGCTCTAGCTATCGGCATTGGCTTGCAAAATCTTCCGGAAGGTCTAGCAGTAGCCCTGGCACTAATTACCGAAAACTACTCAAAATGGAGAGCGTTTTGGATAGCACTGTTGACAGGGTTGTTAGAACCTGTAGGAGGATTATTGGGTGCGGGCGTTATTTCCCTAGGAGAAATACTTTTGCCCTGGGGGATGTCATTTGCCGCAGGTGCAATGCTGTTTGTTATCTGCGATCGCATCATTCCCAGAGCGCAAAATTTGGGTCGTGGTAAAGAAGTGACTGCTAGTCTGATGGTAGGCTTTGTAGTAATGATGTATTTAGATGTGACTTTAGGATGAATACCTCACGTTTAATACTAAATCCAAAAATAACCAGGAGTAGTATAAACTAGGCTCTATTAGTTGAGTGTTAATTGAAAAGCACGATGAGCTACGGATTGGGCAAAGCGATCGTAAAAATTAGTTTTAGCATCATGTTTCTAACTGTCTTTAATAGTGGATCTGAAAACAGATCGCTTGATGCTTTGACTTTTACCAAGAACGCAGGTGAGCTACAGCTAGAATTAGCCACCAAAAAAAATTTAGAAAAGCTTCTCGACTCTAATGAGCGATTAGAGTTAGTTGCAGAAAATTTTGAATTTACCGAAGGTCCTGTATGGCATCCAGACGGCTTTCTGTTATTCAGTGATGTTCGAGCCAATACTATTTATCAATGGCAGCCGAAGCAAACAGCCCAAGTATTTCGTCATCCTTCTGGCAAAGCCAACGGTAATATACTAGATCGCCAGGGGCGTTTGGTTACTGCCGAACATGAAAATCGCCGTGTGTCCCGCACGGAAAAAGATGGAACGGTTATTACCTTAGCCAGTCACTATCAAGAAAAGCAACTCAACAGTCCTAACGACTTAGCAGTTAGATCTGATGGTAGTATTTACTTTAGCGATCCTCCCTATGGAGTCAAATCCGAGCAAGAAGAATTGGGGTTTTATGGAGTATATCGTATTGCACGAGATGGTAAATTAACCCTGTTAGTGGATGATTTCGTTCGTCCCAATGGGATTGTCTTTTCTCCCGACGAAACTAAACTATATATCAACGATTCTCAACGGCGTCACATTCGCGTTTTTGAGGTTGAGCCAGACGGTACCCTAGGCAATGGCAGAGTTTTTGCTAAATTAGAGTCTTCTGGCGAACGAGGAGCACCAGACGGCATGGAAGTAGACGTAGAGGGCAATCTTTATAGCACGGGACCCGGGGGAGTCTGGATCTTTGCACCTTCAGGTGAGCTACTGGGCAAAATTCCAGTTCCCGAAGCAGCAACTAATTTGGCATGGGGAGATAGCGATCGCCAAACGCTTTATATTACAGCTAACACTAGTGTCTATCGTATTCGTCTCAACATTGCTGGAAGATAATTCAATAACTTAAAGCTATTTTTAGTTGTCTAGAACATAACTAATAACCTTCAAATTTTGACTGAAGATAAACTGCGATCGCTCTTTTGTTCTCTTGCCTGGTTTACTCTTCGCTTTTCTCTGTTTCCGAGCATCTAACCAAAGCTAGATCGATTCTTGCCTTCTCTGGTTGAGTAATTATGGCTTTGATGTTTGGACCAAAAAACTTTTCAATTCTCGGCTGTTTTTCTTGCCATTGTTCTAAGGATATAAATGGGGAATAAAACTGCATTAATAAAGTATATGCTCCGTCGGTTGCAGTTTCTTGGATGCCTATGAGTTCTGGTCGATCTTCGTCAGTTGGACTCAAGCCGACTCTTGCTAAGGAGTCATCTAAATGTGCTTCTTGTCCGTAACGGTAACGAGTCACATCCTTTCTCAACTGGTTTTGCGTCGCAGTTGCCTGTTCTCGCAATGTGATAATTTCTGGCGGAGTTTCTTTGGTATAAGGAATGGGTTTGAGTTCGGCAGCTTTAAGGGCAAATCCACCCAGTAAGAGGGGAATACCATAAAAAAATCCTGCTAAATTTAGAGTAGAATTGCCAATAGCATAAGCATAAAAGCCAACTGCAGTTAAAATGCTACCTACGGTTAATCCGACTGCAGCCAAGGGTATTTTACGCAACATAAAAAATAAATCTTGTTTAAATTTGTCAATATTGTCTATTCTAGAGCTATGAGACGCTCTATTTTAAATTAAAGTAAACATCAAATATGGATAAAGCTACCATTAAAACCAAGATCGCCGAAATCGAAAGTAAGCGAGAGCTATTGGTTGAGTTATTAGAAGATCCTCAGCTCGGTACTTTGAGAGTAGATGTGGATCAGGCATTAGAAGAATTAGATGAATTGCTCGAAGAATTTCGCCAAACTTTTCCTGAAGAAAATATTTCTAATAGTATTTAAGCCGATGTCTCGACTAAAGAGGCGGCTTGGGTGCTCTCTCTTCCATAGAAAAAGTAATATGAAATACTCAAATGTTTGCTACAAATGACTAAAGTGGTTGCAGTCAATAGTTTCTCCTGCCTCCTGCCTTCTACCGTCTGCCTGATAAGTTGTATGTGTAGCATTCTTTTTGAGATTTCATATAAGCTCGTCTCACTGTCTCCCTCTCCATCTCTTATCTGTCTGAAGTTGGCTGCAATTCCTCTAAAATCGTAAACCGCACGTGATTCAGAGCTAATTCGCCGATAGAAACTTTTTCTTTATCTACTGGTATTCCTTGGCTAATCAATTGTTCGAAGGGAGTATCTTTTGCCATCTCTGCATGATACCAGGAAAGTCCCATAAAAAACCGAGTGGGATAGGGTCCCCCTTCATACAAATCGTCGGGGTTAGATTCCATTGGTAGCCAACCATAACCAGGTAGATAAAATTCCATCCAAACATGATTGTAATCGGGTTGAAGGGGATTATTTTGATGCAAAGGATGGGGAGGACATTTATAGCGCCCGACAGTGCGACAGGCAATACCATTAAGGCGACACAACGCCAAAAGTAGACCTAAATATTCGCCACAAGAACCAACTCCCCGTCTGAGAACGATATCGGGGGTATCGATGTGAGGCTTAATTCCATAGGTCAATTTGTCGTAAACATAGTTACGAATGCTGTAAACTTGCCGCAACAAGTTGGTTTCCGTACCGATAGCATCGGCGGCAGCGCGCTGGATAATCTCGCTATCCATAGCCAGGTTGTCGTTATCGACTAAATATTTAGTAGCCAATTCAGCAGAAAGTTCTGGTACGTTCTCGCAATCACGGGGTTTAATTTGGTATTTAATACTCCAAACTTCAATAACAGCTCTCCAACCAAAAACATAGCGTTCTTCTGAATTTAAGCTGTCGAATTTAAACACGGCAATTCTCTGTCCATCTTTAACTTCTTCAGTAAAAGGCAGTCCGATGGGTTCTACTTCGATGATTTTCTGGCGGTCGGTTTCGGCAGGGAGGGCAATACGCCATTCTAAATCTTTTAGTTCGATCGGATCGAGAGGTGAAATTTCTTCGACATAGGAGATCTCGATCGCATAGCCATTAGAAAGAGCATATTTTTTATCTGGATAGTAACAAAAGTAAAGGGGATGAATGAAAGTGCGATCGCGATACTGTAATTCGTGGTTGGGTTCGGCATTGGGATTATCTCGGATATAAACTTCGCGATCGGCATAAGCTACATATAAAGTTTCCTTGCCAGTTTCGGCATTCCTAGCAAAAGCCAATCCGGTAGGAGATTCAAAAGGTGTCAGCACGCTAAAAATAGTTTCTCCCGTGGCGCGCTCGAGGCAATAGATGGTCTGTTCTACAGTGTCGCTCAGCCAAATACGATCTTCATTAACGGTAATATTTTCCAAACCAATGCCGGGAAGATAAAAATGGGTAATTTTGCTAGCGCGCTCGAGACTGTAGATCAGAATTTGTCCTAATTTTTCGCTGGTAATATAAACGGTAGATTTCCAGACAGCAATCCCATCCACATCGTCATCTAGACGGACGAAGACCTCGGGTTTTAAGTTGGGATCGTTGAGGGAACAATAATAGACGCTTTCGCGATTGGTAAACCAAAGTCGCTCTCCGGCGATCGCCAAGCCCGTCGCTCCCAAAAAATCCGACCAATTGTGAGAGTTGACAATAACAGTATTATCCGTAGCAGGATCGATCTTTAATAAATAGCCGTTGCGCGAATCGATCGCCCATAAATATCCTTGGTGAAAGACAATGCCGTAAATCGAACTAGCCGCGATAGGTCTAATAGTTCTGGTGGTAGAGTTAATGGAAGTGGCTATTTTGGAGCTGGTCATTAGATAGGTAGGTCAACTTAATTTAACGGTGAACAAAAGGTTGGGGATGAGAGGGGGAAACAGGTAGATCGGTTTAACTTTTACCGATCTTCAAATAAAATTGCTAAGCAATCTTACGTTTTTTAATATTTAAACTAAAAGCGCGATCGTCGAAGATTAAGCTTTATTGTTCCCCACTGTTAGTAGAACTGTGAGATGTACATAATAGTAGCAACATCCCAACAGGCAAATTCGATCTACGAATACCAATTGCCCAAATTGTTGGTTTTTAAGTCTTACAATTTATAGCCATATACGACTAGTCGTCAAGTATTACTTTTCTATCAACCGTCCTTATCTTAGATGCTCTCGTGAACCTACCCAATACATCCACTCCGATACTCGCCGATCTCGAGCGTCCCTGGCATACTCTATCGGTAGTTAATACCCTCGAAATACTCGATAGTAGTATCGAATACGGATTGACCACGGCAGAAGTAAACAGAAGACTAGAGCGATACGGTAAGAACGAAATTAAAGCAGAATCGGGACGTAGCAACTGGGAGATACTACTCGAGCAGTTTCGAGACATCATGTTATTGATGCTGATCGCGGTGGCAATTATTTCGGGAATCCTCGATCTAATTAATTTACAGCAGACAGGAACTGCGGCGGGAGAAATTCCTTTTAAGGATACGATCGCGATCGTGTCGATTGTGATTCTCAATGGAGTCTTGGGTTATTTACAAGAAAGCCGCGCCGAAAAAGCCCTCGCTGCTCTAAAAAATATGACCTCACCTTCGGTTCGGGTATTGCGTGACGGTAGAAAAATCCAGGTGGATGCTGCCAATCTCGTACCTGGAGATATTATTTTCTTAGAAGGTGGCGACAAACTCTGCGCTGACGGACAAATTTTAGAGGCGGTCAACTTACAAATCCAAGAATCAGCTCTGACGGGAGAAGCTCAGGCAGTAACTAAGCATTGTCATGCAAATTTGAGTGAAGATACTCCTCTAGGCGATCGCATCAATCTAGTCTTTGCTGGTACACAAGTACTACAAGGCAGGGCTAAAGCGATCGTCACTAAAACGGGTATGGCTACGGAGTTGGGAAAAATTGCCCAGATGTTGCAGTCAGTAGAAGAAGAAGATACGCCTCTGCAGCAGAGAATGAATCAGCTAGGACAGGTGTTGGTAACTGGTTCGATGATTTTGGTGGCAATTGTCATTGTCATTGGCGTAATTGTTAGCGGTTGGAGTGCCTTGCAAGATTTGGTCGAAGTTTCGCTCTCGATGGCAGTAGCAGTAGTCCCTGAAGGTTTGCCAGCGGTAATTACCGTTACCCTGGCATTGGGTACTCAACGGATGGTCAAGCGTCACGCCTTAATTCGCAAGCTTCCTGCGGTAGAAACTCTAGGTTCTGTCGATACCATTTGTTCCGATAAGACGGGAACCCTGACTCAAAATAAGATGGTAGTACAGGAGGTAGAATGCCTCTCAGGTTCGTGGTTGGTTACGGGTGAGGGATATCAGCCCTGGGGCAAATTTAGAACTTCGAGCGATTTAGAAATCGAACCGGCAAATTACCCCGAATTAGAAATTTTATTACTCGCCTGCGTACTCTGTAACGACGCGACTCTGGCTGGAGACGAGCAGCAACAATGGCAGATTATTGGCGATCCTACAGAAGGAGCATTGTTATGCCTAGCAGGTAAAGGAGGTTTCGACCAACCCACACTCAACAGTAAAATTTGCCGAGTCGCTGAGTTTCCCTTCTCCTCAGAACGCAAACGGATGAGCGTGGTTGCCAACCTGGGAACTTATAGCGATCGCTGCGTCAGAGGAATTGAAAATTACGAGTTGGTTTTATTTGCTAAAGGTTCGCCAGAATTAATTTTAGACCGATGTACTCATGGGCAACAGGGCAATCGCCCCATTCGGTTAACTATGGTAGAACGCGAGCGCATTTTAGCAACCAATAACCAAATGGCGGAAAAAGCATTAAGAATTTTGGGATTAGCCTATAAACCTCTAACGGAAATTCCCGCTGAAACTGCTGCTGAAACTAGCGAAAGCGATTTAATTTGGCTTGGTTTAGTGGGCATGATGGATGCCCCGCGCACCGAGGTTAGAACGGCAGTAGCCGAATGTCTGCAAGCAGGAATTCGCCCGATTATGATCACGGGAGATCATCAACTAACCGCCAAGGCGATCGCTCGAAATTTGGGAATTGCCAGCGAAAGCGATTTCGTTCTCAACGGTAGAGACCTACAACAACTGTCACAAACCGATTTAGAACGGGAAGTAGAACGGGTAAATATCTACGCCCGCGTCTCTCCCGAACATAAATTACGCATCGTGCGGGCACTGCAACAACAGGGAAGATTCGTCGCGATGACTGGGGATGGAGTCAATGATGCCCCAGCACTCAAACAAGCCGATATCGGCATTGCCATGGGAATTACGGGTACGGATGTGAGTAAAGAAGCCAGCGATATGGTGTTGCTGGATGATAATTTTGCCACCATCGTTGCTGCTACCGAAGAGGGTAGAGTAGTTTACAGCAATATTCGCCGCTTTATTAAATATATTCTGGGTAGTAATATCGGGGAAGTAATCGTCATTGCCACTGCGCCTTTAATCGGACTTCCAGACGTACCCCTAACGCCTTTACAAATTCTCTGGATGAATCTAGTTACCGATGGGTTACCAGCCCTAGCCCTTGCAGTCGAACCACCCGAACCCGATATTATGAAGCGTCCGCCCCTAAATCCGAAAGAAAGCATCTTTGCTAGGGGTTTGGGTCTTTATATTGTCAGGATTGGCATTATCTTTTCTATTATCACCATCGCTTTGATGATTTCAGCTTACCGAGCCTTTCCCGATACCTGGCGTACCATGGTGTTTACCACCCTGTGTATCGCTCAAATGGGACACGCCCTCGCCGTGCGATCGCACGAACGTCTGACTATTGAAATCAATCCTGTTTCCAATCCTTATTTACTAGCTTCGGTTATAGTCACTACCAGTTTACAGCTAATGCTAATTTACGTACCGCCTTTACGCAGCTTTTTTGGTACCGAAGTACTAATCGGAGAACAATTATTAATTTGCTTTGGTTTTAGTTTGCTGATGTTTGTGTGGGTAGAACTAGAAAAGTTAGTTGTGCGATTTTTGATGAGAAAGTAAATTACAGCGATCTGTCACTGTAACCATGACTTTTCTGCAACCAAATCTCAACTTGTAACTTTCTACTTTATTATTCCCACTCATCAGCCAAATGAGCCTGCATTTCTTCTACTTCTGCTTGTTCTTCGATTAACTCCGCCTCATCTTCCCAAGCTTCAGACATTGGCTGAACTACTTTAGAAATAGCATCTTTAACAAAAGATTTAATAAATTCATCGCGGCGACTTAGTTGAAACTGTCGCTGTACCACTTCGCTAATACCACCATCCCCCCAATCGAGGTCTCGTTTAAAATACTCGACAAAACTTTTACCAGCAATACGGGTTAAGTAAGCCGCCGAAACTGCTTGAATGACTTTGCCTACTACATAAGTTGCTACGTGAAACTGTAAGGCTTTTGCTAATAGATCTACTGCACCTTTAACTACTCCCAAACTAACTAAAGTTTTACCCAAAGACAAGGCTAATTCTTTACCTCGTTCGAGGTCTAATTCTACCCCATAAATTTTGCCAAGTTCGACCACCATTTGAGCATTAACCGCTGCAGTTGCTAGCATATCTACAACAGGCAGTGGCGTAACCGCAATTACTCCTGCCCCGATCCACTGATAGCGAACGATTACTTTATCGGATTCTCGGCGTCTTTGTCGGTCGATAATTTTTCTGGCTTCTTCTCCCAAACGATGAGACTGTAGAAGAATATTGTCCGCGATTAAATCTTCTCCTTCTGCCCTCAAAACTGCTACCAATCTTTTAATTAGAGGTGTAATTTCAGGTTCGGGTTCGATTATTTCACCTGTTGGTAATTGAACTGGTTGGGGATTAGCGGCGATCGCAATTACGTCGCTGGGAGGAATGAACGATTTAACTCTTGCTCTCAACCGCGCTAAAATCGTCTCTTTGTCTTCGTCAGTGTAGAGATCGATTTTATTGAATACTAGAAGCGATCGCTTGCCGATTTCCGCTAGAGTTTTTAAAGGCTCGTATTCTGAAGCCCGCAGATCGTTATCGACGGTAAACACTAGTAGATCGGCATCTGTAGCTAGCTGTCTGGCTAGTTCTCCTCGTTCTGTTCCTGCGATTCCCGCTTCTAAAATACCGGGGGTATCGGTAATGAGAATTTCTCTAGCTACGCCGTCTAACTTCAAGCTATATGTCTTGCCGTCTCTAGTAGTTCCCATAGTCGAGTTGACTTCCCCAACTATTTCGCCAATAAGAGAGTTAACTAGTGATGTTTTTCCTGCAGAACCTGTACCAAAGACGACTACTTTGACTTCCCCTCGCTGCAAGTCTGCTTCTATTTGCCGCGATCTATTTAACAATGCTTGTTGAGCGATGGTATCTTGAATTTGCCCGACTTGCTTTCTCAAAGCTTTAAGGTTTTCGGCGGCGGCTTGATTTTTTTGTTCTGGTACTCTTACTCTGGGGCGACGCTTGGGTTTTTGTCGACGAGATTTTTTGGAAGTGTATTGGTTTAGGTAGTAGACGAACCCGACAATTATCGAACCAATCAGCAAAATTAGCAACAAGAGCAGCAAATTAGCCAACAAAGGGGCTGTAAAAGAAATTTGAATGTAGAGTCTGTAAAGAGACGTTACCAGCCAGATGGATAGTCCGAGAATTAGGCTAAGTCCGAATAATAGAGCTAGAAGGCGCAATAGAGGCATTGTTTAGCGAAAGGTTTTTATTGACTAAGCTAGAGAATTTGATTACTTCTAATTTATCGAATACTTGCCAACTAAATCCCAAAATAGTCAGAGATTACTCCGTGCCCTCGACGACGGAGCCTGACGAACAGCTGCACGAGCAAAGCTCGAAGTACGGGAGATTTGCTCTCACTCCTTTGAAAACTATTGGTCAGTAACTAGGTAAATTTCCCAGATCTAACCGTAAACATCGGGCTGACAAATAGAGACTATAGCAGTTCTCATATTGTATTGGTGAGATACAAAGTTTTTTAGTTTTGAGGTAGGTGTTAGCTGTACCTCATGAGTTCGAGAAACGCTATAGATAAAGATTTTAGTGATATCGAAGTTTAATAATAGCCATATATTTACATAAGCAATCATTATAATTTTCCGAGCCTATACCAAAATGAGGGTGATGGAACTTTTAAAGATGTATACTTTGGTAATCGGATTTAGTATGTTACTGTATTCTTCTCGAGAATTGGTATCAGACAATCATTGCCGTTAAAGCCTTTTGTATATCTTGAGTCAATCGCTCGATAGCCTGTTTTGCACTTTGGGAATTTTGTCGATAAGCGATCGCCCTTTGACTGACATCAATTGTTTCTCCAACAGTTACTGTGGATTTGCGCCATCCCAAACGAGGACGACGAGGATTTTTATTGCCCTTGATTCTGGCGATCGCATCAAAGATAATTAGAGTTGTTTCGGCAAATCTTTCAAAACTAGGTTTCTCTCGAACATAAGTACCCGTGACGGCAACAAAACTTTCTACCAAACGCATATGCCGCATCCGCAAGTCAGCTTCTGCCGCGATCCAGTCTGCCAAACCACGTTTGAAAGGAGACAAATTTTCTAACTCATCGCGATTTAGGCGATAAATATAATTCCAACCAGCCTCTTCTAAACGACGACAGCGATCGATGATATCTCCTGTTTTTTCGAGACCAAAATATGCTTCTGCTACTTTTAAAGATACATCCAATAATGTTTTGAGTCTATTGGTAAGATTGGCTTCTGAACTATTCGATTGAGATAAATCTGGAAGGCGGCAACGATAGAAACAACGATAAAACTGTTCCATTTCTGTGAGACAATATTCTCCCAGTCTCAATAAACGAGGGTAAAATAACTTTTCTGGTTTCTCGGAGTGGTCTATTTCTAATGGTGACAAACCACAATCGGTTTCTAGCTTACTCAACAACGAATCGAGCTTTGACCACTGAGGATCGAGATAATGATACTGAATATTAATCGGAACGACAATAACTCGTTCCCTACGGTTAGCTTTGGACAAATCCTCTACACACCAAAATGCGAATTGAGCCACACCAGATTTAAGAGGACTAACAATTTCACTATGACCGTTAGTAGCACCTTCAGGAGCGATTACTAAAGGAAACTTACCATTAACTAATAATTCTCGTGTCTTCTTAATCGCTTGCCAGTCTATAGTTTTACCTCGATGTACCGGAATACCTCCTATCTGAGCAAACAACCAACCTAGCCAATCACCCGCCCAGATTGTCATACCTCTGTCATACATAAAATAGCTATGAATTGGAGGTTTTAGAGTAATGCCTTGTTGACGAGCAATCGTGGGCATCGCACGGGAAAATAAATACAAACCACTGAGCGGATCGTCTACTTCACAATGACGAAAAGCCAAAATTAAGCGAATCTTCCCGAGTTGAAATTGATGATAAAGTTCGACCAGAGTTGCTCCATTGACGGTTTCGATTTGGCTAATTCCAGCGGGTAACCAAGGTTGCAAGCGAAATCTTTGTAAAATTGGCAAAACCCAATGAACTAGCCGAAGTATCAGAGGATTAAAGGTTGGAGGAATAAATTCAAGTTTTGGTCGAGCGTGACGCATATTTTGGTAGTCAATGGTTGATTGTTTTATTTTCCCTTCTGCTTCCTCTACTCTGCCAAGTCGATCGATCTCTATCAAGTTATTAATTCTCTATGACAAGTTATTAATATAGTCGCAGCAGGCGATCGCTCGTTATAAAAAGCATGGGCATCCTAACCTAATTAGCTCTATACTATCGCTACCCTTTCTCAAAACATAATTCAATCGGCGCGATCGATTCGTGTCACTATTACTTTCTGATATCGATCGGGACTTACGCAGTTGAATGAAATTTCGTTGTTTGAGCAGCGAGTCAGTAACGGTAAATCAAGGTTTAGAGTGCTGAAGTGCGTAAGTCCTGATTGATGCTGAAGAACGTCATTGCTTGTTTTCTAGCCTCTCAAATCCTGCTTATTTACGCGAATTAGAAGCAGATTTTCGCCACACCGTACCGCAGCGCTCGTACTCTAGCTCTCTTTCTACTTCATAGGCGACTTGAGGACTTAAAAATCGCTCTAACAACCACAAAGCCAGTTCTAAACCAGAGGTAACACCAGCAGCAGTAATAATCTTATCGTCATCTACTACACGAGTTTTAGTGATTTTTGCACCTTTAGCCTGCAACTCTGGTATGGCTGAGTGATGGGTAATAGCCGAGCGTTCGTTCAATAGTTCGGCAGTGGCAATTAACATCGCTCCCGTACAAACCGAGGCTATGGTAGTATTATCATTATTAAATAAGCGAGAAATTGCTGCAGGTATTTTACCCCGTTGAGCTTCCGCCCAAGCTCCCCGCTCGGCGCGACTCGACCAACCACCGCCAGGAACGATTAAAATATCTGGTGGTGCGTCGGAATTTAGAACGACTTGAGGTTTAACTTTCAATCCATGAGCGGCAGTAATTTCCTTTACCTCATTTAAAGTAACTAGTTCGGTCTTTACTTGAGAGCCAACTGCTGCTGCGCTTTGCAAAACTTCAAAAGGTGCGATCGCATCTAGTTCGTCGAACCCGTCGAAGATAATAATTTGTATCTTTAACATAGTCGATCTACCAGTTTTCGCCAAAGGGTCGCAGATCCAACTCAAAAGTCCAAGCCGAAGATTTTTGTTGAGTGAGAAAAAAGACTGACTCGGCGATCTCATCGGAATTTAAAAAGTAGTCATCTGGTTTATCGGGCATCGCTCTGCGGGTACGTTCTAAATCGATGACACCATCGACAATGACATAAGAAACATGGATCTTTTCTGGATCTAGATATCTTGCCATCGACTGTGCCAGACTGCGCTGTGCGGCTTTAGCAGAAGCAAAGGGAGCAAAGTTAGCACCGCCTTTAATCGATGCCGTCGCGCCAATAATGACGATATTGCCACCTTCTAGCTTACGCATTTGAGGGAGAATCTGTTTGGCTACTGCTAGTAAACCGCGAGCGTTCACTTCCCAGGCACGTTGAAAAGATTCGACAGTAGTATCGTCGATATTAGTAAAAGCACCCGCACCCGCATTGTAAACTAGAACTGATATCGTTCCCATTTCCGACTCGATACGCCCAAACACTTCTGCTGCTCGCTCGCTCTCAGTTACATCGTATTGATAGGCTTTAGAGTCGGTAATTTTTGCTTCTAGTTGTTTTAAATAATCGATATTTCTCGCCAGCATCGCTACTCGATAGCCTTCTGCTGCAAACTTACGGGAAAAAGACTCGCCGTTACCTGAACCTACTCCCACGATTACACATACTGGTTTACTCATAGTAAAGATAGTAAAGTATCGAGCTCCTCTAGCGATCGCCTGTCAGAAATAAGGTTGTAACGGTGTATGGCAGAAACCACAAACAACTGAAAATAAACAATAGTTTCTATGCAATAAAATTTAAAACTAAGTGCTTGCGGCAATACCGATCGTCAATCTTTTTCCCAGTCAGGACAATTTTCATCTACCCAGCCATAGGGATGCATAGCACAAACCAGCAGTTTATCGTGATAAATACGACCGTGATAGTGAAGGCAGTTAATACAAGCAGGATTATTTTCAGCAGTAGGACGTTGAAAACCTACTCCCATAAAATCTCCATCTTCTACAAAGTCGTCAAACTCTTCCCAAATATTTACCTCAAATTCATCTTGGCTTTCGTCAATAATAGCGATGAAATCTTGGATAAATGAATCTATTTCGTAGGTAACTACGTCTTGAAAATGTTCGACAAAATCATCTAAAGTTTCACTAAACTCTTCGGCAAAAGACTCTGCCGCCTCGCTGGCATTGTTAAAAAAATCTTCCATTTCAATCGCTGTTTTTTCTAGCTTTTGCCACCATTCCTGTTGCCAATTTTTCATAACTAAATCGTAATTGTTTAATTTATCTCAAAATTTATCTTGCTGCTCTCTTGCTGCTCTTAAGGTTTTTGTTTGAGACGACGCAATTCTTCTTGTAAAGTTTCTACTTGTTGTCGTAACTCATCTGTATTACTACTTGCAGCTTGCTCCGTGTCTGTTTCGTCTACGATTTCGATGCGACGAGGTTCTCTGTGCTGTTGTTCGGTCGGTGCAGTCCCTGCAACCTCATTTTTTTGAGCTTGTTCGACAATCTCATTAACGAATTTACGCGCCTCTTCAGTAGTCATTTCGCCACGCTCTGCCATTTCATCGGCTAACTTTTGAGCCTGAATTTTTAAGTCGTTAAGAGTACTACCTGCTTTTTCTTGAGCATAAGAAGCAAATCCGACACCCATGTAAAAAGCTTTTTTAACGATATTTTCAAAACCTGCCACAGTTAGCTAACCTCTCTAATACTTCATACTGCCCATACGTCTATCTTAAAAGAAAACAGATTGACTACGTCTACGGTTTTCCCAAAGAACAATGGCGGAATAATAATAAGAATTTTTACTTTATTTACGTAAGGATTCAGGTATCAGGGTTGACAAAAAGGAAAAAGAGATTAAAGTAGCCAATAATGAGCGAAGCTAATCACCCCTTCAAAGCCGAAGAACTGCGCCAGTTGTCCAATGAGAAACTGGCAGAAATCGTGACTACCCAACAAAAGCTGATTGAGAAGCTAGAAAAAAGAATAGAACAACTGGAACAGAGCCTCAACCTCGACAGCCAAACCTCATCGAAACCCCCTTCAACTGACTTGCTGAAAAAAAGCGAGAGAAAACCAGAAGTAGGGTTGGAAGAAGCCAAAAAAGAGACAAAAAGAAAACCAGGAGGACAACCAGGACATCAAGGGAAGACGAGAAAAGGATTTGGGCGTGTAGACCGCTACGAAGTATTGAAACCGACCATCTGCTCCAACTGTGGAAATCAACAATGGAAGACTAAGGGGGTACGAGTAGATACTCAACAGGTAGCCCAGTTGGGGGTATGTAAAATAAATTGTGTCAAAGGTCAAAACACACTCTAATAAATAGAATTAATGTGAGGAATGAGACTATGACCTTTCGACCAGAGTTAATTGATGAACTGCTCAAAGACTATGAAAAACCAGAAGACCTTATTGGAGAAGGAGGAATCCTCAAACAACTGACCAAAAAACTCGTAGAGCGTTGTTTAGAAGCTGAAATAGACGTACATCTAGAGACTCAGAAGGCAGAGCGGGGCAAAAAAGAGCGACAAAATCGACGCAACGGACACAGCCGTAAAACCATTAAGGGGGAGTTTGGCGAAGCGGAACTTGCCGTGCCTCGCGATCGCGATCGCCAATTCGAGCCTCAGATGGTCAAAAAAGGACAAACTCGTTTTACAGGCTTCGATGACAAGATTCTCGCCCTGTATGCGAGAGGAATGACCACTCGTGATATCCAAGCCCAACTACAAGACCTTTATGGAGTAGAAGTATCGCCAGCCC
>NZ_JBKGTY010000001.1:163126-178024 GCF_053543375.1 Myxosarcina sp. GI1(2024) | reverse complement strand
GACATTGTTCTTATCCTTCTCTTATTCCTCATGCTTGCACCTGAATCCTTACTTATTTACATCTCTTGGTCCGGCAAATATGAATCAATGGCCAGATTTTTTGTTTGCCGTTTCTATGTCAATATTCTGGTTTCATCAATAATAGTTATTGGCTTGCTGTATGCTTCTGTCAAATTTTATTGCTCTTTACGGCGTTGTAAATCTTCATTTAACATATCTTCTAGCTCTCGGAAAATATCCTCATCAGATTTAGATGTTTTTTCATTTGTCGAGCTCGAACTGCTACGATTGGGTTCGCAATCGATGGTTTTTACTAAAAGCTGGTGAGAATCACGATCGGGTTCGGCATTATCTAAATCATTCAACCACTCAGAAATATCGTCCAAATTACCATCATTTTCCGAATCATCGAGACTTTCCAACCAGTCAAAAATACCATCGTCTTCCTCAGCCTCGCGAGCTAAATCTTCACTCAAGTCTTCAAAAGTAATTTCTTCTAAACTAATCTCACTGTTACTGCCAAGAGAAGTCTCTGACTCGGATGATAAGTCTTCGAGTCCTGGATCTCTATTTTCTAAATTACGATCGAGATCGTCAGAAATCGTAGTTGCTTGCGATTGGTCTGTGGGGACATCGCTCTGGCGATCGCCATTGTCTAGTATAATACTCTCATTTTCTGCTACTTCATCTCGATGTCGAGTTTGCCGTTCGCCGACAATATCGTATGCAGTAAGTCCTGTAGTTAAAATGGTTTCATCTTCGAGCCTGTTTGCCGTAGTAGTATTGTCAGAGGAACGGTCGGCATTGGCAATTTGGTTTGAATCTAAAGGGAATAAGCTGTTGTCTGCAATAGTGGTTGGGGTATTGGCATGAGTCGTAGAATAAACTCTATCTCGTTCGTTTACTTCTGCATCAGATTGAGTACGACGAGCCAGTAATAATCCTCCCAAACCTAGAGGTATTAACAGTAATAGCAACCAATACCAAGAAGCTCCCCGTTCTTCATCAGTAGCTTGAGGAGTAATTTCTTCTGTACTATTTTGGGCTATAGTTATTCTAGAAATATTCTTTAACTCTGAGGAAGTTGCTATTTTGGGAGTGCCAGCTAATCCAAGAAGTAAAGTTAAAGCAATAACTGAATTATGTAGTTTATTTAACATTTTGATAAGCAACGTATCATTGCTGAATATTTTGATATTTAAGTATTAAGTAAACAAACTGAAATTTGCTAATACCTAAGTATACTCACTTACGTTTAAATCTGCCTAAATACTAAAAATACTTACGTTTAAATCTGCCTAAATACTAAAAATACTGTGGTTTTACTTAACATATCTAAAGTGCGACTCGTTTAGTACAAAAGTACAGAGAAAGTACGTGGTACTAGCATGGAGAAAAGACCTAAAAGGTAAGTAAAAGTTAAGAACTTAATAATACTTAATAGGTCAAAATGAACCATGACAACTGAATATTCCGTGTAGGTGAGAACACCTATCGAGCCTTAAAAAGCAAAGACAATTAGGTAGTTAAATTATAAAACTATAATGTTCAAGTCTTACTCTCCTGGTGTTTGGAGTAAAAGCATAATCCCTACGGTCTGATTGACTGACAAAAGAGAAGAATACAAGTCTTGAAATCAAGAAGCAGTAGGAAGTTACAGGATTGACAAACGGCAAGGGGAGTCAGCATTCTGAGATTAGACACTACTCGTAATTTCAGAATACTGTGAATCAAAACTCCCGTCTTTATAATGCCTTGGGTCAATGGATTTCTCAACCAGTGAACTGGTCACATCTATGCCATCTCAAAACTTGCATTTGGATGATAATTGCTTTGATAGATACAAACAGCGTAAATCTGACAAAATGGTCAATATATATTCCTTGTCGCGGAAAATATGCCCAAAGCAGACAAAGAAGAATAGAGAGATGGTTAAATAATCCTCGAATCAATGTTCATCGTCTGTACAAACCATTAATCAAGACAGCTTTGGCGAATTGGCAAGAAGAAAGTATTTTTCTGGCATTAGACACCTCGCTTTTTTGGGATGAATATTGTTTAGTCCGCCTCTGCGTAATTCATCGTGGCAGAGCTTTACCTGTAATCTGGAGGGTAATGAAACACGAAAGTGCTAGCATTTCATTTTCGGATTATCGAGAAATGCTCAAACAAGCACCAGCCAGACTAGCAAAATCAGTCAAGGTAGTGCTGCTAGCTGATAGGGGCTTTGTGCATACTGAGTTAATGAAAATGTTGACTGTCGAGTTAGGATGGCACTTTCGTATCCGAATCAAAAGTAATACTTGGATTTGGCGTGGCAATTGGTGTCAATCTCAAAGCTTTCATCTTGCTCTTGGAGAGGCAATTTGCCTACATAATGTCCGAATTCACAAAGGGGAATTTTATGGCATAGTTCATGTAATTATTGGTCGTAATAACGTCAATGGAGAACTTTGGGCAATTGTGAGTGACGAAAAAACCACACTACAAACTTTTGCTGAATATGGATTACGTTTCGATATCGAAGAAAACTTTTTAGATGACCAGTCAGGAGGGTGCAATATTCAACGTTCCATGATTCGAGATGTCTGTGCTTTATGCCGCTTATGGTTTATTTTGGCTGTAGCTACTCTTTATACTAGCGCACAAGGCGTTGAGGTAGTCGATAGCGGTAAACGACGATGGGTTGATACTCATTGGTTTCGTGGCAATAGCTATTTCCGTATTGGTTGGGATTGGGTCAAAGCTGCAGTTGTTAATGGTTGGAAGTTAATTCGTTCTGTGACCTTCTGTGGTAATCAAGACCCGACTCCTGCAATGGCATCACTTAAACAACATAACCAACGCTTTTTTCAGTTGGAGTTTAAGGTTCAAACATATTCCGGTAATGTTGCAAAAACTTAAGACAAACTTGTAGTATTTAACAAACGTAAATAACTACTAGACCAGATGAACTCAAAGCAACCATTTAAGTGGAAACATTTTCAAGGAGAAATAATTTTACTTTGTGTGAGGTGGTATCTCCGCTATGGTTTGAGTTATCGTGATTTAGCAGAAATCATGCAAGAGCGAGGACTATCTGTAGACCACACCACGATTTACCGATGGGTGATGATTTATGCACCACAAATAGAAAGAAGAGCCAGAAAGCATCTCATCTCAACTAATGACTCTTGGCGAGTAGATCAAACTTATCTCAAGGTCAAAGGAAAATGGAAATATCTATATAGAGCAGTTGACAGCAATGGTATTACCATAGAGTTTATGTTTAGTGCCAGGAGAGATAAACAAGCTGCTAAAAGATTCTTGAAGAAAGCCCTGAAATCGAGACATAATAAGCAGCCAAGAGTTATTAACGTAGACCAAAATCCTGCTTATCCCGCAGCAGTTGAAGAACTTCAAACGGAAGAAATTATCTCTAGTGAGTGTGAATTGAGACAGAACAAATATCTTAATAATATCATCGAGCAAGACCATAGATTTCCGAAAAAGCAGGCTAAGTATAAATTATACTTTCAACATTTCCACTCAGCATGGCGGACATTAAAAGGGTATGAAATCATGAATGTGATTCGCAAAGGGCAAATAAAAAATATCGCTAAAGGTGACATCTTGGGACAAAGAAATTTTGTCTATTCTCTGTTTGGGATCGCTGTCTAAAAAATTAGTTAATCACAGGTATATTCTCTCTGTTCGGATTTTTTGCAACAGAACCACCGATAGTGTATCGTTTGTTAAGCATTACTGTCTCGTTTACAGGTTAAGAGCAAGCGAGTCGAGGGTTGGTTATTTTGAGATGAGAGATCTAACAACTTTAAGCTTCCTCCCATAGTCTCCAATAAAGTTTGGGACAATATAAATTTCATCTGGGGAGACAATTTTGTTTCCTCAAGTAAAGTATCAATTTTATCGAGAATACTATTCTCTGGAGTATTGACTGTATCTTGGCTTTTTAACCAAAGACTAGCACTGCAATTCAAATCGATTTGAATTGCCATAAAATTGCGCTCGACGATTGAAGCGGTTACTCGGATCGCTCCTTCCTTCATCAAAGAAATACCACTATCAATCAAATTAGTGACTGACTGAATTAAACGAGAACGATCCGCTAGGACATATAAACTAGGATCGGATTCGACGATGTTTAATTTCAAATTGCGGTTGGCTGCTTGAAGATGAGTCAACTCGCGAACGCGGGCAAAAATTTCTGCGATTTGAAGAGATTCAAAGTGCAAACGGCTACTGCCATGTTCGATTTTAGAAACTGTAATAATCTCATCAATTAATTTCAAAAGTTTCAACGTCGAGCGATAAGCTTTCTCGACGAACTCTTTTTGTTCTTCCGGACTTTCACAAAGGTCGGATAAAATTAGCTGATGAATTCCAATTAAGCTACTAACAGGAGAGCGTAATTCGTGAGCGGTTCGTGCTAAAAAGCTAGCTTTAAATTCACTCATTTGAGCTGCCATCTGATAAGCTAATCGCGTTTGCTTTAGTTCTTCTTCTAATTGCTCAATTTTATTCATCTATTTAATTTTAGATTCACCACACTATTTTAAACTCTAAAAATAAGCTTTAAGGGGCGATGGAAATGCTTCCTTGGCGCAAAATAACCCAACCGCTAGAAGTCCATTTGGTAACGGTTGATGGTTGACCACTACCAGCAAGTTCTGCCCTACTAAAAAACTGGTCGTCTAAAACTAATGCCTGGGGAAAAGCCTTGGCGATCGCTGTCATCGTCATTAAAGGTCGTTCTCCAGACAAATTGGCACTGGTAGTAGCTAAAGTACCCGTTTGCTGTAAGATACTCCTGGCGATCGCGCTATCAGGTACTCGAATGCCCACCGTAGTTGGATCTCCTGAGTTAATTACTGTTGGAACTTTTGAAGAAGCCGGTAAGACGAAGGTAACCGCTCCTGGCAAGTATTTTGACATTGTTGACTGCCAAATTGCCAATTCCTCTGGAGTACCAGTGACATAAGGTAGCAATTCTGTTACTGATGCCGCCATCAAAATCAAAGGCTTATCGGTGGGTCGTTGTTTGAGATCGAAAATTGCTTGTCCTAATTCTGGTTTGACTGCCAGCGCTGGTACGGTATCGGTAGGAAAACTAACTACTTTTCCCCCGAGCGCGCCAGCAACAATGTCAGTTAAAGAAACTTTACTCATTAGCCAATAATTCAACGGCGATAGGCTAGAGCGAAACGTTCGATTCCGGCTAAATCGGGTAGGATTTCGATTTTATGATAGCTGCCTCGGTCTTTTAGCATTTGAGCGACACTAGCTGCTTGTCCCATCATCATTTCTACTAACCAAATACCTCCAGAAACTAAATAATTGGGAGCGATTTCTACCAACTGACGAATTGCCGCTAGACCGTCTTTACCTCCATCTAAAGCTAGATGGGGTTCGTGTTTCGCTACTTCTGGCTGTAGGTCATTTAACTGGTCTGTAGGGATGTAGGGAGGGTTGGATACCATTCCTGTAACTCGACCTTTTAAAGCTGTTAGAGGTTGCCACCAGCTACCATGATAAAACTTAATTCTTTCGCTTAAATTATATTGACGAGCGTTCGCTCGAGCAATTTCCAAAGCTTCTTGACTACAATCTACAGCATGAATTGTGGCGTGAGGTAAGCGATCGGCTAGACCGAGAGCGATC
The DNA here is from genome assembly GCF_053543375.1 of Myxosarcina sp. GI1(2024). Classification (NCBI taxonomy): domain Bacteria; kingdom Bacillati; phylum Cyanobacteriota; class Cyanophyceae; order Pleurocapsales; family Pleurocapsaceae; genus Myxosarcina; species Myxosarcina sp. GI1(2024). The sequence goes on along the minus strand of NZ_JBKGTY010000001.1, from coordinate 172,363 downwards.
GCACCGCTTCCGGTTCCTAAATCTAGCCAATGTTCTTCACCCTTGTCAGTAACTAAGCTAGATGCTGCCGCCTCAAGAGCGAAATCGACGATTAATTCGGTTTCAGGACGTGGAATTAAAACTGCAGGAGTAACGGTTAGTTTGAAGTTTCGCCAATAAGCAGTACTTACTATGTACTGTACTGGTAGGTTAGTTTTTAAACGCTGTCGCCAATACTCAGAAAGTTCGGTTGGAGAGACGGTTAGAGGAATTTGCCCTCGGTCCCGAAACGAACTCAAACGCAAAGCAAGACGATTTAAATCAGTGGTTTCCTGTAGTAACCAATCGAGTTCCTCAATTGCTATATCTTTAGCGATTGCTTCGGTTATAGCTCGATTGCGCCAAAGATATAGCTCTTGTCCCGAAACCCAAAACCGAACTTTATTCAGCTGGTTGAGCTTCTGGTGCTGGTACTGGTGCTGTTTGTCCACCTGATTCTGGTGCTGCATTATTTTGTTGTAAAAATCGCAAAGATTCCGTAGAGGGCACTAGGACAATTTTATTGAGCATTTCATCGTCGCTAGTTTGTAAAGTAGAAATTACGCCTTCTAAAGGAACTACTTCAATGTTGACGCTATCAGCTACTTCGGGCTTTTGTTCTTTAAACTTTGCCACCATATTTTCGAGCTGCTGCTTTTCAAAAAAGAAGGGAATAACCTGTTGCGAGTCTCTTTCGATAGTTAAATAACCGTTATCTTGACCACCTTTCGCAACAAATAAAGGTACTCCTCCTTGATAAGTCTGACCGTTTTGGTCTAGGACGGTTTTGGCAGAATTTACGGCTTCTTCATCAGGAACATAAGCAAAATTGAGTCCATTTTCCTGACTTTGATTGGATTCGGCTAACTTGTATACTTCACCCAGAGAAACGGGAACTACTTTTACTTTATTGGCTAAATCTGGATTTTTAGTCTGTAGCTGAGTAACAAAATCGTTTGCCGCTTCCTGACTGATAAAAACTCCCGCTACTTTGGCATTATTTTCTCCTGAGGCTACCAAAGGAGCACCTTGTTCGTCAGCAATGGTAAATACAGGTACTGGATTGAGTTTTTCAAGAACTGCATCTTCTGGTAATGCCCAAGCTGCTAAATTATGACCCATTACTCCCAAGCCTAATACACTAATTCCTAGCGTTCCTATCGTCGCACCCCAACGAGTTAGTCTTCTCATCATTGCTTTTTTTTCCTGATTATATTGATACTGTGTTTTTATTTACTGCTACTCTATTTTGAAGATACAATCGTTAATTATTTGATAATAAACAATCTCGACCAAATTTCGCCTGCTGTTTTTAGCTCGATTTTAGGAATCGATGTTTAGACTAGAACTTTGTTTATCGATCGTAGCAATAAGATCATTCTAATTGTCAGATTTGCAGTCAGACAAAATTAGAAGGCAAAATTAGCGAGCTCAGTTCATACTGCCCGATTTAACCACTCAGCCCTAAGATCGAGATTCCTTTTATTTATTGCTATTTCTTCTCTATTTCTGGGACAAATGGAGATTTAATCTTTATATATTCTTAATTATCGTCTGTTGTAAGACTACAAATACATCTAACGTGAGTGTCAATTTACTTTGTCAGGCAAGAGTTTAATAATGACGAAGCATCAAATTCAGCATTACAAGACGAACCATTGGGCAATATGCTGGAGATATTAACCTTTTCTGGTACTGCTATAAATAACAGTGGAGCATTAAAATAAGCTCTAAAAGCACTAAACTATCGAGCGATCGCTCTAACCATTGCAGTGGATTGTAAAAAGCGGGCAAAATTTCGAGCTACATCGCTCCAATTTAGCAATAAGGATTACTTTCTTTAGAACACTCCTGTCTCCAACATCTTTTAATTAAATCAACCCGATGCAAATACCAAAATCGCCTGAAATCCCATACAGATCGAGGATCTCCAAGTTTCTGATTGAAATATACCCATAAAAAAGCAGTATTGAGTTTTATTATTCTCTTCATTTAGCAAGACTTCCGCACTTAATTTTTTTATCGCTCTGCTGTTTCCTTCTCCTAATCTGGCAGACGATTTACTAAACCTTCTTGGTCGTAATTGCGTAAAATTTGTAACTAAATAATTTTTATTTCAGTATTACTACTTAAGAGTGGTTTTTAACTCCTTGACCAACAGTTACAGCAAGCTCCGTCCTGTCTTGGCGAGCGTTCCTTTGCGGAGGACTCGCTTTCCTCCGCGATCTTGCCGCTCTTACGGCGGAGTAATCTGTGACTTTGTCTCAGTGAGACTTCTGGTAATATCGAGGGTTATTCTGCCACTAAAATCGGGAATGGGAGCGGCTGGCTTGGTCAATTTGACTCTTACCTGGCGTACCTTATCTAAACTCAATAATCGATCGGCGATCGCCGATATTAATCTTTCTACTAAGGCGTATTTAGCGGTTTTAATTTCTTGTTTGACGACGGCGATCGCTTCACGATAGTCTAAAGTATCTTCAATCGCGTCACTTCGAGCGGCAGAGGCTAAATCTACCCAGAGAGTGAGATTTACCTCAAACCACTGTCCCAATACTCGTTCTTCTGGTAAATAACCCACGTAGCCGTAACAACGTATGCCAGTAACTTGAATTGAATCCATTATTTCTCTCTATCTCTGTCGCTCATTCTCAGCTACAAATCTCGATGAGTAAAGGGTTTGGCATTGACACCGGTATACGTAGCAGCCACATGTCCATTACCAGTAATTTTGTACTTATAAGTTACCAGACCTTCTAAACCCACAGGACCTCTGGGGGGCATTTTTTGAGTGCTTATACCCACTTCTGCACCAAAACCATAACGGAAACCATCGGCAAAACGCGTCGAACAGTTATGATACACTCCAGCTGCATCTACGCAATTTTGAAAGCTTTCTGCTGCTTGACTATCTTCAGTGACAATTGCCTCGGTATGCTTCGAGCCGTATTGATTGATATGTGCGATCGCTGCTTCTAAATCTGCCACAATTTTAATCGATAAAATCAAATCGCTGTATTCTAAACTCCAATCGGTTTCTGTCACTGGAGTACAACTGATAATTTGACGGGTTGCCTCATCTCCTTTCAGTCGAACGTTATGTTGGTTTAAGGCAGTAGCTACCTCGCGTAAAAACTCCGAGGCAATATCCCGATGTACTAACATAGTTTCGATTGCATTACAAGCAGCGGGATAGTGAGTTTTAGCATCAACGGTAATTTTTACCGCTTTGTCGATTTCTGCTGCCGAGTCGATGTAGAGATGGCAGATGCCGTCGGCGTGTCCCAAAACCGGAATCTGAGTATTATCTTTTACGTAGCGCACGAAAGAATTAGAACCTCTGGGGATAATTAAGTCTATGTACCTATCTAAAGCAAGTAAATGAGCGATTTCTTCTCTAGTCGTCAGTAACTGTACGGCAGTAGGCTCGACATTAGTTTTAGCTAGTGCCTGATGAATCACTTTAACTAAAGCCTGACAAGAATTAATTGCTTCTTTACCGCCTTTGAGAATAACTCCGTTACCAGACTTAATTGCCAGACTGGTAATTTGGATTAAAGCTTCCGGACGAGCTTCAAAAATAATGCCCAAAACCCCCAGAGGACAAGTAACCCGGTTGAGAATTAAACCCTCATCCAATTCGCGAGTAATTTGACTTACTCCTACAGGATCGGCTAACTTGGCTACATCACGAACTCCGGCGATCGCTGCTTCTAGTTTAGTTGTCCCGAGCTTGAGTCTGGCATATAAAGCAGGAGCGAGATTACTAGTTTTTGCAGCCTGCAAATCTGCTTGATTGGCTTCTAATATTTCTGAGGTGGCAGCTTCTAGAGCATCAGAGATCGCCTCTAAAGCTCGATCTCGGTCTGCCGTTGATAATACAGCTAGTTTATTCGCCGCAGCGCGAGTTTGCTGGGCAATGTCTGTTAGAGAAGAAGATGTTATTTTAGAAGCAACCATATATTATTACGTTTAAGCTGCATCCTTTATTTTAAGTTATTTAAGTCCACCAATAAAATTTAAGTTAAATTGTCTCTAGTTAATTGAAAACTCTCAGCCGACTGAGCGAGTCACGAACATCAAGTTAACCACTCTATAGACATTGCTAGCAACCAACAACCTAAAAGATAAATATATCGTGATCGCCTCTGATAGAGATTATGTCAGTTACAATTTCACATCATAAAACCTCTCGCTTTCAAGATCGATGGTCGTATTTTCCCTTTGGCATCCTCTTACTTATGTCTCTACTAATGGTTGGCGGTACCTTTCTTAGTAAAACTTTAATTGCCGAAACCCTAACTATTAACTCTCAAGAGTCGATCACTACCAATCCTATCAGTCTCGATCCGAATTCTCTTGGTGCCTTAAGAGTAGACGTGAAAGCCTCCATACCTAATAACCATTGGCTGGTTTACGAAATTCAAATCTTGGATACCAAAAATAATTTAATCGCTTCTGCTGTCAAAGAAGCCTGGAAAGAATCTGGCATTTGGCGCGAAGATGGAGAAACCGGTACTTGGACGGAATCAGATTTGCTTGGTGGACTTGATGTCAATGCTCGACAGCCTGAAGATATTATCGTGGGTGTCAAAATTTTAGAAATGGGCGATACTACTGGAAGTAAGGTCAATCTAGAAGTACCTTTTAGAGTTAAAGTACAGACTGGGGTTATTGACACTCGTTACTTTTTTCCTGGTTTTGTCGCCTTAAGCGGCTTGGGAATAATTTCTCTGATTGCTACTCCCCTATCGGGTAAAAAAGTTTTAAATGTCCGCAAAAATGACAGCGATCCTGGGGGGAGAGTGATAGCAGGGGGTAAAGAGCGTCTGCTCAAAATCGAGATTGTAGTCAATTTAGATGAAACCGCACCGCGTCAAATAGATATCGCTCTTTCGGTTAATAATGTCTATGGGAAACGAGTTTTTCATCGGAACTATCCCACTAAGGTGAATTTTGTCACCAGTGAAGGAGAATTTAAAAGTGCTACTGCCAAATTAAAGGAGTATTTAGTTTTGGAAATTCGTAGTTCTTATGGTTTTCAGGTACGAGTCAAACCCGATGAACCAGTAGAATGGACATCCCTAACAATTCGCGACGGCAATCATACTTTAGGTGAGATTGAAGTTAGCGAAATCGGCTCTTTTGCTACTGCTTGAAAATTAAATAGGAGCGTTACTTAATGTTAACCAAAATCTACACTGTTATGGCTCTAGCGATCGCCATATATATCTTACACGCTGCATATACCAATCGCTCGGCTTTAGTACTCCGCCAGCAAACTCAACCTCAATATAACCCCCGTTATGGAACCAGAATTTATGGAGGATCTGTTGGGGGCGTTTGGCAACCTTCTCCTACTCGTTCTAGTTATGGCAGTTTTCGCGGTGGCGGTTCTGGTTCGGGCAAATAAATTTAAAATTTAGGTACGAACTGTATCTTAAGTTGGACAGTTCGACAGTTCGACAGTTTATTCAACCATAGTAAACCAGGTTCTAATTCCTCGAGCGATCGCGCCAGCCAATCTCTGCTGTTCGCGAGCATCGGTAATCCATTCAAACTCATCGGGGTTAATCATAAAGCCCAATTCTAATAAGATAGCAGGAGCAGTATGAGGACGAGTTAGAGCTAAATTATTCCAAAATAACCCATAATCAGGACGATTTAAATTTTTTACTAAATAACTATGTAAAAATGAAGCCAGATCCTGTGCCTGGGGATGATACCAAAAGGTGCTAATTCCCTGGGTATTTAAAGCATCGCCGCTATCGGGTAGGGCATTGTAGTGAATGGAAAGAGCTAGATCTGGTTTAGTCTTGTCAATTATTTCTACTCGTTCTTGTAAAGAAAGATCGATATCGCTTTCTCTAGTTAAATAAACCGTCGCTCCTAGTCGTTTTAACTCTGTTGCTATTAATTTAGACATCAAGAGATTAATCTCTTTTTCAGGATAACCAGTTGGTCCTCTGGCACCCAATTCTTCTCCTCCATGTCCCGGATCGAGTAAGATTTCAATACCTGCTAAAGGGCGAACGAGTGAGCGGGCTTTAGGGGGATGGCGCAAAGTAAAAATTAAATTGGTTCCTTCATAGCGCAAATCGTAGCCCCATTGCCGTTGGTTCTGCAGTTGAAAGGTATAGTCAATTTGAGTTGGTGTTGTCTGTTGCCAATCGAGACGTTCGATTATTGGAGCGCTGTCGAGTTTAATGGTATCTGTTTGAGCAGTGGTGTTATACAGGGTTAGAGTAATTCGTTTATCTCCCTGAGTTACCACTACTGGCACTGGAGTTTGTAACGGAAAGATTATTTCTGTCACTCCTGCAACTTGTCTGGAAGTGATTCCCCGTATTAGAGAATGAGGCGGTACCTTACTGGCTAAAGGTTGGGTTTCTTCGGCTTTAATCCAGCCTCCATAATCGAGACGTAACCATTCCCCTTCCCTTCCCGTAACTCTGGCTCTAGTGCCTTTTGGCAAAGGAGTCAAGCGAGAATAATTAGTACTCGCTCCGGTTCTAGCTACTCCTGGATCGGCAGTAACTTCTATGACCTCAATTTTGCTGCGATCGACAATGGTCACTTCGCCGCTACCTTCTTGAGTAACCGTTTCTCCTTGAAGATTTAATTCAAATATGGGTTTACCCAAATTACCTGATGTTTCAAATGCAGTGCAGCCTTGATAAGTACCAGTGATGACATTGACAGCAGATTCGGCTTCGGCAGTTAAAACTGCCGAGTTTGGCGGTAGCTCGATTCCATTTTGGGGTAATAGAGCAATGTTTTTATCGCCAAGACTGACCTCGATCTCGGCTTCGGGAGGAGCGATCGCACTAAAACAAACTAATTCCCCTGGTAATCTAGCAATATCTACGGCAGGATTGAGTGAGTCTTCAGCAAAGGCAACTTCTTGGGGAATCTCTGGTACGGCACTATTTCTAATGACGGTCAGCTGTAATTCTTCGTCTTGATGGCGCAAAGTGAAAACATTTTTACCCAACTTTAAAGGAAAGCTCGGGGCAAAATGTCCTGCTTTACTCCTAGCGATCGCTTTACCGTTAACCAGCACTTCTGCTTCTGGGGCAGCAGTACCGATTAAAAAGATTTTTTCGGCGGTAGTCTGATGTTTTGCTGGAGGATAAACTACAGAAAGAGCCGCAGGTTCGTTAGCGGATACGGATATTGCCAATATACCACTAACTATTAGAATATCACCAATCGCTACCAAACCGAGAACTTGTTTCATTAGTTAACAGTTAACAGAACTATTTCCATCCAGCGCGATCCATAATTCTAACAGCCTCGTCATTATTTTCTCCATAAGCAGAGACGTTGACCGTATCTACTTTAAAGTCGCCAAAGCTCTTGACTACCTCAGCGACGGGAGTTCCTGGCACAACGGGATATTCGTTATTTCCCAAAGCGAAAAATTCTTGGGCGGTGGGACTAGCAAGATATTCTAAAAAAGCGATCGCCGTTTCTCGATTGGGTGCATTCTGAGTTACGCCGCCGCCGCTAATGTTAACGTGAGTACCTCTGCCATCTTGGTTGGGGAAAAACACTTTAACCTGGTTGAAAATTTGTTGAGCGGCAGGATCGTCTGCTTCAGCATAGCGAGGTAAGTAATAGGTATTGGCGAGAGTAAGGTCGATTATTCCCGCTGCTGTCGCTTCAATTTGCGAGGTATCATTGCCTTGAGGCGGACGAGCAAAATTAGCCACAAATCCTCGACACCATTCTTCAGTAGCCTCCAAACCGAGAACTTCAATCATACCCGCAACTAGAGATTGATTGTAGATATTGCTAGAGGAACGAACGCCAATTCTGCCGCGCCATTGCGGATCGGCTAGGGCTTCGTAAGTCGATAAATTAGCGGGATCGACTAGCTCCTTGTTGTACATGATTACCCGCGCCCTTTTACTAAAGCCAAACCAGAGATTGTTTGGATGACGTAAGTTTTCGGGAATTTTGCTGGTTAAAATCTCAGATTCTATTGGTGCAAAGATGCCTGCCTGTTCGGCTCGCCACAAACGTCCTGCATCTACAGTAATTAGAATGTCGGCTGGACTATTGGTTCCTTCACTTTCGATCCGCTCGATCAATTCGTCGGCATTGCCTTCGATGAGATTGATTCTTACTCCGTTTTGCTCGGCAAAATCACCATATAGTTTGTCGTCTGTATTGTAATGACGAGAAGAATAAATATTTAGTTCTTTAGTACTTTGTGCTATCTGAGTTGCAGTTGCCCGATTGGACTGTAAACTTCGGCTTACTCCACTATAGCCAACTACCAAAGTTGCGGTTCCTGTACCGAGAAAAAAGCGTCGGGAAAACTTATTCATAATAGTTAATGGTCAAAAAAGTAAACTTATTTTGAGGATTTTGCTATCCAGAATTTCTATCATACAGTTTTGTGATATATTTTCTCAATAAATTGAGAGTTAAAGCCAGAACTACATAAGACGAGATTCACGGCTAATGACCAACAAAAAGCCAAAAATAACTTAATAATCGACAGTTTATCTTTAAGTACGAAAACTCTTACCATTAACAACAAATTACAACATTTATCAATAACTATTCTTTCGCTCTTATGAGATGAGTAAATATAGGACGGGGGCAAATCAATGAAGGGTTTTAAAACCATTATTCAACCCAGTGCAATGGCTGTTAAATGGCAATCTCGTAAACTGCGGGAAGTAATACAAAGGCATACGGCTGCTTCACAAGCAGCTTTAATCGACCACCTCAACCCAATTATTTGGGTGTGGTCAGCTTATTACTCATTCCAATGCAGACAAGAGGTGTACAGTCATTTGGACTTTTTACGTACTTGGGCATTATGTCGCCATCCGAATAAAAATGGTAGATGGATCGCGAGCCGATACTGGTTAGTTAACACTGGTAGAGGTTGGGTCTTCGCAGCTAAATTGGGCAACCAACTGCTCAGACTAGCCACTCACTCATAAACTCTCATCGTGCGACATATCAAAGTTCGAGGTAATCGTAGTTCGTGTGATGGTGACTGGAGTTATTGGGCTAAAAGAACAGGTAAACATCCTGAACTGCCAAATCATATCGCCCGATTGTAGAAGCAACAAGGAGGTAGATGCTCCTATTGTGAACTCTACCTTGAGCCGAGTGCTCTTCTGGAAGTCCACCATTTGGAAGGCGGTCGCCAAAATCATAGGAAGAATAACTTGGCTCTACTTCACCAACATTGCC
>NZ_JBKGTY010000001.1:0-163116 GCF_053543375.1 Myxosarcina sp. GI1(2024) | reverse complement strand
GGCGGTCGCCAAAATCATAGGAAGAATAACTTGGCTCTACTTCACCAACATTGCCATGACCAAATTCATCAAGGTGTGTATGACAAGCACCAGATTGTTGAGAAGCTGGATGAAGTGAAAGTGTGCGCCATGATACGCATTAATAGAATCGCCAACACAGTTGGCTGGAGTTCGGGGTAATCGACTCCAAGGTGAACAACTAACCTAGACCCGAAAGGGCGAGGGGACAAGAGCATGTTCGTAAAGCGGGAAGTAATAGAAGACGTGTACATTACAGTCCTGCAACGCCTGAACGATATGGTTAAAGCTAAACTGCTTGAACCCTAATATCCAGCGATGGAACTGCACATCCTTCGGTAGCACGTCTATACACCGATGTTATTGGTAACCATTAATTCAAGTTTCATTAATGGTACACCCCGACCAATAAGCGATGAGTAATGAACTCATTCAAGGATATGAGTAGGAGCCTAAGTCGTTCTTTATACGTTCTATGGTGACGGAACATGGGATTGCCTATGGGACGCGAGCCCTAAGGTAACGGAGTTCTAATAGTAGTCGTGGGAGTAAAGCCCTACCAGGGAGAACGGGAGAGCCGTTTACAGGGCGAAGTAGAACAGGTAATTGGATGTTACAAAAATCGAGAGGTACGCGAGATGCGGACAGCCGAAACGATACTGAACATCATACGTGAGCGCGGACAACGTGGATTGCATGTAGAAAATGTATATCGACTGTTATATAATCCAGACTTGTACTTACGCGCCTACGCCAAGCTATACAGCAATGCAGGTGCGATGACACCAGGTGTTACGCCGGAAACGTGGATGGAATGTCGCTGGAGAAAATTAACACCATCATTGAGGCTCTGAGATATGAGCGTTATAGATGGACTCCAGTGCGACGTACTTATATCCCGAAGAAAAACGGCAAACTAAGACCACTTGGGATGCCTTCTTGGTCGGATAAATTACTTCAAGAAGTAATTCGTTCTCTAATAGAAGCTTACTATGAGCCACAGTTTAGCGAAGACTTCCACGGTTTTCGACCCAAACGCGGGTGTCACACAGCACTCTTAGAAATTACCCAGAAAAGTCGAGCGACAAAGTGGTTTATCGCAGGAGATATCTGCGCGTGTTTTGATAGAATAGACCATACTATCTGTTAAAAATACTACAAGAGAAAATTCACGATAATCGCTTGATTCGTCTAATCAAGGGGTTGCTGGATGCAGGGTATTTGGAAAACTGGAAATATCATGACACCTATAGCGGAGTTCCGCAGGGTGCAGTTGTAAGTCCCATACTTTCCAATCTGGTGTTAGACAAGCTGGATAAATACGTCGAATACGAGCTAATACCAGCATACACACGTGGTCAACGAAGGAGAGTCTACCCACCTTACAATGTACTGACTAAAGCTGCTTCAAAAGCACGCCAAGCTGGAAAATTGGATGAGGCACGGAAACTGAGCCAACAGGCGCAGTCAATTCCGTCCCGCAACCCCAATGATCCCAACTTTCGTCGCCTTTGGTACACAAGGTACGCCGATGATTTTCTGTTGGGAGTAATAGGCTCAAAATCCGAAACGGTGGAGATCAAACAGAAGCTCGCCACGTTCTTACGTGACGAGTTAAAACTGGAACTCAGTGAAGAAAAGACGCTCGTTACCCATGCAAGGACCGAAGTGGCTAAATTCCTGGGTTACGAAATCCACATACTACACGCCGATAATAAACATGACTATCGAGGTCAAAGATGTATCAATGGCAGCGTAGGATTAAAGGTTCCCAAAAGCGTAATTAAAGACCATTGTGTCAAATATCTGCGCTCTGGAAAACCGATACACCTAGCGCAAAGAGTATCGGATGATGCCTACAGTATAGTTACCCAGTATCAAGCGGAGTACCGAGGAGTAGTCCAGTATTACCGTATGGCTTACAACCTCCATATGCTTTCTCAACTAAAACGAGTTATGGAGCTTTTCCTGGTAAAAACTTTGGCGAAGAAGTTCAAAACTACTTGCCAGAAAATTTACAAACGTTATCGCACACCATTGATACAAAAGATGGCACTTATAGAGTGCTACAAGTAACAGTGGAAGGTGATTCTAGGAAACCTCTAATAACCTATTTTGGTGGCGTTTCTCTGCGTTGGAACAAGTGGGTCAAAATCGATGATAATCTGGACACTCAGATCTGGAACGGACGTAGTGAAGTCGTTCAACGCCTTTTAGCTCAAAAATGTGCTCTTTGTGGTGCTAAGGACAATATTGAAGTCCATCATATCCGCAAATTAGCAGATATTAAGCAAAAAAGACACGAAGAACGCCCAGAATGGATGATGAAAATGTCGGCACGCAACCGTAAAACTTTAGTGGTTTGCCGCCAGTGCCACGAGAAAATCCAATATGGACGCTACGATGGTGACGCTCTAAGACGTAAAAATTACTGGAAAGCTACGTGATACGGAAACGGTCATGCGTAGTTTGGAGGGGGGTGGTTGGAAAAGTACCATAATGGTAATTCGCTGGCTACCTACCCTACTTCACGTCCAGTTTCGCAGACAAGTCCTAGAGGTGACTATTCGGCTTAGTTTAACTCAACGCCTATATAGTCCAAAAATTTTTTATTCATCAATAATCGCATCACGGTCTAGTAAGAGCAAGTTACGAAGACGATCACTGTCTAGTTTGGTCAGCCACTGTTCTCCGGCATTTACGGTTTGTTCTGCTAGTTCCTGTTTGCTTTCAATAATGTCACTGATTCTCTCTTCTAAGGTACCCGTACAGACAAATTTGTGTACCTGGACGTTGCGTTTTTGTCCGATGCGAAAGGCGCGATCTGTAGCCTGGTTTTCTACAGCGGGATTCCACCAGCGATCGACATGAAATACATGATTGGCTCTAGTTAAATTTAAGCCAGTGCCACCTGCTTTTAAAGATAAAATAAAGATTCTCGAACCGTTGGGATCGTTTTGGAAGCGATCGATCATTTCTTGTCTGGCTGCGCGGCGAGTCGCACCGTATAAAAATAAAACTTCAGTATTTAATTTGGTTTCTAAATAGGGTTTTAAGAGTTTGCCCCACTCAGAGAATTGAGTAAAAATTAAAGCGCGATCGCCTTCAGCAATTAGTTCGGCTAACATCTCTTCTAGACGTAATAATTTTCCGGAACGATTGCCAAAAGTAGCGAGATTTATGGGGGATTTTCCTTGGCTTTTTTCGATTAATTCTGGATGATTGCATAGCTGTTTTAAGCGCAGTAGCAAAGTAAGAATTAGTCCTTTGCGCTTAATTCCCTCAGAGTCTTCTATTTCGGTTAGAGATTCATCGACCAGCTTTTGATATAGTTCGGCTTGTTCTTCTGTCAAACCACAAAAAACATTCATTTCTTGTTTTTCTGGTAGGTCTTGAATGATATTTTTGTCGGTTTTCAAACGCCGTAAAATAAATGGTCTGACGAGCGATCGCAGGGTGTTTAAAGAATTTTTGTCGCCATATTTTTCGATAGGAATTGCAAACCGTTTTTGAAAGAAACTTTGTTTGCCCAAAAATCCGGGATTGAGAAAATCTAAAATTGCCCATAATTCTGAGAGGCGATTTTCTACAGGCGTACCCGTTAGAGCAATGCGAAAATCTGCTTTCAACTGGCGTACTGCTTGAGACTGTTTGGCGGCAGAATTTTTAATATTTTGTGCCTCGTCTAATACTACTCCTTGCCAGTTAATTGGTTCTAAAGTTTTTAAATCGCGATGAACCAGGGAATAGCTAGTAATTACTAACTGTTTATCTTTAATTTTTCTAGCAAAAGTTTTACCCTTACTGCGTTCTGCTCCATGATGAATTACCGTTTTTAAATCGGGAGCGAACTTTTCGACTTCCCGTTGCCAATTATTGAGTACGGAAGTGGGACAGACGAGTAAAGTGGGTTGGGTTAATAGATCTTGCTGTTTGAGATATAGTAAAAAAGCAATGAGTTCGATGGTTTTACCCAACCCCATATCGTCTGCCAAACAAGCTCCCAGTCCCCAAGTTTCTAAAAAAGATAACCAGCCGACACCTTTGGCTTGATAGGGACGTAATTTACCTTTAAAACCTTTAATGTTGTTGACTGGTTCGACAGCTTTATTATCCGTTAAGTTGTTAATTAATTCTTGTAAAACTCCAGTAGATTCAAATTTAGTAACGGGTAATTTGGCTAAAACATTAGTGTCACCAGTAGATAAGCGTAAAGCATCTTCTACGGTCAAACTCATTTGCTCGTTAGACTGAGTCAATACTGCTTGCGCCGCTTTGACATCTGCAGGCTGCAAAGCCAACCATTGTCCGTCAATTTCGACTATGGGAGATTTTTGGTCTAATAAACGCTCGAAATCTTTCTGGGAAACCGTGCGATCGCCAACGGCTATTTCTAGATTATAATTCAGTAGACTTTGCAAACTCAAACGCTCGTTCTTTTTAGGAGCGACTCCAGCAGTAATTTTAATTCCCAATCTTTGTTCGCGTTCTCCCGATGCCAAACCGGGAGGTAAAATTATGCCCAAACCACTATTTTGTAGTTGCCAGGCAATAGAGCGAATAAATTCATAAACTTGAATGGGATCGAGTTGACAACTAATAGGATTGCTTTGGTTTAAACTTTCTTTTATCGGTGCATAGATACGGCTTGCCAACCCCAGTCCTTTGAGTAAAGATGCTTGGGGATGTTCGATAGTTCTCTGGTGAACTGTCAGAATATCTTCTGCACATTGCCAGATAGTAGCTGCTGTTACCCTAAATTCGGGTTGGTCTAGTGCCTGTAGATAATAATTTAACTGCCAGTCTGGTTGCGCGCCATTAGTTTCAGTTTTCTGTGGTGGTTGTAGAGCAAAACAAACGCGATAGCGATCTCGTCCAAAATTATCGTTCTGGCTACTAACTAAATACTCATTAATTGGTAGCGTCCAGTTATACAGTGCGGTGTTTAAGCGATTGGTATTTTTATTATCTGTTTCTAAGTCGTTGGAAAATTCGGCAAGCGATCGCAACCAGGGTTGAATGGTTAAAGCTCTAGTCGCTTTCGGATTAAAATCGACCCAGGTACGCAGTCTAGCATTGAGTATAGTTCTCAACGATCGCAATAATAAGTTCTGTGGCTGTATTTCTGCTTTTCGATCGCCATAAGCCAAACAAGCATAAGGCATTAACTGAATAAACTTAGCAAACCTAACCCGGTCAATCTCGCTATCTAATAGAGGTTGCCAGACGCTTTTGACTGTTTGTTCCTCAATTTCAATTCCCGGTAAATACTTTTGTCTGACGATTAAATCTAATGCCCAGCGATAAATATGTGCTTCGTACCGTAGTTCGCCAGAAAAATAGTTGGCATCAGTCTGTAAAGAATTTAACGAGAGAATTTGTAATACTTCAATCGCCTCTGCAGGAGTCAAAGAAATACCTTCAACTTGCCAGCGATGTTTCTCTAAAGAAGATTCGTTCTCTGCTGATATAGTATCCCCTGCATATAACGGCTGTAATTTTTTGTTCTTGCCTCTGCCTTTGACTACAGTGGGTATGACAATTTTTTCGGTAGTCCAAAGATCTTTTAATTGGCGTTTTAACACCTTGACGAGCGCCAAATTATGATTTTTAAATAAATCCGATAATTCCCCTTCAGACAAACAAAATGGATGAACGAAACTTCCGTGAGTATCGTTTGTAGCATCTAGATTTACTAGAGAACGCCAAGCTTCAGCCCAAATAAAAAAGTAATCTCCATCGGATTTAACTATCCAACTACCGTGAATAATCGCCATATAAAATCAAAAAATTAATTACAGAAATATTCGCTAAGATACAGAAAAACCCCGATTTATCATGAGCCAGAGAACCAATAGACGCAACTTTCTGATTGGTAGTGCAGCAACGGTAACGGTTATTGGTGCCCAAGCTTTGACAAAACAGCAAAACAAAGCCGTCTCATTGCCAACGACTTCGAATATGCCTGAAAGGGTATTAGGCAGAACTAATATTAGTCTACCAATTTTTGGCTTAGGAGGTGCGGGACGAACCCCAATATCTCAAAGTGGGCGAGAAAAAGAGGCGATCGCTTTAATCGAAAAAGCTCTACAATTAGGCATTCGCTATTACGATACAGCTGCTAATTACGGTCCTTCAGAAGAACGTTTTGGTAAAGTCTTACCCCCATATCGCGATCACATCTATCTCAACAGCAAAACCGATTTTAGAGATTACGATGGTGCCTGGCGCGAACTAGAGCGCTCTTTAAAACGCCTCAATACAGATTACCTCGATTCTTGGCAAATGCACCACGTCTCTTTTACTGAAGAACTAGATGAGATTTTTGGCAATAATGGGGCAATAAAAGCTGTAGAACAGGCAAAAGAACAGGGACTGATTAAGTTTGCTGGAATTACGGGACACCACGAACCAGATGTGATTGCTGAAGGATTGCGCCGCTATGATTTCGATACTACCTTAATTTCCCTTAACGCCGCCGACGTACATCATCCCCGTCCCTTTTCCACTACCGTCTTACCAGTAGCCCAAGAGAAAAATGTCGGCGTAATTGCCATGAAAGTACCAGCTTACGGACGCTTATTAAACTCTGGTATTCTCGATGGTATGAATCAGGCAATGGGTTATAGTCTGTCGCTGCCTGGGGTACATTGCTGCATCATTGCTGCAGAAGATCCGGCACAGTTAGAGTCAAATTTTAAAGTAGCACAGAATTACCAGCCTCTAAACGCCGAAGAAATGCAGTCGATCGAACGGTTGACGGTTAATGCAGGAGAAGACGGCGCGTTTTTCCGCAGATGGACATAATCTGTAAGGCGAATGGTGGTTCCTTATTACTTCATTTAACTCGCTGCGCTCGAAGGAAGAAGGAAAGAGAAAGAAGGAAGAATTTACCCTTCTTCCCTCTTTCTTCTTCCCTCTTCCTTCTGTTTAAAACTACGAACGAAATTCTCAATAGTTTCCCAATAAAGTGGATGGTCGTAAAAAGCCGAATCATAATGTCCGCCACCAGGAATTAATACGAGTTGTTTGGGTTTTGAGGCGGCGGCAAATAGTTGTTGGCTCATGGTATAGGGCACTACCAAATCTTTCGTTCCGTGAATAAACAAAACCGGCACGGACAAAGACTCAATTTTTTTAATTGAATCAAAATGCTGGTGTACTAAAAATTTGAGGGGAAATAAAGACAGCCAAGACGTTGCTTTAGTCATCTCCATAATTGAAGTAAAAGAACTTTCTACCACTAATCCCATAGCGTTAGGATGCTGACTGGCAAGTTCAATCGCAATCGCGCCACCTAAAGAAAAACCGTAGATTAAAATTTGACTGGGTTCGATCTCTCGTTCGTAAGTTAAATAGTTCCATGCTGCAGCTGCATCCTGATAGACTGTCTCCTCAGAAGGAAATGTGCCGTCGCTAAGTCCGTAACCGCGATAGTCGATGAATAAAACTGAAAAACCTAAATTGCGTAATTTAGTTGCTTTGGGGATATTGAAACTAATATTATCGGCATTGCCGTGAAAGTATATTAGCCATTTAGAACTCGAGCCAGCTTGGGATGCCGGTAAAATCCAACCGTGTATTCTCTCGCCAGTATCCAATACGGGAATAAACACCTCTCGATAAGCCAGTCCATATTGTTCGGGAGTCTCATAAATTTCTCGTACTGGAAAAAATATCATGCGAGTCTGATAAAACCACAAACTTACACAGCCTATTCCATACAAACCTAAGATAGTTGCCGCAACAAACATGCCGAATTTAGCACCAGATGTTCTGAAAAGCCTTGTGAGCATACAATATCGATATTTTGAATGGCGACGCGTTTTACTTGCCAATCAGTTTAACCGCACCAATACCGCCAAAATATAACCCTAACACCGCACCAGCCAGCAAAGACTGAGTCAGGGGATCGGTAGAAGGAGTCAAAATTGCACCCATGACTACTGCACCTAAAACCACAATCCGCCAGCCAGCGATCATTTGGGTAGAGGAAACGATACCTAAAAAACCTAAAATAAGCTGAACGACCGGAATTTGAAACGCCAACCCCGTACTAAACAACAGCAGCAGCACGAATTCAAAATAGCGATCGATCGACCAAGCCTGCTCGACGACATCACTACCGTAACTGATAAAAAAGTTGAGCGCGGCAGGAATGAGAGCAAAATAAGCAAAAATTAGGCCGGCAAAAAAAAGAATACTAGAGCCAAAGATGACGGGAGCGAGCAAACGACGTTCTCTTCTGGTCAATCCTGGTAAAACAAATTGAACGATTTGATAGAGAATAAACGGAGTAGCAATTACCAATCCGCTGTAGCCAGCCACTTTAATCGAGACAAAAAAGAACTCCCCTGGTGCTAGCTGGAGAAATTTCACTCCCTGTGCTGGAACTTCCAACCAACGTACGATCGGTCTGACAAAGATAAAACAACCAGCTACTCCAATTGCTACTGCAATTAGAGCGTAAAAAATACGCAGTCGCAGTTCTTCTAAATGCTCGAATAGAGACATTTCCAATTCATCGGGAAGTTCGTCTAAATAAGCATCGCTATTTTTATCTTCAGTAGGAGTTTCTAGCTTGGGTGATGACATAGAGTTGAGTATAAAAGCTTTTTATCTATACTTACAGATTATAAAAACTTCGATCGCATAAGTTATTAGATTAATTAGAAAACAGAATAAAAATATTTTTAGGTAAAATATATACTCGTCTAGTTTTGCCGTAAAACTATGAAACAGTCAGTCGTCCTCAAACAACTACCAGCAGAATGGATTAGTGCGGATAAATTTCGAGTTTACGGTCAGTTAATTACACCCTCTGCTGATGGTAAACCTTACGATGAAACTGATGCCAGATTAAATCTTAGCAATGGAATTCCTCGCTTTTACATCATGCACCTGAGCCATCGAGGAAGGAAATTTCATCAGATTACTCGTCACCAGCTTTGTACACAGTGTTTGGGTTCGTTAGAGGGTAAAGAGTGGTTTATTGCAGTTTGTCCCCCATCGGCAAAACCGCAACCAGAAATAGATAAAATGAGCGTATTTCGCATTCCTGGCAACTGTTTTATCAAACTAGAGGTGGGTACTTGGCACGCAGGTCCTTATTTCGACTACGAAGCGGTTGATTTTTACAATTTGGAACTCAGGGACACTAATATTGTAGACCACAACAGCTACAATTTCTTAAGCGAACAAAATTTAGAGTTTGAAATTGTCGACCGCTAGAACCCGTCGCTCTGCGATCGAGTATGGAAAAAAATGCCAGGATAGCACAAATTAGATGCACATCGGTTTAATAAATGAATATAAATGAGTCAAGAATTGGCGATCGCTACTTACGGACTAACTAAAAGATTCGAGCGTCAGCTGGCGGTAAATGAAGTCGATCTGCGCGTTAACAGCGGCGAAGTGTATGGCTTGATCGGTCCTAATGGTGCCGGAAAAACCACTTTAATTCGAATGTTAGCCGCCGCCGAAGAACCGACTAAAGGGGAAATTTACCTCAACGGCGAGCGCTTGCTACGGGATGACACCAATCCTCAACTTAAAAAACGTCTGGGTTATCTTCCTGATGACTTTCCTCTCTACGACGATCTCACCGTTTGGGACTATCTCGACTACTTCGCGCGACTTTATCGTCTCGCGCAACCCTATCGCCGTTACCGTCTCTACGAAGTCTTAGAATTAGTCCAACTAGAAAACAAACGCAAAAGTATTATTTCTACTCTGTCACGGGGGATGAAGCAACGCTTATCTCTCGCGCGAACCATTATTCACGAACCAATATTATTACTCTTAGACGAACCCGTATCAGGTTTAGATCCGCTGGCGCGAATGCAGTTTCGTCAGATTATTAAGATCTTGCAGGAAGCGGGAATGACGATTTTGATTTCTTCCCACGTTCTCAGCGATCTCGCCGAGTTGTGTACTTCCATCGGCATTATGGAATTGGGTTTTTTAGTCGAAAGTGCTTCTTTAAAAGAATTGTATCGGCGTTTATCCCGTAAACAAATTATCATCGCGACATTGGGTAAGATGGAAACACTGCAACGGGAACTAAGCCAAAATTCTCTAGTCGAAAAGTGGGAGGTAATACCAGGAACTAACAGTCTTAAAGTATATTTTTCCGGAGGAGAACCAGAAAGTGCCGAACTTTTGAGATCGCTCGTTAGAGCGGAAATTCCTCTCACTGGATTTCACTGTACCCAAGAAGATTTAGAATCGATCTTTCTCAAGTTAGGTCACCAACAAGCGTCTTAGTTTGGTTTAGTTTGGTATTTTCCTAAAAAGCTGTTAGCTACAACTCAACATTAATCGGATATTCTAGCTGTTATGAGATTAACTTCTCAAATTATTCAAGGAGGAAGAAATAATAGTAGTTAATAATTGATTTATGTCAACTGTTGGAATTTGTCACTGTCATCGAGCGGAAAGATTAAAACACCATGAAACCAAGTCTTAAAACCTGGCAACTGCGAGCGCCAAAATTAAATTTTTTAGAGTGGAATGCTCAACTATTTCGGGAAATAAAAGGGAAATTTAAACCGCGAAATATTATTTTTGTGGTGAGTGCTTCTTTAATTACTCAAGCCTTATTTTTATTTTATTTTTTAGGCAAGCTACCAGAGCCACTCGAAATAGGCTCGCAATACAGTCGCTATTGTTTTGGAAAAGATTTTCATCGCTACAAATTTTTATGTCAAACCGATCTCCTAGATAACTGGATGATTAACTGGCAGTTATTGTGGTTCGATTTGTTCGTACTATTAAGCCTAGTTGGTATTTTTGCTTTGCTAATTATCGGTACCTATACGATCGTTGCCGATGTAGTGAAAGAAGAAGAACGGGGAACTTTAAATTTCATTCGCCTCAGTCCTCAGTCTGCTACTAGCGTGCTAACGGGTAAAATTTTGGGCGTACCCAGCTTACTCTATTTGGGAATTATCTTGGCATTCCCCTTACATTTATTCGCCGGTTTGGGTGCGCGTTTACCTTTGGGTAAAATTTTAGCTTTCGATTTAGTAATAGTTGCTGCTTGTGGTTTCTTTTACAGCGTAGCTCTACTTGTTAGTTTAGTTGACACTGGTTTGCCGAGTTTAAAACCCTGGTTAGTCAGCGGTATGGTTACTTTCTTTTTATCTGTAACTAACGCCGCAACCATGAGAGAATACACCACTGTAAATAACAATTTATTCGATTGGTTGAATCTCTTTTATCCAGGTAGAGTTTTACCGTATTTAGCAGATGCTACCTATCTTCCCAGCGACCGCCTTCCCTATAGTAATGTTGGAGAATTAGCCGAACTATTATTCTACGGACATTCTTTATGGACGACAGCCAGCCTGGGTATTGGTTTGACTATCTTAAACTACGCTTTATGGACTTATTGGCTTTGGGAAGCTTTAAAACGCCGTTTTCACGATCCTCAACGTACTTTATTGAGTAAATCTCAAAGCTACTGGCTGACAGGATGCTTTGCGTTTGTTGCTTTAGGATTTACCCTACAATCTACTCGAGCTTCCCATCTAATGCATAATTTGGGGATTTTGCAGGTATTTCTGCTAATTTTCTTTCTCGGTTTAATTGCCGCTTTAAGTCCCCATCGTCAAACTCTACACGACTGGGCGCGTTACCGCCATCATTGCGAACGCAACGGTAAGGTTTTGTGGAAAGAATTGCTCTTTGGCGATCGCTCTCCGGCTAATGTGGCAATCGCGATAAACTTATTAATCGCTACGGCTTATATTCTACCTTCAGTATTTCTCTTTCCTTTTGAAAACAAAACTTTTACTGCTGTTTGGGGTTTAATACTCAGCATCAACATAATTCTGTTTTATAGTTTGGTGGCGCAACTGGTATTAAACATTAAAAGTCAAAAAAGAGCGATTTGGTCTTCAGTCAGCATCTTGGCTTTGATAATCTTGCCTCCGGTTATTTTTGGTCTTGGGGACATCAATCCTCAGTACTTTCCGCAAGCATGGCTGTTTAGCTTTTTGCCCTCCATTGGAACTGAATACGCCACCCTATCGACGGTGTTGACTTCGATTTTGGTGCAATGGTTGGCGATCGCCTTAGCCGGCTTCTACATGACTAAAACTTTACGTCAGGCTGGTGCCTCAGAAACTAAATTATTGTTCGACAAATCGTAACCGAATCTAAAAAACGAGACTTGCTTCCGTAGATTGAGTCACTAGCTAAAATTTTTTAATTACTAAAGTAGAGACCGATCGTCTCTATTTTTTTTGCTTTGCAATCCACATCAACATGATTAACTGTCAAGCTTTTTTTACTATTCTTTATCTTCGATCGGGAATATTGTTAAAAAACTTAGCAATAGTTAACATAAATAAATACAATAAATTTAGATCGACTGCAATTGAGGACTGCAGATAAATATAAAGCACACTGGCTAGTAGCGAACGTTAATTATTGCTAGCGAAAGTAGTGTTATCTCAATTGCTCGCTATCGATGTGCACGTGAATGGGGTTTTAAGATTCTAATGTTCGAGCCATACTTCCAAAAATACCAAACTCAAAGAATCGAACCTTGTCAGCTAATCGAGGAATATCGCTCGGGAGAACGGGATTTTAGTCGCGTAGATTTAGAACAAACTAATTTAAGCGAACTAAATCTAACTGACATTAGTTTCAGACAGGCAAATCTATCTAAGGTCAATTTTAGTGGCAGCGTTCTGCAACGAGCTAATTTAAGTGAAGCGTGTTTGAGTAAAGCAACTCTGTGGCGGACAGATTTAACTAAAGTCAACTTAATTCGGGCGAGGGGCGAGCGCGCTTTATTTATTTGCGCCAATTTCAGTCAAGCAAATTTAGAGCAGGCTCGATTAAATGAATCTCAGTTGAGGCTAGCTCGTTTGCGAGGAGCGAATTTGCAAGGAGCGGATTTAAGCGATGCAGACCTCAGTTATGCCGATCTCAGCTATGCTAATTTAATTAATGCTAACTTGGAGCGTGCCATCCTGACCGGTGCCAATTTAGATCGAACTAATCTCAGCCAAGCTAATTTACAGGGAGCGGTTATTGAAGGGATAAATTTGAGTTATGTAATAAACTCATCTCCAACAACAGAGTTGCCAGAGTTACCAAACAATCGGACAACATCGTCAGAAGTTCTCAACATCGTCAGAAGTTCTTGGGTTAGAAAGCGATCTTCATCGACGGGTTAGGTTAGATCGAGCGGTTTGTATTTGCCGCGATCGCCCCTAACTAAAATAAAACCATATATCAAAAGCTGGATATTTTAAGTTTAGCTAGTTGTTTACTACTGCTGATAGATGAATTACTAACAGGCGATCGAACTAAATTAAAAGAGTCACCCCATTCTCAAATTTCCTTACAGGTAACTATGACTCTTCCAGGCAAACCGATTTCCTTTTGGCTAGACTCCACTCCAGAAACTGATTATCCATCCTTTAAGGAAGCAATATCTGTAGATGTAGCTGTCGTTGGTGGTGGTATCACTGGTTTAACTGCTGCCTATCTCTTAAAACAAGCAGGTAAAACCGTAGCAGTAGTGGAAGCTGAGAGACTTGCCTCGGGAGCCAGCGGACACACTACAGCAAAGGTAACTTCTCTACATCAGTTAATTTACCGAGAATTAATCGAAGATCTAGGCGAGGAAAAAGCCAGACTATACGGGGAATCAAATCAAGCTGCAGTAGAATTTGTTGCTGCTACGGTTGCCAACGAAGGAATAGACTGTGACTTTAGTCGTTGCAGTACCTACAGCTTTGCCGAACGTTCGGATAATTTAGACAAGGTGCGCTCGGAATACGAAGCGGCTGCCAAACTAGGACTTCCTGCCTCTTTTGTAACAGAAACCAGTTTGCCTTTCGAAATTGCTGGGGCGGTAGAATTTACCAATCAGGTAAAGTTTCACGTACGAAAATATCTGCTCCATTTAGCTAAGATGATTGCTGGTGATGGTAGCTATATTTTAGAAAATACCAGAGTCAAAACTGTAAAGGAAGAAAAACCCTGTCAGGTGATTACCGAAAGAGGTACTCTTACCGCCCGAGATGTGCTTCTAACTACCCATCTACCAATACTTGATCGAGGACTATTTTTTGCCAAGACTTATCCCAAACGTTCTTATTTAATCGGTGCGGCGATCGCCCCTGAAAAAGCTCCGCAGGGAATGTATATTGGCGTTGGACAAAACTATCATTCAATTCGCACCACTCCCTATAATAGTGAAGTGCTCTTACTAATTGGGGGTGGCGGTCATAAAGTTGGTTCTAAAAACAATACGGAAGAAAGTTATTTAGAACTAGAAACTTATGCCAACTCTCATTTTGGCATCGAACCTAACGAGATTAAATATCGTTGGTCGACTGAAGATTATGTTTCTTTCGACAAACTGCCGTATATCGGTAAGTTAACCCCAACAAACGAGCACATTTATACCGCAACGGGATTTAGTCTTTGGGGCATGAGTAAAGGTACCCTATCGGGAATGATGTTAGCCGATCGCGTTTTGGGCATTGACAATCCTTGGGCGGAGCTTTACGATTCTCTCCGCGCCACTTCCTTTGTTACTCCAGAGTCAATTAAAGAAAACCTCGATGTGGGAATGCACTGGATTGGCGATCGCCTTAAAGGTTTACAAAAAAGTTCTCTGTCCGATTTAGCTCCAGGAAAAGCCGAATTGATGACCATCGATGGCGATAAAGTGGGAGTCTATAAAGATATGGCAGGCGATGTCCATGGAGTTGCCGCCACCTGTACTCATTTGGGTTGTATCGTCAACTGGAATAGCGCCGAAAAAAGTTGGGACTGTCCCTGTCACGGAGCGCGATTTGACTATCAAGGCAAACTATTACACGGACCTGCAGTTAAAGATTTAGAGCGGAAAACAGTATAACTTTTCTTGGCGATCGCCAAGAAAAGTCGATTTCTGTAGGTTATATGAAATCTCAAAAAGAATGCTACACATAAAACCGATCGAGCAGAGCGACGGGCGGCATAAACAAGGAGCTGACTCTAGAGGTTTCCTCCACAGCTTGTACGCTCCGTGCCTGGAGGAGGCACAAGAAATTATTGACTGCAACCACTTTAGTCATTTGGAGCAAACATTCAAGTATTTCATATTAGTTATCTATACTCCATCCAAATTTAATTTTCTAACGGACGGCAATTACCTCCTAAACCATTGACAATGGTACAAGTATTAGCAACCATAATCTCAATGTAGCTATCAGCTTCTCCCAAGCCATCAGCAAACAATCTCGATTCGGCGAGATTAACTCCAGCTTCGCGAGCGACACTAGCGATAACGCGATCGCTAGCAGTAGATTCGGCAAAAATTGTCGGTATTTCTTGCTGTCGAACTTGAATTGCTAATTCTCTCAGTTGTGAGGCAGTGGGAGTTTCTGCATCACTCAAACCTTGGAGACTTAAGTAATCTTTAAACTCATAAGCATTAACATAATAGTTAAAAGAATCATGAACGGTAACCAGAATTTTTTGTGCTTCGGGAATAGTAGCTATTTGCTCTTCAATCCAGATGTTAAGTTGCCGGAGTCGATCTTCTAGGGCAACGCTATTTTGTAAATAAAGAGCGGCATTACTGGGACTGAGCTGAGTCAAAGCTGTTTGAATTGTTTTTAGGATTGCCACCGCATTCTCGACGTCGTGCCAAACATGGGGATCTGCTGGTAATGTTTCCGTTTCTGGTTCGCTTGGAGGTTTTTCGGTAGTGTTGGTTTCGGGAGCTAAATTACCAGTTATCGTCGGTTGAGATGCTTCGGTTTCTGAAATAGGTTCGCGATGTTCTTCTTCGCGATGTTCTTCATCTTCATGGTGGTGGTGTTCGGCAAGAATTGGTTCTGTGACTGCAGTTTCATAAACGGCAATTTTAGGGGCTGCTGTTGCTGTGGTTTCCACTAAGCCGATAATTTGAGGTTCTAGTTGGTAACCTCCGTAGAGAATTAATTGTGCCCGTTCGAGAGCTTGGCGATCGCCGGGTGTAGGACGATAGGTGTGGGGATCTTGAGAGCCATCCACCAAACAAGTTAAATCTAAACTAGCTTTGGCAATGGTTTCGACAAAATTACAAATAATACTGTGAGTTGCTACTACAGTTGGCTTTTCTTGGGTCAAAGCGGCTTTGGAGTTGCGATTGAAGCTACAACCAGTCAAACCGGTGATTCCCAATAAAGCAATACCCAAGATGCTTTTGCTAGATATTTGTCCCCACATCAATATACTTGACTCCACTAAGCTTTTATTTACCACTCGCTAAATTAGAATGATAATGATTCTTATTATAGAATAATAATGATTTTAATCCTAAATTTTTTGCTCGGACAACACTAATGCTAGAAGTCTGCAACCTCACCGTTAATTACCGTCGTACTCTAGCTATCGAGAGAGTATCCTTCCAACTCCAGCCGGGACAAACAGTAGGGCTATTGGGACCTAATGGAGCGGGCAAAAGTACTTTGGTTAAAGCCATATTAGGGCTCGTACCCATCGCCCAGGGATGGGTTAAATTTGGTTCTCGTCCTCTAAAAAAACAGCTAAAGCGAGTGGCGTATGTGCCTCAGCGATCGCAAATCGACTGGGATTATCCCGTTACTGTAGAAAAGGTGGTAATGATGGGGCGAATCGTGCGCACGGGTTGGTTGCGAAAGCCTTCAGTTGCTTCTGAGTTAATCGTTCGCCAAGCTTTAGAAAGAGTGGGAATGTGGCAATATCGCCAGCGTCAGATCGGAGAACTTTCGGGAGGACAACAACAACGAGTCTTTTTAGCCAGAGCGATCGCTCAGGAAGCGGATTTATTTTTTTTCGACGAACCGTTTAATAATATCGATCGCCAAACTGAAGCGATTATGTTTGATGTTTTTGACGAACTAAAAGCAAGAGAGAAAACTTTATTGATTATCAGCCACGATTTGGGGGAAACTCTCAATAACTACGACCGACTATTATTATTAAACCGTTACCTAATTTCCTCGGGCAAACGAGAAGAGGTATTAAAAGAAGAAAATCTACAGCAAGCCTATGGGTTCCCGATTTGCGCTCGCTGCCAAGAGGAATTAACCATTAACCATTGACAACTAAGTAGCTAGGGCAAACTAAA
Organism: Myxosarcina sp. GI1(2024); assembly: GCF_053543375.1. NCBI lineage: Bacteria > Bacillati > Cyanobacteriota > Cyanophyceae > Pleurocapsales > Pleurocapsaceae > Myxosarcina > Myxosarcina sp. GI1(2024). The sequence goes on along the minus strand of NZ_JBKGTY010000001.1, from coordinate 145,991 downwards.
GACAACAATGTTAAAACTTATTAAGTTGCTGCAAACTGCTACTACTAACCACTAACTACTAGCAAACTTATCAGCTCGACTCGATCGTGTCATTTTATTTTTTTACTTATAGTGTTATTTACTTGGCTAATCGAACCACTAAGCTTTGAATTTATGCGGCAAGCGATCGCTATTGGCTTTCTCTTAGGAATTCTCAGTGCCGTAGTAGGAAGCTATCTCATCTTACAGCAGATGGGAATGATGAGTGGCGTAATTTCTCATGCCGTTTTACCCGGTATGGCGATCTCATTTTTTCTAGAGATTAATGTAGCGGTTGGGGCATTTATCGCCGGAATTTTGAGTGCCTTACTGGTAATAGTAATCGAAAAGCGATCGCAGATTAAAGTAGATGCAGCGATGGCACTGACTTTAACTACGTTTTTAGCTTTAGGAGTCATTTTAATTACTACTCTGCAAACTAATAGTATCGATCTCGAAGCTCTTTTATTCGGGGATATTTTGGGAGTTACTCCCAGCGATGTCTGGTATACGGGAATGATTACGGCAATTATCGTGTTGTTAACCAGACTATTTTATAAAGAATTAGAATTTTATACTTTCGATCCTCTCGGTGCTAGAGCTTGTGGTTTGCCGTGCAATCTACTTTATTTAGGTTTGGTTTGTGCGATAACTTTAACCATAGTTGCCAGTATGCAGACTGTAGGAGTTTTACTGGTCATGTCCTTGTTAGTAGGACCGGCAATTACCGCCTATCTACTGGTTAGAGAACTACAGCAAATGATGATTCTAGGAGCGATAATTGGTGCGGTTGCTAGTATTAGCGGGATGTATATCAGTTACTATGGCGATTTACCCTCTGGTGCTGCCATAGTTTTAGTTGTTTTTGGATTTTTCTCGTTGGCGTTTTTATTTAGTCCTAGCCAGGGAATATTAACTACACCTAATATTAGAAAAAAAATTGGTAAGTGGCGCTCGACCACTAGAGGCAATTCATAAATCGCCCGTCAGGTGCATTAGATATTACACCGGTTTGAACGCAACTGAATTATTAGATATAAAATGATAGCCATCAAACAGTAATTAATTAAAGGACAGTCATATGGCGATCGCCCTAACAACTTCCGATTCTCTAGAAACATCTCGTCACGGCTTACCCAATATTTGCGGTTGGGAAAGAGAAATTGCTTCCCTAGTAAACAGCGATCGACCAGTTTTTCTATCCAACAGCAAGATTAACCCAGACAAAATTAAAGCTAGCTTTGCTTGCGCCCTACATATGCACCAGCCTACTATTCCCGCAGGAGCAAACGGCGAATTAATTTCCAACCTCCAATATATGTTCGAGCATCAGGGTGAAGGAGATAATCACAACGCCAGTGTTTTTGCCTGGTGCTACAGCCGTATGGGAGATTGGATTCCAGAACTAGTAAGTAATGGCTGCAATCCTCGCATCATGTTGGATTACTCTGGTAACTTACTCTGGGGAATCGAGCAAATGGGACGCAACCATATTCTCGATAATTTGAAAAAGATTACCTGCGATCCTCAATATCAGCCTTATGTCGAATGGTTGGGGACGATGTGGAGTCATGCGGTAATTCCTTCTACTCCCATTCCCGACATCAAACTTCACATTCAAGCTTGGCAACAATATTTTGCAGCAATTTTTGGTTACGATGCCCTACAACGGGTCAAGGGATTCTCGCCCCCAGAAATGCACCTACCCAACAATCCCGATACTTTATACGAATATATCAAAGCCTTAAAAGAATGTGGCTATCGCTGGCTGCTAGTGCAAGAACACTCTGTCGAAAGACCAGACGGTTCGGCACTGCATCACGATGACAAGTATCTTCCCAATCGCCTCGTCGCCCGCAATTCTCATGGCGAAACCATTAGCATTACTGCTCTAATCAAAACTCAGGGTTCCGATACTAAGTTAGTCGCTCAGATGCAACCATATCACGAAGCCAAAGGCAGAGATAGACAGCAAATTGGCAATGTTACCGTACCCAGTTGCGTCACTCAAATAGCCGATGGAGAAAATGGCGGAGTAATGATGAACGAATATGCCCGTGATTTTCAACCTGTTTGGTATGACATCAAAGATAATAGCGATGTGGTCGGACTTAACGGTACGGAATACATCGAATTAATTGAAGCTGCAGGGGTCAACCCCGAAGATTATCCTGTTTGTCAGGCAGTAGGGCAACACAAAATCTGGCAAAAAGTCTCTTCTGATGCAGCTACACCAGAAGCAGTCGGCAAAGCTATAGAAGAACTGACCGCTACCGACCATCAATTTCACATGGATGGTGCCTCTTGGACGAACGATTTAAGCTGGGTTAAAGGTTACGAAAATGTTCTCGAACCGATGAATCAACTCAGTGCCATGTTTCACGCCAAATACGATTCTCTAGTAGCTGAAGAGCCTGAAATTACCAAAAGTCGCGAGTATCAAGAAGCATTACTTTATGTCCTGTTATTAGAAACCAGTTGTTTTCGCTATTGGGGACAGGGTACTTGGACGGATTACGCACGGGAATTATTTCAAAGCGGTCAAGCTTTATTAAAGTAACCTGAGTTCGGGATAAGAAAGAGGACAAATAGTAAGCTGAAAATAATCCCTTTTTTCAGTAAATCTGCCCTATGTCTAGTTTAGCGGTACGACCCTGGTGGTTGCGGAGCAAGTCGGAAACTCGCTTTGCTCACCTACCGAACGTGCACCAAGATAGACTCTCCATTGTGTGAGGTTAGAGTAAGGCACGATCTAAGGACAACTCTTCCGAGGGTGGAATCCGCCATAGTTGGTCTAAACCGCTAGCAGGCATAGTCAAGTACAAAACATCCTGAGGAACTAAAAAAGTTTCGAGTAGTTGCCAGCCATGAATGGTTCTTCCCTTTCTTTCTAAATATAAGGGCACGAAATCAGCTTTGGTGGCAACTGTACCCACAGCTTGACGGCAGAAAGGATGTCTGGGGGTAATCATGGTTGCCAGAGCTACCCAGAGTAAATCTTGAGTCATACCATTGCCTAAGATTCTGCCTCCCAAAGCCGCCGCCGCAAAAGAATGGGTTGCCAAATCTATCGGCGATAGAACACAGTCAAATTCAAACACTTCCTGCATCGATTGAGCGAACTGAGGATCGTAGCTGCGAACGATGGTTCTCAGATAAGGGGCGATCGCTTTAGCAGTTAGGGAAATTTCTAGATTGGCAGTATCGCTGCTAGTAACCGCGATTAAAGTCTTGGCTCGTTGGATATTAGCGGCTTTAAGGGTAGCTGCTAGACTGGCATCTTCGATAATTACGGGAATCCCCAGAGAACGAGCACTGTGCATGTAGCGATTGTTGGGATCTCGCTCGATCGCCACTAACTCATGTCCCTGCTGGTGAAGTTGACGGGCGATTTGGATTCCAATCCCACCCAAACCACAGACGATATAGTGGTTGCGAGTGGGAACTCTCGCCGCATCCCAGGCTTGTTTGAGACGACTTCCCAAAATAAAATCGTTGATCAGTGCGTAGCAAATGCCGATGACTCCCGCACCGACTACCATCATCATGGCGGTAAAAATTTTAATCGTATCGGAAGCGTATTCGGCAACTTCCTCTTTACCTCCAGCCCCCGTAATCATTCCTACAGAGAAGTAGAGTGCGTCAGCTAGAGAAATGTTAAAGTTGACGCTCATGTAAACAGCCGTGGCTAAAACTACAACTCCTAATAAAGATAGACTGACTAAAGCGACGGGTCGAGCATGACGTTGATATTGAGGCAAATTGGAAACTGCTTTAACTATTCTTTGCCGCCAAGAGTTTCTCCTGACTCTTACTGTAGGTCTAGTTCCCACAATCAGGCGATCGCCTACTTCGAGAACTTTTTTTTGATTTATTGCCGAAACTAAATCGATTTCACTTTTAGCAGGTAGATAATAAATTAGCATCCGATGGGGATTGTCCCACAGTTCGGCTATTTGTCTACCCAACCAGGGATGATTGCTGTCAATAATTTCTTCTCGAATCGGCCAAGTGCGATTGAATAGCTTGAGCTGTCCGATCGCGCGATCGCCAAAAGCGGCAAAGGTAAAAATCGGTGCCGCTAAAGCGGCAACGCTCATACTGAAGTGATTTGATAGAGTGATATCGAGGCGTTCGCCCAAAGTTTGATTGAATAAGCGATTGATGATGCGAATTCGAGGCGCGATCGTTCTAGCTTGGGTGAGTATTGCCAAATTGAGGGCATCGTCATTATTAGCCAGAACTAAAGTTTGCGCCTGTTTGATCCCTGCCTGTATTAAAGTAGTAGCCGCTCGTGGATCGCCAACCACGATAGTTTCATTGGGACGGGTAGTTATCGAGCGATCGCTGATACCTACTACTTCCGCTCCTTGCTGCCTCAACAAACTATAAATTTTGTATCCAGTGCGTCCCAAGCCACAGACAATGATTTTGGGTTTCATGTACTTCGGTCGGTATTTTTATATACTCAAACAGGCAAACGCCCATAATATTATTGTTAGCAGACACAATATCTAGATGACTGTAGCCAACAACACCGAGTCAGGATTGCTCGATCGCTTTCGGTTTCTGATTATGGGTAACTGATGTTTCGTTACCGGAAGGTAAGGGGGGACGAAGGCACAAATAGACCAAAGTTCCCAGTAAAGGGAGCGAAGTAATCGTCCAAAAAATTCCCCGGTTGTAGATGCCGCGCCGCTCTAAGTCGTCTTTAATTACTACGGGAAAAAACAGACACAGCAAGCAGTAATCTAAACTCATAACGTGAATGAATCTACTGGTTTGCCATTGCCTGACAAAATCCGTCCAATTACCCTGAGTAAAGCCCAAAACTAGAATGGCGATCGCGCTTAAAGCTAAAATAATTGCCAAAATGCGAGAATCGACAATTTTTAGTAACCAGTTTTTCTCGCCTTTCCAGACGGGATTGGGTTGACGCAACACGAAATAGGGCAGCAGCGCAAAAATTCCCACTCCAAAAGACAACAGAACAAAAGGTGCCGCCATAATTTTTTGTCCCCGCCCGTCTATTAGCAAAATACAGGCGTAAACCGCCGGCAAAATGCCCATAATATTGAATAGGGCGATAACTAAAGGATTGATTCCTTCCCAGTTACCCGTAGCCAAAGCGGTAATCAGAGCGAAAGTGTCTGGTTGTTGGGGAGGAGCAAAAGTAAAAGCATAAACGATAAAACCAATCCAAACTAAAGCTAAAGTTACTTTTGGGAGCATTATTAATATTTGTAGTTATCAGTCAAATCAGTACATATTAAAGTGTATAATTTTTATTCTTTTTCGACTTTAGGCATCATCGTAACTATTAGCCCGATCCCGTTGTCTGGGCGATCGCCACTGGTCGCTGCTACACCTCAAGCGATCGCCAGACCAATTACAGTACAAATCGTCGGTCAATCCAATCGCGGTAGCGGAGTTATTATAAGTCGCGATAGTAACAAATTTACTATCTTAACCAACGCTCACGTCGTCAGCCAAAGCGATAATTATCAGGCGATTACCGCCGATGGTGTCAGCCATCAGATTGGCGATCGCACCATCATTCCCAATCTAGATTTGGCTTTACTCTCGTTTACTAGCAACAACAACTATACCGTTGCAGCCATAGACAACTCACTGCCATCTGTTGGAGAAACTATTTATGTTGCAGGTTGGCCGCGCTCGGGAGGCAGTCTCAGACAGCCAATTTTTAAGCTTACTAGCGGAGAAATTCGCCAGACCGACTCCTCACTAACATTTGGTTACACTCTAACCTACACTAATCTAGTACGGGCGGGAATGAGTGGCGGAGCAATTTTAAATGCCGCGGGTAAATTAATTGGAATTAATGGTTTAGTGAGATTAGATGAAAGCAGCAATCGCGCCATTGCTTCGGGAATTGCGATCGATACCTATTTGCAGTGGCGGGGTGGCGAAAATCATCATACTACCACTACATCGTCTCCGAACGCAGAGCAACGGGTTGATTCGGGTAACTACACTCTAGCTAAAATCAGTCTAGCTAGTGGGATCGACGCTCTAGTTTATAACGATTTGAGTCAAACAGTTATCAGCGGTAGTAGCGCGGGCAAGATTGACATTTGGCACTCGGCAACGGGCAAGCACTTATCGAGTTGGCAAGCCCATCAATCCTCTGTTAATGCCATCGCCCTGGCTGAGAATGGTAAGATGTTGGCGACTGGTGGCGAAGATGGCACGATTTTTATCTGGGATTTAGCTGGAGGTCAGTTGCTTCATATCCTTAAAGGACATAGGGGAGCAATTACCGATCTAGTTTTTGGTACTGACGATAATACTTTATTTAGCAGTAGTTGGGATGGGACTATTCGCCAGTGGCAGATTAGTACTGGTAAAACAGATAAAATTTTTGAAGGTCATGGTTGGGTAGTTAATGCGATCGCCCTTTCTCCCGACGGCAAAACTTTGGCTAGTGGGGGACAAGACGGAATCATTCGTCTGTGGGATGTAGCTGGAGGTGATTTGCAGGCTACTTTGCCCGGTCATTCTCTAGCTGTTTTGGCTCTAGATATTAGTGCCGATGGCAAAAATTTAGTTAGCGGTAGCGGCGACGGCACGATTAAGTTGTGGAATCTAGATACCCATCGAGCGATCGATACTTTAGAAGGTCATACCGATGGGGTTTGGCAGGTGGAACTGTCCGCCGATTCTCGAACTTTAGTGAGCGGTAGTTGGGATAAAACAGTTAGAGTATGGAACTTAAAAACGGGTACTCTTCTAAATACTTTAGCAGAACACAGAGATTATATTGGAGCTTTAACTATTAGTTCCGATGGCAAGATGTTTGTTTCCGGAGATTGGCAAGGTCAAATTTATTTATGGCGAGCAAAAATATAAAAAATACTAATAAAAAATATAAAAAATACTAATAAAAAATATAAAAAATACTAATAAAATAAAGCTTGGATTAAGCCAGGGCTGTTTTATTTTCACGTTTATCGGTGTGGGAGAGCGAGGTTCTACCCTCAAGACAATTCCGCCACGAGTTGCACGAAGGCTGCGGGTTCGAGGGGTTTGGCAATGTGGGCTTGATAACCACTCGTTAAAGCCTGTTGACGGTTTTCTTCTCTAGCATAAGCCGTCAGCGCGATCGCGTTCACTTCTCCACCTTTTTCGGGAGGGAGGGCACGAATCTTTTCTATGAGGCTATAGCCATCCACCTCCGGCATCCCGATATCACTAACGAGTACATCGGGTTGAAACGCCTCGAAAATTTCCAAGGCTTCCATTGCCGAGGTTGCCACTGTCACCTCCGCACCGTAGTGAGTCAAAGACGCTGCTAACACCTCCCGCGCATCAGGTTCATCATCCACTGCGAGGACACGAACCCCCGTCAGATCGATATCTGACCCCTTAGGCTCCTCTCCTTGGCGGTTCTCTAGTTGGAGATTGAGTAAGGGGAAGGAAACGGTAAAGGTCGCTCCTTGCCCTTCTCCGGGGCTGTGGGCGGTAATAGTTCCCTGATGCGCCTTTACCAAATAGCGGACAATGGCGAGTCCCAAACCTAGTCCCCCAAACTGACGGTTAATGGAAACATCCTGCTGACGGAACGATTCAAAGATTTGGGGAAGAAATTCGGCACTAATCCCCTTCCCGGTATCGCTGACAGTCACTTGAGCTTGATTCTCTACTCGTTTGAGGCAAACTTTTACCCGTCCACCCCTGGGAGTAAATTTAATGGCATTGGTTAGCAAGTTCCAGACAATTTGCTGGAGTCGGGCAGCATCACCAGATATTTGCCCAATTGAGGGTAAATCTGCCTCTAGGGAGATGGATTTTACTTCGGCGGCTGTTCTAAGCGTATCCAGAGCATTTTCGATTACCTGGGCGAGATCCGTCGCTTTCTCCTTGATTACCAGTTTTCCCCGCAGAATACGGGCAACATCAAGCAAGTCATCAATGAGTTGCGACTGCAACCGGGCATTGCGTTCGATGGTCGCCAGAGCTGTATTGGTTTGCGTTTCGCTAAATTTACCACTTTGTAACAGATTTGCCCATCCTAAAATCGGATTGAGGGGAGTTCGCAACTCGTGGGAAAGAATTGCAAGAAATTCATCTTTAAGGTGGTTAGCATGTTCGGCTTCTTCTCGGGCAGCTTGTTCCCGTTTTAATAGCCGTTCGCGTAAAGCTTGGGCTTGTTTTTGCTCAGTGATATTCAGCACTGTTCCCACAAAGCGTAAAGGCGTTCCCTTACCATCAAAATAAACTTGTCCTTTGGCTGCAATCCAACGTTCAATACCGTCTTGGATGCCGATAGTGCGATATTCGGTATCGTAGTTGCCGTTACCTTCTGGATTAAGGGATGCTCGTACTAATTTCTCGAGACGATCGCGATCTTCTGGGTGCAGTCCTGCATAAAAGGTTTCAATTGTCACTTCCACATCGGCGGGTAAGCCAAACATAGCTTTGCATCCCTTATCCCAAATCAGTCGCTCGGTGACGAGATTCCAGTCCCACGTTCCCAATTGGGCGGACTCAATTGCCATGCGAAGGCGGTCTTCACTCTGGCGTAAGGCTGCTTCAGTTTGCTTTAGCTGGGTTAAGTCCACCGCATAGGATACATGCTCGTCAGTCCCCTCGAGCCAACGTATCCCACTAATCCAAACAGGAACTCTGGTTCCATCTCGGCGCAACAGCAACTTTTCCCGCGAAGGGACAAAGCCCTGTTCCCGAAACTGTGCCATTTCCCTCTCCGTTCGGTCAACTTCTTCGGGGGGAATAAACTGCCGCCAATTCATACCTGCTTGCTCAAATTCCTCCCGCGTTAGCCCGTGCAAACGGAGCATGGCATCGTTAATCATCTTGACCTCACCATTTACCGAGCCAATCCCAATGCCAATGGGGGCAGTATTAATTAGCCGTTGCAGTCGGTTTTGCTCCTGACGCAGTTGGTTTACCGTTTGGTTTAACTCCAACTCCAAACGCTTGCGAGAGGTGACATCCCGCCAAGAGGCAACAAAACCATCCTCAAACTTAGTTGCCCGAATATCAAACGCCCGCACCAATCGTTGTTCGCCATAGGTATCTTCATAAACCAAAGATTCTTCAATTAAGGGTTTTCCGGTTTTCACCAGCCGACAGTATTTGTCAAATAGCCCCGACTCGCGATGGTTGGGTAGCAACTCACATAACCCTCGACCAAGCTGCATTTCTTTCTTCATGCAATTATTTTCACAGGCTGCTTCATTAAGATAATCGATCCGAAAGTCCTCAATCTGCCCTGACTCATCCCGCAGGGAGGAAAAAATACCAAAACAGTCCATCATATTCTCGACAGAGATTTGAAACTGTGCCCAATCGCGCTGGAGTTTTCCTTTTAACTGAGCACTCTCAATGGCACGTCTGATTGCCAAACGCAGATCGTCGGGGCTTATTCTGTCTCCGATCAAATAATCCGTCGCCCCGTTTTTAAATGCCCGTACTGCGACTTCAGCATCATCGCTACCAACGACCACTATCGGAGGACAATTCTCTCCTAGGTGTTTCTTTAGTTGACTCAGAAAGTTGAGGGAATCACCATGAGAAGAATGAAGGTCTAGGATAATTCCATCGAGCTGCTGAGAGTAACAAAAGGCAAAAGTTTGAATATTGTAGGGTTCGATCGAAATCTGGCAAGCAAAGTTGGCATCTTGGTTGAGTTGGTGCTTATATTCTTCGGAACTTTCACCAATATCGTCAACAATTAGAATTCTTCGCGGCGATTTAGTCATGCTCCCTGCTTTAATTTATATGTACTTCATCTGCGTGGCAAAACTTTCGTTCTGACTTCACATGGATGAGAGTCGCAACCCCAGATCGTATTACTCTAACCTGCCTCTCCTTCTGGCACGGCGGCAATACTCTCCCTTCATTTTTCCAGACGACCATGAGCCTTATTATAGCCGTTCTTGCTTGGTAGAAGTTTCGCATTGACAGGACGATCTTAAAGATGCCGAGCCAGATAATTGTTCTAAAATAAATTCCCGGACTACTTTTTAATTAAACTAGTCACACTCACGAATCGTTGCCAACCCTCAAAATGTAAGTACGCGCATTTTGAGCATTTTTAGAATGAAATAGCCGTGGGATTAAGCTTATTTAATAATTAATAACTCTAGCCAAAAAATATTAAAAATATTAAGTAAAGTATTGGCTCTGCAATTATCTTATTGTAAAATTAACCGATATTAAAAAACTGGGTGTCAAACCCGAAGAAAATTGGAGAAAAGCTAACAACTAGCTTATTGCTCCTAAGTTTTAAAGCTGTGGCAAATTATCCCTTTAGCGAGCGATTATGGTGAAATTATTGTAGAGAAATATACAGTTCAAAAAATTAAATTTTTTACTATTAATTTATTAAGTAATTTGCTATATTTGTGAGGTAGTATATCAAGCTTCATCAGCCTATTTTAGTTCGTTTAATTAATTAATATAAAAATTAATGTCTCGCATCTTAATCATAGACGACCTAAACTTCGTTAGACAAGCTCTTCAAACTCTCTTGGAAAAGGAAGACAAATTTGAAATTGCCGGTCAAGTTAATAATGGCATCGAGGCTTTAAAATATCTCGAAAACGAGCAGGTAGACATTATTCTGGTTGACATAGAGATGCCTGAGATGGACGGAATTACCCTAACGAGTAAGGTCAGTCAACGTTTTCCCAAAATTAAAGTTATCATTTTTAGCTCCCATGACGATTTAGCATATATTAATGCTGCCATAGAAGCTGGAGCTAAAGGTTATGTATCTAAAAATACTTCTACCAAAGAACTACTAAATACCATTCATCAGATTCAACGGGGTTATTTTCAACTCGGACCAGGGCTATTTGAAAAATCGTTTTCTGATTTAATTAAAGAGCAACGATCGACCTCAAAGTTTTTATCTCAATTAGAAATTCAACATCTTGACAATTTATCTCAGCTAGAGGAAAAGTACGCTCAAATTAATTCGCTCAACCGCCAAGAGCTTTTTGATGAATTAGAATTCCAGATCGAAAGCATCAAAACCGAATTTCGCCAAGGATTAGAAATCTTTCAAGACCGCGTCAACGAACAAGTTCAAATAGGTTTAAATGAGATGTTAGAACTGACCAATGCCTCTAATCCTCTGCATCGAGCAATTGAAAAGCAAGTAGAAAGACAAAATCAAGAGCATCATATATATTTAAAAAATTTGTTTATAACCAATAGAGAATTTCTCGAAAAGCTAGAGCAAAAGCTTGGCTTGACCCGTTACCTCGTTATTTTTCTAGGTATCGTGTTGCTTGCCGAACATCTAGCGGGTTTAATTTTTTGAGTATGTTTTAGTTCATTTTATGCTGAAAGTTGCGGTAGAAAGATACTGAGATTGACTTGAGTCTGACTGAAAGCGATCGATCGCCCGAGCTATTGCCAATAATTAAGGTTTTGAAAGCTTTAACTATTTTCGTTCTATATGAGCGATCGCAGGATGACTCGATTCTAACAGTTGGTTGAGTGCTGACAACGCTTGGGGTTGGGAACGAACGTGAGCGTCGATAAATAACCCAATAGTTTTGGCGATGAAATTTCTCAGCAGCTCTGGCGAGCGTGTTATGGGAGAGTCGAGAAAAGGTCTACCCGTAGTAGCATCGAAAGGATAGGCGATCGTAAAATGGTTGGCTTCTTCTAACAAGAGTAAATAACTATCATCTCTACCTCCAGCGATCGCTTCTTGGAAAGTTCGCTCTACTGGAGTTGTCGCTCGTTCCCAAGTTACTCCGTAGCGATGGCTACTCTCGGCAATTACGCCATCATTAGTTCCTGCGATCGACAATAACCGTAGACTATCGGCTAGAGGCAAAATTCTACCTGGTTCGTATCCCAACTGTACCGTTGCTGCTGTATGTGCCGCATAAGCAAAAGCAGCTACCACTTGGGGAAAAAACTGAGGCTTGGCATTTTCAATTGCTACCCTACCCCCAGCCGAATGCCCACCCAGAACCATACTGTCTAAGTCCAGTAAGCCAGCCAAAACTCCCTCAGATTGCAAATCTTCTAACACTTGTAATAGCGTGGGTAAAGCTGAAGACGTAGGAATAGTGCCGTAGATATCAGGAGACAACGCCTTGAGATCGACACCAGGTGTCACGGCAACCATTCCGGGTATATTTTGAGCAATCCAATTAAAGGTAACTACAACCAGTCCCCGTTTAGCTAAATTTACTGCCAGCCATTGATATAGTTCCGCACCGCAGTTAATACCGCTAAAGAAGATAACAATTTTAAAAGGAGACTGGTTGGGATCGGCAGGAACGATTCCTAAATTCCGTTCGCGCTCGTCACCCGACATGCGAGCGGGATAGAAAACTTTGAGATGAATGGTGTCATAGGGAGAAGAAGCATCTGCTACTTTAGCAGCACGAAACAGGGCACGAACGCTCATGTGATAAATTAAATGTATTTATTATATTTATTGTCTAGAAAGCTTTGGGTTATATCATAAAAAACTTTACCAGCGAAAGAAATTAATTTTTTTGGTCTTTTCCCTTGTTTTGCGGCTCAAATTTAAAAAATGAGCAAAAAGAATTAAAAAATGTTTCTGATAACTATTGCCAGCGAGACGGCACTCGATTGCTTTTGGAGTTTAGTCTCTGGTGTCTTGACGCTAAATACCGATACTTTAAATGAGATTAACCAGTTACCTTTAGGTTTAGTTGCCAGCATTTTGGTAGTTTTGCTGGCAGGTATATCTCAATCTCTGGGACAAAGCGTGATGTTGTTTGTCAATCAGGTGCGTCCACTGAGGTTTTTGCTGTCTATTGCAATCGCCGCAGTATTATTTGTCTTTAACTATAATTTTTGGGTATTAAGCACTTGGTTGGTTGCCGACTGGCTATTTCAAGTTTCTCTTCCCTTGCTTGAGGTGATTAAAACTTTAGGATTTAGCTATGCTCCTTTATTATTTGGCTTTTTAATGGTGATTCCCTATTTTGGGATGCCGATTTTAATCGTTCTTTCAATTTGGACTTTTCTGGCGATCGCTAGAGGATTGGGTACGATCTCACCTCTAGGAATATGGGAGGCATTTGAATGCTGTCTGGCTGGCTGGTTAGTTTTACAACTTTCCCAGCGCATTTTTGGTAAGGGGATTGCTTCTGTTACCAATAAACTAGTTAATTGGATTGCCGGAGTAAAGTTGGTTAAAGACTCCAGTCAGTTGGAGCAAATGCTATATAGCGGCTTACCAATTCCTCCTGCTAGTTCGGATATTCCCAATCTTTTAGGAGAAGAAGAGTCTTGAACGGTCAATTACTCAGACGTTCGGTACTTGTTGTCTTAGCTTTAACTATAATTGCTTTTTTGTCTCCTGCTAATTTTTGGTGGAGGCAATGGTATTTAATGCTTCAAGGTGAGTTGTTCGGACTGCTGTTCGATCTGGGCAGAATTATTTTAATTTTAATGACCATAGCGGGACTACTGGCTCCTTTTGAAGCTTTGGGTTGGTGGGCGGGATGGTACGGCGAAGATCGCGATCTACCACTACCCAACTTATCTACTGACAATGCCAGCACCATCCAAGTTAAGCCAGTAGCTTCTAAAATTAATCACTACATCGTCTATTTAGATGGAATTGGCAAAAGTTCTTTTGATTACTCCTTTAGAGTTGAAAAATTTCTAGAACGCTTACAAGAATCCTTACCGAGCGATCGCCTGTTAATCCGCGATATCATCCCTTATTCGGTTAATAATCTTCCTCTTACTCTCGGACGACCTCTAGCAGCTATCTGGCGAAAAATCGAGGCTACGGCCATGTTAGAGGTTCTGATTTTGCTCCGCAATATGTACCAGGTAGCGGTATCGGTAGACCGTCGTTATGGTCCCATCTACAATCGGGGTGCGGCAGAAGTAATTATCGACAGTTTATTATCTCGCGGCTATCAACCAGGAAGCGGGGTATTAGTAACTTTAATTGGCTACAGTGGCGGGGGACAAATTTCTCTAGGGGCAGTACCCTATTTAAAAAAAGTGTTAGCCGCTCCTTTAGAAGTAATTTGCCTGGCAGGGGTGATTAGCGGCAATACTGAAATCGTAAAATTAGAGCATTTATATTATCTAGCTGGCAAAAAAGATCGGGTAACTCGCTTGACTCCCTACTTATTTCCCCAACGTTGGTCGTTATTTTCTTGGTCGAATTGGAATCTAGCTAAAATTCGTGGTGAAATTAGCTTTATTTCTTTGGGAGACGTAAAACACGATTCTGTAGGAGGTCCTTTAGACGAAACAGCAATACTACCCGACGGACGCAGCCATCTTGACCAAACTTTAGATATTGTCACCAGAATACTAACTCGCAGCGATGGTAAAGAACCTTTTCCGGCGGCGACTCCAAATTACATTTCGACTAAACCTCAAACACTCAGCAATTACGAGCGTTATCTTCAAGCTGCTTTTAATCGACCGAGTTATTATCCCATCGAGCAGTCTCTAACTACAAATTATCTACCTGTAAGCAATTGGCTGGGACGTTTAATCTTACCTCAAGTAGAAGAACGCTCCCAAGTTCGAGGCGTTTATTTTGAAGTACACCACGCACCCCATCACCATCGAAATTTAATCGGACAAACCGTATCTTTACGTTGGAGCGATCGCCCGGATCTTCAGGCTTATGTCAATCAGGTCAAGATCGGTATCGATTTTTCCGAACAAGCATACGACAATATGAGTAAAGGTGCAGTTCATCCGATCCGCTTAAATCACTGGCGACAGGTACAGCCTTTAGAATCTTTAGCAGGTGCTAGACCAAACGATGACGTGATGGTTTCGTTGGGTCTAGCTGTTGAAGTGTTCAAAGAAGAATCGATTACTTGTTTGTATATCAGTCGAGAACCAATTGTCATAACTGGTAAGTTCTTCGGGCTGGTAACTTTTTTAGAGCCAGTAGAGTCGAATCTTTTTCGAGTACGGCACTATAATCGCGTTTCCCAGCAGTTTGACGGCAGAGAAGAAATCATATATCTGCCCCAAGTAATTGCCGATCGCCGAGGGGTTTTTCCTGCTAGAGCCGATCGGATCGAATGCTCTCCTGTAAATGCTAGTGGCTGGTACATCTACGGTGCCAACAATGCAGCAGGAATTTTTACCGTACGAGCGATCGCGCCTCGCGCTTTATTTCAACTCCAGACGCGCCGAATTATTTCAGGTCGTCGCCGCACTATCGACTACATTCGCGATCGCTATTGGCGGGGGGCAAAGCAAAAACAGGGTCAGATTGACTCAGTTTTACTCAATCCTCAAAATCTGGAGGAAGCCAAAATAATCTCCTCATTTCAAGAAGGCGATCGCCTGTTAGTATTGCATACTTATGGTGGAATTGGCGGCAAAAAGCAGGAATTTGCCCCTTTGAGTATTTTTTTCGGACATTTTGCTTTTGGCTTGGTTCGAGTCATGCGCGATCCTCTAAGTGGCGAACTTATGTTTAAAATTAGCTACAGCCAAGTCTACACTCAAAACACTACGGGAATAATTGCCGGTAATTTAGACTGGACTAACTATATGGGCGATCGCCAATTTGGCTGGTTGGGAACTCGTCCCGTAACCGACATTATCGTCAAACTGGACATTTTAGAAGAATACAATTTTGACGGTCTGCGCCGCTTTCCCCTCAACGCCTTGGTCTATCAGCTAGATAAAATGATGGCGCGCTACCGTACTGGCGATGGTACTGGGGCAACCTTTGTCGGTATAGCTAACTCTTGCGTTCAAGATTCTTGTCAGGCTCTCTATCAAGCAATTAACATGACTTTAGCCGAAATTGACAACAATTTCCAAATCCAACAATGGCTGAAAGCTCATCCCCAACATCCTCAAACTCAACGCTTGAAGCGACTATTTGCTTTTAACGAAACCTTAAGAGATAAATTAATTCCCTGGGAAATTCGCTCAGATTGGCTCGATCCCACTCAATCTCTTATTGGCACTCGTTTGGAAGACCGTCCCATTACTACAATTATCAATGCTTCCACCAGTTGGCGATCGCTCTTACCCCGTTTGGCTAACGACAAGTTGGCAGAAATCTTCTTGCGACATGGTGCTATTTTATGGCTACTACAAACATTTCAAGTAGGCGGCAAGAACAAAGATATCGAACCAATTGCACCGACAAAATTATGGATTTGATTTTCTCTACTATCTACCGCACAGGCGAGCGAATTCTTACACGATGTTATCAAAATCTTCTTCTAAAAGTGCGATCGCGCTACCCAATCTTTTAGTACTTAAAGTTCTTACCTGAGAAATTTTAACCCATGAAGGTTTGGGTAATAGATCTTTAAGTATAGAACCAATCGAAAGATTGCGATCGCACTCGCCAGACTTAAGCTGAGACAAAATGAACTAAAACCTTATTTTTATCAAACAGTATGTCTTTATCTTTAAAGCTTGAATTAAAAGCTGATAATAAAGTTTTAGTTACCAATTCCGAAACCACTGAGAATAAAGAAGTAACTATTGGTTTTCTGCAAGAAATAACTGGAGATTCTTTACTTTTGTTGGCGCAATATAGATCTTATGAATTAATAATTGATGCCGATCGTCACTGGCAGCGAATTTTAAGTTTTAATCCCAAACTCGAACAAACAAAAGAAATGCTGCTAGAACAAAAATTCAGAAATATCATGTTAGGCGATCGCAGGATAGAAATCACCGATTGCGAGCGTGAAATGTATACCAAAGCTCTAGCCTGGATCGATTCATATAACTCTAATACAAATAGAAAAAGGGTACTGCGCTCACAATCTTCGGTCCCTGGGCCGCCCAGGAGTTCGCGCCGGGAGACTTCGCCGTCAACGCAACGCCGAATACGACGCTTTCGAGTGGGCTGGAGGTGCTGATCCCGGAGGTACTCGGCGAGGACGAGCCGGACCTCGTCGTTTCGGGTGTCGGTGCCGGTCCCAGCACTGGCATCACGGCTAACTCGTCGGCGACGCTCGCGCCGGTAGTGACATCCATCTTCGACAACGACATCCCCGCCATCGCAGTGTCGGCGGAACTCCCGTCATCGCCTTTCGAGAACCCAGAGGACGCGTTCTCGAACGCGGCCGCGATCGCAACCGAGGCGATCGACTCCCTGCTTGAGACAGCACCGGCCGACGGGGCCTTCCTGACGGACGATCTCGGCCTCAACATTAACGTGCCGCTCGCCGGTAGCCTTGACGACGTCGCCTTCACCAAGCTCGACGAGGCCACGGCACGGGACATCGATGTCGAGCTAATTCCGATCCCAGGCAACACGGACACCTTCCGCTTTACCGTCGAGGATCCGGTTCTTTCGGACGACCCCAACAGCGAGGGTCTCAACTTCCTTGCCGACAAGGTCACGATCTCGCCGCTCGACGGTAACTACAATGCGGGCTTAGCGCCCACCCTGGCCATCGCTGATATTTTGGGTCTCGAGTTCGGCGACCCCACCGTGTTCGACGAGACATCCACGGGCATCGGCAGCAAACTGGCGGGAGTGTCGGGAGCGGATGCCGCTCTCATAGCTTAAGGAGCGGTGCCGAACCCGAAGCCGCGATCGAGGACCCCGCTTGGCGGGGTTGGTTAACGTTCGGGCACGTTGTCAAAGATCTTGCCATCGCCTTTTACTTCAGATAACGTCAATTTGGGTTAGGACGATTTTGCCAGTCATTTTACGAAAGAATGGTGAATATACCAACGAGAGCATGAGGGTTTAGGCTTATCCAAAACTCAGGTTAATTATTTCTTATTTTTTTCTTCATCACTCGACAACAAAATCTTATCAAAAGAACAATACAATCGCATTTGTTTGTGACGTTTAGTTTGGTTTTGATGTGCTAACGGTCGTTAGCGATAAATTATGCTGCCTAAAATCATTAAATCTTCCCTTACTAATAAACGTTTCAAATACATCCCGTTGTTAGGTTTGGTGCTAACCGTCCCCTTAAGTTTATTAATAAATCGAATTAGTAAATTTTCTCAAGAAAAAGTAGAGGTATCGCCTACTACTAAAGTTAATAATTATATCAAAAAACCTCTAACTTTAGAACAATTTTGTAACAAATATGAAGCTATTAACAGAAATTTTGAGCCAGTAAAAAATCGCCCATCAACTGCGGAAGAACTAGTCTTCAAACATACTGCTTATCCCGATTCTCTCCGTTTAGCCGCCGCCCCTTTTCCTTCAATTCACGAGCGAGCGCAACAAGCTAAAGTTCCAGTAGTTATGTACCATGATATTCTTCCGAACAAAGAAGTTTTTTTTGATGTTACTCCTGAAGAATTAGCAGCAGATTTTGAGTTAATTAAATCTCGTGGTTTGACTCCTATTAGCCTACATCAATTAGTAACACATTTGCGTACTGGCAATCCCCTACCAGAAAAACCCATTTTATTAACTTTTGATGATGGTTACGGCGGTCATTATCAGTATGTCTATCCTTTGTTGCAAAGATATCGCTATCCAGCCGTTTTTTCAGTCTACACAAAAAATCTGGGGATCGATACGGGTCGCTCGCACGTAACCTGGGAACAACTAAAAACTATGGCCCAGTCTCCATTGGTTACAATTGCCAGTCACAGTCTCACTCATCCTCAAGATTTAACTAAATTATCTTATACAGAGCTTCAACGAGAAATTAAAGAGTCCAAACAGATTTTAGAGCGAAAATTAGAAGAACCTATAGACTATTTTACCTATCCAGCAGGTAAACATAACGATCGCGTCAAAGATTTTGTCAGACAGGCAGGATATGTGGCTGCATTGGCAATGGATAACCAGACAGAAATTTTCGCTGGTGAATCTAAGGATTTATTGGCGATTGGTCGTTTTGGACAGTCCAGTTTGGAAGAGGTTGTTCCTCGAGCTTCGGGAGGTTTATTACTACCAAAATGTGGCTTCAATTTTACTGCAACCATCCGTAAAGAAACGGTTGTGGTCGATGAAGTTCCGTTAATTTTAATTGCTGGTGGTAAGCCCGAAACCATTCATGCCGATACTCGCTATCAAGTTCCAGAGCTGATCGCTGGCACGGGAGCAGTTGCCGCCGTTGATGGTGGATTTTTTTCGCTGAAGTATCTCGACTCTAATGTGATGATCGGACCAGTTTTGAGTAAGAGAGGACAGGGTTTCGTTCCAGGAAATCCAGGAGAGATCCCAAAACTTCAAGGTCGTCCTTTGGTTTTGATAAATGATAAGGTAGCTAAATTCGTACCTTTTGATATCGAGAAGCACAATCATCAGCAGGGAATACAAGCCGAACTTAACTCGGTTAACGATGCTTTTGTCACGGCTGCTTGGTTGGTAAAAGCGGGAAGACCACAACCAAAAGAAAGTTTTGGCAAGCTTTACGGTTCTGATGCCCTACGTTTTCGAGCTTTTTGGGGTATCGATCGCCATGGACTACCGACTATTGGAGTTAGTGCCAAACCAATTGATTCTGCAACCTTGGGCAAGTTACTAGCAAAAGTTGGATTACGAGATGCAGTAATGTTGGACTCTGGTGCCAGTACTTCTCTAGCTTATCAAGGTGAATCATTAGTGGGATATATTCCCCGTCCCGTTCCTCATGTAGTGGCTCTCTTTCCGCCTAGTTTAGATAGATAGTTGGACTCACATTTAGCAGCTCGATCTGAATTAGTTTTAGAAATATAGTCATTTCAAATAAAAATGAAACACTTTTCACTGTTCAAAGACTCGTCACAGTAAGAATACGTTGTCTAAAACTTAATTGAAATGACTATAAAATTAATTCAGGATAACTATCATGGGAACAGCTGTCAAGCTATTGGTGATGCGAGCGGTGACCAGAGTCCAGATTGAGCATCAGGAGCCTATGATGCCACCATCCTTACGAGTAATGACAATCGTCGCGTCACGGGGAATGGTGACACCATCCACTGGTAGTGGGAAATTGGTTAACGTCGGGTCGCCATCCCCCGGATGCTGAATGTTGACGAACATCGTTCGGCGATCGGGGGTTGTGGCAATGCCAGTCACCTCACAGCCCGGTACACCCGAAAACAGCCGGCGAATTTCACCCGTACTTGGGTCAGCGACGAGCATCTGATTATTCAATTTCATCCCCTCGATTTGGGGTTGCTCCCCGTCGGTTTGAACGAACAACCTGCCATCAGAATTAGACCAGAGACCATCGGGACTACCAAAGGCGCTCTCCTCACTACTGTGAGTATCTGCGGCGAGCACAAAGATGTCCCAGGTGAAGCTGGTGCCGACGTGGTTGTTGCTATCCTGCCACTTGATGATGTGCCCATAGGGATTGGGTGCCTGCGGGTTAGGAGCATCAATCTCTTCACGGCGGGTATTGTTTGTGAGGGTACCATAAATTTCGCCATTGGGAGCAGCCGCAATCCACTCCGGACGATCCATCGGCGTAGCCCCTACTATGTCAGCCGCGAGCCGGGCATAGGTTAACACTTCTGCCTGGTCTGAAAATCGAGCTGTAAGGGCTGGGTTGTTCGTGGAGAGTTCGAGCCACTCGCCCGTGCCATCATCGTTAAACTTGGCAACATAGAGCGTCCCCTCGTCTAGAGGGCTGATGCCGCGAGCCTGCATCGAGCGCCAGTTATCTGCTGAAACAAACTTGTAGATGTAGTCGAAGCGTTCGTCATCGCCCATATAAACTACAGCGCGTCCGCCTCTTCCCACGACAACCTCTGCGTTTTCGTGCTTAAAGCGTCCTAGTGCAGTCCGCTTTACGGGTGCTTGCGAAGCATTCATGGGGTCGATCTCAACCACCCAGCCAAAGCGATTCTCTTCGTTCTGGTAATCCGCGTTCGAGAGGTCAAAGCGCGGGTCAAAATTGTGCCAGCCATATTCCGGTTCCTCAGCACTGAAGCCATAACGGTCTTGCGCTTCTGTAGCTGTCCAGCTACCTGTAGCGCCGAAATAGTTATCGAAGTTCTCCTCGCAGGTCAGGTAAGTCCCCCAGGGAGTATGACCGTTGGCACAGTTATTGACAGTACCTTGCGGGGAGTTGCCCGCTGGTGTCTGTAACAGTGGATGCTCCGCAACGGGTCCACTAAATATCACAGGTGTGTTGACATGAATGCGGCGATTATTAGCGTTGTTAACCCTCTGCCACTTACCGTTAATCTTTTGAATCTCGATAACGGAAACGCCGTGAGCATGTTGAGAGAGACGCACATCTTCGAGGCTTTCGGGTATTTCTTTCCCTAGCACATGGGTGTTGCCGCCAAACTCATGGTTAATCGCCAACATGCCCCGGTCATTGCCGTTCCCAATTGGGAAGAGCCACATACCGTCGTGACCGATGCCAATCTGTTCGGCCTGCTGCTCTGCTGTCGGGCGGATATTGGGATCGCCAGTATATTCTGGAGCACCAGGCTGAAGTGGGGTTCCCCATGGGATTAGTACCTCATACTGGTAGTCAGAGGAAATGGCGAGTACGGGTTTGGCTGCCTCAGCCGCAGCAACGGGTGCAAAGCCGAACAGAGGACTATCTGGACGCCGAACAATCGTCGTACCAGAAACTTGGTTGGTAGAAGTTCCGGAACCTGCAGCAGTTGCCGCAACCGCACC
Source organism: Myxosarcina sp. GI1(2024) (assembly GCF_053543375.1). NCBI lineage: Bacteria > Bacillati > Cyanobacteriota > Cyanophyceae > Pleurocapsales > Pleurocapsaceae > Myxosarcina > Myxosarcina sp. GI1(2024). The sequence goes on along the minus strand of NZ_JBKGTY010000001.1, from coordinate 124,420 downwards.
TCGACCTAAGACCCGATGCCCAGCCAGTGCGGCTAAAAAGCCAGTGGCTGACAGCGCTGTACCACGAGCAAGTACGTTTCGCCGAAACATTCTAACCTGGAGTACGTCCTGAAACGTCCGATTGCTCGACCTATTACTGCTTCTCTTGTCGCAAATCACTTGTATTCTCCTCTCGGTATTGACTCTGTTATCGATAGATGTGAACTGAAAACTGCTCTAAGCTCGAACTCAATCACGCAAAACCAGCTCAGTTACACCCCTGGAACTGCGGCGAGTCCTGCAGCAGAGTGAAACTCTCGGCGCAGGTAAGTATCTGGCATAAACACAAATTGAAAGCTGCCATTGGAGGATGAAGCTGGAGCAGAGTCGCTCTGCGCTATCAAACAACGTCTCAGTGTTCCAAAAGCAGTCATAAACGCCATACTGCCGAATTCCAGGAGTAAGGTTCGTCAAGTAATGATTCAAACCAAAGTGTTTGGGTTACATAATGGATGGACTCCGAGAATTATGCTTTAAAGTTAAGATCTCTTCAATATATTATCGGACTTTGAATAACGAAGAGCTATGTTAATGAATAAATTAAGCATACTAATTAGATGGTTTATCTTTAAAGAGATGTTTTGAGTAAAATAGCCGCTAAAAACCCCAATAATGTCGAGAAGCCCGTAATCGAATTTCCCTTAAAATACGCTTCCGGGAGCATCGTTTCGGCAATCACGGTCAAGATGGCTCCTACGGCTATGCCTTGAAGGAAGAAAAACCACAGCGATGAGATGCCCACTAAAAAAAGACTCCCTACTGCTGCTCCAATTCCGGCAATCCCCACTACCGAAGTCCACATCAACAGGACGCGCCGCCATGAAAGTCCTTGATGGTGCATACCAATGGAACTCGACAGTGCTTCAGGATAATTAGAAAGAAACAGTCCGGCGATTAGAGATAGGCTGGTTCTGTTGCAAAAAATCCGAACAGAGAGAATATACCTGTGATTAACTAATTTTTTAGACAGCGATCCCAAACAGAGAATAGACAAAATTTCTTTGTCCCAAGATGTCACCTTTAGCGATATTTTTTATTTGCCCTTTGCGAATCACATTCATGATTTCATACCCTTTTAATGTCCGCCATGCTGAGTGGAAATGTTGAAAGTATAATTTATACTTAGCCTGCTTTTTCGGAAATCTATGGTCTTGCTCGATGATATTATTAAGATATTTGTTCTGTCTCAATTCACACTCACTAGAGATAATTTCTTCCGTTTGAAGTTCTTCAACTGCTGCGGGATAAGCAGGATTTTGGTCTACGTTAATAACTCTTGGCTGCTTATTATGTCTCGATTTCAGGGCTTTCTTCAAGAATCTTTTAGCAGCTTGTTTATCTCTCCTGGCACTAAACATAAACTCTATGGTAATACCATTGCTGTCAACTGCTCTATATAGATATTTCCATTTTCCTTTGACCTTGAGATAAGTTTGATCTACTCGCCAAGAGTCATTAGTTGAGATGAGATGCTTTCTGGCTCTTCTTTCTATTTGTGGTGCATAAATCATCACCCATCGGTAAATCGTGGTGTGGTCTACAGATAGTCCTCGCTCTTGCATGATTTCTGCTAAATCACGATAACTCAAACCATAGCGGAGATACCACCTCACACAAAGTAAAATTATTTCTCCTTGAAAATGTTTCCACTTAAATGGTTGCTTTGAGTTCATCTGGTCTAGTAGTTATTTACGTTTGTTAAATACTACAAGTTTGTCTTAAGTTTTTGCAACAGTACCAAATAAATTGTGTCAAAGGTCAAAACACACTCTAATAAATAGAATTAATGTGAGGAATGAGACTATGACCTTTCGACCAGAGTTAATTGATGAACTGCTCAAAGACTATGAAAAACCAGAAGACCTTATTGGAGAAGGAGGAATCCTCAAACAACTGACCAAAAAACTCGTAGAGCGTTGTTTAGAAGCTGAAATAGACGTACATCTAGAGACTCAGAAGGCAGAGCGGGGCAAAAAAGAGCGACAAAATCGACGCAACGGACACAGCCGTAAAACCATTAAGGGGGAGTTTGGCGAAGCGGAACTTGCCGTGCCTCGCGATCGCGATCGCCAATTCGAGCCTCAGATGGTCAAAAAAGGACAAACTCGTTTTACAGGCTTCGATGACAAGATTCTCGCCCTGTATGCGAGAGGAATGACCACTCGTGATATCCAAGCCCAACTACAAGACCTTTATGGAGTAGAAGTATCGCCAGCCCTGGTATCTCAAGTAACCAATGCGGTTCATGAAGAGCGACTCCAGTGGCAAAATCGCAGCCTAGAGGCAGTGTATCCAATTATCTTTTTTGATGCTTTGGTCGTCAAAGTCAGACAGGAGGGAAGAGTCATCAACAAAGCCGTCCATCTAGCTCTGGGAATCAACATCGAAGGCGATAAGGAGTTATTGGGGCTGTGGATGACCCAGACAGAAACGGCAAAATTCTGGCTGTCGGTGTTAACTGAGTTAAAGAATCGTGGAGTCAAGGATATCTTTATTGCTTGTATCGATGGTCTGACGGGCTTCGCCGAAGCGATTGAAACGGTATTTACGCAAACCCGCGTACAGTTATGTATGGTACACATGGTCAGGAACTCCCTACGCTATGTCTCCTACAAACACCGTAAAGCTGTTGCCGCTGACCTCAAACGAGTGTACACTGCCGCTACTGAAGCTGAAGCCGAACAGGCACTAATAACTTTTGCTGACAAGTGGGACTCCACTTATGCCCCAATTAGTAGGTCTTGGCTGGCTCACTGGCAGCACGTGATTCCGTTTTTCCAGTTTCCTCCAGAAATCCGTCGCATTATTTACACCACTAATGCGATCGAGTCGATGAATATGACTCTTAGAAAAGTGTTGAAGAATCATCGGATTTTTCCAACAGATGAAGCTGCGCTCAAAGTTATTTATCTTGCGATTAATAACTTATCTCAGAGATGGACTAGACCTTTACGGGATTGGAAAGCTGCTTTAAATCGATTTGCCATCGAGTTTGAAGGACGGCTTCCACTTTAACTTTCTTTGACACAAACTTATTGACAGATCCATTTTCATTACTCCATCTTTATTTTTCATCAACGTTACGGCTAGCTTCCCAACCTAAAATAGTAGCTTTACGCTCTTGCCCCCAGTGATAGCCACCAAGCTCGCCAGAACTTCTAATTACTCGATGACAGGGAATAAGATAGCCGATAGGGTTTTTTCCTATAGCATTGCCAACTGCTCTAGTAGCAGTAGGACGATCGATCGCTTCAGCAACAGTTTGGTAAGTGGATATTTTTCCACAGGATATTTGCAATAGCGCACGCCAAACTTGAATTTGAAAGTTAGTACCCTTAACTAAAAGCGTTAATGGTTTTCTACACCCAAAAGTTGTTGAATCAAAAATTCTCTCAGACAAAGTTTGAGTAGCGTATTGGTCATGGATAATTTCTGCATTTGACCAGGATTGCCGAATGATTTGTTCTGCCATCTGCTCGTTAGTTAGATCTAAGAAGTGAAGATTGCAAATACCACGGGCAGTTATAGCAATTAAAGATTTGCCAAATGGACTGTCATGAATACCATAACGAATTTGTAAACCTATTCCACCTGCTTTATATTCCCCAGGAGACATTGCTTCTAACTTTACAAATAGATCGTGCAATCGCCCAGGGCTAGATAAACCTGTTTCTAACGTTAGGTCTAATAAATTTTTAGTCTGCTCGATCTTTGATTTGGCGTATTCAAGAGTTAGATACTGTGAAAAACGTTTGGGGCTGATACCTGCCCATTGAGTAAACAATCTTTGAAAATGGTATTCGCTGAGTCCAATATGTCGTGCCACAGTTGTTAAATCTGGTTGACTTAGGTGATGTTTACGAATAAATGCGATCGCTTTGGCAATTCGCTGATAATCTTCGTTCTTCATAGACACCTAATACTTAAAAATTGTGTAGTTCGATCTGTGTATTCTCTGTTAATGACTTTATCAACGCTAATAACGTAAAGCCACCCATTTCTTGCGATACGAAACAAATTAATCAACTTTGCCTAATTAGATTTCCATTAGGCTCAAATTTCTTTCTGAATATTCTCGCCAGTAGTCTAGTTGTACTTTAAATAATTGATAAATTCTCAAGCCGTGTTATTAAATCATTCCATAGTCAAGCCAGAATCAGCTCAAGATCTACCTTCTGGTTATCTTTGGGCTGGTAATGGTATTTTTCGTTCGGTAAAAAGAACCGAATTTAACGCAACCATAGCTCATAGTCTGGTTACTACTCCTGGTTTAGCTGAATTATCTCCAAGCTTTGAACTAATAGTGCCACAAGTTCCACAGAACAAGGTTAAAGGCATCATCGATCGCATTAACCAATACCCAAATTTAGAACAATTATTCTATCTTTATTGGCGCGGTACTGCTTGGGAGGTAATATGTCCCGAACAAGAATGTACGCCAACTTCCTGCATATGCTTAGAACAGCATCTCGAACCCGCTGCTATTGAAATTCACAGTCACGGAGCTATGAGGGCGTTCTTTTCTGCTACCGACGACCGAGAAGAGAATCGTTGCAGAATTAGTACGGTAATTGGCAGAAGTAAGGATCGGTTAGAAATTGTCAGCAGAGTCTGCGCCCACGGACTATTTCTCGATGTGGCTTCCGACCGAATTTATCAAAATATTAATAGTTATTGTTCCCATGTCATCCCCTTCTAAACATTTGCAATTAGAATTTTCTGATTTATCGATTATTAATGCCAAACCGATCTATTTTAATTACCCCTCGGTTAGTATCTATGTAGTTGGCTGTGGTGGAACTGGTAGCTTTCTCGTGCCTCACCTTTGTCGTCTGGCGAATTGGTTTTACGATGCGGACAAACAGATCTCGATTACCTTAATTGACTTCGATCGCATTGAAGAGAAAAACCTTTACCGACAGAACTTTTGTCAGGATGAATTAGGCTACAACAAAGCCCAGGCTTTGGCTGTACGTTACAAAGCCATGTTCCCCAAACTAAAGATTGGCGCGATCGCTTCAGGGGCATCGGTAGTTAGTCTCGATCGCAGTGCGCCGACGGTGATTATTGGCTGTGTAGATAATGCTGCTGCCAGAAAGAGTATTGAAGAACTGATGATTGAATATTCTGGTTTAATGGCTCACGGATTTAGTCAGATACCTTGCTGGTGGATTGATTGTGGCAATGATTATACCTACGGTCAAGTGACTATTGGTAACTGGTATTCTCTGGAGTTAGATGATTATATTTTAGAACCAGCTACCTGCACTACTTTGCCTTTACCTACCATTCAATATCCCGAGCTGCTGCTACAAACCGATGACAATGAGACTCTATCCTGCGCGGAACGAGCTTTACTAAACGGGCAAAGCCTCAATATTAATTCGCAAATGGCGATCGCTGCGGGAGAAATGGTTCATCAGCTACTCAATTCTCAGTTAAAGCGAATGCAGATAGAGGTCGATCTTTTTCGCGGTTCGATGAAGTCTACCTGGATTAGTCAGGAAAACATCGATCGCATAGTTGAGAGGGCAAGGGCTGTTATGGGTACAGAACAGTAAAGACTTTAATTTATTATAGAAACAAACAGGATAATGCCATGACCGAACTATTAGACAAAGCGATAAGCCTTAGGGCATGGCTTCGCTACGCCGAACTGAAAAAGCTTCCAGATGGAAAACAGAATGAGGTGGCGATGATGATTTTTAAGCAAATACAACCTCGCGCTCAAGATAAACTATCTTCTCTGTGGCAAAAAGTAGATGAATTGGGTACAGACGAAGAACAGCCTACTAGGTCAGAAATTACCACAATGGTAAAAGAGGTAAGACATAGTAGAACTTAGAATCGCTATCCTGTAATTCTAAATATCGATAAAATTACCCGACAATAAATATGAATAATAGTAATTATCCCTTTGCTCAAGAACTGATTACCGATACTCAAGGTAATATTCGTCAAGTTATTCTCAACTTCGATGACTATCAACAATTGTTAGAAGGATTAGAGGATGAGGCACTCTATCAGGCTATGAAAACAACGATCGACGAAACGCCTATGAGTCGAGAGGAAGCGTTAAAAGCACTTGAAGAAGAATGAAAACGGAATATCTTCCCAGCTTTACCAAAGACCTCAAAAAACTTAAAAAAACACCTACTTATTCAGAAATTAAAAATTTAGTATTTCAAACCATTCCCGACTGTCAGAATCTCACCGAAATCAAAAGTCTTAAAAAAATTAAGGGACATAAAAATGCCTATCGTATAAGAGTTGGTGATTATCGGATTGGTGTTTTTATTCAAAAGGAAAAGGTGACTTTTTCACGTGTGCTTCATCGGCGAGATGTTTATCGCTATTTTCCTTAAGCAAGATTGAAGAATTGTCTAAATTGACGCCTACTTATGGCTTAACAACAATCGGATTTTGTTTGAGTCTGGTAGGTTCTGTTGACGTAAAGAGGCAAAGATGAGAAAGTACCTGAAGTTGCTGATTTTAGTCAAAAAATTCTTCATGAAATCTCGTGTTAAGTTGGACGATTCTGCTTGGCAGCAAATTTTCGTTGTTCTGAGCCACCAACAAGACATCCGTATCAAAGACCCCAAAGCTTGTCGTCGTTTTCTGAATGCGGTTCTCTGGATTACTCGCACAGGTGCTCAATGGCGTGAATTACCCAAACGTTTTGGCAACTGGAACAGCCTCTACAAACGATATCGGCGTTGGTGTCAGAAGGGAGTTTGGCATCGTCTCTTGCAAGAAATGTCCCACTCTGCTGACTTAGAAAGTTTAATTCCCGATAGCACCATGATTCGTGCTCATCCCTGTGCAGCAGGAGCAAAAGGGGGTCAGAAAAACACTCTTTAGGAGGTTCTTGTGGCGGATTTAGTACCAAGTTACATGCTGTGGTAGATGCGTTGGGCAATCCGCTGCGGTTGCTTCTGACTCCAGGGCAAACCGCCGATATCAGTCAAGGAGAGGCATTGGTGGCTGGTTATCGAGCTCAACAGGTAATTGCCGATAAAGGCTATGATTGTGATGCTTTTGTGGTCTTGATTGAGGAAACTGGTGCTCAAGGCGTGATTCCGCCTCGTTCTGGTCGCCTCAACCCTAGAGATTACGATTCACATCTGTACAAGGAGCGACATCTAGTTGAGTGCTTTTTTAACAAACTTAAATACTATCGTCGCGTTTTCAGCCGTTTTGACAAAACTGACGAATGTTATTTGGGATTTGCCGAATTTGCTTCGGCTTTAATTTGGTTGCGTTAATTGTGTCAACAGAACCTAGTAAGTTCGGCATCTAAATACATTTCGCCCAATGATTCAACTACGCTGGGATTTACCCTAGTCTGGGTGATGGCATTGTTGACGCTATCGGTACTTAGACAATTTTGGTGGCTAAAATGAGTTAAAATGCTTTTGCTGATTAACTTTAGCATTATTATTAACAGCGTTCGCCATTATGAACGAAACAACTCCCGCAGCAATGCCACCGTGTTTTGATAGATGGTCTCAAAAATTTGATGATTTATTCAAAAACAAATCGCAGAAAAGGGAATTTAGAAACTATTTAGGTTAGGGGGATTATTGGGCGAAAGCGAGAGAAAAAAAAACCGATCTCAAATGGCTCAACCAAAATCTTGACCTATTCACAGCTTATAAAGCGAGTTTGGGCTTTGTTTGGGCTTGATTTTTATTTAAGTCCCGTTAACCACTCCACATCATTCAAGTTGCAGAACTTATCGCGCCTCACGTTATCTAGAGACATAACTTTGAGTCTTTACTCTATCACCCTGTTTCCTAAAAAACTTCCCTTTCTCTATCCTTTCTCTATTTGCCCCTGCTCCCTCGCTACTGGTTGGTTATTTTTGGCGTGCGCCCGTAAAGATAAGTAAGATATCGCAGACGACCACTTAGTTCTTGATTAAAAGCTTCTTGGCGACAACGCCACTCCCAGTTATGTCCCACTTGTGAAGGAGTATTCATTTTGGCATCTGCTCCTAAGCCCAAAATATCTTGAAAAGGAAAAATTGCGGTTTTAGCCACTGAACCGAGTGCCAAACGAATCAAACCCCAGTGAATACCTTCATCACATAGACAGCCTAAATAGTCTACAATCCTAGCTCGAGCTTCAGGCGATCGCTCGTAAAACCAACCGACAGTAGTATTATTATCGTGAGTGCCCGTGTAGACGATACAGTTGTGATTTTCGTAGTTAAAGGGTAGAAAACCATTTTCGCGGTTATCGTCGAAAGCGAATTGCAGAATTTTCATTCCGGGAAAATTAAACTTATCTCGCAATTCTTCTACTTCTGGGGTAATTACTCCCAAGTCTTCTGCAACGATCGGCAGTTTGCCCATCTGCTGTTCTAACACGGTAAAAAATTCTGCCCCTGGAGCTTCTAGCCAGGTTCCATTGGTGGCAGTGGTTTCTCCTTGTTTTACCGCCCAATAGGCTTGAAAACCTCTAAAATGATCGATGCGAATCATATCTACATATTCGAGGATAATTCGGATCCTTCTAATCCACCAGTGAAATTCAGTTTTTTGTAATTCTTCCCATTTATACACCGGATTGCCCCAGAGTTGTCCCGTCTCACTAAAATAATCTGGTGGTACGCCTGCCATTAATGAAGGTTTCCCCGTTTCTGGGTCTAAATGAAAAATATTTGAATGTGCCCAGACATCCACACTATCGTGGGCGACATAAATTGGAATATCTCCAAAAATACTAATTCCTTTACTGTTGGCATAGTGTTTTAAGTCTTGCCACTGGCGGTAAAACTGATACTGTAGAAACTGATGATAAAAAATGCGATCGCTGAGACGACTAGCCCATTCGGTCATGGCTTCTGGCTGACGCTTGGCGATGCTTTTGTCCCACTGATGCCAACTGCTACCATTATGTGCTTCTTTAAGCGACATAAATAAGGCATAATCGCTCAACCAATCATTATGACGATTGGCGAACTGATGAAAGTCATCTAACTGTTCTTTGGTTCCTCTTTGCTGAAAGGCTCGACAAGCTTTTTCTAGTAGTGGTGGCTTGGTAGAATTGACCGATTCATAATCGACGCGATCGAGGGGGTAGTCTGGTAGATTATTTAAATCTTCTTCTGAGAGTAAGCCCAGATCTTTCAATTTACTGGGGCTAATTAGCATGGGATTTCCTGCTAATGCCGAATAGGATAAATAGGGAGAGTTGCCAAAACCAGTCGGTCCGATGGGCAAAATTTGCCATACCTGCTGATGACTATCTGCCAAAAAATCAATAAACTTAAATGCACACTCGCCTAAGTCACCAATACCATAGGGACTAGGCAGAGATGTGGGATGTAGCAAAATACCGCTAGCTCTAGAATTTAACATTGATAATCGCTAAACTTTTCCCTTAATCCATATTCATCAGTCACCTTAGCTTTTTGCTCGCCTTGGTTTAAAGTTAATTTACAAATCTTTAAATATCTTTACTCTGTTTGAGCTGTTGCGAAGATTATTTAAGCTTATCGCCGAATAGATCTTCTCAGATGTAGTCAATATTTGGTAGCGTAATATTCAGGAAAAATTTCATCAAATTAAAATTTTATTAAACCCTCTGCTAATTTTGCTTGGCAGTCTCAGGAGAATAAACTATGACTATTTTGTTTCAGTTGACACTATCGGCGTTAGTGCTGTTTTCTTTTGTAATGGTTATTGGAGTACCAGTGGCATACGCTTCTCCCCAAAATTGGGAGCAATCCAAAACATTGTTATATTTGGGTTCTGGTATTTGGACGCTGTTGGTAGTGCTAGTGGCAATTCTCAACTTTTTTGTCATTTAGGCCCGCCAAGATCTTCATCACTCAATCGCTCTGAAGCGATCGCTTTTTAGTCTGAGCGATCGCTTCGCTCTAGTTTGGCAAGGGACGAAATGTGTTTAAACTTAAGAGGTAGGTATGCAAATTATTACTTAGTATTATCAAACTATGACCGTTTTTGAAGGTACTTTTACAGCAGATCCATCTATATTTCGTTTGGCGATCGTCATCGGTCGATTTAATGACCTAGTAACTGAAAAATTATTAGCAGGATGTCAAGACTGTCTCAAGCGTCACGGAATTGATGTCAATCCCGATGGCACTCAAGTCGATTACATTTGGGTACCCGGCAGCTTTGAAATTGCTATGGTAGCCCGCCAAATGGCTCTTTCTAGGCAATATAATGCCATAATTTGCTTGGGTGCTGTAATTCGCGGACAAACACCTCATTTTGACTATGTTGCTTCAGAAGCTGCTAAAGGAGTCGCTGCTGCTGGTTTTCAAACTGGAGTTCCCGTAGTTTTTGGAATTTTGACGGTAGACACTATGCAGCAAGCTCTAGAAAGAGCGGGAATTAAGAGTAATCTTGGTTGGAACTATGCTCTTAGTGCCTTAGAAATGGCAAGCTTAATGCATCAGCTAAGTGGCAACATTCCTCACTGGCAACAAACACTGGAAGGAAACGATTCTGTTTCTCCAGCACTACCTTCGGTACCTACTAAAAACTTCGCCAACGGCGAACAGTCATCTTCATCGAGCTAGCTGATTGGCTCGGGACTTGTGCCAAATACTCGGGACTTGTGCCAAATAATTTTCTCTGCTTTCACAAGTAGCGCGATCGCAAAAATTATGCTGCTCGGCAACAACAAAGTCATCTTTGACCCGAGATATTTATTTATCATATTAAGTCTTAATTAAATCCGTTATCTTCGCTTGTAGAGCGCAAATTTTGAAGCGAGCGAAAGCGATCGGCTATTAGTTTGCGTCTAAGTAAACTAATATGACTAACAACCTTAGCTTTTAGCAATTTCTACTTAAAGCTGGCAACAGGACTCGAACCTGCGACCGGCTGATTACAAATCAGCTGCTCTACCAACTGAGCTACGCCAGCATAGATTCTTATAGTAACAGATTTTAGCTCCGTCATCACTGTTTTTTGCACTCGTCTCGCGGTCGAAGATAAACATTTTCCGCTTAGAGGCGATCGCCCCATTAACACTAGCTAATAGGGCAAATTACCCGTCGCATTTTAAGCCATGCTACTTTCGATCGACCAGCGAGCTAACTCAGTGCGATTATTCAAGCTAGTTTTATTCAGCATGTTAGAAACATGGCTTTCTATAGTTCTTTGGCTGACGTTGAGTTTTTCGGCAATCTCTCGATTTGCCATACCTTTTGCCACTAACTGGACTACTTTTAACTCAGTTGGAGTTAATTCTACATTGTGGGGAACTTTAATCGAAGGTGCGCCATCTAGTGCTTTGGGGCGACCTAGTTCCCAACGTTTGATTTGATTGAGAGAAGATTCTACCTGAGCGACTAACTCTTCTGGCTCAAATGGTTTGACCATGTAGACATCAGCACCCTCATTTAAACCTTTAACTTTATCTTGACTTTGACCTTTTGCCGACAAAAACAGAACGGGAACTCTATTGGTAGCAGGTTCTTCTCTAATATGCTGGACCAAGGTATAACCATCCATTTCAGGCATCATCACATCGCAGATAATTAAATCGGGAATATTGTCCTCGAGAATTTCTAAAGCTTCACGACCATTTTCTGCAGTTGCCACGCTGTAACCTCTAAATTCAAGATAATCTTTTACGAGTAAAATCAAATTTGGGTCATCATCAATAAGTAGCAGTTTTTTATTATGTTTGGGAAAGTTGTCTTTCATAGGTAATACGCTAAAGTTTCAAACTTGGATGCTGGCTGTACTGTCTTGCTTCTGTATCCCTATATTTATTTAGGTATAGAATGAAGGGCAAGCTGGTGTTTATAGGCAAATGCTAATTTAACTAGACAATAACAACATATCGAAGATGAAAAAACTGTAAAATTACATAATCTATAAATAATCTAACCTCATTGTCTATTTTTGACACTGTTTTTATCACCATCTCGTTCGTATTAAAAGTAAATTTTAATCTTCATTGTAGTGGTTAGGCAATTAAACTTAATTCTAAATAGCAGTTCCGAGATGATTTGGCTTTTTTGAATTGCTGTTTTTAGATCGGTTATTCTCAGTATAATTACCGTAAAAAATTAACTTAAATAGTATTTTGGGTCACTGCTTAAGTCTAGTTTATGAATAATTTTATCGATCGATTTAATCAGCTAATCAAATCGCGGCGTTCTACCAAACCGCGTTTATTTAATGGAAAAAAGATCGATTCCGAACTAGTTTGGCAGATTTTGGAAAATGCCAATTGGGCACCCAGCCATGGTTTGACCCAACCTTGGCGTTTCAAAGTTTTCAGCGATCGCGGTTTAGAGAAATTAGCTAATTTTCAAGCAGAGCTTTATCGGCAGTTAACTCCAAAAGAAAAATTCAAAGCTGAAAAATACGAACGAATGAAGACAAATTTATTTAAGTCTTCTCACGTAATAGTTATTTGTATGCACCGTCAAGTATCCGGGAAAATACCGGAGCTCGAAGAAATAGAAGCGGTTGCCTGTAGCGTTCAAAATATGGCGTTAACTGCAGCCGCGTATGGAATTTGCAGTTTTTGGGGTTCGGGAGGAGTCACTTATACAGAGGAACTGAAACAGTTCTTGGGTTTAAATCCTCAAGATCGTTGTTTGGGATATTTATATCTTGGCTATAGCGATAGTCCCGCTACTAAGAGCGCTCGCAGTCCCATTCAAGATAAGGTAGAATGGTTTGATTAATTTTGGTCGCTCGTTGATGGTTAATTGTCGCTCGAATGCACTCAAACTGTTCGAGAAAGATCCCAATCAAATTCTCTTGCCTGCCTCAAAACTCGACTTCTCGAACCAGACAAAGTCGATCTTAGCTTTTTGACTCGATTAACTCTAAGAGTCGTGCTTCATCGAGTTGAGTAATTCTAAGTTGTTGGGCTTTAGTCAATTTAGAACCGGCATTTTCTCCTACCACTACATAGTCTGTTTTACTGCTAACAGAACCGGTAACTTTTCCTCCAGCTCGCTCGATTAAATTTTTTGCTTCTTCTCGTTTTAGAGTCGGTAACGTACCGGTAATCACCACAGTTTTTCCCGTTAAAGCTAAAGAGCCAGAAGCAGGAGCTTGAAATTGGGAAAAGTCACGAAATTGTAAACCTGCTTCCTGTAAACTTTCAATCAGTGCCTGATTGGCGGCAATTCTAAACCATTCAAAAACCGAGCGCGCAATTTCTTCCCCAATACCATAAACTTCTGCTAAAGCTGATACCGATGCCCGAGACAATTCTTCTATGGTAGGAAAACTTGCGGCTAATATTTGGGCGTTAACGCTACCGACATAGCGAATGCCCAAACCATATATAACTCTCGAATAAGGTCGTTGTTTAGAAGCCGCGATCGCCGCAACTAATTTTGCTGCCGATTTAGTGCCCATTCGCTCTAAACTGGCAATTTGTTCGACAGTCAGAGAATAAAGATCGGCGATCGAGCTAACTAAATCCCGCTCGATTAATAAAGCTACTATCTTTTCTCCCAAACCGCGAATATCCATCGCGTCGCGAGCAGCCCAGTGAATCAGACTACCACGTAAAATGGCAGGGCAAGAACTATTGACGCAGCGGGTTACTGCCTCTTCTGGAGGACGAATTAAAGACGAATTACATTCAGGACAATGACTGGGCATTTGATAGGGTTCGGTATTGGCAGGGCGCAACTCAACTAGAACCCGAAGGACTTCGGGGATAATTTCTCCTGCTTTACGTACGATTACCGTATCCCCTACCCGAATGTCTAGTTCGGCAATGCGATCGCTATTGTGCAAAGTTGCCCTTTGCACTGTCGTTCCCGCTAACTGAACCGGCTGCATTATCGCCATCGGCGTCACTGCTCCCGTTCTACCGACGTTGACAATAATGTCTTTAACTATAGTGGGAGACTCTTCGGCAGGATATTTAAGGGCGATCGCCCAACGGGGAAATTTTTGGGTAAATCCTAACTGATGCTGTAACTGGTAGCTATTAAGCTTGACTACAACTCCATCGGTCATGTAGTCTAGGTTTTTTCTGGCTAAATCCCAATGCCGATAGTATTCGTCTACTTCTTCTATAGACTGGCATAATTGACGATTGGGATTGACTAAAAAGCCTATCTGCTGCAAAAATTCCAGTGACTCCCACTGAGAGCTAATGAGTTCTTCTTCATTTAGTAAGTGCAGCGTATAGGCAAAAAAATTCAAGCGGCGTTGAGCAACTATTTTAGAATCTAGCTGACGTAAAGTACCAGCCGCCGCATTGCGAGGATTGGCAAATAAGCTTTCTGCTCGGGCTTCTCTTGCTCGGTTAATCGCTTCAAATGCATCTAGAGGTAAAAAAGCCTCGCCTCTAACTTCTACCATTGGCGGCGGATTATCTAAATTTAATTTTAAAGGAATAGTGCGAATAGTACGCACGTTTTGGGTAATGTTTTCTCCTCTAATGCCATCTCCTCTAGTAGCACCTCTAACCAAAATGCCGTTTTCATAGGTCAAAGCTAACGCCGAACCATCGATTTTTAACTCACAGACATAGGCAAAATCATCCACGTCGGGAACTTGACGTTGCCATCTAGTTTCCCACTGGTGTAATTCCTCCAAGTCGAAAGCATTTTCCAGACTGTAGAGAGGAATGTTGTGTTTGACCGAGGTAAAATGAGATGTCGGTCGGTCTCCTACTCTTTGGGTAGGACTATCGGGAGTAATTAGTTGGGGATATTGAGTTTCTAACTCTTGCAGTTGGCGATAGAGGCGATCGTATACCTCATCCGGCATTATCGGACGATCGAGCACGTAATAAGCATATCCCGCTCGCTGTAGCTGTTCTTTAAGTTGTTTTGCTCGTTGCTCGATTTTTGGAGTTACCATTGCTACTATTTTTTCTCCCTGCTGTAGCGATTAACATTGAAAGTATATAAATAGACTGACCAATGACAATTTAAAGTGAGATCGTAGTAAAATACAGAACGATATAAAAACTTTTTTACCATCAGAAGTTAGAGCAAACGCAGATTGGGTGACTCATCAGCAGGCAAACAACCGATTTAATATGTCATCTTCGGCACGGGCTAAATTAGCCGACGAGACTTATTATGCTCTTCTAGAACTTCATCCGGCCGCATCAAACATTGCTATACGCCGAAGCTATCGTCAATTAAGCAAAAAATATCATCCAGATACTACTGAGTTGCCGCTCCACATTGCCAAAGCCAAATTTCAGCAACTAAATGAGGCTTACGCTACTCTCAGCAATCCCGAACGGCGATCCCGTTACGATCTAGAAATTGGCTATTCTCGCCTAAATGTGATTCAAGCACCAAATTGGGCAACTTCTAATTTAGAACGAGTGAGTAAGACAGCTTATTTAGATCCAACCGACCGTCCTCTCTCGGCTGGCGAAGTTTTCGTACTGCTTCTGTTAGGAGTTACCTTTATCGGTTGCTTATTGTTAGTTGTGGCGATCGCTTACTGGCGGGGGTAGCATTATAGCTGAAACTAGCTCGATCTTTTATAATTGTTGAGCTGGCAAGTTGTTTTAAATTATGGAATTACCCAACCCAGATACACCTTTATACAATCATTCTTTACCCACCATCGAAAGATGGTTGAGCCACCGCGGCTGTCAGCAAGACCGAGATAAACTTCATTGTTGGTATGTCGAAAGACCAGCTTGGAAAGCGGAAATTTGTCTGGATATTGAAGAACTAGTAGTGCGTTACCTAGAAGCAGGAGAACAAAACCAAGTCATCAATCGTTCGTTTAAATATTCTCTCAGCCGTCAAGATATTGAAGATGCAGTATTCTCTGGACCGTAAGTATTGAGATCTTCCTTTATTGAATATTTCTAATGATTTTTTTTGCGAGAAATGGAGGACTTTCGACCAAAGATACGTTCCAGCAAAGCTTTTCCCTGAAATCCTAGCTTACGACTAAAGCGGACAGCATCTCTTTCGGCAATTGGAGTAAACTGAGCTTGCAATAGTTCTTTGAGTTTACTGCTGGTTAGGGGTCTGTTGAGGGTTCCTCTCTCAGCCAGAGAAATTGAGCCAGTTTCTTCGGAAACCACGATACACAAGCACTGTTCGACTCGTTCTGTAATTCCCATAGCGGCACGGTGACGAGTACCTAGTTGCCGTAACGCCGTGCGTTCTGATAGCGGCAAAATTACAGCTGCCGAAACAATTCGCGAACCGCGAATCAAAACTGCCCCATCGTGTAACAAGGTTGTAGTTTGAAAAATAGTTTGGAGTAACTCTTTAGAGACTTCAGCGTTTAGAGTTACTCCTGAAGAGACAAAATCTTCCTCTGCTAAAGAGCCCGTAGTTTCCATTAAAATTAGAGCACCGGTACGATTTTGAGATAATTCTTTGACCGCTTCGACGATGCGATCGATTACGCTGTCAGGCTGAGTTCGAGGATTTCCCGATGATTGAAATAGCTGTAGTAATTCTCCCCGTCCTACTTGCTCTAGAAAACGGCGAAACTGAGATTGAAAAATAACCGCCATAGCTACGGCAGCACCTAAAACTAGTTTTTCCAGCAAAAAACCTAGTAAAGCCAGATCCAGTTCTCTGCTAATTACTGTGGCTAACATCAGGACGATAAATCCTCTGACCATCCACAAGCTACGGCGTTCGCCTTCGCCAATTACTAAAAGCAAGACGTAACTCAAAGCTAAAACTAGACCCAGGTCAATACTATGGGTTAACCAGGAAGGAATCCAACTAAAGTCAGGAACAAAACCCGACAACGACATTATAAATACTCGGCTACGAATGGTGAGCGGGGGATGAAACCTTAAAATTCAAGGTGTGAAACTAAACAAAAACTGTTTATATTTAATTTATTAGTTTACATTATCTTCTGAATCTACCAACCTTTCGGGCAAGCGATCGCGCTCTACCAAATTTTGATAGGTTTCTCGTTCGATAATCAGATTGGTTTCTCCTTGATTGACTAAAATAGCTGCGGGTCTACCAATACGATTATAGTTAGATGCCATGCTATAGTTGTACGCTCCCGTACCCATTACTACTAAGATATCTCCCGATTTGGTTATGGGTAAAGAAGCATCTTTAATTACGACATCTCCCGATTCGCAGTGTTTTCCTGCAACTGTTAACTTTTCGGTCAGAGGTGCCGACATCCGATTAGCGATTACGGCTCGATAAACCGATTGATAGGTAATTGGACGGGGATTATCCGACATTCCCCCATCGACAGCGATATAAGTTCGTACTTCAGGAATTTCCTTGCTGCTGCCTACTGTATAAGCAGTAACACAAGCTGAGCCAATTAGAGAGCGCCCAGGTTCGGCGATCAGCTTGGGTAACGGTAGTTGTTGGTGAATACAGGCAGATTCTACTGCTTCGCTTACCGCTTTAACCCACTCGGAAATACTGGGGGGATCGTCAGCTTCAGTATAGCGGATACCCAGACCGCCTCCTACGTTTAAGGTATTAACCGGTAAGCCATATTCTTTAGCTTTACAAAGCCATTCTGCTAATACTCCTGCCAAGTCTTGATGGGGTTGACGCTCGAAAATCTGCGAACCAATATGAGCGTGTAAACCGATACAGTTGAGCTTTGACTGTTGGCTGATGAAACGAAAAACTGCATCAATTTGCTGGGAGTCAAAACCAAATTTACTATCTAAATGTCCCGTGCGAATATAATCGTGAGTGTGACATTCAATTCCAGGAGTCAGGCGCACCATCATCTTGACTACCCCTTCGGTTTTTGCCGTTATAGCAGCGAGGGTTTTCAACTCCAGCCAATTATCGACTATTATCGTACAGCCAGTTTCGAGAGCGTACTTTAATTCTGCTGGCGATTTATTATTACCGTGAACATAAATTTTGTCACTGCTGACTCCTGCTTTAAGGGTAGTGTATAACTCTCCTCCCGAAACTACATCAAATCCCAATCCTTCGCTATCGATAATGCGGCATACTGCCAGACAACTCCAAGCTTTAGAAGCATAAATAACTTGAGATTCGCCGCCATAGTAAGTAGCAAAACTATCGCAATACTGTCGGCAAGCAGTTCTCAAGGTAAACTCGTCTAGTACGTACAAAGGAGAACCAAATTGCTCTACTAAAAGACCGAGTTCACAACCGCCAATTTCTAACTTATCTTCACGATTGACTCTGGCAGTTAATGGTAATAATTCTTGATTGGGTGATGGAGGAAATTCTAAGCTACTAATTTTGGGTAAGTAACGATAACTAGTATTCTGCAAACTAGGATTGGCTGAAAGCATAACTTATGTTTATTTAAATTTTGAAAGGGATTAATTAAATTAAATAAATTAGCTGACTCCAAGATTCGGTCAGCTATCTCAATAAATGAATCCTATATTTTTAGTGTACAGTTAGATTACGTGAAAATTTTAGAAATTAATTTGCTTACGACCCAAGAAATACCAGCAGTTTTGGCTTTAGATCGACTATGTTTCGGTGGTTTGTGGTCTGAGGCAGGTTATCGACGCGAACTCGATAGCCCCAATAGTTGCTTAATTGCCTTATTAGAAACTGAGCCAATTAATTCAATCGATCGAGTAATTGGCATTGGCTGTTTTTGGGCAATCTTGCGAGAAGCTCATATCACTTTGTTGGGAATCGCTCCTCAATATCGCCAACAGGGGTTGGGAAAATTGTTACTTTGTGCTCTACTAGATCTGGCAGTAAATAAATATCAACTCGAGCGAGCCACTTTAGAAGTTGCTGCCAGCAATCGACAAGCTTTAAATTTATATCAAAACTTTGGCTTTGAGATCGCTGGTAAACGGAGAAAATATTATCCCAACACGGGAGAAGATGCCTTGATTTTGTGGCGCCAGGCAATCGATGCTCCGAAATTTCAACAAGAATTAACTATTTGTCAACAACAAATATGCGATCGCCTGTATCCTAACTATATTCTCGAAAAACGTTGTTAAGAGAATCATTACTGGGGTTTACCCTACCCATTCGCCCACGATCCGATAATCTGTCAACTGGGATGCTGTGCTAGAATCAGCTTAACAGGGCAAGCAGCAGGTGATGGAAATAGGTTATGTTTGAACGCTTCACAGAAAAAGCAATCAAAGTAATTATGCTAGCTCAGGAGGAAGCACGCCGCCTGGGTCACAACTTTGTAGGAACAGAACAAATACTTTTAGGTTTAATCGGTGAAGGCACTGGTGTCGCCGCCAAAGTTCTTAAATCGATGGGAGTCAATCTCAAAGACGCTCGCATCGAAGTTGAGAAAATTATCGGTCGCGGCTCTGGCTTTGTCGCTGTCGAAATACCTTTTACTCCTAGAGCCAAAAGAGTCCTCGAACTATCGTTAGAAGAAGCCCGCCAGTTAGGGCATAACTATATCGGTACGGAACATTTGCTTCTCGGTTTGATTAGAGAAGGTGAAGGGGTTGCAGCTAGAGTGTTGGAAAATCTGGGTGTAGACCTATCTAAAGTCCGCACCCAGGTAATTCGGATGCTCGGTGAAACTGCAGAAGTTGCCGCAGGATCTAGCGGACAAGGGCGAAATAAGACTCCGACTCTCGACGAATTTGGTTCCAATTTGACCCAAATGGCGGCAGAAAGTAAACTAGATCCCGTAGTCGGCAGACAAAAAGAAATCGAGCGAGTAATCCAAATTTTGGGCAGACGTACTAAAAATAATCCCGTACTCATCGGCGAACCAGGGGTAGGTAAAACCGCGATCGCCGAGGGGTTAGCACAACGTATCGCCAACAAAGATATTCCCGATATTCTCGAAGAAAAACGAGTAGTTACTCTAGATATTGGCTTGTTGGTCGCAGGAACTAAATATCGCGGCGAATTTGAAGAACGTCTGAAAAAAATTATGGATGAAATTCGCCAAGCTGGAAACGTAATTCTAGTAATTGACGAGGTTCATACTCTAATTGGCGCGGGAGCGGCAGAAGGAGCGATCGACGCGGCGAATATTCTCAAACCAGCCTTAGCTAGAGGCGAACTACAGTGCATTGGTGCTACCACTCTCGATGAATACCGCAAGCACATCGAACGAGATGCGGCTTTAGAACGCCGTTTTCAACCAGTACAGGTAGGAGAACCTTCTGTAGAAGAAACCATTGAAATTCTCTACGGTTTGCGGGAACGTTACGAACAACACCACAAGTTGAAAATCTTGGATGAAGCTCTAGAAGCCGCAGCCAAACTGTCCGACCGCTACATTAGCGATCGCTACTTACCAGATAAAGCGATCGACTTAATCGATGAAGCCGGTTCTCGCGTCCGTTTGATCAATTCTCAGCTACCTCCAGCGGCGAAAGAATTAGACAAAGAGCTGAGAGACGTACTCAAGCAAAAAGACGATGCGGTCAGATCCCAGGACTTCGATCGCGCGGGAGAATTACGCGATCGGGAAATGGAAATTAAAGAGCAAATTCGCAATATCGCCTCTAGCAAGAAAAACGAACAGGATGGGGTAGATTCTTCACCCGTAGTGGATGAAGAAGAAATCGCACACATTGTCGCTTCCTGGACTGGCGTACCGGTTAACAAGATTACCGAATCCGAATCGGAAAAACTACTACACATGGAGGATACACTCCATCAGCGGATTATCGGTCAGGAAGATGCAGTCAAAGCAATTTCTCGAGCCATCAGACGCGCCAGAGTCGGCTTGAAAAATCCCAACCGACCCATTGCTAGTTTTGTCTTCTCTGGACCTACCGGAGTAGGTAAAACCGAGCTTACCAAAGCCTTAGCTACATACTTCTTCGGTTCGGAAGAAGCAATGATTCGCCTCGATATGTCCGAATATATGGAGCGTCATACGGTTTCTAAACTTATTGGTTCGCCTCCAGGGTATGTAGGTTACAATGAAGGCGGTCAGCTTACCGAAGCAGTCCGTCGTCGTCCCTACACCGTAGTCTTGTTTGACGAGATTGAGAAAGCCCACCCCGACATCTTCAATATGCTGTTGCAGATTTTAGAAGACGGTCGCTTAACCGATGCTAAGGGTAGAACGGTGGACTTCAAAAATACGCTGTTAATTATGACTTCTAACATCGGTTCCAAAGTAATCGAAAAAGGTGGTGGCGGTCTTGGTTTTGAATTTGCTGACGACCAGCAGGAAGCAAAATACAATCGCATCCGTTCTCTGGTCAACGAAGAACTCAAGAGCTACTTCCGTCCCGAATTTCTCAACCGCTTAGATGAAATCATCGTCTTCCGTCAATTGACCAAAGAAGAAGTCAAAGAAATTGCCGATATCTTACTCAAAGAACTGTTTACCCGTCTAACCGAGCAGGAAATTACTCTAGAAGTTACTGAGAAGTTCAAAGATCGTTTGGTAGATGAAGGTTACAACCCTGCCTACGGTGCCCGTCCTTTACGTCGAGCAATTATGCGCCTGTTAGAGGATGCTCTAGCAGAAGAAATCCTCTCTGGTCGCTTAGGTGAAGGAGATACGGCTGTAGTAGATGTTGATGAAGAAGGAAAAGTAAAAATTCTACCTCAAAAAGAAAAATTGGAATTACTTCCATCTTCATAACTCCTAAAACAATAGTTAGATCGATCCGGTAGAGAATTGATTATTCTCTACCATTTTTTTGCTCTAGTTCGTTATGGTAGTTTTACCAGAGCCTCAGGTAAAAATCTAAAATTGTCACCGCAAACACAATCGAAATTTATGGAATGGTTGGAAATTTCGGGGGGCTGGATATATCTCCCACAACGAGACATTAGGGGAATCATCCATTTTTTAGGAGGAGCATTTGTAGCTACGGCACCACAAATATCGTATCGTTTGCTTCTCGAACGAATTGGGAAAGAGGGATATGCAGTTATTGCCACGCCCTTTTTAAATACTTTAGATCATTTGGCGATCGCCCGTGAAGTTTTAAATCGCTTTGAAACTATCTTAGATCGCTTGCACCGAACCAATAAATTGGGTCAACGTTACTTACCAATTTATGGCATCGGACACAGCATGGGTTGTAAGCTGCATCTTCTTATCGGTAGTATCTACAATGTCGAAAGAGCGGGTAACATTCTTATTTCTTTTAATAATTATCCTGTCAATCGTGCCATTCCTTTTATCGAACAGTTCAATTTAGCTCCGGTTTTCGAGCTTGAATTTAGCCCTTCACCGACAGAAACTCAGGAATTAATTGCTAAAAATTACCCCATTCGCCGCAATCTGTTAGTGAAATTTACTAATGATAATATCGATCAAACAGTCGAGCTCAATTCTTTATTACAACAGCGGTTTCCTAATATGGTGGCTCTCTTAAATCTTCCGGGCAATCACCTAACTCCTTTAAGCCAAGAAATTCAGTGGCAAACTGGAGAAGTATATACTCCGATAGATGCGCTCGGGCAATGGTTCAATCAAAGTTTTTCGAGAGATTTATCTCGCCTAAAACAAGAAATTTCAATTTGGTTGAATCCGACTTTATCTTTTTGAAAAGTTTAGCAAATGGTAATTCAACATCGAGCGAAATAGATGTCACATTATTTATCTAATTTGCAAATTAAACAAGTTTCTGGCAATCATTGGGTATTTCTAGTCAATCTTGATGAATTTAATCGGCAAGTTGTTCAATTTTTAAGTAAAGAAGATCATTAAATATTCTAAGTGTACTCGAGTAGACTCTTCTGTAGAACTCAAGCAACGGGAAATTGACTAAATTGGGCTGTCAACAGTTCGGACAAGGCGCTACAAATATCAGTAACAGTAACAATACCTGCTAATTTTCCTGACTTGACTATCACTGCGGCACCGATCTTTTTCTCAGACATTTCGTGTAAGACCTGATTAAGTGGAGTAGTTATTTCTACTGTATAAGGGTTATTAACTTGAACATGAGCAACAAGAATCTCTTCAGGATCGGGTAGTAAAAGTGCCGGACTTCTCATACAGCGCAAATCTCGCTCCGAAACAATTCCTACCACTTGCTCCCCTTGCTTAATCGGTATGTGTCGAATCTGATGCTGCTTCATCAACCTGTCGATCTCAGCAACAGTGTTGTCGGATCGAGCAAAATAGGGAAATGGTTTCATCAGAGCTGCTACGGTAGGCATTTTGTTATATTCTGAGAGTTTCATGGTTAACCTATACCGACTGATTGTTTGGCTCTAATAGTAACATAGCCTGAGCTGACCGTCCTTAAGCTAAATTCAAAGATGGCAAACCGTTTCCCTTTCATGGTTCTTTTTTTTGGCTACCTTCATGGCGATCGCTTTTAAATATGACCTACAGTTTTTGAGTCTACCCAGGGTAAGCTCTATTTCTGTTGAGACTAACTCGTTTCGGTGCAATAAGTTTAAGCACGAGTGCAGTTTTAAGTAAATTATGAAATAAATATGAAAAGAAAATGATACGATAAGGAGCATTTTCCTATCTTGCTCGCGACTATGACCTAAAAGAAATTTATATGTGGTCGATTAATGCCGAGCAGCAGTTTACTCCCAAACAAGTACAAAGGGTAATTGAGAACTGAAAAGTGCAGTTAAATGTTGAGTAAAAGGTACGACTCAGCCTTTCCTTACTCAAAATTATGAAATAATGGCGATCGCGCAATCTATGACTAAATTACTAAATGTTACTATAAAATCACCTCAGCGTTACTTACAGTAATGCTCGACTAGCTCTATACGATGCTAACAGGAATGTAGAACCAGGCACCATTACCGCTCTATAAGGACCGAACGGCAGTGGCAAGTCTACCTCGTTCAAATCTATCATGGGGTTTTTACAGCTCACTCAGGGAAAAATTCGCATTGGTGGGATTTCAGTTAGAGAGGCACAACAGCAGCAGTTGAGGGCTTATATGCCTCAGTCGGACGAAGTAGACTCGAATTTTTCCATAAATATCTATGATGTAGTGATGATGGGTCGCTATGGCTATATGAACCTGCTGCGAATTTCTAGTGCCCAAGATCGGTGTCTAGTGATGGAAAGTCTCGAAAGGTTTGAGATGAGTGACTTTCGCCATCATCAAATTTGCGAACTCTCTGGAGGTCAAAAAAACCGGGCGTTTTTAGCACGAGCTTTAGCCCAAAAAGGTAAGGTGTTTTTGCTAGATGAGCCTTTTACTGGGGTAGATATCAAAACCGAGAAACGCATTATCTATTTGCTCTTACAATTGAGAGAAGAAGGACACACAATTTCGATCTCTACTCACGACTTAGCTTCTATTTCTAGCTTTTGCGATCGCATCATTCTCCTCAACCAAACTATTCTAGCTTCTAGAAAGACTGAAAAAACTTTAACCGAAGAAAACCTCGAGATGACCTTCAACAGTCTATCAGTCAATAATAGCCTGAGTCCGATGTTCTACAAAACTGAAGAAGATTCATGAGTCAGATATTTGCTGCCATTCCTCTCTGGAACTGGTTAGTCGAACCCTTGCAGTATGAGTCTTTAGTCCAAGCCATCTGGGTAAGTGCCTTTGTCGGATTGGTGTGTGCGGTGCTTTCTTGCTATATTACGCTCAAGGGCTGGTCGCTCATGGGTGATGTTTCTCATGCAGTTGTGCCTGGGGTAGTGGTTGCTTATGCCCTTGGGATTCCTTTTGCTGTAGGGGCGTTTTTATTTGGTTTTGGAGCAACGGTAGCTATTGGCTATGTAAAATCAAAAACCCGCCTGAAGGAAGATGCAGTGATTGGGGTGGTATTTAACCGGATTTTTTGCCTTTGGCTTGGTGCTAGTTACCAAAATTCCCAGCAATATCGATTTGTTTCACATTTTGTTTGGCAACGTCCTAGGAATTTCGCAACAGGATATGATTCAAACTATTATTGTCGGCACGATTACTCTGGTAGTGATTTTACTGCGGCGCAAAGACTTGCTGCTGTTTTGTTTTGACCCCAACCACGCTAAGGCGATCGGTCTTAACACTCAGTTGATGTACTATACTCTACTTACCGTACTGGCTCTTACCATCGTAACTGCTCTACAGACTGCAGGTATTATTCTAGTCATTGCGATGTTAGTAACACCTGGATCGACAGACTATTTATTGACGGATCGCTTCGATCGCATGTTATGGATTTCCCTGGCAACCAGTGTTTTCTCTTGTGTGATGGGAACTTATCTCAGCTATTATCTAGATGTATCTACTGGAGGCGCGATCGTGGTACTTTTAACCATGGTATTTATCGTAACCATGGTGTTTGCACCCAAATACGGAATTTTGGCTCAAAATTCTCAACGATACTTAAATGGCAGTCAGGACTTACGCAGTTGAATGAAATTTCGTTGTTTGAGCAGCGAGTCAGTAACGGTAAATCAAGGTTTAGAGTGCTGAAGTGCGTAAGTCCTGGCAGTTCAAATAGCAGTTCAAACAAGTAATAAAGTACGAGTGGCGATCGCTAGTAGCATTACCAGTTGCTAAAATCTTCTCCAAACTGCTGTAAAGACAATAACTGAATTTGAGAATCCTGACGGGCAATTTGGCGATCGCGCTCGATATTATATCCCCAGTCGGCGAGAAACAATCTGGTAACGGGTTGCAAATCCGGCTGTCGTGTTACCTGTTGTAAGGCTTTCAAGCGATCTTCGACAAACCAAATACTAATATTGTCGTCCCTTGCCGTATCTTTTAAAATTCGCAGGGTTTCATATTTAGGTCTTTGGCTTTCTTTACCAATAATGTTGGCTGCCGGTAAGTCAATCTGCTGTTGTTGCAATAATTGTCGAGTAAAACGCCCCTCTTTGGTGGTGACGATATACAATTTGGTTAGAGAATCAATTATTTGCTGAAGGCGAGGGATGATTCCCGGAAAAAAACGATGTAATCCCAGCCAGCCCTCTAAATCCTCTTCAATCCAGCTATCTCTGACACTATCTAATTTCTGGGCTAAGACTTGTTTATCTAGCCGTTCGGTTCTCATAATTTGAGCTACTACAGCCGACCAATCTCGTAAAATAACTCCTTCATCGATATCTAAAACTAATGCCCGTAATAATAGAGGCATCTCCCAGCCAGTTTCAATTACGGGGCGCAGTCGATAGAATCTAGGTGCCAACTCTTCGTCAATGGCGCAATCTCGCCAGATTTGCTGATAAGTCTTTTTAGTAGTGGCAAAATACTCAACTAAGCCATCAAGGACAACGCCATCAAAATCTAACGCTAAAATAGTCGGCAGTTGAAAGGACATTTTTATTATTTTATTAATTGCAGGAGTTACGCAGTTGAGTTTAAAATGCTTTCCCAGCGTGCAATGTTTATCTTGCGATCCGCTAGCAACGTGGGGGTGTGTACCGCTATCCGTCTTGCTTTTAGTCTAGCGCAAGTAATTGAAGTGCGTAACTTCTGAATTGTTAATTGTCGATTGTTGATTTGCGACCGAGTTCGAGCTGTATGTTTGGGTTAAGTTAGGGGTTGTGTCGAGCAACGAAACTCAACCCACTATCACTATTACTATTAAGATTAATTGTTCTGCAATGTTTACTACAGATGACTAAAGTGGATAAAGCCAATAATTTCTTCTTCTGCCTTCTGCCATAGCATTCTTTTTTAGATTTCATCTTAAAGCGCACCTGCAGCAGTTTTATCCAAAACACTTCCACTTAAATGGGTAGTAATATTAATTGCTTGCAAAACTGGTGGTCCCGATGCACCTTGGGGATAGTCAATAACGCTAACCGAGCCATTACCCTGTTTGATATTCCAGAAGTTTTTGGGTTCTAAACCTAACAAGTAACAGACGACCGTTTTATTAATCGCATCATGAGCGACCACGATACCGGTGAGGGGGCGACCGCTATTACTAAACTTAGCGACTATTTTATCCCAGGCAGCAATTGCCCGATCCCAGACCTGCTGTAAATTTTCCCCTTCCGGCATTTGTACGGTTTCGGGAGCTTGTTTCCACTGCCCCAGCAAACCGGGAAAGTTGGCTTCAATTTCCGTTTCTAGTTTACCTTCCCATAAACCATGACAAATTTCAATGAGTTCGTCAGTGGTTTCTAATTCTATTTCCGGATGATGCTCTAGGATAATCTCGGCTGTTTCTTTGGGACGTAATAGAGGACTAGTTACGGCAAAATCAAGGGAAAGATTTTTCAGAAATTGAGCGGCTTTGCGTCCTTGTTCTCTGCCATTTTCATTGAGGGGAATGTCTCTAATTCCCTGAAAGCGAGATTCTTTATTCCATTGAGTTTCCCCATGACGTACCAAAAGTAAACGAGGTCCGAGATGATTGGGGCGAGTTGGCGGAATTGAAACGCCTAAATGAGCGGTTTGATTGAGAGATTCTAATTGTACGGGATCGTTGTTGTAGTCTCCGGTAAAATTAAGTACGTTAATACAGCAATTGGACTGTTGAATTGAATGATAGCGATCGCTACTCATGCCGATGGCGGTCATAATCAAACAGCGATTAATGCCGTTGTGCGCCACAATTAAGATGGTCTGTCCGCGATGCTGAGGAATGATTTCTTGCCAAAACTGCTGCGCCTGTTGGTAAAGAGAGATTACAGGATAATGTTCTTTGCCTCCCTCCAAGATCATTTTAAATTGATGGGGCTGCTGTTTCCACTGGCGGTAATCATCGGCAAATTTTTCATTGACTAGTTGTTTGCTGAGTTTTTCCCAAAGAGGTAAATCGACTTCCATCAATTTATCTACAGGCTGCAAAGTACTAAGATTATTCAGACTGGAGTGAATTATCTCGGCGGTTTGTTTGGCTCGCTGTAACGGACTACAATAAATTGCATCGATGGGAATATCCTGCAGAGTCTTACCTACGGTTTGAGCATCGACAATGCCTCGTTCGGTCAAAACCGACTCATCACAACGACCTTGAATTAATTGCTTTGCATTGTAGGTGCTTTGTCCGTGTCGAACGATGATAACGCGAGTAGCCAAACTTCTATCCTCTTGAAATAAACAACTATCAATTTATCAGTTATTAGTTATCGGCGATCGACAATCCTCTATATAAAACCCAACTTTCCTTCAAAACTGTTGGTTCAAAACACTTTTGTATCCTCTGGCGAGATTTACATAAGCTACATTAAGCATCCTATAAGTAGGTAGACAGAATTAAATGCAAAATAACAAGAGTTAGTAGCTTGCCTAAAATCTTTATTACTCCTGTCTCCTGTCTCCTAACCTTCACAGTTAACTTTAATTTAGTCCATTTACTTAGTTGACAATTGTCTAATAAATTTTCGGTCTATTGATGTTTATATTTAACAGATGTTTTTCAGTCATTGGAGTAATGTAAAAAAAAGATTACTAGTTTGTCACCAATTTATACCAACAAACCAACAAACTTCAAATATGTCGCAGCTTTGGGTATTAAGAGAGGGACATCAACCGTTCGTTGCCGTAGCACTTCACGATGGTCATTATGTGCGCTCTGAAGTAGAGCAATTACTAGCTATTAGTAAAGACAACCGCAAGCGAGAAGAAGACCCCTTTACGGCTGCCTGGACAGACATTGCTGAAACGAGACTAATCGTTTTGCGATCGCGTTTCGAACTCGATCTCAATCGTCCCCGAAATCGAGCGATTTATCTTAAGCCTGAAGATGCTTGGGGGATGCAGATTTGGAAAGAAATGCCTTCTGAGGCTATAATCGAACGCTCTTTAGCCGAGTATGATGCTTTCTATGCTGCTGTCGGAAGAATCTGTAAATCCCTAGAGCAAAGGTACGGACGTTTTGTTATTTACGACTTGCACACCTACAATCATTATCGTCAAGGAAGACACGCTCCCCCTGCCGATGAGTCGTACAACCCAGAGATTAATTTAGGTACCGGAAGTCTCCACAGAGAATATTGGCAACCCGTAGTCGAACGCTTTATCGAAGATATGCGCCAGTTCGATTTTCTCGGCAGGCAGTTAGATGTCCGAGAAAACATTAAGTTTATGGGAGGGCATTTTGCCGAGTGGGTTCATCAACACTTTCCCCGTTCTGGTTGCGTACTAGCTATTGAAGTAAAGAAATTCTTTATGAGCGAATGGACTCATCAGCCAGACTTGGTAAAAATGGAAGCGGTGCATCAGGCGTTACGCTCGACCGTACCCGGAATACTGGAGGAATTGCAGTACTTAGAAAAAAATCGGCTTGAAGTTTTTGGATAAGGTTTCCCAACAGTATTCGAAATTGGACTAATAGCCAGATCGAGAAGTAGCTACAGCACTATTTGATTTGGTGTCTGCGAGTTCTTCTAGTTCTGGTTTTACTTCCTGTAGGTGATTTTCTAAAATTTCTAAGTTGCGGATATTAGATTTATAGTAGGCATCAAAGATATCGCCAAACAAAGGAACCATACCGACTACTGCTTCTAAACCGATGTTCCACAGCATTTTATTGATTTTTTCGCCAGGCAATTTGAAACGAGTAGCTAGAAAGATAATGTAGAGAGAAAAAGCAGCAGTAATCAAATCTCCGCCACCAGGAATTAGACCCAAAATAGGATCTAAACCGATACGGAATTTAGTACCTGGAATACCAATGGCAGTGTCTAACAATCGAGAGAGACGGCGAATTTTTTTGAGTGTGGCTAGTTGTTTGACTGTATTGGTCGTATTCATTTAATAATTTTCATTTTCGAGCAATATATCTACAAAATAGAATTGCAAACATCTCAAAAGCATCTATATAGGGTTCGATCTTTGATGTATCCCTCTTCTGTCACTTTCGGATATTTCATATTAGGAAAAGGTTTTCAAGGGAAACAATATCAATTCATTGAGCCATTTGTAGTCAAATTTCCGTCATCCGCCCACCTAAAAAAATTTCTATTCAGAAAAAACTCCGCGATCGCATAGTAGATAATGGGCACAGAACTTAGAATTTGCTATAGTTTTCGGAGTCTGACAGCAGAGGGATAAAATTGCTGAGATAGAGATTTCCCTAGTCTTATGAAAGACTTAAATTTTTGCTACGAATGAGAAAATTAAGTATAGAGAGTAGTTCTTTAAACTTGAAAGTAACCCAATCAGAATATAAAAACTACTTTCATTGATGTTGGTGAATTTTATTCATTGGGATTGCCTCTTGCCTCTCAAAATCTATGTGTAGCATTCTTTTTTTTGATTTCATATAATAACTAATCCTAGAAACACAAAATTTGGCTTTTTTCGCAAAATGAAACCGTTCTACTCTAGACAATCGACTAACTAAAATTGAAATCCTAGTAAATTCCAATAGTTGAGCCAGGGAATAAAGGCGATCGCGGCAACGGTAACTAGAGTATAGTAAGTACGTCGCTGCCACGACCAGTAAGTTTTCTGCCAAACTCGAACCAATAGCACTAATAAAATTACAGTTAAAATCGTCGCTAATATGGGCAGAACGAAGAAAATTGTAACTACGATAGGAACGCTATAAGCCAGTTTCCACGCTCCCCATAGCCACAGATACAACGGCAAACCGATTAAAAAAACTAAATTCAAAATAGCGATCGCCAGAGCTACCTTTCGAGCCGCAGTCAACTGGGAAAATTGTTCGCTCTTACCTCTTAAGGCTTTAAATATAGGGACAATTCCATCGGTAAAAATGACAGCGACAAACAAGATCGCGCAAACAGCCAATATCCCTAATTGAACCTTGGCTGTTTCATACCAGGCAACTCGCTGGTAAGTACCGATTTTAGGATAGAGAGGATTGGAAACATGGGTAATTTCACCAGTTTCACTTTCAGTAAAAAACACATAAGAACCGTCTTGTCGGCGAAACAATCTCGGCTGTTCTGTAGGAAAGAGATCTGTACCTGGAAACTGTCGTAAGAAAAAGAGATTGGGAGTTGTGACTCGTAGAGTATCATTATTCTCAACCACGCGAATGTGTTTAAAAATTCCCGTTAGCTTGGCAATGGTCGATCGCGGGTATTCCATATCGCGATAAGTTCCGACAAAACGAGCTGGCTGTTGTTGGGTTAGTTCTGGTGACTCGGGAGGATTGAAGGTTGTCGGTGAAGGAAAATAGCGATCGAAAAATTTGGCGAGAAATTCCCCATGTAGATTGCTAAAACTATTAACCGCAATAAAAATACCGATATTTTCTTCGGGAAGTAAAGTTAAAGAACTAGAATATCCTCTTAAACTACCTAAATGTCCAATGGCTCGTTTGTTATTGACCAACCGCTCACGAAAACCGTAACTCGTTCCCGGTAACTGAGGATGAATTTTGTAGTGAGTTTGGTGCATCTCTCGCGCCGTTTCTGGAGTTAAAATTCGGCTATTTTGGTAGCGTCCGAGCTGTAGATGAGCCAGCATAAAATGAGCCATATCCGTCGCAGTAGTACTCAAAGCTGCAGCAGGAGCGATATTAAGGTAGAGATAAGGAACGGGTTGGGGTTGACTATTTTGGATCTGGTATCCCGTAGCCAAGTCATTTTCCAACTCTGGTGGTGGCGGTTGAAGAAAGCTACTTCGGTTCATTTCCAAGGGTTGGAAAATATTGCGAGCGACATATTCTGGAAACGGAAGACCCGAAATTTTGGCTACTAGCAAACCTAGTAAAGCAATACTGTGATTGGAGTAGCTGTAAAATTTGCCTGGAGGATAAACAATTGGCGGCATATGCTCTGGTAAATACTCTTCCAGAGGCTTCATTTTGGCTTCTGTGTCTGCAGCTAGACCGATTAAACGCTGAGTAGCACCATCAACGTGCATCATCAACTGAGCCGCAGTTACTGGTTGTGAGTAGGGATTTTCTAGCTCCCAGTCTTCTAAATAGGGACTGACATCTTGATGAATATCTAATAGTCCTTCTTCGTAAAGCTGCATTGCCGAAGTTGCCGTAAATAGCTTGGAAAGAGAAGCCACGCGAAATAAAGTGCGATCTGGGTCTACAGGAGTTTTTGAGGAAAGTTCTGCATAACCATAGCCATTACTAAACAAGATTTCACCATCTTTGACTACCGAAATAACCGCACCCGGAATTTTTGTCTGAGATAGTTGCTGTTGGAAAAACTCATTGGCAAAAGCGGCAAATTCTTGAGGATCCCTCATACCTGGTGCTAGAGGTGATGGAGTTACTGAGGGCTCTGATGGTTCAGTCTGCTGTGGTTCACTGTCTAAAATGGAAAACTGAGGAGTGTCGCGAGCTATAGTAGGAAACACTGACAGGGACATGAATAAAACCAATCCCACTAGTCCTATGGCAAATCTTTTACTCCATCTATTCATGAAAATATCTAATTATTAAGCAGTTGCTAAGAGCTAAATGGATCGATAAATAAAATGGTAAATAAATGATTAATAGTTTGCATCGCCCATTTGTCGTATAAATAATATATTGGCTGAATGATTTCTAATAACGGTTCGTGCAATCTCTACTCGCACGACTCAAACACCTTTTTCTACCCCTCTCTGTAAAAACAGAGATTGAGAGGGGTAAAAAAGATTGCTAATTATTGGCGGAGCTCGTCTCCGCAGTTAGTGAACCCTGAAAAATATAGGCTCTCGGCTTGGCAATAGACATAGTTATCGAGTCAGCAACTCCGAACGACTGATTTATGGCGATCGTTTAGTTATCCTCCGAGTCAGAGCTTCTCTGCTGTTGAGAGTTAGTTGGACAGTTAGTTGGGAGTTTTTTGTAGCTCTGGTCTTTCTTCTGCCACAATTGCTCCTTCGACCGGGCATACTTGTAAACATATACCACAGTCAATACAGGTAGCAAAATCAATCCAGTACCAGTTATGTCCTTTGGCGTTTTTTCCCGGTCCTTCATGAATGCACGCTACGGGACAAGCATCGACACAATCTGCTACTCCCTCGCAAGTTTCGGTAACAATAGTATGAGGCACAGTAGTTTCTCCTAACTATCTAGATTTTAGTAATTTAATGGTCGAGCGAATAGCCAATATTCAACCATACTTACAGCTTAGGACAAGTTGCAGCTTAGGGTACCCGATTCTCCATCTAATTGGACTGGTCTTCCCACTAATAAAGCAGCGTTAGCTCCATCGTGTCCGAAAGGTAATTCGGAAACAATGGGAAGATTTAAATCTCCCAAGCGATCGCGCAGCAACGTTTCTATCGTCCAGCTATTACTTCCTCGAGGAGCTTCGCAGCGACTAAAACGACCCAGAGCAATCCCTTTGACATCTTTAAACGCCCCCATCAATCGCCATTGAGTCAACAGGCGATCGATGCGATAGGGATATTCGGTAACGTCTTCAAAAGCTAAAATAGCTCCAGCTAATGAAGGTTGAAGCGGCGTTCTCAATAAGTGAGTGGCAACAGTTAGATTTGCCGGTAGTAAAATTCCTTGAGCTCTGCCACCTCCCCAACCCACACCCTGCAATGGTGCGAGAGTGCCGCCCCGCAAACAGTCAAACAGACGAGCAATCGACCATTGTGGCTCTGACGCTAAGGTAGTCAATACGGGAGCGTGCAGGCTGGCGATACCTTCTCTAGCCAGATTCCAAAGCAAATTGGTCACATCAGAAAAACCGATGAGCCATTTAGGGTTAGTAATATAAGTTGGGTAAATCGTGCTTTTTTGCTGCCAACTCCAATCTTCCAATAACCTTGCGCTGCCATAACCACCACGAAGACAGATGATTGCCTTGCATTGGGGATCTTGCCAAGCTGCGGCTAATGCCTGTCTTCTTTCAAGATCCTCTCCTGCCAAATAACCATACCTAGATTGATAATTACTGCTTAATTTGACTCGAAAACCTTGCGATCGCCAGATTTCTATTCCTGCTGCTGCCACTTCGGTTTCTTTGAGTGCTCCACTAGGAGCCACGACTGTAACTACATCTCCCGAGCGCAAAAATGGTGGTAGTTTGCATGAATTTATCGAATATTGCGACATCAATAACCGCTCGAACGTTACTATATTTTGCTCGAATCAAGAAAGGCGATCGCTTTCCATACCAAGTAGTAATTGAAGCACTTTTAAGAAATTTATTTTCCTAGAGTTAATTCCTCTTTTTTACCCAAAATTCCTTGAGGTCGCCAAATCATTAAGACCATTAAAATTAAACCAATTACCATAATCCGAAATGCACCGAGATCCGAGCTAGTCAGCAAGCCCAATCTTGGTAGATAAAAACGAGTCAGAGCATCATAAGCCCAGAAAATAACTACCCCTAAAAGAGTACCGGCATTACTTCCCGCACCGCCTAAAACTACCATCGTCCAAGCGTTGAAAGTAACTAATGGTTCGAAATTACTCGGATAGACCGTAGTCAATTGCCAAGCATAAAAAGCTCCAGCAATTCCCGCAATCGCACCACCTAACATCAAAGCCTGTAGTTTATACCAGAATACGTTTTTACCCAAAGCTCTCGGGATGGTCTCATCTTCTCTAATTGCCTTTAATACTCTTCCCCAAGGAGATTTTACCAATAGCTGTAAACCCCAATAAACTAAAGCCAGAGTTATGAGGACTAACAACATCAAACCTGCCTTGTAGCTGTAATCTAACAAAGCAATACAGCCGTTGATATATACGGTTAGAATCAAAGCCAGACCGATAATGCCCCAAATAATCAAACTAATTAGTTTAGTCGGCTGGTAGCTTTTGCCCTTAATTTCTCTACCTTCTTGCCACTGTCTGCGCAATCCCTGCCACAGTTGAGCGACAGCAAAAATTGCCAGCAAAGTCAGTATGGCGATCGCCATGTATTTTTGTAAGGGATTGGGATCGAAACCACTGAGTGGCAGAGGATATCGCTGTACGCCAAATGCTCCCTGGGTCAACCATTCTTCATTGAGTGCGATCAGGCGTAATAGTTCGGAAACGCCAATAGTAACAATAGCTAAATAGTCTTCTCGCAATCTGAGAGTAGAGATACCAATTGCCAAACCCAACAAGGCGGCGATCGCCGCTCCGCCAAGGACTGCAATAATTAACGGTACCCCCCGAGCACTCAATAATACTGTAGCGTAGGCACCTACAGTCATAAAGGCTACGTGTCCGAAATTAATCAAGCCAGTATAGCCCCACTGCAGGTTTAAACCCAAGGCAAATAAGGCAAACAATCCTACTGAAATTGTCAGGAAAATAAGATAACCAACCATTTATTACTTAACCTTAACTACCGCACTATTGCAGGCGATTGTAGCGCGATCGATTAAAAATTGGGTATTAGATGTAACTATTGTTGGTTTTTAGTTTATGGGCTATCGATGCTGGCGACCGACCTTCAATTTACTCGATCGAATGACGACTCCGTAATAAGTTTAGCAACTAAAATAAGGATTGGCATCGAACTCTAACCAACAAAAAACCACCGATCCCCGAGAATCGGCGGCAATTGAAATTTTAATAATCATTATGTTAGAAACTAAGCTAAAACAAAATCAACTTCGTCTGTACCCTCAGTCGTTCTCTGTCCCGAAGTCATCTTTTTTCCGTTGACTTCTATTGCAAAGTCCGTATTGTCTAGGTTGAGATTGTAGTCAGTTTCATTTTTGGTATAGCCCACGCTAGCAACCATTTTGCGACCGGCATCGGTATATTTAAAAGCCATCATTTGGTTTTTATCTTTCTGGGTATCTTCTGCCCAAATCACCATATACTGCTCGTCTTGATATTCAAAAATCTTGGGGGCACGAGTGGGAACATAACGACCAGGACTACCAAAGCTTTTATCGAGAAAATCGCGAACCGAATCGGGTTCGACGCTAACATAAGCTACTTCGTCAGGAGCTGTCGATTCCACATCCCCCTGACTTTCATCCACAACCTCTTCTTTACCGCGATTGCGAAAATAGTCTACTGCTTTTTTAGTACCAATTGCACCCGCAGCCGCAATACCAGCTCCGATTAAAATGTTGCGTAGTTTAGTCATTGTTTACTCCGATAAATTCTAAAAATCACAGTTCTAGTTAACCAGATATCTACGGATTAAACTCAGTATTTGACTATTTATTAAGATTCGTGCTAAAAAGCAGCGTTCGTTATTTATACTTAGATTGCTATTTTTTGCTAAATGAGATGCTGAAATTAACTGTGGAAATAATTTTCACTCTTGTGATTAGTCAACCTTAATCTTCATGATCTTCAAAAGGATCGCTTAAATCCATTGATGGAGGACCGAAAGCAGTGTAAATAGAAAATCCGGTAACGGCAACCAGTATTGCTCCAATACTGATAATAAGAACTATTGCAGGTTCCATAAGCTAAATAAATAATGATTACTCTTACTTTATAATATTACAGAAGTTTACGAAAATTAGCTTAGATAAATTGTTGGTGAACTATGGCACAGCAAACTCGTTTGGGAAATCTCCTCAAACCATTAAATTCAGAATATGGTAAAGTTGCTCCCGGTTGGGGTACGACACCTCTGATGGGAGTTTTCATGCTCTTATTTTTAGTTTTTCTGTTGATTATTTTGCAACTTTACAACTCTTCTCTTTTATTGGAAGGAATTAATGTAGACTGGCGGAGCTTAAGTCAATAATTTTATTAGTTAATTATTGAAGCTAAGCAAAATAGGAAAATAAAGTACGAACCCCGTGTATCGGGGTTTTTTTCTGTCATAATATTCGTAAATGCTTTTAAAAAATCTAATGTAGAGTATGAATATTTTTGGCATTGGCTTACCGGAAATGGCTTTGATTATGGTAGTAGCCTTATTGGTATTTGGACCTAAAAAACTACCGGAAATCGGTCGCAGTTTGGGCAAAGCTATTCGGGGTTTCCAGGATGCCTCCAAGGAATTTGAAAGTGAATTCAAGCGCGAAGCCCGGCAATTAGAAAAATCGGTAGAAATGAACGCCGAACTAGAAGGCGATCGCGATAATTCTCCCGAATCCAATAAAACTCAAGAAGCCGAATTTTCCAGTTTGCCTAATGAATGAGTACTTTGGCTGTAAAATCAATCGGCAGTCTGAGATGCGTTGGTAAAAGACTCTAACTAGAGCATTTTTTTAGAGCTATTATTGACCTTCAGCTAAGATTCAACTTCAAACTTATAACCAACACCCCTAACTGTCTGAATGTAGGAAGGTTCGGAAAGATCTGCTTCAATTTTCTTGCGAATTTGTCCGATGTGAACGTCTACTACGCGCTGATCGCCAACGTACTCATAATCCCAAACGTTTTGAATTAGTTCTTCTCTACGCCAGACTCGTCCTGGGCGAGTTGCTAAAAAATGTAGCAAATCGAATTCTAGAGCAGTAAGTATGACGAGACGGTTGTTGATTTTTACTTCTCGCCGTACGGGATTGATTTCTAAGTTATTAAAAATAAGGGGTTGTTTTTCGGAGGTCGTAACCGTTCGCTGACGTTTTAAGATTGCCTTAACGCGATATTCTAATTCCAAAAGATCGAAAGGTTTGGTTAAATAATCGTCTGCTCCCTTAATAAATCCTTCTTTTTTATCAGCCGCATCGGAACGGCTAGTTAACAATAATATAAATACGTCGGTACGACTTTGCATCTCCTCGCACAGATTGTAACCCAAGGCATCGGGTAGATTGACATCGAGGATGACTAAATCGGGGTTGAATTGCTCAAATATTTTTAGGGCAGATTCTCCGTCTGCGGCAGACTCTAACTGATATTCTTTCTGATTGAGAAAGCGAAAGATTAGATTGCGGATTGCTGGATCGTCGTCTACAACAAGAATTTTGGCAGAGGCCATATGCATATTTTTATACTACAAGAACTAAAGATTCGCTCGAGCCACTATACTTGGCAAGCAAGTAAATATTGTATTCAGTCTTTTAGACAATTATCGACGCATATTTCCAGAATGCCAACAATTTAAATCATATCTGGCTAATTCTAAGAGAAAGTTAAGTAAACCTACTTACCCATTTGCTGAGAGCGAGCGTTAGCAGCTTTTACTGCTTCAATTAATGCCGAACGCAATCCTCTGCTTTCTAGTTCGGCTACTCCTGCAATTGTCGTGCCACCAGGGCTAGTAACTCGGTCTTTTAATTCTGCCGGGTGCATTCCCGATTCTTGAATGAGTTTGGCGGTACCTAAAACCGTCTGAATTGATAATTTAAGGGCGATTGTTCTGGGCAAGCCCGATGCTACTCCGCCATCTGCTAGAGCTTCAATGGCGAGCGCCACAAAAGCGGGACCAGAACCAGATAAACCCGTAACTGCATCCATCTGCGACTCTGGTACTTCTACTACCTCACCAACTGCTCCTAGTAGAGCTTTAGCTTGCTGAATATGCTCGCTTCGGGCATAATTACCTGGAGCAATTGCCGAAATTCCCGCTCCTATAGTAGCAGGAGTGTTGGGCATAACTCTGACAACTGGTTTTTGAGGAAAAGCAGCTTCCAATCTACTTAGAGGTATTCCTGCGAGAATGGAAACGACAAGATTTTTTGGA
This sequence comes from Myxosarcina sp. GI1(2024), assembly GCF_053543375.1. NCBI lineage: Bacteria > Bacillati > Cyanobacteriota > Cyanophyceae > Pleurocapsales > Pleurocapsaceae > Myxosarcina > Myxosarcina sp. GI1(2024). Next base: position 86,162 of record NZ_JBKGTY010000001.1, on the reverse strand, counting down.
TGGGGGCTAAGTTCGGCAACTGCGGCATCTAAAACTTGAGGCTTGACTGCTAAAAGTAAAATTTCTGAAGCTCTTGCAGCCTGCTGATTGTCTGAGGTTATCCCGACACCAAATTGCTGTTGCAAAAACTCGCGGCGCCGTGCTTGAGGATCGCTAACTAATATTTGGTCTGCCGCATAAATTTGCCGTGCGACAAGGCGGGACAAAATAGCTTCTGCCATTATCCCGCCACCAATAATACCCAAACAGATATTACTAGATGTCATATCTAATAATCTAGTTTACTGAGCGATCGCGCTGGACTCACTCCAGGTTTCGGCAACGGGCGTGGGACGACGAACGTGAGTTTCGGGCTGTTGAACTTCATGAATTACCCCCGTGAGACTACTTACTTTAACGCAACTAGGAGTAAACAAGAAGATACTTTCTCCGACTCTTTCTTGATGTCCATCCATAGCATAAGTCCCTCCAGCTACAAAGTCTACTGCTCTTTGTGCTTGTTCCGGGTTCATCATATTGAGGTTGAGTACTACAGATTTGCGTTCTCTCAATGCTTGAATTACTTGAGGCATTTCTTCAAAAGAGTGGGGTTCGATTACGACTACTTCTGAATTATTATTAGCTAACCCGGGCATTCCTATTACTTTATTGTTCACTTTTCTTTCTTTTCCTGTGGGAGGTTGACGATTATGAGCTGCCACTGTTGCGGCTTCCGCTCTTTCTGCTACTGGCTCTGAATGAGTCGAATTGTCCACTTCAGAAGGTTCTGGGTAATATTCGAAGTATCCTTCTTCTTCCCCCTCATATCTGTTGCTGTCTATACCCAACATTTCTTTAATTGCCTCTAGCATATTGCTCAATTCCTAATATATTTACGACTTCAATGGTGGTTGGTAGAAGATCTCCTAGTGATTTTTAATTCCAATTAAGAGGAGAACAGCTAAAAACCAGAATTGTTTAATATTTACGATCGAATTGTTCGCCTATATTGAATTATGCAAATCACCTATAGAGCAATAAGAATAGTTTCTATTTGGCTGAGATAAATAGTAAATAATCGTATCGCTCTATGGTTAGAGATTATCTTTTTATGGTTTGGCAATCGCATTCTACTCTAGAAAAATTATTTTGTACAGTTTTCCATCGTTAGTTTGGCGCTTTAACTTTACTAAACTTTACTTGCTGCTAAATTGACCGACATTGAGAGATTAATCGTTAGTAACCGAGCTTAGCGTTCGCCGAAAATTTCTCTTCCCAGACGAATCATTGTCGCTCCTGCTTTTACCGCTAAAAGATAGTCAGCAGACATTCCCATCGAGAGCTGGTGCATTTTTAAAAAACTCCAATTTTGCCGTTCGATATCTCGAGCTAGTTGTTTGACCTCTTGAAAACAGTTAAGTGTTTGTTGGGAAGAGAGTCCCAAAGGCAAAATTGTCATCAAACCTAATATCTGCAAATGTTGACATTCATTGAGTGCAGATAGATCTGCTAGTAATTCTGGTACGTGCCAGCCATACTTATTGGGATCGGGTAAAATTTTGACCTGAAGCAAAATTTTGGGGGAGCAGGACAACTCTGCAGCTAAGCGCTCTAATCTTCGTGTTAGTGCCAAACTATCTACTGAATGGATCCACTCAAAACTCTCTAAGACTTTTTTTGCCTTATTTTTCTGAATATGACCGATAAAATGCCAGCAAATATCCGGTAAATCCTGAAGTTGCTGTTGTTTGGCTACAGCTTCCTGCAAGCGATTTTCCCCAAAATCTCGCACTCCTGCTTGATAAGCTTCGCGCATTCGCTCGACTGATACCTGTTTGGTAATTGCTACCAGGCGAACGCGATTGCCTATTTGTCCTTGAATGCGATTGATTTGTTGGGCAATCATTAATGAAATTATTGGAAAGTACGTTGATATATTTCCAGAAGTTCTTGGTGTTGCTCTGGTGCAGTATTGCGCAAGCGACGCAGACGAGTTTCGATTAATAAGCGAGCATCAGAACGACTCATTGGTTCAAAGGTAAAGCGATCTACCTTAATAGTTACTATAAAAAACAAACGTTGGGCGTATAAGGTAGTAAAAATTTCCTGTTCTTCATCAAGAGCGCAGATTCTGTATAGAAGTCCGAAGGTTGGATGGTTTAAATAGGTTTCGTTCCTCTGATTATTCACTTAATAAATATAATAGATTCTTTCTAGTTGCCATCAACATTCACAAAATTACAGGAAACTCGACCGTAGAACGGTAGACTCTCTCTGTCAAAACTATCATAGCTGTCAACAGCCTCAAAAAATCTAGCTACAAAGAAATTTATAAATTTAGGCAAACTCAAACCAACAGTTTACTATAGCGAAATTGTCTCGCCAGGGGTTTCGCGATCTTTAGCCAGAAATGGGTTTGAGTCGAGCTGAATACATCTAAAACATGATGTATCATATAATACCTCGATTTCTTGACTGACGACTGAAATACTTGAGAATTTTCCGTAGATAGATTGCGCCCTCTATTTAATTATTCCGGCAAAATTGAGCTATATATAGAGTGACTATAGCTATTTTTATATCTTCGGACACTATATATGTTGTTTCGAGTTAGGTTATAGTATAATTCCAGTCCGAGCAATTTCTTTAAATTATTATTATATGCAGCCAACCCTTTCTTCTAGAGACACTTCAATACTTACATCTAATAAAAATGTTAAATGGACGGCTAGTGACCAGAACCCCTCTCCGTCGGCTTCTACTAAGCTCCTAGGGAGCGAGTCTTCTCAGGATACACAAGAGGTAGGATCTTCTGAACAGGCTTCCTCGTCAGAAGTTCGTATCGCTCGTGTAGTCAGGCGAGATGGCACTCAAACTCCTTTAGATATCACCAAGATTCGTTCTGTTGCCGAATGGGCTTGCTTAGGAAAAGAGGTCAATCCTATTACCCTCGAAGCTGGATTGACAACTCGCTTACGTAACGGGGTCACCACTAGAGAAATCCAAGATAATTTAATTGACTGCGCTTTGTCTATGTGTAGTCCTTCAGAACCAGATTGGCGTTATGTGGCGGGAAGACTGCACATTTGGAGTTTATGGAAAGACACCATCGTTAGTAGAGGGTATGGATATGGTAATTATCCTGCTACGGTTCGATTACAAGTTAATGCCGATCGCTACGACAGGAAAATTTTAAATTATTCTCAGCAAGAGCTGGCAATTGCTGGTTCATGGATTAATCCTGAATGGGATAAAGATTACGATTTAGCAGGGGCAGTTTTATTGATCAAACGTTATTTACTCCCAGACGAGTTACCTCAAGAAGCTTATTTGACCTGTGCCCTATTGCTAGCGTCCGTAGAGAAACCAGAAAATCGACTGAGTATTGCCAAGCAATTTTATGAAGCGATCGCTTCACGGAAAATTTCCCTGGCAACCCCGATTTTAGCGAATTTAAGAGTGCCTCGCGGTTCTCTTAGCAGTTGCTTTATTACGGGCATGGACGACAACTTAGAAAGTATTTTTGCCGAAATTACTAATACGGCGAGGATTTCCAAAAATGGCGGCGGCGTGGGCGTAAACGTTTCCCGCATCCGTGCCACTGGCAGCTGGGTAATGAAAAAAGAAAATGCTTCAGGTGGTATTATTCCCTGGATTAAATTACTCAACGACACGGCGATAGCCGTCAATCAGGGAGGGCGTAGGGCTGGTGCAGTTACCGTGGGAGTGGATGTTTGGCATCTAGACGTACCCGAATTTTTAGAGATGCAGGCAGAAAATGGCGATCGCCGCCGTAAAGCCTACGATATTTTTCCTCAATTGGTAATTCTAGATGAATTTATGCGTCGGGTAATCGATAAACAAACCTGGACGCTGGTAGATCCCTACGAAGTTAGAATTAAATTGGGTATCGAATTAGCAGAACTCTGGGGCGACGAGTTTGAAGCGGCTTATAAGCTAATCGAAACCGAACTGGGCAACAAGATAACACTCTACAAACAAGTAGATGCTCGCGAACTGTTCAAGCACATCATGCGTTCTCAGGTAGAAACGGGAATGCCTTATCTGGCTTTTAAAGATACAATCAACCGGGCAAATCCCAATCAGCACGAAGGTTATATCCCAGGAGTCAATCTATGCTGTGAGAGCTTTAGCAATGTTAAACCAGGGGTAGAAGCCCACTGCTGTAATTTAGTTTCGCTCAATCTCGCCAACGTCGAGGAAAATGATATTTCCAAGGTATGTACTCTAGCAGTAAGAATTTTAGATAACACGATCGATCTAACCAATCCTCCTTTTGCTGCTAGTAAGACACATAATGATAAATATCGAACCATTGGGGTTGGCTGTATGGGATTAGCCGACTGGTTAGCCAAACGCCATCTTTCTTACCAAAGCCTGTCGGAAATTAGCAATTTATTTGAAACAATTGCCTTCGAGTGTACTTCAGCTTCGATGAATTTAGCTCGAGAACGAGGGGCATATGCCGCCTTTGCAGGTAGTGAATGGAGTAAGGGCAGGTTAATCGGAGCCAAGCCCGTAGAATGGTTTCTGGCGAACGCGAAAGAGCCAGAACGTTGGGTAGATTTAGCCGCAAAGATCCAGCAATACGGCATTCGTAATTCTCATATTACCGCGATCGCACCTAATACTTCATCTTCTCTAGTCCAAGGATGTACCGCCAGCATTCTGCCAGTTTACAGTAAATTCTTCTACGATAAATGGGCAAAGGGTACCGTTCCCATCGCACCTCCTTTTATTCGAGACCATTTCTGGTACTATCACGAAAACAAAAGTTTAGACCAAAAAATCGTAGTTAAAGCCGTCGCTGCTATGCAGCAGTGGATCGATACGGGAATTTCGATGGAATTGTTATTTAATCTTAACCAGGGAGTTTATTTTCCAGAAGAACCTGAAAGAACTATCAAAGCTAAGGATATTTTTGACACTTTGATTCTGGCTTGGCAAGAAGGCTGTAAAGCGGTTTACTATATTCGCACCGTTCAAAAAGACGATTTTAAAGAGTCTGGTGATACTTGTGTGGCTTGTGCTAATTAGGCACTAGGCACTAGGCGCTAGACATTAGAAAAGCTTGTTAATCATTGATGTAAGCATACGCCCAACTTCATCGCACAAGCTATTAGCGAGCTTTGCGTTCTCAGTATCGTTTATGTAGTTTAGTTCATGAGCTATATCAAGCTATGTTTGTCACTCAAAAACCGAGCCTCTGGCGATTGCTAAAAATCGAACATATTCTTTATCGCTATATCGCACATTTCCCTCTGCAATGTTGGAAGGAATGGAAACAGCACATCGTCTTATTTGAGAGGTTAAGCCATATATCTCATCTTTTGGAAATGTTTTAGTTAATTTGTAAACAACTATTGAGAGAGTAAAGGCTTTTTGATAAACCTTAAGATTTTTGACAAGGTTTATTTTAGGCTCTATGTAGGTAGTTAAGGCTCTAATAAATATTATTGTAATATAAAACCTAGTGCCCAGTGCTTAGTGCCTAGTGCCTAATTCCTAAACAAAAGAATACAATTAAAACTATGACCGATAATAATATATTAGCCAATCCTATTTTTAATCCTCGTGGCGATGACAGAATTGAAAATCGTTCCATCTGGTTTGGCAATACCACCAACCTAATGCAGCTCAACGATGTGCGTTATTCTTGGGCGATTGGTTTGTATCAACAGATGCGGGAAAACTTTTGGATTCCTCAGAAGCTAGACTTGACCCAGGATGTCACTGACTACTGGAATTTAACTCCTGAAGAACGACGTGCCTATGATGGTATTTTAAGTTATTTAACCTTTTTAGATTCAGTACAAACTTGCAATATTCCTCATATTAAAAGTTGCGTTACTGCACCAGAAATTAGCTTGTGTATGGCGGAACAAATTTCCCAGGAAGCAATGCACAATCAAAGCTATCAATACATTATTGAAACAGTTATTCCCAGCGAGCGCCGCAGTCTGGTTTATGATTTTTGGCGTACGGATAAAGTATTATCAGAGCGCTGCGAATTTATCGCCACAATGTATCAGAAATATGTCGATAATCCTACTCCAGAAAATTATTTTGTTTCTCTGCTTGCCGACTATTTATTAGAAGGAATTTATTTTTATAATGGCTTTATTTTCTTTTACAATTTAGCTTCGAGGATGCTCATGCCTGGAAGCGCGGATATTTTTAAAATGATCAATCGTGATGAACTATCCCACGTGCGACTCTATCAAAAACTGCTGCCCGAAGCTATGAAACAGTTTCCCCATTCAGTCGAACAAATATATAAAATGTTTGATACGGCAGTACGACATGAATGTCGCTGGACAAATCACATCGTAGGGGACGACATTTTAGGTATAACCGCAGCCAGTACCGAACAATATACCAAGTATCTAGCCAATCTACGCCTGCGAGCGATCGGTTTATCACCGTTATATAACGAGGAAAAATATCAGAAAAGTCCCTATAAGCATCTAGAACGATTTTCCGATACTAAAAAAGCGGGTCATACCAAGGCAAATTTCTTTGAAGCTGGGGTTACTAGCTACGTGATGTCTAGCGGCGTGAGTGGTTGGGATGAAATTTAAGGTAATTTATCGCCAATAGTCAGAGACCGATCTTGCTCGGGCTAGAGGCGAACCGTAGTTTGCCTCTGGATAGAAAATCTAACCCCCGATCGCAATCTCTAAAAAGATCGGGCGATCGCTGACTGCAACTTCTATAGAGTTCTGCTCGGTAATTTGTTTAATTGCTTCTCGTTGTTGCAAGGGATCGTAAAAATTTATTTCCTTGACAGCCTCATCTATAACCAGCTGTAGGTTTACAGGTTCTATCTCAACATCCTGTAATTTTACGCGATCGTATGAATCTACTTCTTGCCAGAGTGCCAGGTAAAATCTACCGTCTTTTTTTTGCAGTAAAGTATGGCTGACGTTAGCCGTATCTCCCGATAGGGTATAGCCCAGTCGATTATCGCTCTCTGCTGTAGCTGTCGAGTCTTCTTCGCTAAGTAGGGCGATCGCATTACGGAGGGCAATAAAGCCGGGTTTGGGGGAACCGTCATATCGCAGTAGACCCCAATGAGCTTGGGATTCGGTTAACGATGGTTCTGGCTTTTTATCTATAAGTTCGTAAACGTAAGTACGCTCGATGCCTCTGTTGAAATAATTTAACAATAATCGATTGATATATTTTCCTGCAGCTTCTTCAGAAACACCAGTGCCGGCTGACTTTTCATCATCATGATTTCTACCTCTTACATAGATTGCATTATGATAGCCAGTTTCCGTAGCCACCACTGGCTTATCTTCGCCACAAAATTTGAGCGCGTCATTTAAGGCACCACCCCTGGCGTCTAATCCTCTAGTTGTTATGCCACGTCCCGCAGAATAACTATGAATATTATTGAGGTCGCATTTCAATTCGCCTAGCATGGTATAGGCTTCGGCTAAGTTTTTAGTAAAAAATGATGGTGCTACTACTTTTATATCTTTAGTTTGTGGATTTGAGTTTACAGCCTGATAAAGATCGTTTTGAAATAACTTTAAACCTTGAGGATAAAATTTGCCTTGGTAAATCGCTTTACCTCTTCCAGTGTTCTCACTGCCATCCTGTTCGTTGGGACCTTCTAAAGAAATTACCATATCCTCAATATTTTTGAGATTTTTCATAATACTCTCTAGAGACATTCCTGTTTGAGGACGAGTAACGACATTAGCTGAGATTCCCAGTTCGGCTAATTCTCTCATATGTTCAAAGTAGAACTTCTGACCGCTGAGATCGGTTCTAATGTGTTTGATGCCTAATTCTTGGAGACGAGGTTTGATAATTTCATCGAATTTTTGATTGTATACTGATTCAGCGAAACCGATGTGTGTCGCAATACCCAAAGAATCGATAAACTCTTCTGCAGGTCTTGCGCGCTCGATATTTGCAGGTCTGACTTGCTCTGTCTCCACCTCAACTGATGTAGCTTCATTTGAAGTTTGACAACCATTGACAATAATCAGCAAGGGAATTAACAAAAAATATAATTTACGCATTACGGTAAAATCATCGCTCGCTGCGAAAAAACTAACAGACTTGGCATGACTAAAGCCATTTTAGATAAAAAAAGGCGATCGCGCTGGAATCAAATTAGCAGGGAGACTGGCGATCGCCATTAATGATAAACGATTAAACTTTAAATTTCTCGGTTATTCGCTTCATTGCCTCATTGACATTTTCGCGATTGTTGAAAGCAGAGATGCGGAAATAACTTTCACCAGCCGCACCAAAGCCAGAACCAGGCGTACCAACTACATTACAGGTATATAAAAGCTTATCGAAGAAATCCCAACTAGAAAGACCGTTGGGAGATTTTACCCAAACGTAAGGTGCGTTAGTTCCACCATAAACTTCGATTCCCGCTGCGCTTAGACGTTCGCGGATAATTCTGGCATTGTCTAAATAAAAGTCAACTAACTCTTTAATCTGTTTTCTTCCTGCTTGAGAATAAACCGCTTCTGCACCTCGCTGGACGATATAAGATACGCCATTGAACTTAGTAGACTGACGACGATTCCACAGTTGCCATAGTTTAACCTCAGAACCATCACTAGCTTTACCAGTTAGTTCGGTAGGAACTACGGTAAAAGCACAGCGAGTGCCAGTAAATCCAGCATTCTTAGAAAAAGACCGAAATTCGATCGCGCAATCTTTGGCACCTTCGATTTCGTATATCGAATGAGGCAGATCTGGGTCGGTTATGAAAGCTTCGTAAGCCGCGTCGAACAAAATTAGCGAACCCCGTTCTCTAGCATAATCTACCCAGGCTTGAAGATGTTCTTTGGTAGCCGTCGCGCCTGTAGGGTTGTTGGGAAAACAAAGATAAATTAAATCTACTTTCCGATCGGGAATTTCTGCCGTAAAGTTATTGTCAGCAGTAATGGGAAGATAAACTAAACCTTCGTACTCGCCCTTACCGTTAGCTTCTCCCGTATGTCCCGCCATCACGTTAGTATCTACATACACCGGATATACGGGATCGGTGACGGCGATTTTATTATCCTTGCCGAAAATATCGAGAATATTGCCGCAATCACATTTAGAACCGTCAGAGATAAAGATTTCTGCCGGATTTATCTCACATCCCCTCGCTTGAAAATCATGTTGGGCAATTTTATCTCTCAACCACAAATAACCTTGTTCCGGACCATAGCCTTTAAAAGTACTGCGATCGCCCATTTCGTGAGTAGCTGCAATCATCGCCTCGCGACAAGCTTGAGGTAAAGGTTCGGTGACATCGCCAATACCTAGTTTGATAATTGAGGCGTTGGGATTATTTTTCGCAAATTCATTAACTCTTCTGGCAATTTCGGGAAATAAGTAACCTGCTTTGAGTTTGAGATAATTATCGTTGATCCTTGCCATATATCTTTTTTTACTTACACCATCTATAAAGCTTACTGTTATCTGGGTGATGTGGGTTGAGAAATTTAAGCGATCGGCAAAAAATTACGGCAGTTTTTTATTGTGTAGATCGCATCTTGGTGTTAGGCAGAAAGCAGTAGAAGCAATAAGGTTATTAGTTAAGTTCTATTTAACTGAAAATCGCTGTCAAACGTCGAACCCGTAAGAGAAAACTCGGTTGCGTAACTTTACTCCTACGAGAAGCAAGTTTTAGAGCGTTTACGGGCTCGCGACGAGTTACTTGAGTCTAGTACTGCTGTATAATTTCAAAAACGTAGTTAGTGTCGTAAGTACGGACCAATAGTATATCATCTTTGGGAATGATATAGTTTGGTGCGGTTTTGAGATTGATTTGCTGCAAAATTTCGCCATTTTCTTTATCGATCGAGTAAAGATAATCTGGTTCGGCAGTAAAGCCATAACCGCAGACAATAACGCGATTGATAATTACGAAGTTTTCAGTATTACATACTAGAGGTTTGCTGCGCCAGAGTATTTGGTTGGTATCGAGATCGATCGCCGTTAAATAGCCATTCATTCCCTGAGAAGATTCGGCATAAGTACGATGGCGGTTAGAAACATAGAGAACGTTATCTTCTAGTACTACCCAAGTCAAACTTTGGTCGGTAAAATCGCCATTGGCTGTTGAGTAATCGGGTGGCGAGAGATAATTACTGAAGTCGTAACCCGAGGTAAACTTCTGGTTTTCTAAATCGTAAATAAATAAATATTTGCCATCGCCGTAATTATTACCATAAATTAAATATTCTTTATGGGGATAGCGGATGACCTTAACTAAAATACTGTCATTAAAAGTTTGAGGAATGCGATCTGGCAAATTAATAGCTAGATCTCGACTCAGATTTGGTATTTCGTAGGTCGGCAAAGATAAATTATTATTAGCAAACCAAGCGTGATCGTCGGTAATATTATTACCAGTTACTGATAAAACATTGAGATTTACGGGAGTATATTGAGTTTCAACCTTACCAGGAGGCTCTCGTTCGAAAGGTGGCGTAGGTAAGGTAATCAGATCTACGTTATTGAGTTCGTTACCGGCAACGGCTAAATTATCCCCTAAAGATAGTGATTTAAATAAAGGATGTGGTGGATTAAAAACTGGCGAACTATGGATAGTAATAAAAGTTAAGAGGGCAACCAATAAACGAGGTGCAATTGGCTTGAAGAGTTCGCCGTGCAAGATCTCTGCTTTCCTAGAGAGTAAATTTTGTTCGGTTGTCTTTAATAGCTTATTAGCTAAATATTTCCCCATTTGATATCGATTTAATCACCAATTTTATAGATTTCAAGACGAAGCAAAGCATGGTAAAGTTGCATAGTCAAAATTTTTAGATCTCATTAGCTATCATCTATTGATAGTTGCCAATCAAAATGACTCCTCGCAATCCCGCACCGACTGTAGATATCATTATCGAACTAATCGATCGCGCCTTCAGACCTATTGTCTTAATTGAAAGACTCAATCCTCCTCATGGTTGGGCAATTCCTGGGGGATTTATCGACTATGGTGAGTCAGCCGAAACTGCCGCTACTCGAGAAGCAAAGGAAGAAGTCGGATTAGCAGTAGAATTAATCGAACAGCTTCGAGTTTATTCCGATCCCGAGCGCGATCCACGTCAACACACTTTGTCAATCGTTTTTATTGCCACCGCGACGGGAAATCCTGAAGCCGCAGACGATGCCAAAAACCTCGGTATCTTTCAGCAGTGGGAAGTACCGACTCAACTATGTTTCGATCACGATCGCGTAATTAAAGAATATTGGCACTATCGCAATTATGGTATTAAACCGAGTTACACGGGGTAAGCAACTATTAGTTAACTTATGGGTAAAACAACTTTAGGACTAGATAGCCAACTATACCGGTATCTGGTGTCAGTATCGTTACGGGAACCAGAAATTCTTTGGGAATTGCGCCAAGAAACAGCTAAGCTGCCAATGAACGTGATGCAAATCTCTCCCGATCAGGGACAGTTTTTTAGTTTGCTAGTACAGTTAATTGGGGCGAAAAAAACCTTAGAAATTGGCGTATTTACTGGCTATAGTTCTCTAGCAGTAGCTTTGGCTTTACCAGATGACGGAAAAATAGTTGCTTGCGACATCGACGAAAATTATACTGCGATCGCGCGTAAATATTGGCAAGCGGCAGGAGTCAGCGATAAAATCGACCTGCGACTAGCACCAGCTTTAGATACACTCGATAAACTAATTCAAGCAGGACAAACCAACAGTTTTGACTTTGCTTTCATCGATGCCGACAAGAGAAATTACCCTAATTATTACGAACGGTGTTTGCAGTTAATTCGTCCTGGTGGTTTAATGGCGATCGATAATGTACTATGGTCGGGAAGTGTCGCGAGTCCTGAAGCCACCGACAAGCGAACTATTGCCATCAGAGAATTCAATCAACTGCTACATCAAGACTGGCGAGTCAAAATAAGTATGCTTCCTATTGCCGATGGTGTGACTTTAGCAATGAAGCTGTGAGCAAATTGCGATCGCCAAGTTGGTGAGATTATTTTTTCAAATTGGTATTACCCGATTTTATCTAAATACTAGCCATTTTCGCTAACTCCTCGTTTAATAATAGGTGTAACTAGAATTTATGGTTAACTACGATGAAAAACCCGGTAAACACTATTATTCGTGGGACTACTTTAGTTTCTCTACCAGCAATTTTATTTTTAGCGTTTTCTCCCTCTAGAGCAACAGCACAAGCTTATGAAGCCTCCAGAGATGATTTTAGTGACTGCGCCAGTGGTCTGATTAATAGCGGCATTTCGGGAGAAGCTGCGGCGATCGCCTGTGCCGATAGTTTAGATCCAGAAGAGCTATCTGCTTGCGTTACTAATATTCAAAATAATACTGAAGTTGCCTCAGAAGAGGCTCTTTTAGCCTGCTATCGGGTTCGCAGGCCAGAAGAGTTAGCTAGTTGCGTTGTCGACATCAATACTAGTTTGGCAGATACCGAACCAATTATTGCCCTCAATAATTGCCGTCGCTCTTTACTACCAAATCGCTATGCAGACTGCACTCTTGGCTTACAAGGCTCCATTCCTGATTTGTCTGGAATTGAGGCAATGGAAACCTGCATCAGTGCCGAATATTTTCCGAGCGAATTCGCTCCCGAACTAGAATAAGCATGATAGAGCGGCTTTGAGTAATCGTTATTCGGTGATTACTGGTCACTAACTGCTAGAGAGGTTAAGATAGCGGGGTCTTTGCGCTCTGATGAAGTAAAGCCCATGAAATTATCTATTAGAACTGCGATCGCGGCATTATTTACTGCCGCTCTATCTCTTCCTACCCAAGCAGAAAATCTCAGCCATCTCAATCAACTACTAAGCACTAAAGAATGCCCTCAATGCGATCTCAGTAGCTCTGGTTTGGTCATGGCAAACTTGGCAGGAGCGCAGTTGCAAGGGGCAAATTTAGTCAGAGCTAATCTCAGTCAAGCTAATTTAATCGGTGCAGATCTAAGCGGCGCGAATCTAACTGGTGCTTCCCTCAATGGAGCTAATTTAACGGGAGCTAATTTAACTGGGGCGAATTTGGTGGGAACCGATCTTAGACACGCTTATTTAACCCAGACTAACTTAACTGGTGTCGATCTCAATACGGCTTATTTAGATAGTGCTAAAGGTTTGGCAGCAACCGCAGCTACTCCAGAACAGTTTCATCGGTGGGGAGTTAGAGAAGCCGAACTGGGTAATTATGAAGCGGCGATCGCCCATTACCAGAAAGCCATTACTCTCGATCCCGAATTTGCTCCTGCCTATCTCGGTTTGGGATTGATTCAATATCAATTTGATAACGAAACTGCGGCAAGAGAAAATGCCAAAATCGCTGCCAAGCTCTTTGAAGCACAAGAACACGAACTCGGTTATCGAACAGTCCAGAATTTTCAGCGAAAAATGGACTTTATCCGTCAGGCAGAACAGAATGCCAGCGAGCGCGAACGGGGAGCCACTAACTTTGGCAAATTTGTAGGCGGAGTCGGTTCTTTACTGTTGAGACTTTTGCTGTAGATAATCGAACGTAAAATAAATAATGGAGCAGAGTTCTGTAAAATATACAGACGATCGATAATGGTTAAATGCGCGATCGCTTTAGGAAGTAATTTAGGCGATTCCTTAAATACTTTAAATAGTTCGCTGGCGTTATTAAATGAAACTCCCGGCATAGATTTAGAAGCTACTTCTAGCTGGTACCAAACCAAACCAGTGGGAACTCCTACCGCTCAACCAGACTATTTAAATGGTTGTGCGCTGTTGCAGGTAGAACAAACTCCAGAAGAATTATTAGCTATCCTTCAGGCGATCGAACTCCAGTTCGGTAGAGTTAGAAGCGAAAGGTGGGGAGCCAGAACTTTAGATTTGGATTTACTTTTATACGACAATTTAATTTTAAATCTTCCCCAGCTCACGATTCCCCATCCAAGAATGAAAGATAGAGCATTTGTCTTGATACCTCTAGCCGAAATTGCCCCAGATTGGATCGAACCAGTTTCTCAACGAGCGATCGCACAACTGGTTAAGTTAGTAGACGCTTCGGGAGTTGAAAAATACCGACAAGTTAGCTGATGATATCCTAGTATATTGGAATTTTCACCAAATTTATCATGTCAGCAGGCAACGAACCCTCAGAAATTTTACAACGAAAACTATATTATCAAGGTCGTAAATTTGACTATGAAGTCATCAAATTGCGGTTACCTAACGGCATTGAGGGGGACTGGGAATGTATTCGCCATCCCGGAGGAGCTTTAGCCGTACCCGTTACCTCAGCAGGTAAGTTCGTGCTAGTCAGACAATATCGCTTTACTGTTAATGGAAGATTGTTAGAGTTTCCTGCCGGTACTGTCGAACCAGATGAAAATCCTGCCGAAACAATTAAGCGCGAGATTGAAGAAGAAACTGGCTATCGCGCTCATAGATGGGAATCTCTCAGTAAATTTCCCCTCGCTCCTGGTTACTCCGATGAATATATTTATGTTTTTTTGGCAAGAGATTTGGAAAAGTTAGCCCAACCGCCACAACAAGATGAAGACGAGGATATCGAAGTAGTGTTGATGAGCGGGGAAGAATTAGAAGCAGCAATTTTAGCTGGCGAACCGATAGATAGTAAGTCCATCGCTAGTTTTTATCTAGCGCTTGCTATCTTGAGGGATCGGTATTAAATCTCAAAAGTATTATCATTCCTAATTCGTCTCAGTCCTTTTAAAAATTTTAATTATTATTTTATAAATTAGATAAATTATTTCTCAATTTGTTCTCGTATAGCTTGATAAATTTTTATACTTGGTTGACAAAGTTCTTGTACTTTTTCTTCTAATTTTGTAGTAATTAGTTTTCTTTTATTCTGTTCAAAGGGTATTTTCTGATGATGCGATCGCTTGAAAGCATCGAGATACTTTATTTGAGAAATCTAATTTTTACCAAAATACAGGGATTGAATTACTTTTAAGTGTTTTAAAGTCGAGATTCTTGAACGTAGAGAAGTCTAAAATGTCTAAGTCGATTCCTCAATTTGACAGTCACATTCGGTGAGCGTTCGTTGGTAGACTTCTTTAACTGTCAGGCGACCACCATTTTTATTAAGCGGATTTCTCGTCTATGTCTGCCGATCGTTTTCTGTGATTTATTATGAGCGATCTCTGCTCGGGGAACGCTTATCTCACTCTCGGAGTATTAAGACGGTATTAATTGTTTAAGTCCCGTTATTTTTATAGGTCTAAGTCTACCTTTGTCATTATAGAGACCAAGTGCATAAGTACTAGAAGAGAAAGTTTTAGAAAATGCAACTCGATGTGATTTGCTAGCGTCTGATAATAGTAATAAAAATATTATCTAATTGTAATTGTTGGCAAACATGTTAGAGCAATTTTCTTTTTTTTCGAGACGTTATCGACGACGTTGGTTATATGGTGGTTTATCTTTAATAATTACTCTCAGCATTGTTTTAACTGATATTAGAGCGAGCTATGCTGTTTCTTGGGTAGAACTGCTAATACGAGGTGTACAGGTAATTCAATTATCGAATATCTCCGATAAACAAGAAGTAGCTATCGGCAAAGAAATTAACCAACAGTTAATTGATTCTGGTCAAGCAAAACTCTACCGCGATCGTGCGATAAATAATTATCTCGAACAAATCGGTCAGAGATTGGCAAAAACTAACCAACGTCCTGATATTCCCTACACTTTCCAAGTAGTAGATGATGAAAATATTAATGCTTTTGCAACTATGGGTGGCTTTGTTTATATCAATACGGGGTTGATCTTAGCTGCAGATAATGAAGCCGAACTAGCTAGCGTTGTTGCACATGAAATCGGTCATATAGTTGGTCGCCACGCTGTCGAACAAATGCGCCAAAGAGCAGTTTCCCAAGGTTTACTTTCAGCAGCAGGATTAGACCGCTCTCAAGCGGTTCAAATTGGAGTAGAATTAGCCGTAAGCAGACCTAATAGCCGTTCTGATGAGTTAGAAGCCGATCGCCTGGGTCTAGAAAACCTCCGCAAAGCCAACTATGCTCCTGCAGGGATGATTAGCTTTATGGAAAAACTTCTACGGCAAGGAGGTTCTGTTCCCAGTTTTTTAAGCACTCATCCTGGTACTAGCGAACGGATCGACGCTTTACAGCAACAAATCGATCCCGCAACTGCCCAAGTGGGAGACGGTTTAAATCAAGGAGCCTATAAGCGAGAGATTGCTTCTCTAACCTAACCCAGGTTCGAAGTTAGGAATTGGAATTTGAAGTTATGATTTTCCAAATGAAATAGCTGTTCTTCTAGCCTCACTCGTACGAGATCTTAACAGGAAGATAAGAATTGAAATCCCATCATCTAGCTCTGGTAAAAACTTGGCAACAATTACTATTACAACATAGAGTAATCGCCGTAATTCGTGCCCCACAAGTTAAAATCGGTGTGGCGATGGCAAAAGCCGTTGCTGATGGAGGAATCAGATTAATTGAAGTTACTTGGAATAGTGTTCAACCCGCAAAACTAGTCTCTCAGCTAAGATCGCAGCTACCCGATTGTACTATAGGTGTCGGTACGATTTTAAATTTAGAGCAATTAGAAGAGGCGATCGCGGCTGGAGCGCAGTTTATTTTTTGTCCTCACTTTAGCCCTCCCTTATTAGAAACTGCAGTATACCAGCATTACACACCTTTAGTACCTGGAGTGCTCACTCCAACCGAAATCGTTACTGCCTGGCAGGCAGGGGCAACCACGGTTAAAATTTTTCCGATTCAGGCTATGGGGGGAGCTACCTATCTCAAAACCTTACGCTCGCCCTTAAGTCAGATCGATTTTATTCCTACGGGAGGAGTAACTCTAAATAATGCTCAAGGGATGTTAGATGCTGGGGCGATCGCTGTTGGACTATCTAGCGATCTCTTTTTTCCTACCGCTGTTGCCGAGGGAAATTGGCGAGAAATTACTCGGCGCACTCGCAGTTTATTGACTAAGATTAAAATGACTTAGGCTCTAGGTCTTGAGAAAGAGTGATAAAGGAAAAGGGTTAAAGGTATGTCTCAAGATAATGAACTCTCACCAACACTTTACTTTTCCCCTTTCCTTGGTTTTTCATTCTCCTCCGCTCAGGTATGCTTTTTACCCGAATTTACAAATCGCCGCCTCGCACTGCCAGTAAAAAGATAACTATTGGACCTGAAAGCATAATTAAAGCGACACACAGAAGCTGGAAAATTAAATTAAAATCAATACCGCCAAAGGGACTAAAAAGGTTAGTTATAAAATCCATTTTTTCTCCTATAAACTTGCCCAACCGAATCTATATCTATAAATAGCTCTTATCTCTGAGCCATAATCTATAATACAGGGGAAAGATCGGCTCTTTTTCAGTAAAGTTACAAAACTACATAAAGTTTTATTAATGCGGATGTTATTATTTGTAACCAGTACCTAAATACAACGCTTTTACTTGAGGATCGTCGAGTAAATTTGCTCCCGTTCCTTCAAAGCGATCGCGACCATTTTCTAAAACATATCCCCGGTCGGCCATTAATAAAGCCTTTTTAGCATTCTGCTCCACTAAAACTATCGCTTTTCCCGTCTGATTGATGGCTTGAATTTGCTCGAACACGGCATTGACTAAAATCGGCGATAGAGCCGCAGAAGGTTCGTCTAAAAGCAGTAGATCGGGATCGAGCATCAAAGCTTTGCCCATAGCCAACATCTGTCTTTCTCCCCCCGATAGCGTTCCCGCTCGTTGTCGGCGACGGTCAGCCAAACGAGGAAACATATTATAAATAGAATCTTTGAGAGACTGAAGCGAACCCTGACGGATAAATGCACCCATTTCTAAATTTTCTTCTACCGATAGTGAAGCAAAAACATTAGATAGTTGAGGAACGTAACACATTCCGCGTTTTACAATTAGATCTGATTTGAAACTAGTAATATCTTCTCCCTTGAAAATAATCTTGCCACGATTGGGCTTAATTAGTCCAAAAATAGCTTTAGCAAGAGTAGATTTTCCCGCACCATTCGGTCCGATAACTGCTACTAATTCTCCAGGAGCGACTTGAAAATTAATTCCCTGAAGTATATTCAAATCTTTGACATAACCAGCATAAACATTGGTTACTTCTAAAATATTGTCTGTCATAGATTAGTTCGCCCGTCAACTACTTAGTTTAAATTAAGCGACGATATTAAGTTTAAGTTTGTCACTCGCTTGACCATTTTTAGAGTAATTAAAATTTCTTGAATAATTTAAAAATTTAAACATTTATAACTCTGCATATGACATAAAATTAAACCGTATATACACTTAGACTATAGTCACTACACAAAGAGGTTGTTACATCGAGAGCCTTAGATATTATGAAAGTTAGACACCTATCAATTTTATTAGCTACTAGCACGTTAGCCACAGGAGTTACTCCTGCCTTAGCTGAAACTTCCCAATCGTCAGAGTTAAATTTTATTTGTCAGATAAATAATGGCGTTCCGACTACTATGGCTCGAGCGACAGACAGCGATCGCACCTTAGAAATTTTTCATTGGAAACAGGAAGATTTACCACCCGACTCTGCCAATGCTTTACAGCTGTGCGATCGCGTTTCTGCTAAGCTAGAAGACTACTCCAACCAGGGACACGACCTCTCGGCAATTAACTTTAAGAGCGACGAGCAAGGGGGTTTACCAGCAATTTGTGCTACTGGTATAGATGATAGTTGCACCGTGTTGTTCACTCTCGCACCGACCGACCGACCAATTGATAAGGCTAATGAAGTATTGACAGCAATTTTAGACAAAAATCTTCAGACCGAGCGGTTAAATACTGAGTCTAATGACCGAGGAGTTCAATCATTCTCGTATAAAGTTAGTTTGTTAGATTTACTCGGCATTGGCGGTCTCAAATTTTCGAGATAAATGCTTACTAGTAAAGGAATATTTATAACTTGGCTTCAATTTGTTTGAGAAGTTCCACAGTTGGTGTATAGCTACTATTTAGCCCCAAAGACTCTTCACAATGTGCCTTGGCATCCTGATATTGCTGTAACTCGTATAAAGCACGGCAAATCTGCGTCCACGCTAAAAAGTATTCAGGACGACGAGATAGCACTTCGCGAGTTGCAGCAATTGCTTCTCTAGGTCTGCCCATTTTTAATAACACTTGACCTTTATTAAACCACCCTCGGTAAAAATCCGGGTCTACCGCGATCGCCTGGTTGTATTCTCTTAGAGCCTCCTCGTATTGTTGGAGATCGAAACGAGCTAAACCACGGCAATTCCAAGCTTCAGCAAAATTGGGAGCTACGTTGGTAGCTCTGGCACAAGAAGAAAATTTTTCAAGATGTCTGCCTAGTTTCCCCTGAGCAAAGCCCATATTTTTCCAGGCTTGAGCGAGATCGGGGCGACTTCTGACAGCTTCTTGAAACGCCATAATTGCCCTTTCATATTCTCCAGACTCAATCAGCTCGTTACCCCGATTATACTCATTGAGTGCTTCTAAAGTCCTCAAAATTTTAGGAGTAATAATAAATAGACCCAAAGTTAGAGGAATTAAAGCCAGTAGTAATAAACGTGTCCAGTTGGGTTTTGGAGGTGCAGGGGATAGGGGTGGGGGTGGGGGCGCATCCATTCTCCGCAAATCTTCAAGCGCCTCGCTGGCATTTTGATAACGTAAACGAAAATCATTATGAATCATCTTGTCGAGAATATCGGCAAACTCTTTACTGCATTTAGGAGCACGAGCTCGCCAGCTAATTTCTCCTGTATCGCGATCGCGAGGTAGTAAATCGGGATGAAAACCTGTAATTGCCTGAACCGCTGTTACTCCCAGAGCGTAAATGTCACTGTTAAAGCGAGGATCGCCCCGCTGTTGTTCGCTTGCCATATAACCGGGAGTTCCAATTGCTACAGTCAGCAAATTTCCCTGTCCCTCAGTTAAGGTCATGTTACTAATTTCTTTAACCGCTCCAAAATCAATTAGTACGATCTTGCCGTCACTAGCTCGTCTAATCAAATTAGAAGGTTTAATATCCCGATGAATTACATTATTTTTGTGGACAAAGTCTAAAATTTCTAAAACTTCGAATAAAAAATTTCTGACTTGAGATTCATTCCAGCGATTTCCAGGAATAATTTCTGTTTGACTGAGGTCATTACCCTCAATAAATTCTTGTACCAGATAAAACTGTTCGTCTACTTCTAGATGAGCCAGTAGTCGAGGAATCTGTTGATGATTATTTAATTTATAAAGAACGCTTGCTTCGTTACCGAATAACCTCCTAGCAGTTTCTAACACAAAAGCTTCATTAGATTGGGGCTGGAGTTTTTTGACTACGCAGCGAGGATAACCGGGAAGATGAGTATCTTGTGCGATATAAGTTTCACAAAAGCCTGTTTTTCTCAAGCAATTAATAACTCGGTAGCGTCCTCCTATTAACTCTAACTCATCAGACATAGGGTTGGTAGTTGGTGAATTTAGATCGTCAATTTATCTGGTCTGTTTCATTTTAGGTAACAGAGTAAACTTGTTAGCAGACATAGATTAGGCAGCAAGACAGGGCAGCTAAGCGTCCCTCGAAGGAAGGCTCGAGACTAAAACCAATCTAACTTTAAACCCAATCTAACTTTGTCAATACAATCTGTCATGAATTTAGCGCGATCGAAAACTATATTAAAGGATATTTAATAATTAGATACTGCCGTGTTATGGCAGACATTACTCAAGAAAACTAAGTATAAGTTCATAAATAATTAATTGAATAGTCAACAGTAAATCAATAAACAGTCTATGAGTTAAGCTTAAGGTATTACACCGCATCATAGCGGTGCTAATCTATTTTTTTGCTACCTCTTACCCCAAGTCATAAAGCTATAAGAAACCTCAGACAAAATTATCGGTAATTGCCTTGGCGAATTCAGAACACTTAAGAGGTCGTTCCACCTCTGGAGTCATCATTCTGGCTAAGTCATAAGTAACTTGACGATTGGCAATCGCCGCTGCCATGCCCCGCTGAATCAAGTCTGCTGCTTCTTGCCAGCCCATAAACTGTAGCATCATTACCCCCGATAGAATTACCGAACCAGGATTAATTCGGTCTAAACCAGCGTGTTTGGGTGCGGTGCCGTGAGTAGCTTCAAAAATGGCACAATCATCTCCTATGTTAGCTCCAGGACTTATACCTAAGCCACCGACAATTGCAGCTGCCGCATCAGAAAGATAATCTCCATTTAAATTCATAGTAGCAAGTATCGAGTACTCATCAGGACGGGTCTGAATTTGTTGAAAGATACTGTCAGCAATGCGATCGTTGACCATAACTTTATCGCGCCATTGACCGGAACCATGACTATGCCAAATTGTATCTAGTACTGTGGTGACTTCCTGACAAATTTCTTGTTGCTTTTCGGGTGTCAGAGAATCATATCCAGGTTCGATTTTACGTGCATTGTTATCTACGGTGATTTCGGGATCTGCTTCGCGATTGCTGAGAATCCACGATTCTCTTTCAGTGACGCATTGATGACGAAACTCAGTTTTTGCCAATTCGTAGCCCCAATCACGAAACGCTCCTTCGGTGTATTTCATTATATTGCCTTTGTGTACCAAAGTTACCTGTTGCTTAGCTGGAGGTAGTTGTAGGGCATGTTGAATAGCACGGCGAACTAAACGCTGAGAACCAGTTTTGCTAATTGGTTTGATACCAATTCCTGAATCTTGAGGAATTTGTTTATTACCGTGTTCTGGAGTAGCAGGAATCAATTCCTGATTGAGCAAATCGATCAGTTTTTTACCAACTTCACTCCCTTGTTTCCATTCGATTCCCAAATATATATCTTCGGTATTTTCGCGATAGACGATAATGTCTAATTTTTCCGGATATTTATGCGGCGAAGGCGTACCTTTGTAATATCGACAGGGGCGAACACAGGCATAGAGTTGAAATATTTGTCTTAAAGCGACATTAAGAGAGCGAATTCCGCCGCCAACGGGGGTTGTCAGGGGACCTTTGATAGCGATACCATACTCTTTTATTGCCTTTAGAGTATCTTCTGGTAAATATTGATAGGTTCCATAGCGATCGCAAGCTTCATCTCCGGCATAAATTTTAAACCATTCGATTTTACGACTTTCTCCATAGGCGGCCCGCACCGCAGCATCGATTACTGTCTGTGTTGCCGGCCAAATATCTACTCCCGTACCGTCTCCGCGAATAAAGGGAATAATTGGATTGTCGGGAACGACTGGTTTTCTATCTTTAAAACTAATCTTCGAGCCAGTCGTAGGTGGAGTGAGTTTTTCGTACATAGGGTTGAGTCGATTGAGAAACTAAAGTAGCTAGAATACAATAACTTGAAAAATCTTACTTAATCTCAGCAGACAAAAAAAAGTTTTAACATCTAACCAAAAGAAGGAAACTCGAGCATGTAAAGATAGTCAAATCATGATAATATTGCCAAGGAGCACTGAGTAAAAACACTCAGTGTTTGTACTTAGTCAGTGAAAGTTCCCTCGTAGAATGGTAGAGTTTTTCTAACAAAACGACGGTAGGGTATTTAGACTTTCTAAGTTGAGAGATAATTGCCGTTGCTCTGCCAGAGAAGATCGAACTGGATTGGTCACTTCCTACTTTTACATTCAAAGGTGACTCGCCTACTGTGACCGTTTAGAACTAAAAACGCAAGTGTAGTCGCTGCTAAAGTCAAGTTATATGGAAGACAAATACGATCTAAAGTCTCAACTGCGATCGCAATCCGAAAAAAAACAACTACAGCTCATTCCCCAGCTAGTCGCTACAGGAGAAACGGGTTTAGAAGCTCTGATGGAATGGATGGATTCTCGCCGCAACCAATCACCCAATCTAGCATTAGTCAAAGCATATCAAGCTCTATACCTAGCAAATACCCCAAAAACTAGAGAATTTTTGCAAACGAGATTTCCTAACGGAATTGTCTCCTTACCATCGCAGCGTAACATTGATTATCAAAGTCTACAGCAGTTGCTAGCCAAACAAGATTTTAAGAATGCCGATGCTTTAACTTTACAAAAGCTCTGCGAATTAGCAGGAGCAACAGCACAAAAACGTAAGTGGCTTTATTTTAGTGAAGTCGATAACTTCCCCGCCACCGATCTAGAAACTATTGACCGGCTTTGGATGCTGTACTCTGAGGGTAAGTTTGGCTTTTCCGTACAAAGGCAAATTTGGCTGTCTGTTGGCAAAGATTTCGAGCGACTGTGGCAGCTAATTGGTTGGAGAACCGATAATGGTTGGACTCGCTATCCTCAAGAATTTACCTGGAACTTGACTGCTCCCAAAGGGCATTTACCCTTATCCAACCAGCTTAGAGGTGTTAGAGTTATTGCCTCAATATTTTCCCATCCAGTTTGGACTCAAGCCTCAACGCCCAACTAAAGCGATAGATAAACGCCAAGTATTTAGATAAAATTACGGAAAAAAACTTGTTATCTCCAGCAAAATCCTAAATTGAAGAACTTTTTTGGTGCTTAATCTTTATTAGTTCCAATAATCTCTGCTTAAAATGTTCGTTTGAAAAGTTTTTCGGGAACTTTAGAAATAGAAAACTAAGGAAGGCATTAGTAATATTTTTTAATAAAGAAAATTTTCTCATGAAATTTTACCCTTAAATGCCTTCTCTAAAGTCGTATACAACTACACCGATTATTAAAATTTAGTGACACCAGTGCAAGCAGTAGATTTAGGGTTGAGAGTCAACAATATGACCAAACCAAGAAACAGACTTTTTTGCCGTTTGGATGATCTAACTCCCATTGCCAGAGAACAGAAGAGATTGAAAATTATCAATCGACTTGGTTTGTTGTCATCAGAGTTAGTCCCCGTTTTTGAAGAAGCGACTCAAACCGCTTCAGCTTTTTTAGAAACACCGATTTGCATTCTTTGTTTGGTAGTGGAAAATGAACTGCGATTTAAATCCGCAGTTGGTTTATCAACTATAGGTTTAATGAATCAGCTCGCATCTCAAAGAAAAATCGCTCTCGAGGAATCTTTTAGTATGTATGTCGTTGATAGTCAACAACCTCTGGTTATTGACGATACCTTGAGCGAGTCAGTGTTTGTCAAGTCTTTGTTGACACAACATTATGGTATACGAGCTTATTTAGGAGTTCCTCTAATTAGCTCGGAAGGTATTTGTCTTGGCAGTCTTGAAGTGATGGATCTACAAACGAGACAATTTAGTGACAAAGAGGTAGATTTTTTGGGTTTAACTGCCCGCTGGTGCTTGAGAGAGTTCGAACGCAATCAGGTAGTTTGCTGGCAAGAAAAATCAATTTCCAATTCGAATGCTAGTTCGCCTTTAGATAACCGACAAGCAGCAAAATCGCCTGCTGCAACAGCAATCGCCAAATTCAGCTCGGTTAGTTCAGAAACAATTATTTCCTATCCAATTAAAGTAAAACTTTTAGCACAGCTTACACAAGAATTAAGAACACCTTTAACTTCTGTAATCGGTATGGCAAGCGTTCTGTGTAGAGAAGTATATGGTTCTTTGACTCTCAAGCAAAGAGAATATTTGCAAATTATCCACGATAGCGGTCAAAATTTAATTTCTTTAGTCGATGAAATCGTTAGTTTAGGAGTTCTGAACGATCGAGAGTTGGGGATTAATGCTACTTCTGTCGATATTGAAATGCTCTGTCAGCAAGTCATTAATAGCCTAAGTGATAAAGCCAAACAGTACCAGCAAGCCCTACGTCTATCTGTAGAACCGGGAAATCGCATTTGGCATTTAGATAAAGACAAAGTCAGACAGGCTCTTTATTATTTAATCAATGGTGTTCTGGAAATGTCTGAGGTCGGTGGAGAAACAAAAATTCATATTTCTCGTCGCAATCAAACTCTAAATATCGCAGTTTGGATGTCTCATCCTTGGTTAGGGGAAGGTTTTGCTCCCATAGAACTATATTCTCAGTCAGTTTCTAAAGCTTTAGCTATTAATGAAGCCAATATAGAAAATAGCTTTAATTCTAGTACGAGCCAGGTTTTATTGGGTAACAAGTTACTTACCTCTTCAGCTTTGATGACTGCTATTAATAGTGGAGAAGAATTGTCTCACGATAGCGAAAAAATTCCTCGTGATATTTTGGGACTTTTGCTCTGTTGTCATTTAATCGAACTTCACGAAGGTCAAGTAATCGTTCAAGGTTCGCTAGAATCTGGTTATCGTTATGTGCTCCAGTTACCTAAAGCCGAGCTGGAAGAAGAAGAAAATATCGCCTAAAATTTACTTTAGTCTTCTATTATTATCTACTTGAGTTTTGTGAGAGCGACTTGGAAGAGAATTATTTTTTTAGAACCACAATCGAGCCAATGGTTCTATGCCAGCCATCTCTATCGACTGGTCGGTTGGTTTTCTGCTTGGAAACAGGGAAGCTGGTTACTTCAGTGGTCAGAGGCAATAGGAGCTGGCTTATTGAGTATAGTTTTTTTGCTCGCCCCCTTCGTTTCTACTAGTCTCATTGGAGTGCTATTAGTTGCCATTGCCGGATATTGGCTGGTAATTACTATCTCCGAAAATTCACCATTAAAAATAATTACGCCAATACATTTATTAGTTGCTTTGTACTGGTCTATTGCGACTGTTGCCACAGCTTTTTCACCAGTCAAATCGGCAGCGGTAACGGGTTGGATGACTCTAACTTTATATTTATTCTTATTTGCCTTAGCCTCTAGAATACTGCGATCGCCCCGTTTGAGCAATTGGATAATTACTAGCTTTTTACTCGTCGCTTTAATTGTCAGTTGTTATGGACTGCGTCAAGAATTTTTTGGCGCAGTACAGCTAGCTACTTGGAACGATCCTAATTCGGCTCTAGCTAATGATACGAGAGTCTATAGTTATCTTGGAAATCCCAATCTTTTAGGAGGATATTTACTGCCAGCGATCGCTTTCAGTATCGCGGCACTGTTTGTCTGGCAGGGTTGGATTCAAAAAACTTTAGCCGCAATCATGGTTGCGATTAATTCGACTTGTCTGTATTTTACCGACAGTCGCGGTGCTTGGCTGGCGATGGCGGCTTTAATTGCTACCTTATTATTCCTATTTTATTATTGGTGGCAACAATACTTACCCCGTTTTTGGCGAATTTGGTTACTACCGTTGGTGTTTGGTTCTCTAGCAGGGTTGTTAGCCGTAGCTATATTGAAGTCAGAAACTTTGCGTTTGCGATTTGCCAGTATATTTGCCGGCAGAGAAGATAGCAGCAATAATTTTCGGATTAATGTTTGGGAAGCCGTGTTTAAAATGATTCGCGACTACCCTCTCACTGGCATCGGTCCCGGTCACGAAGCTTTTTACCAAGTCTATCCTCGCTATATGAACAGCCGCTACCCTGCATTAAGTGCCTATTCTGTTTATCTCGAACACTTGGTAGAAATGGGATATCTGGGACTAGGCTGTTTTTTATGGTTGCTTATAATTACCATCAGTTATGGTATCCGCCAGCTTAGGCGCTTGCGTGTCCAGAACAACAGACGAGGTTTTTGGTTGATTGGAGCAATAGCTGCGATCGCGGGACTATCGGTTCACGGCATTGTCGATACGGTTTGGTATCGTCCTCAAATTAGCATTTTGTGGTGGTTTATGTTGGCGATCGTCGCTAGTTTTTATGACTATCTTACAGAAGAGGATTTACCGTTGAAAAATTCCTAGTATCTTTTCATAGCTCTAGCCATTTCTCTGTCGTCTTGACGACGCTTTATTGTTTCGCGTTTGTCGTACAATTTCTTACCTCTAGCCAGACCGATACTAACTTTGACTTTGCCTCGTTTAAAATACATTTTTAAAGGAACCAAAGTTAATCCCTGTTGTTCTACTTGTCCGGTCAGTTTATTGATTTCGCGACGGTGTAACAGTAGCTTACGAACGCGACGAGGATCGTGATTGAAATAATCTCCCCCTGCTTGATAGGGGGATATATGGACATTTGATAACCAAGCTTCCCCTCCACGAATAAAAGCGTAGCCGTCTCTAAGATTAACTTTGCCGGCTCTAATAGATTTTACTTCCGTACCTACTAGTGCGATTCCTGCTTCGTAGGTTTCTAATATCTCATAAAGATAACGAGCCTGTCGGTTATCACTAATAATCTTAATATTGGTCTGTCGATCTCCCATCGGTTAATAATCTGTTCGCTGGTAATTTTCTAGTATATCATTCTGCTTTTAATTAATAGCTCATTTTTAGTTCTCACTACTAGAAGCAAATCCCATAATAATCCCATAATATAGATTTAGCTACGATAAGCTAGGTTCTGTTGACGTAAAGAGGCAAAGATGAGAAAGTACCTGAAGTTGCTGATTTTAGTCAAAAAATTCTTCATGAAATCTCGTGTTAAGTTGGACGATTCTGCTTGGCAGCAAATTTTCGTTGTTCTGAGCCACCAACAAGACATCCGTATCAAAGACCCCAAAGCTTGTCGTCGTTTTCTGAATGCGGTTCTCTGGATTACTCGCACAGGTGCTCAATGGCGTGAATTACCCAAACGTTTTGGCAACTGGAACAGCCTCTACAAACGATATCGGCGTTGGTGTCAGAAGGGAGTTTGGCATCGTCTCTTGCAAGAAATGTCCCACTCTGCTGACTTAGAAAGTTTAATTCCCGATAGCACCATGATTCGTGCTCATCCCTGTGCAGCAGGAGCAAAAGGGGGTCAGAAAAACACTCTTTAGGAGGTTCTTGTGGCGGATTTAGTACCAAGTTACATGCTGTGGTAGATGCGTTGGGCAATCCGCTGCGGTTGCTTCTGACTCCAGGGCAAACCGCCGATATCAGTCAAGGAGAGGCATTGGTGGCTGGTTATCGAGCTCAACAGGTAATTGCCGATAAAGGCTATGATTGTGATGCTTTTGTGGTCTTGATTGAGGAAACTGGTGCTCAAGGCGTGATTCCGCCTCGTTCTGGTCGCCTCAACCCTAGAGATTACGATTCACATCTGTACAAGGAGCGACATCTAGTTGAGTGCTTTTTTAACAAACTTAAATACTATCGTCGCGTTTTCAGCCGTTTTGACAAAACTGACGAATGTTATTTGGGATTTGCCGAATTTGCTTCGGCTTTAATTTGGTTGCGTTAATTGTGTCAACAGAACCTAGGCGCTCGAAATTAAAAATCTAACTAATGGTAGATAAAATTTATCTTCAAGAGCGACTCTAGTCTAATTACGAATACGCTTCCTATAATCTTCGCCCTTAAACCTAATATTCAACTACTTCTAGGGCTTTTTAAATCTCGTCCCAAATGCCTTTAGTATATTTATATAGTGTTTACATATAATTCCGCAACAATTACCCAAACTTTATATTTATCCTAAGTATCTACCGATATACTTAGATTAAGTAAACTAAACAACTAAAAATTTCACTTATACTCGATCTTACAATAAATTCATGGAAAATCTCAATAACTACATAGCTTCGATTCAGCAAGAGATTGTGGCTGAAGAAAAAACTATTAAAGTAGCTAGATTAATTATTTTATTAATTAAAATAGAAAAAGAATTAAATACTGTAAAGTCTACCTTAGTCAAGCTGCAAAATCATCAGGTAACTTATAATAAAAACTCTGAATTATCAAGCCAGATAAACCAAAAAATAGCTACAGTAGATAGGCTTTTAGGAAAAATTAGTAAAGCGAGATTAAATTTAAACTATTATTTTATCTAACTTAATAGTGTTAAATAATCTAGTTTTTCTGCTATTGCTGTACCCTAGTGGCAGTTCGATGTTTATCTCTGAAATTTCTATTGCCTATTGCCTGTTGCCTAACTGAACCGAAATGTACCTAATATATCCCAAAATTGCTACTGTAGACCGAGTATTTAAGTAGCACGACAGAGAGGAAGGAGTTATCAGCGGTTCGTACTCGAGCTAGATTCTACAGAATTACTCATAAAAAAATTGGTAATTTTTTCTGGCTTGTTTATTACTAATAAGATTGAGAGACTGTTTGTTAAACAAAAATTAAATGCTTGTGTAGGTTGGGTTAGGCGAGTATTTTTCTAGAATTACTCTTATGATTTGCTATTCGCCGTAACCCAACAAAATTAAACGTTATACTCGTCTTAAGATTTACTTTATAAACAATCTCTGATATCTCAGTCGCTCGCGCTTGAAACACTAACGAAGCCGATCGCGCTAAAATCTTCACTGAAACACTATTGTTTTGGTGATAATGAGGAGTAAACTCAAGCAAAATTCCCCTTTCTCTGGTATGAGGCAATGGCGATCGACTCTTGGCAAACAAATCAGAGATTGGCTAATTTACGATTTAGGGTTTCAACTACTGCAGAAATACGAACGGTTAATTCCCAGTTATTCTCTAGTAAGCAATACGCCCTTTATCGATCCCCAACAGTTGTCCTGGACGGCAGAGTTAGAAGCTAATTGGCAAGCGATTCGTCAAGAATTAGACGAAATTCTCAAACACGCTACAGAATTACCTAGCTTTCAAGATATTTCCCCCGATCAGGCTTACAACATTAGTCAAGACTCTCTGTGGAAAACTTATTTTCTCTATGGTTACGGAATTAAAACCGAAGAGAACTGCCGGCGATGTCCTGAAACCACTCGTCTAATAGAAGGGATTCCGGGAATGAAGACGGCGTTTTTCTCAATTTTGCTGCCTGGAAAGCACATTCCCGAACATCGAGGTCCGTATAAAGGAGTAATTCGCTGTTTATTAGGTCTAAAAGTTCCCGAACCTAGAGAAAAATGCCGCTTGAGAGTTGCCAATGAAATTAGACATTGGGAAGAAGGAAAAGCAATGATTTTCGATGATTCTTTTCCCCACGAGGCGTGGAATGAAACGGAAGGAATTAGAGTAGTGCTATTTTTAGATGTAGTGAGACCGCTACGTTTCCCACTATCTTTAGTCAATCATCTTTTGCTGAGAGTCATTGCTGCTTCTCCTTTCGTCCGAGATGCCGTCAACAATCAAAAAAAATGGAATGAACGTTTGAAAGAGTTGTACGACCGCTAGCTAAGGCAGAGATTTTCTTTAAGTATTATTAAGTAGGTAATTTTTAGTAATCCGCACGATTCTCTCTGAAGCTAGACCGTCCCCAAAAGGATTGATCGCAGTCGCCATTTTTTGATATGCAGCCTCAGATGATAGTAATTCTGCAGTGAAATTTAAAATTCGTTCGGGGTCAGTACCAATTAGTTTGGCAGTGCCTGCATTAACTGCCTCTGGTCTTTCGGTGGTTTCCCTCAAAACTAGAACGGGTTTACCCAAACTAGGTGCTTCTTCCTGTAACCCTCCAGAATCTGTCAGCAATAAATGACATTTAGCGATCGCACTAACTAACTGAGGATAATCTAAGGGTTCGGTTAAAAACACCCGGGGAAGCTCTCCTAGAGCGGCAACAATAGGTTCTCTAACAGTCGGATTACGATGTAAGGGTAACAATAATGCCGTGTCCGGAAAACGGTCTAGAATCGCTTTAAATCCCTGCAGAATATTGTGTAACGGGGTTCCCCAATTTTCGCGACGATGAACTGTAGCTAAAATAACTCGGTATTTCTGCCAGTCAAGATGGGGAACGTCGCAACTGGGCTGCTTTTTTGCCACGGTCAGAAGAGTATCGATCACAGTGTTCCCCGTATGGTGAATTTCACCTGTAACTCCGGCGGCTTTGAGGTTTTGTACTGCTAATTCTGTAGGAGCAAAATGAAGCTGAGTTATTTGAGAAATTAGACGGCGGTTTGCTTCTTCTGGATAAGGATCGAACAGTTGATTGGTACGCAAACCTGCTTCAACGTGAGCCAGAGGTATCTGTTGATAAAAGGCAGCTAAAGCCGCAGCAAAAGCGGTAGTCGTATCTCCCTGAACGAAAACTAGCTGTGGTTCGAGCTTTTCAAATACTGCTTCTAAACCCTGCAAACTGTTACAAGTAATATCAGTTAGAGTTTGCTTGGGCTGCATAATTTTTAGATTGCATTCGGCTTGTAACCCAAATAACTCCATTACTCGGTCGACCATCTCTTTGTGCTGTCCTGTCAAAATTAAATGAGTTTCGATCTGTCTAGTGGAACGAAGTTGCTGAATTACTGGTGCGAGTTTGATCGCCTCTGGGCGCGTTCCGAGGATTACGCAAACAGAAAAAGTTGGTAAAGTCATTCACTTTGGCGTTGTAAGTCACAAATCGTCAGCGCAAGCTAAAATCGTGCGCTCGGCGATCGCAACTTAAATTTGAGTATGTAGTTTTTGCTTAACCAATATAACAACAGTACGAAATAACTATATATTAATCCTATTTCATTTAAAAAATTACATTATTGGCAAAGGAAATATTGAACCCGGAACAGGGAACAGAAATTCTCTCATACCATTAAGGATTGCTATAGATTTAATTTTGATGTTGACAAAAAAAAACTCAGCTTTAACTGAATTTTATATGTTACCTAGTATTCAGTAAAAACTGAGCTCGCTCTCATTCATTGAGCGTGAAATCTTTTAAAGCGAAATATTATCTTTCGTGATTTTACTATTCAAATCGATTTAATTAGTGGTATTAAGCTGGCAAGTAAGAGGACAAGAAGCATAAATAGAACCAGTGCTTAATTTGCTGTTTCCATGTAGCCAATTTAACCAACTAACTTCTTCAGGATGTATACCTTTAATAGCTAGCATTGCTGCTCCTAAAATTACTACAGACAAATTAATCGCTAGGATACTTCCCGTTACTAGTAAAACCGCACTGGTAGGGAAGACTGTTTGCAAGATAATCGCTGCCAAAATACCGATTGTAACTACCAAAGCTCCGACAGGAAAACCTACTACCAACAAACAGACCGTTAGAGTAAAGCTCCAAATTAGAAAGCTTTTGATCAAAGCCAAATAACTATTCTTTCTTACTAATTCCATTATTTTAACCGGGATAAACAACAACAACAATTAAAGAAAAAAACTCGAGCTCACTTATCGCGCTCGATTAGTTTACTTAAACTTTAGTATATAGAAACCTAATCAACTATTGACTATTTTTAAATAAAATTTTACATTTTAGCTTTTTCTTAAAAATCAATAAGCCTGCATAAATATGGATCCCTATTGGGTTTAAGTCTTTTTTTTCTTCGAGCATTATTCTAGCCTCTCGACACTATCGAATTGATTTATATTTCTTAACAAAACTAGATTTGTATTTTATTGTAGTTGAATCTACTTTACATCTAAACTAAAAAAATGGCTGGATTAAATATTGCCTGCTTCGTCTGTTTAGTTCAAAATAACTAATCAAATGTACAAAATAAAATGCAGAAAATTATATATCTTTGTTCAAAACTAGAGTATGGCAATCTCAACAGGTAAGAAAAAAAGTTGTTACTCCTAACTCAATCAAATGTTTCTATCTTTAGATTTATATTTGATGATATAGGATCTAATCTAGTGATTTTGGAAAAATATGGCGAAATTAAACTAAAACAATCAAAATAACCAAACAAACTGACGCAATTTATAGATAATAGTTAGGGATCTACTGTTAGTAGTGCTTGAGTATTTTTTTAGGTATTTGTACTGAACAGAGCGAAAAACGAGTTCAAAAAAGTAGTTAAATGCCAATTGCCAATTTTCATCCTTGGATAACTGTTAACAGCATTATTTATTTTGGGCACATTAGGAGTAACAAAAAGTTAATTTTTAGGAACAGTACTAAATAATGAATCAAAAACCTGGTTTGCCTCCATTGCCGCCACCTCCCCCCAGAAGTTTGGGCAACAAAAAAAATCGTGACTCGGCATCAAAAAGTCAGCCCCAAATCTCCCCTCCTAAGTCGATGTCCGAAGGGTTACCAATTTCAAGATCGGCTACTAAAACCAATCATCCCCAACGTTCTTCCGGACAACCATCATTAGAAACCATTATTAAAACTGCATTTGACTCTGGATATTCAGATATTCATTTAGGAGTAGGAGAAGTGCCGCGAATGCGCGATCGCGGCGAGATGGCATTAACCGAATATCCCGTAACCGATTGGAATACTTTTATGAGTTGGCTGTATGAAGTATTGACTGATAAAGAAGTAGAGCAGTTTAAAAGAGAACTAGAATTTGATGGCGCAACTCAGTATGACTTTGCTCGGGTGCGAATTAATATTTTTGATACCCTCAAGGGACCTGCTTTAGTCATGCGCTTGATTCCCTTAAAAATACTAACGATGGAACAGTTGGGAATGTCGCCAGTATTTAGAAATATTTCTGATGCTCATAAAGGATTGATCTTAGTAACGGGACCCACTGGTTCGGGTAAATCCACCACGATGGCGGCGATGGTAGATTATATCAATAAAGAACATGCCAAGCATATTATTACTATCGAAGACCCGATTGAGTTCGTCCATCAAAGCCGTCGTTCTCTGATCAAACAACGAGAAGTAGGAATCAATACCTTAGAATTTGATAATGCCCTCAAAGCAGCACTGCGGGAAGACCCCGATGTGATTTTAATTGGGGAGATGCGAGATCGCGGCACGGTCAATACCGCTTTAAAAGCTGCTCAAACAGGACACCTAGTTATGGGAACCTTACATACCAATAGCGCGATTAAAACTATCGAGCGGATTTTAACTCTTTACAGTGCCGAAGAACAAGATGCGATGCGGGTAGCTATTTCAGAATCTTTAGTAACAATCATCGCTCAAGGATTGTGTCGTACTACAGACGGTAAACGAGCTGCATATCACGATATTTTGGTCAACACCGAAACCGTCAAAGACTATATCAAACAAGGTAAGTACGAGGAGATCCATAGTTTAATGCAAAACGGAGAATATGACGGCATGATTACCACCAATCAATCGCTATTCGCTCTCTATGAAGATGGTAGAATTACCGAAGAAACCGCTTTGACACAATCGCCTACACCTAATGAAATGGCAATGATGTTAAGAGGTAGGTTTTAGCAAGTCAAATGCTAGCCATTTATGTCGCTCGATTCATCCCTTTTACCAGAAAGTTTTAAAGCTATAGCTCTTTTTACCCCGGGAGGGGATTTAGTCTACGGTATAGATGCTAGTCGGCAAGCACGCTGGCACATTCATTTATGTTCGGGTTTACAGGAAATCTGGAGTTTGCCCGAACTTCCACATTTTCTGGTACCCGCATATACGGCTACAGTGGAACGCTGGCGTGATCCTCGAACTCAGCAACTAAAGATTATTGCCGAAGTATATCCTGCGGTTCGCCGCTACATTCCTCTGCTTAATATTGCCTTCGGACTCAAAAACCACCAGGAATGGAAAATTATTTCTTGGCAAGAAGAGTATTGCAGTCAGGCTATTTTGGAAACTTATCGCCAGCAGTTTCCCCAGCTTTGGGAGGAGCGCGATTTAATCGTTCGCCTAGATCCTCAACACCAGGATCGCCAAGTTAGAGTAGACAATTTACAAGTTGACAATTCTCCAGCGAAACCAGAAGTAGAAGCGATCGCTAACAGCGTTAAAACAGATTATATTTTACGTTTGTTTATTTCAGGTAGCAATCCCTCTGCCGAGAAGACTCTAGCAAACATCCATCAACTTTTGGAACGAGGTTTAACCTCTCCCTACACTCTTAAAGTAATAGATCTCGATAAGCATCGCGAACGAGGAAAAAACGAACAAGTGATGGTAACTCCGACATTAATTAGAGTGTCTCCTCCACCAGTAAAAAGAGTTGTTGGCAAATTAGATAATATCGAGCAAATCTTACAAATTATTTCCAGTTAAGATATTTAGCAAGATTTGTTCACAGTCGCGACTAAAAGAAGATGAATTTGACTGTATTTGCGGCGACCGCTTACGGCGCGATCGTACTTTGCGGTGGCATTATCGGTTACGTTCGAGCCAAAAGTAAAGCCTCCTTAGTTTCTGGATGTCTGAGCGGTATTTTGTTAATCATAGCTGCTTGGCTGCAGTTGCAAAACTTAGCAGTTGGTCTAATTTTGGCTCGAATTATAACTCTGCTTTTAATGGTCGTGTTTGTCATTCGTCTGGTAAAAACCAAGAAATTTATGCCCGCAGGGATAATGCTAATAACTGGAGCGATCACTTTAGCTCTACTGTTTTCTTAAGCTAGAGTTTCTGGACAATAGCCCAACCCTCTAGTAAACTGCTGACGAAAAGCTTCAATTTCTTTGATATCTGGCTCGCCATGAGCCACAATTGCCACCTGATAGCGGCGCATTACCTCTACTGGAGATTGTCCCGTCTCTAAACTCCAAAAGACCATTCTCAAACGCATTTCAGGTTCGTAGGGTATGCCTAGTTCATTCATGAAAGCGCGAAAGTTGCCATGATGTAAAGGTTCGAGAGGTTGAAGAAAACGAACCTTTACAATCCAACCGTCAATTTGATGAATTACTGTAATCGAAGCTTTTGCCTTGTGCTCAATCGTACGTAGATAATCAATCGTTCTTAACGTTACGCTGGCATTGGCAAGAAAATAAAGATAGTCCATTAAAAATGCTTTGTTTTGTTTGGAATCCTCATATATATTAGTTTGACAGACGATGGGCTGTTTACGCTTGGGGAAAAGCACCCGATCTTTTAAATTTAAATTAGGTGAAATTACCCAACTTAAAGGTTTACGGCGAATTACTAATCGAGTATGAACGAAGACTTGTTACTTTCTAGCTACAACTATCAATTACCTTCAGATGCGATCGCACAAAAACCAGCTATACCGAGAGATAGTTCGCGAATGTTAGTAGTGAATTCCCATAATAACCATATTCACAGCATTTTTCGCCATTTACCTCATTGGCTGTTACCGGGAGACCTGTTAGTTTTTAATGATACCCGGGTTATTCCCGCGCGCTTATACGGTCAAAAATCAACGGGCGCGACTGTAGAGATTTTACTCCTAGAAGAGAAAGCGAAAAATTTATGGCTGGCTTTAGTCAAACCCGGTAAGCGTTTTACTCTGGGAACTGAAATCATATTTACCTCTCAAGTAAATAATCCTCAGCCTCAAAGTTCCCTCGAACAAAGCGTGGAATACGCCCGAAGGCAAACTGACAATGCAACATCGTCAGAACCTTCTGATTTCGGCAGTTGTTTGGAGCAAGCTCAATTCGAATTTAAAGCCAAAGTAGTCGCTCGCGATGAGGCTACAGGAGGGAGAATTTTGCAGTTCGAACTTCCTTGTCAACAGTCTTTTTGGCAAATTTTAGACCAATTTGGAGAAGTGCCATTACCACCTTACATTACCGATGTTAAAAGCGATCGCGACAGCTATCAAACGGTTTATGCTAAGCGAGAGGGGGCTGTAGCAGCACCTACCGCAGGACTGCATTTTACTCCCGAACTGTTGCAGCGACTGAAACACTGCGGTATCGAGCAAAGCTATATTACTCTTCATGTAGGCATCGGTACTTTTCGCTCCGTAGAGACAGATAAAATTCTCGACCATACCATGCATCAAGAATGGATCGATGTCAGTTCCGAAACGGTAAAGAAAATCGAGCAAACTAAGGCAAGGGGCGGTAGAGTTATCGCTGTAGGTACTACTGTAAGTCGGGCTTTAGAAGGTGCGGCAAAGGTTGCAAAGCAGGAAGGCAAAAGTTCGTTACAGTCCTATACGGGTAAAACCGACCTGTTTATTTATCCTGGTTATCAGTGGCAGGTAGTGGATGGGTTAATCACTAATTTTCATCTACCTGGTTCTAGTTTACTGATGATGGTTAGTGCGTTAATTGGTAGAAAACGGTTGTTAAATTTATACCAAGAAGCGATCGCCCATAACTACCGTTTTTATTCCTTTGGCGATGCGATGCTAATTTTACCAGAAGCAAAACAGAAAAGTTAAGGTGCGATCGCAACTAACAGATTCTTCATGCTAGTGTACCCCAAGCAAGCGAAGACTGGGCAAATACAAAAGTCACATATAACCTACTGGAAATTAAAACGAATAGAAGCAAAAGACATAATTGAGGCATATCAGAGGCAGACATCCGCGAGAGCCACCAAAAAAGAAATTATCTTAGCAATACAAGATACGAGTGACTTTAATTTCACTCACCATCGAACAAAAACGCAGAAGCAAGAATTTGGTATGACCTGCTCTCAAAAACACTCGTAACCCTCTATTTTGAGAAAGGTTATATTTAGTCAGAAATTTTGACTATTGAGAATCGAGCATTGCTAAACTATTGAGCATAAGTTAAAGTCACTCTGAGTACATGGTATTAAATCGTCAAGCTCTTGAATCCAAATTATTGCAAAAACTATTGGCTCATCCCGAATTAAATCTAACTATTTTAAGCGATGAAGAATTATTAGCCTCAATTCGAACTACTTTACAACAGAAAAACCCAACTCCAAGTTCTACCGAGATCTCTTTCGACGACTGGTTTGAGCCAGTTGAGCTTTGGATTTTTGCTTACGGTTCGTTAATTTGGAATCCTTTGTTTAAATATCGAGAACGCCGTACTGTTTGTATTGATGGTTGGCATCGTCAGTTTTGTCTTAAAGCTCCTCTCGGTAGAGGTACTCTAGAAAATCCCGGCTTAGTTTTGGGTTTAGAAAGGGGTGGTAGCTGTTATGGAGTTGCCTATCGCTTGGAAATCGACAGTAATTTAGAGTCAGAACTACTATTGCTTTGGCGAAGAGAAATGGTTGTTGGCTCTTATCTTCCCACTTGGGTTAAAGCTTTTGACGGTAGGGAGACAATTGAAGCGCTCGCCTTTACAATTAATCCGCAACACTCGATGTATATTAATAATTTATCCACCGAGCAGACGATCGATCGTCTGGCTACGGCAAAAGGAGTTTTAGGCTCATCTTCTGACTACCTCGAGCAAACTGTCAACGGTTTATTAACAGAAAACATTGAAGATAAAGAACTAATTTATCTTTATGAGCGAGTTAAAGCTAGGCAACAAGAACACCAACAAAAGCTTATCGAGCTTACCGATATCAGTAATAGCTCTTAATCTAACTATTTTAATTAAAATTTTTATTAATAATATTACGGAAGAAAGTTTTTACTAACGGAACTATAAAGACAAGAGTTACAATTAGAGAGAGCATTCTAGCAATAATTGTAAATAAAAATAACAAAAAATTATTAATAATAATATCAGTTATACTAAAATTGGGCTGAATTTCAGTATAATCCCCAGTATCTTCATCTACAAGCAAAAATTTATCCATTTGCTCTGAAGAAAAAATCTCATTTATATTTTTTTGAGGAGGAGCAACCAATAAAGCATTTTCAAGCTGCCTGTGTTCGCTCCCGCCAAACTTTAAATCTAGTTCTTTTAGACTGGATCTAAGTCCATCTTTTAGTAATTTTACAGAAATTAAATATTCTGATTTATGTGTAAATATGGTAGACATTATGATTTATAATAATTTTATATATTATATTTACAACTAAAGTTTTAAAAATATTTGAAAGCACTTTAAATTTTTTATATTTTGTCTTAGTTAATACCAGAATGGCAAATATAAATGTCTATAAAATCATAAAAATACAAAAACTTTAATATTTGGCTCTACCCAATATCTAATTGCATATTCTAGTTTTAAGAATTACTCAGCATTTATAGCCATCCTGTTTGAATTATAAAAATTAAAGAAGATATAAAGGTAAGGATTCAGGTGCAAGCATGAGGAATAAGAGAAGGATAAGAACAATGTCCAACTGTAGCTTGTAAAGTCTGTTGAAAAAAAGTAATCACCGAACGTCCTTGCAAACGACAAGATTGAATTGCACTCAGCAGGTTGGCTGTATGTTGAAACCGTTCGATGGAACGAGAGCCACCACAAACTTTCCGCTTGGTTACAGCAGTTCTCAAACATCGTTCAGCTAGATTATTGTCGGGGGGTATCTGAGGATGTGTCAGAAAATACCACCATTGCTCCGCCTTATCACGCAGCGAACGTAGCAGTTTTCCAGCTTCATGACCAGCATTCTTGAGCCAAGTCTTAATTGCGCTAGTCACTCGCCTTCGGAAATCCTCTGCCCAATCTCGATAGTGGCTTTCCTGATGGGTCTGTCGCCAAACCCGATGTTGCTTAAATGCCTCATCAATTAGAGACAGAAAGGTGGTAGCAATTTCTTGGTTATCTACCCCTTTAGTCTTTAACAGTTTTTGAAAATGACGACGTAGATGAGCCAAACACTTTTGTTGTCCTGCTACTGAATAGCCGTTGTAGACACTAAAATCGTCGCTAATCAAAACTCCATCATAGAATACTCCTAATACAGCTTCCAATTCTCTGCGTTTTCTAGTATCGCCGGCATGAAACAGGCAGAACTCTGACCCAGCTAAAACCCAGAGCCATTCTTTGACTCCTTTAACTGAGCAGGGGGTTTCGTCACAATGTAGAGGAGGATGCTCTGAATTAATCGACTTTTTCAACCCTTCAACACTGTTGATACTCGCTTGTTGTACTCGTTCGTTCATTGGTGGCAACTAAAGTTCCCCTACTAATTTCTATTGCTCCCAGTTCCCACAACAGTTCTTGCTGTTTAGCATAGGACATATGAGCATAGTTTCCCAGCCAGGAAAGTAACCCCTGTAGTCTGACTCCCAAGTCTTGACCTGGAATCATTGTGGGAGACCGTCGAGCTGCCTCTATTGCTCCACACTTGCCGCATTGACAGTGATGACGTTGGTACTCTACGACTTGTATCGGTTTTGCCACCAACTGGGCTACCTGTTGAGTATCTACTCGTACCCCCTTAGTCTTCCATTGTTGATTTCCACAGTTGGAGCAGATGGTCGGTTTCAATACTTCGTAGCGGTCTACACGCCCAAATCCTTTTCTCGTCTTCCCTTGATGTCCTGGTTGTCCTCCTGGTTTTCTTTTTGTCTCTTTTTTGGCTTCTTCCAACCCTACTTCTGGTTTTCTCTCGCTTTTTTTCAGCAAGTCAGTTGAAGGGGGTTTCGATGAGGTTTGGCTGTCGAGGTTGAGGCTCTGTTCCAGTTGTTCTATTCTTTTTTCTAGCTTCTCAATCAGCTTTTGTTGGGTAGTCACGATTTCTGCCAGTTTCTCATTGGACAACTGGCGCAGTTCTTCGGCTTTGAAGGGGTGATTAGCTTCGCTCATTATTGGCTACTTTAATCTCTTTTTCCTTTTTGTCAACCCTGATACCTGAATCCTTACCATAAAAGCAGAAAGTAAAAAACAAAAATTGTTTTTAAGAATAATTTAGTGCTGCTAGATTACAAATTACGTTGCGAAGTACTCGCAGGAGTGTAAAAGTAGCATCAGGGTTACTTTTGCGGCACTTTTAAGCAGTTATTCGCTACGGAACTAGAAAAAGTGTTATAATCCCGAGTCTGGCAGAATGTGTTTGTTTACGTACCTATTCGGGGAACGAGGCGGAGTAATTGGTTAGTGTCAATCAACCATCGGCAGCCATTTCCCAAAGAAGCCAAAATTTTCAGACGCTACAATAAATAAGCTACATATTTATTTACTAAAAACCGACATAAACAAACCAAACAAAGGTATAGCTTAAGACAGATTTTACTGCAGCTATCGGCAAAAATGGTCAATCGGCAAACCGAACCAAAAAGATTCGTTATAACTAAATTTGGCATATTATAATTTTAAACAAGTTGAAATAAGAGGAATAATGAGCGATATACAAGAACAAATTAACTTAGAAAGACAGAAAGCTAGAGAAGTATGCGATCTTGAAGGAAATACCTCTGAAGATTGTGCCGTTGCCTGGGATACAGTAGAAGAATTGCAGGCAGAAGCATCACACCAACGCGCCAAAGCTCCTAAGAAGAATTCTTTAGAGCAGTATTGCGATGACAATCCCGATGCTCCTGAATGTCGTATGTATGAAGAATAAACTCAAAAGAGCTACTGCTTTCTTAGAGACAAAGTTGCAAATAGTTTTTAGCCATTGCCAGTGGGATTTACAGTAGTATTCCCACTTTTTTATTGTTAATGGCGATGGGTTCGGAATAATGCGTGTAATTCAATTCATCGTAGTGGCAGTTACCGAATTGTTTACGAGCTATCGATACTCTAAGTTCTTAAACCTTAACTACTACTTACCAACTCTTGAGGTAATTTCGTAACTAGCCTTGCCACCTCCAAAGCGATCGCTCTTGAGCCAGAGCGATAATCATTTGTCTTTTGATACAAAGATAAATTAAAGTGGTTCGAGTATTAACTGTAAAAACAGTCAAGTTAGATTAATGAATGAAGTTTGGTTTAGACCTTTAGTCTGGATGGACTATCGCTTGGGAGTGCTATTAACCGTAATTATTCCGGTTGTATTATTAATTTGGTCTTTATTTCAGAGACAAGAAGCAATGCAAAGATTGCTAATTATTTATTGGCGAGTTGCCAGCTTGTTAATGATTACCGTATACCTACTAATTCCGGGTTGGAAAATTGGATTTTTTACTGCATTTGCCGCTCGTATTCTAATTCCCTTTTCCTTATGGTTTTGGGTAGATTTGAACGAAGAAATCCGGGATATACCCAAAAGCACTTTAAAGTTAGTATTTAGATCTTGGCGTTGGGCAATTACTTTTTACTGCTTACTAGGCGCGATCGCCAATGCTTTATTTCTGTCCTGTGGCTTATCTAATGAAACTTTAAACACCCCTGCTTGTCAGGTTTGGCTGGAAGCACCCTTACTATACAAGCAATTTTTTCATTCCGAACCCAATAACGAGGGAGTATTGGGCTTTTTTGGAGCGTTAGGTTTAATTATTTACCTGATTTATCTAGCTTATTTTGTGGCAATTCGCCTTGGCAGACAAGGGCGCTCGGCTTTGGAACGGTAATTTTGTAGCTATTGTTAAACTCTGGAATAATTATGATGTCTAAACCAATTGGTTTACGCTTGGAAGAGTATACTCTTAAACGCAAACAGGAAGTTTTGCTGGTAAATATTGAGAGTGCCGATGACGAACCAGAGACAATTGCAATCTACAATGGCTTTTCTAGTTCTCTAACTAACCCGACTCCTTACAATCCAGACATACCAGTTATTGCCCCCGATGCCAAAATCATTTCTATCGATCGCCTGGCTAGTCCCTACAATCCCAACGAACCTCAGTACATTCAAAGCAATCTAACTCTGGCTGAAATGGAACAGTTGCTAGGAGAAATGAAGATTTAGAAAAGTAACTTTAAGCTAAAAGCTGATAGATAAATTCTCTAGAGTCTGAATTAGTATTTTATTTTGTGTTTCAGTTCCTACGGTAATTCTTAGTTTGTCGTCAAGTCGGGGCAAATCGAAATAACGAACTAAGATTCCTTTTGCTTTCAAAACTTGATAAAGGTATTTGGCGCGATCGCCTGGAGGAGTGACGAGTAAAAAGTTTCCTTGGGAATTTCGAACTTCAAAACCCAATTTTCTCAAGTCTACGGCTAATTTTGCCCTTGAAGCTTTGACTTTTGCCACGCAAGCATCATGATAATCGCGATCGCGCATCGCCGCCGCGCCGACTAAAGTGGCAATCGCATCGATATTGTAGCTATCTTTTACTTTAAACAAACCTTGCAGCACCTTGGGATTAGCGATACCAAAACCCAAACGCAATCCCGCCAGAGAATATCCTTTAGAAAGTGTTCGCAGGATGATAACGTTATTGAACTCTGTCACTAAGGATAAAGCGGAAGCTTCGGCAAAATCAACGTAAGCTTCATCGACCGCTAAA
Organism: Myxosarcina sp. GI1(2024); assembly: GCF_053543375.1. Taxonomy (NCBI): domain Bacteria; kingdom Bacillati; phylum Cyanobacteriota; class Cyanophyceae; order Pleurocapsales; family Pleurocapsaceae; genus Myxosarcina; species Myxosarcina sp. GI1(2024). The sequence goes on along the minus strand of NZ_JBKGTY010000001.1, from coordinate 43,551 downwards.
ATACCCGACAACTTACTAGCTAATTGACGTAAATCTTCCAAAGGTACGACATGACCAGAAGGACTATTGGGAGAGGCGATAAATGTAACCGCACCATTAGCAGCAATTATCTCATCTACGGGTAGCTGGTAATCTTCAGAATAGGGAACTTCAACTACACCGGCTGGCTGCAAAGCTGATAGAGTCCGATACAACACATAAGTAGGCATGGGATAAACTACGGAGCGATCTCTTCCTTCAGCACAGGCACGAATGATAATATTCAGCAGATCGTCACTACCATTAGTTACGATTATCCAATCATCTGGTACTTCTATAGATTCGCTGACTGCATGACAAAATTCTCTGGCATAGGGATCGGGATAGCGTCGCAACCATTCGCTATCCAAATTTCGTAATATCTTTACTGCTTGAGGAGAAGGCAAATAGGGATTTTCATTAGTATTGAGTTTGATCGTTGGCGTTCCTGGTTTGGGTTGTTCTCCAGGAGTGTAACCTCGTGTCGCGGCGATCGCAGGACGGAAATAGTTCATGTTGTTTTAATTTTGTACTTCATGAGTTTGAGAACAGCTATATACATATTTAAGCTTATACATACATATTGTTTAGAGTGAGGCAAAAATCCTATCATGCTGACTCTGTTTTTAAAGCGTGTTTTTTAGTTGTTTTTGCTTTACGTGAAATTAATAAATTTTACAGAACGTATAAAAAATCTTTTGGTTTTTTTATCCAACAATTTAAATATTTATTCAAATTTCATAAAAAATATTGTTGATTAGCTAGAAAATTAACTTGGGGAAATTAATAGTAATTCACTAGATCGATAATTATGTTTAAAGAAAACAATATTCTACAGAGTTTATTTGAAAGTGTTATTTTTGACGATGATTTGTTTTTAGATAAAAGAATTTGCATTTTTGGTAAAATCGCTTCTGAAAATCTCATTATCGGTAATAGCGAGACCAATAGTTTAGCTCTCTCTAAAGTTGAAGTAGAGTCAATTGCCGTTGCTAACACCTCAGCCATTGCTGCTGCCGAAGTAGAAGCAATAGTTGTTGCTGATGGGATAGCGGTAGGAATTGATAACTCTGGCAGAATCAACACCGGCAGAGGTGACGATCTGATTATTGGTGTGGCCGAGACCAATAGTTTAGCGCTCTCTCAAATTGAAGTAGAGTCAATTGCCGTTGCTAACACCTCAGCCATTGCTGCTGCCGAAGTAGAAGCAATAGTTGTTGCTGATGGGATAGCGGTAGGAATTGATAACTCTGGCAGAATCAACACCGGCAGAGGTGACGATCTGATTATTGGTGTGGCTGATATTAATCCTTCTGCTCTTGTAACTGCCACCGCCAATGCTAGAGCTATTGGCGATGCCAGCAACAGTGATGCCTTTACCTCTACTTTAGCTATCACTTTAGATAGCATTGGGATAGGAATTAACAACTCTGGCAGGATTGAAACTGGCAAAGGTGACGATCGCATTATCGGCTACGGTACTAGCATTGGAATTTTAAATGGCGAAATTAAAGCTGGAAAAGGTAACGATTATATTCATGCAGCAAAAATCGAAAGCGATCCATTGACAGGAAATATTAGTTTTTTACCAGACCAAACAGACGCGATTAAAAACGCTAAAATTTTTGGAGAAGAAGGAAACGATTTCTTTGAAATAGGCGGCTTTAGTGGCAATGTCTATCTCGACGGAGGTAGAGATCGGGATGTATTGAAAGTATCGAACGATATAGAAAATTATACGATTATCGCTGGATCTTCTACCAATAAAACCCTAACATTTGAAAATTCTGATTCAATTTTAACAGTCAAAAATATTGAAGAATTTTATTTAGGGAATGAAACTGAATTATATACTTTTGAAGATTTTGTTTGATAAACTTGCTGGCGGTTTAGTAATTAATAATTTGCACGAAATAATAACTCAAGTAAAAATACCAGCCCTCGCCTTGGCTAGAAATTTTCTCGTTGCGGCGATCGATTAAAATATCTCCAATACCCGAACACTGGTGGAGGAATCAAAAAATTCGTGGCTGCTAGAAAACTCCTATCAATTTTCTCTTTTTGTTTAGTTGCTTTATCAACTGCTTGCAGTAATTCCACTACAGTATCTACCACTGAGCAAGACAATAACATCTTAAGGTTACTATATTGGCAAGCACCTACTATTCTCAATCCCCATCTGTCTACAGGGTTTAAAGATGCCGAAGCCAGTCGCATTAGTTTAGAACCTTTGGCTAGTTTTAACAACGAGGGAGAATTGTTTCCCTTTCTGGCTGCCGAAATACCGACGGTAGAAAATGGAGGTATAGCTGCCGATGGCAAATCGGTTACGTGGAAACTCAAACAAAACCTTAACTGGTCTGACGGTAAGCCTTTTACTGCTGCCGACGTAGTTTTTACTTATAACTTTATCGCTAATCCCCAAGTAGGTGCAGTATCGGCAGGTACTTACGATATAGTTGAAAGCGTTGAGGCACTCGATGACTACACGGTTAGAGTCAACTTTAAAAATGTTAACCCTGCTTGGCATCTAGTTTTTGTTGGTGGTGAAGGAATGATTCTACCCCAGCATATCTATCAAGACTATAACGGCGCGAATGCTAGAGAAGCACCAGCTAATTTAAAGCCCATCGGTACTGGAGCCTATCGAGTAGTAGAATTTAGACCGGGGGATACAGTTATTTACGAACCCAACCCCGAATTTCGCCAAGTAGAAGAATTGGGTTTTGACAGGGTAGAACTCAAAGGTGGAGGCGATGCTACTTCGGCAGCACGAGCGGTATTACAGACGGGAGATGCTGACTACGCCTATAACCTCCAGGTAGAAGCACCAATTTTACAGCAACTAGAAAGCGCGGGGCAAGGTAAAGTAGAGGCTAATTATGGAGCTATAATGGAGAGGATTGTTATCAACCACAGCGATCCCAATCGAGTCGCCCCTTCAGGAGAACGTTCTAGTGTTGAGTTTCCCCACCCCTTTTTTAGCGAGCCTCAAGTTAGAGAAGCTTTCACTTTGGCGATCGATCACGATACTATTGCCGAGCAATTATATGGAATTACGGGTCAAGCTACCCCGAATTTTTTAGTCGCCCCCGAACAGTACGTTTCTGAGAATACTAGTTATGAATACAATTTAGAGCGCGCCAACCAATTACTAGATGAAGCAGGATGGCAAGATACTAACGGTAACGGTATTCGAGATCGAAATGGTACCGAAATGCAGGTGTTATTTCAAACTTCAGTCAATCCCCTGCGCCAAAAAACTCAAACCGTAGTCAAGCAGGGCTTACAAGCTATTGATGTAGGGGTAGAATTAAAAAGCATCGATCCCAGCGTTTATTTTTCTAGCGATCCTAGCTCTAACGAGACTGTAGAACGCTTTTATGCAGATTTGCAAATGTACACTACGGGCAACACTAGCCCCGATCCTGCTGCCTACATGAAATTCTATACTTGCGACCAAATTCCCCAAAAAGCTAATAATTGGTCTGGTGATAACAATTCGCGTTTTTGTAATCCAGAGTACGATCGCCTGTGGCAACAGTCTACTACCGAGTTAGATCCAGCTGCTAGAGAGCAAATTTTTATTGCTATGAACGATCTTTTGGTCGAGGGACATCATGTCATACCACTAGTTCATCGCGCCGATGTCGTAGCTTTTGCAAATAATATTTCCGGTTACGAATTAACTCCTTGGGATATGCGAACCTGGGACATTATGAACTGGCGTAGAGAATAGTAATAAATACTTCAATTTTTCTGAAAAATTATGTCTCGTTACTTAAAAGTTTTAAGTTTGTTTTGGTCAACCGCGATCGCTGCAGAATTGGAGTATCGGCTTAATTTTTTAATTGCTACTTTTACCAGTATTGCTAATTTAGCTGGCAGTTTATTTGGCTTATTTTTATTTTATCGAACTGGCTATACCTTTGAAGGTTGGAGTTGGCAAGAAGCAACTATCGTTCTGGGTATTTTCACCCTTTTGCAAGGTTTTTCTGCTACTTTTTTAGTACCCAACTTAAATCGTATCGTCCAACAAGTAGAGCAAGGCACATTAGATTTTGTTTTGCTCAAACCAATAAGCAGTCAGTTTTGGTTATCTACTAGAGTTGTCTCTCCCTGGGGTTTGCCAGATTTAGTTTTTGGAATTATTTTAATTATTTATGCAGGTTCCCAATTGGGTTTTAATTGGTTAAATTATCTAGCCAGTCTCATTCCCATTAGTTTTGGTTTTATTATTTTATACAGCCTCTGGTTCGTTCTCGGTGCGACTAGCATTTGGTTTGTCAAAATCTATAATGTTACTGAAGTTTTAAGAGGATTATTAGAAGCAGGAAGATACCCAATGGTGGCTTATCCGGCTGCCTATCGTTTCTTTTTTACTTTTATCGTTCCCGTCGCCTTTCTAACTACCATACCCGCTCAAGCCATGCTCGATCGCGGTAACTTTGCTTTAATTTTAGGTGCTGGCTTTTTAGCTATAGTTCTATTGATGTTTTCAATTCTATTCTGGCGATTTGCACTGTGTTTTTATACTAGTGCGTCGAGTTAAATGTACTAAAAATAAACAGTATTTAAATTGCATAGAGACGAGATAATTGCACTATTCTAAACGACCAACAGGGAAGCGATCGCAAATCATTTGAACCATACTATTAACTTCAGTATTTCTTCCATAATCTACTCAATTGCCGATTAGAAGATTTTATAGTTCAATTATAAATAGTCAGGTTGTTGGTTATTGTAGCGATCGCTTTGCTAATTTCATTTCTTATCGATAACGAGATCCCAGCTTCGCAAATTAAGTTGAACTATAAAACCCAAGATTAACTATAAGCAGCGTGTCACCATTTTTTTTAAGACTAAATGTATTAAACAAAAACTAGAGTTATATTACTTATTAGGTTTAGCTGTTTCTAACCGTTCCAACTCGATGACATAGAAATCGCCAAATTCTTGTTGAGCTAGTGGCAAACTTTGATATTGAATTTCACCCTTAATAGCTAAATTGCGATTTAATTTAGGAAGTTTTTTGTCGCTAACCACCCAGATTTTACCAGTGTTGTCTTCTAACTGGTAAGCGGCACCATCGATAAAAGGAGCAGACTGAGTTACTTTTCCTGTAAGATAGACCATCCTACCGCTTTCTAGTTGCGGAATTTCTTCAATAGTAATTTCTGGCGTTCCGCAACTAGCTAAACTTCCAAGTAAAATTATGAAAATACCCCAAGTTAAAAATTTAATTCTTTTGGATTTAGCATTAGAAGCAAATAACATTTTGAGGCATCTCCGCCAAGAAACTTCTCTAGCTTAACTCGTTGAAACTATACTGAAAACTACTATGTCTGCTCCTACCACTTGTCTGCTAAATGGTAAAGCTTTAGCCCAAAAAATTCGACTGCAACTTAAAGAGCGTATTGCTAAGCTACAGCCCAAAATCGGTCGTCCTCCAGGACTAGCGGTACTGATGGTAGGAAATAATCCTGCTAGTGCCGTGTACGTACGTAATAAAGAAAAAGCCTGTCAACAAGTAGGCATTGCTTCAGTAGGAAGTCATTTTGCTAACACTTCTCAAACCGAGTTAGAGCTAGTTATTGCCGAATTAAATCAGAATGAGCAAGTAGATGGTATTTTAGTTCAGCTACCCCTACCCAGTCATCTAGATGCAGTTTCTCTGCTACATACAATTCATCCCGATAAAGACGCTGATGGTCTACATCCAGTAAATTTGGGTAAATTAGTTAGAGGTGAGTCTGGATTGCGTAGCTGTACTCCTGCAGGAGTGATGAAATTATTAGCAGAATACGATCTCACCTTGCAGGGAAAAAAAGCGGTAGTAATAGGACGCAGTATTTTAGTCGGTAAACCTCTAGCATTAATGCTGTTAGAACAAAATGCTACCGTAACAGTCGCTCACTCCCATACAAAAGATCTGGCTGCTGTTTGTCGAGATGCGGATCTTTTAGTAGCAGCAGTAGGCAAACCTGAAATAGTTACCGAAGATATGGTCAAACCAGGGGCGATGGTAATTGATGTCGGAATTAACCGCCAGCAAAACAGTCAAGGAAGAGTAAGATTGGTAGGGGATGTTGCTTTCGACGCTGTGGCGGAAGTGGCTGGTTACATTACTCCCGTTCCTGGGGGAATTGGACCGATGACGGTTGCCATGTTACTGAGCAACACCGTACAGAGTTACAGTTCAAAAATTTAACCAGGAAGAATTTTATTGGAGATAATGATGGCGATCGCCATCGCCGAGCGACCAATCTTCGTTTTGTCCGCCGATGATAGTAGTTTCAATCTGTACGTACTCTTTATCTAAGCGATCTAAAGCATTGAGCAAAATATCAATTGCAATCAAATCGCTCGTACCGAGATCGAACCAGCATCTGCCCCAAACCCCAAGATACTCAAAACTACCCATGTTGTGCATGGGAGCCATCAAAGTTTTGTCATCCTCTAAAGTATAGTTCATATAGCTAATATCAATTCCAGCATCCTGAACTTGGAGATTTTCTGCATTAAATCCCCCTAACTTACCGAGATAAAACCAAGAGTTAAACAGTTCTTCAACGTACTGTTTTTCTGTTTTTGAAGGAACCGTATAAAACTTCAACCAAATCCAAAGATCGAAAGGATCGAATTCTCGAAATTGTACTTCCATAATTTAAGTTATCGAATAAATAGAGTATAGATCTAGCTAGCTGGTATGAAAAATAAACTGCTGTTAACTTCCTTTCAAACCTGGCTCGATCGCCAAGAATATAATTCATCCGATCGCCTATTGGCTACAGTAGAGGAATGGAAATTCCCTCGGGCTGAGTTAGTCTTGTTAAGACGGCTTCCCGTCGATACCCAACTAGCCAGTCAAAAAGCGATCGCTGCGATCGAAGCGATACAGCCCCAAGGAATTATTTGTTGCGGTATGGCAGAATCTAGACAGTACCTTACTATAGAATCTAATGCAACTTGTAGAGATGATTGCATCTATACTCAGGTTGATTTAGAGAAACTGATCGAACAGTTATTTAATACCACCGTCAGTGACGATGCAGGAAAATTTGTTTGTGAAGGATTGTACTATCAAATATTAAGTTTTTTGCGCTCTGTTCGTCGCGATTTACCCTGTATTTTCGTTCATGTTCCTCTCTTGACCGAAGATAATTTGTCGAACATTGAGCGAGATTTCAAGTCTATCTTGCAGTTTGTTATTGAATCAGGAGTCTGAATTCAGGAGTCTGAAATCAAAAGATAAAGATTAATTCTGAAGAGGAATCAGACCCCTACAGAATTAAGAACTACCACGTGGGACTTGGTAGTTCTTAAACCCGAGGGAGACAGAAAAGCTTGCATATATCATTTTGAATTCGGGCTTCTGACTCCTCTCTCCTTCTTTGATAACGAAAATTAAAAAGTTAGTTGGTGCTAAATATTTTTAGAAACAAAAACAAGAGCAATTAGCAATCGCTCGTCATTTGGGAGCAAATAAAACTCAAACAAAACTCGATTTCCAAATTATTCGAGCTAAATTCTTCTACCCAACCAAATCGGCGAGCGCCTAAATTAGTTTTTTTAAACTAAATTAAATATAAAACCTCAGTTAAAATCGAAGTTTTTTAAAAGTTTTCGCTCGGTAGTAGAACGCAATTTCCCACTAACTAAATTGTTTAACTGTAGTTGCTACAAATAATCTAGGCTTAGAGGAGGGCGCGCCGTCTGAATTTACCAACTGGCGACTGCGAAAATTACTTCTGCAATCTAAGCCGACTGCTTCAGACGTTCATGCCGCTCGTCTCATGGCTTACTTAAAGCTGTTGAATGTTTGGGTTCAACTGATTATCTCTCTCTTTGTCCTCTATCAGTTTGGATATAGAGAATGAGTAAAAATACAGTTGGAACCAACACGAATAAGATAGTAGCTATAAATCCTAGATCGTTGACTTCCATGCGACAGCAACCCCCTATGCAGTTTGTTGAATATTACTACCCTATTAGAATATCATCTACTGTGAGCATCGCTGCATCAACTGGGTTAATTACTACGGTTTGGTTTTTACTTTAATCGGTCCATTCACTAGAGTTTGACAAGATAATCGGTAGGTTTTTGGTTTTTTCCGCAGTCTTTTTTCTTCAAAATCGGTTTTGGGAGAGAGATTTTCCATTCCTTCCAGTATTTCGACAATGCACGTAGCGCATTGACCGACACCTCCACAATTTGTTAATTTACCCTTGAGTTTGTAGATATCAACATTATTTTGCAGGGCTTTTTCTCTTAAATTAGCACCGTTAGCCGCAATTACTTCGGTAATTACTTCCTCTTTGCCTTTTTTATCCTTCACAAAAGTGATGGTTGTCATAAAAAAATTTCTCTTTTAATGTCTCTATTACTATAATATTAGGTAAACAGCCAAAAATTATACAACGAATTTCTGATTTGTCGGTTAATTGACTGGGGTTTATAAACATCGATCGCTTCTTAAACTCTATATTCCAACATCAATCTTTCTTATCTTAGTTGAATTTATTTTCTACTCTCTAACAATCCGCGTTGGCAATCCAAAAGCCAACTGAGGGTTTGACTTTGGTATTTTCTACTGCAACCGTAGCAATATAGTCAGAGGCAGGAATAAAACTATCAATAAACCAATCCTCGGCAATACTTTTATCTCCATTCACGGAGGATAATCTGATAACTCGTCGATCTATAGTAGTTTCTACAGTCTCTAACAAACTCGATAATCCTTCACCCGTAGCTTTAAGATAAGCTTCCTTAGTCGTCCAAATCTGCAAAAAAGCTCGTTTTTGTGCCTCACCGCTTAAATTGAGTACTTGTCGAGCTTCTCTTGCCGAATAAAACCGCCGTGCCATATTTTCTATATCTTTAAGGTCGCGTAGATATTCTAAATCGATGCCAATACGCCGATTGCGAGTAAATCCGTATAACGCCAACTCTTCAGAATGGGAAAGATTGAATTGCAGGTCGCTAGTTCCCCAAGACACTGCCAATTTGGGTTTGCCACGTTCGCTATATTCAAATCTCAGCAATTCGCCATTTAAATCGAGATAAACACCCAAAAGCTGGCGTAAGGTTCCTCTGGCAACGATAAAACGACGGCGATGTTGGGGAAAGTAGAACCGATTAGCTCTTTGTATTTCATCTTCAGTTAATAGAGTTTCTAGCTGGATAATTTTGTTAGTTGGTAGATCTAGTCGAGTTTGCCAAACATGAACTTCATTATGAGATAGTGTTAAATTATTAGCGGGGATTTGCCACACTTTTTCTAGATTGAAAAATTACTAATTATTAAAATTATTAATCTTATTGGTGAAGAATTATTAAATAATTTACTGTTGACTTTATTTTAGTCTCTGCCTTACTATGAGCGACAAATTTTCATCAGTGCGAACCGATGATGCCCAACCGCTAGTTTCTCCCAATTGTTTGATACCTAAGAGACAAGCGTATTTTAAATTGAAAATGGGTGTCTGGAGATTTTCTAAATTTTCTAATAGTAAAGGAATTGCCCGATCGCCAATGGCAGAATAATACTTAAGAAGGTCGATTAAATCTTCAATACTGGCTCGTCTAACATTGTTAAGAATGACTATCGCTCTGGCAGTAATTGGCGATTACTTTTTGCCTAACTTAAAGTTTAAGTAAGTTGGAAAACGAGCGAGCTTAAATTACTTCTAACTCATCTTCACGCAAGTGAGCTTTAAATTTTGGCTCTAATTCCACCACTATGGGTAAGTTAGGGCTAATCGGTCTTCCTTGCCAATCGTGCATGATATCTAAAACTTCTCCCTCCATACCTTTAATGTCAAAGGGTTTATTTCTTTGTTTGGGATAATGATATACGACTACAGATTTTTTAACCCTAACGCGATCGCCTTTTTTCATATTGTCTGTTTTGCTCCCAGATTAATCTTTGAGACAACTTTATCATTTTTGCATAGGAAGGAACTTTCAACTAGATAGGAGGACAATCGCGATCGAAGCTAAGTATCATAGAAATTAGAATATCCTCACGATAATTGACTAAGTAAGAGGGAAGAGGAAAGCAGGAAGATGTTTTTATACGTTCCTCCTTAAGAGGCTATCTAGAAAAACTTCCGTAGTTTTAAATGCCTCGTATCCTCCTAAAGTCTAAGGAGTCTTCTCGCCGCGACGAGATAAATGTTTACACCTAATTGCGTCAGATAGCATTCAAACACTACCTATGCCAGATCCAACCTTAATATGGATAATTGCCGGGGTAATTCTTTGTGCTCTAGAATTCGTCCTGCCGACAGCTTTTGTAACTTTTATGATGGGCATAGCTGCTCTGTTGGTAGCAATAGTTTCTTTAGTCGTATCACAGTATAGTTTGCTCGTAGCCTTATGGTTGCTGTTTTCAACTGTACTCACTATTCTCACTAGACGATTTTTTACTCCGAAGCGCAAGTCCATAAGTAGTGACGACCCGGAAGGAGAAACACTTACCGTTATTCCTGCAGGTAAAAGCGGCAGAGTTTTATATGAGGGTAATTCTTGGCGGGCTATATGTGCCGATGAGACCACGGAAATTGCTTCTAACGAATTAGTTTATATAGTAGGCAAAAAAGGGAACACTCTAATTGTGTTGCCGAGAAATATACTCTCAGATTGATTTTATAAAATATGAGGAAGAGGAAATAGTTATGGGACAATTTTTAACTTTAGTTTTTTTAGTATTATTTGGTTCTGGACTGGCAGGATCGGTCAAAATTGTTAAAGAAAAAGAAGAATATTTGGTTGAAAGCCTCGGGAGCTACAAAAAGAAATTAGAACCAGGCTTGAATTTCGTTACGCCTTTTATCGATCAGATTGTCTATAAAAACACTACTCGTGAAAAAGTTTTAGACATTCCCGCTCAGACTTGTATTACCCGCGATAATGTTTCGATTACCGTCGATGCGGTAGTTTACTGGCGGATTATGGATATGTACAAAGCGTACTATAAAGTCGAAAATCTGCGCGATGCAATGGTAAACTTAGTTTTAACCCAGATTCGCTCGGAAATGGGTAAATTAGAGCTAGACCAAACCTTTACCGCCCGTACCGAAATCAACGAAATTCTCCTACGGGAACTAGATATTGCTACAGATCCTTGGGGAGTAAAAGTTACTAGAGTGGAATTGCGGGATATTATGCCCTCTAAAGCCGTCCAAGATTCGATGGAACTACAAATGGCAGCAGAAAGAAAAAAAAGAGCCGCTATTTTGACTTCTGAAGGGCAAAGAGACTCGGCAATAAACTCGGCTCAGGGTCAGGCACAGGCTAGGGTACTAGATGCCGAAGCGATGAAAAAAGCAGCAATCTTACAAGCTGAAGCCGACCAACAGGCGATCGTGTTGAGAGCGGAAGCCGAACAGCAAGAACAGGTGCTCAAAGCTGAAGCTACGGCACAGGCTTTGCAAATAGTTACGGAAAAATTGAAAAGCGAGCCCAAGGCACGAGAAGCTTTACAGTATATTCTCGCTCAAAGCTATCTCGATATGGGTAGACAAGTGGGCAGCAGTGATAGTAGTAAAGTAATGTTTATGGATCCTCGCAGTATGATTTCGACTATTGAAGGAATGCGTGCCGTGATTTCCAATCGTAATGACAACGGTGAGTATACTCCCGTGGAGTTGGACTTAGACAAACTAGATCGCGATCGCTAAATTTCCTTTAGGTAGCAAGTAGGCAGTCGCGACTAAGTGAATTAGTAATCATAAGCTAGCCGCGTTGATTGGAAATATTTGCTACCAATATAATACATAATTGCTAATGGCAGCGATCGCACAAGCCAAAAAATTCTAGAGTATGATAGTAAACTTTAAACTGGTGGGAAGTTTCGAGCTGATTTTCTAAGTCATGAACGGGACATTCATCAATAGCCACTGAAACGCCGCAGTTGACACAAGTAAGATGATGGCGATCGCTGCCGACGTGATTATAAACTGACTCGCCATTAGATAAAGTCCGCACCTGCACTTCTCCCTGTAATTTAAGGGCTTCTAGAGAACGATAAATCGTAGCTAACCCCATATTCTGTTTGCGTTTACGTAGTTCAATATAAAGGTCTTGAGCCGAAATAGAGCGTTTTAAATTTTGAAGAACTTCGATAATTCGCTCTTGAGATCGGGTGCGTTGCGCTTTCATAATGAGTTCTAATAACGAGCCTGTCTCTATATTACAAGGTTGAGTTGTCAAGCATCGAGCTATTGAGTGTTAGAAAACATAGGAAGAGCAAAGCAAACAGGAGTTTAAGGGAAAAATAAGTCGCATTAAAACTCTACTCCGCAATACTTTCTACTTTTCTATGTTGTTTAGTCTCCCCCGACTCTCTAATGCTTAGTGTCTGGTGCTTAAAAAATGATAAATTTTATAAAACTTAATAAATACCCAAAAGCGGCGGCTTTTTTGGTAAATCTACCTTATTAAGAAACAATTGGGATAATGATCGTACTATGACTGATTATAAATACGTACTAGCTCTCGATCTGGGGACTACAGGAAATAGAGCAATTTTATTTGACAAACAGGGAAATATAGTCGGTCAAGTTTATCATGAGTTAACCCAATATTATCCTCACCCTGGATGGTTAGAACACGATGCCACCGAGATTTGGCAAGATACTCAAAGCTGTATCAAACAACTTATTAACGAGCACCAAGTTACAGTTTCAGACATTGCCGCTATTGGTTTGACGGTACAGAGAGAAACCTGTTTGCTGTGGGATAAAACTACAGGAGAACCCCTGCATCCCGCTATTGTTTGGCAAGATCGCCGCACCGCTTCGATGTGTAACCAACTGCGAGATATGGGAAAAGCCGCAGAGATTCAACAAAAAACAGGATTAGTTTTAGATGCCTATTTCTCTGCTACGAAGATTGCTTGGTTGAGAGACTGGGTAAAACGACAAAAGCCCGATACCAATTGGGATAATATCCTTGCTGGCACTGTAGATAGTTGGGTACTGTGGAATCTTACTGGTAGACGAGTCCACGCTACCGATATTAGTAACGCTAGCCGCACGATGCTGATGAACTTGTCAACGGGAAATTGGGATAATTCGTTACTAGAACTATTCGATATTCCACAACAGATCATGCCCGAAATTTTGCCCAGTATGGGCATCTTTGGTCATAGCAATCGCGAATTGATGGGTGCAGAAATTCCCATCGCCGCGATTTTTGGCGATCAGCAAGCGTCTCTATTCGCTCATGGTTGCGATCGCCCAGGTTTGCTGAAATGCACTTATGGTACGGGATGCTTTTTGGTAGCTCAAACGGGAACGGAAATAACGCGATCGCACGAACAGCTACTTTCTACCGTCGCCTGGAGTACGGAAAAACAAACTAACTACGCTTTAGAAGGAGCGATTTTTACCACAGGTGCTTCGATTCAGTGGTTGCGGGATGGCTTAAAACTAATTGACAGTGCTGCCGACACCGAAGCGTTATCTTTACAAGTACCCGATACAGACGGAGTTTACTTCGTTCCTGCTTTAAGTGGTTTGGGTGCTCCTCACTGGGACATGAGTGCTCGCGGTGCCTTTTTGGGAATTACAGGTGGAGTAAAGCGCGAACACATGGTCAGAGCCGTATTAGAAGCGATCGCCTATCAGGTAAAAGAAGTAGTTGATGCAACTAATAGAGACAGTGATAAGCCTATTTCACTACTAAAAGTAGACGGTGGTGCGACCAAAAATAATTTCTTAATGCAGTTTCAAGCCGATGCTCTAGGAGTTTCCTTAGAACGCCCGGTTATTCTCGATGCAACTGCTCAAGGTGCAGCTTTTGGTGCGGGTTTGGCTGTCGGATTTTACGATGACTATCATGCTTTGGTTAACAGCCGTCAAATAGACCGCGTGTTTGAACCAGGAGAAGGTCAACCCCAGGCGCAAGCTAACTTCGAACTGTGGTCAAAAGCAGTGGAGCGAGCGAAAAACTGGATGGAATAAAGTTTTTGATTCCTAGCATTCTAGAGAGCACTGAGATTGATGTCAGAACCTACAGTCAAACTCTTAGATTACCGACAACAAAAAGCATCCGTTCCTTTTGTACCGAACCCACCTTTGCTTTCAAGTTCGAGATGGGATGGTATTCATCTCGAAGAACACCAACAGCCAGAGTTTGAAACCCTAGAGCATCAACATACTATGCACGTAATTGCCTATGGAGTTTCTGACTCTCCGGGGGAACGACGGTTAGAGGGAAAGATGGTACGAGAAAGACGAAATCCCGGAGACATTGCAGTTATTCCTGCTGGTATCGCTCACCGATGTAATTGGAAAATTTCTGCTGAGTTTGTAATTTTGGCAATTGAACCCGTGCTTCTTCGAGAAGTAGGTCGAGATTTAGTAGACTGCGATCGCATTTCTCTCATTCCTAAGTTTATGAATCAGTCAGACGCACTGATAAAAGGGATTTTTACTACCCTAAAAGACGAAGTGAAGTTTAGCCAAATTGGTAGCGAGCTATTAATTGACAGTCTTAAAACTACTTTAGTAATTCATCTGTTAAGAAAATACTGTGCTAAGAAGCCCAAACTCTTCTGCTGTGAAGATAGCTTATCCAAATCGAAACTACGGCAGGTAACCGATTACATACATGAGAATCTCGACCGTAATTTAAAAGTTATCGAACTTGCGGCGATCGCGCAAATGAGTCCGTATTATTTTATTCGTCTGTTTAAACAAAGCACTGGTAAAACTCCACACCAGTATATTTTGCAGCGTCGCATCGTCAAAGCGAAATGTTTATTACAACAAAAAGATTGCAATATCGCCAAAATTGCTTCTACCGTTGGCTTTTGCGACCAGAGCCACTTTACTAGATATTTTAAGCACATTACTGGGATTACACCGAGAAAGTTCAGCGCTAAATCGCAATAATTTACTAAAACTGTGTAGTTTTCTTCTATAGTCTCATGCAGCATCTTGTTTAAGTTATCTGTAAGTGCGATCGGCGTATAGAGGTAACAAGATGCAAGTCGAACAAAAAGAAATAATGATTTTAACTCCTGATGGAGCAATGCCTGCTTTTGTGTGTTCTCCTGCTAAAAATACCCGTAAGCCAGCCGTTATGTTACTAATGGAGGCTTTTGGATTGACACGGCATATCAAAGATGTAGCTAGGAGAATTGCTAACGAAGGCTATGTGGTTGTCGCCCCCGATCTGTATTATCGTGAATTGCCAAACAATAAGTTTGACTATGACGAAGTAGAATTAGCAATGGCAATGATGTGGCAACTTGATTTTGGCAAGCCTATCGAGCAGGACATCGATGCGGCACTGACTTATATCGAGTCTAGAGCCGATGTCGATTCAGATAAAATTGGCGTAACTGGATTTTGTTTGGGCGGTGGTCTTTCTTTTTTTTGTGCTACCAAATTTTCGGATCGAGTAGCTGCTGCTGTAGTTTTCTACGGTATGGTTTTTGATGAGTGGATCGAAGCTATTAAAGATATTTCCATTCCCATATGTTTGTTCTTTGGAGGAGCAGATCCTTTTATTTCAAGCGATCGCATCGGGCAAATCGAGAATCGATTTCAAGAACTAGAAAAAGACTATACGTTAAAAGTTTATCCCAATGCCAATCATGGCTTTTTCTGTTACGAGCGACCTTCGTACAACTGCTTAGCTGCTGAAGACTCTTGGCAAAAACTTATTAAGTTTTTTCATCTATATCTATAGCTCCAGCCCTGTTAAGGTGAACAAAAGTACTATCTTAAATTTAAAAGGGTTTCGAGCTGGCGATCGCCAACCTCATAAGTTTCTTTTTGAAGCATTTCGTATATTCCGAAGCAATGTCTCGAATTATAAGCTTGTAAACCCCTATTATTTCGTTGAATAGCAGCGAGATTAATTAGTACAAACGCTCACCTTAACAGGGGTAATCTATAGCTCTTAATAAAAGCTAGATTTTAAATGCTGACTCTAACAGCTTTTCAAAAGCTCGACTGCTTTCGAGTAACTCAGCTCAAACTTGTTGGGGCGAGCTGCTTATATAGACGATTACTCGATATCATTGCTATGTAGTGAGCTAGGTAAATCTATGAAAACGCGATCGCTCGGACAGACCGATATTCAAATTACTCCTATCCTCATGGGAACTTGGCAGGCGGGAAAGAGAATGTGGACTGGTATCGAAGACGAAGAAAGTATCAAAGCCATCCGCGCTGCCTATGAAGCAGGAATAACCACCATCGATACGGCAGAAGTTTATGGAAATGGACATTCCGAGCAAATTGTAGCTAAAGCTGTAGGCGACGTGAGAGACAAGCTAGTTTATGCCTCTAAAGTCTTTGCCAGTCATCTCAAATACGATGAGGTAATTGCCGCTTGCGATCGCTCCTTGCAAAATCTCGCCACTGACTATATCGATCTCTATCAAATTCACTGGCCCAGTGGTTCTTTTGATACGGAAGTCATACCGATAGAAGAAACCATGAACGCCTTGAATAAACTTAAGGAAGAAGGAAAAATTAGAGCGATCGGAGTATCTAATTTCTCTCGCGCTCAATTAGAAGAGGCTTCCCAGTACGGTAGAATTGACAGCTTGCAACCTCCCTATTCTCTGTTCTGGCGTAAAGTCGAAAAAGATACCGCACCTTACTGTATCGAAAATAATATTTCTATCTTGGCATATTCTTCCCTTGCCCAAGGCTTACTAACCGGTAAATTTGGCTCAGACCACCAGTTTGCCGAAGGAGATCATCGTGCCGACAATATTCTATTTCAGGGTCAAAACTATCAACGCGCCCAAACTGCACTGCAACAACTACGACCCATTGCCGAGCGTCACAACTGTACTCTAGCTCAACTATCTTTAGCTTGGTTAATCGCCCAACCTCAAACTAATGCGATCGCCGGAGCGCGAAACGCTACTCAAGTCAAGGATAATGCTAAGGCAGTAGAAGTAAGCCTTAGTAAGGCAGAAGTTGAAGAAATCGACCGAATTGGCAGACAAGTAACAGATTATTTGGATGATAATCCTGTAATGTGGGACTGGTAAATAGTTAAAGGGATTTCCTTGGTTCGATTTCCTTTTTACTTTTTTTTACTATCTGATGTTACGCACTTAACAACTGAAACTATTGAAATTTCGTTCAAAATTGATTGCTGAGTCCTAGCTCAAACTATCCAAATCTCGTTTGGCTGCGTAACATCAGTTACTATCTAAAAGTTTCTCAAAGTTAGTTGGTAGTTACTTCAAGCAGTGAAATACTTTTTTCTATCTGATGGTTGGACTTACAGAAGAGTCTGGGAATTTGGCGGACTTTGGGATCTTTCTAGTTGGAGACGTAAACCTCAGATCGAGCGTCTTAACTGCGGTATCTTGGAACGACAAGAAACGTTATGGCTCCATCAAGTAGAAGATGCCGTAATTATGATTGAAGTTAGTCCCTTAGATGATAATGAAGCTTCAAGTATCGGACAAGTGGTGCTCAAACGTTTGATTACTGCCGAACAGGTGATTGAAATTTTGACCCGCTCCGACCTAGTGTTTAATTCGAAAGGGAATAAATCTTGTTAAATAGATTTAATAATTTGTAATAAATCTTGACTTTTGGTGGCTAAAAGCCCTTAACTCTTGCAATGGATTCTAACAATAGTTACACTTCTTTAAATAAATAAGAATTTCGAAGTTTACTCGAATCGTTCTTATTTACTAATTCTCACTGTCAAAAATTTCCCAACAGTACGAGAAGTTGAGACAATAAAATACAAATAAAAAATATTCGTCGTCAAAGACAAATTATTATTTCAATAGGAGGAGCGTAGTCAATGGGACTACCTTGGTATCGAGTTCATACAGTCGTCTTAAACGACCCGGGACGACTAATATCCGTACACTTAATGCACACTGCTTTGGTCGCAGGATGGGCGGGTTCGATGGCTCTTTTCGAGCTAGCAGTTTTCGATCCTAGCGATCCCGTACTCAACCCCATGTGGCGGCAAGGTATGTTCGTTTTACCTTTTATGGCACGTTTGGGGGTAGAAGGCTCTTGGGGCGGTTGGAGCGTAACTGGAGCAACTGGGGTAAATCCAGGTTTTTGGTCTTTTGAAGGAGTAGCGATCGCTCATATCGTCTTATCTGGTTTACTATTTTTAGCTGCCGTATGGCACTGGGTCTATTGGGATTTAGACCTCTTTATCGACTCTCGCACGGGTCAGCCCGCTCTAGACTTACCCAAGATGTTTGGCATTCATCTCTTTTTATCTGGTTTGCTTTGCTTTGGTTTTGGTGCTTTTCACCTGACTGGGCTTTGGGGACCGGGAATGTGGGTGTCTGACCCTTATGGGTTGACCGGTCACGTAGAAGCGGTGGCTCCCGAGTGGGGGCCTGCGGGGTTCAATCCTTTTAACCCGGGAGGAGTAGTAGCCCACCACATTGCAGCAGGAATAGTTGGTATCATTGCAGGTTTATTTCACCTCAGCGTTCGACCGCCCGAAAGACTATACCGAGCTTTGCGGATGGGTAACATTGAAACTGTACTGTCTAGTAGTATTGCCGCTGTATTTTTTGCCGCTTTTGTAGTAACCGGAACTATGTGGTACGGCAGTGCAACTACACCTATAGAACTCTTCGGTCCAACTCGCTATCAGTGGGATCAGAGGTACTTCAATCAAGAAATTCAACGCCGCGTCGAAACTTATATGGCGGATGGAGATTCTCGCTCAGAAGCCTGGTCGAAAATTCCTGAAAAGCTAGCTTTTTATGATTATGTAGGCAATAGTCCTGCTAAAGGCGGTTTATTCCGTACTGGCGCGATGGATAGCGGCGATGGCATTGCCCAACAGTGGCTGGGGCACCCCGTATTTACCGATAGAGAAGGTAGAGAACTAACCGTGCGTCGGATGCCTAACTTTTTTGAAACTTTCCCTGTAGTCTTAACTGATGCCGATGGTATTGTCAGAGCTGACATTCCCTTCCGTAGGGCAGAATCTAAACTCAGCGTCGAGCAAACCGGTGTTAACGTTACCTTCTATGGTGGCGCTCTTGACGGACAAACCTTTAGCGATCCCCCAAGCGTTAAAAAATACGCTCGTCGCGCTCAGTTAGGAGAGCCATTTAGTTTCGATACCGAAACCTTTAATGCTGATGGAGTATTCCGTACCAGCCCCAGAGGATGGTTTACCTTCGGTCATGCTTGTTTTGCTTTGCTATTCTTTTTCGGTCATATTTGGCATGGGTCTCGTACTTTGTACAGAGACGTATTTGCTGGTATCGATCCAGATCTAGAAGAAGAACAAGTAGAGTGGGGCTTCTATCAAAAAGTTGGTGACAAATCTACTCGCCGCCAACAGGAAGCTTAAAACCTTTTGGAGGTAAGTCAGAACGTTTTTTCTCTTGCCTCCATTAAGGCTTAAAAAAATACCTTTAGAGAATGATAAAGATAATTTTGTTGATAAACTAGAGATAGAGATAGTTAACAGATTAATTATGGAAAGTGTTGCTTACATTCTGATTTTAGCCATGGCTCTTGCCGTGCTGTTTTTTGCGATCGCCTTTCGCGAACCACCCCGTATTGAAAAGTAATCACATTAAAGACTAACTTTTAACAGTTAATTGTCGTAATTTTGTGAGTCGTTAGCAATCCT
Source organism: Myxosarcina sp. GI1(2024) (assembly GCF_053543375.1). Classification (NCBI taxonomy): domain Bacteria; kingdom Bacillati; phylum Cyanobacteriota; class Cyanophyceae; order Pleurocapsales; family Pleurocapsaceae; genus Myxosarcina; species Myxosarcina sp. GI1(2024). The sequence goes on along the minus strand of NZ_JBKGTY010000001.1, from coordinate 23,915 downwards.
GAAGTGCTTAATTGCGGATTGGGGTTGGCTGGCGACTCTAGTTTGCTATTTTCAATAATTTGCACTTTTATATGAAAGAATAGTAATTTGCATCTCTAGCATTAGTTAAACTCATGCACTGTCCATCTTGCCAGCATACAGAAAGTCGAGTTTTAGAATCTCGCTCTACAGAAAGCGGACAAAGCATTCGTCGCCGCAGAGAATGCCTAAAATGTAAGCATCGCTTCACGACCTACGAAAGAATTGAATTTATACCAATTGCCGTAATCAAAAGAGACGGCAGTCGCGAATCTTTCGATCGCTCCAAATTGCTTAGAGGTATAATAAGAGCCTGCGAAAAAACAGAGATTCCCAACCAGAAAATAGAAGCGATCGTCGAAGAAATAGAAGCTAGATTACAGCAAAACTTGAGAAGAGAATTTACCAGTGTCGAAGTTGGAGAACTGGTACTCGAATACTTACGTCAAGAAAGCGAGGTCGCCTATATTCGCTTTGCTTCAGTCTATCGTAATTTTCAGGGAATCAAGGACTTTGTCGAAACTTTAGAGCATCTACAGCACGAAAACTCTAAATCTTCTAGTGTCGAGGGAGTCAATAGTTGGGAAGAAGAATCTACCTCAACTGTAGATTGTCTTTCCTAAAGCTAAAAATTTATAAATAATCTACTATTAAGGTGTTAATTTTTATTACTACTAGTTACTTATATCTAATGAGCTAAGGCACTCGGGTTTTGATCGATACTCAGAAAGTATTTGGTCGTTTTATGGCGGACTAATTTCTGACCTAACTAAAAGCTTGGCACGGACAACTCAATAAACTCTCTGGAGTATTGTTTGAGAGGTAAAAGCTGGCGAAGCTCTAAAGTGCTCTAAAGTTGGAAACACTACAGAAACAAAATCGCAAAATTGTCTTCGAGATTATTTTGTTAGTGAAAAAAATCAAAAATGTTAAACAATAGTAACTACAAACCCAATTAGAAGTTACAATACTTTAATGCAATATGCTAATAGGCAAGAATCTCAGCAACACGAAAACTTCATCTGGCTATTATGTATAGAATATTTTATAGTAGCCCTTGAAATTAGCGTGTGAAAAGCGCAAAGAATGTAGGTGTAGGCTGCACGAGGAGCAAATAGATGTTTTCCAGCAAAGCATAGTGCGACTGTTAGTGAGTGTACATCAAGCAGGAGGCACATTAATCAAGGAGATAGAAAAATACAACAAGGAAATTTAACCCACATGGTCAATCAGCAAGAAAACAAGAACAACAACATTGGTTTTACTCATGAAGACTTCGCCGCTCTCTTAGATCGATACGATTATCATTTTAGTCCTGGAGATATTGTAGCGGGAACCGTATTTAGCATGGAACCAAGAGGTGCTCTGATTGACATTGGTGCTAAGACCGCAGCTTACATTCCCATTCAAGAGATGTCAATCAATCGGGTTGACAATCCCGATGAAGTACTTCAATCCAATGAAACTAGAGAATTTTTCATTCTAACTGATGAGAACGAAGACGGACAGCTAACTCTCTCAATTCGCCGGATCGAGTATATGCGGGCTTGGGAAAGGGTCAGACAACTACAGCAAGAGGATGCTACCGTACGCTCTAACGTTTTTGCTACCAATCGTGGTGGGGCATTGGTGAGGATCGAGGGGTTACGAGGCTTTATTCCTGGCTCTCACATTAGTGCTAAAGAAGCTAAAGAAGATCTGGTGGGAGAGGATTTACCTCTTAAATTTTTAGAAGTAGACGAAGAACGGAATCGCCTGGTATTAAGTCACCGCCGCGCTTTAGTAGAACGCAAGATGAACGGCTTAGAAGTCGGACAAGTGGTCAGAGGTTCGGTAAGAGGCATTAAACCCTATGGCGCATTTATCGATATTGGCGGCGTAAGCGGACTGCTACACATTTCAGAAATCTCGCACGATCATATCGATACTCCTCATAGCGTCTTTGGAGTCAATGATGAATTAAAAGTGATGATTATCGATCTAGATGCTGAAAGAGGACGTATTTCCCTATCTACCAAGCAGCTAGAACCAGAACCAGGAGATATGCTCAAAAACCGTGAATTGGTTTTTGAAAAAGCCGAAGAAATGGCTGAAAAATATCGTCAAAAACTTTTGGCTGAAGCTGAAGGTATTACCGTAGAGGAATTAAATGCCGCTCAATCGGCTAACCAAGAAACGGAGGAAGAAGCCGAAGCCATAGTCAAAGAAGAAATCGGTGATGATAACAGTAGTACTGAAGATACTGAAGGTGAAATGGTAGGAGCTTCTTTTGAAGAGTAAATAGAGAGCGATCGCCTATAACTAGCAGAGGGTTTTTTTACTAAACCCCTATAAATTGGTGGAGAAAATAATTTTTGGTAACTATCCTCTGTAAGGGAATAATTTTCAACGACATTGAAGCGATTATTTTTGATAAAGATGGAACATTAGAAAATTCTCAAATTTTCTCGACTCAATTAGCACTTGCCAGAGTAAGAGAAATTGAGGCTCAAATTTCAGGGGTTACAGCACTACTACTAGAAGTATTTGGCATTAAAGAGAATACGCTCGATTCTTCAGGTTTGATGGCAGTAGGAAGTCGTCAAGAAAACCAAATTGCTGCCGCCGCTTGTATTGCAGCAACTGGCTGTAGCTGGTTTTTTGCCAAACAGATTGCCAATGATGCTTTTGCTGCTGCCGACCAGCTTGTCTTTAAAGATTCAAATTCTGCTTCACTCTTTTCCGGTTGCTTGCCAAAGCTTGAGTTTTTTGCCCAAGCAGGATTAAAATTAGGTATTCTTTCTGCTGACTCTACTGCTGAAGTACGGGCTTTTGTCCGGCGTTTTTCTCTAGCAGAATACATTCAGTTAGCAATGGGCGTAGACGGAGAGCTTAACAAACCAGATCCCAAACTTTTTATTCGCGCTTGTCAGGCTTTGTCAGTCAAGCCTAGCAATACTTTAATGGTCGGAGATTCTTCTGGAGATATAGCAATGGCAACAGCAGCCAGAGCAGCCGGAACGATTGGCATTAGCTGGAATAGCAGCATTATCAACGATTTAAACAGTGCAGATGCGACAATTTCTAGCCTATCAGAAATTCAAATTTTGAATTCTGCAAATTAAATCTAGTATCATAGAAGTTTAATCAAAGATATCAGTTTTTATTATTGTTTATCGAGGGCTAACTACCATTGTCTCGTCGTTATTTATTTACCTCCGAATCTGTTACCGAAGGACATCCAGATAAAATCTGCGATCAAATCTCCGACGCTATTATCGATGAACTGTTGACTCAAGACCCTCTCAGCCGGGTTGCCGCCGAAGTAGTAGTCAATACAGGCTTAGTTTTATTGACTGGAGAAATTACTACTAAAGCCCAAGTCAACTATGTCGATTTAGTTAGAAAGAAAATTGCCGAAATTGGCTATGTTCATGCTGAAAATGGCTTTTCAGCCGATAGTTGTGCGGTTTTAGTAGCCTTAGACCAACAATCTTCAGATATTGCCCAAGGTGTAACCGCAGCACAAGAACAGAGAGCCAAACTCAGTGATGACGAGCTAGACGAAATTGGTGCCGGAGATCAGGGCATTATGTTTGGTTTTGCCTGTAACGAAACTCCAGAACTAATGCCAATGCCCATTAGTTTGGCACATCGTATGTCTCGACGTTTGGCTGCGGTAAGAAAACAAGCGGAACTGAGTTATCTACGTCCCGATGGTAAAACTCAAGTTTCCGTGCGCTATGAAGATGGTATACCAGTAGGTATCGATACTATTTTAATTTCCACCCAGCATACTGAAACTATCGATAATTTGAGCGACAATGACGCAGTACAAAAAAAAATTAAAGGAGATCTCTGGGAAACAGTCGTTTTACCAGTTTTTGGCGATTTTGAGATTAAACCGGATGAAAATACTCGTTTTTTAGTCAATCCTACGGGTAAATTCGTAATTGGCGGACCTCAGGGAGATTCGGGTTTGACGGGTAGAAAAATTATTATCGATACCTATGGAGGCTATTCTCGTCATGGCGGTGGAGCTTTTTCTGGAAAAGATCCTACAAAAGTAGACCGTAGTGCCTCTTATGCCTGTCGTTATGTAGCCAGTAACATTGTAGCTGCCGGTTTGGCAGATAAGTGCGAGGTACAGGTTAGTTATGCCATTGGAGTAGCTAGACCGACGAGCATCTTGGTCGAAACTTTTGGTACTGCCAAAATAGAAGAAGAGAAATTATTCCAGATAGTTCAAGAACATTTTGAGTTACGACCGGCGGGAATTATTCAAACTCTCAATCTACGAAATTTACCTAAAGAAAGAGGCGGTCGTTTTTATCAAGACGTTGCGGCGTACGGTCATTTTGGCAGAATCGATTTAGATTTGCCTTGGGAAAAAAACAACAAAGCCGCTCGATTAAAAGAGTATTTGTTGTCAGGTAGTGTAGTCTAAAGTTTTTGGCTCGTTGTTAGCACTTCAAGTTAATTTCTTATTTTACAAAGGTGTTTCCTATCGCTCGCGAGAACGCCTTTTTTATTTTGGCGCTCAAAATCTCTAATCGCTTTTTTGTTACTGACATGCCGCATATCACTGCGGCATGTCAAATAATTCTAATTGATTTTAATTAAACAACTCCCATTCCAGTGGTAGAGTCAGTTATGGGTGCAGCATAAACTCCCCAATCGCGGACCTGTCGTTTTTGCAAAACTGCTCGTGCACCATCAATTTCAGCTTCCGTTCCTTCAAGTAGAACTAAATAAAATCCTTTGGAGACAGAATTATCGTAGTATTTAGCTTGCTTTTCGGGAATTCCCCAACCGAGTAACGCTCCGACTAAACCGCCACCCCCAGCACCAATACTGCTGCCTAAAAGAGTGTGAGCTAAAACTATACCTAATTCTGCTGCCGCACCCACGCCTGGAAGCGCCAGTACTCCTAAGCCTCCAATTAGCCCCATAAGTCCTCCTGTGGCCGCGCCCGTGGCAACCCCTACTTTAGCTGCACCTTTGGCTTGTTGGCTAGGGGGTTTGACTTCTGCGCCGCTAAGGTTTTCTTTTGGTTCGAGATTGCGAGCAATTACCGAAATCTTGTCCATGTTAAAACCCACATCTCTTAATTCTCTCAAGGCAGTTTCGGCATTGCTTCTGGTGGCAAATGTTCCGATAGCGCGTTTGAGTTTATTGGTATTCATCTGATTAAAAATTTATCTATCAAAGTAAAGAAAGTAGGTTATTTCTGTAGGCTGCTTCGTTTTGACCCTTATTAGAATTAACTCCAGCAGATTCTATTTCTTCAGTAAGAGCTTGGATGCGATTGGTATTTGTAGGATGAGTACGCAAAAATTCAGGTTGACCATTTGCTTCTAACTGTTGAAGAAAATTGACAAAAGCTACAGGAGAATAGCCAGCCTGTTGTAAAATTTCCAAACCAACGCGGTCGGCTTCATATTCAAATTCGCGACTTTGAGGTAAATCCAAAGCTAGTTGATAACCAATTTGAGCCAAGGTACTAGTACTTACGCCAACAGTTTCGGCAATTCCTTGAGCGAGTACGGCTTGCTTTAAATCTTTAATATTATGTCTTTGATTGATGTGAGCGATAACTGATGCCAGCTGTGCTCGATTGTCTGCTTGTCTAAGTAATCCTGTAGTTACATAAACATAACCGCATCGCTAACTACAACTTGAAAAGTGTAGGGAATATCGCGACTATCGCTACTGGCAACTAATTCTTGTCCGATATTGTCTACATATTCTTGAACTCGAGCGTTACTGTAGAGTTGATACTGTCGATCTAACAGCTTTTGATTTATTTGCCTGCCAATTGCAACCTCTTCCTCATTAGAAATATTTGCTACTTGCACGTAGCGGACAGCATTTCTAAACAAATCGAGAAAATCTAAACTAATGACCTCACCAGAAAGAATGCGATCGCTCCGTTTTTCTCTTATTATAGAAGTAGCATTCGCTTCTAAAGGGAATACCAAACTAAAAATTCCCAAAAAAATTAATGGAGTTTGATAGAGTTTATTGTAGATTTTAGTAAAATATTTACGTGTTCGATCGCCAAACATATAATGTATTTATTAAGCGCTATTAGTCTATAAGATAAATTTAATTGAAGAGTAATTTATTTTCTTCTTACTTAGGAAATAAATTGAACAATTAAGCAAGATATTCATTAGTTGTAATACTATCTCTAGCTGGATGCGAAAGAAGTTCGATACCTATTTAAACTCGAGCTGAACGATGACAAAAATTATCTAAATCATGAATGAGGAACGAGGGATCGTAAATAATTTTCTTGTTCTTGGCTGAATAATTATGAATAATTAAAAAAAAAATGCTGCGAGCTTTATAGCGAGCGCTTTTTATTTAGTTTAAAATTAACTACGTAAGATAGTTGAATGAACTTCTGATACGCGATCGCCACTCAATCAATGAAACTCGACTCGAAAGTTCCCCCAGGCAAACTACAGGAAAAGTGGGATAACTACAAAGACCACTGCAAGTTAGTCAGTCCTGCCAATAAAAAAAAGCACGATATCTTGATTGTGGGAACTGGTTTAGCGGGGGCATCAGCGGCGGCAACTCTAGCAGAATTGGGTTACAACGTCAAAAGCTTTTGCATTCAAGATTCTCCCCGTCGCGCTCACAGCATTGCTGCTCAAGGAGGAATTAATGCGGCTAAAAACTATCCTAACGATGGCGATACGGTTTGGCGGTTGTTTTACGACACGATTAAAGGCGGCGACTATCGTTCCCGAGAAGCCAATGTCTACCGCCTAGCACAGATTAGTAATCAGATTATCGACCAGTGTGTAGCTCAGGGCGTACCATTTGCCAGAGAGTATGGCGGTTTACTTGCCAATCGTTCTTTTGGTGGAGCACAGGTATCTAGGACTTTTTATGCCAGAGGACAGACAGGACAGCAATTACTATTGGGTGCCTATAGTGCCATGTCTCGTCAAATTGCCGCAGGTAAAATTCAGATGTTTCCCCGTCGAGAAATGCTCGATTTGGTCTTAGTTGCAGGCAAAGCCAGAGGAATTATCGTTCGTAACTTGGTAACAGGAGCAATAGAAAGATACGTCGGCGATGCCGTACTACTCTGTACTGGCGGCTATAGCAATGTATTCTATCTTTCTACTAATGCCAGAAATTCTAACGTTACGGCGGCTTGGCGGTGTTTCAAACGAGGCGCGCTCTTTGCCAATCCTTGCTATACTCAAATTCATCCTACTTGTATTCCCGTAGCGGCCGATTATCAGTCCAAATTAACCTTAATGAGTGAAGGTTTACGCAATGATGGACGGGTGTGGGTGCCCAAAAAGCCAGGAGATAAACGCCACCCTCACGATATTCCCGAATTAGAACGAGACTACTATCTAGAAACTAGATATCCTAGTTTTGGCAACCTCGTACCCCGCGATGTAGCTTCTCGCAATGCCAAACAGGTAACTGACGAAGGTCGAGGAGTTGGTAACACGGGATTAGCCGTCTACCTCGATTTTCGTGATGCTATAGAGAAACAGGGTAAACAAACCATAAGCGATCGCTATGGCAATCTCTTTCAGATGTATCAGCGCATCACCAACGAAAATCCCTACCAAGTTCCAATGCGGATTTTTCCTGCGGTTCACTATATTATGGGTGGCTTGTGGGTAGACTACAACCTGATGAGTACGATTCCTGGCTTACACGTTTTGGGGGAAGCTAATTTTTCCGATCACGGTGCTAATCGTCTGGGGGCTAGTGCTTTGATGCAGGGTTTAGCCGATGGCTATTTTGTCATTCCCTACACTTTAGGTAATTATTTGGCAACGACAGATTTAGCTCCCGTAGACACTAACGATGCTGCTTTTGAAGAAGCAGAAGCTACTGTCAATAACAAAATAGCCAAGTTAATTGGCATTCAAGGCAAAAAAACCTCCACCGAGTTTCATCGCCAGTTAGGAAAAATTCTCTGGGATTATGTCGGAATGTCTCGTAATCGAGCGGGATTGAAATATGCGATCGCCAAAATCGCCGAACTCAGACAGGAATTTTGGCAAAATGTCAAAATCCCTAGCAATCCCCACACTCTCAACAAAAACTTAGAATTTGCCGGTAGAGTCGCCGACTTTCTCGAACTGGGAGAATTAATGGCACGAGACGCATTGAGTCGGGAAGAATCCTGCGGCGCACATTTCCGAGAAGAATATCAAACTCCAGAAGGAGAAGCCAAACGCAACGATGAAGATTTTGTCTATGTTAGTGCTTGGCAATATACGGCTGACGAACAAACCCCCGTCATGAATAAGGAGCAGTTAGAGTTTGATAGCGTGCAGTTAACCCAGCGCAGTTATAAATAAAATAGTCTCTTAAAATATAAAATAGTCTCTTAAAATAGTCTCTTCTAGACTGGTTATAGCAAAAGGATAGTTTAAATATAGTTAATGCTAATGATGTGCTGAGAAATATAATGTTCGGGGATTTTTCCAGATAATTGATGGTAATAAGCGAGATGAATAGCCATTCCAACCTGCTTCATAGCTAGATTAAGAGAGGAGCGCGATCTAGTATCTGCGACATTGCTCCTTTTTTAAACTGATTAACTATTATAGGCTTTGCGGATGACATACCTTTAAGATGAATAAAAAAAGCAAATTAACTCGGCATGAAATATCACGTAATTTACGACGGCAAGTGCAATCTTTGTAGCACTTTCGCTCAATTATTAGAAAAATACGATCGCGGCAAAATCTTTGACTACGTGCCGATGCAGGATAAAGATACACTGGCTCAGTTTAATATTACTCCCGAAGCTTGTGAGGCGGGAATAATTTTGATCGATGGCGATCGCCCCGAACGAAGGTGGCAGGGTAGTGCAGCCGCTGAAGAAATCGCTCGTCTATTGCCTTTGGGAGATGCTTTTGTCGCCGTCTACCGAGCGATACCAGGAATGAAATGGTTTGGAGATCTCAGTTACGAACAAATCAGAGACAACCGCTATAGTTGGTTTGGCAAACGAGAAACCACCTACAAAACAGCCTATCCTTTTGGTTGTGGACGAGCTAAGGAAGAACAAGCAAGTAGCAGAGGAGAACTAGGAGACTAGGAGAACAATTATTAACTTTTCCTGCTTACTTTCGAGTTTTTCGATCTTGACCTACTCAATCGGTCGCTGGATGTAAAACCAGCGCTGCGATTGAGCATTGCTCAAATGTAATCTATACATATATTGACTACATCTTTATGTAAATGTTTGTGTCAAAATGATTAGCGTCGAGCATTAAATGCAGTGAAGCAATTAATAACATAGAGTGAAATATGGAACCCCTTTATCAATATGCTTGGCTGATTCCCGTTTTGCCCTTGCTGGGTGCAATGTTAGTGGGAATTGGACTAATTTCTTTTGGTAAGGCAACGAGTAATCTCCGTCAGATCGTTGCCGTTTTTATCGTCTCTGTTCTCGGTGCCTCAATGGTGCTGTCCTTTGGTCTCCTCTGGAGTCAGATTCACGGACACGAAGTCTATACTCGTACGATTGAATGGGCAGCTGCAGGGGACTTTCACCTGTCAATGGGCTACACTATCGACCATTTAACTACTGTAATGCTAGCGATCGTTACTACCGTAGCTTTTTTGGTGATGATTTATACCGATGGTTACATGGCGCACGATCCTGGTTATGTGAGATTCTACGGCTATTTAAGCATTTTTAGTTCTTCGATGTTGGGGCTAGTAATCAGTCCCAATCTCGTACAAATATATATCTTTTGGGAATTGGTAGGGATGTGTTCCTACCTGTTAATCGGCTTTTGGTACGATCGCCAAGCTGCCGCCGATGCCTGTCAAAAAGCTTTTGTAACTAACCGCGTCGGTGACTTTGGTCTGTTACTGGGGATCCTCGGTTTATATTGGGCGACTGGCAGTTTTGAATTTGAGGTTATGGGCGATCGCCTCAGCGAACTAGTTAATTCTGGGGCTTTGAGTGCTGGTTTGGCCACCTTATTTGCCATTTTGGTCTTTTTGGGTCCCGTCGCTAAATCGGCGCAGTTTCCCCTCCACGTCTGGCTACCAGATGCTATGGAAGGTCCTACACCGATTTCGGCATTAATTCACGCGGCGACAATGGTAGCGGCTGGCGTATTTTTGATTGCGCGGATGTATCCCGTATTCGAACACGTTCCTCTAGCGATGACCACCATTGCCTGGACGGGGGCGTTTACCGCTTTCTTGGGTGCCAGTATTGCCATGACCCAAAACGATATTAAAAAAGGACTGGCTTATTCAACCATTTCCCAGCTAGGCTACATGGTAATGGCAATGGGTATTGGTTCCTATACGGCGGGTCTATTCCACCTGATGACTCACGCTTATTTTAAAGCGATGCTGTTTCTCTGTTCGGGTTCAGTAATTCACGGTATGGAAGAAGTCGTCGGTCATAACCCCGACTTGGCGCAAGATATGCGCATGATGGGGGGCTTGCGCAAGTATATGCCTATTACTGCAGGGACTTTCTTTGTCGGCAATTTGGCAATTTGTGGTATTCCTCCTTTTGCCGGTTTTTGGTCGAAAGATGAAATACTCGGACAGGCATTTGAAGCCAACCCAGCTTTATGGTTTATCGGTTGGGCAACTGCTGGTTTGACTGCCTTTTATATGTTTCGGATGTATTTTATGACCTTTGAAGGAAAATTCCGCGGCAATGATAGCGGCATTCGTCAGAAGTTGTTAACTGAATCTGGAGTTGCTTTCGGTCCTGGGGCAATGGACGTAGAAGAAGGGGAACATCACGGACATAGCGAAACTCCTCACGAGTCACCGTTAACTATGTCGCTGCCACTATTGATTTTAGCCGTACCTTCTACTGCAATTGGTTTTCTGGGTCGTCCTTGGGAAAATTATTTTGAAGAGTTTGTCTTTGCCCCAGGCGAAACCGTAACTCAAGCAATTGAAATGGCGACACATTTCGATCGCACTGAGTTTCTAATTATGGCAGGTAACTCGGTGGGAATTGCCTTAATTGGCATCACTATCGCCTCTTTGATGTATTTACAGAAAAAAATCGATCCTGCAGCGGTCGCCAAACGCATTCCTACTCTTTACAAACTGTCTCTCAACAAGTGGTACTTTGACGATATTTACCACCAGGTGTTTGTCTTAGGCTGTCGCCGTTTGGCAAGACAAATCATGGAAGTAGACTATCGCGTCGTCGATGGGGCAGTCAATCTGACTGGATTGGTTACCGTTCTCAGTGGTGAAGGCTTGAAATACTTTGAAAACGGACGGGCTCAATTTTATGCTTTGATTATCTTTGCAGCGGTGTTGGGTTTTGTCATCGTTTTTGGAGTCGCTTCTTAAAGCTTACCTATTGCCATTCACCCTTACACTATGTTTATAGCGATCGCCTCATTTCGTTGACTGATTGGCGATCGCTTTTTAGTACGTTTTCGTTTCCTCGATAACCATTGGCTTCTATCTGGTATAGACGATACGAAACCGTCTAACCTGATAGTCACCGCATTCTTCAAAACTAACTTCTTGCAAACCCACTTCCTGAAAGTAAGCTAGTTCGGCTTTGGTTAGGGGATAGGGTAATCGCTCTGCTGGTTCGTCAATTTCTCTACCACGACAAATCACTAGTAATTGACCGCCTGGAGCCAGAAAACCGGCAATCTTGGCGATCGCTTGAATTCTAATCTCCGCAGGTAAGGCCTGAATCGTGTATGATTCGAGGACGAAATCGAATCTACTACCTACTAAAGTCTGGGGCTGCAACAAGTTATCTACCAGATAGGTTACCGAGGAGTCAGGAAAGCGTTGTTTACACCAGGCGATCGCGCTAGAAGAAATATCAAATGCTACTACTTTAAAGCCCACACTGGCTAGAGCTTCAGCATCGTCTCCCAAACCGCAACCAATTACTAAAGCCGTTTTTCCTTCTCCTCGAACCTGGTTATCCGTCAGCCAGCCTGCTAAATAGGGATTTACGGTCGATTTTGCCCAGGGGATTGCTTCCACATCGCCCTCAGCTCGAGAATATAGTTCTTCAAACCAGCCCGTTGCATCTTGACGAGCGTAATATTTTTGAGCCAACTCTTGGACTCTACCGATATGACGATCGCTCATAATTTCGATTTCTTAAAATATATTTACAATAAAAATAGTAATCGTAATTTTATTTAATAGACTCGATGCAGCTTACTCATTTTGACAGCAACACTTGGCTAATCGAACATGATGAAACCAGGATACTGCTCGATCCCTGGTTTGTAGGAGATTTAGTGTTTAGCAATCAGGCTTGGTTATTTCGAGGCAAAAAAAATAAAGCCTATACCATCCCCGAAAATATCGATCTAATTCTGCTGTCACAAGGATTGGAAGACCACGCCCATCCGCCTACCCTAAAAAAACTCGATCGCAACCTTCCCGTAGTTGCTTCTCCCAATGCCGCTAAAGTAGTTAAAGAACTCGGTTACCACAACGTGACTACTTTAGAGCACAGACAAAGTTTTACTTGGCAAGACAAAATCGAAATTCAAGCCGTACCTGGCTCTCCCATCGGTCCGTCTCTGATAGAAAACGGCTATATTATTAAAGGATTGAAATCTGGTAAAAATATTTACTACGAACCCCACGGACACCACGACGATTCCCTTTCAGAAATCACTCCCATCGATGTAATTATCACGCCGTTTATCAGTTTGAAGTTACCCTTAATTGGTGCGGTGATTAGAGGTCAAGAGACAGCTTTAAAAGTTTGCCAGCGATTGAAACCTCAAGTAATTTTGTCTACCGCAGCAGGAGGCGATCTCGAATTTGAGGGTTTTATACCGGCTATCTTGCATGCTGAAGGTAGCGAAGCAGAAATTAATCAAATGCTGCAACAAAATAATCTCAATACCAAGGCAATAAATTTAAAATCGGGAGAAAATATCGAACTATCTTTGGTTTAGAGTAATATCAAATTCGGAAAAACTTTTCGCGATCGCTGGTTGAGCGCATCTTGTATGTCCAATAAACGTAACAATCTTTCTCTGGCTAACACTCTGCTGGTTGCGGCGGTTATTTTGTTGGTAATTCTGCTCTGGCAGTTAAGAAGTTTGATCGTGGTATTGATGATTTCGGTAGTAATAGCTGCCACTCTCGCTCCTAGCGTCAATCTGGTCAATCGCTTTGTGCCTCGCTGGTTGGCGGTATTGCTAGTATATCTGGGATTGATCGCCACGCTGACGGGATTTGGGCTAATCGTCGGACCGACCGTCGCCAAACAAATTCAACGTTTGATTGGAAAATTTCCGCTTTATTTAGAAACCTTGCGATCGCTACTCGATAGTTTGGCGATGCGCTTCGGCATGAGCGAACCAGGTACACCTAGTATCATCAGTCAAATGCTAGACGTTCAGGGATTGACTGCCTGGGTAATTCGTTCTAGTCAACAGTTAGTAGTTCGTTCTTATGGAGTTACCAGAGGCATTATCGGCAGCGTTTTTAGTCTGGTGTTAGCCTTGTTACTCTCTGCCTATATGTTATCTGGCGCCAAACAGTTGTTAGACGATATTTTCAATCTTTTTCCCTACCCGTGGAATCAAAAATTGGCAGACCAAATTAAGCCAGTAGGTCAAAGAATGGGAGGTTACATTCAAGGGCGAATTTTAGTTTCGGCTATTTTGGGTACGGTAATTAGCATCAGTCTGAGATTTTTGGGATTATCGGAATTAGCCTTAGGTTTGGGGGTAATTGCTGGTTTTACCAATTTAATTCCCTTTTTTGGACCTATTTTAGGAGCGGTGCCTGCTTTAATCGTAGCGATCGCCCAAGGGGGTTTAACTTTTGTTTGGGTAATATTGCTCTTTATCATCGTGCAGAATTTGGAAACCTATGTACTCGATCCTCTGTTAGTTGGCAGTTCGGTCAAAGTTCCCCCTCTCTATCAATTACTCGCCGTTTTAGGAGGAGCACAGGTACTGGGTATTATTGGTGCTTTAATCGTTCCACCTTGGATTGCAGGCGGTGGGGTGTTGCTGGAAAATCTTTACGTTAAACCCAAGCTACTAGCAGAAGAACATCAGTTGCATTCTAAACCCTTGGATGTTGGTTGATGATTAGATCGTATTTTGTCAAAACTAGCGATCGCCCATCAAGAACTGGATGAATTTGAGCGAAGCCAAATCCGCCCACTGTAAATCATTGAGAAAAAGCACTAAAAGACGTTCGGCAGTGGCAAATAGGCGCATAAATTGGTTAAAAATCAGATTAAATCGATCTTGAGCGGCAGTAGGCTCTAACTCTTCAACGGGAGGCTGTTTGCCGACAATGGTTTCTAATTCGGGAATCACCTCAATAACTTCTGCTGCCATTGCTTGAGGTTTTCAGTGGTTTCGGTTTGAAGTTGACCGATCGGCCCCCCAAATATAGAGTCGCTCGGGAACATCAAGCGATGATCGTCAAATTTAAGTTCGATTGGACTTCTATCTCGATCTGGCAACAAGGCGATCGTAACTGCCTGACGATCTCGAATACGCTCGCCTCGATAAATAGTAATCTTAATTCCTTCGGAGATTTTTTCTAAATTTTTATACCCTTTGAGTGAGATCGACATCGAAGTCTTAACTATTTAGCTCGTAGAAAAAATTGAGGGGATCGAGTATTAGCTGTAAGAATATTCAACCGCTCGCTAGCCGTTTACATTGCACGAAATAGCAGTAGTTGTATAGTACAACAAAGCTCACTTATAGAAGCCACCATTTCAATTTGTCTCATAAATTTTTAAAACCTTTGGAAATTTTAGCCAAAGTCATTTTACACTACCTGGGAAGCTAGATAAGATTGGCTCATCTCGTAAATTTTTGTTTGAATAATAAATCATGGTCTCTCAGCCAACACCCCGTCAAATTCTTCGCACTTTGTTACCCTATCTGCGAGTAGCTGCTGCCTATGCAGACTGTATTCAAAGTAAAATTGCCGCACTTCCCGCTAAAGATGAAGGGGATAATTTTTTTGCTACGGCGTTAACCGATGCCGACCTCTCGATCCAAACCTTAGTAGAAGTCGCGCTGTTGGGTGCTTTTCCCCATATTCGCTTTCACGGCGAAGAATACGAACAGTCGCGAAATACTAAGTATTTTCGCGCTATAGATTTAGGCGAACCAGACGATTATTTAATTACTCTCGATCCGATCGACGGTACTAAATTCTATCTCGACGGACACGATAACTATCAAATTATTCTTGCTATTCTCAATGCAGACGAGTTTGAAGCGGTAATAGCTATTTCTCCCGCTGCTAATACCTATTACTACGCATTTCGAGGAGAAGGAGCTTATCAAGGCACTTTAGATAAAGATTTAGAGACCTGTAGTCCCTTGAAAATTAGTAATTCCCAACCAAACATTTTATTAGGATGGGAAATGGGCGGTTTAAAAGCTAGTTTAAACGATAAATATCGCGTTATTGATGTCAGACAAGATTATTCAGCTAGCGATCGCATTCCCAATACTAATGGTATTTTTACCAGTAATGAAATAGCGGGTGTAATTATCAGGAGAGGTAAGTTTATTGATGGCGGCGCGTTAGCCTTTTTAGCTAAAGAAGCAGGGTGTATCGTTACTACTTTCGACGGCGGCGAATTGCCGGTTCTTTCTGCTTGCGAAGATCTCAGCTTGCCTGGATTGATCTTTGCTACTTCAACTGAAGTCCATCGAGATTTGGTTTCTGCCTGTAGAGGTTTAGTTAAAAAATAAACATCATTGGTCTGTGGTCTGTCGGTCGATATTAAGATAAAAATAAGTAAGCGATCGCTTTTCGAGGCATCGCTTTTCTCGAACCAAAACATGGTAGAGCAATAGTTGCTCGCTCTTATCTAATTAAACTCGATCCATGACCCAATCTCAAAATCAGATTAATCTACCACAACCAGAAACATCAGAATCGATAATTATCGCCCAAGATGTGGAAAAGTGGTATGACAATAACTTCCACGCTCTTAAAGGGGTAACCCTGAACGTAAAAAAACAAGAAGTGGTAGTGATTATGGGTCCTTCTGGTTCGGGCAAATCTACTTTTATTCGCACCTTTAATGCCCTCGAACCATACCAAAAAGGTAGGATTGAAATTGACGGGATCGAGCTTTCTCGCGATCTTAAAAATATCGAAGCCATTCGCCGAGAAGTAGGAATGGTGTTTCAACAGTTCAATCTGTTTCCCCATCTCACCGTTCTAAAAAACGTCACCCTCGCGCCAATTTGGGTACGCAGAAAATCGAAAAAGCAGGCTGAAGCAATTGCCATGCAACTACTGGAAAAAGTGGGCATTCTCGAACAAGCCCATAAATATCCCGGACAGCTATCGGGAGGGCAACAACAGCGTGTGGCGATCGCCCGTGCCCTAGCAATGCAGCCTAAAATCATGTTATTCGACGAACCCACATCGGCACTCGATCCCGAAATGGTCAGAGAGGTTTTAGACACCATGAGGAGTTTGGCAGAGTCGGGAATGACAATGGTGTGTGTAACTCACGAGGTGGGATTTGCCAGAGAAGTAGCCGATCGCTTGGTTTTTATGGATGATGGCACGATTGTCGAAATTGCTACTCCAGAGGAATTTTTTAATCACCCCAAAGAGGAACGAAGTAAACAGTTTTTATCCCAGATCTTGTAGTGGTCTGTAAATTAATTAATGATGGGTAATACTTCCCCCAGTCCCCTAGTGTCCTTGTCTCCCAGTGTACCTCAACCCCTCAAATAAAAAAATTAGCCGCCAATTTGGGACATAGTACGACTATAAATTCCTGTCTTAGTACCCGAATCTCTTTGTTTGAAGTTAACTTCTGGTTTGATTGCCAGTAGCTGTCGAACTCGTTGCTGCAATTCCCTCGCGCTCATTCCTTGACGCAACATAGTTTTAAGATCGATTTGACCCTGTTCGTTTAATAGACAGGGACGCAACCAACCATCGGCAGATAGCCGAATGCGATTGCAGCGATCGCAAAAACACTCAGACATCTGGGAAATAAAGCCAATGGTTCCTTTAGCACCGGGAATCTGAAACACGTCCGCCGGACCGTTACCGTTAACCCCTGATTCTACTAAACCCCACCGTTGCCGGATTAACTGCCGCAACTCCTCAGAAGCAATCCAGGCGCGATCGCCAAACAGTTCGGGATTGCCGATAGGCATAAACTCAATAAAACGAACGTGCCAATTGCGATCGAAGGTTAAAGCAGCCAGATCGAGAACTTCGCGATCGTTTAAACCAGGAATCACCACCACGTTTAACTTCAAGGGATCGAATCCTACCTGATGCGCTTTGAGAATTCCCTGCCAAGTTTGCTGCCAGCGACTGCGTCCCCGATTGCCGATAATTTTGTCAAAAGTTTGGGGATTCAACGAATCGAGACTAATATTAATTCGACTCAAACCAGCATCATGGAGTTCTCGTGCCAAATCGGCAAGCAAAAAGGCATTAGTAGTCATCGCCAGATCTTCGGTTTGTCGCTGTCGGGCAATATCCCTGACGAGATCGACAATTCCCGGACGCAATAAAGGTTCTCCTCCCGTCAGGCGAAACTTAGTAAAGCCTACGGGAATAAACACATCTTTGACTAATGTAGTTATTTCTCGATTTGTCAGTAATTCTCGACCGAGTATATATTCGAGTTTGGCACCTTCTGGCATACAATACTGGCAGCGAAAATTGCACTTATCGATGACGCTAATTCTCAAATAGTCAATTTTATTAGTCATTTATTCCCTCTGACTGGCTATCTCCAATAGTTTTTTAAAATATTAAAGTAATATACTTCTCGCACCAATCACGATCGACTATTTCGATCGCCGGGAACAGTAAAAAGGTTTTGTAGCTGATTCGTACGAGAAATCTAATCGGTATTTATTGAATAATATTTTTCCAAATAATGTAGCGCTCGCCTGTAATAATTTGCAGTTTGTCGAAGATTAGGTTGCAGCAATTAATTATATGTAGAGTCGAGACAATCATAGTGAGGTGTTTTGGTTTAATTTAATTCTAGTAGATCTCGATTTACTCAACAGAGCCTGGGGAAAAGTTTCCCTCGATTAAATCTAATTATTCTTGTGTTGAATCTAGGAAATCAAATAAATTGAAAGGATATACTCTACCTGTTTTTGCCTGTGCTTCGGCGGTCGCTGCTTTAAGACACCTCCATCGAGAAGCCGAACTAAAGTCGGTGATGGTCAATCTCATCAAACCCGCCCAGACAGTAACTATCGACATCGAACAAGTAGCTCAATTAAACCAAAGAGAAGCTCTTGCTATTACCCGTAGCGATCCTGGAGATCATTTAGATTTAACTCGCAATACACCCGTCTGGGCATTAGTGGCATTGAGTGTGGCAACTACTGCCGGAAAAATCGAAATTAAAGGAGGAGAAGGCATCGGTCGTCAGCTAAACGACTGCAATCGCGCCGCTATCTACAGTTACGCCAGAGAACTGATAATATCCAACCTTCAGCCTTTATTACATCCTCAAGAAAATCTTACCGTAACTATTATTTTGCCAGAAGGACGTAGACTAGCCCAGCGCACCTCCAATGAGGCTTTTGGGGTGGTTGAAGGATTATCTCTGTTAGGTACTACTGGTATCGTCCAGCCCCTAGTTGCCCCCAGTCAATTGGCAGCTTACCAGGCTGAATTGGAAGCCAAAGCACAATTATTCAAGCTTTTAGTATTTTGCATTGGCGAAAATGGTATGGATCTGGCACGACAAATGGGGATCGATTCCGAACGAATGGTAAAAACTGCTAATTGGTTGGGTTCGATGTTAGTCGCCGCGGCACTTTGTGGAGTTAAATCGATTGTTTTGTTTGGTTATCACGGCAAATTAATCAAACTAGCTGGCGGAATTTTTCACACTCACAATCATTTAGCCGATGGTAGGCTAGAAATTTTTACTACCCATTGCGCTTTACTCGGTATGCCCGTTGAAATTTTACGACAGGTATTTGCCTGCACCACTACCGAAGCAGCTCTATGTTTGTTGCGCAATTTAGATGCTAGAGATGGTAGTAACTGGGTAGAATTGTTATACGATGCGATCGCCTCTCAAATCGACACTCGCACTACAGCTTACATCAGTAAGTACAGCGAACGTAAATTAATTTTGGGTTCGGTGCTATTTGACCGCCAAAGAAAAATCGTTACCAAAAGCCCTAATGCGATCCATCTACTATCGAATTTATGATATTCTATTAAGAATACTTAATAAATTCATCAAAAAATCCATAAAGCCCCTAGCAATTATAACTCATAAATTTAAAGTTGAGTAGTTAAAGCCTAAAGTTTGTAAATTAGTGTAACTCATTCAACTGCTTAAACCAACAAAATTCTCTAGAGAATAGTGACTATTCAGACAAAACCAAGCCCTAAAAACTCAGAGACTCTATCTTCCAAGTCTCTAGCTAGTACTCTCAATCGCCAAAAAATTATTATCATTGACTTTGGCTCTCAATATTCCGAGCTAATTGCTCGTAGAATTCGCGAAACTCAGGTTTATTCAGAAGTAATATCATACCGAACTACAGCAGAACAGTTACGCCAACTCAATCCTCAAGGAATTATTCTTTCTGGAGGGCCTAATTCTGTCTACGATAAAAATGCACCTCAATGCGACCCGCAAATTTGGGAGCTAAATATTCCTGTTTTAGGGGTATGTTATGGAATGCAGCTGATGGTCAAACAGCTTGGAGGCACGGTAGAGCAGGTCAAGCTGGGAGAATACGGCAGAGCGCACCTAGAAATTGAAGACCCCACAGATCTATTAACTAATGTAGAAAATGGCTCGATTATGTGGATGAGTCATGGTGACTCCTGTACTGAGTTACCACCAGGATTTTCGGTTTTAGCTCGTACCCAAAATACTCCCTGCGCGGCAATTTCCAATCCCGAGCGCAAACTATTTGGGGTTCAGTTTCACCCCGAAGTAGTGCATTCTGAAGGCGGTATCGCTTTAATTCGTAACTTTGTCTATCATATTTGCGAATGCGAACCCACCTGGACGACAGAGGCTTTTGTCGAAGAAGCAATCCGTGAAATTAAAGCTAGAGTAGGAGACAAGAGAGTATTGCTGGCTCTGTCTGGAGGAGTAGATTCATCTACTTTGGCTTTTTTACTCCATCAAGCCATTGGCGATCGCTTGACCTGTATGTTTATCGATCAGGGATTTATGCGTAAAGGCGAACCCGAACGATTGATGCAAATTTTTAAAGAGCAGTTTCACATTCCCGTAGAATACGTTCAAGCCCGCGATCGCTTTCTCGAACAAATGAAAGGCGTGACCGATCCAGAACTGAAACGTCGTCGCATCGGACATGAATTTATCCGCGTATTCGAGGAAGAATCTCAAAGATTGGGACCATTTGACTATTTAGCCCAGGGAACCCTCTACCCCGACGTAATCGAATCTGCCGATACCAATGTCGATCCGAAAACTGGCGAAAGAGTCGCAGTAAAAATAAAAAGTCATCATAACGTAGGCGGCTTACCTAAAAACCTCCGTTTTAAATTAGTCGAACCCCTACGCAAGCTATTTAAAGATGAAGTGCGCAAAGTCGCTCGTTCGATTGGATTGCCAGAAGAAATCGTGCGCCGCCATCCTTTCCCGGGTCCTGGTTTGGCAATTCGGATTATTGGCGAAGTTACCGCCGAAAGACTCAATATTTTGCGCGATGCCGATTATGTAGTACGAGACGAAATTAGCAGACAAGGAGTCTATCACGATTTTTGGCAAGCGTTTGCCGTGTTGTTGCCAATTCGGAGTGTGGGCGTAATGGGAGATAAACGTACTTATGCTTACCCGATTGTCTTGCGCTTTATCACTAGCGAAGACGGTATGACTGCAGATTGGGCAAAAGTTCCCTACGAGATGTTAGAAACCATTTCCAATCGTATGGTCAACGAGGTTAAAGGGGTAAATAGAGTAGTTTATGACATAACCTCAAAACCACCGGGAACGATCGAGTGGGAATAAAATAAACAATCCACTTATAGAACCCATTTGAGATCTATCTAAGCAGCAGCTAATCTTTTGAGCATCAGTCTGACAAAACAAAGGTTAATCTTGGTGGTGGCATTCTCCAGAGTGGTTCTGTTGCAAAAAATCCGAACAGAGAGAATATACCTGTGATTAACTAATTTTTTAGACAGCGATCCCAAACAGAGAATAGACAAAATTTCTTTGTCCCAAGATGTCACCTTTAGCGATATTTTTTATTTGCCCTTTGCGAATCACATTCATGATTTCATACCCTTTTAATGTCCGCCATGCTGAGTGGAAATGTTGAAAGTATAATTTATACTTAGCCTGCTTTTTCGGAAATCTATGGTCTTGCTCGATGATATTATTAAGATATTTGTTCTGTCTCAATTCACACTCACTAGAGATAATTTCTTCCGTTTGAAGTTCTTCAACTGCTGCGGGATAAGCAGGATTTTGGTCTACGTTAATAACTCTTGGCTGCTTATTATGTCTCGATTTCAGGGCTTTCTTCAAGAATCTTTTAGCAGCTTGTTTATCTCTCCTGGCACTAAACATAAACTCTATGGTAATACCATTGCTGTCAACTGCTCTATATAGATATTTCCATTTTCCTTTGACCTTGAGATAAGTTTGATCTACTCGCCAAGAGTCATTAGTTGAGATGAGATGCTTTCTGGCTCTTCTTTCTATTTGTGGTGCATAAATCATCACCCATCGGTAAATCGTGGTGTGGTCTACAGATAGTCCTCGCTCTTGCATGATTTCTGCTAAATCACGATAACTCAAACCATAGCGGAGATACCACCTCACACAAAGTAAAATTATTTCTCCTTGAAAATGTTTCCACTTAAATGGTTGCTTTGAGTTCATCTGGTCTAGTAGTTATTTACGTTTGTTAAATACTACAAGTTTGTCTTAAGTTTTTGCAACATTACCCTATTTCTCCCTCAACATTTGTGAGTAAGTAGTCAATATCTTCAGCATCTTCAAAGATTGGTGCACTCATGACGATAGCTATTTTTCTGATTCCTTCTAGCCTTGATATTTCTGCTTCTATTATTGCTACCCAGACGGTTCTAGGTTTTTCACCCTGGATTTGAATCTCCTTAAATTCCTCATCAGATAACCATTGAGCATATTCATCTACTCTGATTTTTTCTAATTGATTTGATGGAGTTTTAACCAAAATATTACGATTTTTAGCGATTCCTCCTATATACTTTAATTTCTTTTTTTCCAGTTCGAGTAAAACAGTTGTGTTGTTACCATAGGACGAATCTATTAATACTAGTCCTGGTCGATATCCCCTCTTCAAACTTTTATCGATTAATTCTAAGGCTAAGGTGGGTTTTTTCTTGAATTCTCTGTCTTTCTTTCCTTCGGGCAACGAATTACCATGTTGATATAGTTCTATGTCTAAAGGTAAGCTTTTTTGGCCATCATATAGATGAGTTGTTACTACAACATTGCCATTATCTGTTTTCCCAATTTCCCCAATATATTGACGACCTACTGCTGCGGTAAAGTTACCACTTTTTCTATGCCCAGAGTCATCAACAATTAGACTAAATCCCTTACTGATTCTCGTTTGATTACACTTGTTCATCACTTCTAAGCGACGTTCATTTATCTTGTTCGCTGACCAAGTTGCTTCAGTTAAGAAATGGTGTAATTTGTGGTATGTGACCTCTACTGCGTCTTTAGCCATTTGAGATACATTTTTTCGCTCACTTTCCCCTAATAATCCTCCTAAATAATGTCTGAATTCCCTTTTTTGCGCTTTAGTTCTCAGTAAATCATCAAACTTTTGACACCATCTCATCTATCGAAACAGGGAGGCATGGCTGCGGGAGTAGTTTCTTTCATAAAGTAAGTGCGATCGGGCTTTAGAATAATGTTAAAGTTAATCAGCAAAGGTATTCTATCTTATTTTGTCTGTTTAAATTGTTTAAGTACCGTTAAATCAGCGATAGAACAGATTGGGGTAGGTAAATATCTATGGCTATTCAAAGAGCATATACTAAACCTCTTTCCACAGGAACAACCTAAATACCTTGAGGAAGTTTCTCAAGAAGAAGACGAAATTGAGTATATAGATGATAGCAACCCAAACTATAAATTTATTGAGGAGCTACAAAAAGAAGACCCCGACAATATAGCTGTATTTCATAGTGAAGAATATCTTGAAGAAAAAGAGCATAAAGTATTCAATCCACCACAACCAGATATACCCCACACGCCAGAAATAGATAAAGAACAACATCTAGTAAAATTAGCAGACAATGTAGTCTATGACCGAGACACAGACTGTATTCACATTGGATTTAAAATCCCTTCAGATGGCTACGACTGGAGGGATGAGCTTTGCTACAAACAAGGGCTATCAACTAAATCTTGGTTCGAGGAAGCCGAATATTTAAAGGACTATCCTAAAGAGTTAATTATTGAGGGCATTACCCTACAACTAGCTAGAGAACTAGTAGAAGTCCACGACTTTACCAAACCTCCCGCGAAGCAACCAATAAAGGTTAGGGAGGAGTTGTACGAAAAACCTCATTACCCAGACCCCAAAATACCTATTAAGCTAGCAGATTATAAGGAAGGGATGACCCCTGTAAATAAGGTAGAGATTAGTCCTGAGATAATTTATATTCCAGTAGATAAGACAGCGTTTGTAGCCTTTAGTGCAAAACAAAGAGCTTATGACTATGGGAATTATCTGACCAAAATCCTAGACATAGCAGAAAAAGCTACCTTTACTCATAAACCCCAAGTAGTCTCGAATAGTAAATACGAACTAAAGCTAGAGGGTATTGAATTAGCGGTACTTAAACAATTTAAACAGACAAAATAAGATAGAATACCTTTACTGATTAACTTTAACATTATTCTAAAGCCCGATCGCACTTACTTTATGAAAGAA